>NZ_KB373314.1:1102103-1124164 GCF_000314795.2 Streptococcus sp. F0442 | reverse complement strand
GTAGAAGAAGTTAAAGGAAGCGACGCAACCGTTACATACGACACAATGAAAGCGAATGTAACAGTTACAGTGAAACACGATGGTACTGCTAAAGTTCTGATCGCGACTGTAGGCGACATTGCGGATAAAGAATTTAACAACCGTGTGACTCCTCCAGAAACTCCAGAATTCAATCCAGAAAAATATGTTCTAAACGAAAAAGAATTTGATTTGACTGGAACTTCATTATTAGATGATGATAAAGAGTTGGCAAACAAGGTCGCAGATACCAATGCGAACCCATATGCGGACGACGCATCTAATAACGAAGCAGCGAATATCAATACTAAATCAGTTAAACCAGGTCAAAAACTTGTTTACCAAGTATGGTTGGATACAACTAAATTTGACGCAGCTAACAAGGACAACATCCAATCAGTAGGAATCTCAGATGACTACGATGAGGCTAAAGTTGATGTTGATGGTTCAGAAATCAAAGCTTATGATGGTAAGACTGGTGCGGATGTAACAGCTAAATTCGATATCACTGTGAACAACGGTGTGATCACTGCAACCCTTAAAGATGGCTTTACTAAGTCACTTGGCGATGCGGAAAACACACAAGTCATCGACACAACTAAATTCGAATTCGGACGTTACTACAAGTTTGATATCCCAGCTACAGTGAAAGCTGACGTTAAAGGCGGAGTAGACATCGAAAACACTGCGGCTCAAGTTGTAAACTACTACAACCCAACTACTAAGAAAGTTGAAAAACCAAACAAACCAACTGAAAAACGTGTAAACAGCGTACCAGTTGAAGTGGAATTCAACTTTACTAAACGTATGGAAGGCCGTGAGCTTAAAGCCAATGAATTCAGCTTCGTGCTTAAAGATTCAGAAGGTAAGACTCTTGAAACTGTTAAGAACGATGCCTCAGGTAACGTTAAGTTCTCTAAACTTGAGTTCAAGAAAGGTCAAGAAGGCGTTCACAACTACACTGTAGAAGAAGTTAAAGGAAGCGACGCAACCGTTACATACGATACTATGAAAGCGAATGTAACAGTCACTGTTTCACACGACGGAACAGCTAAAGTTCTGATCGCGAAAGTTGGCGACATTGCGGACAAAGAATTTAACAACAAGGTGACTCCTCCAGAAACTCCAGAGTTCAACCCAGAGAAATACATCTTGAACGCTGAGAAATTCGACCTTACTGGTAAATCACTTCTTGATGATGATAAAGAATTGGCAGACAAGGTTGCGGAAACAAACGCAAATCCTTACGCTGATAAGGCTGACAATAATGAAGCAGCTAACATCAATACTAAGACAGTGAAACGTGGCGATAAGGTTGTTTACCAAGTATGGTTGGATACAACTAAGTTCACTGAAGCGCACAACATCCAATCTGTTGGTGTTACTGATGACTACGAAGAAGACAAACTTGACATTAATGTTGCAAACATCAAAGCTTACGACTCTGTAACAGGCGAAGATGTGACTGCTAAATTTGATATCAAGGTTGAAAACGGTGTGATCTCTGCAACTTCTAAAGCGGACTTGACTAAGTCACTTGGAGACGCAGAAAATACTCCAGTGATCGACACAACTAAGTTTGCGTTTGGACGTTACTACAAGTTCGACATCCCAGCAACAGTGAAAGATACTGTTAAGGGTGGTGCGGATATTGAAAACACTGCGGCTCAAATCGTACATCAATACGATCCAACAAGCAAGACAGTGAAGAAACCAAACAAACCAACTGAAAAACGTGTTGTGAACATCCCTGTTTCAGTAGAATTCAACTTCACGAAACGTTTGGAAGGCCGTGAGCTTAAAGCTAACGAATTCAGCTTCGTTCTTAAGGATAAAGATGGTAATACTCTTGAAACTGTGAAGAACGATGCATCTGGTAACGTTAAGTTCTCAGCTCTTGAATTCAAGAAAGGTCAAGAAGGAACTTACAACTACACTGTAGAAGAAGTCAAAGGAACTGATACAACCGTTACTTATGACACGATGAAAGCAGTTGTAACAGTTGAGGTTTCTCATGATGGAACAGCGAAAGCTCTCCTTACTAAGGTAACGGATCCATCAGACAAAGAATTCAATAACACTGTTCGCCCACCTGAAACTCCAGAATTCAATCCAGAGAAATACATCTTGAACGAATCTAAATTCGATCTTACAGGTGTGAAACTTCTCGACGATGATAAAGAGTTGAAGGATAAAGTTGCGGAAACAAACGCAAATCCTTACGTTGATAAGACTGATAACAACGAAGCTCAAAATATCAATACCAAGACACTCAAGAAGGGTGATAAAGTATACTACCAAGTATGGTTGGATACAACTAAATTCACTGAAGCACACAATATTCAATCTGTTGGTGTGACAGATAAATATGACAGTGCAAACTTGACTGTCAACGGAGCTGATATTAAGGCATACGACTCTGTAACAGGAGAAGATGTAACAGCTAAGTTTGATATCAAGGTTGAAAACGGTGTGATTACTGCAACTTCTAAAGCAGACTTGACTAAGTCACTTGGAGACGCAGAAAATACACAAGTTATCGACACAACTAAGTTGGCCTTCGGACGTTACTACAAGTTTGAAATCCCTGCAGAAATTAAACAATCTGCTCAAGAGGGTGTGGATATCGAAAATACAGCTTCACAAATCGTACACCAATACGATCCAACTAAGAAGTCTGTAGAAAAACCAGAAAAACCAACTGAAAAACGTGTAGTCAACATTCCAGTTAAGGTTCAATTCCAATTTACTAAGAAATTGGAAGGTCGGGCATTGAAGGCTGGTGAATTCAGCTTCGTTCTTAAGGACGAAAAAGGAAATGTGATCGAAACCGTAACCAATGATGCGGCTGGTAAGATCACCTTCTCAAATCTTGAATTCAAACGTGGTGAAGAAGGAACTCATCTCTACCATGTAGAAGAAATCCGTGGCACAGATTCTAGCATCGAATACGATAAGATGGTTGCTACTGTGGGTATTATGATTAATAAAGACGGTAAAGTATTGACGGCTGTTACTCAGTTGCCAGAAGATACAGAGTTTAACAACACTGTTATTCCGCCAACACCACCAACAACACCGCCTAATACACCACCAACACCGCCAACAACACCACCTAATACACCACCAACACCACCAACAACACCACCAACAACACCACCAACAACACCGCCAACACCGCCAACACCAACAACTCCACCAGCTCCAGCACTTCCTGAAACTGGTGAAGATCAATCAGCTTCTGCTGCATTGTTAGGTGCTGCACTTGGTATGGTTGGCCTTGCGGGACTTGCAAAACGCAAAAAACGCGAAGACTAAAATTGAGGTGACATCGACAAACTTGTTGATGAGGTGACAATTTTAGATCCAACAGGAAGAGGCTTTGCTCGAAAGAGCAAGTCCTCTTTGTTTGTTGTTGAAAACTTAGAAAAATTGCATATATATTATGAAATGTTTCAGAAATTATTCGATTAGTTATTTCATTCTGTTACTAGTTTCAACCGATTTTTGTTGACTTAAAATATGGAAAACAGTATACTAGTAAAGTAATTTGATCTTTCAAACTGCCGGCAACAAGGGGAATGAAGCCACTTTGAATTGGAATTACAGTAGGGTTTGGAGTGGAAGAACTTCACACCCTTATTGTCGTCGGTTACCCTCATAAACGGGACATAGATTCCGAATGATTTGTATAAATATAAAAAACTTCCTTGGAACAGAATTCCATAGGAAGTTTCTTTGTGTTTGGGATCTAATCTTGTTTCTTTTTGTAAGAGATAAGACTGGCCAAACCTGCTAAGAGACCAAGTCCAAGTAGGGCTAAGTGAGAGGTCTTTTCACCTGTTGCAGGTAGGTGCGTTTCTTCTTGGGGAGTATTAGGAACAGCTTCAAGGAGATCCTCTGTTTGGCTTATATTTTCAAGAGGTTTCTCCTCTTCTTTGTTAGAGAGAAGTATTGACCCCTTTTCTTCATGAACGCCAGTTGTGTTTGCTTTTGTCACGGAAGGAAGAGGGCTAACTGTTTCTTCTTTTTCGGTTTCTGGGGATGGTTGTGGAGTAGGGATTTCTTTGTCCTTGTAGGCAAAGATCAAGATGGTTGTTCCCACTTCTACGTTCCCAGTTTGTTCAGCTGCACCGATCCGTTCGTAGATGTGGCCGTCGTAGGAGATTTCATCTGGTGCGATAGCGACGTAAGGGGTTCCATTGTCCACATTGGTTGCAACAGCAAGCTCTGCTTGCAATTCAGTGCTAGTATCTTGGATGACAAATCGCGCGATGACCGTTCCTGTAGCTAACTTGTAATCATAGATGACAGTTTTCATTCCTTTCGTGACGGTGCCACTTGGATCCGCAGAATCAGCACGGTGCCCAACTAGATGGTAGACGAGGCCATCTTTTGTGATTTCTGTTGGTGCCTCACTGGTGTACTTGGTACCGAAATCTACCTCTGTAGCAAGGTCTTGCGCCTCTTGCAGATCAGTGTCACTTCCCTGAGTGAGGAATCGTACTCTGACAGATCCTTTGGTGATGGTATAGGAAATAGCGTTATCAGCTGTTGGAGACTCAGGGATTGGAAGAAGATAGCCTTTGGTCTCGTCAAGAGGATCGACAAGGTTTAAGACTTGTCCATTAGCGTCTTTTGGCTCTAATTCCTCCACGTAAGGTAGGATAGCAGTAGGAGATGCGATGGCAGTTGGATTTGTGGAATCATTTAGATAAGTGATCTCTTTAAGAGCATTGGCTGGTTCTTTACCAGTGGCATAGCTGATCCTATAGACACCAACTGGTCGATAGATGACCGTATCTGTGATATCTGCTGCATCAGCATGAATGCCAGTATGGTGACCTGCTTTTGTCAGATCAGAAGAGACGGCATCAGTCGATTCTTCTGCTACGACAACATAGCCTTTTTTGACGGGATTTTCGAGAGCTATAAAACTCGTGCCGTCTTGAGCTGTCCAGTCTTCAAGCTTCGTCTCGCCTGTCACCAAATTGATGCTTCCTTTGCGAGCGAAATGAAGGCTGTCAGTATGGTCAGCTATTCCTGCAGGCCGGCGGTTAGATCCATCCTGGTCCTCTGTTACATAGGTCACTGTACGAGTCACTGTTTCAGATAAATGATCCAGATCAGCAGTTGTTTGACCAGCTGGAGCTAGAGGAGTTGGAAAGACACGACCCTCGCTATCTCCTGGGACAAGTTGACCGGCTTGGATGGGTTGTGCTTCTGAAAATTCTACAATTTTTGGTGCCAAGCGGACAATAAACTCTTGAACGCCATCTTCATTTGTGTTGTTAGCGTCGCGGTCAAAGTTTGGTTGTCCGTCTGCATCGAAGCCATTCTCTACTAGTTCATAGCCTTTCTTCAAATAGTTGGCAATGGTTTCTTTTGTCGAGTAATTGATCTTTTCACCTGTATGCCCAACCAAGTCACTGGAACGCTTGAGCTCAACTCCGTTTTTATCTTGATAAAGAACATGAGCGGCTTCATTGAGTTTGACGTAGAGCATATCCCATACATCTAGACTAGGAACATCGATAGCAGCCATCCATTGGCCAGCTCCTCCGTCATAATAAACATTTGCGCTTGTTTCCCGGAGGTTGATGTTATATGTTCCTTCAACAGCATCAGGTGTGGCCCAGTAAATGCTGGCGTGTTCAGCCTGGTCTTTTGTGATTTTTCCGAGTGGAACAAAAGCTTGAATATTGGTTAGTTTTTCGGTTGTATTCACAGCACTGTTCCATTTGTTTTCAGTGATGCCAACCAAATTGATCAAGTGAGCAATTCGATCACCCATCTTGGTTTCTTTTGTAATGGTATAAATGGTTCCAGGTTGAACCCTATCTGCGTTATCCAGGTTGGATCCGATGAAGTTGCCGTTCACCAGTACATTGGTATTGTCTACAATCCGACGAGTATCATGCGCCAAGGTGTCGCGACCACGAAGAAGTTCTTGATAAGCAACGATGAATTCTTGGTAGTTGAATTCTGCATTGGCAAAGTCAGCATTGACCGGTAAGTTTTGATTGAGATACCATTCGGCTTGAATCACCCCAAAACCTTTGGCATCTTGAGAAGTATTGAGGGCTGCAGTCGTCATATGGTAACCACCACTCGCTGCGATAATAGCATCTGTCAGCAATTCGTTGTCTTTGCTGAGGGTCGATGCATTTTTACCACGGTGAGTATAGGCTGCGATGATGGGAGATTTTCCCTTGTATAAATCACGCATCCGTTCGGTGAGGCGAGTCAAGGCTTGGTAGGTAGAGTCATAGTAAATGCTATCACCCCAAACTTCTGCATAAGGAGCAGAGACATTGGTCTTACCTAGTCGATCAGCGTCTCCAGTGGAGATATCGTTGATCATGAAGTCATAGCCTTCTTTTTTGAGAGCTTCGGCAGCAGCCACGGCTAGTTCTGGATAGTGCTCGCTCAAAGAGAAGCCTTTTCCAGGTTCACTGACTTTTTCCACCCAGTTAGAACCCATGGTATCCCCTTGCCATCCATCAAAATTGCCTTCTTTCATGGCTTTGGTCATGACTTCAATGATAAATTTTTGCCAATTTGGATCGCCTGGATCGAGAAATTGTTGGATATCGGTCGCTGTGACATCTCCCTTCTTACCAAAGTTGAAATGGTCTTCTAGATTGCGAACGATGGCACTTTTCACTTCATTTGGGACCCCTTCTTCGAGGGAAACCGCATAAATCATGTTATAGAGCATGGCTTTGGCACCAGTAGTATGGACATGATCCACCAGCTCTTTGACTGCTTCTGTATCGATGACAGGTAAGTAGGACTTGCGCTTGTCAGGATCTGTTTCGCTATTTGGAATCAAGAAAGTCGCCCAATCTTGAGTGAAACGTTCAACATTTGCTGGGAATGGGTTGGCAGGTGTATTGTAGACATCGTAGAAGAAATAGCTGTTGATGTGCATATTGGCCAATTGGTCAATACTATTCTTGTAGCCTTCTACCTGATCATTGGTGATGGAGTTGTGATTGTCTTTTGAGCCGGCAACTACCCCATAACGTGGGTAGATCGTCCAGTCATCTTCAACAGCAAGACCCGCTGCCTTATGAAAGGCTTGGGAACCATCTGCTTTCTTACCAAGGACATCTACGATAAATCCAGCATTAGGTGAAAAGACAGTACTTGGAATCGTTAGTGCATTTCCTTCAAGGTTTTTCTTTTCATAAATGATCTGATCCAAATGGGAGACAGTGACATCAGATGTAACCACTTCAGGGTTGTTGATGGAGATCCGAACATCTTCTCCACTTTTATAAGTTGCTTTATCAAAGGTGACGTCGTTAGTGATTTTTGGGGTATTATAAGTAGTTGCTGGAGTAGGACTGACTGCTTGAGTGGTAGTCACTGTTGGTGTTGATTCAGCTGGTGAAGGTGTAGCATCTGTAGCTGCAACTTCTTCACTAGTAGGGGTAAGTGTGCTCCTAGTGGTTGCTACTGGTTGATTGCTTGCTGTGATCTCAGAAGTCTGATTGCTATTGATTTCGTCAGCCGTGGCAACAGAGCTTAGTATCAAGGCTCCGAAAAGAGTAATCATAGAGACTAGTGCCTTATTGCGTTTGCGAAAATAGCCGTGGCCTTTTTCAGAGATACTGCTTTGTGCTTGTTTCATTTCTTCCTCCCCAATACTGTCTATGCAGTTCGTTCAACATTATTTAAAAAAATGTTGATTTTGTATACCCCAGTATACGACTTTTCACTAGATAGTGTCAATTTAAAAAAGTAAATGAGATTGGAAGTTTTCATAAAAGTATTAGAAAACAGCACTAAATAAGGGTTTTTGGTTCGGAAAAATAAAAAAACAAAAAACGTTTGACATAAAATTTCCCCGCATCTAAAAAATGATACAAATTAGTGATAAATACAAAATAAGAAGAATCAGTTGTAAAACTGGGGAAAGCTCGTTACTAAAGGACATTCTGCAATTTATTCTATTTTCATTACTCTAGATTAAGTTAAAAAATTTTTTTTAGAAAAAATAACTGGCAAAAATTAGATATCAAACGTTTGACATATATAGAAGAAAATTAAAAAGAATACTTTTATAAACAAGGGATTTTGTCAAAAAAGAAGCAAAATTTGAATGGAGATGTGAAAAAAATTAAAAAATAATATTGACACATATGGGGGTAAGTGTTAATATCGCTTTACCAAAATAGACATTAAAATTCAATGTGTTGATTTTGATGAGAATAAATTTGAAAAAGAGGTTAGAAGGAACTATATGTCACTAATTAAAAATAGCAAGACTACTAAGTATGCCTTGCGTAAAACGTCTGTCGCTTTTGGTTCCGTAGCGGTAGCTACGGTTATTGCAGTAGCAGGAGCTACATCTGTTTCTGCAGATGAAGTTGCTTCAGCTACTACAGCAGTCACTTCAACAACGGCTACTCCAACAAAATCGACAACTGAGGCTAAAGAAGTTGCTGTACCAGATTATTTAGAGACTGCGAAAACAGATGCGGTGACTACTGGACTTGAAGTTACAGAAACAGAAGCAAAGACCCAAGCAGATGAAAAAACTGCTGAGCAAGATTATGCGAAGCAAGCCATTGCTATTGATAAGATTGTAGCAGACTATAAGGCAGAAGTTGCAGCGAATCAAGCAACTTATGAGAAGGGAAAAGCAGTTGTAGATGCGAAAAATGCTGCGGCTCAGGCAGCTTATGACAAGGAAGTTGAAACCTATAACAAAGAGCAAGCTGCTTACGAGAAAGCAGTGGCTGAAAATGCTGCAGCCCTAGCAGATAATCAGGCTGCAAAAGTGGCTTATGAAAAAGCTTTTGAAGAATACCAAACGGCTTTTAAAGCTTATATTGAGTCTGTTAAAGCCAAACAAGCCGTTGAGACAGAAAACAATTTAGCCCAAAAGGCTTACGATATCAAATTGGCTGACTACAAGGAGAAAAAGCGTCTCTATGATGAAGCGCAAGCAGCTTACTTGATTGATAATGAACTATACAAGAAGAAAAAAGCGCAATACGATGATGCTAAAGATGCCTTCAATAAGATGGTTAAAGAGCGTGGAGGAAACCCTGAGAAGTACAAACAAGATTTGACCTTCCTTCCAGAAGAGTTGGAAGATGGGGAAACAACAACGCTTTACCACCAAACAACAGGACTTACTACGTATTTGACAAAAGAAGGTCAATCTCGCTTGTATGGGGACGGTAAAGCTACCAAGATGTATGAAACTAAGAACCTACAAGATTCAGATTTGACAACAACGAACCCATATGCGGATAATGAAATCGAATGGGCAGTGGTCAAAGTTGGAGATAAGTTCGATGTAACCTACAAGGGTCTTAGCCAGGCTACTATCAAAGAAGGTCGTGATATCAAGCGTATTGCTAAAGTGGTCTACAAGTATGAAGTGAAAAGCTTGCCATCTAATGACGGACGAGGAATCGTTCAAATTTACAATGATCCAGCAGTGACAATGACAATCGGTAGCTCAACTGACACAGACCAACCCGTCACAGTTGGTGTTGATGTTGAATTTTATGATGAAAATGATCAATTGATTAATTTAGCTAACTATAATGCCATTTTGGCTTTGAATTCCTTAAACCACTGGAATGGAGCTTCTTATGTTGAAAATGACAAACCTCGCGCCCTCCTTGTAGAAGCTAAAGATATCAATGGAAACACTGTTCGTGGAACTTGGGATCCTTATTCAGATGGTAGTAACCCTAGTCTTGACGGAGCAGATGTTGCTGTGAAGCGTGGCTATGCAAACTTCGGTAGCGCTCAAGTCTTTAATGATGCTGACAATCCATTGAAGATCGTTAGTCAAAAAGCAACTTGGGATGGGAATGGTTTCTCAGTCAGTGAAGAAACTGTCCTTGATGTGACGACAGTCAATGCTTCAGGTGGAGGGAATGGCCATTCTATCGGAACAGAAGACTATGAATTTGGGGGTAGTTCTGATATTGTCGGTGCATATTCAGTTGATGCGGGATCAGGGATTTTGACCTATACTCCACGGATGAAGCACCAAAATACACCTCACGTAGAGTCTGTAAATATTGGGAATAAAGAGTTTATTAAGTTGCCAAACTCTAGTGTTGACCAAGATCCAACTACAAAGGAAGTATTTGCCAAGGAACAAAACCAGTATATGAACGAAGGTGCAACTTTTAATGCGGATCCTTCAAGTTCAACTAAGGGATGGGATGATCCAAAAAGTCCGTATCTCTACTATGGTGGCGGTGCAGTTATCTTGAAAGACGGCCATCTTGAGTTCACTGCTAAGGGAGCAAATGCTACGGATGAAGCAACCCTCTATTGGTTCTCAATCAATTCAAACGTTGCCTTTCCACAAGATCCAGGAGAAGAGCCAGTAAAACCAACAGCACCAACAGCACCAACAGCTCCTGAAAAACCTGAAATCAAAGATGTTCCAGCTGAAAAGGAAGTTCCAGTTCCACCAGCTTCCCCACTTTATAAGGTGGAACCAAAAGTTCCAGAACAACCGGTGAAGCCAACAGCTCCTGAATTGGAAAAGGATCCTGTGCTAAAAGAAACTATCAAACCGACAGTGGAATGGCATAAAAATAATATTCTTGTTACAAAAGAAGAGCCGCAACCGAAACCACAACCGGAACCACAATCGAAACCAACACCTAAGGCAGAGCCTAAACCAACTATTGGCTATCATACGCCTGCGCCAATGGTGAAGCAAAAGGTTGAAGAAAATCCGGTATCTGATGTTATTGAGGTGAAAGAAGTGTTGCCAAATACCGGTACAGAATCTGCAACGACCCTAATGAGCATTGGCTTGTTTGGTATGATTGCATCGGGCTTTGGTCTTGCTCGAAAGAAAAAAGAAAACTAATATCTTTCTTCAATCATTAAAAAACCAGAAGGTATTAATCTTTTGGTTTTTTTGAAGTCTTTGAATACGGTTTATGTGAAATGTTGGAAATTTCTTGTAGGTTCTCTTTCATATTTATGTTACAATAAAACTATTATTATCGAAGGGAGAGACTATGATTAATTCAATTGTTTCACAAGGTTTGATTTGGGCTATTTTAGGATTGGGAATCTTTATGACCTTCCGAATTTTAGATTTTCCAGATATGACGACAGAAGGTTCCTTCCCGCTTGGAGGAGCGGTGGCGGTGACCTTGATCACCAAAGGGGTCAATCCGCTTATAGCGACCCTGGCTGCTATTGGAGCAGGATGCTTGGCGGGCCTTGCGACGGGACTTCTTTATACAAAAGGGAAAATCCCCACACTCTTGTCAGGGATCCTGGTGATGACATCTTGTAACTCGGTTATTCTCTTTGTGATGCAGCGGGCCAATCTGGGGCTTTTGGGTTATAAAAAAATTCAGGAATTTCTTCCTTTTGCCAGTGGGTTCAATGAGATCCTCATTGGCTTGATTTTTGTAACTCTTGTGGTGTTTGGTTTAATTTTCTTCTTGGATACGCGTTTGGGTCAGGCTTATATCGCAACAGGAGACAATCCAGATATGGCTAGAAGTTTTGGGATCAATACCGACCGGATGGAACTGATGGGCTTGGTCATTTCAAACGGTATTATTGCTCTATCTGGTGCACTGATGGCCCAGCAAGAAGGTTATGCGGATGCTTCGCGTGGAATCGGTGTCATTGTTATTGGGCTTGCCAGCCTCATTATTGGAGAGGTTCTCTTTTCAAATGTCACCTTGACAGAGCGCTTGCTCAGTATTGCGATCGGATCGATCGCCTACCAATTTTTGATTTGGGCTGTGATTGCCCTTGGCATCAATACCAGCTATATTCGAATCTTCAGTGCCTTGATCCTAGCTATTTGTTTGATGATTCCGACCTTTAAAGAAAAAATCATGAAAGGAGCGAAACTCAGTAAATGACAGCGATTGTAGAATTAAAAAATGTAACCAAGTCTGTGAGCAATGGAATGAATGAAGAAAAAGTCATTCTGGATGATGTCTCCTTGGAAATTCGAGAACATGATTTTATCACGATTTTGGGGGGCAATGGAGCTGGAAAATCAACCCTCTTTAATACGATTGCAGGAACCCTTCCAGTTAGCAGTGGAAAGATCTATATTCTTGGGGAAGATGTGACCACATACTCTCCAGAAAAGAGAGCCAAATACCTATCGCGGGTTTTTCAAGATCCTAAAATGGGAACTGCACCCCGGATGACAGTAGCAGAGAACCTCTTGGTAGCGAAGTTTCGTGGAGAAAAACGTAGCTTGATTCCGCGCCACTTGGCAAGCTATAAAGAAGAGTTTCAAGCAGTTCTTTCTAAGATTGGCAATGGCTTAGAAAATCATATCGACACAGCGGTTGAATTTCTTTCAGGGGGACAACGCCAGGCTTTGAGTCTCTTGATGGCTACACTGAAACGTCCAGAACTCTTGCTTTTAGACGAACACACCGCAGCCTTGGATCCAAAAACGAGTCAGGCTCTGATGACCTTGACCGATGAGTTTGTGAAACAAGATGCTCTCACTGCCCTTATGATTACCCACCATATGGAAGATGCTTTGAAATATGGCAATCGCTTGATTGTTATGAAAGATGGACATATCGTCCAAGATCTCAATCAAGAAGAAAAAGCCCAAATGACCATCGCAGACTACTATGAATTGTTTGAGAAAGAATAAGATACAAAGCCCGTAAAATGCAAAGTGAAAATAGGAAATTCTTGCAGTGAGTGGTGCTCACAAGAGAATTTATCTTTTTCACACAGCATTTAGGGCGTGTTCATTTAATAAGATACAAAGGGCGTAGCGGATACATTGAAAATAGGGAGTAGGACAGAAGCGATATGATTTATGAACGCTTCGTCGTCCTACCCCCACAAGTCTGATTAGGATTCTTCCGAACTGATCAAGCGAGAGAAGAGTTCAATCAGCTACTGTGCCTTGTCTACATGCTAAGTTAGAGAGCTTGTTCTCTAGCTTTTTCTCTTTCTAAAACACAAGCTACTGTTTATAAATATACGTCGTCCTTTCAATGACTGCCTTATACAACAAAAAAGCTTAGAAAGAGGTCAGAAGAAAACTGCATAAAAATAGAAACTAGTTTCAGATGGAATCGCTTGCAATCGCTAAGGGGGTTGAGTATAATATAGATAGAAAGATGAAGAAGGGATTGATTCCAATGCCTTATCGAAATAGTTTTTAGGTTACTTCGTTTTAGGCCTGTTTTGCTGATAGCTGTTCATGCTCTTAACGTAAAAGAGCAGTTATGTCGTGTGTGTCGGATCGGTTGGACGGTCGGGCAAGCCTGCTTAGCTTGTCCGAAGACATAAGAAAACGTGGAAATAGTAGGTAGAAGCTTTTTATAAAGGTTTTCAAACTTCAATGCGTCCAGTCGAAAGCTCATAAATTTAGATTTGGGAAAGCAAAGAAAACCTCTGGTATTTTACAAAAATACTATTAAATGAAATCAACATCATAAACATTGTTTTGTTAGCCAATAGGTTAATTGCACCAAGTCAGCGAAGCAGACCAGGCCTCTAGTCCCGTAAGACTGGAGGCCATTTTTATAAAGATACAAAGGAGGGGGTGAGAGTATGGGATTGTCGTATGGGCAAGAGTACAGTTGTCGTGACCATTTTCGGCAAAGGGCTTTTGAGCGCTTTGGCATAGATGATCAGCACCTGAACCGCTGGATCAACCAACACCTCCCTTCCCTCTCTCCTTATGATGGTGATGTGGTTCAACCAGCCAACACGGAAGCCTATGTAGCTAGTGATGGAGTCATCTTTGTCTGCAACATCAAAAGTCGTGAGTTCATCACTTGTTTCAAGGCGGTTAATTACCAAGAACCAAAGGAAGAAGAGGAAGTCTATACGGACATTCATGAAAACAATGTCACTTCTTTCAAAAAGGACTTGCACCACTTGGTCAACCGCTACCGGCTCAAGGAAGCCAAAGAACTGTTTGAAAATATTGGAGCGGACTTGGATGACTTTTATCGTCTGTCTCAAGCAGTCAAGAACGGTCAATTGAGCGTTCGAAATAGCAAGCGCCTAGAGGAATTGTTGGCTAAGTTCCATGTGATCAAGGCGGCTATGCGGATTATTGAAAATAAGCGGGGAGATTACCATCTTTAGGGGTCTTTTCCCCCTAAAAATAGGCGCCTAGAAGCCTTCTCATCTACTTTAGATGGGGAGGCTTTTTTGCTGTGGGAAAGCTTTTTGAAAAAAATAGAAAAAAATTGTATAATAGAGTGGATATGCAAGTATTTGCAAAGCTGTAATTCGACTTGGGGAACCAAGGACCGTAAGTATTAAAAAAAATTACACTAAAGGAGACAACAGTGAGTAGTATTAAATTAGTCACTCTTGGCGGTGTTCGAGAAAATGGGAAAAATCTCTACGTCGCTGAAGTGAACGAATCGATTTTTGTCTTGGATGCGGGATTGAAGTATCCAGAAAATGAGCAACTTGGGGTGGATGTCGTCATCCCAAATATGGACTATCTTTTTGAAAATAAGGAGCGCATTGCGGGTGTTTTCTTGACCCACGGTCATGCGGATGCTATTGGAGCCTTGCCTTATCTTCTAGCTGAAGCGAAAGTCCCTGTATTCGGGACAGAGTTGACCATTGAGTTGGCTAAACTCTTTGTAAAAAGTAATGACAGTGTCAAGAAATTCAACGACTTCCATATCATCGATCAGAATTCTGAGATTGATTTTGGTGATGCCGTCATCTCTTTCTTTCAAACAACCCACTCCATCCCTGAAAGTATCGGGATTGTGATTGGCACTCCTGAGGGCAATATCGTCTACACAGGAGACTTTAAATTTGACCAAACTGCCAGCGAGTCGTACGCGACAGACTTTGCTCGCCTAGCTGAGATTGGACGCGAAGGTGTGCTTGCCCTCTTGAGTGATTCAGCCAATGCGGATAGCAAGATTCAAGTTGCCAGTGAGCAAGAAGTGGGCGATGCCATCTTAGATACGATTGCAGACTGGGATGGTCGTGTGATCGTGGCGGCGGTAGCCAGCAACCTTTCTCGGATCCAGCAGGTCTTTGATGCTGCGGCTGAGACTGGACGTCGGGTGGTCTTGACAGGATTTGATGTGGAAAACATCGTTCGAACAGCCATTCGCTTGAATAAGTTGTCTCTTGCCAATGAAAAACTCTTGATCAAACCGAAAGAAATGAGCCGGTTTGAGGATCATGAATTGATCATTTTGGAAACAGGCCGGATGGGTGAGCCGATCAATGGTTTGCGCAAGATGTCTATCGGCCGTCACCGTTATGTGGAAATCAAAGATGGGGACTTGGTCTACATTGTCACTACACCGTCTATTGCAAAAGAAGCGGTGGTAGCACGTGTGGAAAATATGATTTACCAAGCTGGTGGAATTGTTAAATTGATCACGTCAAGCTTGCGCGTGTCTGGTCACGGTAACGCACGAGACTTGCAGTTGATGATCAACCTCCTTCGACCTAAATATCTCTTCCCAATCCAAGGTGAGTATCGTGAGTTGGATGCCCATGCGCGGGTGGCGATGGAAGTCGGTATCCTACCTGAAAATATCTTTATTCCAAAACGTGGATCCGTGATGGAATATGAAAAGGGTGACTTCGTTCCTGCGGGAAGTGTCTCGTCTGGAGATGTCATGATTGATGGGAATGCCATTGGCGATGTGGGCAATATCGTCCTTCGTGACCGTAAAGTCTTGTCAGAAGATGGGATCTTCATCGTCGCTATTACGGTGAATCGCAAGGACAAGAAGATTATTTCCAAAGCGCGCGTGCATACCCGTGGATTTATCTACGTCAAGAAGAGTCGGGATATTCTTCGTGAAAGTTGCGACTTGGTCAACCAAAGCGTTGAAGACTATTTGACACAAGATAGTTTTGACTGGGGTGAGTTGAAAGGGCTGGTTCGTGACAACTTGTCTAAGTTCTTATTTGAACAAACCAAACGCCGTCCAGCAATCCTACCAGTCGTGATGGAAGTGAAATAAAATAGAAGAAAAGGGAACGCTTGGCGGCCGGAGGCTTGCCGAGTGTTTTTAACAGTAGAAAGAGGAAATCAAATGGCAGTTATGCAGATTGAGTATTATTCAGAAGCCTTGAAGATGGAGTGGGGCGTGTCCGTCCTTTATCCTGATGCGTCGCGCGTGGAGGATCCAGCGGATACGGACATTCCTGTCCTTTATCTTTTGCACGGGATGAATGGCAATCATCATTCTTGGTTGAAGAGGACCAATGTAGAACGCATTTTGCGAAATACCAATCTGATCGTGGTCCTCCCCAATACCAATAATGGCTTCTACACAGATACCCAGTATGGATACAACTATTACACGGCCATTGCGGAGGAATTGCCAGAGACTCTTTCACGCTTCTTCCCGAATATGACCAAAAAACGAGAGAAAACTTTTATTGCAGGTCTGTCCATGGGAGGCTACGGCTCTATGCTCTTGGCCCTCAAGACAAATCGTTTCTCTCGTGCCGCGAGTTTCTCTGGAGCACTTAGTTTTCACGATAGAGACTTTGAAAACAATGACTTGGAGAAACCGGCCTTTTGGAAGGGAATCTTTGGGGATCTAAAAGATTGGACGACGAGTCCCTACTCACTTGAGACTGCTGCCAAGAAGTTTTCAGATAAAAAGACCAAGCTCTGGATCTGGTGTGGAGAGCAGGACTTCCTCTATGAAGCTAATCAATATGAAGTGAAGGCATTAAAGAAATTGGGCTTGGATGTCACTTATAGCCATAGTCCAGGCAAGCACGAATGGTTTTATTGGGAACGGGAGTTGGAACACTTTTTACAAACCCTGCCAATCGACTTTGAATTAGAAGAACGACTGAACTAAGATACAAAGCCCGTAAAATGCAAAGTGAAAAAAGGAAATTGTCGCAGAGAGCGATGCTCACAAGAGAATTTATCTTTTTCACACAGCATTTAGGGTGTGTTCGTTTATTAAGATTGAAACAATCATCATATGGAGGCTGGGACAAAAGTCCTAGCCTCTTAATTGTTTTTGGATTGTCGAGCAAGACGCAGTGGTTGAGTGGGCTCTACTACGCTGATTTCATTAGCTTTTACAGCCCTACTCAACTGTGCGGAGGTGGGACGACGAAATCGAATTCTAACGAATGACCGATTTCTGTCCCACTCTCTTTTTTTATATATAGGAAGAAAAATTGGAATTGTCACTTATTCATTTCAGTCCCGCTTTCTTTGTGGTATAATAGGAACGATTGAAAAATGAGCTAGAAATAGCGAACAAGACAAGAGGAGAGAAACATGGCAAAAGATATTCGTGTGCGTTATGCACCAAGTCCAACCGGACTACTACACATCGGAAATGCTCGTACAGCATTGTTTAACTACTTGTATGCGCGCCACCATGGTGGAACATTTATCATCCGTATCGAAGATACAGACCGTAAGCGCCACGTAGAAGACGGTGAACGTTCACAGCTGGAAAACCTTCGTTGGTTGGGCATGGACTGGGATGAAAGTCCTGAGACGCATGAAAACTACCGCCAGTCTGAGCGTTTGGAACTCTACCAAAAATACATCGACCAACTCTTGGCTGAAGGAAAAGCCTACAAGTCTTATGTGACAGAAGAAGAGTTGGCTGCAGAACGTGAACGCCAAGAAGCAGCTGGTGAAACACCTCGCTACATCAACGAATACCTCGGCATGAGCGAAGAAGAAAAAGCAGCTTATATCGCAGAACGTGAAGCAGCAGGTGTGATTCCAACTGTGCGTTTGGCTGTGAATGAGTCTGGTATCTACAAATGGCATGATATGGTCAAAGGAGATATCGAGTTTGAAGGTGGCAATATCGGTGGGGACTGGGTTATCCAAAAGAAAGATGGCTATCCAACTTACAACTTTGCCGTTGTCATCGATGACCACGATATGCAAATCTCTCACGTTATCCGTGGAGATGACCACATTGCCAACACACCAAAACAGCTCATGGTCTATGAAGCGCTTGGTTGGGAAGCACCTGAGTTTGGTCATATGACACTTATCATCAATTCTGAAACTGGTAAGAAGTTGTCTAAACGGGACACTAACACCCTTCAATTTATCGAAGATTACCGTAAGAAGGGCTACCTTCCAGAAGCAGTCTTTAACTTCATCGCTTTGCTTGGTTGGAACCCTGGTGGGGAAGATGAGATCTTCTCTCGTGACGAACTCATCAAGCTCTTTGATGAAAACCGTCTCAGCAAGTCTCCAGCAGCTTTCGACCAAAAGAAAATGGACTGGATGAGCAATGAGTACATCAAGAATGCGGATCTTGCGACCATCTTTGAAATGGCTAAACCATTCCTCGAAGCAGCAGGACGCTTGACAGACAAGGCTGAAAAATTGGTCGAACTCTACAAACCACAAATGAAGTCAGTGGATGAAATCGTTCCATTAACAGACCTCTTCTTCTCAGACTTCCCAGAGTTGACAGAAGCTGAGCGAGAAATCATGGCTGGTGAAACCGTGCCAACTGTACTTGAAGCCTTCAAAGCAAAACTGGAAGCCATGTCAGACGATGAGTTTGTGGTAGAAAATATCTTCCCACAAATCAAAGCAGTCCAAAAGGAAACTGGTATCAAAGGGAAAAATCTCTTTATGCCAATCCGTATCGCTGTTTCAGGGGAGATGCATGGTCCTGAATTGCCAGATACCATCTATTTACTTGGACGTGAAAAATCTATCCAGCATATTGAAAATATGTTGGAAAAAATCAGATAATTATCAGAAAAGTCCCTATTAAAAGGGGCTTTTTGTTTTAGCTCTAAAGTAAAAGTATTATAGGAGTTTATCAAAAAATTGCCCCGGTTTGACAAATTGACACGACCGAAAACGCTTTTATCACTATTTAAAACAAAAATTATAAAAAAATAGCAATAATTAAGAATAATTGCTTCCAAAATTCGACAGATTAGTCTATAATGTTAGGGAAATAAAAAATGCAATAAGGAGATAGAAATGTTTTTTAAACGTTCTAATGGTGAATTCCGTGAAACGGATCGAGTGACTCGTTTCAAATTGATCAAGTCAGGTAAAAACTGGTTGCGTGCAGCGACTTCAAACTTTGGTCTTTTGAAAGTCATTCGTGGTCAAGTCGAAGAGACAGTTGTAGCTGAAGTCCGTGAAGACGCAGTATCAGTGAAGGAAATGACAAGCCGAGGCTTGCTCAAGGGGATCGTAGCAGCAGGGGCTGTTCTTGGTGCAGCTACAGTAGCAAATACTGCAAAAGCTGATGAAACTGGATCAGACGTTGCGACTGCATCTGAACTTTCAAGCGAAGCACTTGTAGAACAAGGAAGTACAGTCCTTGGAACAACATCAACAACAGAATCTCAGTCTGAATCAACAACAGCATCAACAACTGAGTCAACTACTGAATCTCAATCTCAATCAACAACAGAATCAGCTAGCGCTTCTGCCTCAACATCTGTAAAAGTATCAGCATCTCTATCAGTTTCATTGAGCGAACAAGGTTCAGCAGAACTTTCAGCAGCTTCAAGCGAATCAACTGTAGCAGCTGGCTCTGAAGCAAGGGTAGAAGCTACTACAACAGTAGCGAAAGCTGAAGATAAAGTTGTTTTGGAACAAAACACTTCAGAAGCAGCATTGTTGAACAAGATTGCAGGAGACTACTCAGCAACTGTATCGGCTCCAGAGAAGAAAGCAGCACTTGATGCGGCAATTTCTAAAGTTCAAACTGAATTGACAGCAAGCAACAGCTTGATCAATGCCAATGCATCAGCGCAAGCATACGCAGACCAACGCGAACGCTTGAGCAAGTCAGTAGATGACATGATGGCAACCTTGACTGCAGCAGGCTTTACTGGTAACACAACAGTGAATGGTGCTCCAGCTATTTCAGCACAGTTGGCACCAATCTCAACAAGCACTACTGGTAGTGTAGATACTAACCCAGTTATTTCAAATGCTAATGGTGCAACGATTGAAGATGCAGCCTTCAATGAAGCTGGTTATGCTTTGGATCCAAACGCTGATCGTTTCACTTTCGGTGTATGGCAATTCCTTAAAACAAACCACGCTACTGGTGCTAAAACAAACTTTGATTACTACGCTACACTTTCAGTAGACCGTTCAGCAATCACAGGTAGCCTTTCAGCTAACCCAGATGTTTACTTGCGTATCGTTAAGAAGTCTGATGGTTCAGAAGTTTACACTCGTACAATCAAAGCGGGAGAAAGCAATATCTCACTTCCAAGCTACATCACAAACAATAACTCTGATGTAACTAACACTTTGACATACGCAGCTGCTAACGGAACTAATCCAGGTAACGTTACCTTCTCATTGGTAAATGCTAACCTTGAGTATGAAACACTTCAAATCCGTGATACTAACTACCCAGGTAACCAAGGTGAAGACAAACAAAACGTTCAAACTTCTGTTCCTTATGCTAAAGCTGATCAAACAACTTACTATAAAGTCGTTGACAGTAGCAAGTACACAGAAGGTCAAACATACAAACCAACTGGAAATGAAACAGTTCTTGCAAGCTATACTCAAACAGGTCTTGCAGGGCAACAATTCACAGCCTCAGGAAATCGTGATGTTGCTGGTTACAAACCTGTAGCTGCCACAACAGATACAACTCAAAAAACATCAGGTATTCTCGGTAAGGGTGTTGTTGGACAAAAACTTGTCGAACTTCAAGGTGGAGCAAACCACTACTACGTGAAACGTATTTCTGAAATCGTTGATACTGATGGCTCAACTGTAACGAAATTCTACGCCCTTGATCCATCTCAAGTGAACAATTTTGCTACATCAGATATTGGTACTGAAGATGTATCTAAGTACACACTCATCTACACAAGTAAAGTTAATAAGGCTGGTGAAGAGTGGAAGGCTGATGAGACTAAAGTTACAAAAGTAAACAGTAAAAATGGTGACTACTATCTTGAAGTCAACGAAACTGCTGGAAGCAAATCACTCATTATCACTGGTTGGTCGTCTCCTACTGAGACAGATACTTATAAACAAATGGATGGAACTCTACACACTTATCCACGTCCATTCAAAGGTGCTCCAAGCACATCATTGACACCTGCGGGTGCCGGTAACAACAGTTACAACGTTATTGCTGGTAAAGTTCCAGAGATTCAAGCAGAAGGATCTGTAGCAAATGATCCTACAGCTCCAAACGGAAAAGTATACTCTAATTTGAAGGGTTATACTTCATTCTCAAATAACTACTCAATTACATCAGCGGTTAAACCTTCAACTGATGTGAACTATTACTTCGTTAAGATGAATGATTCTGAATCTGCTTCTCAATCGCAATCATTCTCAAACTCTGCATCAAACTCGCAATCCGAGTCAGAAGTAGTGTCTAAATCACAATCTTCATCAGAATCAGAAGTTGCGTCTAAGTCACAATCTGTGTCACAATCAGAAGTAGCGTCTAAATCACAATCTGTATCACAATCAGAGGCCGTTTCTAAGTCACAATCTGTGTCACAATCAGAATCAGAAGTAGTGTCTAAATCGCAATCTGTATCAC
The DNA here is from genome assembly GCF_000314795.2 of Streptococcus sp. F0442. Lineage (GTDB taxonomy): Bacteria > Bacillota > Bacilli > Lactobacillales > Streptococcaceae > Streptococcus. The sequence goes on along the minus strand of NZ_KB373314.1, from coordinate 1,102,631 downwards.
AATCAGAGGCTGTTTCTAAGTCACAATCTGTATCACAATCTGAGTCAGAAGTGCCATCTAAGTCACAATCTTCATCACAATCTGAATCTGATACAACATCAGCTTCTAAATCTGCATCTGAATCAGCATCTGCATCATTGAGCCAATCAGAAGTTGAATCAGCAAGTGTATCTGAGTCACAATCAGAATCTGCTTCTAAATCTTCATCTGAATCAGCAAGCACATCAGAATCTGCATCAGAGTCAGCAAGCACATCTGCATCAGAATCAGCAAGCACATCAGAATCAGCATCTGAATCTGCTTCAACATCAGCATCAGAGTCAGCAAGCGCGTCAGAATCAGTATCAGCATCTGCATCATTATCAGCGTCAGAATCAGCATCAGTATCTGAATCAGTATCAGCATCTGCATCATTATCAGCATCTGAATCAGCATCAGTTTCAGAATCAGTATCAGCGTCAGCATCAGTATCAGCGTCTGAATCAGCATCAGTATCAACATCTGCATCAGTATCAGCGTCTGAATCAG
>NZ_KB373314.1:1100954-1101558 GCF_000314795.2 Streptococcus sp. F0442 | reverse complement strand
ATCTGAATCAGTATCAGCGTCTGAATCAGCATCAGCATCTGAATCAGTATCAGCAAGCCAATCAGTTTCAACTTCTGTATCCATTTCAGAATCATTGAGTACTTCAACTTCACTTTCTACATCAGTATCAGCATCAGCATCTAACTCTTCATCAAATTCTGAAAGTGAAAAACCTCAAGGTGAAGTTATTATTACTTACATCCGTGAGAATGATGGTAAAGAAATTAAAGTCCAACGTCAAGATACTCCTAAGTCAGACTACAACACGCCTTATGACACTACTGAGAACGATGAACAACCTAAGTACATTGAGTTTGAAGGTAAGAAATACGAACGTGTACCGGCTGGTGATTATCCAGTAGGTAAAGTTGATAGTGAAGGACATCTTGAAACTTCTGATCCAATCAAAGGTAAAGTAGAAAAACCAGTTTCTAAGATTACTTATGTTTATAAAGAGGTTAAAGAAGAACCAGCACAACCTAAGGGTAATGTATATGTTCACTACGTAGACACTGAAGGTAACAAGATCAAGGAATCTGTAACGGACGAAAAAGATCAACCAGTTGATAAAGATTACGATACAGTAGTAGACAACCGTCCACAA
>NZ_KB373314.1:1095426-1099952 GCF_000314795.2 Streptococcus sp. F0442 | reverse complement strand
ATCAAGACTCCAGACGGTAAGACATACAAGATCGTACCGAAAGGTGACTACCCAGTAGGTAAAGTTGACGGCGATGGACACTTGGAATCATCTGATCCAATTAAAGGTAAAGTTGATAAACCACGTTCAATCATCACTTACGTCTACAAAGAAGTCAAAGGTGACGTTTACGTTCACTACAAAGACACTGAAGGTAACACTATCAAGACTTCAGTAGTTGACGAAAAAGATCAACCAGTTGATAAAGACTACGATACAGTTGTAGACAACCGTCCAAAAGAAATCCAATACAATGGTAAGACATATGAATTGGTTCCAGCAGGTAACTACACTGTAGGTAAGGTTGATGGACAAGGTCACCTTGAGTCATCAGACGCTACAACAGGTAAAGTTATCGAAGGACGTAAAGACGTAACTTACATCTACAAACTTAAAGAAGAACCAACTCAACCTAAGGGTAATGTTTACGTTCACTATGTGGACGAAAATGGTAAGACCATCAAGACATCAGTGGTTGATGAGAAAGATCAACCAGTAGGTAAAGACTACGATACAGTTGTGGATAATCGTCCTAAGACAATCGTGACTCCAGATGGTAAAGTTTATGAATTGGTACCGCAAGGTAACTACCCAGTAGGTAAGGTTGACAGTGAAGGTCACTTGACAACAACTGACCCAACAACTGGTAAAGTCATCGAAGGTGATAAGAACGTTACTTACGTTTATAAACTTGTGAAGACGCCAACCGTTCCAACACCAAATACTCCAGTGCCACCAACTCCAACACCAAATACTCCTGTAGATCCAACACCTAATAAACCAATGGATCCAACACCAAACACACCAGTGAACCCAGTTCCTGAGCAACCAGCTCAACCAGCTCCAGCTCTTGAACAACTTCCAAATACTGGTGAAACAGGATCTGTAGCTTCAGCTCTTCTTGGAGCAGTTGCAGGGGTTGCAGGGCTTGCAGCACTTGGACGTCGCAAAGAAGAAGAAAAATAATCTTCTATCCTAATTTGATTCGGTCATTTCAAGTATGTGGGAAATGAAAAAGGATCCAAAAAGAGAACCTCCGGGTTCTCTTTTTGGATTTGGTTTTCGTGTCAGAAAATGGTCTTAATTAGTTACATTAGGGAAAAAATAAGGTATAATAACTTGATATCTAAAATTTAAGGAGCGGACATGTTTTTTAAACGTTCGAAGGGTGAATTTCGTGAAACGGACCGAGTTACCCGCTATAAATTAATCAAATCAGGAAAGAATTGGGTACGAGCATCGGTCTCTCGACTAGGGCTTTTTCGTGTCATGCGAGCTGGTGTGGATGAAAAAATCATGGTTAGATATGATGATTCTTCACGTCAAATGCCTGCAGACCTAGTAAAAGGTATGGTTGTACTAGGGGCTCTTGCTGGAGCAACAACAGTTGCTAATCCAGTATTTGCAGAGGAAAATGGGGTGAATTCTACTCTTGAGTCTGAGATCAGTCCATCGACTGGAATTGTTGATCAGGATAGTTTTATTCTGGGGACGATGTCTGCTGTGGATTCTGTCTCAGCGAGTCAGTCTATTAGTGAATCGGAATCTCTCTCAGAGTTCAGAAGTCAGTCTTCTTCTGTCAGCACCTCCCTCTCTCAGTCGATTTCTATCAGTGAATCACATCTTACAAGCAGTTCAGCTCATCATGTGGAGAGTCAGTCTTCGGTTGAAGTAGCTAGCAGTAGTCATTCGGAGGAAATCTCTCATAGCGAAACGGTTAGTGAAAAGGGTGAAACGCCCGGGAATGCTCAGACAACTCGCTCTGATGAGCAGGTGAAGCGTCTGCAAACTTTGGCTTTGGATTTATACACCTATCGAGCGCAAGCTTTGGAAATCCCTGGGACAGAATCTGCTATTGAGTATGGAGATCTGGCTTTAGAAGCTATTCGTTCAGGGTTATCTAATCCAGCCATCCAAATCGATGCAGTAGAAAGTCAAGCAAAAACCGCTCGGAATCGGTTGGCCAATGCGGTGCTCCGTGCTACTTCAGGTCAACGAGATCCGCGCAATGGGAATCGTATTGACTCGGATACTAGCCTTCGTGCTCCTCAATATAATCTAGGGCCAGCCAATAATGCTTTGATTTCTGTCTATAATTCAGATTACATCAATCATGCTTATAATGTTGTTGAAACGATTCCTACACGAAATAGTATTAAAAGCATTGGCTACGCTTCTGGTAGTGATCGTGTGAATGGCATCAACGTTCCTCAGACGTCGGCACTAAAAAATAGTGCAGTGGCTTTTAATATTGTGGGAACCGTTGGCCAGACAGAGGTCGTAACGCCTGGGAAAATTTATAATCTTTCTTTTGTGGTGACTAATACGGCTAGGCAATCAGTGACACGTACGCTTCGTATTCAGGTTTTGCCACAAAATGATGGCATTCGAAACCCGATTACGGCGGTGACAACGGGGACTTATGTTAATGACACAAGTAATCTCGCTCAAGCCGAAAAAGATAAGGTTTGGGAGGCCTTTAAGACTGCTAACCCAAATATTGCCACTTCAAAGGATTTTAAATCTTATTCGGTTTCATCATCTGGTGTGGTGACTATTACTTATAAAGATAACACCACAAATGATGTGACGGCTCCAGTGAAGAGACTTGCAGCACCAACGGTTGAAACGAGATTATTGGAGAAGGCTTACACGCAGACACCTGTAACGGTGACAGGAGCTGAGCCAGGTTCTACAGTCGTTCTATACAATAATGACGACGAAGTGGGAACAGCAGTGGCAGATGCTTCGGGTCAAGCGATTGTGACGCCGACAGTTAAGTTACAAACAGGTGGTGTAACAGCCAAAGCTCGCATCATGTATGGTAATTATGCGGTGTATTCAGATGCCAGCAATTCCGTGGCTGTAACGGACGGAACGCGTCCTGAAGTGACGGCCAAGTTGACTGTCGATGGTGTGGAACCTAAGTCTACGCCTCTCGAAGGTGGTGGGAAAAACTATACCATCTATGCTGGCGATGATGCTGTTTTGACTTTCACGGCTACAGATGACAGTGGCAAACTTAAAGAAATGAAAGTCGTTGCAAGAGCTGATTTGAATGACAATGCCTTGAACGGAAATTTCTTTGGTAGCAGCCAGTATGGAACAGGCAATATTGCACCTATAACGGGGGATATTACAGCAACAGATGCCAACCCTGCAACCATCACAACGACCATTCATCTGAAGGATGATCTTTACCATACCTACCGTAATACATGGCAACGCAATGTCGCAGCTATTGATAATGCGTCCAATATGAACCGCCCAAATGGTTTGGGTGAAATTCGAATTACACAAGGACGTCTCGCTGATCGTACGCCAGGTGTTGCTCCAACAAGCACTATTCAGGTAACGAGTCTAACTGCTTTGACAGAGGCAGATAAGAGCAAGGTGATTGCAGCTGTGTCGGCTGTTAATCCAGAGGTGGCTAACCGCATTAAGGCCTATACGGTTAATAGTGATGGTACAGTCACCATTACTTATAAAGATAGTACGACCAATGTCGTAGCTGTGAAATTGTCAGATAGTGATTACAGTCAGTCAGTTTCAAACAGTCAGAGTGCATCTACGAAGACTTCGCAATCGATTAGTCAGTCCTTAAGTACGAAGCAATCACAGAGCGTATCGGCTCAGCAGAGTGTTTCATTGAGCCAATCACTGAGCTCGGTTCGTTCGCGAAGTTTGTCTGCTTCACTAAGCCAATCAGCATCGGCAAGTGTATCCGCTCAAGCGAGTCTATCTCGCAGTCAATCATTGAGCAAGGAGATTTCTCAATCTCAATCCGCTTCAACGAGCCAATCTATATCGTCAAGAAAATCTGAATCTGTGAAGGTTTCGGAATCCGTTTCTGCAAGTGTCAGTGCCTTGCAGTCTGCTTCGGTATCAGCGAGCGCATCCAAAGTGGTTAGCCAGTCTATCTCAAGCTCGACATCCGCTTCAATGAGCGCCTTTGTTTCAGTGAGTCAGTCTGCTTCAGCATGGGTTTCACAGTCAGCATCGGAGTCACTAAGTCAATCTACTCGTGAGTCGGCTTCAAAATCAGTGAGTCAATCGCAGTCTGAGTCTGCATCAGTATCCTTGAGTGAGTCAGTTTCAACGTCCGAATCAGTTTCAAGTTCTGAATCGGTGTCTACGTCCGAGTCAGTTTCAAGTTCTGAATCGGTGTCTACGTCCGAGTCAGCGTCAACATCTGAATCAGTGTCGACATCCGAGTCAGTATCTACCTCAGAATCAGTATCAGAGTCAGCATCAGTCTCAACGTCCGAGTCGGTTTCAATTTCTGAATCAGTCTCAACGTCTGAGTCAGAATCGATCTCCGAATCAGTTTCTGCATCTGAGTCAGCCTCAACGTCCGAATCAGTTTCAACGTCTGAATCAGTATCAGAGTCAGCATCTGTTTCAACATCAGAATCATTATCGACTTCCGAATCGGTTTCAATCTCTGAATCAGTTTCAACGTCAGAGTCAGCATCGACCTCAGAATC
>NZ_KB373314.1:1093893-1094930 GCF_000314795.2 Streptococcus sp. F0442 | reverse complement strand
TCTGAGTCAGTATCGGCCTCTGAATCGGTCTCAACGTCTGAGTCAGTATCGACTTCAGAATCAGTTTCAACGTCAGAGTCAGCATCGATGTCTGAATCAGTGTCTACGTCTGAATCACTGTCAACATCCGAATCGGTGTCAACATCTGAATCGGAGTCAACATCTGAGTCGGTATCAACATCTGAGTCAGTGTCAACCTCAGAATCAGTGTCAACCTCAGAATCGGTGTCTACATCTGAGTGTATATCAACGTCAGAATCAGTTTCAGCATCTGAATCGATTTCTACCTCTGAATCTGTATCAATGTCCGAATCGGTTTCAGCCTCAGAATCAGTTTCAACATCTGAATCAGTCTCAGCGTCTGAGTCATCGTCAGCTTCAGAATCAGTATCGACATCCGAGTCAGTGTCTACATCTGAATCAGCCTCAACATCTGAATCAGTGTCTACGTCTGAATCGATTTCTACCTCTGAATCACTGTCAACATCTGAGTCAGTGTCTACGTCTGAGTCAGTCTCAGCGTCTGAGTCATCGTCAGCTTCAGAATCAGTGTCTATGTCTGAGTTAGTTTCAAGTTCTGAATCAGTCTCAACGTCTGAATCGGTATCAACGTCAGAATCAGTATCGACATCCGAGTCAGTTTCAAGTTCTGAATCAGTGTCAACATCCGAATCGGCCTCAACGTCTGAGTCAGTCTCAAGTTCAGAATCTGTATCAATGTCCGAGTCAGTGTCAGCCTCTGAATCAGTGTCTACGTCTGAGTCAGTTTCAAGTTCTGAATCAGTCTCAACGTCTGAATCGGTATCAACGTCTGAATCGATTTCAACCTCTGAGTCAGTGTCAACATCCGAGTCGGTTTCTGTATCCGAATCAGTTTCAACATCCGAATCGGCCTCAACGTCTGAGTCAGTGTCGACATCCGAGTCAGTTTCAACATCTGAATCAGTCTCGACATCCGAGTCATTGACAGCGTCCGAGTCAGTTTCAACATCTGAATCAGTGTCTACTTCAGAATCAGTATCAGCCTCTGAATCAGT
>NZ_KB373314.1:1088476-1092898 GCF_000314795.2 Streptococcus sp. F0442 | reverse complement strand
TCAGAATCGGTTTCAACATCAGAGTCAGCATCTGTTTCAACATCTGAATCAGTGTCTACGTCTGAATCGATTTCTACCTCAGAATCAGTATCAACGTCTGAATCGGTGTCAACCTCTGAATCAGTATCAGCCTCAGAATCTGTTTCTACATCTGAGTCCGTGTCGACATCTGAATCGCTGTCAACATCCGAGGTCTCTGAATCAGTCTCAGCATCCGAGTCGGTTTCTGTATCCGAATCAGTTTCAACGTCTGAGTCGGTTTCTGTATCCGAATCAGTTTCAATGTCTGAATCGGTGTTGACATCCGAGTCATTGTCAGTGTCAGAGTCACTCTCAGCATCCGAGTCAGTCTCAGCATCCGAGTCATTATCAGCGTCCGAGTCAGCGTCGACGTCAGAATCAGTGTCTACGTCTGAATCAGTGTCTACGTCTGAATCAGTATCGACTTCTGAATCAGCATCGACGTCCGAATCAGTTTCTACTTCAGAATCAGCATCAACCTCTGAATCGGTTTCAGCATCCGAGTCTGTATCAACGTCTGAGTTGGTGTCAACGTCTGAATCAGTATCAACATCTGAATCAGCATCGACTTCCGAATCGGTCTCAACGTCTGAATCAGTTTCAACGTCAGTAAGTCAATCAATGTCAGCGTCTGAATCAGCATCGACTTCTGAATCAGTTTCTACATCCGAGTCAGTATCCGAGTCTGCGTCTACCTCTGAATCGGTATCAACATCTGAATCAGTATCGACTTCTGAATCGGTCTCAACATCCGAATCAGTTTCAGTTTCTGAATCAGTCTCAATGTCCGAATCAGTGTCAGTGTCTGAATCTACTTCAACGTCAGTAAGTGCATCAGTCTCAGCATCCGAGTCAGTTTCAGTGAGTCAATCACAATCAGTCTCAATATCTGGTAGTGGTTCACAATCAGCTTCTGGTTCAGAATCAGCAAGTGGTTCACAAAAACACAGCCAATCTGTGGCGCTTCCAAGTACTGGCGAAACAGGATCTGTGACATCAGCTCTTCTTGGGGTTGTTACAGGGTTAGCTGGAATTGCTGGACTGACCCGACGTAAAAAGAAGGGGAACTGATCTAGTAGGAAATATCATTTTTTCGAGTGAATCTCATAGGAGATTCACTTTTTTACTAGTAGAATGAAGTGTTTTTAATTTCTTGTAAAAAATTCGAAAACAAAAACAATAATAAATAAGTTTTTTGTAGCAAATTACTTGAATCTATGTAGTATTCCTGTATAATAAATAATGACTACAATGTAAGGGGAATATCATGCAATTTAAGCGTTCAAAAGGAAACTTTCGTGAGACAGATCGTGTCGTACGCTTCAAATTAATTAAATCAGGAAAAAATTGGCTTCGAGCATCAACTGCTGCTCTAGGACTCTTTCGTGTGGTTCGAGGGCAAGTAGAGGAGATGGTCATTGCCGAAGTTCCAGAAGATGGCGGTCGTCTTCATAAGGAGGGCCAACAGTTATTAAAAGGCTTGGTTGCTGTAGGTACTGTATTTGGAGGAGCTGTTGTGGCTACGACGGCTCAAGCAGAAGAAGTGGCATCTCTCGCCCCAACTGTGTCTGAAACGAAACAAGAGACATTGGCAGAAGCAGATAGCGTCATTCTTTCAAAGACATCCTCGCTAGATTCTGCATCTGCTTCTCTATCAACCTCTACAAGTCTTTCTGAAACGGCTAGCCATTCGCTCTCTATGAGTGAATCGACTTCTATTTCCATCAGTGGGCAAGAAACTACCAGTTTTGAAAGCGTTTCTAGTGAATCCACACAAGTTCTAGCTTCAGAATCAGCGGTAGATGAACCAGCAGCTACAGATGAAGCTTCCCTATTGGAACAAAACGCTTCTGAAGCAGAGTTGCTCCAACAAATCGCAGGGAAATACGCTACTCAGATATCTGTGCCTGAGCGTAAGGCAGCTTTGGAAGCAGTTATCAATAAGCTACAATCGGAAGTAACTACTAGCTATCGTTTGGTCCATACAAATGCTGGTGCGCAAGCTTATGCCAAGCAACGCGATCGCTTGGGCAAAGCAGTTGATGAGATGATGACCACCTTAACGGCTGCAGGCTTTGTGGGAAATTCCAATATAAATGGGAAACCAGCTATCTCAGCTCAATTGGCTCCAATTAGTGAAGAGGCTAGAAGTAGTGATGAAGATCTATCCATCTCGCCCGAGATGGATGATCGCCATGGCGCCAATGTGGTAGATGCGCCACTACCAACCTCTAATGTTGCCAAAGACCCGAACCTAGATAAAAATGCTTTGTTAACTCCAGAAGAGCTTGCAAAGTATTCAAAAGATCACGATTTGAACCGTTATACTTTTGCAATTTGGGAATTTGTTGACCGAAATGAGAAATCCTTGGGCTACTATGCGACACTATCTGTTGATCGTAGCGAAACAAATCCAGATATTCGTGAACCGAAGAATGTTTATTTCCGAATTGTAAAGGAATCAGATGGATCAGAAGTCTTTTCTCAAACATTCCAACCCAATGTGAGATTGAATAGTCCTATGCGACTTCCTAAAGAAGTCTTGATTGCCGATTCTCCAGCAGGCAACAACTTTATCTATTCTTTTGGAGACGCAAGTAAACCTCCTTATGTGACCCTACAATCTTTTCCTAGTATTATGGTTCCAGTCAGAAGTGTTATGCTCCGAGATATCTATAATGTCATGGATCCTTCACATCAAGGTCAAATGTTAAATGAATTCTTCCAGGTCAAAGTGCCAACCATGTGGTCTCAACAGTCTACCTTGTATCGTTTGGTGGATCCAAAGGGTAAATGGCAAAATGGACTGTATAAACCAACTGGTGAAGAAGAGATCCTTGCTGAATACAGGCAATCTGGGATTGAGGGACAACAGTATACGGCTTCAAATGCGCGTGATATTGCAGGTTATGTTCAGGTACCAGTAGTAAGTACTTCTCAAAATGCGACCACTGGGATCTTTGATAATAGTAAGGTTGGAGATAGACGTGTAGAATTGTACGGAAATGCGCGTGAGCATTTTATCAAAAGTGAAGTTGTCACAACGAATCAAAATGGGGACTACACTCTTCGCTATTACGTCTTGGATCCTTCTAAAATAAATACATTGACCTCTCGGGATACAGGAAATGAACCAGTATTTGATAAGTATACTCTTGTTTATGAAAAAACTTTTAAACACGACGTTCCAGGCCAATTGTCTGACTTAGGTGGAACGCGTAAAATTGAAAGTAAAAATAAGGATTATTTCCTAAACGTTACTCCAAGACGTGTGGATGAACATAACTTTGAACTGGACGTAACAGGTTGGTTTTCCGCCAATGAAACAGTGACCTATACTGATGAAAAGACGGGAATAGCGTACACGGTTCCAAAACCATTCACAGCTGTTCCAAAATCACCGTCCCTTTCAAAAAATACAACGATGGTTGTAGGGGAAGATGCGACTCCTCAAGGAGCCGATGGTTTCTCTCGTTTCAAGCATACGATTAAAGATAACTATTATGCTAATCCAATGACGAGTGTGAACTACTATTATCGGAAGATGACGGCATCTGAGTCTGCCTCACAGTCTCAAAGTTTTTCAACTTCATCTTCCATCTCTGAGAGTGAGTCACCAACCTTTGAGTCCATTTCAAGATCTCAGTCAGAATCCTTGGCCCCAGCATCACTATCTGCGAGTCAGTCAGAATCCTTGGTTCAAGCCTCGGTTTTTGCGAGCCAGTCTGATTCTTTAATTCAAGCTATGTTTTCTGCGAGTCAATCGAAGTCCTTGGCTCAAGAATCACTTTCCGCGAGCCAGTCTGATTTCTTAGTTCAAACATCAATTTTCCTTAGTCAATCTGAATCGTTGGCTCAAGAATTGCTTTCTACGAGCCAATCGACATCCTTAGTTAAATCCTCAGAATCGGCGAGTCGATCTGAATCTTTGGTTCAAGAATCGCTTTCAGTGAGCCAATCTGAGTCACAGGTTCAAGAATCGCTTTCAGTGAGTCAGTCAGAATCGTTGGTTCAAGCTTCGGTTTCGTCGAGTCAATCCGAATCGCGAGTTCAAGCATCGATTTCAGCAAGTCAGTCCGAGTCACAGGTTCAAGCTTCGGTTTCGGCCAGTCAGTCCGAATCGTTAATTAAAGAATCGACTTCCGTAAGCCAATCTGAATCGTTGGTACAAGAGTCCGTTTCAGCGAGTCAATCAGAGTCACAGGTTCAAGAATCGCTTTCAGTGAGTCAGTCAGAATCGTTGGTTCAAGCTTCGGTTTCGTCGAGTCAATCCGAATCGCAAGTTCAAGCATCGACTTCAGCGAGTCAATCAGAGTCCTTGGTCCAAGCGTCGGTTTCAGCAAGTCAGTCAGAGTCACAGGTTCAAGCATCAATCTCTGCAAGCCAATCTGAATCGCAGGT
>NZ_KB373314.1:554417-1088376 GCF_000314795.2 Streptococcus sp. F0442 | reverse complement strand
CAGAGTCCTTGGTCCAAGCGTCGGTTTCAGCAAGTCAGTCAGAGTCACAGGTTCAAGCATCAATCTCTGCAAGCCAATCTGAATCGCAGGTTCAAGCTTCGACTTCAGCGAGTCAATCTGAGTCACAAGTTCAAGCGTCGATTTCAGCGAGTCAATCAGAGTCCTTGGTACAAGAGTCGGTTTCAGCGAGCCAATCAGAGTCCTTGGTACAAGAGTCCGTTTCCGCGAGTCAATCAGAGTCCTTGGTCCAAGCATCGACTTCTGCGAGTCAGTCAGAATCGTTGGTCCAAGCTTCAATCTCAGCAAGCCAATCTGAATCACAGGTTCAAGCTTCAACATCTGCGAGTCAGTCAGAATCGTTAATTAAAGAATCGACTTCCGTAAGCCAATCTGAATCGTTGGTACAAGCGTCCGTTTCAGCGAGTCAATCTGAATCGTTAATTCAAGCTTCAACTTCAGAAAGTCGGTCAGAGTCACAAGTCCAAGAATCAATTTCAGTGAGTCAGTCAGAATCCTTGGTTCAATCTTCGGTTTCGTCGAGTCAATCCGAATCGCAGGTTCGAGAATCAGCTTCAGCTAGCAAATCTGAATCGTTGATCCAAGCATCAATCTCAGCTAGTCGATCAAACTCGCTGGTACAAGCCTCAGTTTCGACAAGTCAGTCTGAGTCCTTGGTACAAGAGTCCATTTCAGTGAGTCAATCAGATTCCTTGGTACAAGCGTCAGTTTCTGCGAGCCAGTCTGATTCCTTGGTACAAGAGTCCGTTTCCGCGAGTCAATCCGATTCGTTGGTTCAAGCCTCAGTTTCGACAAGTCAGTCTGGGTTCTTGGTACAAGAGTCCATTTCAGAGAGTCAATCAGATTCCTTGGTACAAGAGTCGGTTTCCGCAAGTCAATCAGATTCCTTGGTTCAGGCATCTGTATCGGCAAGCCAATCAGATTCCTTGGTACAAGAGTCGGTTTCAACTAGTCAGTCCGATTCCTTGATACAAGAATCTGTTTCTGTCAGTCAATCAGACTCGCAATCAAAAGCCGCATCAGCATCTAAGAGTGAGTCTGAAAAAGCCTCGAAATCTGTTTCGTTGAGTCAGTCGGTATCCTTATCTAATTTGGTATCCAAATCAATTTCTGTGTCTCAATCGCAGTCAACATCGGCTGTTGGATCGGAAGAAGTGGTTTCTCAACTGATTTCCTTGTCGCAATCTATTTCGATGAGTCAATCTGAATCACTGGTTCAAGCCTCAGTTTCAGCTAGTCAGTCTGATTCCTTGGTTCAGGCATCGGTTTCAGCTAGCCAATCCGAGTCTTTGTTCCAAGCCTCAGTTTCTGCAAGTCAGTCTGATTCCTTGGTACAAGCCTCAGTTTCAGCTAGTCGGTCAGACTCCTTGGTACAAGCGTCCGTTTCTGCGAGCCAATCAGAGTCCTTGGTACAAGAGTCGGTTTCAGCTAGCCAATCCGATTCGTTGGTTCAGGAATCTATTTCAGCTAGCCAATCAGATTCATTGGTACAGGCATCTGTTTCCACCAGTCAGTCAGACTCGCAAGTTCAAGCGTCAGTCTCTGTAAGTCAATCTGAATCTATTGTTCAGGCGTCTGTATCAGCCAGTCAGTCAGAGTCGTTGCTACAGGAATCTGTCTCAGCCAGTCAATCCGATTCGTTGGTTCAAGAATCTGTTTCTGCAAGTCAGTCAGACTCGTTGGTTCAGGCGTCTGTCTCGGCTAGTCAATCGGATTCGTTAGTCCAGGCCTCAGTTTCGGCCAGTCAGTCAGAATCGCAAGTTCAAGCGTTAGTCTCAGCTAGTCGATCGGAATCACTGATTCAGGCGTCTGTATCAGCTAGTCAGTCAGATTCACTTGCCCAGGAATCCGTTTCAGCCAGCCAATCCGATTCGTTGGTTCAGGAATCTATTTCAGCTAGCCAATCAGATTCATTGGTACAGGCATCTATTTCCACCAGTCAGTCAGACTCGTTAGTTCAAGCGTCAGTCTCTGCTAGTCAATCTGATTCGCTAGTTCAGGAGTCAGTTTCGGCTAGCCAATCAGATTCATTGGTACAGGCATCGATTTCGGCTAGTCAATCTGATTCACAATCTAAAGCTGCTTCAGAATCAGCATCTAAGAGTGAGTCTGAAAAAGTTTCGAAATCTGTTTCGTTGAGTCAATATGAATCCTTGCTTCAGGAATCTGTATCGGTTAGTCAATCCGATTCGTTGGTTCAAGATTCTGTGTCGGCTAGTCAATCAGAATCGCTGGTTCACGCATCTGTATCAGCTAGCCAGTCAGCTTCACAATCTAAAGTTGATTCAGAATCCATATCCGAGATTGAGTCTGAAGAGACATCGAAGTCTATTTCTCAGTCTCAGTCAACATCGGCAGTCGGATCGGAGGAGGTAGTTTCCCAACTAGTTTCCTTGTCGCAATCTATTTCGATGAGTAAAAAACTGTCAGAATCCGTTTCAACGAGTCAATCTGAATCCTTGCTTCAGGAATCTGTATCGTCTAGTGAATCAGAATCTCTAGTTCAAGAATCGATTTCTGCCAGTCAATCAGAATCACAGGTCCAAGCATCAGTATCAGCTAGTCAATCAGAATCGCAAGTTCAAGCGTCAGTCTCAGCCAGCCAATCCGAATCGCTGGTTCAGGAGTCTGTGTCGGTTAGTCAATCGGACTCGTTGGTTCAGGCCTCCGTTTCGTCTAGTCAGTCAGAATCACTAGTCCAGGCCTCAGTTTCAGCCAGTCAGTCAGAGTCCTTGGTTCAGGCCTCCGTTTCAGCTAGCCAGTCAGAATCGCTGGTTCAATCATCTGTATCTGCAACTGAATCAGCTTCGACATCGAATGTTGTATCTGAATCGCAGGTTTCAGAGTCCGAATCACTCTCTCAATCTGTTTCTGAGAGTCAGTCAGATTCGCGATGGACATCTCATTCAGAGTCTGTAGCATCGAAATCTGAATCGTATAGTCAATCTATTTCACTCTTTTCAACGAGCCAATCCCTTTCAAGGTCGATGTTAGTGTCTGAATCATCTTTGACGAGTGCCTCAGTTTCCACAAGCACATCGTCAACAGTGAACCAATCTCAATCGCATGAAACATCTGAATGGATCCGTGTATCTTATGCGTCAAGTTTCTCTGCTGGGACAAGTCCTTCAGAGTCCTCATCAGATGTAAGCCCAGCGCCTGTGGCAAATTCTTCAGGACCTGCTCTCCCAGAGACAGGAGTCGTTGCTTCCTCTAGTATCCTTGCAATAGGGGCCTCCCTCCTTCTATCTGGACTAACTTTGTTAGGCATTCGTAAAAAAGATGGCAAATAGAACCTTAAAAGACCGGAATGAACCGGTCTTTTATTGATCTAGAATGTCTAAGAAGTTGTGAAATATGTTATAATGAATGAGGAAGTTTTCGGTGAAGGGTATGAAAAAGGTTGCTTTGTGAAAAGCTCAGTTTGCCTTCATATCTTCAGGAAATATGGGATAAAAAAAGAAGAGTCAGAGGAAAGAGATGAAAATCCATTTTACAAATCTATTTGGGCAATCTTCGCAAAGTGTAGCCCTGATGGCCCAAAACGATATCATGAATGTCGTTCGCGAGCTTGGGGTCAATGAATTAGGAATCTACTTTTATGATCATAGCAATGAACCAGCTAGTGAATTGAACTCGCGAATGGATGGGATTTTAGCAGGCGTTGCTTTTGGGGATATCGTCTTCGTTCAATCGCCTTCTTGGAATGGGATTGAGTGGGACCGCCGTTTGGTTGATAAGTTAAAACTCCTTCAAACCAAGTTGGTCATGTTTATCCACGATGTCCCACCGCTTATGTTTGAGAGTAATTATTACCTGATACCCAACTATATCGACATGTACAATCAGAGTGATCTGGTCGTTGTTCCATCAGAGCAAATGTACCATCGTCTAGTATCAGAAGGGCTTACAGTTAAAAAATATGTGGTACAAAAGTTGTGGGATTTGACCCACAGTTTGGATCTCTATACCCCGCAATTTGAGAAAAAACTGATCTTCTCAGGGAATCCGTCGCGTTTCCCTCATATCATCGACTGGAAATATGATACACCCCTTCATGTCTATGCAGAACCAGTTGAAGGAGTTGATTATTCCAAGGTCCATATTGAAGGCTGGCGAACCAAGCAAGAGTTGCTTTTGGAGCTTTCTAAGGGTGGTTTTGGGCTGGTCTGGGGAAATTCAGAGAACCCCGAGGATGAGCGAGATTACTACAAAGAAAATATTTCCTACAAATTATCGACTTACTTATCCGCAGGTCTTCCGGTAGTCGTGCCAGACTATTTGTCAAATGCAGACTATATTCGAGAAAAAGGGCTTGGCTTTGTAGCATCCAATCTTGAAGAAGCCAATCGTTTGGTTCAAGACTGCACAGAGGAAGCGTATGCCCAAATGGTCCAAAAAGCTCACTATACTTCTTATTTGATCCGCAATGGCTATTTCACAAAGAAATTATTCGTCGATACCATCATGGCCTTGGGGTAATAACAGCCAATCAAACAAGATTCTTCAGACAAAGATCTGGAGAATTTTTTGTTGGATGCGGTACCAAATAGCGAAATTGGAAGATTATCAAATATTAGTGACAAATGAGTTTGGAAACGTCGCAAATTATGGTAAAATAAGTTGAGATAAGATGCTTAAGAAGCACCTATGTATAGGCTAATCCCAAGACGGTGGAGCCAAAATGACGAAGAGAAAGTTTAAAAGAAATGTTAAAACGATCTGAAGTAGGAAAGCGATTTTGTTGGACGATTTTTTTCGTCTTTATTTATGTTTTTGGAAGTAAAATTTCTCTGCCTTTTGTTGATTTATCAAAGGCCTTGAAACTTAATGAGGGGACGACAACTGGTCTACAGCTCTCAAGTGCTGTGATGGGTGGAAATCTCCGCGGGATGTCGATCTTTTCGATCGGTTTATCTCCTTGGATGTCCTCCATGATTTTGTGGCGGATGTTTACCGTTTCAAAACGCTTTAATCTTGAAAAAACCAGCTCGGAAATTGTGGAGCGGCGAAAGATGTATGTGACCTTGGCGCTTGCCATCGTCCAGTCCTTGGCAGTGGCCATGTATCTGCCCTTGAAGACAGGGTTGAACCCTGGACTCGTCATTGCAGTTAATACGATGATTATGGTAGCTGGAGCCTTCTTTTTGGTCTGGCTTTCAGATCTAAATGCTGCTCTGGGTCTTGGAAGTTCTGTTGTGATCATGATGGCGGGGATGGTTATGTACCTTCCAGAAGACGTGATGAAGACTATTTCAAATATTAATAATATTCCAGAGATCGCTTATATTGTGGGTGTGATTGCCCTCTTGATTTTTGTCTTTGTTGCAGTCTTAGTGGAATATTCCAAGTATCAAATTCCTGTCAATAAATTAGGGATTCACAACAACCTAAAAAGCTATACTTTTTTAGATATCAAGCTCAATCCGGCTGGGGGAATGCCCTTCATGTATGCCATGACCTTGGTGTCGATTCCTCAGTATGCCATGCTCTTGATTTTGTCGATGGATTCCAATGCTAAATGGGCTGCTCAGCTCGCCAAGCGTTTGGTGATGGGAGACCCCATCTGGATTCTACTTTACATTCTCATGATTGCCCTGCTTTCTTTTGCCTTTGCCTTTGTCAATGTAAATGGAGAAGAAATTGCAGATAAGATGATGAAGGCTTCGGAATATATCGACCATGTCTATCCGGGAGCAGAT
The DNA here is from genome assembly GCF_000314795.2 of Streptococcus sp. F0442. Classification (GTDB taxonomy): domain Bacteria; phylum Bacillota; class Bacilli; order Lactobacillales; family Streptococcaceae; genus Streptococcus. The sequence continues at coordinate 1,082,656 of NZ_KB373314.1, read as the reverse complement.
ACACGTCGCTACATCAATGGTATTGTCCTCCGCTTAACAGTTTTTGGGACCTTGTATCTGATTCTCTTTACGGCGCTTCCTTTTTCTCTCTTATTATGGGATAAGGAGCTCTTGCGCTTGACCATGATCCCAGGGACTTTCCTCATGTTTGTCGGAATGATTTACAATATCCGAGAAGAAATTCGTGCCCTTCGCGTCAACCAACGTTATACAAGAATATTCTAGGAGTAACCATGTATTATTTTGTACCAGCCTGGTATGGAACGGACCGCATCTGGCAGCAATCAGCTACCCCTTGGTACTGGATGCGCGAGTCCATTGAATTTGACGATACCATTAATCAAGTTCGTATTTTTCAAGAAGCAGAAATGGATCGGGTTTTATTGTTACCACAGTACAATCCCCAACTGCGTTATTTTTTACACCGCCAAGATATACTAGAGACAGATGTGATCTCCATTTTTGATGGGATCCAAGGTGTCCCATCTGAGTTGTCCATGCGCCCACTCCAGCTTCAGGATATGGAATGGCCTAGTGGGACTATCTTTTCCTATACTCCTTTTTTGGCCATAGCCTTTCGAAAAGGCAAATGTCTCGCCAAGATTGATATGGGAGTGGATGGGAATATCCTCTCCTTGACCCGTTATAAGGATGAGGAAATCATCTATATTGACTACATGGATGATCGTGGCTTTATCTCTAGCAGACTCTACTACAATGAGGGGAAACCTTATTTTCATGAGTACCTGCGTTTTGATGGGCAGTGGATTTTGAGAGAGATGTTGATTGAAGAAAATCGCTCTGTCATGGTCAATGAAGCTTTCTTCCATGCATTCAAAAAAGAAAGCTATGCCAATATTGGGGAAGTCGTCTCTGAAAAAATGAAGGAACACTTGATGGCTTTGATTCCAGGGCGAGATCAGTTGGTCTTGGCAGCTCATCCAGCCAATCTTGCTTTTTTACAAGATACAGCGAGTGGTGTTAAGAAGGTCCTCTCTTTCTATGGGGATCGCCAGCCCTTGTCTGCAGAAAACTTTGTCCTCTATTTTGATATGATTGATGCCCAGCTTTTAATTACGGACAGTGAAAAAACCAAAGAAGCGATTTCGGTCTTTTCCCCTAGCTTAGCTCAAAAAACACATCGGATTACCTCTTTTGACTCTCGCCTCCGTTTGGGCTCTAGTCAAGAGCGTAAGGAATCAAAGATTTATTATTATATCAAGGAGAACGAGCTTCCAACCAAGAACCAGCTCAAAAAAATCTTGGAAGTTTTGGGGCAACATCCCTTATTTGAAGTCGTCTTTGCATTTTACAATGGGGCACCAGAGCGGGTCAAAGAAGTAGAACAGCAACTAGAGGAATTGATCGCTAGTGAGCAGAACTTGAATCTTTTTCAGTCGCCAGCCCAGCTAGAAGTGCTTGGAGAAAACCAGATTATTGATAAGGAGTTTGTACAAGACGCACCGGACTACCGTTTTGTGGTCAAGAATTTTTCAAATGAAAATGACATTATTCAGGAGTTGGAAAAAACACGCTTGATCGTAGATTTGAGTGAGGAACCTAACCTCTATACGCAGATTGCAGGGATCTCTGCGGGGATTCCACAGGTCAATCGTGTTCAAACAGAATATGTGGATCATTTAAAAAATGGCTATGTCCTGTCTAAGGGAGACAAGGAATTAGAAAAAGCAATCACGCACTTCTTATTGGAATTGAAGCCCTGGAATGAGGCCTTGGTCTATTCAATCGAAAAAATTCAAGAATACACCGGTCAACGCTTGATCGAGAAATGGGAAGGATGGATGAAAGAACGTCATGGATAAAAAACTACAGATACCCCATATTCTCCAAATCGGCTCAAGTAGCTGGCAGGATCAAATGGAACTTCCTGCTGGACTTGGCTGGCACTTTTTTCAGGCCACCGCTCTTCCATCGCTCAAAGACTATATGGAAGAAGAGGAAATCTCTAAATTTAAAGCCTTGATCCTAGAGAATCCAGAAGATTTGTTGGCTTTAGGAGAAGACCTGACCTATTTTCAGCCTTATACCGTTTTTTATGACGAAAGGCGTAAGCTAGAGGTGCCTTCTGCAGAATTAGCCCATCTCTTAACGCTTAAACAAGCGAGACCCTGGGATTTCTCAAACAAGCATCAATTTCTCTATGTTTTAGACCGCTTTTTATACGACAATCAATATGGGGATGCCTTTACAGTTCGTGATCTGCAAGTGAGACCTGATTTTGCTGGTCAGCAAACAGTCTTGGGGCAACATTTCCTCAAGCTTGATGGAGCATACGGGGAAGAGTTTACGCCGATTGCCCAGTGGGTTTACAATTATGTGTATGACGCTAGCCGCCCCATCAATTTTTGGTTGGAATACGAAAAAGATCCAAGCTGTCAGCTGCAATTGCGGATCCAATTTTACCGCTATGGAGCTTTGGGTGATTGGGTCAAAGATGCGGTCTTTTCAGAAGAAGAGATGCTGCAACCACTAGAATTGGATGGAGCAGAGCCTTATTACCTAGCCTTCTCGCTGGAAGCAAAAGGAGAGGGGGCTCTTACGATTGGAGCCTTACACAAACGCTTGTCCCATGGTCCTTTAGGAGGGATGACGGTAGGCGCTCAGACTCTTCGGGACCACAAGCGCCAAGAGATTTTTGCTTATTTCCATCCGGGCGATATGAAGCCACCTTTAAACATTTACTTTTCTGGGTATCGTCCGGCCGAAGGATTTGAAGGATTTGGGATGTTGCGTGCTATGGGCAGTCCCTTTATTCTCTTCTCTGACCCAAGACTGGAAGGTGGATCTTTCTACATGGGATCAGAAGAGCTGGAAAATCAAATTACAGCCTTTATTGATCAGCATTTGGATCTGCTCGGTTTCGAGCCCAAAGAGATGAATTTTTCAGGTTTGTCCATGGGGACCTTTGGTGCACTTTATTATGGGGCCCTTTATTGCCCTCATGCCATCCTAGTCGGAAAACCCATTGTCAACCTGGGGGATGTCGCTGCTAACCTGAAATTTAAACGTCCAGATGAGTTTGGAACGTCCTTAGATATGATGCAGTTGATCATCGGCCAAGTATCACAAGAAGGCATTGGTCAGCTCAATCAACGCTTCTGGGATCGGTTTGAACAAGCAGATTTTAAGGATACAATTTTGGCACTTGCCTATATGAGAGATGATGACTACGACCAGCAGGCTTATCCAGATATTTTAGAAGCCTTATATGAATTGCCGGTTCGTATTATTAGTACTAGCCGTGCCGGTCGCCACAACGACGCGAGTGGTCCGATCATTGAATGGTTTGCGACCCAGTACAAAGAAATCATGGAAAGAGACTTTGGAAGAAACCAATGATACAAATAAAAGAAAATGAAGCCAGACGCGTCTACTGGGGCGATACCGTTCTGGCAGATTATCTTTGGGGGTCAACTATTCAAGCGACTGCCCAAGGGAGCGTTCACTTTCAGAACCCCCTCATGCCATCTGGTCAAGTATTGAAAACCTGGCATTCGCAGACAAATTTTGGCGCGACGCGTCAAATTCCTAGTCTGCCTCTGCTTAAAAGAGAGCAGGATTATGAACTGCTTATTACGATGGAAGCGACTCCCTCCCATACCGTTATGGTAGAAATTGTCTTCAAAGATCGTTTTGGAGAGGTCGTTGGCCGTCGAGTAACCGCAGAAGGTCGCTTGCAGTTTACCTATCCAGATCAAGCCTACGCCTATGAAGTACGCTTGCTCAGTGCAGGCTTGCAAGAGTTTACCTTCCACTATTTTACTATTCAACCAATATCGTCTGAGGGAGCAGAAGTTCTCGAATAGACGAACATCACTGCAAAAAAAGAGGATCACATTGGATTACGTTAAATTAAGAAACATCAAAAAAATCTTAAAAGAAGTCAATAGCTGGAAGGATGACATGGCCCGCTTGACGGATCGACAACTACAGGAGAAGACTGCAGAATTTCGGGAACGTCTAGCAGAGGGCGAGACCTTGGATGATCTCTTGCCAGAAGCATTTGCTGTTGCGCGTGAAGCCGATAAACGGGTCTTGGGTATGTTTCCTTATGACGTGCAAGTCATGGGAGGGATTGTCCTGCATCAGGGAAATGTCGCTGAAATGAATACCGGTGAAGGGAAGACCTTGACGGCAACTATGCCAGTTTATCTCAATGCTCTAGAGGGCAAAGGGGTTATGGTTATTACGACCAATACCTATCTGGCAACTCGGGATGCAGAAGAAATGGGACAGGTCTATCGTTTCTTAGGTTTGACGGTCGGCGTACCTTTAAAACAATCTGAAGACGAAGAGTTAGATCCAGAAGTCAAACGTGAGATCTATCGCTCAGATGTCATTTATACGACCAATACCAGTCTGGGCTTTGACTATCTAACAGAGAATTTGACCGCTTCTGCAGATGGACAATTTTTAGCTGACTTCAATTACGCCATTGTCGATGAGATTGATTCGGTGCTCCTAGATAGTGCTCAGACCCCCTTGATTATTTCTGGTTCTCCTCGGGTCCAGTCCAACCTTTATGGGATTATTGACACTCTGATCCAAACCTTCAAAGAGGGGGAAGACTTCAAGTTTGACGAAGAAAAGAAACGGGTTTGGTTGACTCGAAAGGGAGCTCATGCAGCAGAAGCTTTTCTTGCCATTCCCAATCTCTATGATCCCCAATACCGTGACTTGGTCCGCCATATCAGCCTAGCCCTGCAGGCCAATAAAAACTTTATTAAGGATAAGGACTATGTCATCCATCCTAATGTCGAAGGACAACCTGAGATTGTTTTGCTAGACCAGGCGACGGGTCGCTTGATGGAAATGACCCGCTTGCAAGGAGGACTCCACCAGGCGATTGAAGCCAAAGAAGGTCTCAAACTCACCCAAGAAACACGGGCTATGGCTTCTATTACTTACCAAAACCTCTTTAAGATGTTTCGGAAGTTGGGAGGCATGACGGGGACTGGGAAGGTTGCTGAGGCAGAATTTCTCGATACCTATGCCATGTCAGTGATCAAGATTCCAACCAATCGCAAGAAGATCCGTAAGGATTTACCGGATGAAATCTATCAAACTTTGCCAGAGAAAATCGTGGCTTCTTTGGACTATGTGAAGAAAATCCACGAAAAAGGTAATCCGATTCTGGTCTTTGCCGGATCGGTTGAAATGTCGATTCTTTATTCGAATCTTCTCTTGCGTGAAGGAATTCCTCACAATCTTCTTAATGCCAACAATGCTCCCCGAGAGGCTCAGATCATTAAAGAATCAGGTCGAAAAGGAGCGGTGACAGTTGCGACCTCAATGGCCGGTCGGGGAACCGATATCAAGTTGGGACCAGGAGTCGCTGAGTTAGGTGGTTTAGTAGTTGTAGGGACTGAGCGGATGATGAACCAGCGGATTGACCTTCAAATTCGTGGGCGTTCAGGTCGTCAAGGAGATCCCGGTTTGACCAAGTTCTTTGTCTCTTTAGAAGACGATTTGATGAAAAACTGGGGACCAGACTGGATCCAGGATACCTATCAAGACTATGATGTGGATGAGCGGATTGGTTCAGCCAAAGCTCTGACTAAGCGCAAGTATAGAAACTTGGTGGAACGAGCTCAAAATGCTAGTGAAAGTTCTGGTCAGGCCAGTCGTCGGATGACGCTAGAATTTGCGGAAAGCATGAACATTCAGCGTGCGATTGTTTACGAAGAGCGCGATCGTTTGATCAAGCAAGAAGGCCGCTTGGATGCTATCGTTGAAAAAGCGCTTCGTTCCGTCTTTTCAAGCGTAGTCCACAAAAAAGAATACAAGGAACCAGTAGCCTTTTATCGCTATATTTTAGACAATGTCAGCTACCAGGTGGATCCTGAAAAAGCCCACCAAACCTTCCGTAGCAAGAAAGCAAAAGAAAATTTCTTGTGGGAAATTGCTAAAAGTGAGTTAGAGGCCAAGTATGAGGTCTTAGGCACCGATGAGGTGATCGCACAGTTCCAACGTATGGCCATCTTAAAAGCCATCGATGAAAACTGGGTAGAGCAGGTAGACTATCTGCAACAATTGCGGATGGCTCTCTCTGGTCAATACACCAGTCAGAAAAATCCTTTGGTAGAATTTTTCCAAGAAGCCTACCAATCCTTTGATCGAATGAAAGGGGCGGCCAAAGAGCAAATGGTCCGCAATCTTTTACTGAGTCGAGTAGAAATCAATAAAAAAGGGGAAATTGTCTTGCATTTCCCATAAAAGAGGACATTATGACAGTATACAATATCAACCTTGGAATCGGTTGGGCCAGTAGTGGTGTTGAGTACGCCCAAGCCTACCGGGCCCAGTTGTTACGCAATATCCATCAACCAGCTAAATTTGTTTTTATGGATATGATTCTAGCCGATAATATCCAGCATTTGACAGAAAATATCGGTTTTAAAAATGATGAAATCATCTGGCTCTACAGCCATTTTACAGATATTAAGATTGCACCAACCACTTATACCATTGATCAGGTCTTAGCAGGATTTACCGGGAAACCGACTCGTGAAGAAGTCGACGGCAAGATCAAGCGCTTCTTTTATGAGGACCAGGACAATTTTTTGACCTGCTACTTGCGGTCTGAAAACAGTCCCTATGTCGAACGCTGCGAGTATGTGTCTAGAGGAATCTTGGTGAGAAAGGATTATTTCTCCTATACCCGCTATTGTACAGAGTATTTCATTCCTAAGAACAACCAAGCTAACTTGATTGAGCGCCGTTTTTACAACGAAGACGGGACGGTTGCCTACAGCATGCAGATGGCAGATGGCCGAGAGGTTTATCGTTTCCCAGATCGCTATCTGGTTGGTCGCCAAGAATTGATCCGCTACTTCATGCAAACTCTTCAATTGACCAAACAAGATCTGGTGATTTTGGATCGGGAAACCAACATCGGTCAGCCTATCTTTGAAGAAGCGCAAAAGGCCCGCCTGGGTGTGGTCGTTCATGCAGAGCACTTCAGTGCCAATAATGTCGACGATCAGTATATCCTGTGGAACAACTACTACGAGTACCAATTTACCAATGCAGACAAGGTGGACTTCTTTATTGTTGCGACCGACCGCCAAAAAGAAATCTTGGCCGAGCAGTTTGCCAAATACACCAACCATCAGCCGGCCATCTATACCATTCCAGTTGGGAGTCTTGCAAGCTTGCCGCAAAACGAAAACCGCACCCCATTTTCTATGATCACAGCCTCTCGTTTGGCGACTGAAAAGCATATTGACTGGTTGGTGCGAGCAGTGGTTCGTGCCAAAAAAGAATTGCCAGAGCTGTCCTTTGACATCTATGGAAAAGGTGGAGAGGAAGGCAAGCTGCGTTCTCTAATTGATGAATTGGGGGCGGCAGACTATATCCATCTCAAAGGGCATGCCAATCTCGAGGGAATTTATAAGAATTATGAGGTTTACCTGTCAGCATCGACCAGTGAAGGCTTTGGGTTGACCTTGATGGAGGCGATTGGTTCTGGCCTTCCGATTATCGGTTTTGATGTTCCTTATGGCAACCAAACCTTTGTCACAGAAGGGAAAAATGGCTATCTCATTCCACCATCAGCAGACCAAGTAGTAGACCATATCGCTTCTGCCTTTGCGGAAAAAATCATCCAGCTATACAAAAAAGATGATCTAGCCAGCATGCGTCAAGCATCTTATGCGCGTGCAGAGGACTTTTTGACCAGCCGAGTAGAAGAAGCTTGGGCACAATTGATAGAAGAGGTGACACATGCTGAACGTATTTGATAGCTATTCTCGTGAAAGCCAAGACTTGCTCCACTCTATGAGAGAGTCTGGCTTTAACCATCCGACTGTTGTTTTAGAGCCAAACGGTTTCCTGCCTGACGGTGTTGAATCGCCATTCATCTATTTCTTAGGCCAACCAAAAGGGGAGAAGCGCGGACGCTACTTTAATGAAGTACCAGTGCCTGATTTCTGGGAAGTTTCTGGGGATAACAGTTCGGGAAAAGTGACCTACTATGGTCAGGAAAAGGCTCGGATTGCTTACCATACAGCTTCTTATAAACGCATCGTTGAGCGCCTGGAGTGGTTGGATGATAAGGGGCAAGTGGTCATGATCGAGCGCTATGACCAATACGGTCGTAAGATTGCCGTGACAACCTGTGGCGATCAAGGCCAGCAATTGGTAACCACTTATTTTGAAGGGGATATCGAGCGCTTGACAGAGAATCACCAAACAGGGGATTTGATCTTGACCTTGGACCATCAACCTATGCGAATTTTCAAGAATCGCTTAGAATATTTTGTCTTTTATCTAGAGCATCGTGGTTTTGATTTGGATGGATTGGTCTACAATACCCTTGCCACCTCCTTTAGCATTAGTCTTCAGTTGGGCAATAAAGGGATCAAAGGGCGCGACGTCTTGGTATGGCAAGAACCTCTTCATGATAGTCTTCCAGGCAACATGCAGTTGATTCTAAATAGCCCAGAAATCCGGACCAAGAAGATCTTGATTCCACAAAATGCAACCTACCATCGCGCATTGCAGTTGACCTCACAAGACCAGCACGCCTACTTTGCTTCTCTTGGCTACCTGTATGACTTCAAGGTGAAAGATGATATCCGCAAAGATGCCTTTGTCTTGACTAACTCGGATCAGATCGAAGCCTTGACCTACCTAGTAGAAAACTTGCCGAATGTGACCTTCCGTGTAGCGGCTTTGACAGAGATGTCTGCGAGTCTCTTGTCCATGGTCCGCTATCCAAATGTGGTCTTGTATCAAAACATCAGCCAAGAACGGATCAAAGAATTGCTCAAGGTTTCTAGTATTTATCTAGATATCAATCACTATGCAGAAGTGCAAGGAATTGTCCGTAAGGCCTTTGAACACCAGCAAGTTATTCTTGCCTTTAGTCACACTCTGCATGATCGCCACTTCCTAGCGCAAGCTAATATCTTTGACCAAGGAAAAGAAGCAGATATGGTAGCCCGTATCAAGGAAATCTACCAATCAGTTGATAGCTATCGAGAAGCAGTGGCACAACAAATTGCCCAATCAAGTAGCATCGAGCCAGCTGATTTCAAAACTCGCTTGCAAGAAGGGATAGGTGGACACAGTGAGTGATCGTAAGAAAGATTTATTTTACAAAGAAGTAGAAGGCCGGATGGAGTCTCTTAAACGCCGTCCAGCCGAGAAAGAAAAGACGACGCGTTCTGAAAAAATCAATGTCATCTTTAACGTGGTCATTGGTTTGGTCATTTTGCTGGGAGTTATTTTTACCCTCTTGAGAGTGTTGGGAGGATCCTAATATGGAAATGGTATTTGCGATTGTCGTCGCGTTCCTATCGTTGGCGCTAGTAGTCCTCATTACTCTGCAACCGCGTCAACAACAGTCCTTGTCAACAGATGCAACCAGTAACTTAGGAAAACCAAGCTATTGGCGCTCCCACCGAGGGCTTAAGTTAGCGACCCTGGTTGTTAGTATCGTCTTTCTCTTATCCTTGTTTCTTTATATGATGGTCGTACAGGCCTAGTTTCTAATAGAATGGATAAAAGAAGTTGGTATTCTCCAACTTCTTTCAAATTGTAGATAGAGTCATCTTATAAACTTTCCTTAGGTGAGTACGGACGTCAGCGAACTTCGAGGAAGTTCCATGACTTAGTTTTGGACCTAAGGTTCCAAAACTCCCGAGTGCTAGAAACAAGAATGTTTCTAGCACTTATCTCACGTCGGAAAGTTTCAGTAGATGTCTAAGTGAGCCTAATAGTTGATATCTTTTTAAATTTTTAAGTATCATTTAGGTTGTATTATGTAAGAAACAGGTAGATTACATTCTAAAAGAAGTTGGTATTCTCCAACTTCTTTTTTTATCATGCATCCCTCTCTTTTATGGTATACTGAAAGCGACAAAATGATGGGAGATCAATATGAAAAAGATTCCTTTAGTATTTTCAGGTTGTCTGTTAGGTTTGGGTGGTGCTGGAAACCTTCTTGCAGACTCGCTACCCCTTCTGGGTCATGCCTTCAGTCTAACAGGTTTATTGCTCTGGTTTTTCTTTTTAGTTTATCATGTGATTCGCTGGCAAGAAAGCAAGAGAGAACTCCAACAGCCAGCCCTGTTATCTGGGATGGCGACCTTTCCCATGGCAGGGATGATTCTATCCACTTATCTTTTTCGCCTCTTTCCCGCCTTTGGAGGTCTATCTCAGTTGGTTTGGTGGTTCGCTTTCCTTTTGGATCTGTGTCTGATTCTCTATTTTACTAAGACCCATGTCATGGCGCGACCAAGGGCCAAGGCTACTCCGAGTTGGACGGTTCTCTATGTGGGTATTGCAGTGGCAGCCTTGACCTATCCGGTGGTAGGAGTGATGGAGCTAGCCTATCTTACCCTGGGGTTTGGCTTTATTTTGACCTTGTGTCTGTACCCGCTTATCTATCAGGATTTGAAAAGCAATCCCTTACCGAGCCACTTATTGGGACAAGAAGGTATCTATTGTGCTCCCTTTTCTCTTCTTTTAGCTGCCCTGGTTCGGGTGGAGGGAGGGGGACTTCCCTCTTGGATCTTACTGATCATGGTGGTGGTCTCGCAAGCTTTTTATTTCTTTGTTTTGACGCGCCTCCCTAGAATGATCAAAGAAGGCTTTCAACCTGCTTTTTCAGCTCTTACCTTTCCAACCGTTATCACAGCGACCTCTCTGAAAATGGCTCAAGGTCTGCTACAGATTCCTTTTTTGACAGGTCTCGTATGGATGGAAACTCTTCTATGTCTCTTGATTTTAGTCGCTGTATTGGGGGGATATGTGGTTTATCTTAGAGACTAGGACGGCATCCTTTTTCGTTGAAACCTTGTTATGATTATGGTAAGATGCACTATACGATCTGTCATTCTCTAGGAAAGGTATCTATGAAATTTATTAAAAAAAAGCTCTCTCTGCTTTACCCCCTCTTTCTCCTCTTGTTTTATTTTTATATCCGGCCCCAATTTCGTCCCTTGGCCCAATATGTTTCTAATAGCTTAGCGAGCGCAAATAGTTATTATTGGACCTTATTTGGCTTGGAGACCATCTATGCAGTCTTTACAGGATTTTTGGTCTACCGTTTTTCCAAGAAGTCCCAGTTTTTATGGGGGAAGAACTCGCTTCAATCCTTGCTGGAAGCTATCTTTGCGGCTTGTTTGGTCTATTGGTTGGACTACTTTATCAGTGGTTTTGTTCAGGGACGGGCAGCTGTTTTGAGTCTCTTTCCTCGAGAAATCAGCCCGACAGGGGTGGTCATCCTAGTGGTCGCGATGGTCATCATCCGACCGGTGACAGAAGAGTTGATCTTTCGTGGGGCCTTGGTAAATGCCTATTTTAAAGGTTGGCCCATCTATGCAGAGATTTGGCTCCCTGCCCTCATCTACAGTGGGCTACATTTTGTCCATCATACTTTTTCGCTAGGAGCTTTTATGATTTATCTCTTGCCGAGTTTGATTTTTGGGACTCTTTATTATCGGAGCAAGGCGCTTCTTTCTCCGCTTTTAGGCCATATCTTGCTCAATCTCTATTATACCTTGCCATTACTTTTATCCGTATTCCAGTAGCAACCGATTTCCTAAGGGAGATTGGTTTTTTTTGAAAATGTGGTATAATAGAATAAATTTAATAGAGGGAGTGGAGGTTTGAAAAAAAGCTACCGCGTCAAACGTGACAAAGATTTTAATGCTATTTTTAAAAGTGGTCAAAATGTTGCCAATCGGAAATTCGTTATTTACCGTCTGAGCAAAGACCAACCGCATTTTCGAGTCGGCCTGTCTGTTAGTAAGAAACTAGGAAATGCTGTGACTAGAAATCGCATCAAACGTTTGATTCGCCATGTTTTAATCAAACATCAAGCCTGCCTTACGACCGATGATTTTGTCGTCATTGCTCGTAAAGGAGTGGAGGAGCTCGACTTCCATCAAGTAGAGAAAAATCTTGTACATGTCTTAAAATTAGCGCATGTCTACCAAGAAAGGGAATAATGTGAAAAAGAAACTGAAGTTAACTGGATTATTAGGAGCGGCCTTAATGGTCTTGACAGCTTGTGGGACCTCTCAAGTGACAGCCGAATCGACAGGTGGTTGGGAACGCTTCGTCTACTTCTTTGCAGAAGCCATCCGCTTCTTGTCGTTTGGTGGCAGTATCGGTGTTGGGATTATTGTCTTTACCATTGTCATCCGGACGGTCCTCTTGCCTCTCTTCCAGTATCAAATGAATTCAACCCGCAAGATGCAAGAAATTCAACCCTTACTCAAGGAATTGCAAGCCAAGTATCCTGGCAAGGATCTAGATAGTCGGACCAAGCTTTCTGAAGAGATGCGGGCCCTTTATAAGGAAAAAGGTGTCAAAACATCTTCAGCCTTCCTTCCTCTCTTGATCCAGATGCCGGTCTTGATGGCCCTATTCCAAGCGCTGAGCCGTGTGGAATTCCTTAAAGTCGGTCACTTCCTTTGGTTGGACCTTGGAGCGATTGACCCGACTTATATCTTGCCTCTTCTTGCTGCCCTCTTCACATTTTTCAGCAGTTGGTTGACCAATAAAGCCCTGCCAGAGCGTAACGGGAGTGCGACAACCATGATGTATGTGATGCCTGTGATGATTTTCTTCTTCGCCTTGTTCTCAGCCAGCGGGGTTGCTCTATACTGGGTGACTTCAAATGCTTACCAAGTCGGACAAACCTATCTCTTGAACAACCCATTCAAGATTATCGCAGAGCGTGAAGCAAAAGAGCAAGCTACTCGAGAAATAGAAAAACAAAAACGTCGTGCCTTAAAGAAAGCACAGAAAAAAAGAAAATAAGAAAGAGGTGGACATATGGTCCTATATACCGGAGCAACTGTAGAAGAAGCTATCCAAAATGGCTTGAACGAATTAGATATTCCCCGTATGAAGGCACATATTACGGTTGTGGCTCGTGAGAAGAAAGGTTTTCTTGGCTTATTTGGTAAAAAACCAGCCCAAGTAGAGATTGAACCGATTGCAGAAACAACAGTTGTCAAAGCCAATCAACAAGCTGTAAAGGGTGTACCAGAAGAAATTAACGCGCAGAACGAACCGGTTAAGACCGTAAGTGAAGCAACAGTTGATTTAGGACGTGTCGTTGCAGCGATCAAAAAGGTCGAAGAAGAAGGAGAAGTTGTCTCTGAAGAAATCAAGACAGAAATCCTCAAACATGATAAAGAAGCAGACACCGTTCTGGAAGAAAAAGGGCATGAACATATTCTTGAGAAGGTTAAAGAACCAGTCGCAAAAGAAGCAAACGAGTCTGATTTCTCAAATCTTGGTATTGAAGTAGAAGAAAACTACGACATCGAAGAAGTTGTCACAGATGTAACTGCTTATGTTCAAACTGTTGTTGATGAGATGGATGTCGATGCAACGCTTTCAAGTAGCCATAACCGTCGTACGGTCAATATGCAGATCGATACCAATGAGCCAGGGCGCGTGATTGGTTACCATGGTAAAGTCTTGAAAGCTCTTCAACTCTTGGCACAAAACTATCTCTATAACCGCTACTCAAAGAATTTTTACATTACCATTAATGTCAATGACTATGTAGAGCATCGTGCAGAAGTTCTCCAAAGCTATGCTCAGAAGTTAGCAACACGGGCCCTCGAGGATGGCCAAGCCCAACAGACCGATCCAATGTCCAATAGTGAACGTAAAATCATTCACCGAATTGTCTCCAAGATGGAAGGGGTCACTAGCTATTCTGAAGGGGAAGAACCAAACCGCTATGTAGTTGTGGACATCGAAGGATAATCTAGCTATTATTGCCCATGAGAGAGGGACGGGATAGAACCGCTCTCTCTTTTTGTTAGGAGTAGAAAGGAAACAGATGGCATTTGCAGCGATTCGAGAGTTTTTAAAGCTTCAAGGAATCAAATACCAGTCACCAGAAAAGGCAGGAGTGTTAGCCCAAGAGATGGAACAGTACCGCGCAATGGGGCAGGCGGCTCGTAAGGAATTTACGGATTTAGTCTCAGCCTTTCACAAACGGTATTCTTACTTAGAGCAGGAGCGAACCAGCCAGTGGATGAACCAGGGACAGGTCCTAAGGCCTCATTTTTGGGCCTATTTAAAAGGAGAAGGGACTCTGGCAGAGCCCATGTATGCCTTGAGGCTCTATGGAGATGCAGCTGATTTTGGTGTTTCCTTAGAGGTGAGCTTTATCGAGCGAAAAAAAGATGAGCAGAGCCTTCAAAAGCAACACAAGGTTCTCACCCTTCCCATTTCTCAGCCAGTCTATTATCTTGCTCAAGAAAATGGAGAGAGTCGAAGGATCGAAGGAATAGAAAAGAATCGCCTCTCTCTTCTCCAAGCAGTAGCAGATGGAGTAGTTCGCAAGGTTCTGGTCAAATACGACATTCCCTTAGTTGAGGTAGGATCTATCGAAGATGTCTTGGATCAACTCCAGAGCGCGATGACAGCACTAGAACCCTATTATCTAGCGACGCGTCAAGGATAGGCAAGTCTTGTCTAGCCTATATTTGCAACAATTTTGCCATAGCTATTGACAAATAGAGTCGAATCAGATAGAATAGTAAAGTATGTTTAGTAACTGATCACAACTAGCCGGCTAAACGAATACAAAATCTATGAGGAGGTATTCATCGTGAAACGTACTTATCAACCAAGTAAACTTCGTCGTGCGCGCAAACATGGTTTCCGTCACCGTATGGCAACTAAAAATGGCCGTCGCGTATTGGCAGCTCGTCGTCGTAAAGGACGCAAAGTTTTGGCTGCGTAATTCAGATAAAAAACTAAAAACCAGTAGAAACTCGAGACTACTGGTTTTTGTTTTGTCCGAAAGTGAATTTAGAGGCGCTTTCTGCTATAATAGAAAGAAGAAAAAATCGGAAGAAAAGGAAGATCATGCAGATTTTTGATACCCACACCCATCTCAATGTGGAAGAATTCGCAGGAAAAGAACAAGAAGAACTCGACTTGGCCAAGGAAATGGGGGTTGTAGCTCACAATATCGTTGGTTTTGACAAACCGACCATTGAGCGAGCATTAGAATTGGCAGACCAGCACCCAGAACTCTATCTGACGCTTGGGTGGCATCCCACTGAGGCGGCCGATTATAGTCCTGAAGTTGAGGCTTACTTGCTTGAACAATTGAAACATCCCAAGGTAGTGGCGCTAGGAGAAATCGGTCTGGACTATCACTGGATGACAGCACCTAAAGAAGTACAGGAGAAAGTTTTCCGTTGTCAGATTCAGCTGTCTAAGGAACTGGACTTACCTTTTGTGGTTCACACCCGTGATTCACTAGAAGACACTTATGCCATCATCAAGAGTGAAGGAGTGGGTCCACGCGGTGGGATCATGCATTCTTTCTCAGGGACTTTGGAGGACGCTAAGCGCTTCATGGATCTAGGAATGATGATCTCTTTTTCGGGAGTGGTAACCTTTAAAAAAGCGACAGACATTCAGGAGGCAGCCAAAGAGTTACCTTTGGACAAAATATTGGTCGAAACAGATGCTCCTTATTTAGCTCCAGTTCCTAAGCGAGGCCGAGAAAATAAAACAGCCTACACCCGTTATGTAGTAGACTTTATTGCAGAACTACGTGGCTTGACGACAGAAGAAGTTGCTCAAGCAACCTATGACAATGCAAGAAAGGTATTTGGCCTTGACTGAGAAAAGAATAATACCCGAAGTGATTGTCGTGGAGGGCAAGGACGACACAGCTAATCTCCGTCGGTTTTATGAAGTAGATACTTATGAAACCCGAGGCTCTGCGATTGACCAGGATGACCTAGAACGAATTGCTATCTTGCAAGAGTTGCGTGGGGTCATTGTCTTTACGGATCCGGATTACAATGGGGAACGCATTCGTAAGATTATCATGCAAGAAATTCCGCAAGCCAAGCATGCCTTTTTAAATCGTGGCGAAGCAGTACCAAAATCCAGAACCAAGGGGCGTTCCTTGGGAGTGGAGCATGCCAGCTTTGAAGACTTAGAGAAGGCCCTATCTGGACTCGTAGGTTCTTATGAAGATGAGTATTTTTTCGATATTACCAAGACTGACCTGATGCGTCTTGGTCTGTTGATGGGCAGTGCCAGTCGCAAACGACGGGAATATCTAGGAGAAGCCTTGCGTATCGGCTACTGCAATGGCAAGCAATTGCTCAAACGCTTGGAGTTGTTTGGGATTTGTTTGGCCCAAGTTGAAGAAACGATGGCTAGTTATTAAAAAAGAGATAGAGGTAGAAGATGGGATTGTTCGACCTATTTAAAGATAAGAAAAAAGAGATAGGCTTTTCTTTGGAGAATGTTCAAGCAGAGCACCATAAGAACCCGCGACATTTTTTGATTCCGAGCCAAGAAGAAATCAACCAATTGAAGCTTGGGGACCAGGTTCGCCTTATCCTTGTGCTAGATACAGTCTTGGAGAATGGGTGTCGAGCAGAGCGTATGTGGGTCGAACTCACTGAAATCCACGATGGGAAGTTCAAAGGACGTTTAACCAATCAACCCGCTTATATTACCTCCATCCAGCTTGGAGATGAGCTGGATTTTGCACGGGAACATATTGCAAGCCTGATGGTTCCTCCGCTGAATCTTGATACACAAAAAGGAGCCATGATTACCAAGGATTGCTTCCTACGACGTGAGATTAATTGGGCCATTCACGATGAACCTCATCATCCACAAGATAGTGGTTGGCAATTCTTTACAAACTTTGAGTCCCAGGAAGATTTGGATGATTCATCTAAGATCACCATTATCAGTCTTGAAGACGCCTTGGAAATGGAGCCCTTGTTGGAAACCATCTTAGATAAGAACGGGGAGGCTTATGTTTATCAAGCGGAGCAGAATGCCTTTGTGGAAGACTGTTAGATTAGCCTGCGGAGAAAAAAGAGAGAGTATATCTCACACTAAACGGATTAGAAAAGAGAAAAAATGAGAATTGCAGATTATAGCGTGACCAAGGCAGTGCTAGAGCGTCACGGCTTTACCTTTAAAAAATCCTTCGGTCAAAACTTCTTGACCGATACCAACATCCTTCAAAAGATTGTGGATACTGCTGAGATTGATAAGCAGGTCAATGTCATCGAAATTGGTCCCGGTATTGGTGCTTTGACAGAGTTTTTGGCAGAAAATGCCGCAGAAGTCATGGCCTTTGAGATTGATGACCGCTTAGTTCCTATCTTAGCCGATACCTTGCGGGATTTTGACAATGTAACGGTGGTCAACCAAGACATCCTCAAGGTTGATCTCAACCAGTACATCGCAGAGTTTAAAAATCCAGAGCTTCCGATCAAAGTAGTTGCCAACCTTCCTTACTACATTACGACTCCCATCCTCATGCATTTGATCGAATCCAAAATTCCTTTCCAAGAATTTGTGGTCATGATGCAAAAAGAGGTGGCAGACCGCATCTCAGCCGAACCTAATACCAAGGCTTATGGTTCTTTGTCCATTGCAGTCCAATACTATATGACGGCTAAGGTAGCCTTTATCGTTCCTCGCACCGTCTTTGTGCCAGCACCAAACGTCGACTCTGCCATCCTCAAGATGGTGCGTCGCGAAGAACCAGCAGTAACCGTCAAGGATGAAGATTTCTTCTTCTCTGTCAGCAAGGCCAGCTTTGTCCACCGTCGCAAGACGCTTTGGAACAATTTGACCAGTCGCTTTGGCAAGACTGAAGAAATCAAAGCCAAACTGGAAGCAGGAATCCAAGCTGCAGGCCTGCAACCTTCTGTACGAGGAGAAGCCCTTAGTTTAGAAGACTTCGCCCGCTTGGCTGACGGACTTCTAGAAGCAGGAATAAAATAATAGAAAAGACATAGGTTCGTAATCTTCTTTCTTAATTCTAAATACACTATGAAGCACTATGTTTTTTACGTGTTTTCGAATGATATCGGTTATAAATTGAGACTTTCCGCTGTGAGAAAAGAGCCTAAATAAAAGGTAGTTTAGGCTCTCGGAATTTTTGAGACTTGAGGCTCAAAAATTAGTTATGGAACTTCGGAGAAGTTCGCTAACGTCCGTACTCACCTAAGGAAAGTCTCAAAGAAGTTTTATAAGTAATAAGAGGCTGGGACAAAAGTCCTAGCCTCTTTTTGATGTTGGATTGTCGTGCAAGACGCAGTGGTTGAGTGGGCTCTACTACGCTGATTTCATCAACTTATACAGCCCTACTCAACTATGCGGAGGTGGGACGACGGAATCGAATTCTAACGAATTACCGATTTCTGTCCCACTCTCTTATTTGTATCGTAAGGAAAGGACGGGATTTGAACCCGCGCGTGAAGAAAATCCACTTGCCGGATTTCGAGTCCGGTGCCGTACCAAGCTGGGCCACCTTTCCAAGATGCGGAGAAAGGGATTTGAACCCTCACGCCCGAAGGGGCACATGCGCCTGAAGCATGCGTGTCTGCCGTTCCACCACCTCCGCATAGTTCTATTATACACTTTTTAGGAAAAATACCAAAGAAAAAAAGGAATCACATTAAAGTCCCTAACAGGAAAACCATAAACAATATGAGACTACAACCTGTTACGGGAAGTGCTGGCAGATTTTCTTATCAAGCAATCCAGCCTTATTTCTCATTTTTTGGTATAATAGATAGTATTAATCTCAAAGGAGTGCGATTTGCAAGGAACCATCGTCAAGGCCTTGGCTGGCTTCTACTATGTAGAGTCAGACGGTCACATTTACCAGACACGGGCTCGTGGAAATTTTAGGAAAAAAGGACAGACTCCTTATGTGGGGGATCAGGTGGAGTTTTCAGCTGAAGAGAATTCAGAAGGATACATCTTGAGCATTGCGCCTCGAAAAAATAGCCTCGTGCGTCCTCCGATTGTCAATATTGATCAGGCAGTAGTCATCATGTCAGCTAAGGAGCCGGATTTCAACGCCAATCTTTTAGACCGTTTTCTGGTCCTTTTGGAGCATAAGGGAATTCATCCCATTGTCTATATTTCCAAACTAGACTTGCTAGAAGATCTGGAGCCTATTCGCTACTACCAAGGAATCTACCAGGCTATTGGCTATGACTTTGTCTTGTCGATTGAGGAACTCTTGCCACTTTTGACAGATAAAACCACTGTCTTTATGGGACAGACCGGTGTCGGAAAATCAACCTTGCTCAATAAAATCGCTCCAGATTTAGAACTTGAAACGGGTGAAATCTCAGATAGTTTAGGCCGCGGTCGACATACGACCCGAGCTGTCAGTTTTTACTATCTAAATGGTGGCAAGATTGCGGATACCCCTGGTTTTTCATCCCTTGATTATGAAGTGACGACCAGTGAAGATTTAAATCAAGCCTTCCCAGAGATCGCAGACGTGAGCCACTCTTGTAAATTCCGTACCTGTACCCACACACATGAGCCTGCTTGTGCGGTGAAACCAGCCGTTGAAACAGAAGAAATTTCGACTTTCCGATATGAGGATTACTTGCAATTTCTAAGTGAGATTGAAAACCGTCGCGAAACCTACAAAAAGGTTTCGAAAAAAATGCCAAAATAGGAGACAATAGAAGAATGAAAACAATGAAACTAGCCCCCTCAATTTTGAGTGCAGATTATGCTAATTTTGAAAGTGAGTTGAAACGCTTAGAAGCAGCTGGAGCTGACTATGCTCATATCGATGTCATGGATGGTCATTTTGTGCCAAATATCAGCTTTGGGGCTGGAGTCGTAGAGAGTATGCGTCCACATAGCAAGTTGGTCTTTGATTGCCACTTGATGGTGACCAATCCCGAACACCACATTGAAGAATTTGCCCGTGCAGGTGCGGATATCATCAGCATTCACGTAGAAGCGACGCCTCATATCCACGGAGCACTTCAAAAAATTCGTCAAGCCGGTGTGAAAGCTAGTGTTGTGATTAATCCAGGAACTCCTGTAGACAGTATCAAACACGTCTTGAACTTGGTGGATCAAGTCTTGGTCATGACCGTTAATCCAGGATTCGGTGGCCAAGCCTTTCTGCCAGAAACCATGGACAAGGTGCGCGAATTAGCGGCTCTTCGTGAAGAGAAAGGCCTAGACTTTGATATCGAAGTCGATGGCGGAATTGATGGCCAAACTATTTCCCAAGCAAAAGAAGCCGGGGCTAATGTCTTTGTAGCGGGCTCTTATGTCTTTAATGGCGATGTCAATGAGCGGGTGCAAATCCTCCGAGATGCCATCAATGGTTAAGATTGTCGTAGTGGCAGGTGGAGATTCCTCTCTCTTGCCAAAAAATCAAGATATTTACCTCGGTGTTGACGGGGGCTGTTTGAAGCTACTGAAACAAGGTTTGCCTTTAGATATAGCTGTAGGGGATTTCGATTCCGTCTCTGAGGTTGATTTGCGCAAGATCCAGGCCCAAGCCAAGCAAGTGGTTCAATCCGTCCCTGAAAAGAACGATACGGATTTGGAATTGGCTTTGAAAACAGTCTTTGAAGACTATCCAGATGCTGCAGTCACCGTTTATGGGGCCTTTGGTGGTCGCTTAGATCACTTTTTGTCTAATATCTTTTTGCCGACCGACCCAGACCTAGCTCCCTATATGGAGCAGATTCAATTAGTCGATGAGCAAAATCGCTTAGTTTTCAGACCTGCGGGCTCTCATGAGATCCAGCCAGATCCAACCATGACCTATGTTGGTTTTATGCCTGTTGGACAAGGTCGTTTAGAGATCACAGGGGCCAAATATCCGCTCCATCCAGAGAATTATTTTTTGAAGGCTATGTATGGTTCCAATGAGTTTTTGGATCAAGCAATTCAAGTGAGTCTTGATCGGGGCTATCTTGTCATTGTTTATAGTAAAGACAGAGGTTAATATGAATATCATTCTGCTTCTGATTGGCCTGCTTAATCTGGGACTTCTCATCTATCTTTTCCAACGATCAGATGCTACACAACCCGATCTACGAGAGATGTTAGAAGACCATGAAGATCATTTGTCAGACCAGTTAGACTATCGTTTTGAAAAAGAAAGACAGGCGAGTCAAATTGCCAACCAGCAGTTAGAGATTGCCCTGACAGATCGCTTGACCGAGATGCGGATGGAGATCCACCAGCAAACGACAGCTCTGCGCGCTGAGATCAATGAGCACTTTACCAAAAATCGGGACAAGACAGATGAGCGCATGCGACAGATTCAAGAGTCCAACGAAGTGCGGCTAGAGCAAATGCGCCAAACGGTCGAAGAAAAATTGGAGAAAACCTTGCAGCATCGTTTGCAGACCTCCTTTGAGACCGTTTCGAAACAGTTGGAATCGGTCAACAAAGGGTTAGGGGAAATGCAGTCAGTTGCACGGGATGTTGGAACCCTCAATAAAGTTCTCTCCAACACCAAGACTCGTGGAATCATGGGCGAATTGCAACTGGGCCAAATCATTGAAGATATCTTGACGCCAACCCAGTATGAGCGGGAATTTATCACAGTTCCTCAGTCCAGTGAGCGCGTGGAATATGCCATCAAGCTTCCGGGACAAGGAGAGGAGCCAGTCTATCTACCGATTGACTCTAAGTTCCCATTGGAAGACTACTATCGTCTGGAAGAGGCGTATGAGTCAGGGCAAAAAGAGGAGATCGAGCGTTACCGCAAGGCTCTTTTGGCTAGTATCAAGCGTTTTGCCAAAGATATCCAACAAAAATACCTCTTTCCACCAGCGACGACCAATTTTGGGATTCTCTTTTTACCGACTGAAGGACTCTACTCAGAGGTGGTTCGAAATCCTGAATTTTTCGATCGTTTGCGTCGGGAAGAACAAATTTTAGTGGCTGGTCCAAGCACCCTATCCGCCCTTTTGAACTCCTTGTCTGTTGGTTTTAAGACGCTCAATATTCAAAAGAGTGCAGATGATATCAGTAAAGTACTGGGATCTGTCAAATCAGAATTCCATAAATTTGGAGGTGTTCTAGCCAAGACCCAACGGCATTTAAAGAATGCTTCCAATAATATTGATGATTTACTAACCAGACGGACCAGTGCCATCGAGCGGACGCTCCGCCAAATCGAAAGTGATGAGGACCTGCTGGGACTAGATATATACATAGAAGATGGAGAAGATGATGGTCAAAATTAGCCAAATGAAAAAAGATGAGCTGTTTGAAGGATTCTATTTGATCAAGTCAGCAGAAGTGCGTCAGACGCGCGCCGGTAAGAATTACTTAGCCTTCGTCTTTCAGGACGAGACCGGCACGATTGAAGGAAAACTGTGGGATGCTCAGCCCCATAATGTGGAGAGCTTCACAGCAGGTCGTGTGGTCCACATGTCTGGGCGCAGAGAGGTCTACAATAATACTCCGCAGGTCAATCAATTGAACATGCGATTGCCACAAGCAGGAGAACCCAACAATCCTGCAGACTTCAAGGAAAAACCACCAGTAGATCCTAAGGAATTGCATGAATACCTGTCAAACATGATTTTCAAAATTGAAAATCCAGTCTGGCAACGGATTGTCCGTGCCCTCTATAGAAAATATGAGAAAGAGTTTTACAGCTACCCAGCTGCCAAGACTAACCACCATGCCTTTGAAGCAGGTCTTGCTTTTCATACAGCGACCATGGTCCGCTTGGCAGATAGTATCGGCGATATCTATCCTCAGTTGAATAAGAGTTTGCTCTTTGCTGGGATTATGTTGCACGACTTGGCTAAAGTGATCGAGTTAACGGGCCCTGAAAATACAGAATACACTGTTCGGGGCAATCTCATTGGTCACATTGCTTTGATAGATGAAGAAATCACCAAAGTCTTGCAAGACTTGAAGATTGATGACCAAAAAGAAGAGGTAATTGTCCTTCGCCATGTGATCTTGAGTCACCATGGATTACTCGAATACGGTAGTCCTGTTCGTCCAAAGATCATGGAAGCAGAGATTATTCATATGATCGACAATTTGGATGCAGAGATGATGATGATGACAACAGCTCTAGGTTTGGTTGGTCCCGGTGAGATGACCAACAAGATTTTCGCTATGGAAAACCGATCTTTCTATAAACCGAATATCGATCAGTAAAAATAGAGATAAATACGGAAACTATTCCAAAAAAAAGAAAAAAATTAGGGAAAAACGGCCTTCTGTAAATCAGAATGTTCGTTTTTTTCGCTTCTTATGGTATAATGGTAGAAAAAACTACATGGTGAGAAAATGAAATTAAGAAGAAGTGAACGGATGGTCGTAATTTCTAATTACTTGATCAATCATCCTTATGAATTAACGAGTCTCAATACTTTTGCTGAAAAGTACGAGTCGGCTAAATCCTCTATCTCAGAAGATATCGTGATTATCAAACGGGCTTTTGAAGAGATGGAGATCGGAAATATTGAAACCATTACAGGAGCTGGAGGAGGAGTTGTCTTTACACCGTCTATCTCCGATGAGGAATCTAAAGAAATCGTTGAAGATTTATGTAAACAGCTGTCTGAAAGTGATCGTATTCTTCCAGGTGGCTACATTTATTTATCCGATCTATTGAGCAATCCAAAGATTTTAAATAGCATCGGTCGCATCATTGCCAAAGCCTTCCGTAATAAGAAGATCGATGCTGTTATGACTGTTGCGACTAAAGGGGTTCCCCTAGCCAATGCAGTTGCAAATGTCTTGAATGTTCCATTTGTTATTGTTCGTCGTGACTTGAAAATCACAGAAGGATCAACCGTCAGTGTCAACTATGTATCAGGTTCCAGTGGAGATCGTATTGAAAAAATGTTCCTTTCAAAACGTAGCCTAAAAGCAGGAAGTCGGGTCTTGATTGTTGATGACTTCCTAAAAGGTGGTGGAACGATTAACGGAATGGTCAGCCTCTTGTCTGAATTTGATTCTGAATTAGCAGGAGTTGCAGTCTTTGCAGATAATGCTTCAACCGACCGTGAATTCTTTGAGCACAAATCCTTATTGCGCGTGACCAAGATCGATGTGAAAGAAAACAAATTAAACGTCGAAATTGGGAATATCTTTGATTAAGAAGAACAAAGGAGGATCAAAAAGTGAAAAGAATTTTAGATCGATTTGATAATAGCCCTTTGTGGATTCGCTTGGTGACAGTTCTGTCTCTATCCTTTATTTTAGTCGCTGGTTTGTATACAGTCAAAAAGAACACAGCAGCCCAAGTGACGACAGAGATCCAACCTGCAAAAAAAACAGGTTCCCTTCCAGTGAAAAAAGAAACAAAGGAAGAAAAGGAAAAGAAGGAAGATAAGAAAAATATCGAAGCGGCAGAAAAAGCAGTCGTTCAAATGGAAACGGCTCCAAGTCAGGAGTCTGTAAATGCTGCCCAGACTGCTGTGAAGAAAGTAAAAGATGCGACTCAAAAGCAATCACTTGAGGCTCGTATCCAGTACATCGCGAACTATTATGGTCTTACCTATACAAGCGATGCAGCAACTACACAGCAAAATCAAACGGATGCTAATGCAAATGCCAATGTGAATTCAAATGCGAACGCAAATGTCAATGCGAACGTAGAAGCGGGTGTAAGCAATGCGACAGTTCCAATACAACCACAACCACAGTATGCACCAGTTGCAGAAGCTGGGGTAGAAGAAGTAGTTGAAACAGGACAATAATTAACCTTTCTAACTTCTTGAAAAAATAAAAAAATATCTTGCAATCAAAGTGCCGTCATGTTATAATAATAGACGGTACTTTTTACTTTTGGTCTCTCAAGAGTGTACAGGGACGTGCTGACAAATGTTGCAAAAGTACACACAGATGGTAGCTGTCACCAAGTGTATCATCACCAAAAATAAAAAAAAATCACAGGAGAATGTAGATGCCTACAATTAACCAATTGGTTCGCAAACCGCGTAAATCAAAAGTAGAAAAATCTAAATCACCAGCTTTGAACGTTGGTTACAACAGTCATAAAAAAGTTCAAACAAACGTTTCTTCACCACAAAAACGTGGTGTTGCAACTCGTGTTGGAACAATGACACCTAAAAAACCGAACTCTGCCCTTCGTAAATTCGCTCGTGTACGTTTGAGCAACTTGATCGAAGTTACTGCCTACATCCCAGGTATCGGACACAACTTGCAAGAACACAGCGTGGTTCTTCTTCGTGGTGGACGTGTAAAAGACCTTCCAGGGGTACGTTACCATATCGTCCGTGGTGCACTTGATACTGCAGGTGTTAACGATCGTAAACAAGGCCGTTCTAAATACGGTACGAAACGTCCAAAAGCATAATGAAAGGGGATAAAGAGAAATGAGTCGTAAAAATAGAGCTCCAAAGCGCGATGTATTGCCAGATCCGCTTTACAATTCACAATTAGTTACTCGTCTTATCAACCGCGTTATGCTTGATGGTAAACGTGGTACAGCTGCTTCAATCGTTTACGGAGCTTTCGAACAAATTAAAGAAGCTACTGGAAACGATGCTCTTGAAGTATTCGAAACAGCTATGGAAAACATCATGCCTGTACTTGAAGTACGTGCTCGCCGTGTCGGTGGTTCTAACTACCAAGTCCCAGTTGAAGTTCGTCCAGAACGTCGTACAACACTTGGACTTCGTTGGTTGGTAACCATCGCTCGTCAACGTGGTGAACACACAATGGTTGATCGCCTTGCAAAAGAAATCTTGGATGCAGCGAACAACACTGGTGCAGCAGTTAAGAAACGTGAAGACACTCACCGTATGGCTGAAGCTAACCGTGCCTTCGCACACTTCCGTTGGTAAGATCATGATGCTAGGAACGGCAGGGATGCAAGGTGAAAATAGGAAACTGACGCAGTATTCCATGAATACAAGGAAGTTTATCTTTTTCATACAGCATCCCGTTCCGGCTCAAATCGGCTAACTAACTTTAGTTCGAGATCAATTCAACTTATCATCTCGTAAGTTGAAACCAATCAAACAGGATAGTCAATGAGAACGGGTAGGTCCTGCCTATCCGTTTTTGTTAAATCATGTTATAATAGTATAGAAATAAAAAATATAGGAGAACAAAACCTCATGGCACGCGAATTTTCACTTGAAAAAACTCGTAATATCGGTATCATGGCTCACGTCGATGCTGGTAAAACAACTACAACTGAGCGTATCCTTTACTACACTGGTAAGATTCATAAAATCGGTGAAACTCACGAAGGTGCGTCACAAATGGACTGGATGGAGCAAGAGCAAGAACGTGGTATCACCATCACATCTGCTGCGACAACAGCTCAATGGAAAGACACTCGTGTAAACATCATCGACACACCAGGACACGTGGACTTCACTATCGAAGTACAACGTTCACTCCGTGTTTTGGACGGTGCTGTAACCGTTCTTGACTCACAATCAGGTGTTGAGCCTCAAACAGAAACAGTTTGGCGTCAAGCAACTGAATACGGAGTTCCTCGTATCGTATTCGCCAACAAGATGGATAAAATCGGTGCTGACTTCCTTTACTCAGTAAGCACTCTTCATGACCGTCTTCAAGCAAATGCTCACCCAATTCAATTGCCAATCGGTTCAGAAGATGACTTCCGTGGAATCATCGACTTGATCAAGATGAAAGCTGAAATCTACACCAACGACCTTGGTACTGATATTCTTGAAGAAGATATTCCAGCTGAATACCTTGAACAAGCTCAAGAATACCGTGAAAAATTGATCGAAGCAGTTGCTGAAACTGATGAAGATTTGATGATGAAATACCTTGAAGGTGAAGAAATCACAAATGAAGAATTGAAAGCTGGTATCCGTAAAGCAACTATCAACGTTGAATTCTTCCCAGTATTGTGTGGTTCAGCCTTCAAGAACAAAGGGGTTC
This sequence comes from Streptococcus sp. F0442, assembly GCF_000314795.2. GTDB lineage: Bacteria > Bacillota > Bacilli > Lactobacillales > Streptococcaceae > Streptococcus. The sequence goes on along the minus strand of NZ_KB373314.1, from coordinate 1,055,947 downwards.
AATTGATGTTGGATGCAGTCCTTGACTACCTTCCAAGCCCACTTGATATCCCAGCGATTAAAGGTATCGACCCAGATACAGACGAACAAGTGGAACGTCCAGCATCTGACGAAGAGCCATTTGCAGCGCTTGCCTTCAAGATCATGACAGACCCATTCGTAGGTCGTTTGACATTCTTCCGTGTTTACTCAGGTGTCTTGAACTCAGGTTCTTATGTATTGAACACTACAAAAGGTAAACGTGAACGTATCGGACGTATCCTTCAAATGCACGCCAACACTCGTATGGAAATTGAAACAGTTTACTCTGGAGATATCGCTGCAGCTGTTGGTTTGAAAGATACTACAACTGGTGACTCATTGACTGATGAGAAAGCAAAAGTTATCCTTGAGTCAATCGAAGTTCCAGAACCAGTTATCCAATTGATGGTTGAGCCTAAATCTAAAGCAGACCAAGATAAGATGGGTATTGCCCTTCAAAAATTGGCTGAAGAAGATCCAACATTCCGTGTTGAAACAAACCCTGAAACTGGTGAAACAGTTATCTCTGGTATGGGTGAGTTGCACTTGGATGTCCTTGTTGACCGTATGAAACGTGAATTCAAGGTTGAAGCAAACGTTGGTGCTCCTCAAGTATCTTACCGTGAAACATTCCGCGCTTCTACACAAGCACGTGGATTCTTCAAACGTCAATCTGGTGGTAAAGGTCAGTTTGGTGATGTTTGGATCGAATTTACTCCAAACGAAGAAGGTAAAGGATTCGAGTTCGAAAATGCTATCGTCGGTGGTGTGGTTCCACGTGAATTCATCCCTGCAGTAGAAAAAGGACTTCAAGAATCTATGGCAAACGGTGTCCTTGCTGGCTACCCAATGGTTGACGTGAAAGCGAAGCTTTATGATGGTTCATACCACGATGTCGACTCATCTGAAACTGCCTTCAAGATCGCTGCATCTCTTGCTCTTAAAGAAGCAGCTAAATCAGCACAACCAGCTATCCTTGAACCAATGATGCTTGTAACCATCACAGTTCCTGAAGAAAACCTTGGGGACGTTATGGGTCACGTAACTGCTCGTCGTGGACGTGTTGACGGTATGGAAGCACACGGTGCAAGCCAAATCGTTCGCGCTTATGTACCACTTGCTGAAATGTTCGGTTACGCTACTGTCCTTCGTTCTGCAACTCAAGGACGTGGTACTTTCATGATGGTATTTGACCACTACGAAGATGTACCGAAATCAGTACAAGAAGAAATCATTAAAAAAGCTAAAGGTGAAGCATAATTCATCTAAACTCAAAAGCTCCTCCCAGTTAGGGAAGGGCTTTTGTTTTTTTAAAAGATTATATTAGGTTTGAGGGTGAAAATAAGATTTTTTCTATGACCGAGAACTTTGTGAAAAACTTTAATAAAATAGGATATACTCTGCGATAAATCGTGCTTTTCTTGGGGAAATAGTTGCTTTTTAATGCAATAAAGTATATAATAGAGACTGTTAAAAGATGTTTGGCGCTGTGTCAAGTTACTTTTTTCACAAAAAATTTTTTGATTTTCATAAGGAGGAAATCACGAATGGTAGTTAAAGTTGGTATTAACGGTTTCGGTCGTATCGGTCGTCTTGCTTTCCGTCGTATCCAAAACGTAGAAGGTGTTGAAGTTACTCGCATCAACGACCTTACAGATCCAGTTATGCTTGCACACTTGTTGAAATATGACACAACTCAAGGTCGTTTCGACGGTACTGTGGAAGTTAAAGAAGGTGGATTCGAAGTTAACGGTAAATTCGTTAAAGTTTCTGCTGAACGTGATCCAGAACAAATCGACTGGGCTAACGACGGTGTAGAAATCGTTCTTGAAGCAACTGGTTTCTTTGCTAAGAAAGAAGCTGCTGAAAAACACTTGCATGCAGGTGGAGCTAAGAAAGTTGTTATCACTGCTCCTGGTGGAAATGACGTTAAAACAGTCGTATTCAACACTAACCACGATGTTCTTGATGGTACTGAAACAGTTATCTCAGGTGCTTCATGTACTACAAACTGCTTGGCACCAATGGCTAAAGCTCTTCAAGATAACTTCGGTGTTGTTGAAGGATTGATGACTACTATCCACGCTTACACTGGTGACCAAATGATCCTTGATGGACCACACCGTGGTGGTGACCTTCGTCGTGCACGCGCTGGTGCTGCTAACATCGTTCCTAACTCAACTGGTGCTGCTAAAGCAATCGGTTTGGTTATCCCTGAATTGAACGGTAAATTGGATGGATCTGCACAACGCGTTCCAACTCCAACTGGTTCAGTTACTGAATTGGTAGCTGTTCTTGAAAAGAACGTTACTGTTGATGAAGTAAATGCAGCTATGAAAGCAGCAGCTAACGAATCATACGGCTACACTGAAGATCCAATCGTATCTTCAGATATCGTAGGTATGTCTTACGGTTCATTGTTTGACGCAACTCAAACTAAAGTTCTTGACGTTGACGGTAAACAATTGGTTAAAGTTGTTTCATGGTATGACAACGAAATGTCTTACACTGCACAACTTGTTCGTACTCTTGAATACTTCGCAAAAATTGCTAAATAATTCATGTGTATGAAGAGAGGAGGGTTCCCTCCTCTTTTTTTCTTTTTTAGTTATGGCATAAGACTAGATGAATTGAAAGTGAGGAATCGATTAGATTTTCGTATTCTTGCTTAGAGCTTTTCAATACAGATGAAGGAAATGTGCTTCTACAGAGCGGATCCTGCTCTGCTGAAGGTGGGAGTTTCAAAACTAGTTCCAACAAAGACAAGTATAGAGCATGCTCCTAAAAGGTGAGAAGGGATTCTTCTAACAAGGAGGTTCCTGGATAGAAAGAAGTATACTCTAGCGATGATCTTTTGGATGTGCTGACTAAAATATAAAGACCTCTTCTGTACTTGTCAAGAGAGGTTTGATCTTGTTTAAACAATCTTAAAAGGCATTCCAAAGGAAGAAAAAGATCAGAATACAGCCCCAAGCATTTCCTGTACGTCTATGAACTTGGAGCATTCCATAAATTAGAATGAATACAGTCGCTTCTTGAAGGAGTAACAAGGAGTCACGGCCGATCATCCTGTGGACGAGCAAGCAGATCAAGGTGCAAACAAAGGCTCCAAGATTCCACATCCCCTTTTCTTTCTGAGGATAGCGGAGGTTGATCTTTTGGGCAATTAAGACATAATGAAAGCCTTCCCAGAATCCCCATATAAGAGAAATGAAGAGATAACCTAAGAAATTGATGGGGAAGGGACTAGCTAAGACTTCTTTAGTTAGGAGGATGGATTGAAAAGGAAGATAGGAGTGTACCTGGCCTGAAGCCATGAGAAAAATAAGAAGAGGTAAGGCAAACAGGGCTGTTTGAAGGAGTGTTGGGAAGATTTCTTTTCCGACTAATCCATATTTCTGTATACCTTCCTGGCGATAGATCAGGATGACGCTAGCTCCCAAGCCCGCTATAGAAAATTGACAAAGTAAGAGAACGAATAAGCGCATCCAGAGAGAATGGTCTGGGTTTCGACTGAAGCTGATGATCGGCTCCTGGAAAGCTAGAAAGCCTATTAGAGGAAGAAAGGTGAGAAGTGCTAGGATATTTAAATCTTGATCGGCTTCTCTTTGTTGAGTGGATAATCCTTGTTTCATCTTGTTCTCCTTTTTTATCCTATTATAGGGTCTCTGGGCTGGACTGTCAATTAGAGGGGAAAAGCTTGGGTTTTTCTACCTCTTTTACAGCTTTTGTGATATAATTATCATGTATAAAAAATAGAAGGAGTCATATCCAATGGCAAAATTGACTGTTAAAGACGTTGACTTGAAAGGGAAAAAAGTTCTCGTTCGTGTTGACTTCAACGTACCTGTAAAAGATGGCGTGATTACTAACGACAACCGTATCACTGCAGCTCTTCCAACTATCAAGTACATCCTTGAACAAGGTGGACGTGCAATTCTTTTCTCTCACCTTGGACGTGTGAAAGAAGAAGCAGATAAAGAAGGTAAATCACTTGCTCCTGTAGCTGCTGACTTGGCTGCTAAATTGGGTCAAGACGTTACTTTCCTTCCAGGTGTTACTCGTGGTGCTGAATTAGAAGCAGCGATTAACGCTCTTGAAGATGGACAAGTTCTCTTGGTTGAAAACACTCGTTTCGAAGATGTTGACGGCAAGAAAGAATCTAAAAATGATCCTGAACTTGGTAAATACTGGGCATCACTTGGAGATGGTATCTTCGTAAACGATGCATTCGGTACAGCTCACCGTGCACACGCATCTAATGTTGGTATCTCAGCAAACGTTGAAAAAGCAGTTGCTGGATTCCTTCTTGAAAACGAAATTGCTTACATCCAAGAAGCAGTTGAAGCTCCAGAACGTCCATTCGTGGCTATCCTTGGTGGTTCAAAAGTTTCAGACAAGATCGGTGTGATTGAAAACTTGCTTGAAAAAGCTGATAAAGTTCTTATCGGTGGTGGGATGACTTACACATTCTACAAAGCACAAGGGATCGAAATCGGTAACTCACTTGTAGAAGAAGACAAATTGGATGTGGCTAAAGCTCTTCTTGAAAAAGCAAACGGCAAATTGATCTTGCCAGTTGACTCAAAAGAAGCGAACGCATTTGCTGACTACACTGAAGTGAAAGACACTGAAGGTGAAGCAGTAGACCCAGGATTCCTTGGTTTGGATATCGGTCCTAAATCTATCGCTAAATTTGACGAAGCTTTGACTGGTGCTAAAACAGTTGTATGGAATGGACCAATGGGTGTATTTGAAAACCCTGACTTCCAAGCTGGTACAATCGGTGTGATGGACGCTATCGTGAAACAACCAGGTGTTAAATCAATCATCGGTGGTGGTGACTCAGCTGCCGCAGCGATCAACCTTGGACGTGCAGACAAGTTCTCATGGATTAGTACGGGCGGAGGCGCTTCAATGGAACTCCTTGAAGGTAAAGTATTGCCAGGTTTGGCTGCACTTACAGAAAAATAATTTCAGCCCGTTAGTCTCTACAAAATCCTGATTTTGTAGAAAAAGGAACAAAACTGAAACGTTAACAAAAAGGTGGCTCTGTCACCTTTTTGTGTTAGTGTAGGTATTTGTGACGCGGTGGTGGAGCTTCAATGGAACTTCTTGAAGGTAAAGTTCTTCCAGGACTTGCAGCCTTGACTGAAAAATAAGACGGTTCCTCATGAACCATAGAAGAAGCACCGAAAGGTGCTTTTTTTAGAATGTATACAAACTAATTTTTATATAAGATAAGTGATTCTGTATCGAAATAAAATGTGATCTCATTTTTGAAATTAATCAAGAAAATCCAGAAACTTTCCGCCGTGAGAAAAGTGCTTGAAACATTTGTTTCAAGGACTCGGGAGTTTTGAAACTTTAGGTTCAAAACTAAGTCATGGAACTTCTTCGAAGTTCGCTGACGTCCGTACTCACCTAAGGAAAGTTTTTAAGATGACTTTGTAGAGTAGAAGGAAGCTAGTCGATCTTCATTTCCCTGCTTGAACCTTTCTGGAAATATGTTAGAATAAAAGAGATAGAAAGATAGGGGACAATGGATTACTTTAAACGACATAAATTTGACCGTTCCAAATTTCGATTGGGAATGCGAACCTTCAAAACAGGGATAGCCGTTTTTCTGGTTCTATTGATTTTTGGGATCTTTGGCTGGCGGGGCTTGCAGATTGGGGCACTGACAGCTGTCTTTAGTTTGAGAGAAGATTTTGATAAGAGTGTTCACTTCGGAGCTTCGCGTGTCATGGGCAACAGCATCGGTGGTTTTTATGCTCTGCTGTTCTTTATGATTAAGATCCTCTTCCACAATGCTTTTTGGGTAACCCTGATTTTTGTGCCCATTGCGACCATGTTAACCATTATGACCAATGTCGCTATGAACAACAAAGCTGGAATCATCGGTGGTGTTTCAGCCATGTTGATTATTACTCTCTCGATTCCGACAGGAGAAACTTTCCTATATGTTTTTGCCCGCATCTTTGAAACCTTTATCGGAGTCTTCGTTGCGATTTTGGTTAATTCAGATGTGGATCGCATTCGTGACCTTCTTAAGAAGTACAAAAAACCTATGTGAGATTATGTAACATTTAATCTTGACATAGATTTTTTTTTCGATATAATAGAATAGAAAGAGGAATGGTATGAAGGAAAAGGAATTACGACGCTCGCTGGCAGTCTTTCCGATTGGAAGTGTTATGAAGCTGACCGACTTGACAGCTCGCCAGATTCGTTATTATGAAGATCAAGGGTTAATTTCTCCTGATCGAACGGAAGGCAATCGTCGCATGTATTCATTGGACAATATGGATCGCCTGTTGGAGATTAAAGATTATATCTCAGATGGCTTAAATATTGCGGATATCAAGAAGAGATATGCGGAAAAAGAGCAAGAGCAAAACAAGGTGGTTAGCCAAGAAGAGATTCGTAAGGCTCTTCATCGTGATATTGTTCAACAGAGTCGCTTCACATCTTCCCCATCGCCATATGGTCAATTTCGTTGATCATTTCATAAGCTTGTAATCTATTTTAAGGAGACAAAAATGTCAATTACTGCTGCAGATATTCGCCGTGAAGTGAAAGAAAAAAATGTTACTTTTATTCGCTTGATGTTTTCAGATATTTTGGGAACGATGAAGAACGTCGAAATTCCAGCTACCGATGAGCAACTGGATAAGGTTCTGTCAAACAAGGCTATGTTTGATGGTTCCTCTATCGAAGGATTTGTCCGCATCAACGAGTCAGACATGTATCTGTACCCAGATTTGGATACATGGACAGTCTTCCCTTGGGGAGATGAAAATGGTAGCGTAGCTGGCTTGATCTGTGATGTCTATACGACAGAAGGGGAGCCATTTGCAGGAGACCCACGTGGTAATTTGAAACGGGCCCTTCGTCATATGGAAGAGCTTGGATTCAAGTCCTTTAACCTTGGTCCAGAACCTGAATTCTTCCTCTTCAAGTTGGACGAAAATGGAGATCCAACTCTTGAAGTAAACGACAAAGGTGGCTATTTTGACTTGGCTCCAACAGATCTTGCAGATAACACTCGTCGTGAAATCGTGAATGTCTTGACCAAGATGGGCTTTGAAGTAGAAGCCAGTCACCACGAAGTGGCCGTTGGTCAGCATGAAATTGACTTCAAATATGATGAAGTGTTGCGTGCTTGTGATAAGATCCAAATCTTTAAACTTGTTGTAAAAACCATTGCTCGTAAACATGGTTTGTACGCAACCTTTATGGCTAAACCTAAATTTGGAATTGCTGGATCAGGTATGCACTGTAATATGTCTCTCTTTGACCAAGATGGCAAGAATGCTTTCTTTGATCCAGAAGATCCACGTGGGATGCAATTGTCAGAAACAGCCTACCACTTCTTGGGTGGCTTGATCAAACATGCCTACAACTTTACGGCTGTGACCAACCCAACTGTCAACTCATACAAACGTTTAGTTCCAGGATATGAAGCACCCGTTTACATCGCTTGGGCAGGACGCAACCGTTCCCCATTGGTTCGTGTACCAGCTTCACGTGGGATGGGAACTCGTTTGGAATTGCGTTCCGTAGACCCAATGGCTAATCCATACATTGCCTTGGCAGTCTTGCTTGAAGTTGGACTACATGGTATTGAAAACAAAATCGAAGCACCTGCTCCGATCGAAGAAAATATCTATGTAATGACACCGGAAGAACGCAGAGCAGCTGGAATTACAGATCTACCTTCTACCCTTCACAATGCCTTGAAAGCCTTGACTGAAGATGATGTGGTAAAAGCCGCCTTGGGTGAGCACATCTACACCAGCTTCCTTGAAGCCAAACGAATTGAATGGGCAAGCTACGCTACCTTCGTATCACAATGGGAAGTAGACAACTATCTAGATCTTTATTAAGAAACAAGAGCAAAGAGAGTGGGACAGAAATCAGTAATTCGTTAGAATTCGATTTCGTCGTCCCACCTCCGCACGGTTGAGTAGGGCTGTAAAAGCTGATGAAATCAGCGTAGTAAAGCCCACTCAACCACTGCGTCTTGCTCGACAATCCAAAAACAATTAAGAGGCTAGGACTTTTGTCCCAGCCTCTTCTTTGCTTTTCAAAATGCAAGAATAAAACCAGTTGGGACAGGTGCCTCAACTGGTTATTTTTTAATTTTCGTCATCTGGTGTGAGAATCATTGGGATAATGATGGGTTCACGTTCCGTACTTTCGTATAGGAATGGGCGAAGGGCATTGACAATCGCACCATTAACAGTTTGGATATTGGCATCCTTGTTCTTCAGGGCGATACGAATGGCATTGAAGAGGATGCGTTGGCTTTCACGGATCAAATCCCCTGATTCACGCATGTAGATGAAGCCGCGGCTGAGAATATCTGGTCCAGCTAAAATCATTTTTGACTTGAAGTCAACAGTTGCAACAGCAAGCACGACACCGTCTTCGGATAAGTCTCTCCGGTCACGGAGAACGGCAGCTCCGATTTCACCGATGCGGTTTCCATCGACATAGATGTCTTGGGCATTAAAGCTTCCTGCAATACGAGCAGAGTTGGCTGTAAGGGCGAGGACATCACCGTTACTCATGATGAAGATATTGTCTTTTTCTACTCCGCAATCACGCGCAAGTCCTGCGTGGATCTTCTGCATCCGGTATTCACCATGGACAGGCATGAAGTATTTTGGTTTGATCAAGCGGAGCATGAGTTTTTGTTCTTGTTGCCCCCCGTGTCCAGATGTATGGATGTTGTTGATCTTCCCGTGAATGACATCGACACCCGCTTCAGAAATCGTATTGATCAATTTATTCACACTGGTTGTATTCCCAGGAATCGGACTAGATGAGAAGATAACGGTATCTCCTGGTTGGAGTTGCACTTGGCGGTGGGTTCCATTGGCGATCCGAGAAAGGGCTGCCATCGGCTCTCCTTGGCTTCCTGTACACATGATCAGGATTTCATTAGCCGCATAGTCTTTGATCTCATTTGGCTCGATAATGGTTCCAGCAGGGACCTTGATGTAGCCAAGCTCGATTCCATTGACAATGGCTTTTTCCATGGAGCGTCCAAAGACCACGATCTTACGACCAGTCTTGACAGCAGCCTCCGCTGCTTGTTGGAGACGGAAGATATTTGACGCAAAGGAAGCAAAGATGATGCGTCCATGGATGCCTTCGATGATCTTCAGGATGGATTGGCCAACTACTTTTTCAGAGTTGGTGAAGGTTGGGATTTCTGCGTTGGTTGAGTCTGAGAGCAGACAGAGAACGCCTTCTTCCCCAAGGGCCGCCATCCGATGGAGGTCGGCTGGTTCACCAACAGGTGTAAAGTCAAATTTGAAGTCTCCGGTACAGACAATCTTTCCTTGAGGGGTGTGAATCACAATCCCCAATGGTTCTGGAATCGAGTGGGTCGTACGGAAGAAGGTTGCTTTAAGATTTTTAAATTGAAGCTCAGTGTTTTGGTTGATTTCGTAGAGTTTAGCATCGCGAAGAAGGCCATGCTCTTCTAATTTTCCACGGATCAAGGCAAGCGCTAAAGGCCCAGCATAGATAGGGACATTGGCTTGTTTCAACAGGAAAGGAATCCCACCGATGTGGTCTTCGTGTCCGTGGGTAATGAGGACCGCTTTGACACGATCGATATTATCAACGATATAAGAGTAATCAGGGATCACATAGTCGATTCCAAGGAGGTCATCTTCTGGAAATTTGATCCCGGCATCGACAATGATGATTTCATCTTTGTATTCGATCCCGTAGGTATTTTTCCCGATTTCTCCAAGTCCACCAATGGCAAATACACCAACTTCTTCAGGTTTTAAGGTATAAGCCATGGATTAGTACTCCGTTAGTTTAAAGGCACCTGACTCTTTCTCGTAAGCAAGGTGTTGCTCAGAAAGTGGTGTGATAAATTCAATGTTGAAATCGGTGTTTTGTTCAACCAATTGACGTGCTTGGATGCGTCCTTCGCGTTCGTTTGGTGCATCAATATCAAGATAAAGTGCATGTGTCGTTTCGCGACGAGGGTTTCGTTCTTTTGTTTTCTGATAAAAAACTTTGTAAATCATGAAGTAATTTTCCTTTCATTATTTCGGTCCATTTTGTTGGGTGCGAAGGAGTGCAATCACTAGAGTTTCCTACTCGCAACTAGCAGACCTGATTCGATACAATTAATTATCATTATATCATAAATTCGCCTGTAAGTAAAAGGTAGACTGGAAAAGACGGAGAGACAAAGTCCTATAATAGGTAAGCTTTTGAGCTGTTTTGGATATGAAAATCCTCCTCTCTAAAGGAGAGTTTCGCTGGGATTTGAAGGGAATTTGTAGTATAATATAATCCAGTTCAAGAGGAGTAGGAAATGAAATTATTAGCATTTGATACCTCGAGTAAGGCTCTTTCTGTAGCAATTTTAGAAGATGAGACTCTACTTGCAGAAACAACACTCACCATTAAAAAGAATCACAGTATTACCTTGATGCCGGTCATTGACTTTTTGATGCAACAAATCGATTTGAAACCCAAGGACTTGGACCACATCGTGGTGGCAGAGGGTCCTGGGAGTTACACCGGACTGCGCATTGCGGTCGCAACCGCAAAGACCTTGGCTCATACCTTAGGGATTGAATTGGTCGGGGTTTCGAGCCTCTTAGCCCTAGTGCCAGATGGTCTAGAAGGTTTAGTAGTGCCTGTCATGGATGCCCGTCGGAACAACGTTTATGCGGGTTTTTACCAAAATGATCAGCTGGTCGCACCTGAAGGGCATTTTCCGTTTGAAGAGGTCTTAGAGCGTGCAGCAACGAGTGAGCAGGTCACCTTTGTCGGAGAGGTCACGGCTTTTAAGGATCAGATTGCCTCTAGCCTGCCAAGTGCTACTTGCTCTGAAACGCTGCCGGATGCAGTGAAAATCGGACGTCTCGGCCTCAAACAAGTACCTGCTAGCCTCCATGATTTTGTCCCCAATTATCTCAAACGGGTCGAAGCAGAGGAAAATTGGCTCAAAGACCACAAGGAAACAACGACCTCCTACATCAAGCGTCTATGATCAAAGTAGAAATCAAAAAGGGACGAATTCAGGATGCAGCCGCCATTCTTGCTGTGATGGAAGATGTCTATGGCCACAGCCCCTGGAAGTTGGAGCAGATTGAAGCCGATTTAGAGAAGGCATCAAGTACTTATTTCATAGCTCTGGATGAGGAGCGGCAAGTCCTTGGGTTTGTCGCCATTCAAGAGTCTCTCTATGAAGCAGAGGTCCTGCAGATTGCAGTCAAGCGCGCCTTTCAGGGCCAAGGCCTAGCTCAGCAGTTACTCGCGCAGTTGCCGGACCAAAAAGAGATTTTTTTAGAAGTGCGCGTGTCCAATCAACCGGCCCAAGGCCTATACAAAAAAATGCACTTTGAAGAAATTGCACGGAGGAAAAACTACTATCACGATCCCATAGAGGATGCCGTGATCATGAAGAGGAACCCGAATGAAAGATAGATATATTTTGGCTTTTGAGACATCGTGTGATGAGACCAGCGTGGCTGTCTTGAAAAATGACGACCAACTCTTATCCAATGTCATTGCCAGTCAAATCGAAAGTCACAAGCGTTTTGGTGGGGTAGTGCCTGAGGTAGCCTCTCGTCACCATGTGGAAGTCATCACCGCTTGTATTAAAGAAGCTCTGGAAGAAGCCGGCATAACAGAAGCTGATGTCTCAGCTGTGGCTGTCACCTACGGTCCAGGACTGGTTGGGGCTCTGTTAGTCGGCCTAGCAGCGGCTAAGGCCTTTGCCTGGGCGCACGGCCTCCCTTTGATTCCTGTCAATCATATGGCAGGACACTTGATGGCCGCTCAAAGCGTGGAGCCCTTAGAATTTCCGCTCTTAGCCTTGCTGGTGAGTGGAGGACATACAGAGCTGGTCTACGTCAGTGAGGCAGGTGATTATAAGATTGTTGGGGAAACGCGTGATGATGCGGTTGGTGAGGCTTATGACAAGGTCGGGCGCGTGATGGGCTTGACCTATCCAGCAGGACGTGAGATTGATCAGCTGGCCCACCAAGGGGCTGATATCTATGATTTCCCACGGGCTATGATCAAGGAAGACAATCTGGAATTCTCTTTTTCAGGGCTCAAATCAGCTTTTATCAATCTGCACCATAATGCCCAGCAAAAAGGAGAAAGTCTCTCTAATGCGGACCTATCAGCGAGTTTTCAAGCAGCCGTCTTAGACATTCTCATGGCCAAGACCAAGAAGGCTTTGGAGAAATATCCAGTCAAGACTTTAGTCGTTGCGGGTGGGGTCGCAGCCAACCAAGGCCTTCGTGAACGCCTGGCTTCTGACATCACGGATGTTAAGGTCATCATCCCACCTCTGCGTCTCTGCGGGGACAATGCAGGGATGATTGCCTATGCCAGTGTTAGTGAATGGAACAAAGAAAACTTCGCAGGCTTGGATCTTAATGCCAAACCAAGCCTAGCCTTTGAGGGAATTGAATAAGATAAAGGAGCCAATTGGATGTGTAAGGTCCAATGGCTTTTTTGCTGGAATCTCACCAACTAGTAGCGGATTTGCGAGTCGAAAGAAAATTCGGTATGATAGAGGGAATAAAACTGAGGTGGAAGAGAGAATAGAGATGAAAAAAGAAAAGAGATCTAAATATAGAATTGGCACGATGCTTGTCTTTGCGGTCTGTTTGCTACTGGTTGCAGGATGCGAATCACAAAAGAAAATTGAAAAAAGTGATAAGAGTAAAGAGTCCTACGAATTTTCGGTCTATAATGCGAAATCCGACATTAAAGACTTTCAATTTATCCATGCTAAAAATGGGCTTGTGGTCGAATGGAAGTTTGATGAAAAAGAACGGAAGAAATCTTTGAAGTCTCCCGATTCATCAGATTGGGTTGAGGTGAACTCTAATTATTTGGTTAGACAAAGAAACAGAGTAAGAGGTATTATTCCATCGAAAAAAATGAAGTCGGATGAATATGCCCATTTAGAGATTTATGATTTGACAGGGAGTAAGGCGAAACGAAAGGAAGTCGATCTTTGGAAGATGATGGTGGAGTATGTAAAAAATGATGATTTCGAACTCTATGGATCTTTTCCAACTCTTCGAAAAATGAATGGGAATGATTACGCTATCATTAAAATTAGGAAGCAAACTCAGCCACGTTATTTCTTACTTAATCTTAAAACCCTTAAAATTGATAAAGAAATAACGGAAGAAGACGTAAATGAGAAAAATAGAGTGTATCTCTCCATTTCTACCCTTGAGGGTTACACTGCTGGAGTTCTTCCGTTTGATAATTATTTTTGGAAGGAAAAATCTTTCAAAGGGGATATCAATTTAAGAGCGTCTTATCCGACTGCATTTAACCTCTTTTCAAAACCAGAAGGTTTTGCGTATAAAGTGATTAATTCTGAGAATGGTGTGATTACGAATGGGAAAGAACTGATAGATCTAGAAACAGAATTTCTTACATTAGGTTCCTCTGTGTACGATTATGCCTATCTACCTAAAGAACTGAGTGTAGAAAATAAAGATACGAAAATCTCTCAGTTCGATGAGATTCAACAGTATTATAACGGTAAACCTATTTCAAATTGGTACTGAGAGGATTTATAGAACATATACAAGGAGAGTGAAAAAGAGGTTGTTATGCAAACAATGATTAATTTAGGGATATGGGAGAACAAGAATTACCATTTTGATTGGGAGGAAAAAGTCATACTAGAAGAGACATCTTCTCCTAACTACTGGTCTTATGTACTGCTCCCTATTACATTATTTATTATTAACAAAATTTCGGATGGATTAGCGGAGTATGGAATATTTGACAATCAGTTGGTCCGGCTTGGAACGATTCCAATTTTAGGTGTTATCTCCTACTTCCTTGCTGCTTGGATCATTCGATATTACCATGCAAGCCTGAAATTACAGACATCCAAGTTAGAAGAGGATCAAAGCAAAAAGTTGATCAGGTCCTTGAAGAGACGGAAGGTGTACTTTACATTTCTGGTCAATCTTTTTAGGTGCCTAACTGTAGCCGCTATTCTTTTGTTTGTCATCGGAAATGAAACCATTGTAGCACTCTTTTTGATGATTAGTTTTATAGTGATATTTATGTTCAAATTTGATTACCAATTATCTAAATGGCTCGATATGATAGAGATCATATCTCAAGAAGTGGAAAACGGTAATTAAGGAAATCTCTGATGGGCATGAGGCCTTTGAAAAAGTAGGTGGACGTGTTGAAAAAAATTTTAAGTTTGAAACTGGTTTGTCTAGCAATTATTGTAGTCGGTTTAGTATTCTATTTTAAACCTTCAGATACTAATAAAAAACCTATCGAAAAGAGACCTAGCTCAACAGAAGTCATTCATGAAGGGAATCTCAAGGATGTTCAGCTATTTGGTGAGAAAAATCAATTTGTTTTGAGTAAGGATCTGACCTTGGTTGATGGGAAGTATCTGGTTGGTTTTGACTATGTAAATGGGGATGAAGATATAAAAAAGAAGTATATTGGATTTCGATATTACGATATTGACAATCAATTTAAAGAAACAACCGTAAATGTTTTAGATGAGATTCGAAAGACAGCACCAAAAGCTTTTATTAATGATTATCAAATAAACATTAATAGCGGAGTGAGTGTTGTGGATATGGGATATTATATGTCTCGTAGAGCAATGGAACGTGATATCGGTGATGAGAAAAATATTTATTACAAGTTGGATGAACAGAAATACTACAGCAAGTATGCCATCCCAGAGGGCAGTGCAGTTAAGGAAAAAATTATAGACTATACAAATTTAATGGAATTAATCGATAAAAATACTGGTTTTGACCTTCAAGCAGGATTTAAATTTCAGAAACAGGCCAAGAATGTAAACACAGATATTAATTTATTTGCAATTTATCCGGAATTCAAAGAGAAAATGTTGAGTGGTAAGTACTGGATTGAGCCTAGATTACAGTTATTAAGTAGTAAGGAATGGTTTGATACTCTTCTTCATTGGTTTGCACCTAAAGGACAGGACGTCTTACCTGGTGTAAAAATTGAAGCTCAGTACTCAATAGATGGTCAAGAACATGAAATTCGTTCTTATGATGAGTTTAAACAATATTACAATGGAAAAGGTGGTGAATTAATCGATTAGAGAGAGCAGTTGCCTCCCCTAGCTTTCCTATCAGAATCCTTTTTTTACTCATTTTCTTTTGTTATAATAGTTAGCATCATAAAATGGAAAGGAAGAAGGAGTGGAGAAGAATTTTCAGCAGGGGGTCAGGGATGCCCTTCCGACAGCCTTAGGTTATATCAGTATTGGCTTGGCTTGTGGTGTGGTAGCATCACCCTATCTCTCCCCTTTAGAAATGGGCTTGATGAGTCTCTTGGTTTACGCAGGGGCTTCTCAGTTTGCCATGATTTCTTTGATTGCCGTTCATTCGTCCCTCATGAATATTGCCTTAACTGTCTTTTTCATCAATTTGCGCAATATGCTCATGAGTCTGCATACCTCCCCTGATTTTAAGGAGGCTAGCCTGGTTCATAATATTGGAATTGGTAGTTTGTTGACAGATGAGAGTTACGGGGTCTACTTGAGTGAGAAGTTAAAGACGGATACCATTACAGTTCCTTGGATGCATGGGAACAATCTAGTAGGCTATGGGGCTTGGATCAGTGCGACGGTTATCGGAACAGCTCTAGGATCTCTCCTACCTGATCCAAAGGCTTTTGGGCTTGATTTTGCTTTAGTGGCTATGTTTATTGGGATTTTTGCAGCCCAGTTTCAAGGAATGCAACTGACAGAAAAGACCAAGACCATGCTAATGGTGCTCTTAGCAGTAGCAGTGAGTTTCTTGTTCTTCCTCTTTTTTGTTTCGCAATCGCTTGCTGTGCTAGCTGCGACCTTGATCGGCTGTTTTGTGGGGGTGGTTTGTGATGCGCGTGAATAGTTCTATCTTCATGGCCATTCTGGCCTCAGCCCTCGTTACCTGGATTCCTCGGATCTTACCCTTCCTCTTAGTCAAATACAAGGGACTGCCGGCTCCTGTGACCCGCTTTCTCAAATACCTGCCCATTTCCATTATCTTTGCCTTGGTTTTATCAAGCTTAGTAGAGGGGAAAATTGGAAACCTCCCGCAGTTCCACTGGTTGGATCTCATGGTGACCATTCCCAGTCTCTTTGTAGCCTTTCGTTACAAAAACCTTATGGGAACCGTTTTGTTTGGAATTGTCTTGATCGCTCTATTACGATTGGCATTTTAAATGGGAAAATGTTACAAAAAAATTACAATTGTTACAAAAAAACTTGATTTTTGTAACAATTGGAGTATAATGGGAGTCAGAAAGATAAAGAGGTGATCGTATGAAAAAATCAATCTTCCGTTGGAGTGCCGCTGCTCTGGTGGCTGCTTCACTTGGTCTAGCTCTCGGTGGTTGTGGTGCTAAGGATAAAAAGACAGCTTCCTCATCCGCAAAAGCATCTACAAGTAAGGTAGAGAAAAAAGCCAAAAGTAATAGCAAAAAGAGTACTGCATCTTCTGCTCAGGAAAAAGATACAGCTAGCTCTTCAACTCAAGCCAGTAGCGCGACAGCTACAAAAGACTCTAGTAAGACCGAGAATGCTTCTGCTACTGTCCCTGCAGAACTGGTGGGAACTTGGGTAGGATCTAGTCCACAAGCGGATGCGATTAAAATGACAGTGGATGCCAATGGAGATGTGACAACAGTGGTTAGCTTCAAAAATGATAGCGAACCGACTCGGACAGCGACCTATACGGCAAGAGCCGTCCAAGCAACTGGAAATATCTACTATTGGAATGTTGAAGGCTTTGATGGGGCTGATGCCTTACTCCCTGGGATCACAGGTTTAGGTGGAGCAAACTTCCGATTTGAGCCTGGTTTTGTCTTAGAAGACGGACACTATACACCGATTGTTTTCACAACGGATCTCAATACAGAATTTGACTATACTAAATACAATGATTTCCGCTTTTCATTAACCAAAGAACAATAAAAAGACGAACTCGATGGAAAATCGAGTTCGTTTTTTAGTAGTTAGATTATCCAAGATAGATAACTTTGAACAATAGTACAGCTAAGATAGCAGCAAGAATTGGGGCTAAAACGGGTACCCAAGCATACCACCATTTAGAATCACCCTTGTGCTCTCCCAAGACAGACTTTGGAAGGAAGGCGTGAACCAAACGAGGACCAAAGTCACGTGCAGGGTTCAAACCAGGTCCAGTAGGACCACCGAGTGACGTAACAAGAGCCATAACAAGGAAGCCAAGAGCCAAGTGGGCAATTCCTAGTCCTGAAGCATGTGCTTGTGACAAAGCCAATTTGGCTGCTGTTGAAGTAGCATTAAAGACTCCTCCTTGTTCAGCCGCAGCTTTTTGAGCTAGACCAGCAACCTCTGCTCCGAAGAAATTCTTGGTTAAACCAAGTGCACAAAAGAAAAGTACGAAAGATCCTGCAAATTCGTTGATAAAACCATTGATGGTAGCAGCTTTACGTGATTCAGGAGTTCCTTTATCCAAACTAGAAATCGTTGAGAATGTTCCCAAGATGTTGTTAGGATTTTCAGTCTGGAGATAATATGGACGGTGACTTACAACGACAACCAATTGTCCAAACATAGCTCCAAGAAGTTGAGCGGCGATGTATGGTAAAACATTTGCCCATGGGAAGAGCCCGCTAACCGCAAGTCCAAGAGTAAAGGCAGGGTTAATGTGGTTTCCTGAAACATTACCAAACATCAAGGCTGGCATCATAACACCCATTCCGTACCCGATCGCAATGACAAGCCATCCACTTTGATGACCTTTAGTTCCTTTTAATTCAACGTTTGCAACAGCACCGTTTCCGAGGATCAGTAGCAATGCCGTACCGAAAAACTCAGTCATGAGTTTAACACTAAAATCAAAATCCATGATTCTAATAATCTCCTTTATAAATTTTATACCAATCCATTCTATCAAGTAAATACTAACTTGTAAAGATTTTTTCAAAATTTTGTTTCAATAGGTGGAGAAAAAAGTATGGAGAATGATTTATCAGTAATGAAGACTTCCTGCGACCCAACCGGTACAGAGGGCAGATGTGATATTAAAGCCACCTGTATGAGCATTGATATCGAGGACTTCTCCGGCAAAGTGGAGGCCAGGAACCAGCTTACTTTCTAGGGTTTTAGGATTGATTTCTTTGAGGCTAACGCCGCCCTTGGTCACAAAGGACTTAGCTAGAGACATCTTACCAGTGACAGAGATGGGCATCTCTTTGATCTTTTGAATGAGCTCTTCTGTCTGACTAGGAGTGAGTTGCTTAGCTTTTTCAGGGAATTCTTGCACCAAGAAATCAGCTAACCGTTCAGGAAGAAGGGTTTTGAGGCTATTTTTAATGGACTTTTCTCGATGTTCTTCTAGAAAATCTTTTAACTCTTGAGAAGAAGTGGTTGGAAGGAGATCTAAAGTTAAGATTTCCCCACCTTTGACAAAGCTAGACATCCGAAGGGCTGCAGGGCCAGAAAGACCGAAATGCGTAAAGAGCAGGTCATGGGTGATCATGTGCTTGTCATAGCTAAGAGTCACATCTGTCAGAGAGATCCCTTGGAGGGCCTTGTGTGGGAAGTCTGTCAAAAGAGGACTTTCTGCCGCTTCGAGATCGGTGATGGTGTGTTTGAAGTGGCGGGCAATTTCGTGTCCGTAGCCAGTAGAGCCGGTAGAAGGATAGGATTTGCCCCCAGTTGTGACAATCAGCTTGTCAGCTGTCCAAGTTTTTTCAGCAGACTTGACGATAAAGACGTCTTCTGGTTTGGTGACGGAGACCACTTCGCAGTTGGTGGCAATGCTAGCACCTAGCTCCAGGATCTTATTCTCTAAAGCTTGAATAATGGTGCGAGATTGATCACTAGCAGGAAAGACCCGGCCATGATCTTCGACTTTTAGCTTGACGCCATTATCGGTGAAAAATTGGATGATATCATGATTATCAAATTGAGAAAACACACTGTAAAGGAAACGGCCATTTCCAGGGATACCAGCCATCAAATCGTCTAAGGTCCCGTTATTCGTAACATTACAGCGGCCTCCTCCGGTACCAGCGAGTTTCTTACCCAGCTTTTTATTTTTTTCGATGAGAAGGGTGGCTTGGCCATAAGAGGCGCTGGCAATGGTCGCCATCATACCTGCTGGACCACCACCGATGACAATGGTGTGAAAATGAGTCATGTAGATCCTTTCATGTTAACTTAACCGTTTTTGGTTTCATTGTATCATAAAATGGATGTCATGAATCAAAATAGTAGCTTCAATTTTTGGTAATTTGTTTTATTTTTTTAGAAAAAAGCTTGCAAATTTTCCGAAAAGGAGTAAACTGATAGGGATAAATGGATGTTTACTTCTAAGTAAGCAGAAGCGAGGATACGAATCCTTATTGGAAATGATCCAAAAAAAGGGAGATGAAGATGAAATTATATGTACAACTGACGATTATATTCACGATTTCATTAATTGGTGAAATCATTTCTGATGGGTTGCACTTACCAATTCCTGGAAGTATGATCGGGCTGTTGATCCTATTTTTATTATTACAGTTTAAGTTACTACGCATGCGCCATGTAAATATGGTGGGAAATTTTTTATTAGCCAATATGACGATTCTGTTTCTGCCCCCTGCTGTTGGTATTATGGATAAGTTTCATGTGATTGCGCCTTATCTATTTCCGATCATGTTGATTCTACTTGGAGCCTTGGTCATCAATGTGGTTTTAATTGCAATCGTGGTTAGTTTTATAAAAAATCGTTTGGAGGGTGATTATCCAGAAGGGGGACGCAAGCATGGCTAATTTTGCGAGTAATCCTTTATTTGGGATTGTCTTATCTATTTGGGCTTATTTGATTGGGATGTTAATCTTTCGCAGATTTCCTCATCCTATCACAACGCCACTTTTAGTGGCCACAGTAATCGTGATTTCATTCTTACTGATGACAGGAATTTCTTATAAAGATTACTATGTCGGTGGTTCCCTGTTAAATCAGTTGATTGGCCCATCAACAGTCGCCTTGGGGATTCCTCTCTATAAAAGTTTCCATTTGATGAAGCATCATGTACGGAGTATTCTAGTCGGCTCGACATTGGCAGTAGTTGTGAATACCATTTTTACAGCCTTGATCGCGAAAGCATTTGGGATGAAGTATTTTCTAGCCATTTCGCTCTTTCCAAAATCGGTTACGACGGCAATGGCAGTTGGAATTACTGAAAAAATGCAAGGAATTACTACCATCACTCTTGTGGTAGTTGTAGCAACTGGATTATTAACAAGTGTCTTGGGTCCAACGATATTGAAACTGTTAAAAATAAAAGATCCAGTAGCTATTGGTTTAGCCCTTGGCGGAACAGGACATGCAGTAGGAACAGGGACGGCATTTAAGTATGGTCATGTGGCTGGTGCTATGGCAGGATTGGCAATAGGGATCACAGGAATTTTGTATGTCTTCATTAGTCCAATTGTGGCTTCGATGATTTTATCCTAATACATTTTATTATTTTCTGAGAGAGGCTCAAGAAGGGTCTCTCTCATTTTCTAGGAGAATGATCAAAATCAATCTAGAGAGAAGGGAGCTTTTCATGACAATGTGTCCAAGGCTTTTCCAAGCGTCTAAAAAATGGTATAATGAACTGTAAATTTCAGAAGTTGGAAGGAATGTGATTGCTATGATGAATATGCAAGACTTAATTTAAGATTCTTAAAGTCTTGTTATCCGTCAAAATATTGATTTTAAGCGATTTTGCATTCGATAAAATCAACAATTTATAGATGTATTACATTATATTGGACAGTAAATGGACAGTGACAGAGTGTTTGAAGGAGAGAAAAAGAGGCCTAAATGCCTCTTTTGTTTATATTTAGTTTATTTTATAAAATTATGCTAGACGGAAAAAGCCATCTATCTATTTTTTATGACAATCTCTATTCAAAAATGAAGTTACCCACTTTATAATAATTACTATTACCTCTAAACTCATAGGCAAAGCATTATCTTTTGTCCTATTCCACAAAGTATTTTCTCTTATTTTATCTAGAAAATCATGTCTCGCCCAAGTCAATGATCCTACACTAAAAGCATAAATTCTATCATCACCATATGTAGGTTCATAACTATCTAGGAGGCCTGCATCAGCCAAAATTTTTACAATGATATGCTACTGTATCAAGATCAAATCCATCAATATTTAAATTATATAGTGCTATTGATCTATACTTTGTCTCAATCTTAAATAAAATCAATCGACGAAAGTTTAATATTTGCTGTTATAATAGACATTTCTTCATTTTTCCGTTATAACAGACACTGACATACTCTTGTAATATTATTTTGGTATAATTAAAATTATAGAAGGAGGCACAGATTATGAGAAAATTAATAGGTATATTACTACTTTCATTATCAATAATTACGTTAATTGCTTGCTCTAAAAACAACTACCAATCTTTAGATGGTGAGTATTATTGGATCTCAAGTGAAAGAAACGAGTTAGCGTTTACTATTAAAGGAAATAATGCTTCCATTGAGCATGGAGAAGCCGACGGCTTTACCATTAACAAACAAAAGAATACGATCGAATTAACTGGACAAAACATTGCTAGTCGAACAGAAGAATATTCATTTAAAGATGGGGTCTTTTCTGTTGATATTAGTGGAATTAAGCATGACTACTATCTTAAAGATAGCGAAGCATATAAAAAGGCTCTGAAACAATATGGATATAAATAACATCATTCACACCTATTTTACCGAATAGGTGTTTTTTTGTGCTGAATAGATTACTTCAAAAAACTTTTAAGCTTATTCTTAACCGAATAGTTTATATTTCATGCAAATTAGTTTAATCAAAGAGACAGCAGAAAAAATATACCCCATGATAATATTAATAGTGCACAAAATTCCTAATAAAATCATTGATTTCCCATGTACAAAATAGAATGGAAAAAATGCAATGCTGTGGCTAATAATGCCCCCAACCATATCAATCTCCAATTCTCCGTAGCAAAAAATGGATTCCTCAGTTTTACAATCTTCTTCATCCTCTTTAACCTTGCTTTGCTTGTCTTGGCAGGTTGGGCCGGGTATAAGTGGAAGATAAGATGAAAAAATGGAGAAAACTCTAATGGTTCTTCTCCATTTTTTGGCTAATTGGTAATGTTGAAAATTGGAAGTGAAATGATACTTTCAAAGAATTCATTTTGGACACTAGCAAATGAAATAGAGCCCTGATGCAAATCAACAATTTGTTTTGAAATTTTTAGCCCAATTCCAGTCGTTCTAATTTTAGAAATATCAATGTTTTTAAAAGATAATTCATTAAGTTCAGCAATTTTTTCTGGTGAAGCTCCCTGTCCATTATCTTTGATTTCGACAATTACATTTGTATCTTTTTTGAATAAGTGGATTCTTATTGTGCAACCCTTTTCGTTATGTAAAACAGAGTTGTAGATGATATTATGGATAACTCTTGTGATTAAAAACTGCTCAATCATGATAGATTGATTAACAAGTGAATAATCGTAATCAAATTCAAATTCAAAATCATTCCAGATTTCTTGATTTAAAATATGGATGAGAATATCTTTGAAGAAGGGGATAATTTTTGTTTCAGTCTGATTTAATTGAAGATGACCGGATGAAAGGCGAGCTACTATATTTAAGTCATTTAAAATATTTTGGATGTAATAGGATTCCGTCAATATTGGGGGAATATGTTTTTTAGACTGTGTATCTAGTTCAGAATCATTTAACAAGGACGCGTTAGAAATGATGACAGAAAGAGGTGTTTTGATATCGTGTGCAATACCTGAAATCCATTGCTCTTTAAAGACTTCATTCTCTTTGAGTAGAGTATCAGTTTGATTAATTGCAGTTGTAAGATATTCTAGTTCTGATATAGAATTTATTGGATTTTTCAGACCATCCGGGAGATTCTGAATAGCAGTTACAAGAGGCGCAATTTTACGATTGATATGCGTCACACCATAGTAGTAAAGAAAAGCGAAATAAAGGCAGTTGAAAAGCAATACTCCAAATGCTACTAGCGGAATCAGGCGAATACTATCTATATCTAAGTAATTATAACTATAACGAGCAATTTTATCTTTTGGAAAACCAACAACAATGATGTAGTCACCTTTTATCTGACTAAAAACAGGATAATCTGAAAGATAATAGCGAGAAAATTGTAAAATGTCCCCATAGTCAAATTGCGAAGGAACTTCTGTAGGTTTATACTGTTCGAACACTTGTTTGCCAGTCTGCTTATCCAATACCATGAGCCATAACTTTTGTTCTTTTAGACTAGAAACATCATTTTTGGGTATGTGGACGTTATTTTTTGTGATGGTAATGTGTTCAGAAATTATTTTCACAGTCTCAGTAGCAGTTTGCTTTTCCTTAATGTAGAAAACAAAACTGGCAATTAGAAGAATATTGGTAATGAAGATAATGATGGAAAAAAAGATAAATTTCTTTAGTGAATACCTTAAAATTTTGGTTTGGTTCATAATCATGATAACAATTTATATCCCAGCCCTTTAGCTGTCTTTAAATATTGAGGTTTTGAAGGATTTTCTTCTATTTTTTCTCGAATTTTCCGAATATGTACAGTCAAAGTGTTTTCATAACCAAAGCTATCCACTCCCCAAATCGTATCACAGAGAGATTCGGTTGAAACGATGTAATTTTTATTATCGTAAAGTTTTTTCAAAATCTGAATTTCAATTGGCGTAATAGAAATTTCTGCTCCATTTTTTTGTACTGTTGCATTCCGAAAACTCACCAAAGTCTGTCCAATCTGTATTGCTTCCTGTTCTGATTTATAGCTTCTCCGGAGCAGAGCCATAATCCGATAGATAAGATTTTTTGGAATGAAGGGTTTCATGACATAATCATCACCACCAGCATTGAAACCAGCTACCTCATCTTCAGGATTATTTTTGGCAGTCAGAAAGAGGATAGGTGTATCGCCTTTTTTTCGGATATGTTTTGCTAATGTGTAGCCATCACCATCGGGGAGCATAATGTCCAAAAGGAAAAGGTCGAACTGCTCTGTTTCAATCATGTCCAAACTAGATTCTATATCATAGGCTGATGTTAGATTGGAAAATCCGTAGGCAGTGAGAATATCTCTTATGGAAGAGTTTAAAATTTTATCGTCATCAATGATAAGGATGTGCTTATTCAGGAGTTGTTGTTCGAAATTCATAATCTTACCTCACTTATCTATATTATACCATTTAAAAGAGTGAAAAAAGGTAAAACACTTTAATATTAATGTAAAATTAAGGTTAGCTTAGTTTAAAATTAATCTAGCATGTCTATAATAAAGACATAACCTAGATAGAGATACTTCTCAAATAAATTTTAATCAGTGAGGTATTTCCAAATGGCTAAACAACAAATGAATCTCGTTGAGGAGGAAGTTCATAATGATTAGTAATGTTTTACAGATAAAAAACTTACAAAAGGGATTTAAGGACACTCAGGTAGTTAACCTTAGTTCCTTATCAGTTCAACAAGGTGAGATTTATGGTTTTCTAGGTCCAAATGGAGCTGGGAAAACAACCACCATGAAGATGATTTTGTCTTTGATTTCTCGTACAGCTGGGGAGATTGAAGTGTTCGGTCAACCCATAGGTACGGACAAGCAGTATCTTAATCAGATTGGCTCTATGATTGAAGAACCGTCTTATTATCCTAATTTGACAGGCTATGAAAATCTCTTGGTCTTCCAAAAAATCCTTGGATTTGATAAGAAAAATATTCAGGAAACCTTGAAAATTGTGGGGTTAGATCAACCTAAAAACAAGAAAAAATTGGTTAAAGATTATTCCTTGGGTATGAAACAGCGTTTGGCTTTAGCCTTTGCCTTAGTCAAGAAACCACGTTTGTTGATACTGGATGAGCCAACAAACGGGCTAGACCCAGCAGGGATTCATGAAATTCGGGAACTGATTATCAAGTTGGCAAAAGAACAGGGCATTACTGTCTTCATCTCTACCCATATCCTTTCTGAAGTAGAGCATATCGCTGACCGTGTGGGGATTATCAATCATGGTCAACTGGTTTACGAGGGAGAAATTCGTAAAATTCAGTCCAATAAATGGCTGGAAGTGCGTGGGGATTTTAGAGATCGACGTGAAGTCATTAGCCAAGTGTTATTTGGTTATCCGTGCAAGATGTTAGAGATACAAGAGGATAAACTCAAGCTGACTAACCTTGCCGATCAGCAGATTTCTAGTTTGTTGCGAGATTTAATAGTCGAGAAAGTTCCAATTTATGAAGTGAAGCAAGAACAAGAAACCTTGGAATCTATCTTCCTTAACTTAACCAAGGAGTGAGTCTTATGTTGAATAATTTGTCTATTGAATTGCTCAAGGCAAAACGAACCAAATCCTTCTTCATTAGCATACTAGTTATGGGAGTCGGATTTGCTTGGGCAATTGCAGCCGCTACACGTTACCTAAGTAATCCAAACATGCACCAGATTAACCTAATTTTCTATATGATAAAAGAAGTAAATGGCTTGATTCTCCCTATCGTGATTGCTCTCTTTGTATCCCGGATTGTCAAGAACGAAAAGGAGGGCAACACTTTCAAACTACTTTTGGCAAATGGTGAAAATGCACTGCATATCTTTCTGAGTAAGCTTGGCCTGACTATGTTCGTTTTGACCTTTCTCGCTATTTTGGAGGGAGTAGTAGTCCAGTTGATTGCAAACTTTTCTGGTCTAGAAATGCCTGTTAGCCTAATCCTCTGGCAAATCGTCATTTTCTTGCTAGCATCTTTTGTCTTAACCTGTCTGTTTTTGACTTTGCAGTTTTTACTGAAAAAGCAGGCATTGATAATGGCATTAGGGATTTTCGGAGGATTTCTTGGAGTTGGATTTGGTCATGCAACAGCTTTTCTACAGCTGATTTTCCCATTTGGTGGTATAGCATATCTGTCTCTGGTGGATTACCAGAAAGTCGCCAGTCAAGTGAGTTATGTTTTGGCGACAAACCTAGGATTTAAACTCTTTACATATTTGCCAATAGCCCTAATCTATCTCTTCTTATCTCTCTATCTAGTTGAAAAGAAAGGAGGCAAGCTATGATGTCTTATCTATCAGTAGAATGGCGGAAAACCCAAAAATTTTCCATGTTGATGATTGGTATTTTCTTCTTAGCTTTTTGTAGCCTGATTGGTCTTGGTATTTACTTAGGTGCAGCTTATTCTATGGTTGCAGAAAGTGAAAAAGTGCCTGTTTTATGGGGACAATTGACCTTCTATTATAGCCAGCTTTTCTTTCCGATTTTGGTCAGCATTTATGTAGCCATGATGTTAGGAAAAGAGTTTGATAGGAAAAATATTGAATTTCTCAGAGCTAATAATGTCAGTCTTGGGAAATTATTGTTGGCAAAAGAAATAGTAATTATCTTGTTTATTGCTGTTTTACAGTTGTTCTTGTTTGGTATTTTTTATGTCAGTGCTCACCTAATTCATTTAGAAATTTCTAATTTGTTCACCTACCTTAAGTGGGATTTATTGGGGATTTTTGGAACAATTAGTATGATGGCAGTACAGTTTTTTGTGACAGCTAAAACTCGTGTATTTAGTAAATCTGTGGGAATTGGTTCTATTGGTACTTTCGTAGGATTTATGATGATTTTTGTATCTGATAAATTATCTTTAATCTATCCCTACTCCCAAGCTATGGTGGCAATGCGGTCACGGAATTTGATAGACTTTAATTTAGTGGAAATATTGCTGTTTATCATTGTAAATATTCTTCTGTGGGGGATTTTTCATACATTGAGTAATAAAGAATTGCATAAGTAATGCGAAGACTCTTCGGAGTCTTTTTCTTGTGATAAAAGCTCCAAGCTTTATCTGGTATGCTTGACCTAGTTTTTATAGAAAGAAGGTCTAAGATGTTAAATAAAGAACAACTTTCTTTTGAACTAGATTAAAAAATATATAGCTTTATAATTGATCAAGAAAATAACACCTTCCATTTATCAGGAGAAGGTGCCACTAAATATAAAGTTAAGGATGGTACCATTACAGTCGATATATCAGGAATAGAACATGAATATTACCAAAAAAGTAGTGAAGCATATAATAAAGCACTTCAACAATATAAGTAGAAACAGAGCTATGAAGTTTTAATTTCATACTTAATTAGGATATAAAAAACACCCTGAAAGATAGATGGAAAATCTAACTTTTGGGGTGTTGTTAATTTTAAGAGCATTGAATATGTTTTTATTTTGTAAGGGAAACACGGAAATCAGTGTATTTGCTATAATCAAAATCTTCATTAAGCCCTGTTACAAATAAAATTGGTGTGTAATGGCCCTCTCTTTTTCTATCAATAGCCTACATCTGAATAAGCAATGTAATATCGAACTTCTTGGTCACGATTTTTTTGAACAAAGCTGTACCACCACTCACCGTTTTCGTACATGTAATTGTCCCACTCAATGTTTGCTTGAGGTTGTACATAAGCAACACCGCTGCTTTTATCAGGTGAAGCATAGACAGGGGTATCTTTTAACAACTCCAAAGTACCAGAAGTGGCTTCCCAACCGCCATAACCTGTTTTCGGATCAGATTTAGAAGTTGTGGTTCCAGCTTGATTAGCACTGTTACCTTGACTTGGTTGCGTTGGTGTTTGAGCTTGCGCTTGTGTTGGTGCAGTAGTTGTTGCACTAGAAGCGGCACTAGCTTCAGCAGTTTTTGTCTCTTTCTTTCCAGAAGATGCTTTTGCTTTTTTCTGACTAGACTTCACCGTTGTTTGTGCTTCTTTGGCAGAGGATTTGCTCTCCTCTTTTTTTGAACCACAAGCTACGAGTAGGCTTGCAGAAGCTAATCCTAGAAGTGCTAAACTTGTCCATTTTTTCATCATCATGATACCTCACTTCATTTGATACACACTATTATATTACGAAATTACATATTGTCAAGTGTTTTTTGAAATATTTCTGTAATATTTGTAATTTATCTAAATATTTAAGGGGTTGGCGTATAGAGTTTCCATGTAAATGATATCTACATTCCTCTATTACATAATCATCAGAAATAGAAAATAAACGTAAATAAAATGTTGTTAGAGTTTTATTGGTACAAAATTACCAACAATAATTCTTACTATTCGCGGATTTTCATCATATGAAAGAAAGACTTAATTTAAGATTCTTTAGGTCTTGATATCATTGCAGTCGAAAATTAGCAAAGTATGACTTTTCAAAACGGAGTTTAACAGAATCCATTACACTAGAACAAGTGACTGAAGAAATAAGAGTATTGCAAGAGGAGCTAGGATGTTATCTTGATGAGTATGAGGAACTAGCTCGAAGGTTAGAAACATTTGTGAAGATTCTCGATACACATAAACACATATATTACAATGTCCAAGGAGATATCTATCTAGAATAAAAAATAGTCCTATCAAGTAGTTAGTCTGATAGTGGAAGTATCAGTAAAATATAGTTGAATCGCTATTTTATTGAGCCTTTCTGATTAATAAAACGTTAAAAGATCGATTATAGTTTCACTTATTCTCTGTTTACCAATTTATTAAAATGGTCAGTATAGTGTAGTTTTAACTTGTCTTCACCTAAAATATCTAGAACTTTTATAGCCTGTTTCATTTTTTCGATTCCAGTACTTGATTGAAGCTTAAATTCATAGTAACCAGTTGCATAGAGGAAAACTGTCTGTTCATAAAAGTTTAATTCGTTATCTAGCAACTCCTTTATCTTATCAATTAAATAGGAGCAATTTGAAAATTCTTCTTTATCGATACTAAGAATGAAACAATTTATGGCAAGTTGAGAAACAATTCGTTTATTTGTTTTATTTAAAGAAGAAAAGATGTGATTGTTTAACATTTCCTTTGTTAGTAAGTAGCAAGATTTGTAGTTAATTGTTCGCACACAGTTAGCTAATAATATGATTTCATAGTAACCCCATTTCTCAACCTTAAAAAGATAATCTGTCAGTTGAAGTAATTCTTCATCAGTTGGAAAAATATTGGAATCCACGGTGTGTAGAATGGATTTTACCATCGTTCTTTCAAAATGATTTAAAGTGTAATTTGAGGAATTTGAAAGTAAAGTTTTTATCTTGTCAAAGTTTTGTACAGAATATTGTTTACGGATATAGTGTACCAAGTTTGCAAATGACTCAGTTTGGGGGTAGTCTTTGTCATGTAAAATAAGAAATTCGTCCAATGTAATGTGTAATTTATTTAATATATTGATAAGTCGAGCGCAGGATATTTCTGATTCCCCTCGTTCAAAACGAGATATTTGTGATTTAGATAGATACTCATCTGCTAGAGAGCAAATACTCATTTGTTTCCCTTTACGAACTTTTCTAAGTGTAATGCCAAGTTTTGATTTCATATTTTTCCCGTTTTCCCAACAAAAAGTTTACTTAGTTTCATTTATTGTACAATAAATGAAAACTGAAAGGAAGTCTAAAATGGTAATTAGCGTAAAAAATTTAAAAAGAACTTTTTCTATTCGAGATACGGGGGAGGCTTTCGAAGCATTAAAAGGTATTTCATTTTCAATACAGAGAGGAGAGATTTTTGGATTACTTGGTCCGAATGGTGCAGGCAAGTCAACTACAATAAAAATCCTTTCAACAATGCTTCTTCCTACATCAGGTGAAGTAGAAATATCTGGATTTGATATCTATAAAGATGAGCAAAAAATTCGCGAGAGAATAAATTTCATTTTTGGAGGAGAAAGAAGTTTATATTTTAGACTTTCTGCCGAGGATAATTTGTTTTATTTCGCAGATTTATATAAGATTTCTCGAAAAAAACAATTGGAATTAGTTCCTGAACTTCTTGAATTAGTAGGTTTAGGCAATGTAGGAAAACGCAGAGTTGAAACTTTTTCTAAAGGTATGAAACAAAGGCTTCAAATCGCTCGCGCATTATTAAATGATCCAGAGATAATTTTTTTGGATGAGCCAAGCATTGGTCTCGATCCAGTTGGAGCTCTTGAATTGAGAAATATAATAAAAGAGTTGGCTAAAAAAGGAAAAACTATTCTTTTAACAACCCATTATATGGCTGAAGCTGAGGAACTTTGTGATAGAATTGCAATTATTAATCATGGAGAAATTGTAACCTGTGGCACATTACCAGAAATTGCATCATTAATTTCGGATGAAGAGAGAACAAAAATTCTTCAAGATAAAGTAAAAGAACAAAAAGAGATAGATGTAACTCTGGAAGATATTTATTTACATTTAGTGAGGTAGTCGTAAGTATGAAAGTTATTTTTGCTAGTGCTATTGTACACATGAAGCAAGCAATTGCTAGAAGTATGTTTCGCTATTGTCTATTTTTAAATCCTCTGTGTAACGCTGTCCTCTTAGGTCTAATGTATAGTAATAAATCCAATCAAGAATTTACTTTATATGCTATTTTGGGAACCTCTCTATCTTCATTTTGGACCATTATTTGTTTTTCATCAGCTGCAGATATAAACAGAGAAAAGTATTTAGGAACGTTACCTATTTTATTCACGTCACCGTCAGGTTTTAAAAAGATTATTTTGGGTAAATTACTTGGTAACAGTCTTTGGGGAGTAATAGCATTTTTGTTGAATGTATTTTTTGTAATGATATTATTTGGTCGCATAATGGCTGTTAAGATTTATAGCTTATTAGTAATTGTGATTGTCTTAGCAATATTGACCTTCGTTAGTATAGGAATGCTAATGTGTTCAGTATTTACCTTATCAAGAAGTGCACGTTTGTTAATGAACTTAATAGAGTATCCGTTACTTTTAATAACAGGGATGGTATTCCCTTTAGATTTTATAAACCAATATATAAAGTGGATTTCATATATTTTATCTCCAACATGGGTAATGGAGGGCTTTAAACTTGCTGTATACGGTGGGAATTCAAAGGAGATATTTATTGTTATATCAATTCTCTCCTTACTTACCGTATTTAATTTTATAATTGCTTACTTTGCATTTATTAGTATAGAGAAAAAAAGTAGAATTGACGCAACTTTGGAGGTATATTAAATGGAAAGCATTTTTAGATTTTTCAGAAGGATCATCTTTTCTTATAAACAATCCTCAGTGATGTCGGATTGGAAAACTTATATGATGTTCGATCTAATTCCCCCAGTTTCACAAACATTGCTTTTCTCCTTGGTTGCTGGATATATTTACGGAACTGATTATATTCAAAAATGGATGATTGGAAATGCGATACTAATAGCATCTTTTGGAGCTTTGTTTGGTGTAGGCACACAACTGATGGATGAAAAAAATAATGGAACATTGAGTTTTCTAATTGCTTCAAAAACAAAGTTAAGCTCGATCCTATTTTCTAGTGCAATTAGCACAATGGTTACTAGTATGATTTCTGTAACTATAGGCGTGGTATTAGTGAGTTTGATCTTGGGAATTAATTGGAATTTAGAATTGATTTCATCGTTTATTGGTGTTCTTTTCCTATCTTCTTTCGTTGCAATGAGTTTTGGATATATTTTTTCATGCTTTATTTTAATAACAAGTGAAACAAATCTTATATTGAATTTAGTCAGTCGATTGTTGTTGATTTTTACTGGAGCTAATTTTCCAGTTAGTAAATTGCCTTATATTTTCCAGTGGTTTTCTAAAATATTACCTTTGACAAGGTCTATTCAGATTGCTCAAGGTTTAATTGAAGGGAATAGTCTTTCAGAATATAATAAACTAATTTATGAAGAGTTAACCTTAGGTTTTTCTTTCATTCTAGTAGCATATATTCTTTTAAAATATATGGAAAGACGGTCACGTACCTCTGGGAAACTAGAGTTTACATAACTTTAATTCTTTAGATACTGTCAATAATTTTGTGTTTACACAACTTATTTTACACTACCATAGTTAGAATAGTATGTATTATTGATTTCATACTATTCTAACTATTTTTATTCAATTTCTTGAGGATTCTTATGAGCCACATTTAGTAATTATTTGTAAATTAAATATTTTAATCAACTGTTGGCCTAAAGTTTCCAACGACAATCCCCACAATTCGTGGATCTTCATCATATGAAAGAAAAATATCTTGATATTTTGGATTGATAGAAACTAATCTTAATCCATGTTCCTCACGATAAACTCGTTTAATATAGGTCTGGCTATTGCAGACTACGGCATAAACTGCACCATCATAATCAAATCCTGTTTCACGAATGAGAGCAACAGAACCATTTTTATATTTGGGCTCCATCGAGTCTCCAGATACCCATGAAGCAAAGTCATGAGCTAGTTCTTCATCAAAATAAACAGTATCATAGTCCTGATCATTATAAACTGATGAACCGATACCAGCCGACATTTTTTCGTAAACGTGGTATTCGTATAGTTTCTCTGCTATTGAAATAACATTCTTACATTGTTCTTTCTGAACTATTTTTTTGATATAGCTAAGTGCTTGATCTTTTCCTTCATCTGATAGTGCATTATATAGCCGAACGAATTCAAGCTCTGTAAAATAACCTATTGGGACATCTAGAATCTGCTCTAACTGCTTTACTTTTTCTTTAGATGGTTGTTTTACTCCACGCTCCCATGCGGAATAAGCTTGATAACTAATACCCAATTGATCTGCAATATCCTTTTGTGTTAATTTCAATTCTTTTCTACGAGTTTTTAGTTTTTCTGGTTGATACATCACTTACCTCACATTAACAGTAGTTTCAATTCAGCTTTTTGTTTTGCCTCTTTTTCTGTTAGCTTATTTTTATCCCAAACATAAGCTATTGATTTCCCTCTATCATAAATGAGCCATACTCTTAGATTGTCATGACAATCCTTTATGGTTTTCCAATTCTTTTGATTTAAAAGTTCAGGATACTCTTGACTAGTAACGAAGCCTCTTTTGTTCACAGATTGTTCAATTTTCTTTATTAGAGAAGTCTGGTAGTTGTTAAACTCCTTTATAATCTGTTCTTTGATACCGTGAAACAAAAGGAGTAATGTGGCATTTTGTCCATCGATATAAGCATCGATAGCCTGCTTAAGGGTACTTTCTTGTTCAGGATAATACTCTCTAAGAAGATCTAAAAGGCGAAAGAACAATGCCTGCTTTGAAACATCCAGACTATTTTGAATGTGTTGAAAGGTGTCACAACTATAATAAATTTTAGATAACAAAACAATGTCAGGCATTAATACTACAGCTGAAAATATATTCGCTTCACGTTCTAGTATATTTTCCTGATTATCAATAGATTCTGCAAAATAATTACCTTCATGCTCTAATATAAAATGTCCAAGCTCATGACACATAGTAAAATTTTGCTTAACAATAGGATTATCCTTCTCATAAGAAAAACTAATACCTAATTCATCTATAACAGTTAATCCCTCAATCTTGTGATTCGAGAAGTGGTGACTAATCACTTGAATCTGATATTTCTGAATACAATGTTGAAAAAAGTAATTGAAATTATAATTTAGTAATGAAATATCATTATCTTTCATGTACTGGTATAACACATGCTTTGTAGCCTTACTTATTCTTGTATACAATTCATCCAAAGAATGATACCTCCTTTAAGTACAAATTACAAAACTAAACCGATTTGGTTGAGTTAATTATATAAAAAAAGTAGACGATTGTCCACTTTTCAGAGTTAAGAAAAAGTCCATTTTGGGTAACTTTCTTCAATCTCTTTTTTGGATAAAGAAAATAATAATGGTGCTAATTAGGATTAATACCTAAATAAGTTTTAATTTTCTTTTCAAGAAAATCAATATGTTGGTTAATTTCAGTTTGTTGCTTATGAAGTTCATCAAGTTGAAAAAATAGTAGTCTAAGTCGTTGAGGAATTGTGGAGTCTCCTTTATATCTTAGGTCGGCGTATTCTTGCATATTTTTAATAGACATTCCCGTCTTTTTTAATCTAATAATGAATTGAGCCCACGCTATATCAGAGTCATCATAGTATCTACGATTATTTTCTTCTCTATGTGAGTAAATCAATTTTTCTTGCTCATAGTATCGAAGTGTGGAAATAGAAAGTCCAGTTTTTTTAGCAAATTCTCCAATAGAATAGTGAGCCATAATATTTCCCCCCCTTTTTTTTATTATTTTAGCATAATTTTTAAAAAATCAAAAAATTTTCAGTTTTCTCTTGACATAAAGTGCACTTTACTATGTAAAATACATAGCATCAAAGGAATTTGATATAAAGCTAGGAGAGGAGGTAATACCATATAGACGAAAAATTGGTTTGAAGGAATAGAGAGCTCCAGAGGGGCTTAGTGATAAGGCTGTCAAGAACCTTGATGGGAGCAGCGACTCTTATAAAAAATGCAAATAGCAATCTGTAAAGGAGAAAATAGTATGGAACAAACGAAGAATTATACTTGTATTACTGGAGCCAGTGCTGGTATAGGAGCGGAGACAGCAAGACAATTTGCAAAATTAGGAACGAATCTTATTTTAATTGCTCGGCGTCAAGAACGACTAGAAAAATTGAAGCAAGAGATTTTGAACCATTATCCGGATTTAGATGTTGTTATTAAAGTTGTTGATTTATCGAAGTCCAGTAATGTTTTTGCTCTTTATGAAAGCTTGAAAAAATATCACATTACTACTCTAATAAATAATGCTGGTTTTGGAAATTATGATAAGGTTGAATCTCAAGATTTAGAAAAGATAATAACATTAATCCATCTAAACATTGAAGCTTTAACAATTCTATCAACTCTATATGTGAGAGATTATAAAGATTGTAAAGGCGCTCAATTGATTAACTTATCATCTAGAGGCGGATACATGATGGTTCCAAATGCAGTTACATACTGTGCAAGTAAATTTTATGTCAGTGCTTTTACAGAAGGCTTGGCATTGGAACTAGAGGCAAATCAACATCAATTAAAAGCTAAGGTTTTAGCTCCAGCTGCCACAAAAACGGAATTCGGTCAAGTTGCTACAGATTCTAAAGAATATGATTATGATGAGCATTTTGCTAAATATCACACAAGTGAAGAGATGGCACAATTTTTGATGGAATTATATCAAAGTGACAAAGTTATTGGTTTAGTTGATGTTACAAATTTTGAATTTCATCTTAGCGGACCACTACTTAATCATTAATTATTTTAACAAATAGAGATAATAAGTATTGAATAATAATAGTTGCAGCCATTTTATGACAAGAAAAAAGCTTCTGAAATGTTAGATTTCAGAAGCTCAGAATGATGACAAACATCAAAAACGATGTTTGTTTTTATTTCTTTCTACTAAAAGCTTTTTTCCGTTCTTCCATAAATTCGATTAACTCTTTCTTGAAGATCTCCTTTTCTTCATCAGTTAAACCTTTTGAATTCATACGAAAAAGCAGTTCTACATTATCTAATTCTTCATCATTTCCCGCAAGGTAGTCCATCGTAACTCCAAAGAAATTCGCAAATTTCTCTAAAGTTTTAGACGATGGTTTTCTTTTTCCACTTTCCCATTGCTGATAATTAGGTTGCTTGATACCAAATTCTTCCGCAATTTCCTTTTGTGTCAATCCTTTTTTCAAACGGAGTTCTTTTAATCGTTCTGGAAATCCCATTTTTAATTCCTCAAAAAATTTTAAAATATTTTGCAATAATCTCTTGACAATATACTCAATCGAGTATATAATATAAATATATTCGAAAGAGTATATATCTTCTAAAAATAATAACCTTATTTTAGAAGGTTTAGATCATTGAC
Source organism: Streptococcus sp. F0442 (assembly GCF_000314795.2). Taxonomy (GTDB): domain Bacteria; phylum Bacillota; class Bacilli; order Lactobacillales; family Streptococcaceae; genus Streptococcus. The sequence continues at coordinate 1,020,168 of NZ_KB373314.1, read as the reverse complement.
AATTAAATAAAAAGTGCGTCTGACAACCAGAGGACTGATCATCAGAACAACACATAAACTTCGTACCTTTATTGTAAATGTTTTGATAAGAAAAGTCAAGTCCGTTTTATGGTTGAAGTGAAGATAGAAAAACAAGAATCAATTCTTGTGGGCTTCCACGCATTTCGGACTTTCGCACTTTTCCGAATAGTAAAGTGAACTGGCTTCGCCAAAGGGCGTAAGAGAATCTCTTGGGTATGATGATGACTACCTAAAGAGATTGGCTGGGAAAGCGATGGTAATTGACGCAAAGCACCTTGCTAAACGTTGCCACCGTGGAAAGAGGGATCTTTCCAACCAAATAACTTTTCTTTACTGCTGTCTATCTTTCGATAGACCTACTCTCAAGCTACTAAGTTCTTTCCTTTTTTCACTTAGTAGCTTTTTTACTTATTACAATAAAGGAGAATGATATGACAAACTTTTTTCGCACTACAATGTAAACGACTCTATGATAACTATGAATTTACCTATGGTATGTTTAGTGAATCTGATAAACTACAGGCCAAACTTTATGCTCAGGCTCAAGTAGATCTAGATCATCTAGTTCAAGATGCTCGTAGGAATGGCTATGCTCATGGTGATATTGATCTTTATAGTCGCATGTTTAAACGCAAATTATTTACCCACTATTACTCAAGAGTGAAGCAACTAGCTTAACTCTTTTTATTTTACACTCAGAAAGGAAAATCTTATGATCTCAGAAACACTTAAAATGAAACCAGAATTTATTGGCCCTGCTTACTACGAACGTTTAGGAGATGCTCCTAAATTTATTTTTAGAAAAGAAGGCAAATACCAACGTCACATTCTAAACAGCGCAGAGCACGGTGCCTTTCATGTCATTACACCAGCCTCTACAACAGTTTTCCCAGAAGATGCTCTAGTAGAAACTGTTAACCCAATCTTTTTCCCAGACACTGCTTTAAATGGCAATACTGTTGCACCTTATCTCAATGTCTTTGCGGAAAAATTGGTAATCAAAAAATAAGAAATAAAAGGAGAAAATCACATGGCTAAAATTGGATTAAACTACGGAGAAAAACTACAAATTGCTGACAAGACGTATCGTGTCATTACAGATGGACTAGATGTCCCAGCAGTACTTGGAAAACTGTCTTTCCGAGGCATTGAAGGTCCTGATATCATCTTTGAAGTGGATCGCTCACAACGTAATCCTGATGGATCATTTGTCCAAGTCAATACAGGTGAGATCCGTGGAATTGTCGTAGGGATTCACTCTTCTGTTCAGCATGAAACCCTCTTTTTCACTATCGCAGATATGTCAGAGTCTGAAATTGAAGACCTAGGCATTAAATACCGAGAAGAGGTTGAACTAGAAGATATTGTTATCACGCATACCCATGTCAATCGCAATGATATCTATAAGCTCTTTGCTTCTAAGATCAAGAAAAAAGCTGGAGGTACACCAACTAAAGAAAACAAACCAGTAGAAAATAAGAAGGAAAACTAGGAGGTGATACATCATGAAACTCTTTACCTATCGAGGGAAAAGAGTTCACGCTTTTCATCGTAAACTAAAGGGAATCACATGGTTTATCTGGTGGTTTCCTTTTTTATTGTCTATTAGTTACTACAGCTACTTACATATTGAAGAATTAAAAGTTCATCCCTTGCCTCAAGGGTATTTTCTAGGAGCTGGATTTATCTTTTCTTTGATCTTATCTTGGTTTATCAATCGAGTTTGCTATAGGAAAGTGCTCTTCTTTCAAAAGCTAAACAGCCTTCGAATTCTCTCTCGTTTTTTGCTAGAGAATAACCTCTATTTGGTTAAAAAGGTCAAGCGTGAGAACAAGATCATTGAAAAAATCACCTTGCCTCAAGTGTATGTCAAACAGTCTCGCTACAAGATTGAAGTGAGCTTCATTCTAGAAGGGAATAAATTTCAAGATCGCTTTCTCAACCTTGGAGCCACGCTTGAAGTCATGTTTAACGGAGATTTTCGCAATAAAACCTTTGATAATCGCTTTATCAAATATGAAATTGCTATTAACCGAATTGATAGCCGAATCACAATTGATGAAGTCAAAGTCAAAGGCTCAAAACTCCAGCTTATGAAAGATGTATCTTGGGATTATATTGAAGAACCTCATCTTCTCATTGGCGGTGGAACAGGTGGAGGTAAAACCGTTGTTCTCATGACGATTATCTATGCACTAGCTAAAATCGGCTTTGTTGATATCTGTGATCCAAAGAATTCGGACCTGGCTGGATTAAAGAAAATTCCAGTCTTTCATGGTCGGGTTTACACTAGTAAGGAAGATATCATTAACTGTTTTAAAGAGAATGTAGAGTTTATGGAAAAACGCTATGAATTAATGTCTACTTCGCCAAAATTCCAAGCTGGAAAGAATTTTACTCATTATGACATGAAACCAAAATTCATTCTTGTGGACGAGTGGGCAGCTCTTATGGCAAAGATCGATCGTGACTATAGCCAACAGTCAGAACTAATGGAATACCTCTCCCAGTTAGTTCTAGAAGGCCGTCAAGCTGGAGTCTTTATCATCTTTGCTATGCAACGGCCTGATGGTGAATTTATTAAAACGGCTCTTCGGGATAACTTTATGAAGCGTCTCTCCGTCGGTCATTTAGAATCAACAGGATATGACATGATGTTTGGAGATGCTAATAAAACCAAAGAGTTCAAAAAGCTAGATGAAATTAATGGAGTCAAGGTCAAAGGACGGGGCTATATCGCAAACAACGGTGAGCTGGCTGGTGAGTTTTTCTCTCCTTATGTACCGCTTGATCAAGGTTTTTCCTTCTATGATGCCTACTCTAAAATTCCCATCACCGAGTTTGAAGGAGAAGAATTCTCAGTATTTGAAGAATATAAACCAACGGTTAAAACAATTGATCCTATAGAGGAAGAGGAGGCTATAGAAAACAAATCAAACAAGAGACCACTCAAGGAATTTGCGGACGAACAAAATCTTAAAATGCCAACCTTACGCAAGATTATCTATCTCTTAACAGAACAAGGGATCATCTTTGAACGGACTGTATCCGCTATTCTAGTGGATCCTTTTCAAGAAAAACTTCTTCTTGAAATCCTCGCTCAATTTGAAGAGGGAGGACGCAGGTCTTATCCAAAAGCAGTTGAAGCGACGATTGTTCATCATGGGCTAGGACAAGGGCAAGGGCAAGCCTGACCGCAGGTCAGGCGCAGACCGTAGCCCGAAGTCTCTAGGCCATGATGAAACTTCAACCCCCGTTTTCTAATAGGGGGGTTACATTTGGCAAAAACGCCAAGTCCACCCCTCCTCATTCCTTATGGGAGTTGGGTTTTCAATTTTTATGAAGTGTGTCACTTTCGTCAAAAAAGTGTGTCACTTTGTTAGAAAGAGGTGTTGCGATGAATGGACAAAATTAGTCCTTTTCATATTAAGAATTTCAGAAAACAAACAGGACTTAGTCAAAAAGCATTTGCACAAGCTGTTGATCTCCCTACAAGAACCTATCGCTCTTATGAAACAGGCGAAAGAGGACTGACGATTGATAAGTTTAGAGAACTAAAAGAAAGACTCGGTTACTATCAAGACTGCGATAAAAACAGTCTTCGGGCTCAGATCGACTATCTACGATTGACCTTTCCGAGATTAAAGGATTTAGACGCTTTCTGTGAAAACTTCCTTCACTGTCACCTAAGTGAATTTACAGACCAAGAAACCCGTCTTATGAACTATACCCACTTATGGCAACGAGGAAACATCTGGATTTTTGATTTCTTTGATAAGTCTGTGACCAATGACTACCAAACTTGTCTTCAGCTATCTGGTCAAGGATGCCGTGAGTTGGAATTGCTTCTAGAAGACAAAGGAATCACTTGGCAGATCTTTCTTCAAAACATTCTTTATTCCTATGAGGATGTTCGGGTGAAACGGCTCGATATTGCTCTGGATGAACTCTATAAGGGTTACGGTCACGAGGATGAACAAATTCAAATTCCCAAATTGATTGATAAACTCTATTCCAAAGAGATTGTCCTAGACACGATCAAGAAATGGAATATCACGGGTGGTGGATCATTTACAGATAATGAAGACATGGAAGCGAATCATGGCTTGTCCATTTACTTTGGGAGCCGTCAAAGTCAACTCTACTTCAACTTTTATGAAAAGCGCTATGAAATAGCTCGAATGGAAAATATCTCCTTGGATGAATCCTTGGAGATTTTTGGTATCTGGAATCGCTATGAATTGCGGTTTTCAGATCAGAAAGCTCAAGGCATTGTGGAGGAATACATTAATGGTGTAGACCTCGGAGAAATTGCACGAGGTATCGTCAATAAAGAAATTCAAGTCTATGATGGTCTCACTCGATTTGGAGCCTATAAACCCGATGAAAAATGGCAAAAACTCTTTGGAGGAGTCGAACCCTTGAAACTCTCAACCAACCCACAACCTTATAGTATTGAGAGAACGATTCGCTGGCTGACCTATCAAGTTGCTAACTCCCTTGCACTAGTCACTGAAGCAGATAAAATCCTGCAAACAGAATACATGAAGATGATTCAAAACAGTGGAGAAATAACAGATAGAGGGAAAGCCATGTTACGACTTCTCAAAGCTAATAAACACTATGAACACTAGAAAGGAAAAGCTATATGGAATACAAAGTTCAAATCAATTCACTAGAAAACTTTAAAGCTTGGTCTGGTGGACTAACCACCTTGAACACCGTCCGTGAACGTGGTGGAGTGGATACTCTAACCGTCATTTGTGAAGATATCTTCTCTGGTGATACGCCAACAGAAGGACAAATCAATGACTGGCTCTGGTTTGATTCAGATTTTATCTACCAAGCTCTAGGATACGATGATTTGCTTGAGGCTTCTTGAGATGCTGAAGAAGATTTATCAAGCAGACTTTCTGCTTCTTCCAGAACAAGAATTCTGGCATATGTACATTCTCTTACGAAAAGGCAAGAACTTCTACTATGAATGTGCTGGAAGATCTACCGAGAAGCTACCGGATGCGAAAGGTTTTTATGACTATGAACATGCCTGTTTTACCTTAGATGGTCAAGTATTGAGTGTAAATAAAAAAATGCGCCCCTCACTCATTACTTATATCCAAAAGACCATCAAAGACAATCAAGAAACATTTAGAAAGGAAATTGAAATGGCTACTAAAACTATTTTTGAAAAGAAAGTCTCTCAAGTCACGAATGAACTGGGAGAATTACTTAAAAAGAAAGATCACAGAGAGGCTTGGACCAAGGCTGGAGAATTAAATAGTCTCCTAAAAAAAGAAGAAGCCAAAGGCCTAAAACCTGACTTGATCGAACAACTCCAAACTGAGTTGCGAGGCTACTATTACATTAACGGTGAGATCGAAAAAGCCAATAAGCGCCTCTATGCAAAAGGTTCAAAGCTCATTGAACTTTCTAGTCTCTAAAAGGAGGATCTATGGATAAAGCCAAACGCTATTTGCTTCAAGCAAAAGAATATCTCTCACACTTCAAAAAGGTGGAGAAAAAAGGAGGCCCACCAAAGCTAAAAGTCACCAATAAAAAGACCGTCAATATTGCAGTCATAGGAGGAATTTCTTTCCTCCTTTTTGTTGGTCTCTTGGGATCTCTTCGTGCTATCACACTATCAAATAAAGTCGGAGCACTACAAGCTCAAGTGGAGGCTACTAAAAAACAAAAGGCACAGCCAATGGAGTCTAGTAGAAAATATGACTACAAACTCCAGTACTACTTGAATGACTACGTCTATGCCTATTTCACTCTTCCACAAGAAGGGGATAAACAACAAGCTCAAGTGGAATACTTAAATAGCTTTTACAACTTCATTCCTGATGTGAAAGCTCAAGGTCAAGTTCGAAATCCTAGTGAACTCCTCTATTCTCAGTTAGTGACTGTAGAAGGAAAGGTTGCGACCTATAAGATTAAATACAAGGAAATCATCCGTCGGGACAATAACACGGAAGAAAAAGAAATCGTGACAGGTTTCAATATTCCATTTGATGAAAAAGATGGGAAATATTATATTTCTGGCCTTCCTTGGTTTTCTGCCATTGAATCCTCACAAGCTGGACACTTTAGTGAAGACGATCAGCTTCAACTAACCGCTAATGACCACTTTTCAGATGCTCAGCGTAAGAAGGTTGAAAAGTTCCTCAAGGTCTTTTTCACCAACTATACTACTAACCAAGACAACCTCAATCTGATTGCTAAGGATGTGGATATCATCGCAAATAGCACTTTCAAAACGATCGACTACACTTATCTCAAACAGGACGGTGATGATTTAATCGCTTATGTCCAAGCCACCTTTGAAGTTGGAGGTACCACTCACTCGGAAAACTTCACCTTTACTCTATCAGAAAAAGAAAAGACCTACTATGTCTCAAAACTAGAACACACCATTCCACTGAATTATGCAAATGATAAAGAATAGGAGAACTCTATGAATACAAACAATCTACGAACCTTCCTTCAGGGTGATGGAATTTGGATCCTAACAGCTATTGCCGTGCTCTTGGCAATCAAGGCTTGGCGGAACAGTTCTTGGCTTCAACTCTTCTCTGTCGTTGGTTTCTATGCCGTTATTGTTTCAATTGCGAAAGGACAAGATATCCTAAAAGCAGTCGGCTGGTTCCTACGACTCTTCGGTATTGAATCAGGACTTTAAGTATGAATGAAGAAAGACTTTATGATTACAGTAAGGGCCTAAATGCTCCTTATTGGATCCAAGAAATCAAGACAAAAAAGGGCACTCGACTATGGTACTTTGCGACACCTATGCAGTTGTCCTTTTTCATTGTCTTTATCATCGTCTTTGTGGCCATGTTACTCTTTGGAGGATTTATCTTTGTGCCACTCGCAAAAATCACTCACTCAATTTCTCTCTTGCTCTATTGGTATCTCCCTTACAAATTGGCCAAGTTCTATACTGAATACGAGCCTCACGGTAAAAAGATGCACGTCTTTATCGGAGATTACCTGATTTACTTCTGGGATTTTAAGCTAAACAAAAAAGCTATCTACCACGAAGATCGAATAGAGCCTGTAGAAGAAATTGTCTTTGAAAAAACAAATCTATAGAAAAGGAGGACCTATGAGTATTACTTTAACTTATCCTATTAGGGAAACACATGAAAATCTAGCTCTCAAAAAAGATCAAACAGTCATTGCGTATTACCGTATTCCAAATACTCCCATCACCATTACGGATGATGAAAAAAAGGGCAAACATAAAATCACTGTTGCTCAAATGATGAAGAAGCTCCAGAAAAACAAGTTCTTTGAAATATCTCTGATCCCTAAAGACTATCTCTTAGAAGAGAAAATGCGGGACTTTTCAGATGCTCTAGCAGATGACAGTCGTGAACTAGGAGAAGAACTGCTTCTCTACACAGTGGATCGCCTAACAGATGAAATGGAAATTCCATATCAGTTTGACTGGGTAGTAGGAGTGACTTTACGCAAACAAAATCACGGAGCTACCGTTAAAGACTTGGCCTATGAGAGCTTTAATGAGTTCTCAGAAAAAATCGCAAAGGGCCTTGGCTATGAATATGAATTAAGTCCCACTTGGTATGAAGACTATAAAAGTGATGAATTCACTATTTTCCAAGCCTTCTCCGTCCTTCGGGCAAAACGGTTATCTAATGAAGAACTCTTTTATTACCAGCGGATGCAGTACCTCCGCTATATCCCTCACTACAAGAAAGAGGTGCTAGCTAATCGTGCTCAATTCAATATCACAGACACCTTGATCAAAGTTCTAAAAGGTGGCTTCCTCAAGCTAGAAAGCCCTTATGGATCTTCCTTTGTGACGATTCTTCCGGTTGGTAAATTTCCTGTTCAATTCAACGGCTTTCACCTAGGCGAATTTATCCAACGTTTGAACTTTCCTGTAGAGCTACGAATCAAGGCAGAATTTATTGATACAGGTAAAATCAAGGGTCGAATGGGACGATCGAATACACGTTACAGAAACATCATGGAAGAGGCAGAAAATACAGATACTGTCCAACAAGACGAGATTATCATGGGTTCCATCTCCCTAAAGGACTTAATGAAGAAAGTCGGAAACAAGGAAGATATCATCGAATATGGAGCCTATCTGATTATCTCTGCTTCTAGTGTGAACCAACTCCGTCAAAGACGACAAGTGGTTTTGAACTACTTTGATGATATGGGCGTTGAAATCAGTGAGGCCTCTCAAGACGGACCTTATCTATTTCAAGCGCTGCTCTATGGAGAAAACCTCCAAAAGAAAACTCGCACCTGGACACATATGGTCACAGCTCGTGGATTTTCAGAACTCATGCCCTTCACCAATACCTCTTCTGGAAACCGTATCGGTTGGTATATCGGCCGAGTAGATAACTGGACAGGCCGTTGGGACAATATTGCAAAAGCCATTGATTCCTCAAAGAACATCGTCCTCTACAATGCGACAGTGGGAAATAAGGAAGATATCGCTGGAAAGATTACCAAGAACCCACACATCATTATTACGGGGGCAACAGGTCAAGGAAAATCCTTCCTTGCCCAGATCATCTTCTTAAGTGTGGCTTTACAGAATGTCAAGACACTTTATATTGACCCTAAACGTGAACTTAGAAATCACTACCAAGAAGTGATCAACTCACCTGAATTTGCACGTCTCTATCCTGAACGCAAGAAACAGATAGAGAACTTTAACTTTGTGACACTAGATAGCTCACTTCCATCAAACCACGGAGTCTTAGATCCTATTGTTGTTCTAGATAAAGAACAAGCTGTAGAGGTCGCAAAAAACATGCTTGAGTTTTTACTACAAGCTGTAGATGATGTCACGATGGACCAGAAAACAGCTATCACAGAAGCTATTAATGCGATTGTAGAAAAACGAGTCGCTGGTGAGAAGGTCGGATTTAAACACGTCCTAAAAGTTCTGAGAGACTCTACTTCCTCTGAAATTGCTTCAGTTGGTCGTTATCTGACATCAATTGTGACGAACTCTATCTTGGAACTAGCCTTTTCAGATGGAACCACTCAAGGACTTAACTACGAGTCACGAGTGACCATCCTAGAGGTCAATAACCTCAAACTACCAAAAGACGATTCCACAAAAATTTCAGATCATGAACGCAACTCTATCGCTCTCATGTTTGCGCTGGGTGCCTTCTGTACCCACTTTGGAGAACGAAATGAAAATGAAGATACCATTGAGTTCTTTGATGAAGCATGGATTCTTATGAAGTCGGCAGAAGGAAAAGCCGTTATCAAAAATATGCGTCGGATTGGACGCTCCAAAAATAATACCTTGGCACTGATTACTCAATCTGTACATGATGCAGAAAATGACGATGATACAACTGGATTTGGGACTATTTTTGCTTTTTATGAAAAGTCTGAACGAGAAGATATTCTAAAACACGTCAATCTCGAAGTCACTGAAAGCAATCTCGAATGGATTGACAATATGATCTCTGGTCAATGCCTATACTATGACGTCTATGGCAATCTCAATATGATTTCCGTACACAACATCTTTGAAGATATTGATATGCTTCTAAAACCTATGAAAGCTACGGTATCATCAAGCCTTGAAAATAAATACGCTAGTTAGGAGGTGAACCCATGCAAGAAGCTTTTGACAAACTAAGAGGAGTCGATATCTTCTCTCTCAAGTCCTATATGGAGCCTACTGGGTTCGCTTCCTTTAACGGGGCTTGGGTTCTGATTAATGAGCTTTTCGTCAACTTCTTCTTTTTCATTCTAAACGCAGTGGTGGGATTCTTTTCTTTGCTGATTCGAATTCTCGAAAAGATTGATCTCTACTCCAACTACAAGAACTATGTCTTTAATGGAGCAATGAACATCTGGAAAGGATTCATCGGTTCAAGTTCTGGCGGAGTCGCAAAACAATCACTCGTTTCGATGTTGCTTCTGATTCTAGCGTTCTATCTCTTTTACCAGTTTTTCTTTTCGAAAGGAGCTTTTTCAAGAACTCTCCTTCATGTCTTTCTAGTTCTCATCCTTGGTTTTGGTTACTTTGGAACAATCGCTGGAACATCAGGTGGTCTGTATCTACTAGATACCATCAACCATGTCTCTCAAGATGTTACCAAAAATATCACGAATATCAAGGTGGAGTATGGCAATAATAAATCCATTAAAATTGGCGATTCCATGGCAGATAGCTATATTGCAGAAACCTCTTATAAAGCATATGTCTTTGTCAATACAGGTCAAGAAAATGGAAAATATAAGAATAGCCAAGATGGGAAACAAGAAACTTTTGATGATAGTAAGGTATTAGGAACAGGCGATAAGAATGGAAACTTTAAAGCAGTTAAATCGAAAGATCGCAATAAATATCTAGATGAACTAGGAAATGGAGCCAATGATGATGGTGAAAAGAACCGTTGGGTTTCAGCTATGCCAGATTTCATCTTTACTCGTATGTTTTACGTTATCTTCAAAATCTGTGAAGCCTTCGTATTAGCGATACCGGTTATTTTGATTCAGATGTTAAACGTCATCGCTCAAACACTTGTCCTGATGATGATCCTGCTCTTTCCAATTGTGCTACTAATGTCCTTTATACCAAGAATGCAAGATTTGATTTTTGGAGTTCTGAAAGTCATGTTTGGTGGGCTGCTTTTCCCAGCTATCACGAGTCTATTAACTCTTTTGGTCTTCTACATTGAAAAAATGATAGAAAACATTGTCATTACAGGTTTTGATGGCATCCTTAAAACACTTCCATCTTTGATTATCTTCGGTCTTGTCTTTAAACTACTCATTTCAGTTGTATCAAAAGGACTTGTATACTTCCTTCTATGGAAATACAAAGCTGAGTTGATCCAATTCATTCTTGGATCCAAAGCTCGAATGGTGGCAAGTGACATTGGAAACAAAGTTGAAAAAGGAGTCACAAAGACTAGAGAGGTGGCTTCACAAGTACCATCGAGAAGTCTTTCATCTGCTCAACACCTTGGAAACTTTGCCCTAGCAGGTGCGGGTTTTGGAGCTGGGATGATGATGAATGCCAAGAGTCACTTCCAAAATGTTGGTTCTTTCTTTACTAATAAGGAATCAGAGCACCAACCCGATGAAGTGCTCCCAACAGAAACGCTTGAAACTTCAGAAAGTCCGGATGCTCCTGGACCAAACATTCCGAAAACAAAGCCAGCGCTAGAAGGGATTAAACCAGTTGAAGAAAAAATACCAACTCCTTCAATGGAATCCCCAATCACAGCGGAGCCAACACCAAGTTCAAACGAGGAATTTCAAACTCTTAAAGAAGAATGGATTTCTCCATTTAAACAACTCCGCATTAATAGTATTGAGCGCAAATTAGAGGAATATAAAGATCCTCAAGCTATGTACAAAGCTCAAGGGTCGAATGCTTTCACTCGTGCTTATAGAAAGACTATGACACGAGACGATAAATTGAGATCCAATATTGAACGAAGAGACCGATTAACAGAACGCTTAAAACAACTCAGAGGAGAATGATATGAATACCAAAATACGCTCAAGAACTGCTTTTCCAAGAGTTCTTGAAGAAACTCTTTATCAAGCCTACCAAGAAGGAAAACGCTCAGTCGATTTCCTTCTTTTATTTCCAGTCTCAGAACAAGAGCGGGACCAAATCATCCTACAGGCTAAGTCCTATTCAGTCGTTCTAGATGCAAAATGGCGCTTTGGGACTGTTTTGTTCACTGCTTATATAAGACATTAACTAGAAAGGAGATTCGATGAAAAAACTAAAATGGTTTCTATTAGCTGGTCTCATTCCTCTCTTTCTACCAGTCCTCATTATTATTATCCTTATGGGGGCTGTCGGAGGTGGTGGAACAAATGGCTCACCCCAATCCCAAAATGGAGTGACTTATGCGGATCACTGGTCAGATGGAGACCCTTATACTCATAACCTACTGGTTCATCGCTTCGGTATTACAGCAGAGCAATTAGACGGCTTTTTAGATACGTTAGGAATCTCCTATGATAAGACCCGAATTAATGGAAAGAAACTCCTCGAATGGGAAGCTAAATCTAATCTTGATGTCCGTGGAATCGTTGCGATCGCACTGAATGAAAGTTCCCTTGGAACTGCTGGAGTAGCCACTAATCCTGGAGCTAATATGTTTGGTTTTGGTGCCTATGACTCCAACCCAGAATATGCCAATAACTTTAATGATGAGATTGCTGTTGTCGGACTAACCCAACAAACTATTATTGGGAATAAAAACCAAACCTTTAAAATCCAAGATGACAAGGCTAAGAAATTTGCGAATGGTACTCTAAATCCAGCTACCGATGGCGGTGTCTATTTTACAGATACTACGGGATCCGGAAAAAGACGTGCAGAAACCATGCAAAAACTGGATGCCTATATAGATGAACACGGAGGAACACCAAAAGCTCCTGAACAAACTACAGGAAAAACTAGAGATGGTGGAGGAGTAACTTCAAATGATATACCGGTAGGTTACAGTCTGACAACAGCTATTGATACCGCAGGATATATCGCTAGCACCTATCCATGGGGACAATGTACCTGGTATGTCTTCAACCGTGGGAAACAAGTCGGAGTCAACTTTGATCCATTTATGGGAAATGGTGGTCAATGGATGAATAAGCCAAGTTTCACAACAACCCATACACCAACTGAGCACTCTGCACTATCATTTAGCCCTAGCCAAGCTGGAGCTGATCCAATATACGGACATGTTTCATTTGTGGAACAGGTCAAATCAGACGGTTCAATTCTCATCTCAGAGTGTAATGTGAAAGGATTAGGGATCATTAGTTACCGTACTTTTGACGCAGAAACTGCCAAACAATTTACCTATGTAATAGGACATTAGAAAGGAATAGATATAGATGATTCAAGTTGTAGATAAAAATGATTTAATGGAATTGATTGGATATTCTGAAACACAAGCTAGTAAATTAATACGAAAGGCTAAAAGCCAGCTTGTACAAGAAGGATTTGAATGGTATAAGAATAAACGTATTGGACGTGTACCGATTATTACAGTTGAATCCATTCTTGGTTTTCAAATACAATTAAAAAATGATATAATTGAAGGGAACCTTCAAAGCGCTGTCATGACTGAAGGAGAAAAATAGCATGGCGGTAATAAAACAGGACGATGGACTGTGGCTAGTTGATATTAGTGATGGTAAAAGTTCCTTAACTGGCAAACGTATACGACACCGCAAATCTAATTTTTTAACGAAAAAAGAAGCAGAGGAATATGAGGCTTATTACCGTATCCATAAGTTAAATCAGATACAGAATACAAAAAAACTCACCATTTCCTCTCTTTATGTAATGTTAAAAGAAGAAGATGAGCTTCGTGGAAATAAAAGAGGTACAATAGATACTCAGAACTCATACTATACCCAATATGTATCGCGATTCTTTGAAAATGCTGATATGTCTTCAGTTACCATTCAAGATGTAAAAAAATATCGAGATTGGTTAATTGAACAGCCTAGTGTAAAAGGTGGGACGCTTACACCAACACATATTAACCAACAAATGATTTTTGTTCATAAGTTGTTTGATATTGCTATTTCGAAAGGATTTAGACAAGATAATCCATGTGATGCTATTCGGAAACTTCCAGAAAAGCATAAAGAAATGTCCTACTATACTCCTGAACAATTCAAGGAGTTTGAGTCCTATTTCGAAGAAAGTGAATATCCTTTTAAACTTTTATATCGTGTACTCATGTTTACGGGAATTCGTATGGGGGAGGCACTTGCCTTAACTTGGAGAGATATTTTTCTTGATGAGGGATATATTAAGATCCGTAAGTCAGCCTATTATCGCAATGGAAAAACACATATTGGATCTGTAAAGACAACTCAATCAAATAGAGAAATCTACATTCATAAAGCTTTTGTGGATGAGTTGAAAACCTGGAAGTCAGTACAAAGTCAGAGGCTGTCTAAGCTCACTGATTCAATAGATGATTTGCAGATTTTCCAATTTTCAGGGGAACCTATGACTGCTCCGAATGTCTCTAACTTTAGAGCGTCATTCAAGAAAAGATTGCCAGAAGATTTCAAATTGATCCGAAACCATGATTTTAGGCATTCGCATGTAGCCTTTTTGATAAATCAGGGATTGAGGAGAGGAGAAGGAAAGGATTATATCTTTTTCACACTGATGAAACGACTAGGACATAGTTCTATCAATACAACAATAAATATCTACTCACATTTGTTCCCATCACAACAAAAAGAGGTCGCTAACGCATTTGACGATTTTTAGAAAAATGGGCAGAAGTGGGCAGTGAAAATTAAGCAATAGGGTCTAAACCCTTGATACGAAAGGAATCTAGAAAAAATTATGATGAATATGCAAAATATGATGAAGCAAGCTCAAAAATTGCAAAAGCAAATGGAGCAAAGCCAAGCAGAATTAGCTGCAACTCAATTTGTAGGAAAATCTGCTCAAGATTTGGTTGTCGCGACTCTTACAGGTGATAAGAAGGTAGTTTCCATCGATTTTAACGCCGCAGTGGTTGACCCAGAAGATACAGAAACGCTTTCTGATATGACGGTGCAAGCCATCAATGCTGCCATTGAAGAAATTGATGCGGCAACCAAGAAAAAACTCGGTGCTTTCGCAGGGAAATTACCATTTTAAGCAAAGAAAGTTTCATCAACTCAAAAGAGGCTGGGACAAAAGTCCTAGCCTCTTCTTGTTTTTGGATTGTCGAGCAAGACGCAGTGGTTGAGTGGGCTCTACTACGCTGATTTCATCAGCTTTTACAGCCCTACTCAACTGTGCGGAGGTGGGACGAAGAAATTGAATTCTAACGAATTACCGATTTCTGTTCCACTCTCTCTTTTTATTCATCAAAAAATCCGGATAAGTCCAAGCCTCCAAAGGGGTTGATGGAGAAGTTCTCTTGCTCTTCAAGGAGGGTACGGCCTTGATCAAATTCGAGGAATTGTTGGTAGACAAGAGCTGTCATGCGGGCGTCTTCTAAGCTATCGTGTGATTTTCCTGCAACTCCCAAAAATTCTGCAACGGTGTGGAGTTGGAGATTTTTAATGCCATGAAGGTCAGATGGACGACGTTCGAAGGCTTCGTCAAAGACATCGACAGCGTATTGCTCTTCTAAATCCAAGCCATTTTCAAGTAGGATGGGTAGGTCGCTCTTTTTGGCATTGTATCCGATCAAGGGCCGGTCTCCTACAAAGGCCTTGAATTCACTGAGGACCTGCTCGAGTTGAGGGGCATTTTGGATCTTGTCCTGGGTAATGCCAGTCAGGCCGTTAATAAAGCTTTTTAGAGGCTTATCGGTGTAGACGTAGGAGTCGTAGTGGTCGACTTCTTTACCGTCCGTAAAGCGTACGGCAGACACCTGGATAATCTGATAGGCACCTTCGTATTGGTTAAATTCGAGATCGAAGGCAATATAATCTTCTAATGTTTTCATGGAAAATCTCCTGTGGTAGAAAAGAAAAGGGACTGGTAGGATCCAGCCCCGGATTATCGACGGAAAACGCGTGCCCAGAAACCTTTGCTTTCTTGCTCTTGAACTTTTTCGTTGGCTTGTTCAAGTTCAAGTTTCAAGGTATCGCGGTCGTTCATTGCTTGTAAAGTCAATTGTTGTTGTTGGTCCAATTGCTTGTCTTTTTCAGCAATTTGAACGTCTTTCACGCGCAACTGTTCATCTTTCTTAGCGAGTTGCTCGTCTTTGGCTTTGAGTTGCTCGTAGAGACGGACGATTTCAGCATTTTTTTCATCCACCAAAATTTCCATCAATTCGCGTTGCTTCACATCATCGCTGACTGGCTCATCTTCAAAAATAGTTTTTTTGTAGATTTCTTCGAGCTTGATCAAGCCACTACGGGTTACAACGGTAACCCCTTTTTCGTTTTTTTGTGTATCTTCTGGAGCCAGCGCCTTGACACGGTTATTGACCGCCTGGCGGCTGACTCCTAAAATTTCAGCAATTTCGCTGACAGTTTTTTCAATCGCCATAACTTCCTCTAATATCTTTTTCTATGAAATACTCTATTAGATAGTAACATAAGTAGGCTAAGCTGTCAAATGAAGCAAAGAGAGGACAAGCTTTGAGAGTACGATTAGTGGGCCTCTGTCATTTCAGGAAGATGGAGGCTTGATTGTGCTAAGTCAATGGTGAGTTGGTAATCGGTTTGATCACGCACAGTGATTTCAAAGTCCGTCGTGTAAAGGACCAGGCGAAGGGTCGCTCCTTTTTCGAGCTTGTAGATGGTTGGTTGGAGATCAAAGTCAAATTCCATCCACTCTCCTGGTGTGACAGGCTCGACTTGTAAGAGGTCATGCCGGTTTTGGAGGTTGAGATAACCTTTCGAAATGACTCGTTGGCCCGCTTCCTTGAATGGCAACTCGGTCAAGTTGTCTAGCATATGGTAGCGACCGTTATCCAGTGTACGGACCGATAAGACTGCAGGATAGGGTTGGAGGTATTTCTTGCTTCCAAGCTCTAAGAGTTGGGCTGAGAGAAGGCCTTTATTGATGCTGGAGTGAAGTCGCAGGTGAAGGCGAGCTTTCCCGTTGAGGTGCAGGTCTTCTTCGATTGGAAGATCGATCGTCACCTGTTGCGCCTTGTCTTGGTAGAGATCGCTTAAGAAGGTCGGATAAGCCTTGCCATAGCGCTCGTAATCTTCCGTCGCATAGCGGTTTTGGATGACTTTTTCACCGTCTCCGAGTAGGAAGGTCCGCTGATTTGTTTGGTTGCCAAAATCATCCAAGGAAGTCCAACTTTGTTCTCCTGTATTGTCCTGCCAGATGACAGTAGGCAATTCATAGCTTGAATCGTAGCCCAGCAATTTTTTAGAGAGGAGGGCGTTCATGCTTTCGCGGAAGTCAATGGATTGCCAGTTGTTGAGATAGACATGGGCACCATTGTGATAGAAGAGGTGTTTCTTGATGCTTGTTGGAAGAGCCTGGAACATATTAAAGACGTGAAGAGGTTTCACGTTCCAGTCTTGCGAACCATGAGTGAAGACCACCTCAGCCTTCACCTGATCAGCATGTAAGAGATAATTGCGGTCGTGCCAGAATTGATTGTAGTCTCCAGAAGCGCGGTCCAGCTCTTTTTTCACGATGTCTAGATCGGCTTGGTGGGCTGCATTATGGTGCAAATAGTCTCCACCTAGAAGGTTGCGCGAGTAGGTCAATTCGGCAAGGGAATCGAAATCTTCACCTGGATAGCCACCAGGACTTGTCACGAGGCCGTTTTCGCGGTAGTAGTTGTACCAAGAAGAGATCCCAGCCTCTGCAATGATGACTTCAAGACCGTCCACACCTGTGGTCGCAAGGCCGTTAGACATGGTTCCAAGGTAAGAGATCCCGGTGGTTGCGACCTTTCCATTAGACCAATCAGCTTTGACTTGGCGTTTGCGTGTGTGATCTGTAAAGGCCCGGCAACGGCCATTGAGCCAGTCGATAACGTTCTTGTAGGCTTCGATTTGTTGGTAATTTCCATTGGTCATCAAGCCTTGCGAATCTTTTGTCCCCACTCCAGATACGTAGAGATTAGCGTAGCCGCGTGGAAGGAGGTAGTCGTTGAGGGTATAGCTGGAATTGATATGGGTGAGAGTTTCTTCAGCTTCATCGACTAGCTCAGCTGAACCGACAGGATCCACCAATTCTAATTGAGGTACTTCTACTTGAATGGTATGAGGTTCTTTGACCTCGAGGTCGACATTCATATTGTAGAGGGCCTTGTCGCTGGCCTTATCGTTGGTCCCTTGGTGATAAGGACTTGCGGTCATAACAGCTGGAATCTTGCCTTCATAGCGAGGACGGATAATGCTGACCTTGACCAAGTCTGGCAGACCATCTTTGTCGGTATCGACCCGACTTTCCACATAGACGACCTCGCGGATGGCATCATGGCTCGTAAAGGTTGCGAGGCTCTTGCCGTTAAAATAGTGATACTGGTTATCTTCAGGAATCAAGCCATCGCTGACCAACTGATCGATGAGTAAATTTCCTTTTACTGTTCGAGTATTGAGAAGGTGATAGAGGTTTTCTACCAAGTTTCCATACTCAATCGGAAATTGGACTTCTTTCAAGAAGCTATCCGTATCTTCAAAATCAATAAAATAGCGGAAACCGAGTAATTGGAGGGCTACTGTGTAAAAAATGTTCGGAGACCATTCGCAGTCAGATTGGATATACGTTAAAAAGTCTGTTTTAGAATCCACCACTAGGTTAGAGAGGGGATAATCTGTATCTTTATAGGTGAAGTAAACCTTGCGGACAAACCATTCAAACAGTTCTTTTTCTGGGAGGTGGGTGGGAAGGTCAAACCCAATTTCTTTTAGTTCCTTAAGAATGTCTTTTTGGTCAACAGATAGATAGCTATATTGATTGTATTTCATAGACTGCTCCTTTTATCAGTTTCTTTTTTCTTTACTTTTTATATTATACTTGATAAAATAGTATTTGTCTAAAGACCTTTCGTCTATAAGGAGAAGGAATATTGAAAAAAATATCTTTTGAACAAGTTGCAAGAAGACGGACCTTATTGTTTGGGGTTCTTGCCGTCATTTTTGGGATTCTCATTTTTCGAAACGGCGTTGGTTTCACCAAATTTTCCTTGGATCTATTAGCCATTTACTTTTTAGTTGATGGACTAGGAAGCTTTCTTCTTCGCTTTTTGTTACGTAGCAAGTCTATTTCCTATAGCCACTCTATTTGGTTTATTTTTCTTTCACTTGCGTTGATCTGGTTGAATCGACTGAGTGGTCTGCCCGTAAACTTAGTTGTGATTTGTTTAGGGGCATATCAGTTGGGGAGTGCCATTGTCTATGGGATCACATTTTGGCTTTATAAGGCCAATCGGGTAAAAGGAGGCTGGCTCTATTTATGGGATGCGCTTTTAAACGGTGGGCTTGGTCTAGCAACTGTCTTGGAACCTGGTTCAGATGGGCACTTCCAATTTATCCTCTTGGGGGCTTATCTGGTCTTGTTGGGGATTTCTAATATTCGAGATGGTATTTTATTTGACAAAGACCAACAAGGCCAAGAGTTAAAACGTCGCTTTCGTATTAGCCTACCGGTTATCTTTGCAGCCTTTATCCCTGCTAAGGAGTTAAAACGGTTTAACCAGTTTCTTCAAAAAGGGAGCTCGGCGGGACACACAGGCCCTTATCGATTGGTGAAAAAAGAAGAAGAGGCAAGGGAATTAGAAATTTTGGTTCATACTTCTGACAGCAACTTATTTGGAGCGATTGGGCATGTAGATATTTGTTATCAGGGGAAGGTCATTTCTTACGGAAGTTACGATCCCTTTTCAGAGCGTCTATTTGGGACGATTGGGGATGGCGTACTGTTTAAAGTGGATAAGGAACCATACATCGAACTATGTAAAAAAGAGAGTCAAAAGACGCTGTTTGGCTACAGCCTATCCCTTACCGAAGAAGAGAATCAGGCAGTAGAGAAGCGTCTAGCTGAAATTGATCAGTTGTTAGAACCTTGGGATCCACCTAGGAGGTTACTGGAAGACGGTCAGCCGACCTACGCTTACAAATTGAAATATGATTTAGGGGCTGAGCTATATAAATTTACTTCTTCGCGTTTTAAATCTTACTTTGTTCTGTCTACTAATTGCTGCCTGTTAGCAGATTCCATTGTGGGACAGGCAGGAACGGCTGTATTAGATGTGCGTGGAGTGATTGCACCAGGGACCTATCAGGATTACTTAGAATACGAATTTGAAGCTCCAAACGGGCGGGTCCATACACGAACAGTATACTAAAAAAAGAAAGACAGATTTTTATTTTTGAAAAATCTGTCTTTTTTGCACAAGATTTCTTGTAAAAAGCCAGAAAATCTTTTACAATAAAAAGTGCTTGGAGGAAA
The DNA here is from genome assembly GCF_000314795.2 of Streptococcus sp. F0442. Lineage (GTDB taxonomy): Bacteria > Bacillota > Bacilli > Lactobacillales > Streptococcaceae > Streptococcus. Next base: position 1,000,265 of record NZ_KB373314.1, on the reverse strand, counting down.
GTATGACAGCAAATCAGATCGTAAGAGTGATCCCAGTCTTGAAAGTGAATAACCGAAATGTCAATCAACGCTTTTATGAAGAGACATTGGGAATGAAAGTATTAGTGGAAGAAGGAGCTCTCCTATCTTTAGGAGATGCCTCAAAAGTAGAGAAAATTGTCTTAGAAGAGTCACCGAGTATGCGTTCGCGTAAGGTCCAAGGTCCAAAGAAATTGGGTCGCATCGTGGTGAAAGTGGCACAAGCTCAAGAAATTGATTATTTGTTGGCCCGCCAGCCAGAAACAAGCGCCCTTTACCAAGGAGCTAATGGTCGCGCCTTTGAAGTTGTGTCTCCTCAAGGAGATACCATTTTCGTGCATGCTGAAGAAAATCTTGAAAGCCTAGAACCGTTGGAGAAAGCGCCTCTTGTTGACGTGCCAGAAGATTTCAAAGGTTTGACCAGCTTTGATGTGGACTTTCTTGAGGTCAATGTGGCCGATTTTGCTGAGGCTGAGAAGTTCTATAGCAACTTGCCAGCTTTGGCCCACTTTATCCATTTGCAGGAAGCTCAAGGAGAAGATCTCCAAGTGGAGAACAAGGTGACTTGGGATTTGAGCATGATCAAGGTCGAATTGGCATCTTTTGATGTGGAAGTCGTGAAAGAACGCTTGGGAGAAACTGTCGATTTTGTGCACCGTAAGGGAACTTTCTTGATTGCCAAGGATCCAAGCCAGATTGAACTCTGGTTTGAAGCCAATCAAGATCAGGTCCATATTTCTTATGAAGAATAAGAATGGAGTGATGAGCGTGAATGCAATCATCGAAAAAATTACCGAACAAATCCAAGAAGGCATCTATCCAGGTGCCTCTCTTGCGCTTTACCGCAAGGGTCAGTGGAGTGAGCACTATCTGGGACTAGCGGATCCTGAAAAAGGAGAGTCAGTAGTGGCTGACCTGGTCTATGATTTGGCCAGTGTCAGTAAGGTCGTCGGAGTCGCTACCATCTGTGCTTTTTTGTATGCGAAAGGGGAGCTTCCGCTCGATCGTCCCTTTAAAGAGTTTTACCCGCGTTTTGCTCATGAGAAGACGACCATCCGGGAACTCTTGACCCATACTTCTGGGCTGGATCCTTTTATCCCCAACCGGGATCAATTGGATGCGAGACAGTTGAAAACAGCTCTTGAAAATTTGCAGTTGAAAGAAGACAAGAGTTTTCATTACACCGACGTCAATTTTCTTCTGCTGGGCTTTTGGTTAGAAGACAGGTTTCACCAGCCCTTGGATCGTTTATTTGAAGAGCTGATCTTTACACCTTGGAAGATGACAGAGACACGGTTTGGACCGGTCGAAAAGGCGGTGCCAACGGTCCGTGGCCTTGCTTCTGGAAGTGTTCATGATCCCAAAGCGAGAGTATTGGGCTGTCATGCGGGAAGTGCTGGACTTTTTTCAACTGTTGCTGATCTAGAGCGCTTCTTAGAGCATTATCTGAAGGATGATTTTGCGCGTGACTTGTCTCAGAATTTTGCGCGTGAAGAGGGCAAGACCCGCGCTCTCGGATGGAATCTAGAGGGTGACTGGTTGGATCATACGGGCTATACTGGAACCTTCATCATGTACAATCGAAAGAGGCAGGAAGCTGTGATCTTTTTGTCTAACCGGACCTATGAGAAGGACGAACGGGCCCAATGGATCTTAGACCGCAACTCTTTGATGGACTTGATCAAACAAGAATGTGAAAAATAGAAATGGATGGCTGGGATGACGGATCCCGGCCTTTTCTTGTCTGTCCATAAGAAGGAGCTCTTCTGGGTGATTCATTTTTGGACTCCGTCTTAGGTTGGATTTCCTTCAAAAGCATCGCTTTTTTGGCTGATTTATATTAAAATAGTAATGACCTTAGTAGAGCGAGATGAATATGCATAAAGAGATAGGCGTCGGAAAGGCGCATAGTAAAATTATCTTAATTGGAGAGCATGCGGTGGTTTATGGTTATCCGGCTATTGCCCTGCCACTCCATCATATCGAAGTGATCTGCCAGATCATCCCGGCAGACAGTCCATGGATTTTGTTTGAAGATGACACATTGTCCATGGCGGTTTTTGCGTCTCTTGAGCACCTCGGGATTCGTGAGGCCCGGATTCGCTGTCGGATTCAGTCTATGGTACCGGAAAAACGGGGGATGGGGTCCTCTGCGGCGGTCAGTATCGCAGCTATTCGTGCAGTTTTTGACTATTATCAAGAGGAGCTGGACGATGAGACCTTAGAAATCCTGGTCAATCGAGCAGAAACCATTGCCCATATGAATCCAAGCGGTCTGGATGCCAAGACTTGTCTGAGCGATCAAGCCATTAAATTCATCCGGAATGTCGGCTTTTACCCGCTGGAGCTGGGTATAAAAGCGAGTTTGGTGATTGCGGATACGGGGATTCACGGCAATACCCGTGAGGCGATTCAAAAGGTTGAAGCTAAAGGGCAGGAAGTTTTGTCCCATTTCCATGAGATTGGTCAGTTGACCCAGCAGGTAGAAGCGGCTCTGAAAGAAAAAGATCTCATTGGCCTTGGGCAGGCTCTTACAGCTTGTCATGACCACTTGAGAGCCGTTGGTGTCAGCTGTAAAGAAGCAGATCACCTGGTCGCCGTTGCCCTTGAAAATGGGGCCTTAGGGGCTAAAATGAGTGGGGGCGGTCTTGGAGGCTGTGTGATTGCCCTCGTCAAGGATTCTCGTGAAGCAGAAACCATTGCCCATGCATTAGAAAAAGAAGGAGCGCACCATACATGGATCGAAAACCTGTAAAGGCTAAGTCCTATGCCAATATCGCGATTATCAAATACTGGGGAAAAGAAGATGCCAAACAGATGGTCCCTTCGACCAGTTCGATTTCGTTGACCTTAGAGAATATGTATACAGAGACCAGTCTCTCTCCCTTGCCAGCAGATGCGACTGCGCATGAATTTTACATCGATGGGGAATTCCAAAATCCAGCTGAGCAAGCCAAAATTGGAGCTGTGATTGATGGCTTGAAGCCAGCAGATGAAGCAGGATTTGTTCGGGTGGATACCAGCAACAACATGCCAACCGCCGCAGGCTTGTCCTCTAGCTCAAGCGGCCTCTCTGCTCTTGTCAAGGCCTGCAATCAGTATTATGATTTGGGCTTGACCCAGGAGGAATTAGCTCAAAAAGCCAAGTTTGCTTCGGGCTCTTCTTCGCGGTCTTTCTTTGGCCCTTTAGCAGCCTGGGACAAAGAAAGTGGAGAAATTTATAAGGTCCAAACAGACCTAAAACTCGCGATGATCATGCTGGTCCTCAATGACAAGCAAAAGCCTGTTTCCAGCCGCGAAGGGATGAAACGCTGCATGGAGACTTCGACTAATTTCAAAGAATGGATCGAAGAGTCTCGACAAGATTATAAGGACATGCTGGGCTATCTAGTTGCCAATGATTTTGAACGGGTCGGTCATCTGACAGAGCGCAATGCCCTTGCTATGCATGCGACGACTAGAACAGCCACTCCAGCTTTTAGCTACTTGACAGAAGAAAGCCATAAAGCTATGGACTTTGTCCGTGAGCTTCGCGCTGCAGGCCATGCTTGTTACTTTACTATGGATGCAGGGCCGAATGTTAAGGTTCTCTGTTTAGAAGAAGACTTGGATCAGCTGGTACCTTTATTTGATGCCCGCTATCGGACCATCGTATCTAAGACAAAGGACCCTCAAGATGAAGACTAAGTATCAGGTACAGACTGGAGGCAAGCTCTATCTAGCTGGAGAATACGCAGTGCTAACGCCTGGCTATGGAGCCGTGATTCAGTTTATTCCCATTTATCTGTCAGCTACTATCCAAGAATCTAGAAGCTATCAGCTAGTCTCAGATCTCTTTGGTTACCAGGTGGATTTGACCCCAAATAAGGACTACGCCTTGATTCAAGAGACCATTCAGCTCATGGAAAAGTGGCTGAAAGATCAGGGGATAGCCCCTAAACCGTTTGATCTTCACCTAAGAGGGACGTTGGGCGAAGAGAGGAAAAAGTATGGGATTGGTTCCAGCGGAAGTGTGGTCTTGCTCGTGATCAAGGCCGTGGCCGCTCTGTATGAACTAGACCTACATCCGGACCTGCTCTTTCGACTAGCAGCAGTGGTCTTGGTGCAAAGAGGGGACAATGGTTCCATGGGCGATTTGGCTTGTATTGCCTACGAGGACTTGATTTATTACCAATCCTTTGATCGGGCTTGGTTGCATGAAGTCTTGACTTCTCAGCCCCTGTCACAAGTTTTAGACCTGGATTGGGACTACCAGATCTGCTCGATCCAGCCAGCCATCGCTTATGATTTTCTGGTTGGTTGGACCAAGGAACCAGCGATTTCAAGTGATTTGATCCGTCAGGTCAAGGGAGCGATCAAGGAAGAATTTCTCAAGGAGAGTCAGACTGCAGTGAAGAATCTTGAAAAAGGTCTCCGTGAAGGGAGCCAAAATGAGATCGAGGCCAGTATCCAACGTGCAGATCAGAACCTAAAATCCTTAAACCATCTGATCTATACCCAGGCTCTAAAAGTCCTGCAGCAAGCGACAGAGGGCCTTTCTGCCTGTGCCAAGTGCAGTGGCGCTGGAGGAGGCGACTGTGGGATTGCCCTTAGTTTTGACCCAGTTGAGACTCAGACCTTGATAGATCGCTGGAAGGAACAGGATATTGAAGTCATTTACCAAGAAAGGATGGGAGATTCGTGAGCGAAAATCGAAAAGACCAGCATATTCGCTATGCTTTGGAGCAAAGCTCTTCCTATAATAGCTTTGATGAGATCGAGCTAATTCACCGTTCCCTCCCACTTGTGGGTCTAGCGGAGATTGATTTGACAACCCATTTCGCAGGGCGTGATTGGGAGTTTCCTTTTTATATCAATGCCATGACAGGCGGGAGTAAACGGGCTAAAGAGATCAATCAAAAGTTGGCAGCAGTAGCCCAAGCCTGTGGGATTCTCTTTGTGACTGGTTCTTACAGTGCAGGGCTGAAGGATCCGAGCGATCAATCGTACGCTGTCAAAACAGATCACCCTCGTCTTCTGTTAGCGACCAATATTGGCCTCGATAAAGAGCCAGACTTGGGCTTAAGAACAGTGGAAGAGCTTCAACCTCTCTTTCTTCAAGTTCATGTGAATCTGATGCAAGAGTTGCTTATGCCAGAAGGGGAGCGGATTTTCCACACTTGGAAAGACCATCTCAAGAGCTATGGGCAGGGCTTTCCTGTGCCTGTAGTCCTGAAAGAAGTGGGCTTTGGTATGGATCCCAAAACAGTCCAGCTGGCACTAGAGGCTGGGATCAAAACCGTTGACATTTCTGGCCGTGGTGGCACTAGTTTTGCTTATATTGAGAATCGTCGTGGTGGAAATCGCGCTTATCTGGATGATTGGGGACAATCAACTGCGCAGTGTCTCTTACAGTTACAAGATCAGATAGATCAGGTTGAGATCCTCGCTAGTGGTGGCATCCGTCATCCTCTTGATATGGTCAAGGCCTTGGTCCTTGGAGCGCGTGGCGTAGGACTTTCCCGCGTTTTTCTTGAGATGGTAGAGACCAAGAGCATCGAAGAAGTGATTGCTATTGTCCAAGGATGGAAAGAAGACCTTAAATTACTCCTTTGTGCGCTCGGTTGTCAGAACCTGAAAGAGCTCCGAGAAGTCGACTATCTCCTCTATGGAAAATTGTGGCAAGCGAAGCAACAGAAAAAATGAAAGAGAGTGGGACAGAAATCGGTCATTCGTTAGAATTCGATTTCGTCGTCCCACCTCCGCACAGTTAGTAGGGCTGTAAGAGCTGATGAAATCAGCGTAGTAGAGCCCACTCAACCACTGCGTCTTGCTTGACAATCCAAAAACAATTAAGAGGCTAGGATTTCTGTCCCACTCTCTAAACGTATAGGAACTAATTTTTAAGTAAAATAGGTTAAGTTATTCTTCAAAGAACTATAAAAGAGTTCTAATTTTTAAAATGATTCATGATATACGAAAACTTTCCGCCGTGAGAAAAGTGCTTGAAACATGATAATTTCAAGCACTCGGTAGTTTTGAAACCTTAGGTTCAAAACTAAGTCATGGAACTTCGTAGAAGTTCGCTGACGTCCGTACTCACCTAAGGAAAGTTTTTAAGTTGACTTTATCTATATTCTAAGGATTGGCAAAATGAGCCAATCCTTTCTTTTTTTGAAAAAGTGTTTTCCCTCAAAAATTCTGATAGTTTACGAATCCTTTACGGTTGCTGGAATCGCTTGCAAAACAGGATCGTAAAAGAGTATACTAAATAAGGAAAAACATTTTAAAAAAGGAGTTTAGGATGAAGAAGCACTATTTTCGCTCAGCTGTAGCAGCCTTGCTTCCGCTTTTGTTGATTGCTCAACCTGTTGAGGCCTGTACGGGGTTCATCATCGGAAAGAAACTGACGGCCGACGGCTCGACCTTGGTAGGGCGTACCGAAGATTTAGAGCCCAACCATAATAAAAACTTTGTGGTCAGAGAGCGCGTCTACAATAAAAAAGGTGCCATCTTTGAGGATGCCGCCAACGGTTTTCAATATCCCTTGCCAGAGATTAGCTATAAGTATACAGCAGTCCCAGATGTCACCCCAGATCAGGGAATTTTTGACGAAGCAGGATTCAATGAATATGGGGTTTCCATTTCTGCTACTGTATCTGCTTCAGCAAATGACAAGATCCAAAAAGTGGATCCCTATGTCGAGGATGGCCTCGCAGAATCGGGCTTGACCAGTATCGTTCTCCCAAGTGTGAAAACCGCAAGAGAAGGGGTTGAACTCATTGCTAAAATCGTCGAAGAAAAAGGCGCTGCAGAAGGAAATATTGTGACCATTGCCGATAAAGAAGGCGTCTGGTATATGGAAATCCTATCCGGTCACCAATATGCGGCCATTCTCTTTCCAGAAGATCGCTTTGCAGTCTTTCCAAATACTTTCTTCTTAGGTCATGTAGATGTATCAGATACAGAGCGTACGATTGCCTCAAAAGATCTTGAAACAGTTGCCAAGGACGCAAATAGCTATAAGGAAGTGGATGGAAAATTCCATGTTTCTCAATCCTATAATCCGCCTTTGCAAGAAGCGGATCGCTCGCGGGTTTGGTCGGGGATCAAATCTCTAGACCCAAGCTCTCCTGTTAAATATGACGATGCGTCCTTTGACCTTCTTCATAAAACGGATCGAAAATTAACTCTCCGCGATGCCATGAATCTCCAACGCAATCGTTTGGAAGGAACCAAATACAAACCACAGGATCAAATGGAGCTGGATGGAAAAGGCATCCCGAAAAAAGGAGAGTTTGATGCTGTTTATAAATACCCCATCTCCAATCCAAATGTCATGGAGGCCCATATTTTCCAACTGAAAGACGAGGTCCCAGCAAGTGCGGGTGGAGGCACCATGTGGCTGTCGATGGGCAGTCCGCGGAATGCTCCTTACCTACCGTACTATGGCAATATTCTCAACACCTATCAAGCCTACCAAGAATTAGGGGATCATTACAATGACCGCTCCTGGTATTGGACCATTTCAAGAATCAATGACCTTGTAGCCAAGTATCCTGATTTATTCGAAGATGGGGCGATTCGTACTGAAATGGAACGATTGGAATCTCAGTGGATGGTTGAACAAGATCTGAGTGATCAGGAACAAATTGCCCTTGCTTCTCAGCCTGAAGAAGCGAGTAAGAAGGCAACAGAAGAAGGGATGGCAAGAGCTGAGAAAACCTTCGAACGTTTGCAAGAAATTAGAAAAGAAGCAGAACAAAAGGTAGCAGATGAGCACGGAAAAAGTGCCCTGCAAGATCTAGATGACGAAGAAGATGCTGCTTACGAAGAACAGATTGATCTGGTTGATTTTGACTATGATTACATCCTAGCAGCAGGCTTGTTCGGAGCAACCCTTCTAGCGATTGTGATCTACCTAATTCGCTCAAAGAAACAAAAGGGAGGAAAACAAGATGACTAAAATTCAAAGAGTCTCGATCTATCTCTTTCTACTATTTGCAGGAATTGGCTTGGAGTTTGAACTCGGTCATCTTTCTCAACAAGAATTTAGCCAGTCTGCAGGCAGAGACTTGGTCTTGAACTTGTCTGTTTTAGCTGCTATTATTATCCCACTCTATCTTTTTTCAAAACGTTTGGCCAAGCAGTTGTCTGTCCCAACCTATCTCTTATGGATTGCTATGTTTGGGGGGGCTTTCGTAGCAGGCTGGTTGAGTTTTTCAGGAAATAGCTTAATTGACATCCTAAATAGCCATGTGATCAAGGATGCCACTGTCTTTAACAAGTGGACCGATGCCTTGACAGCCCCCTTCTCTGAGGAATTCTTTAAGGCTCTGGTTGCCTTTTGGGTTGTCTTGATGGTTGGTAAGAAAGATCTAAAAGCGATTCTAATTGCAGGCTTGGGCTCTGGTTTTGGTTTTCAAATCATTGAGGATTTAGGGTACGTTGCCCGCCAAACAAAAACTAGCCAATTAGCCGCCGTTACTGAGGCCATTAACCGTATTTCTGGTGGGTTAGCTTCACACGCCCTCTATACAGCTGTTGTATCCGTTGGTGTCTTCCTCTTGTTGTCTCAAGTGACCCAGCAAAAGGAAAAACTCTTTGGACTCTGGTGTGTTCTCTCAACAGTAGCAAATCATTTCTTATGGAACTCTCCATTTTATGAAACAGACCATCGGATTAATCTTCTCGTCGGACTGCTCTTTGCCGTCCAAGTAGGGACCTTTATCGAAGTGGTGCTCTATACCAAGAAAGAGCCTGATCTGCCATTTTTAAAACAATAAGAGGATTTTTTCAAACACAAAAGAACTAAGACGTGCGTCTTAGTTCTTTCATTTTCTCAATTCTTGTAAGAGTGTTTGTGCCTTTTCTATGTTAAAGGGTTTGTTTTCAAGGAGTTGGTTGACCAATTGGGGAACTTCCTCTTCCTTGGCTCCTGCTAGAAGGGCTAGAGAGCGTGCTTGGAGCTTCATATGTCCTGCTTGGATACCTGTAGTCACTAAGGCTTTCAAGGCAGCGAAATTCTGTGCTAAACCGAGAGAAGCGATGATACCTGCTAATTCGATAGCGGTAGGTTCCCCCAGCAAACGATGGCTGACTTGAACCGTAGGGTTGAGGCCAATGGAGCCTCCTTTTGTTGCAACTGGCATTGGTAGGGTGATCTCTCCATAGAGTTTTTTCTCTTCTGGCTGACTTGTCCAGTGACTCAAGCCTTTGTATGGGCCGCTTTGTGCGGCATAGGCATGGGCTCCTGCTTCGATGGCCCGCCAGTCATTACCTGTCGCAAGGACCAAGGCATCAATTCCGTTAAAAATCCCCTTGTTATGAGTGGCTGCACGGTAAGGATCCACTTGAGCCAGTTGGCTAGCTAGCTCCATCCGGTGGGCAATCTCAATGGCTTCCTCAGGATTTCGACTCAGTGCTTTAAAATCGATAGCACACCGTGCACTCACTAAGGAGCGAGTAGCTAAATTGGATAAAATCGCCATTAAGACTTGCCCACCAGAGAGTTTTTGGATTCGATCCGTTAGAGCTTCCAGCATGGTGTTGAGCATATTGGCTCCCATGGCTTCTTTTGGGTCAACCGCCAAGTACACAATGAGAAAGTTCCCTTTGTGTTCAAGCCAAAGATCCCGTGCTCCACCTCCACGCTTGACGATCGAAGGATAGGCCTCATTAGCGAGCTGAAGCAGGGTTTCCTTGTCTTCGAGGATGCGCTTGCTGGCAACTTCTACATCCTCAACATCCGATAGAGCAATCTCACCGATCATTTGGCGTTGGTGCACTTGGGTAGTAAAACCGCCTGAGCGTTGAATGAGCTTGGCCGCAAAGCTAGCTGCAGCGACCACAGAAGGCTCTTCAGTGACCATGGGAAGGAGGTAGTCGCGGCCATTGATCAGAAAATAAGGAGCGAGGCTAAAAGGTAAGTCAAAAGTCGACAAGACGTTTTCTGTCAGTTGATCTGCAATGGAGATCGGAAGTCCCTTTTGTTCTTTTAAAATTTGAGCTTCATCCCAAGATAAGAGACCTTCCCTAAGTAAGGCCTCTATGCGTTCTGTGGGAGAAAGTTTTGCAAAACCTGGTAATCGTGCCATTATTTTTCTACTTTCTGGTAAATGCGTTGGTGCTCTTTAATCTCTGTCAAAGCATAAGTTTGATGAGCAGCAGGCTCAAAAACTTGATTCCCATTAGGGTCTAAGTCTACTTCTTCATAAAAGAGTCGTTCATAGTCCTCAACACTGAGAACCGTCCGTTGATCCAATTTTTCCATCCGCTTAGAATCCAACATCTGCTCATATCCAGGGACAAGATTGGCACTGAAAATTTCAGCAACCGCTCCACTTCCGTAGCTAAAGAGGGCAATCCGATCTCCAGCTTTGAGTTGTGGTTGATTTTCAAGCAGAGATAGTAAGCCTAGGAAAAGAGATGCAGTATAGATATTTCCGATGCGTTGGCTGTATAAGATAGATTGATCAAAATTGTATTGTAACTGGGCCTTTTGATCCTCTGGCAGAGACTTATCCAAGATTTTTTTCATGCCCTTAAGGGCCAATTTTGGATAAGGCAAATGGAAACAAACAGCAGCGAAGTCTCTTAGGTTGAGACCTGTTCGTTTCTGGTATTCTGCCCAGGTGGTTTTTAGGGAATCCAGATATTGTTGGGTAGAATAGAGACCATTCACGAAGGGGGTTGTTGCATAATTTGGGCGCCAAAAATCCATGACATCACGTGTTTGAGCTACATTGTCATCATTAAAAGCTAAAATACGCGGGTTTTGACTGATCAGCATAGCAACTGATCCAGCCCCTTGTGTTGGTTCTCCAGGAGTTCCAATTCCGTATTTAGCAATGTCACTGGCAATGACCAGGACTTTACTTTGCGGGAATTTTTCAATGTGGAGTTTGGCATAATCCAAAGCAGCAGTTGCAGCATAGCAAGCTTCCTTCATCTCAAAAGAGCGAGCAAAGGGCTGAATGTCTAGTAAACCATGTACAAAAACAGCAGCAGCTTTACTCTGGTCAATCCCAGATTCCGTCGCAAGAATCACCATATCGATCGCTTCTTTATCTTCATCTGTCAAAATGTCATCTGCAGCAGTTGCAGCCAGTGTGACAATGTCTTCAGTGATCGGTGTAATACTTTGTTCTTTTAAGAGAAGACCTTTGCTTAATTTTTCAGGATCGGTATTCCGAGCAGCGGCCAAATCTTCTAAACGCAAGACATAAGGGCTCGTCGCAAAACCAATCTTATCAATCCCAATTGTCATTCTTAACCTCTTTTTAATTTGATATCTACTAGTATATTTCCTTACTATTTTACCATATTTAAGGGTAAAACTCCCTTGAAAAAGCTAGATCAGCAAGGAAATCATTCTCGGGACCGATTTTGCAATGTTTCAAATAAAAAATAGAGAATCTATAAAAAAGCCATCCTCAGATGACTTTTCAACTCTGATGCTTAGCTATCTTTTTTAGGGTTACTCATGACCCGTATGAAGAGTTCTTTGCATTTGTCTCTTAGAACTTTTTCGTAGAAGACGATTAAAGCGATGTACACAATCAGAAAGTTCAAGGTCAGATAAAACAAGTCAAATGAATTGCGGGCATAGTAAGTCGCTGATTGATAGGAGGGGAAGGCTCCTAGGATCATCCAAGGAAGATACTTGATATACTTGTTTACCATCCTACAGCACCTCGCATCCTTTAAAGAATTTGTTTTTCCACTATTATTGTACTCCTTTTAAGCGATAAAGCAAGCGATTACATAGATAAAAATTAGAAAACCAATGCTAGTTGGCATTGGTCATTTTTCTTTTTTGATAGCGTTGGTAGGAATGGTAGAGTTTCAAGACGACAGATCCGCTAGCCATCCCGATGGAGATGACCAAGGCCAGGATAACAACCAGTGTCACGCTGGTTACTGCTTGCCGGTATTGGCCACTAACAAAGAAGGAAGTGGTTCGATAGGAAATATATCCAGGAACCAAGGGCGCGAGAATAGCCAGCATAAAGACCACGACAGGTGTCTTGAGGACGATACTTAAAATCTGACTAATACAGGAGCCGACAATGGCCGCGATAAAAGTTGCTACGATGACATTGGTAGGCCCTTTTAGAATATAGTATAGTAGCCAGATGCCCATCCCTAAGATTCCTCCAGGAATCAGCATGGAGCGCTGCACATTTAGGACGATTAAAAAGGTGATGATGGCAATCAAACTGGCCACCGCTTGGATTAAAAATTCAGTTAGGTTCATCATGTTATTTCATAAGGACAAGGGCGACGGTCGTTCCGGCACCAAGGGCAAGAGTAATGAGGAGAGTCTCAAAGAGCTTACTCATCCCAGAGTTGAGGTGGTAATTCATGAGATCGCGAACAGCATTGGTCATGGCAATACCAGGAACAAAGGGCATAACACAGCCGGCAATGATGAGATCGGTATTAGAAGGGAAACCACTATAGCGCGTCCAGATATGAGCCAAAAAGCCAAAGACAAAGGCTGCCGCAAAAGCAGTGGCAAAAGGAATGCGCACATATTTATCAACGACAAGTGAAAAAGCAAAGGCAAAGACAGTTGCAATGCCCGCTCCAATGGCATCGTAGAAATTTCCACCAAACATGATGGAGAAGAAAGGCGCACTAAGGGTTGCCGCAATGGTCAACTGGAGATTGGTATAAGGAACACGCTTGTTTTTCAACTCGCTCAAGGCCTGGTAGGCTTGGTCAAGATCCAACTCTCCAGAAACCAGTTGACGAGAGATCTGGTTGACATCGCAGACTTTTTCAATGTTGTAATTGGTCCGTAAGATCCGTTTCATGCGCGTCACATTGGCGTTTTCAATTGAAAAGAAAATAGCGACGGGCATCGCTAAAACATTGCAATCGATGATTCCCTGTGAATGGGCGATCCGGATCATGGTATCTTCGACCCGGTGAATCTCAGAACCACTCTCAATAAGGAGGGTTCCAGCTAACATCAGGACGTCGATCACTTGGTTGATCTGTTTTGACTCTTCCATAATTTCCTTCTTATTAAATAATCTGTTTCTATTATAGCAAAAAAGGACGAGAGACAGAACTAAAATTTGACAATTCTAGTTTGTTTCTTGTCCTTATGAATTCCTTTTAGAGAGCTATTCGTTTAGCTTTATCATTCGTTAACTCGGGTGGTGATGCTGCACGGTCGTATCCTGGACGAGAAGGGTTGCTAAAAAGATCAGTGCAATCAGAATAAAGAGCCAAATAATAGCGAAAATAAATGTTAAAAACATAGGATCACCCCTTCTATCTTATTTACAGCTCTACTATAACACTTGGAGAAAACGCTGTCAAACGCTATACTGTAAGCTCTCAAACTCTTTCAAAATTCAGAATAGTCTTACGATGGGATGAAAAAAACCAGCCGTTTCCGACTGGTTTATATGATTTGCTTGAATCTTAGCTCAATGCATCATCCATTGAAAGAACTTCGTGGAAGACACGTTGTGTCAATTCAGTTTTTTGTTCTGGAGTGAGGTATTTAGTGTTTACGCAGTATCCAGAGATACGAACGATAACGTCTTCACCGCTCATGATCTTTTCGTAAACATCGTTCAAGTCCATAACGTTCAAGTTAACGTGTTGTCCACCGTTTTCGAAGTAACCATCAAGGATAGTTACCAAGTTATCAACTTGTTCGTCACGAGTTTTACCAAGAGCACGAGGTGATACTTGAGTTGTCAAAGAGATACCGTCAGCTGCATAACCAAAGTCAAGACTAGCAAGTGAGTTCAAGTTTTGCAACCAACCACCTTTCGCTTTGTTAGATGGGTTAGCACCTGGTGAGAAGAATTCCAATTTAGACAAGTTCACAGAACCATCTTCGTTGAGGTATACCCCTTTGTGGACTGGAGAGTTACCAGTTTGTTTAGAGTAAGCAACGTTAGAAGTGATAGTCAAAAGTGAAACTGTTGCTTCAGCGTTCTTGTAAAGTTTGTGGCTGCGGAGACGAGTAGTGTAAGCTTCGATCAACCATTCTGCCAATTCGTTAGAACGAGGATCATCTTCACCCCAACGTGGGTATTCACCGATTGTTTCGTAATCGTAGATGTAGCCATTTTCATCACGGATTGGTTTAACTGTAGCGTACTTGATAGCTGACAATGTATCAACAGTGTTAGCAAATCCACAGATACCGAATCCCATGTTAGCACGTTGGTGAGTTGGCAAGAAGGCCATTTGAACCGCTTCGTAGTTGTACTTATCAGTCATGTAGTGGATGATGTTCAAAGCATCTACGTAAGTATCAGTCAACCAGTCAAGTGATTTTTCGAAGTTTGCTTTCACAGATTCGAATTCAAGAACTTCGTCACGGATAGGATCGATATCAAATACTTTGTAGTCTTTATGAACGTCGTCGTAACCACCGTTCAATCCAGTAAGAAGAGCTTTAAGCACGTTTACACGAGCACCGAAGTACTGGATGTTATGACGTTGTTCTTCGTTTTCTGGGTCAAGTGGAGATACACAACATGAGATACAGCTCATTTCACCGTATCCGTCTTTAGCCATTGTTGTTACCCCTTCGTATTGGATAGAAGAGTGTTTGTGGCTCATGTGCATACAGTAGCGACGGAAGCTATATGGCAATTTGTCAGTCCAAAGAACTGTCAAGTTTGGTTCTGGAGAGTTACCGATGTTGTCCAAAGTGTTCAAGAAACGGAAGTCCATCTTAGTAACACGGTGACGTCCGTCGTTACCCATACCAGCCATAGAAGTTGTGATGAAGGTTGGGTCACCTGAGTACAATTGGTCGTAAGCTTTTGTACGAGCAAATTTAACAGTACGCAATTTCATAACGAAATCATCAACAAATTCTTGGATTTCTGATTCAGTAAATGTACCACGAGCCAAGTCACGTTCAGCATAGATATCCAAAACGATTGGCACACGTCCAAGAGAAGTAGCAGCACCGTTGATCACACGGCAGACAGCCATGAAGGCGATGTTTGTCCATTGGATTGCTTCTTTTGTATCGAAGGCAGGACGACGTACGTCTACACCATAAAGTTCACCCAATTTAACAACTTCTTTAAGTGCTTGGTATTGAAGGTTTACTTCTTCACGAAGACGAATTGATTCTTCATCGATTTCAGTAATCGCGTTCCAGTCGTTTGCTTTTTCAGCCATCAAGTAGTCAGCACCATAAAGGGCCAAACGAGCATAAACCCCGATGATACGTCCACGTGAGTATGCATCTGGAAGACCAGTTACAGTGTGAGCGTGACGTGCACGACGGATGTTTGTAGTATAAGCACGGAAGATACCATCGTTTACAGTTGTAACATATTTAGTGAAGATTTCATGAACAGCTGGATCTGGTTCATAGCCATTTTCTTTCAAAGTAGTTTCCGCCATACGGATACCACCACGAGGCATGAAGTTCAATTTGAACAACTCATCGTTTTGGATACCGAAGATCACTTCGTTTTCTTTGTCGATGTATCCAGCATCAATATCAGCGATAGAAGTTGGACGTGTATCGTATGGGAAACGAGTTTCTTCATAATGAGCTTTCGTTTCTTCAACAATTTTCTTGATATGAAGAGAACGTTCAGTTGGACCAGCTAGGAAGCTTTCATCTCCATCATAAGGAGTGTAGTTAGCTTGAACGAAGCGAGAAACGCTTGCTTTTTCTTTCCAATCTTCACCTTTGAAGCCTTCCCAAGCTTTGTCAAAAATATCTTGTGCTTCAACAACTGTTTTAACAACCATTTGTATTTTCCTCTATTTGTCTTTCTAGCAACTACATCTGTTGCATTTACACTAGTAGTATACCATACAGAAATCGGTTACACAAAGAAGAATCGCGGAAAATGGCAGATTCTTTTATAATACAGTTTTGATATTCTTCCCATACTGTACTATATTTTTGAAAACCGAAAATTATTTCCATCAATTTCCAAGAATTGGGTGAATGTCGATTTTTGCAATTCCGAAATTTTATTTTTATAATAGAAAAAGGAGGGCGAAAAATGCTGATATTTCCATTAGTGAACGATACAAGTCGTAAGATTATTCATATTGATATGGATGCATTTTTTGCAGCTGTCGAAGAAAGAGACAATCCTAGTTTGAAAGGCCAACCGCTTGTGATTGGCCAGGACCCTCGACAGTCAGGGGGAAGAGGGGTTGTATCAACCTGCAACTATGAGGCTCGAAAATACGGGATCCACTCGGCTATGAGTTCCAAAGAAGCGTTGGAACTCTGCCCCAAAGCAATCTTTATTTCTGGGAATTATGAAAAATACCGAGAAGTGGGTGAGCAAGTTCGTGAGATTTTTAGGCGCTATACGGATCTCATCGAGCCCATGAGTATTGACGAAGCCTATCTGGATGTGACGGAAAATAAAATTCAGAGCAAATCAGCTGTCAAAATTGCCCGCTTGATTCAGCACGCTATCTGGGAAGAGCTACATCTGACAGCCTCTGCTGGGGTCTCTTATAATAAGTTTTTGGCCAAGATGGCAAGTGACTATCAGAAACCCCGTGGTTTGACGGTGGTCTTGCCGGAGGATGCTGAGGATTTTCTGGGCCAGATGGACATTGCCAAATTTCATGGGGTGGGAAAAAAGACAGTGGAGCGTCTACACGAGATGGGGGTCTATACTGGTGCCGATCTGTTGGATATTCCGGAGATGACCTTGATCGATCGTTTTGGTCGCTTTGGCTACGATCTCTTCCGTAAGGCCAGAGGTATTCACAATAGCCCTGTCAAAAATCATCGAATCCGGAAGTCTATTGGAAAAGAGCGGACCTACCGCAAGCTCCTTTATGCAGAAGATGATATTTTAGAAGAAATTGCCAATCTGTCCAGCAAGGTAGCTCAATCGCTTGAA
Organism: Streptococcus sp. F0442; assembly: GCF_000314795.2. Classification (GTDB taxonomy): domain Bacteria; phylum Bacillota; class Bacilli; order Lactobacillales; family Streptococcaceae; genus Streptococcus. The sequence goes on along the minus strand of NZ_KB373314.1, from coordinate 983,388 downwards.
AAACATGGGAAGCAAGGCAAGACTTTAGTCTTAAAGGTGCGCGATGCAGACTTCACCACCCTGACCAAGCGCATCACCCTGACGGAGCCAACGCGAGATGCTGAGCGCATCAACCGATCAGCTCGTCACATTTTCCAAGAGATTGAGTCGACAAATATGGGAATTCGCCTTTTGGGGGTCACCATGACTAACTTTGTTGATCATACTGAACTGCCTCTGGTAGAGGAAGAAAAAGACAACTAGTCTATTCACTAGTCGTCTTTTTTACTGTCAAAAAAGGATGCAATCTCTTCTTCAGTCAGTCCGATCATAGGAGAGATGGTGTGGAGATTGTCTTCAGTCAGTCGATAGACAGTCGGTTCGTCAGGATCAGCCTTCCTTTCAACAGTTTCTTCCTTTCTTCGTGCAGATTCGACTGTAGCAGAAGCTGTGGTAACGGCTGAAGAAGAGTCTTTGGTGCCTGCGCCTCCATCCAGGTCCTTGAAGCGCTCCACCAAATAGGTCTTGCGCGCTGTACCTGTATTTTTAGTGGCGAAATCAAAGGCGCTGTATTCTCCTAAGAGAATCAGCTTGCTCTTTGAGCGCGTGATGGCGGTATAGATCAAATTACGCTGCAACATCCGGTGGTTTTGATTAGTAATGGGTAAAATCACCACAGGAAATTCGCTTCCTTGCGATTTGTGAATACTCATGGCGTAAGCTAGGCGAATTTTGTACCATTCATTGCGCGGGTAGACGATTTCATTGCCATCAAATTGAATGGTCAATTCATCTTGCTTGGATTCTGTATATTTTCCTGGTAGAAGGTCGGTGATGTAGCCAATATCTCCATTAAAGACATTGCTTTCCGCATCGTTGACCAGATGGATGACCTTATCCCCATCACGGTATTGGCAGTCTGGCGTGTCAAAGACGACCTGATCTTTGACAGCTGGATTGAGAAGGTCTTGCATGAGTGTATTGATGTTGTCAATGCCGGCCTGGCCCTTGTACATAGGAGCTAAGACTTGGATATCTTTAGCCGGGATCTGACTGCGAAGGGCAGCAGAGGTGATCTGTTCAATCATCTTAGGGATATGTTCGCTTCCAGCTTCGAAGTATGAGCGGTCGGCTTTTCGTTCCGTGAAGTCATGGGGAAGTTTACCCTGGCGAATGTCTCCTGCCAGGGAGACAATGGTCGAATCTTCACTCTGTCGGAAAATATGTTCGAGTTTGGTCTGAGGGATGCTTGGGATCTGCAAGAGATCAGCTAAGACCTGGCCAGGACTGACAGATGGTAATTGGTCTGCATCTCCCACAATCAAGAGTTTGGTATCGGTTGCGATATTGCTGAGCAATTGATTGGCCAGCCAGGTATCAACCATGGAAAATTCGTCCACAATGATAAAGTCGGCGTCCAGATAGTCCTCTAAGTGGCTGGTGTCATCATCTCCTGTCATCCCCAAATGGCGGTGGATGGTAGCACTCGGAAGTCCTGTCAGTTCATTCATGCGCCGAGCAGCCCGTCCCGTTGGGGCAGCCAAGAGGATCGGCAGGTCTTGTTTCTTCCGAAGATCCAACTGGTGGAGTTGGGCATAGACACTAATCATCCCTTTGATAACCGTGGTCTTTCCTGTCCCCGGTCCCCCAGTGAGGATAAAGACCTTGTTTTGGATGGCTTGGTGAATGGCCTCTTTTTGAATGGCATCGTAGTGGATCCCCAAATCTTTTTCAACTTGCGCAATAGCCTGGTTGATTTTCTCAGCTTCAAATGAAGCTTGCTTTCCTTTTTCCAACAATCGACCGATGTGACTGCGAATGCCTTCCTCCGCAAAGAAGAGGCTGTTGTCAAAAATCTTAGTATCCATGTTTTGGACCTTGTCTTCCTCGATGAGGTGGCCTAATTCTTGGGCGACAGTGGAAGGATCCAATTCTACTGGTCGTGCAGATTCTAAGAGATCAATAGTGTAGCGTAAGAGGTCCTTGGCTTCGATATAGGTATTTCCTGTCTCGATAGAATAGCTAAAGAGGCTGTGAATCAGCCCCGCACGGAAACGTTCAGGGGCGTCACTGGCAATGCCAAGCTCTTCGGCCAATTGGTCCGCGATTTTAAAGCCCATGCCTTGGATATCTTCCACCAATTGGTAGGGCTGTTGCTCCACAATTTGGAGCGTTTCTTCTTTGTAGAAATCTTGGATCTGAAAGGCCAATTTATTGGGAATTCCGTAATTAGCTAGTTGGGCGAGAATGCGTTCTGTTCCATAATTCTGACGGAGCTTGCCCACAAAAGCCAAGCGGTTTTTCTTGGAGAGGCCTGCGATTTCTTCTAATTTTTCAGGAGCCTCAAGAATTTTATCGATGGTGTTGTCGCCATAGAGATCAACGATCTTTTGAGCGGTTTTGAGACCAATCCCTTTAAAGTGATCACTGGAAAAATATTTCACCAATCCTTTGCTAGTGGGTTTAGCTCGTTCGTAGCGACTGATTTTAAGTTGTTCTCCGTATTTGGGATGATGGACCAACTCTCCCCAGAAGGTGTAGTCTTCGCCTTCTATGATGTCTGCCATAGTCCCCGTTACAATGATTTCAAAATTGTCAAAATCTTCGGCATCTGTATCGCTGATATCGAGCAAGAGAATTCGAAAAAAACTGCTAGGATTTTCAAAAATAATGCGCTCGATGGTGCCTGAAAAATAATATTCCATCATTTTTTCCTTTTTATAAAGCAAGGCTGGGACATACTTGTCTCAGCCTCAGTCTGTTAATCTATACTAATACGTTTTGAAGGGGTAGATAGGCCAAAGTCTAAAGACGGCTTGCCCTTTGATTTGTTCTTTTTTGAAAGCTCCGACCTGACGGCTATCTTTTGAAACGATCCGGTCGTCTCCAAGTAAGAGGTATTCATTGTCCAGTAACTTCAAGGTGAATTTTGTATTGCCATCCTTGTCTACCGTAAAGGCTTGGGCTGTATTGGCCAATTGGCGGAAGAGTTCTCCATTTTCTTCGAACCCTTTTCCAGTGTAGGTCGATTGCAATTTATCTTTTTTGAAGCGAGCGATGTAGTCTTTTAAATAGGGCTCATCGGTTTTCTTTCCATTGATATAGAGGGTATCGTTGTCATACTGGATGGTATCTCCAGGAAGACCGATGACCCGTTTGACAATGTCCTTGGTTTTGCCGTCGTCGTCTTTTTCGCTAGCAACGACAATGTCGAAGCGATCGATCGAGAGATGGTTGACCACAAGAAGGTACTCGCTATCAGCTAAGGTAGGATCCATCGAATGGCCATCCACCTTGACGGGAGCCCAGAGGTAGATGCGAGAAGCGATGATAAGACCAACGATAATACTGAAGAGGCCCCATTCTTTAAGGAATCTCACCACTGGTGAGCTCGATTTCTGTTTTGAACTTCTTTTTGACATAACTTATCTTTCTAGTAATTTCTTTGCTTTTTCTGTGTTTTTAAAATGGAGTTTGGCACAATAATCCAGAGCCTTCATCCCATAAGACTGGAGCAATTTAGCCGCTACTTGATCGGACTTAGCTCCTGCTCCACTTGGGAGATTAAAGCCTAGTTCCTTGCCCAGATCTTCCAGATTTTGTAGGAAGAGATTGCGGGCGATGATGGAGCTAACTGCAACAGCTAGGTACTTGCTTTCAGCTTTTTCTTCCAAATCAATGGTTTGCGTGACCTGATTTTTTTCAGCTTTTACGTATTTTTGGTAGTTTTTAGCAGTTGTAAAGGCATCAATCACAATTCGCTCTGCTTGGACTCCTTTATTTAACAGAAGGTAGATGGCCTGATTGTGCAGGGCTACCTTGACCGAAACAGCATTGTAACCAGAAGCGATCACTTCATTATACTTCTTTGGAGACAATAAGAGTGCTTGGTGCTGGATATTTTCCTCAAGGAGAGGAGCCAATTGCTGAATTTTTCGATCATCCAAGGTCTTCGAATCTCCAACACCGAGCTTTTTGAGCCAGTCGTGCTGGTCAGGTGTCACAAAGGATGCGACAACGGTGAGTCCACCAAAATAAGAGCCGTTTCCGACCTCATCGGTTCCGATCATGGCTAGATCTTGTCGTGCAGATGAAGTAGAACGCTTAAGGTTCCCAGCATCTTGCCCGAAAAAGGTCAGGTAAGGAGTGAGGTCATTGCCCTGGAGCAGGACCTTTCCAGACTTGTAGATCGAAACGGTCGCTCCCTCTAGTCGAAAGAAATAATCCATATGTGGGTTCTTGCTTTGAGTGAGAGAACTGCGATAGGTATGGACAAAATCAAGGATTTGCTCCTGTGTTGGAGTGAGTGTCATACTTTCCATAACCACTATTGTACCACAAATTCAGGGAGAGAGGGAGCAAAAAGAAAGAAAGAATCCCTTAAGAAAATCGCCTTGAAGAGGGCCTTTGCTACTGACAAAGCGCCCCTTTTTTGATATAATACCGTGAGGTGATTTTTATGGCGAGCTTAAATAGATATAAATTTACATTTGGAAACAAAGCGCTCACTTTAACAACCAACCATGATAATTTGTTTATGGAAGAAGTCGAACGTGTTGCAAGAGAAAAATACCAAGCAATTAAAGAACAAATGCCGGAGGCTGACGATGAAACCATCGCCATTTTATTGGCAGTAAATAGTTTGTCTATGCAACTGAATCGAGAGATTGAGTTTGACGACAAGGAAACAGAACTAGATGATTTTCGTCGCAAAGCTTTAGACGACTTAAAGGATAAATCATCCAAATAAGAGGAGATACATGTTAACTTTCTTAATCTTATTGATTTTGGCATGGAGCTTTTATATTGGCTATGCAAGAGGCATCATCCTCCAATCCTATTACTTTCTAGTGACCTTGGTAGCCCTCTTGATTGCAGGTGGTAGCTACAAGGGACTGGCTAAGGTTTTGTCTCTATGGGTTCCTTTTTCGAGTCCCACCCAGCAATCGGTAAATTATTTTTATGCCAACCGCTACCTGTTTCAATTAGATGACATCTTTTATGCAGGGATGGCTTATGTGTTGATTTTTGTGCTGGTTTATTTGATCGGCCGCGTGATTGGAATCTTTATGCACTTGGTTCCCCAGCCAGAAAAATTGGAGGATCGCAAGTATCAAATTGGAGCAGGTGTGATCGCCGTCGTGATAACCCTCTTGGTGATTCAGATGGGCTTGACTGTTCTCTCAACGGTTCCCATGGCTTCCATCCAAAATAGACTAAATGCAAGTGGATTGATCCGCTTTATCATCCTTCATACCCCGATCAGTTCCAGTCTGTTCCACAACTTGTGGGTGACTGCGATTATCGGAGCTTAAGGAGCAAAAATGAAGAAAGGAGTGAGACAAGTCCGATTCAAGGAAGGACGCTCACTTTTTTTGTAGGAGAAACATGAATAAAAAAATCTTAGATATTCTGGAGTTTGACAAGGTCAAGCAACTTTTTGAACCCTATCTACAGACAGAACAAGGGGAGATGGAGCTAGCAGTCCTTACTCCAACTGATAAAAAAGAAACCATCGAAACGGCCTTTATGGAGCTAGAAGATATGGAGCAGATCCTCTTGGAAGAGCCTCGTTTTGCCGTGTCGACCATTCAAGATGTCCGTCCAGTGGCCAAGCGTTTGGAGATGGGGGCGGCCCTCAATATCGATGAATTATTAGCGCTAAAAGCAGTCCTTCGGGTAACACATGAGCTCAAGGATTTCTACGACAACTTGGAAAATGTCCGTCTGGAAAGGCTCCATCGCCTCTTTGACAACTTGGTGGATTTGCCCCGCTTACAAGGTGGGCTTCAAGCTATCAACGAAGGAGGCTTTGTCGAGTCTTTTGCCAGCGAAAAATTGGCTAAAATCCGTCGCCGCATCCAGGAAAATGAATACCAGGTCAGAGAGATTCTACAAGACCTGCTGAAAAGCAAGGCCGATATGTTGGCGGATGCTGTGATTGCTAGCCGGAATGGACGCAATGTTCTACCGGTAAAAAACACCTATCGCAACCGGATTGCAGGGGTGGTCCACGATATCTCAGCCAGTGGGAATACCGTTTATATCGAACCTCGTGCAGTGGTCAATCTCAATGAAGAAATCGCCAACCACAGGGCAGATGAACGGTATGAAATCATTCAGATTCTGGAGGAATTGTCTGATAGCCTACGCCCCCATGCGGCAGAGATTGCTAACAACGCTTGGATTATCGGTCACTTGGACTTGATCAAGGCCAAGTATCGGTTTATGCGTGATTTCAAGGCAGTGGTACCAGAGGTTAGCAGTAATCGCTCTATTCAGCTCTTGCAACTACGTCATCCCTTGATTGAAAATGCCGTCGCGAATGACCTGCATTTTACCGAGGACTTGACTGAAATCGTGATTACTGGTCCCAATACAGGTGGTAAAACCATCATGCTAAAAACGCTGGGACTAGCGCAAATTATGGCCCAGTCTGGTCTTCCCATCCTAGCGGATCCAGGTAGTCGTGTGGGCATCTTCTCACAAGTCTTTGCAGATATTGGAGATGAACAATCGATCGAGCAGAGCTTGTCGACCTTCTCCAGTCATATGACCAATATCGTATCGATCTTACATCAAGTAGATACCGCCTCCTTGATCCTTCTGGATGAGTTGGGTGCTGGAACCGATCCCCAAGAGGGGGCTGGCCTTGCCATTGCCATCTTAGAAGACCTGCGCTTACGCGGGATTAAGACCATGGCGACAACCCACTATCCAGAGCTCAAGGCTTATGGAATTGAGACTGATGGGGTGCAAAATGCTAGCATGGAGTTTGACACAACGAGTCTGCGCCCGACCTATCGCTTTATGCAAGGAGTTCCTGGTCGCTCCAATGCTTTTGAGATCGCCCGCCGTTTGGGCTTGTCTGAGACCATTATCCAGGATGCCATGAAGATGACCAATACGGACAATGATGTCAATCAGATTATTGAAAAACTGGAGGCGCAGACCTTAGAGAGTCGCAAGCGCTTGGATACCATTCAAGAAGTGGAGCAAGAAAATCTCAAATTCAATCGCGCTCTTCGAAAGCTCTATAACGAGCTGACTCGAGAGAGGGAAACAGAGCTCAATAAGGCAAGAGAAGAAGCCAAGGAAATTGTGGACATGGCACTTTCAGAGAGTGACCGCATCCTTCAAGGTCTTCACGCCAAATCTCAGTTGAAGCCACATGAGATCATTGAGGCCAAGGCTCAGTTGAAAAAACTAGCTCCTGAGACCGTCGATCTTTCTAAAAATAAGGTCTTGAAAAAAGCCAAGAAGGCGCGTGCTCCTAAGGTCGGAGATGAAATCCTGGTTATCAGCTATGGGCAACGCGGAACCCTAGTCAAGCAACTCAAAGATGGGCGCTGGGAGGCGCAAGTCGGCTTGATCAAGATGACCTTGGAAGAAAAAGAATTCAACCTTATCAAGGTTGAAAAAGAAGCGGCTCAACCTAAGAAACGCCAGGTGAATGTCGTCAAGCGCTCAAACACGAGCGGGCCGAGAGCGCGTCTGGACCTCCGTGGAAAACGCTATGAAGAGGCCATGCAAGAGCTAGATGGTTTTATCGATCAGGCTCTGCTCAACAACATGGCCCAAGTCGATATCATCCACGGGATTGGGACAGGGGTCATCCGTGAAGGGGTGACCAAATACCTCCGCCGCAACAAGCATGTCAAGAGTTTTGAATATGCCCCACAAAATGCAGGTGGAAGCGGTGCAACTATTGTCACGTTTAAAGGCTAATCGAATCCTAGCTGTTTATCAGCTAGATTCAGATTAAAGAAAAAGCTATCTTAGCAACTTTCCTTAGGTGAGTACGGACGTCAGCGAACTTCGAAGAAGTTCCATGACTTAGTTTTGAGCCTAAGGTCTCAAAACTTCCGAGTGTCTGAAACAATTGTGTTTCAGACACTTTTCTCACGGCGGAAAGTTTCAGTGTATGTTTGAATGAGCCTATTAGTATGTATCAGTTTTAATTATTCTATATCAGTTAAGTTGTTTTAAGTAAAAATTTTATCTACATTCTAAAATCTTGCTGTTTATCAGCTAGGTTTTTTTACATCTGACATCATGAAAATGATTGAGAGCCGATGAAAAGGATTCGCTTTTAAATCTGATTTTCAGTAGGTCCTTCTTTTTAAAAGTGCTATAATAAAGGCAATGAATGATTTGGGAGGATACACATGCGTAAACGTGAAAGTGCAGATTCGTGTACAACGATTCTAGTCGGAAAAAATGCTAGCTATGATGGTTCAACGATTGTAGCACGGACAGAGGATTCTCAAAATGGGGCCTTTACACCTAAGAAATGGATCGTGGTCAAACCAGAAGATCAACCGCGTCATTACAAGTCTGTCTTATCCACTTTTGAGATTGACTTACCAGATAATCCAGTTCGCTATACAGCAGTTCCAGATGCCATTCCTAAGGACGGGATCTGGGGAGAAGCTGGGATCAATGTCTATAATGTTGCCATGAGTGAAACAGAGACCATTACGACCAATAGCCGTGTGCTAGGGGCAGATCCTCTTGTAGAGAGTGGCATCGGTGAGGAAGACATGCTGACCTTGGTCTTGCCTTATGTCAAGACTGCCCGCGAAGGGGTTTTGCGTCTCGGAAAGATTTTAGAAGAGTACGGAACCTATGAGTCTAATGGGATTGCTATTTCAGACGTCCATGAAATCTGGTGGTTGGAAACCATCGGAGGTCACCACTGGATGGCACGCCGTGTCCCAGATGATGCCTATGTGACCAACCCGAACCAACTGGGAAGTGATTATTTTGAATTTGGAAATCCAGCCGAGTTTCTCTGTGACCCAGATCTTGAGAACTTTGTCGCAGAGCACCATTTGATTCTGGATCAAAAAGGCAAAGGTTTCAATCCACGCTATGCTTTTGGTAGCCAAAAAGACAAGGACCGCCACTACAATACACCGCGGGCTTGGGCCATCCAGCGTTTCCTAAATCCTGAAATCGAGCAGGATCCACGGAATTTTGAGATTCCTTGGTGTCAAAAGCCCTATCGCAAGGTGACGATTGAAGATGTCAAATATGTCTTGAGCAACCACTACCAAGATACCATCTACGATCCATATGGACCAGAAGGAGATCAGGTAAGTCAGCGGACCTTCCGGACGATCGGGATCAACCGGACCAGTCAGACAGCGATTCTTCAATTGCGTCCCAATAAACCACAGGAAACGACAGGCATCCAATGGCTTTCTTACGGCTCCATGCCATACAACACAGCTGTCCCTTTCTTTACCCAAGTGAATACAACGCCAGACTACTTTGCCAATACGACAGCTAAAGTCACGACTAATTCCTTTTACTGGGCTAACCGGATTATTGCAGGACTAGCAGATCCTCACTATGCCCACCATGTTGGCGATCTAGATGATTACCAAGAATCGACAATGGCTTGGGGACATGCACGCATCAATAAAGTCGATCGTGCCCTTGCAGCAGGTGAAACCGTCGATTTTGAGGCGGAAAACCAAGCCATGAGTGATCAAATCCAGGAAGCGACAGATCAACTCTTAGACAAGATTTTGCTAGATGCTAGCAACCTCATGACCAATCACTTCTCCTTGAGTGATTAAAAACCGTGCATTTGCAGAAATCTTGCAAGATATTTTCATTAATCTTTGACAAAGTTTTGAAAATCAATTAGAATAGAGAAAATTACATACGACCGAATGAAGTTTGCAGGAGCGTGAGTGACTGTGAATGGACGGAACTCTGGAGAGACCAGAAATGGCACCGAAGGGGCAAGGTAGAGGATGCATCTACTCAAACTCTCAGGTAAAAGGACAGAGCGAAGAATAGGGGAAGTCCCCTATTTTAAGCAGGACCAGAGTGCATGTTTGACATGTGCTCTTTCTTTTTCTCTTTTCTGTCGAGCGGTCGATGAAAAAGGAGGCAAAGAATGGATCATGTATTGCAGTTTTTTCAGCAACTCGATAATCTAGTGTGGGGCGCCCCGCTTTTGGTGCTCTTGGTAGGGACAGGGAATATTGTAGGGGTAGCGACAGCGATTCAGACAGGTGGCCCAGGGGCCCTCTTTTGGATGTGGATGGCGGCCTTCTTTGGAATGGCGACCAAGTACGCAGAAGGGCTCTTAGCCATTCGTTATCGGACCAAGGATGACAATGGCCATATCTCGGGTGGTCCGATGTACTACATTCTTCACGGAATGGGAGAGAAGTGGCGACCGCTAGCTATTTTCTTTGCGGTTGCAGGAGTTCTAGTGGCCCTCTTTGGGATCGGAACTATGACCCAGGTCAATTCCATTACGGGATCCCTCCAAGCGAGTTTTGGAACGGCTCCAGAAGTGGCTAGCGTAGTGATTGCTCTGGTGGTTTCGACCGTTATCTTTGGTGGGATTCACTGGATTTCCAAAGTCTCTGAAAAAGTGGTTCCTTTTATGGCTGCTGCCTATATCTTTGCGACTGTCACGATCATTTCCTTGCATCTAGACCAATTGCTTCCAGCCTTAAAATCGGTCTTTTCAGGTGCCTTCACAGGGACTGCAGCCATGGGAGGTTTTGCAGGAGCAACGGTCAAAATGGCCATCCAAAAAGGGGTGGCGCGTGGTGTCTTCTCCAATGAATCGGGCCTTGGATCGGCCCCCATTGCAGCAGCTGCTGCGAAGACCAATGAACCTGTCGAGCAGGGCTTGATCTCGATGACAGGGACCTTTATTGATACCATTATCATCTGTAGTTTGACAGGGCTGTCTCTTCTGGTATCAGGTGAGTGGATGGCCAAGGGCAGCACGAGTACCTTGACTCAGGATACGTTTACAGGTGTCTTTGGCCCAGTTGGAGGCATTATCTTAACGCTGTGCTTGGTGCTGTTTGCGACAACGACCATTCTTGGATGGTCTTACTACGGAGAACGGTGTTTCGAATTCCTGTTTGGTGTCAAACATATCAATCTCTACCGGATCTTCTTTGTCTTAATGGTTGGACTAGGCGGTTTCCTAAAATTAGATCTGGTCTGGGTGATTGCAGATATCGTCAATGGGCTTATGGCTCTACCCAACTTGATTGCGCTCTTGGCCCTCTCCCCAGTCATTATCAAAGAAAGTAAAGGCTACTTTAAGAAATAATAAAACCCAGATCGCGAGGTCTGGGTTTTATTGTCTATTTGAGATAGGATCTTTTAATAGCGTTTTTCTTTTGGCCAGCTACTCATCTCAGCGACTGCTGTGAAGAGTACATCTGTTGATGAGTTGAGGGCTGTTTCGCAAGAGTCTTGAATGACCCCGATGATAAAGCCGACACTGACGACTTGCATGGCCAAGTCATTGCTAATGCCAAAGAGGCTACAAGCAACAGGGATCAGAAGGAGAGATCCTCCCGCAACTCCGGATGCCCCGCAGGCTGAGATAGCTGCCACAACACTGAGGATAAGCGCCGTTCCAAAGTCAACCTGAATCCCTAAAGTATTGGCTGCTGCAAGGGTTAAGGTATTGATGGTTACCGCTGCACCTGCCATGTTAATGGTCGATCCAAGAGGGATAGAAACAGAGTAGGTATCTGGATTGAGACCCAGCTCTTCACAAAGGCGCATATTGACAGGAATGTTCGCCGCTGAGCTTCTGGTGAAGAAGGCTGTCACCCCACTGACGCGAAGACATTTCCAAACAAGGGGATAAGGGTTCTTGTGGATCATCATGAAAACAATCAAAGGATTGATGACCAGAGCGACAAAAGCCATCGTTCCCACTAAGACTAGCAAGAGAATTCCATAGTTTCTCAGTGCGCTAAGTCCTTGGCCAGCGATCGTCGTATAGACCAAGCCCAAGATCCCAAAAGGAGCTAGGTTGATAATCCACTCGACAATTTTTGATGTGATATCTGCTAGGGTTTGCAAGAGGTCTTTACTATGTTCACTGGCTTCTCTCATGGCAATTCCAAAGACAGTTGCCCAAGAAAGGATCCCAATGTAGTTGGCTTGTTGCAAGGCATTGACAGGGTTGTCGACGATCTTGAGCAAAAGGTTACTAATGACTTCGCCAATTCCATTTGGAGAGGAGCCTTCGGCCGCTTTCCCAGTTAAGGTAATGGTGATTGGGAATAGATAATTGACCAAGACAGCAATAAAGGCTGCCGCAAAGGTTCCTAAGAGATAGAGGACGATGACCTTTTTCATATTGGTCTCTGTTCCTTTTTGGTGTTGGGAGAGAGCATTTGCGACGAGCGCAAAGACCAGAAGGGGTGCGATGGCACGGAGCCCTCCAACGAAGAACTCTCCCAGGAGTCCAATCCCAGTTGCTTTCGGAAATACAAGTGCTAGAACGACACCAAGTACAATCCCGATTGCGATCCTTTTCATAAGGTTGGTTTTATTCCAAGTGGTAATCAGTCGATGAATCATGTAAGGCCTCCTTAAAAAATAATTAAGGAATATTATACGATAGTTAGGGGGTGAAAGCAATGAAATTTTCAAAAAATAGCCATATTTCCGAATATTTGATATAATCATACTATTATTTGCTAGAAGGGCCCGAATAAATGAGTCAAGCTTTCCAACGTTATTTCAGTAAAATAGACTGGACAAAGATTTTTGATGATCTAATTTCAAAATGCATCTCCCTGATTTTTGTCTTTCTCTTATTTTTCATCGCTAAAAAGGTCATCCATAGCCTGGTCAAGCGGATATTAACTCCTTCCTTTAAGTATACGGTGCAGGATGAAGCCCGTAAAAAAACCATTCTCCGTTTAGTAGAGAGTCTCTTGAACTACTGCTTGTATTTTATCTTGATTTACTGGATTTTGTCGATCCTGGGTCTTCCAGTCTCTAGTCTATTGGCTGGTGCTGGGATTGCTGGGGTGGCTATCGGGATGGGAGCCCAGGGCTTCCTTTCCGATTTGGTCAATGGTTTCTTTATCCTTTTAGAACGCCAGCTGGATGTGGGGGACAATGTCCGACTTACCAATGGTTCTATTAATATTGCCGGCATCGTAAGCAGTGTGGGAATTCGGACAACTCAAGTACGTGATTTTGACGGGAGTCTCCACTTTGTCCCAAACCGCAATATCACTGTCGTCAGCAACCTCTCGCGTGGAGATATGCGCGTGCTGGTGGATATTCCGCTAGATGCGAATACAGATCTCGACAAGATCTACCAGGTTATCGCTCAGGTCAATCAGTCTCAACAAGACAAGCATCCAGAAGTATTGACAGGCCCTACCATTTTAGGCCCACAGATCGAAAAAAATGGTCGCTATTCCTTCCGTATTGCTATGACCGCTCAAAATGGAACCCAGGTTACTGTTTATCATACTTACTATAAACTCTATCATGATGCCTTGATGGAAGCAGGAATCAACCTTCCAACAGGAAATAACGGAATCATGTAAAAAAGAGGCTGGGACAAAAGTCCTAGCCTCTTAATTGTTTTTGGATTGTCGAGCAAGACGCAGTGGTTGAGTGGGCTCTACAACGCTGATTTCATAAGCTTTTACAGCCCTACTCAACTGTGCGGAGGTGGGACGACGAAATCGAATTCTAACGAATTACCGATTTCTGTCCCACTCTCTTTTTAATCGATGTTACGATCTTAAGTGGCAGTATTTGTCATCCAAATATTTAATCTGATCCCAAATCTTTCGAGCCTCAGGTGGTAAGATCAATAATTGCTTGCGCAATAGGGCAGTGATTTCAAGATCCAGTGATTCGATGGTGAGGGCTATGGCTACGGAACTTTTTGCCCTTTGGATCTTGTTAATGCAGTGTTGGATGTGCTGGCAAGCAGTACAAGTCTGTGCTTGACGGCTTGCTGCAATCTCCTGACGCATATCAGAAAGCAGTTGCATCAATTCAGACTTAAGGAACTCAATGGTAGTTGACTTGTCTTGAGCAAAATGAAACATAAGCGCACCTCCTTTTGCTATAGTTTAATACTAATTTATTAAAAATGCAAGGGGGGAACGTAAAAAAATAAAATTTTTTTAGAAAAAGATACAGAAAAAGACAAGACTCAAGTCTCTCACCACTAATGATGGTCAAGATTCCTTTCTTTAAAAATGACTTTCTTCCCTTGGGATCAATTGTCCCTAAAGAGATCAGTAGCTACAAAAAACTCCTGAAACAGAATGCTTTCAGGAGTTGAGAGGCTTTGACCCGAAGGTCTCAAAGAAAAATATCGATTGATTATACAAGACCTTGTGCAATCATCGTGTTTGCGACATTTTCAAAGGCAGCGATGTTGGCACCTGCAAGGTAATCTTTACCAAGTCCGTAAGTTTCTGCAGTTGTTTTAGCAGTGTTGAAGATGTTGGTCATGATGTCTTTCAAACGACCATCCACTTCTTCACGTGTCCATGAAAGACGGAGGCTGTTTTGGCTCATTTCAAGAGCAGATACAGCTACCCCACCAGCATTGGCAGCTTTAGCAGGTCCATAAAGGATGCCGTTTTCTTTGTAGACTTTGATCGCATCAAGGTCGCTAGGCATGTTGGCTCCTTCAGAAACAACTTTTACGCCTTGAGCAACCAAGCGTTTCGCTGCTTCACCATTGATCTCGTTTTGAGTTGCACATGGAAGAGCGATATCATAGTGACCAGCGTAAGTCCATACAGATCCTTCGTAGTAGGTAGCAGTTGGTTTTTCAGCAGCGTATTCAGTCAAACGAGCACGACGTTTTTCTTTGACGTCTGTAAGCAGGTCGAAGTCAATACCGTTTTCGTCGATGACATAACCGTTTGAGTCAGAGACAGAGATGACAGTTGCACCAAGTTCTGTTGCTTTTTGAAGCGCGTATTGAGCTACATTACCAGAACCTGAGATCACGACTTTCTTACCAGCAAAGCTGTCGCTGTTGGCTTTGAGCATTTCTTCCGTATAGTAAACCAAACCATAACCAGTTGCTTCTGGACGGATCAAGCTACCACCGAAACCAAGAGGTTTACCAGTCAAGACACCAGCGTCAAATTGGCGAAGGCGTTTGTATTGTCCGTAAAGGTAACCAATCTCACGTCCACCAACTCCGATATCACCAGCAGGCACGTCAAGAGAAGGACCGATGTGTTTTTGCAATTCAGTCATGAAGCTTTGGCAGAAGCGCATCACTTCCGCATCAGTCTTGCCTTTAGGATCAAAGTCTGATCCACCTTTACCACCACCGATAGGAAGGCCAGTCAAGACGTTTTTGAAGATTTGTTCAAATCCGAGGAATTTCAAGATCCCTTGGTTAACAGTTGGGTGGAAACGAAGCCCGCCTTTGTAAGGACCGACAGCTGAGTTAAATTGAACACGGTAACCACGGTTTACTTGAACCTTTCCATCACGGTCAACCCAAGGAACACGGAAAGAAATCACGCGTTCTGGCTCAGTAATGCGAGCCAAGATATTTTCTTCAATGTATTCTGGATGTTTTTCAAATACAGGTTCCAAAGTGCTAAGGAACTCTTCGACAGCTTGAAGGAATTCTGCTTCATGGCCGTTGCGAGCTTTTACGGTTTCGAAAGTGCTTTGGATATATTCTTTTGCAGTTGTCATCTTGTTTCTCCTTTTTTTATTGAAACGAATGCCAGTAGGTTAGCGAACATACTGGTATATGGAGGCACTGCTGAAAGCAATGTCATGTTTTATTACGTGGATCATTATAACAGACTTTTTTTGACTTGTAAAGAAAAAAGTTGAATTTTCTGAAAATTTTCACAGCTGATAGACGATGGGAAAAAGATCCCTATCTTAGACTGAGTCCGCTTGAAATGATGATACGATTTTTAGCTATTCTCAGGGAAAAAAGCTACTCCTTCTTGAGTAATTTCTTACTATTTCCGGACGATCCTTGTTCTTTTTTAGTTTTCTAGCCATGAATCCTTCTTTTCGTGCTATAATGGCTGTAAGAATTCATTTCAAGGAGAAGAAGATGGTATCGACAAAGACGCAAATTGCTGGTTTTGAATTTGACAACTGCCTGATGAATGCGGCAGGTGTAGCCTGTATGACTACTGAGGAATTAGAGGAAGTGAAGAATTCAGCTGCTGGGACTTTTGTGACCAAGACAGCAACTCTGGAATTCCGTGCTGGAAATCCAGAGCCACGCTACCAAGATGTGCCACTTGGCTCAATCAATTCGATGGGGCTACCTAACCAAGGATTGGATTATTATTTGGATTACCTATTAGAGTTGCAAGAAACAGATCCTGACCGGACCTTCTTCTTATCTCTTGTCGGCATGTCGCCCGAAGAGACCCATACCATCTTGAAAAAGGTGCAAGACAGCGACTTTAAAGGCTTGACAGAACTGAACCTTTCTTGCCCTAATGTCCCTGGAAAACCTCAGATTGCTTATGACTTTGAGACGACTGATCGGATCTTGTCAGAGGTCTTTGCCTATTTCACCAAACCTCTTGGGATCAAGTTACCACCTTACTTTGATATTGTCCACTTTGATCAAGCTGCAACGATTTTTAACAAATACCCGCTCAAGTTTGTCAACTGTGTCAACTCGATCGGAAATGGCCTCTATATCGAGGATGAATCCGTTGTGATCCGTCCGAAGAACGGTTTTGGTGGAATTGGTGGCGAGTACATCAAACCAACTGCTCTGGCCAATGTCCATGCCTTTTACCAACGTTTGAATCCAGAAATTCAGATAGTGGGAACCGGTGGGGTCTTGACTGGTCGCGATGCCTTTGAACATATCCTTTGTGGCGCTAGTATGGTGCAAATCGGAACCACACTTCATAAAGAAGGAGTTGGGGCTTTCGAGCGTATTACAGCTGAGCTCAAAGCTATTATGGAGGAAAAAGGCTACCAAAGCCTGGAAGATTTCCGTGGGAAATTGCACTACATTGACTAATCTTTCTAAAAGAACTTCCTCAAGTAGATTCTTGGGGAAGTTTTTTTAGATTTCTTATCCAGAGAGTGCATTCTGTTCCTAGTTTTAGGAATTCTCCATTTATATAGAGAGAAAAAGGAGTACAATGGAGGTGAGAAGGAGTTTGTGATCACTGGCATTACGAGGTTGTGAAGCCTCAACTGCAGGTGTATGGACCGACGGTGGTTTTGTAGTTGATGCTAGCTTTGTGTTTATCCACAGATATTCAAAGGAGGTGTTGGTCATGGTAGTCCTTCATGATTTTCTACATCAGCTAAGCATTTCGTTTTGGAATTTCTATTACTCACTCTTTTTCTTATTTGAAAAATAAGTGGGAATGCCTCTATCCCTTTTACTAGTATAGTAGAAGGGATTTTTGATGCAGAATCCTTGAAAATCTGAGGCTCTTGGATTATGATGGAGCTAATAGATGTCAAGCGTTCCAAATAGAGAATGCAGGAAGCGAGGAAAAAAGATGGCAGAGATTTATCTAGCAGGGGGCTGTTTTTGGGGCTTAGAGGAGTATTTTTCACGGATCCCCGGTGTAGAACAGACGACGGTGGGCTATGCCAATGGCCAGGTAGAAACGACCAATTACCAATTAATCAAGGAAACGGATCATGCAGAGACCGTACAAGTCATCTACGATCCAGACAAGATCACTCTACGCGCAATTCTGCTCTACTATTTCCGTGTGATCGATCCCTTGTCTATTAACAAGCAGGGAAATGATCGAGGTCGCCAATATCGAACGGGCGTCTATTACCTGGACGAGGCGGATCGTGAGGTGATCGCCCGAGTGTTTGCGGAAGAGGAGAAGCAACTGGGCCGCAAAATTGTGGTTGAGTTGGAACCCTTGCGCCACTATATTTTGGCGGAGGACTACCATCAAGACTACCTCAAGAAGAATCCTGGAGGCTATTGCCATATCGATGTGACGGATGCTGAGCAGCCCTTGATTGATCCGGCAGCCTATCAGAAACCAGATCAAGAAACCTTAAAGGCAAAATTGACACCAGAACAGTACCAAGTCACCCAAGAAAGCGCGACGGAGCGCCCGTTCCACAATGCCTATGACCAGACTTTTGAAGAGGGCATCTATGTGGATATTACGACTGGGGAACCTCTCTTTTTTGCCAAGGATAAGTTTACGTCTGGCTGTGGCTGGCCAAGCTTCTCTCGTCCCATTGCCAAAGATGTCGTCCATTATTACCAGGACCATAGCCACGGGATGGAGCGGATCGAAGTTCGGTCCCGCTCCGGCAATGCCCATCTCGGCCATGTCTTCACCGATGGGCCAAGAGAGCAAGGAGGCCTTCGTTACTGTATCAATTCGGCCTCTCTGCGCTTTATTCCAAAAGAGGAAATGGAGCGAAAAGGATATGGTTATTTGTTAAAGACATTGAAATAATAGAAAAAGCATCTTAGAAACTTTCCTTAGGTGAGTACGGACGTCAGCGAACTTCATAAAAGTTCCATGACTAAATTATGATACAAAGGGCGTCCGCGGATACAGTCAAAATAGGAAGTTTGACGCAGAATCTTTTGATTCTAGGAAAACTTATCTTTTTGACACAATCCGCAGCCCGTGTTCAATTCGTTTTGAACCCCTTCGCTTTTCAATTTTTAGGCTCAGGCTAAAACAGTTCCCCGAACTGTTTTACTTTCAAAACTCCCGAGTGCCTGGGACAAAAGTCCTAGCCTCTCAATTGTCTTTGGATTATCGAGCAAGACGCAGTGGTTGAGTGGGCTCTACTACGCTGATTTCATCAGCTTTTACAGCCCTACTCAACTGTGCGGAGGTGGGACGATGAAATCGAATTCTAACGAATGACCGATTTCTGTCCCACTCTCACTTTTCTCACAGCGGAAAGTTTCAGTAGATGCTTGCATCAGTTGAAAATCGTGATGATGTTTTCTGCTTTGAAGAAACCATTCTTTTACTATCCAATCATTTAAAAGTTCTGTTTTGCAGAACTTTTTTTCTCCTCTTAAAAATTGTGATACAATGAAGAGAAAGTATTTCAATGACAACTCCATCTGTTGGCGGATCATTGGGGAAATCAGATACGAAGAAGAGGTAGGAATGTTAGAGAAGTGGGAGAATATGAAAGGGATCATCAAAACGATGGGAAAAGAGCTATCGGCGGCCTTTGATTGGGTTTTTGATCGTCTCTTTTCAAGAATTCAGCTGACCAATGAACAGTTTGTCTATGTGCTCTTGTCTGTCGTTTTTATCGTGGCCAATGCTATCTTATGGGTGCAAAAGTTTCAAGGCTTTCCGATCACCGCAACCGAACGGCCAGAGGTTGTGTACAAGGCAAATACACCGGCTGAGCAGATTCCTCATACAGCGCGGATCATGGCCAATGGAGACCAGCTCTACCACGATCTGGTCTATATGAGCGCGCAAAAAGAAGACGGAAGCTATGATTTTCATGAAAATTATGAGTATGTCAAACCCTGGCTACAAAAAGCGGATCTGGCCTTGGGTGATTTTGAGGGAACTATTAACCCGGATTACTATTTGTCAGGTTATCCTCTCTTTAATGCGCCGAGCGAAGTCGTACCAGCCATCAAGGATGCTGGTTATGATGTCATGGATTTGGGACACAACCATATCTTGGATTCAGGCCTTGATGGGGTCTATTCGACAGCCAAGGCCTTTGAAGATGCAGGCATCACACCTGTCGGTGTCTACACGCATGAAAAGAGAGGGCAAGCTCCCTTGGTGATCAAGGAAGTGAATGGCATCAAGATTGCTATTCTAGCCTATGCTTACGGCTTTAATGGGATGGAAACGACGCTCACTTCAGAGGAGCAAGCAGACGCCTTGTCTGATTTGGATGAAGAGCGGATGAAGGCGGAGATCCAAAAGGCAGAGCAAGAGGCTGATATCACCATTGTCATGCCCCAGATGGGAATCGAATACCAGTTGGAGCCGACAGAAGAGCAAAAAGAGCTCTACCATAAGATGATTTCATGGGGAGCTGATATTATCTTTGGCGGACATCCTCATGTTGTAGAGCCTGCTGAAGTGGTCAATAAAGATGGTCAAAACAAGCTCATCATCTACTCGATGGGGAATTTCCTTTCTAATCAGCGTCTGGAAACCATGGGGGACGTGGAGACTGCCCAGTGGACAGAGCGAGGAGTCTTGATGGATGTGACCATCGAAAAGGTCGGCCGCAAGACACGAATTAAGACGGCTACTGCTCATCCAACCTGGGTTAGTCGAACTCCGAAGGGGGCCTATTCTCCTGAAGGCTATGAGTTGTACAAGTACCAGACCTATATTTTGGAAGATTTTATCCAGGGTGGCAAATACCGCGACAAGTTAGATGAGGAGACCAAGGAGAGAGTGGACACGGCTTACCGAGAAATGAAGGAACATGTTCACTTGGACTGGCCTCAGAGTGGAAAGGAATAGAGCATGGAAGGAAATGTGAACTGGATTCCGCTTGGGATTCTAGGATTGATGTTGGTGATTTGGGCAACCAAATTTCTGACGGCCATCCGCCTCAAGCAAAAGCTGAAAAAAGCTTGGGATGGAGCGCCTTTCTTTCGTAAGAAAGACACGGAAGAAAGTTTGATAGACAGTCTGGCTTATCCAGCTAAGGGAAGGACGATTGATAGCCAAGTGGATGATCAGACCTGGCATGATTTGGCTTTGGATGCGGTCTTTGATCAGCTCAATTACACCCAATCGAGCCTTGGGGCAGAAGCTCTCTATCAAAAAATGCGCCTGCTGGAATTCCAGCCTCAGGATCAGCTTCATGACTTAGAAGCCTTCTTTGAAGAGCAACCGGATTTGCGGCTCAAGGTCCAGGTCATTTTCAACCAACTGGGCAAGAAGAACCACAACATGGCGCGTAGCATTGTCGCAAATCCTGGCAAGCATTATGCAGGTTTACCCCTCTATATAGCCTTGGCCTGTCTTCCACTCCTCTGTCTCTTTGCCATTCCCTTTGAGCCAGTTGGGGCGATTACCCTCTTGGTGATCAGTGTGATCTTTAATATCGTCTTTTCAAGTTTGCGCAATTGGTCCAATAAAAACCGTCTGGACAATGTTAGCTATCTGGTCCGCATCTTTGCTTCGGCAGAACGCTTGAGCCATCTAGTTTTACCACAACAAGAAGAACTCAAGCAAGCGGTCAAAGCCTTTAAGAAAACGCGGATCCTTGCCAGTGTCTTGCAGAGTCCAACGGGGACTTCTGAGATGGAAATTGTTCTCCTCTACCTCAATGACCTCTTTTTACTCCCGCAGATCGCTCAGGTTTATATTTACAATCAGGTGAAGGCTTATCAAAAAGAGGCCCAGAAACTTCTGGATCTGCTAGGGGAGATGGAAGTCGCTATAAGTCTCTTGCGCCATAAGCGGGATCTAGAAGTGGTCTGTCAGCCAGTTTTTACAGAGACGGGTGGGATTGAAGGTGAGACGCTCTATCATCCCTTGCTGTCCAATCCGATTGCAAATGATGTGCATTTTCAAAAAAATATGGTCATCAGTGGGGACAATGCGTCTGGGAAATCGACCTATTTGAAGACCGTCGCTATCAATGCTATTCTGGCTCAAGGGCTGGGCTTTGCCTATGGAGAATCCTTGGCCCTGCCTTACGGTCATGTCCTAACGGCTATGGATGTAAGCGATGATATTGAAGTTGGAGATAGCTACTTTATCATGGAGAGCAAAGCTATTTTGCGTATGATTCAGCATCTGAAAGAGCCAGGTTTTCACTACTTCTTTATTGATGAGCTCTTTAAGGGGACCAATACGATCGAGCGGATTGGATCAGGCCTTGGGATTGTCCGCTGGTTAGCTACCCAAAACTGCCTCTACATGATTTCCAGCCATGATATTGAGCTGGTCGCAGCCTCCGGTGAAGTCAATGATAATTACCATTTTGACAGTCGCTATGTGGATGGCAAGATCGTCTTTGACTACCAGATCAAGCCAGGATCAGCCGTAACCAAGAATGCGGTCAATACTCTAGAAAGCTTGCATTATCCAGAGGAGATTACGCAAACAGCCAAGAACTTGATTGACCAGTATGAAGAGACGGGGCACTGGTCTTTGAAAGAAATTGAAAAAGAATGAAAAATGAACGAAGGAGTTTGTAAATGATCGGTTTAGGCACCTTTTATAATGCCTTAGGAGTTGTATTTGGAGGGCTTTTAGGACTGCTCATCGGTCAACGTTTATCAGAAGATTTTCATGAGACCCTTCTGAAAGTGACAGGAGTTGCTGTTTTTGTCTTGGGCATCGCAGGGACCTTGGAAAAGATGCTGGTGGTGCATGGAAGTCATGTGGAGAGTCACGGCAGTATGATGTTGATTCTGAGTCTAGTAATCGGGTCCGTTATCGGGGAACTCTTGAAGATTGAGGAGGGTTTTGAGCGCCTGGGAACCTGGCTGAAGGAAAAGACGGGCAACCAAGGCGATTCCAGCTTTGTTGATGCCTTTATGACCACGGCCTTGACCATTTGTATCGGGGCTATGGCGGTAGTCGGAGCAGTCCAGGATGGCTTGACAGGTGACACCTCGACCTTGTTGGCTAAGGCTATTCTGGATATGGTTATTGTTCTGGTTTTGACCGTTTCAAAAGGAAAGGGTGCGATCTTTGCAGTGGTTCCACTCGTGATCCTTCAAGGTTTGATCACGCTGTTGGCCCATTTGATCGCACCGATCATGACCCCACAAGCCCTTTCGAATCTGTCCCTAGTTGGCTCCAGCCTCATTCTCTGTGTTGGGATCAACCTCATCTGGGGCAAACGAATCAAGGTCGCCAATCTTCTTCCGGCAGTGCTGATTGCCATTATTTGGGCCTTTCGATGGATTTATTGATAAAACAAAAGTGTTATTTGAATTTGTTGAATTTAGCAAGGTATAAATTTCTATGAAATGAAACCTACAAAACTTGTACGGATATTGTAGGGTAAGAAAAGAAATCTTCCTCTATACTAAAATAAACTGAAGGAAAGGGGGAATCGAAATGAATATTATCAAGTCGTTTAACGATACGATTGATTATCTTGAAACAGTTCTTGATGATGAAATTGATGAAAAGAAAGTAACTCAGTTATCCGGATATTCGTATTCAATGTTCAGTCGCTTGTTTTCTATTCTGACTGAAACAACGCTTTCAGAATATTTAAGAAGCAGAAGATTGACGGAAGCAGCCGTTATATTAAGAAATACGGATGAAAAAATTATTGATGTTGCTTTCAAATTTGGATATGAGTCATCAGATTCATTTGGAACAGCTTTTAAATATTTTCATGGATTTACTCCTTCTGAGGTAAGGAATGGAAAACCATTCAAATTAGTATCACGAGTGCAATTAGCACTAAGTGTAAGAGGAGGAAGAAGCATGAACATTACAATTCAAAAGAAACAAGCATTTACAGTTGCAGGGGTAAATGAACAAAGCATCAATTCATCATTATGTCCAAGTGTCTGGGATAAGCTGTATGAAAAATATAGCCACGATGAACTTGCAAGTTTGGGAAACGGTCAAAGTGTTGGCGTTTGCCATGATGTGGAAAACCCAAGCACAATAAACTATATGGCTGGTTATATCGTTAATGATGTAGATAAAGCCACAAGTATGGGCTTAGATGTTTTGGAAGTGGAAGAAGCAGAGTATGCAGTTGTAGAATTAGTAGGAAGTGTTCCGGAGTGCATTCATAACGGGTGGAAATATGCAATGGAAGTATTCTTCCCTGAGCATGGCTATGTTCATTCAGGAAAATCTGACTTTGAATATTACTATGAAGGTGATATGCACAGCAAAGACTACAAAATGGAACTTTGGATTCCGATAACTAAAGCTTAAAAACCATATTGAGATATAGCGTAAAGTAGGAGGAAATATTATGCCAAGACCAAGAACAAAAGAAGATTTAATGATTGCAGCGAAAGAAAACTATGATAAGTTGAACGTATTAATTGCTAAGCTATCTGACGAAGAATTAAACACACCTCTTGACTTTTCAAGTGATGAAAAAAAGAAAGAGGCTCATTGGAAAAGAGACAAAAATTTAAGAGATATTTTGATTCATTTATATGAATGGCACCAACTTCTTTTGAATTGGGTAGATACAAATTTAAAGGGAGTGGCAAAACCTTTTATTCCAGCTCCATATAATTGGAAAACTTATGGAGATATGAATGTCGAGTTTTGGAAAAAACATCAAAATACTTCTCTTGAAGATGCAAAAGAAATGTTTCATAAATCCCATAAAGGTGTTTTAGAATTAGCTGAGAGATTTACAAACGAAGAATTGTTTTCAAAAGATGTCTATAAGTGGGTAGGAGGAAGTGTACTTGGTTCGTATTTTGTAAGCGCTACTTCAAGTCATTATGATTGGGCGATGAAGAAATTAAAAGCACATCAAAAAAATTGTAAGAAAAAATAAGCAGATATGGTATCTTTTTGGTAGCTAAACAGACAAAATATCTTGTTTTTTGCAAATAATACTTAAAAAGAATGTTGATTTATCAGCATTCTTTTTCATTTCAAATCAATTCTCGGAATTAGAAAAAGAGGGGCATTATCTTTTTGCAAATACGGGAATTCATTTATGGAAACCCTGATTTTTGGTATGATAGTCATAATTTCGAATAGGGAGGTTGGAGTCGCCATGAGTGATTTGAATCAGACAGTTGAATTTATTAAAGAAATCGAGAAATTAAAGTCAGTAACAAGGTTTAATAGAACCCTTGATGGACGGTTCGAAAATAGTGCCGAGCATTCCTGGCAGGGTGCGATAGCTGCGATGGTCTTTCAAGATTATTATCCTGAAAAATTGAATATGGAAAAGGTCATGTTTCTGTTATTGATTCATGATTTAGGTGAGATTTATGCCGGAGATACTTGGGTGTTTGATGATGAAAAAAAGGTTCATGCTCATGATAGAGAGCTAGCATCTATAGAAAAAACAATGAGCCTCCTTCCGGAAGCAACCTATTTGAATATGAAAAATTCGTGGTTGGAGTTTGAAAAAGGGCAGAGTCCTGAGGCAAGATATGCAAGAGTGATTGATGCATTGGTAACACTGATCAATCACTTGGAAGCATCAGAAGTAAACTACAATCCCGATCATATCCGTTCCGAGATGGTATTAGAAAAGAAAAAATTTATAAAAAGTGAGTCCAAAGAGTTGTGGAAACTAACGGAAGAGTTGGTTCAGGAAAGTGTAGAAAAGGGAGTATATTTATGATATCACTTGGTCTTTAGTAGCAACTTTCAGACTAAAAGTAAACCACCTGTTTTCACGGGTGGTTTTGACTTGCTTGATCTGTGGTATAATGGGAACAGATAGTTTGCACCCTATGAAAGGGAAAAGGTTAGATTGTATGATTAAGTTGATTGCAACAGATATGGATGGAACCTTATTAGATGAACGAGGAGAGGTGGACCTTCCGCGTCTGGAGAGGCTGTTGGACCACTTAGATCAAAAAGGGATTCGCTTTGTCATTGCGACGGGAAATGAAATCCATCGCATGCGCCAGCTCTTGGGTCCCTTGGTCAAGCGGGTGACCCTGGTCGTCGCCAACGGAGCTCGGATTTTTGAGAATGACCAGATGATTCTAGGAAAATTCTGGGATCGGGAATTGGTGGAGGCGGTTCTTGCTTATTTTAAGGGCCGGGAAATTTCAGATCAGTTGGTTGTATCAGCTGTCAATGGTGGCTTTGTCAAGGAAGGAACGGTCTTTACAGAAGTTGAAAAATTCATGCAGCCGGAAGTGATTGAAGCCTTGTACAAGCGAATGAAGTTTGTTCCGGAATTGACAGCCGATTTGTTTGATCAGGTGCTTAAAATGAGCTTGGTGGTTGGCTTGGATCGTCTTGATCAAGTGAGTCACGAAGTCCAACAGGCTTTTGGAGATCAGCTCATGGCGGTTTCGAGCGGTTTCGGCAGCATGGATCTCTTGCAAGCAGGTATTCACAAGGCTTGGGGACTGGCTCAATTAATGGAGAAATGGCAGCTTGATGCTAGTCAGGTCATGGCCTTTGGGGATAGTGGAAACGACATGGAAATGCTTGAAATGGCTGGTCACTCCTATGCGGTGGCCAATGCAGAAGAAGCTGTCAAGGCGGTCGCGACGCACTCAGCACCGAGCCATCAAGAAGGCGGTGTCTACCAAGTGATCGAAGAGTATCTAGGATTGACCCCCTGGGAACAAGTGAAAGGAAAGAAGTAGATGGCGGTACAACTGTTAGAAGACTGGCTCTTAAAGGAGCAGGAGAAAATCATAACAACTTATCGGGAGCTCAATCAAACCCCTCTGAAGGAGCCTGGTTTGATCTTTATCGGAGACTCCATCGTAGAGTATTTCCCCATTCATGAACTATTACAAAGACCCAAACACATGGTCAATCGAGGAGTACGAGGCTATAAGACGGATCTCCTTCGTAAGCATCTAGACGCCCATGTCTTTGGAACGGCGGTGGATCAGATATTTCTCTTGATCGGGACCAATGACATCGGAAAAGAAATTCCTCAAAAGGAAACCTTAGACAATGTAGAAGCGGTCTTACAAGCAATTATGCGGGCTTTTCCACTGACCCACATCAACCTGATCTCGGTTTTACCGGTGAGTCAAGAAGAGCGCTACAAACAAAAGGTCTATGTGCGGACCAATGAAAAAATTCAAGCCCTCAATCAGGCCTACAGAGAATTGGCCCAAGCCTACCACCAGGTCAGCTATGTCGATGTGTATTCGTCTTTATTGGATGAAGTGGGGCAGTTAGCAGAAGCCTATACGACAGATGGTCTCCATCTAAGTGTGGCCGGTTACCGCATCCTAGCTCAAGCTTTGCAGGAGATAGTATAGAGATAGCGTCTGTAGCGGGGAACTAGCGTTAACAGTAAAAGCCATGGTTTACATGGTTTTTGGCTTGTCTATAATTAGAGTTAACCCAATTTTTTATGCATACAAATAAGCGAGCTTCATGACAAAGCTCGCTTTTTCTGTTATGAAAGAAATAACTTATTTTCTAGTTCTTCGATAAATCATCTCTCCAAATATCCTTGACGGTCACATCGCCCCAATTTTTGGTGCTAAAGCGGCTGGAGTAGATGGAGGTCCAATCTTTCAGGACTTTATTACGGAGTACATCATCTGCTTCCTTGCGAATGTCTTCAACAGTCTTTCCATGCTCTGCCAGAAAGTCTTCTACTTGAGACTTACGATAATATCTCACGCTATTTTCATCGTGATACCACATATAGCGTTCCATTTTTTTATTTGTTACACTATATGTATAACTTACATTTATTGTATTTTTTGTCTCAGGGAGTTTTATTCTCATAAAAATAAAAACTTCGGGTGCTCTATAATTCGAAAAATAAAATTGATAACCTAATTTCCCAATGTTTCTAGGCAAGGATGATGCTGTGTATTCAACACTATGTTTATAAACATCCTTTGAATCATTATCCGTAATATGGACATCATTTAAATTATTAAACACACTTTTACGCCATAAAAATTCAATATTCTGGTAATCACTCTTCTCATAATATATTTCATCAAAAATATTGTGAATCCGCTGATGCTTATAGTACTGAAAGCCACCAAAAGATAAACACAAGGCTATAAAAATTGAAATAAGTAGTAGTCTTTTTTTCTTCATCCAATCACCTCACATCTGTCAATTCTTGATTACCTGTTTCAATATTTCGAATGAAATTATAAGTACTTGGGTAATTTTTCTGTAGATAGTCCATACACTGTTCCTCGCTGGGTAATTCAAAATGCGATTGCATACCAGGATCCTCAACATTTTTCATATTATCTGGCAATAATTTTACAAAAATCTTTTGTTTAATTTCTTCTATCGGTTTATATTCTACAAATTTTTCTGCACGAGTGTATTCACCTCGTTTCATTTCTGAGTAGTACTCATTTGAAGCCTCAATATAAGATATTTTTTCACTTTTCAATTTTTGGGTGATATTTACCGCATCCAAGTCTGCTTTATAGTCGTCATTACCAAAACTAATATCATTGCTATCAGTAATTGTCGCATCACCTAACCAACCTGCAAAATCGTTAACATTCTCATGCCCGAATTTTGTCAAGTCAACTACTCTAGGATTATCATATAAATTCGTTGCTGATGTAATTGCAAAGTGAGCAAAGTCCCCTTTTCCTTTAAAAGACTGATACTTTTTATTCCACTCCTTTTTAAATGATTCTTCACTCACTTTAACTGAATTATTTTTTTCATAATTATCTTTATAAGATTGCCAAACCTTTTCATCATCTATCTCATCATAATTTTCAAGTTGTCCCGATGCCATTTGACTCTGCAAACGAATATTATATCGTAACTTAGCTATTTGTTTATCAGATACCCCTAAAAGTTCTAACAGCAATTTTCCATCAACTGGGAGCTCTGTTATTCCCGAAGGTGTACCAGCAACATTAGTCCAACTTGTATCGCTTAAAAATCCTATAATCTTATCAAACGTTGTATTAGCATTCTGTTGTCCTTCTGTATATACAAAACTTCCTAGTGTTACCAACAAAAGTTGATCACGTTCCGATTGAGATAAATTTGGAAATTTTTCATCAATTAATCTAGATATGTTAGCAATTTGTTCGCTCGTCTCTCTATCGAATCCATATTGTTCTTCTAACTGTTGTACAAATTTATTCTTTTGGCTATATGATAAATACTTGTGCATCTCAATCTTCTGCTCCTTCATTTTATCAAACCAAGTCATGTCTATACCGTCTACATAATAGTTACCATTATTATCTACAATAATCTTACTTAGCTGTGTTGCTCCTTGGATTGCTAAGGATAAAACTTGTAGGCTATCACTGAAATATTGAGAAACCTGTAACACAAACCATTCTAACTTCTCAATTTTATCTTTTAGTTCGTCAATCCCCATCTGTAATTGGTATTCCAATTCATGCAAGGCATTATTTTTTGAAATATGATCTCCTAATTTCCCAGTAATTAGAGCACCCGTTAGACTCAAAAATTTTTCGTTTTCCCTTATCTGTGATTTCACTTCTGCTAACTGTTTTTCTCTTGTTTCTTTCTGAGTTTTCAAATCATCTAAATCTAACTCGCCAAATCCTGAAATGACGGCATCTGCACTCTTATATGAGGACAACTCTGTCTGAATGTCATCTATGGCAGATTGAAGTTTTTTTATTGATGGAATGATGATCTCTGAAAATAAATTTTTCCCTGCAGTGTATGCTGCACCCTGTAATTTACCTGATTCAAGTGCAGAAATTAAATGATCGCTACCACTAGAGAGTCTATCTGTTATCACATTTGCAATCTCAATATTACTATTCATTGCCTCAATCAATGAACTTGACTCTGAAGAACTATACTTTATTCCCATGGTAGACTATTCCTTTCATGTATTAACTTTTCTTTTTTCATGTCTATATCTTTTAATAATTTCTTTGCTTCATAATCAAAGCCGTCAATCTGATTATTCACATATTGTTCAACTTTCAATTCTAGCTCTCTCGTTTCTTGGATGAATCTTTGATTTTGTAAATTTACTGATAATCTTTGTTCTGCATTAATAGAAATGTTTCTAAATTGCTCTATAAAATTCTCCAAAGATTGTTCACGACGTTTTTTCAAATTGCGAAGTTCATCTTCTTCATGTTCGAGTTGAACTATTTGGTGAAATAGTCTATCTCTCTCTTTTTCATTAATGTCTTGTTTCACTAGACTTAACTCCTCCAACGTTGAGCCTGCTCAATATCTCTTTTTTCCATTGTTTCAGCAATTTGAGGAAATTTATTGGCCTGAATTAAAACAGCTTCGCTAAATTTTCCAACTGCTTCAAGCATTTGATTGGTCACTTCCTTACCATTTTCCATCCCTGTAATACCAGAAGAATAACTAAACTCTACTTGTTTGTTGTCTTTCTGAGATACATCTAAACCAAGTAATTCACCAATAGCAGCCTGAGCTTCTATTGGACTGGACTTAATTTGAACTTTATCCATAATACGTTCCTCCTCTAACAATTCATTTTAAGTTCTATCTTATCATACTTTTTAGGAAAAGACATTTATATTCCATGTAGAAGAGATACGAATGATATAGCAAAAAGCCCAACCAGACAAATCTTCAAAGGAAGGTTTGTTTTTTTTAAAACTTTTGGTTGACAAATGTAAATCTTAGGTGTAAAATAACATCATAAGGTTTACAAATGTAGATTTTGAAAGGAGAAACCATGCAAATTTCCAATGCGGAATGGCGCATCATGAAGATTATCTGGATGGAAGGCAAGCAGACCAGCAGGGATTTGATCGCAGTCTTGTCCGAGCGCTTTGACTGGTCGAAGTCGACGGTCAAGACTCTCTTGACGCGCTTGGTGGAGAAAGGCTGTCTGACCAGAGAAAAATCAGGCAAAGCCTTTGTCTACTCGGCTTTGTTGAAGCAGGACCAGAGTTTAGACTTGGTCGTTGAGGAGGTGAAAGACAAGGTTTGCTCCAAAAGGATTGTCCAGGTGCTTGAAAACTTGATTCAGGAGAGTGACTTTACGCTTGCAGATCTTAATCAGCTGCAGCAGGTCCTGGAAGAAAAGAAAGCAGAGGCTGTCGAAACAGTCCCTTGCAATTGTATGTAATAGAAAGAAGGAAATTCCATGTTTGGATTGTTGATTAGTATTGTTTGTTTACTTTTGGTTGCTTTTATTGCTTGGTGGTTCTTTGCAGAGCATGAAAAGGTAAGCGGCCACGCTCGTCAGAAATCAGGTTATCAAGAAATTGAAGTCGAAGTCATGGGGGGCTATTCGCCTGAAACCATTGTCCTGAAAAAAAATGTTCCAGCCCGGATCATCTTTAATCGCAAGGATCCATCTTCATGTCTGGCTCAAGTGATCTTTCCAGATTTTGGCGTTCATGAAGATTTGCCTTTAGGTGAAAAACATGTCATTGAAATTACGCCAGAAAAAGCGGGCGAATATGGGTATTCATGTGGAATGAACATGATGCATGGTCACATGATTGTGGAATAAAGGAGTAGGTATGGTAGAAAAACAAAAAGCAGTTGTGGAAAACGGAGTGCAAAAGATCCGTATTACAGCAGAAAAAGGCTATAGTCCCAAAGAATTTCAACTTCAAAAAGGGATCCCTGCTGAAATCACCTTCCATCGGGTCAATCCTTCCGGCTGTTACAAGGAAATTTTGTTTGAAGATCAGGGGATTTTAGAGCCTTTGGAAGTCGGTGTGGATAAGGTGATATCCTTTACCCCGATAGAAACAGGGGACTTCGAGTTTTCATGTGGAATGAAGATGCAAAAGGGTTCCTACACGGTTGTGGAAAAACGCCGTCGTGTCTTAGGTTTACTGGGTCGCTTTTGGATTACTAGTATCTTTACTCTTCCCTTATTGATCTTGATGATCGGGATGATGGCAGGATTTGTATCCCATCCAGTCAGTCGCTGGGGGACTTTTCTAGCGACAACGCCGATCATGTTGGTAGCAGGAGTTCCTTTTATCAAGAGTGCCTGGGCCTCATTTAAGAAGCACCATTCCAATATGGATACCTTGGTAGCTCTTGGAACCCTGGTAGCCTATGTCTATAGTGTATTTGCCCTTTTTACTGGTCAGCCAGTATACTTTGAGGCTGCGGGTTTTATCATCTTCTTTATCCTCTTAGGGCAAATCTTTGAAGAACGGATGCGTAACAATGCCTCCGAGGCTGTGGAAAAGTTGTTGGATTTGCAGGCAAAAACGGCTCAAGTTCTCCGTGATGGGAACTATGTCGAGGTGGCGGCGGAAGATATCCAAATTGATGACTTGATTCGGGTCCGTCCTGGGGAAAAGATCGCGGTTGATGGGACGATTGTAGAAGGAAGTACGACCATTGATGAGTCGATGGTGACAGGTGAAAGCTTGCCTGTGGAAAAATCAGTTGGTGATGCAGTTATCGGCTCCACTATCAACAGCAATGGGACCATTCTCTTTAAGGCTGAAAAAGTCGGTAGTGAGACCCTCTTATCTCAAATTGTGGACTTTGTCAAAATGGCCCAATCCAGTCGTGCTCCCATTCAAGATTTGACGGATAAGATTTCAGGTATCTTTGTTCCAGTGGTGACGATTTTTGCCATTGCGACTTTCTGGGTTTGGTCCGTGCTTCTGGGCGCGTCGCTTCAAGAGGGCATGCTCTATGCAGTCTCTGTCCTCATTATTGCCTGCCCTTGTGCCCTTGGTTTAGCAACCCCAACAGCCCTGATGGTCGGAACCGGCCGTAGTGCCAAGATGGGGGTTCTGATTAAAAATGGAACAGTTCTTCAAGAAGTGCAAAAGATTCAAACCGTTGTGTTTGATAAGACAGGGACTATTACCATTGGCCAACCACTTGTAACCGATGTTGTAGGAGATGAAGCGCGTGTCTTGACACTGGCTGCTAGTCTTGAAACTTTTTCAGAACATCCACTAGCCCAAGCGGTGTTATCCCAAGCAGAAGAAAAAGGTTTGGTGTTATCCCCTGTGGAAAACTTCCAAGCGATTGAAGGAAAAGGGGTCCAAGGTCAGATCGACCAGCAGTTGGTGACCTTGGGAAATGGCAAACTTCATGACGGGACAGCGATGGATCCGGAGCTTGAAAAACGGATGGTAGAGTTGCAAGAGCAGGCCAAAACAGTGATCAGTTTGTCTGTGGATGGGCAAGTGATTGGCTTGATTGCCATTCAAGATGCTCCGAAGGCCAGCTCAAAAGAAGCGATCAAAAAGCTCAAAGAACGGGGCTTGAAAACGGTCATGTTAACGGGGGATAATGAACGGGTGGCCCAAGCTATTGCAAAGCAAGTGGGAATTGACACCGTCATTGCTGATGTCCTTCCTCAAGAAAAAGC
Organism: Streptococcus sp. F0442; assembly: GCF_000314795.2. Taxonomy (GTDB): domain Bacteria; phylum Bacillota; class Bacilli; order Lactobacillales; family Streptococcaceae; genus Streptococcus. The sequence continues at coordinate 950,724 of NZ_KB373314.1, read as the reverse complement.
TAGCGCCATCCAAAAACTGCAAGAAACTAGCAAGGTCGCGTTTGTTGGAGATGGGATCAATGATGCTCCAGCTCTCTCGATCGCGGATGTGGGGATCGCTATGGGATCTGGAACGGATATTGCGATCGAGTCCGGTGGCATCGTGCTCACGCAAAATGATTTGCTTGGCGTTGTGCGCGCCTTTGACATGAGTCAAAAGACCTTCCGCAGGATCTTACTCAATCTCTTCTGGGCCTCTATCTACAATATCCTTGGGATTCCAATTGCTGCTGGAGTCTTTGTAGGACTGGGATTGACCCTCAATCCAGAACTAGCAGGTCTTGCTATGGCCCTTAGTTCTTTGTCTGTTTTGACTAGCTCGCTGCTTCTCAATGTTGCGAAAATTGATTAATGGGAACAAAAAGTGATACACATATCACGTAGAGTGAAGATAAAATCTTTCCTGAGATTTTCCTTAGGTGAGTACGGACGTCAGCGAACTTCTACGAAGTTCCATGACTTAGTTTTGGACCTAAGGTTCCAAAACTCCCGAGCGCTAGAAACACAGTTGTTTCTAGCGCTTTTCTCACGGCGGAAATTCTCAGGATATATTTAAATAATGAAAACAATAGGGAAGTACTTTTATTTTTACAGAGTTTTCTTATTTTATATTATTTTATATAAAAAATCATTTTTATACGTTCGGAGTGCTACAGCATGCTGTAGCACTTTTTTATCTTTCCTTACAGCTCTAAGGGAAAAGAGGGGGCATTAAATTATAGTAAAATACCCTATTGTAGGATAGTTTGTGAAAATTTCTCAAAAAGAGCATCTGTTATGGAATAGGGATTGAGCATCTCTGAGCAGATCCTTATACATGTGAATCTCTTTGTGATAAATTAATACTGTAATCGTTTTGTAAATCGTTTTCATGAGAAAAGTCAGAAAAAACTCATTTTCAAGGCGAGATGATCGCAAAGATGAAGTAGAAGCGCTATGCTGCATTTTAAAGGATCAAAATAGATTTAAAGGAGAGTTAGAATGACTCAAGGGAAAATTACTGCATCTGCAGCAATGCTTAACGTATTGAAAACATGGGGCGTAGATACCATCTACGGGATCCCATCAGGAACACTTAGCTCACTCATGGACGCTTTGGCTGAAGACAAAGATATCCGTTTCTTGCAAGTTCGCCACGAAGAAACAGGTGCTCTTGCAGCGGTTATGCAAGCTAAATTTGGCGGTTCTATCGGTGTTGCAGTTGGTTCAGGTGGACCTGGTGCGACTCACTTGATCAACGGTGTTTACGATGCAGCTATGGATAACACTCCATTCCTTGCTATCCTTGGATCACGTCCAGTTAACGAATTGAACATGGATGCCTTCCAAGAATTGAACCAAAACCCAATGTACAACGGTATCGCTGTTTACAACAAACGTGTAGCTTACGCAGAGCAATTGCCAAAAGTAATCGACGAAGCTTGCCGTGCTGCCGTTTCTAAAAAAGGTCCAGCTGTCGTTGAAATTCCAGTAAACTTCGGTTTCCAAGAAATCGACGAAAACTCATACTATGGATCAGGTTCATACGAGCGTTCATTCATCGCTCCTGCTTTGAACGAAGTTGAAATCGACAAAGCTGTTGAAATCTTGAACAATGCTGAACGTCCAGTGATCTACGCTGGTTACGGTGGTGTGAAAGCTGGTGAAGTGATCACTGAATTGTCACGTAAAATCAAAGCACCAATCATCACAACTGGTAAAAACTTTGAAGCCTTTGAATGGAACTACGAAGGATTGACAGGTTCTGCTTACCGTGTTGGTTGGAAACCAGCCAACGAAGTGGTCTTTGAAGCAGATACAGTTCTTTTCCTTGGTTCAAACTTCCCATTTGCTGAAGTTTACGAAGCATTCAAAAACACTGAAAAATTCATCCAAGTGGATATCGACCCTTACAAACTTGGTAAACGTCACGCTCTTGACGCTTCAATCCTTGGTGATGCAGGTCAAGCAGCTAAAGCTATCCTTGATAAAGTAAACCCAGTTGAATCTACTCCATGGTGGCGTGCAAACGTTAAGAACAACCAAAACTGGCGTGATTACATGAACAAACTCGAAGGTAAAACTGAGGGTGAATTGCAATTGTATCAAGTTTACAATGCAATCAACAAACATGCTGATCAAGACGCTATCTACTCAATCGATGTAGGTGACACTACTCAAACATCTACTCGTCACCTTCACATGACACCTAAGAACATGTGGCGTACATCTCCACTCTTTGCGACAATGGGTATTGCCCTTCCTGGTGGTATCGCTGCTAAGAAAGACAATCCAGATCGCCAAGTATGGAACATCATGGGTGACGGAGCCTTCAACATGGTTTACCCAGACGTTATCACAAACGTTCAATACGACCTTCCAGTTATCAACGTTGTCTTCTCAAATGGTAAATATGCCTTCATCAAGGACAAATACGAAGACACAAACAAACACTTGTTTGGTTGTGACTTCCCTAATGCTGACTATGCGAAAATCGCTGAAGCGCAAGGAGCTGTTGGATTTACAGTTGACCGTATCGAAGACATCGATGCAGTTGTTGCAGAAGCTGTTAAATTGAACAAAGAAGGTAAAACTGTTGTGATCGATGCTCACATCACTCAACACCGTCCACTTCCAGTAGAAGTACTTGAGTTGGATCCAAAACAACACTCAGAAGAAGCAATCAAAGCCTTCAAGGAAAAATACGAAGCAGAAGAACTCGTACCATTCCGCCTCTTCTTGGAAGAAGAAGGGTTGCAATCACGCGCAATCAAATAATTTCTCTCGTCGAAAATCAAATGTAAACATTGTAGATTTTATGCATTGATTTTCATAGAGAGAAACTTGAAAAGATCGGAGCCATCCGGTCTTTTTGTGGAGGATAAGAAATGAATTTAAATCAATTAGATATTATCGTTTCAGATGTTACCCAAGTTTGTGCTAGCTTGGAGCGTATTTTGGATAAAAAAGCTGATTATGTTGATGATAGTTTTGCTCAGTTCACGATTGGCAGTCACTGTCTCATGTTGTCTCAAAATCATTTGGTTCCTTTGGAAAACTTTCAGTCAGGAATCATTCTTCATATCGAGGTTGAGGATGTGGACCAGAACTACAAACGATTGAAAGAGCTTGGTATCCAGGTTTTAAACGGTCCAGTTGTAACCGATTGGGGAACAGAAAGCCTGCTAGTTGAAGGCCCTTCCGGACTAGTGCTTGATTTTTATCGTATGAAGTAGGTAATTCTATTATCAAATTTTTCATCAAAAAATTTAAACGTTCTTGGAGTGGAACTTAAAAAGATCGGAGTCATCCGGTCTTTTTTATTAAAGACAAAATCTTCTTTGAAACTTTCCTTAGGTGAGTACGGAGGTTAGGTGAAATTATCCAGTGGATGATTTCAGCAATCCAGGAAGTTCCATGACTTAGTTTTGAACCTAAAGTTTCAAAACTCCCGAGTGCTAGAAACACGATTGTTTCTAGCACTTTTCTCACGGCGGAAAGTTTCAGTAGATGATTGAATAATTCTAACGAATATAATTTTTCTATATTTAACAGAATTTATTAGATTTAAGAAAGTCCAATATTATATTTGGCAAAAAATAATTTGTATGCATTTTAAAAGATCGGAGTCCTCCGGATTTTTTGTGTTGCATGAAAGCGATAGTTACCTTAGAATAGTATCAGTTTTTCATAGGATCTTGTAGGATTTTTTGGAAGGAGAAGGGTATAATAGAACTATCAAATCAAGTGAGGTAGAGAGATGACCGACAAACTTCAATTTCCAGATGGTTTCCTTTGGGGTGGAGCGACGGCTGCTAACCAGTGTGAGGGAGCTTATAATGAAGATGGCCGTGGCTTGGCTAATGTGGATGTGGTACCGATTGGGCCTGATCGTCATGCGATTATTACGGGTCAGAAAAAGATGTTCGACTTTGAAGAGGGCTATTTTTACCCGGCTAAAGAAGGCATTGATATGTACCATCGCTACAAGGAAGACATTGCCCTCTTTGGGGAAATGGGCTTTAAAACCTATCGCTTGTCCATTGCCTGGTCTCGGATCTTCCCAAAAGGGGATGAACTGGAGCCAAACGAAGCGGGTCTCCAATTTTATGAAGATCTCTTTAAGGAGTGCCACGAGTATGGCATTGAACCCTTGGTGACCATTACTCACTTTGACTGCCCCATGCATTTGATTACTGAGTACGGTGGCTGGCGTAGTCGCAAGATGTTGGAATGTTATGAACGTCTCTGCCGAACCCTCTTCACTCGCTATAAGGGCTTGGTCAACTACTGGCTGACCTTTAATGAAATCAATATGATCCTTCACGCGCCTTTTATGGGAGCGGGCCTTTGCTTTGAAGAAGGGGAGAATGAAGAGCAAGTCAAATACCAGGCAGCTCACCATGAGTTGGTGGCTTCAGCCATTGCCACCAAGCTAGCCCATGAGATTGATCCGAACAACAAGGTCGGCTGTATGTTGGCAGCAGGACCAAACTATCCTCATACCTGTGCTCCGCGAGATGTCTGGGCTGGTCTAGAAGAAGACCGCAAGAACTATTTCTTCATCGATGTGCAGGCGCGTGGGGAATACCCAAACTATGCTAAGAAAGAGTGGGAGCGTCAGGGAATCACGGTTGAGATGACCGAGCAGGATCTTCAATTATTGAAAGAGCATACGGTGGACTTTATTTCCTTCTCCTACTATGCTAGTCGGGTCGCTTCAGGGGATCCAGCTGAAAGGGAAAAAACAGCGGGCAATATCTTTGCCTCTCTGAAGAACCCCTACCTAGAAAGCTCGGAATGGGGTTGGCAGATTGACCCTCTTGGTCTCCGCATTACCCTCAATACCATCTGGGATCGTTATCAAAAGCCCATGTTTATCGTGGAAAATGGTCTTGGTGCAGTGGATACTCCAGATGAAAATGGCTATGTAGCTGATGATTACCGGATTAACTACCTGGCTGCCCATGTCAAGGCCATGCGAGATGCCATTAACGAAGATGGTGTTGTCCTCTGGGGCTATACGACTTGGGGCTGTATTGACCTGGTCTCTGCCGGGACTGGAGAAATGAAGAAGCGCTACGGCTTTATCTATGTCGATCGGGACAACGAAGGCAAGGGAACCTTAGCTCGTTCGCGCAAGAAATCCTTCTATTGGTACAAAGAGGTCATTGCGACCAATGGAGCATCTGTTAAATAAAAGTTTTCGTTACTTGCTGGCCGACTCTCTCCTATAAACTAAAAAGCTTAGAATTCCAACCACAAGTTGGGGTCCTAAGCTTTTTGTATGTAGCTAAGCCAATTCCTTACTGATTTACTGGTCATAATCTAAGACATTGTTTTCGATGACAAACTTAGATTCAGCGGAAATGCTGGCTTCTCCTAGTTGCAACTGCGAACTTCCGTCTGGATTTATGATGTGCCACTGACCGTCCTTGTGGGCAAAGATAGCCTGAAATGTGACGTTATCACTCTTGTGTCGAATAGGTAGAACAAATGCTTGATCAGTATTCTCTAAGAGAATCTCTTCTTTTTTTTCAAAGTTATAGATATAAAATTGCCCAGTTCTTTGTCCCAAACCATGAAGTTCATCGACTTTTTGCCAATTCTCGAACTTATTCCGAACAAGGGATTCATTATAAATCTTGTTGAAGGTTTCGTTCCGTTTCTTCGTTTCTTCCTCGTCTAGTTTTTTCTGAAACTCTGCAACCTTTTTAGTCGTTTGAATGGTTTGTCTGTTTTGCTCCCTGATTTGCTGGCGGTGGATAATTCGCATCATTCTTGCAGCAACGCCCAGGATGACGAGGATGGATACAAGGCTGATTTTAGTTTTAGCATTATTTTTCATAAACTGGTCTCCCTATTGTGTCATTGGTCCTATTATACCCTTTGAAAGAAAGGATCGTCAAGTTCATCTTGTGATGACCTAACATTCAGATCTATCTAAGTACTATGGAATTTTATCAGATTTTCATTGACGAAGGTCCCTTTATTTGATAGGCTAGAGGAATAGAAATGATTTGGAGTTCAAAGGAAAAAGGAGTGTGGCAAGTGGCACGGGTTTTATTAATCGAGGATAATAATGATATCCAAGAAATTTTATACAGTCTCTTAAGTGAAGACCATGAGGTGCTTCAGGCTTTTTCAGGTACAGAAGGGTTGCGACTCTTCCAGCAAGAAAGCATTGATTTGGTCCTTCTCGATATCATGCTTCCTGGAAAAAATGGCGATCAGGTCTTGGAGGAGATCCGTTTGCAGAGTCAAGTGCCGGTCATCATGATGACCGCTCTTGGAGACAAACACCTCATTAGCCAGTATCTCCTTGCAGGTGCTAATGATTATATCGTCAAGCCCTTTAATCTGGACGAAGTGGCAGCTCGGGTAACGGTGCAGCTGAGAAATAACAACACTCCGGCACAGGAACCTCCATCATCGAAAAAGCTGACTTTTAAAAATCTGGTCCTGAACCCAGAAACCTTTGAATTGGAGTCTGGAGAACAGACGCTTCGCTTGGGCAAAAAAGAATTTCAAATATTTGAAACCTTGCTGGCGCATCCAAAGAAGATTTTCACCAAAGAAGAATTGTATGAAGCGGTCTGGGAAGAAGTCTATCTGCCAGGAGACAATACCCTCAATGCCCAATTGAGCAATCTCCGAAAGAAAATTGCCCAATTAGATCCAGATGAGGACTATATTGAAACCGTCTGGGGCTTGGGTGTTCGCTTGAAAGGAGACCAGTAATGTGGGGATTGGTTCTAGTTCTAGTCGTCCTTGTCCTTTTCTTGGGACTGGGCTATGCTCGCTTGCTTTCTGCTCTCAAAGATTTGCAGGAGCAGATTCAACAGAAGCTCCAAAATGGGAGTGGGGTACGGTTGACCTCTCAGGTCTCAAAAAAAGAATTGGTCGCCTTGACCAAGCAGGTCAGTGATCTGTTTGAACAGATCGAGCGGACCAATCGGATTGCCTTTCAAGAGAAGAAAACCTTGGATATGGCCATCAGTAATATTGCTCACGATATCCGGACGCCTTTGACCATTGCATCGGGCTATACCCAACAAATCATCAAGGGTGGGACGCAAGAAGAGGAAAAGCTGAAGAAAATTGCTTCCAATCTTCAAGTCGTCTCAAAACGCTTGGAATCTCTCTTGGAGTACAGACGCTTGATGGAGGGAGCCATCCAGCCTCGGCTTTCAGACGTCAATCTCAGCCAAGTCCTAACCCAGCAGTTATTCCAGTATTATGATAGCTTGTCTGAGGCGGGGATTGCCTTAGAGGTAGAGTTAGAAGAGCATCTCCATTATGCTACCGATCCTGAGCTTTGGGAGCGCCTCTTGCAAAATATGCTCAGCAATGTCCTCAAGCATGGGAAGGAGCAGGCCCGTCTGACCCTGATGTCGGACGCGGACACTATTCAGGTTGAGCTACGCAATATTGTGCAACAACCGATTCAGCACTTAGACCAACTGGCTAGTCGATTCTACTCAGAAAATCTATCGGATACAGAAGAGTCTTCTGGCTTGGGTCTCTACATCATTCAAAATTTTGTAGAGATCTTAGGGGGAGACTTGCAACTGGCTACTGAGGCAGACTGGTTTATCTTAACCATTACACTAAGAAAAAAGGCTTGAGCACTGCTCAAGCCTTTTTGTTATAAATCTTTGTGTTTAAACGTAGTTAGTCCTAGGAAGCCGAAAACAAGGATGAAACCAAGGGCGATCGAGAGGGTGTTATTTGTTGCTGTCGTACTTTGGACCATGGAATATTGGAATTCCAAGTTTAGATAGTGGAGAAGATCAATATTTTTAAAGAAGAGCGCAGGAAGGCTTAAGAAGATATTTCCAATGAAGTAGCCAACGAAGGCCAAGGTGATGGATTGGCTGGCATAAAGGAGGAAGGAAATAATGCTTACCCAAGCCAGGGTGGAGAGGAACTGAATCAGCACGGTTAGTCCAAAATGAGCAAGGAAGTGCTCAGGCATGGTCCCGATTCCATTGTAGAGGGTCGCGAGAAAGAAGACAAGAGCATAAGAAACAAGGAATTGGAAGAGAGCAATGGTCAGAACAACGGCACTTTTGGCAAAGTAGTAGCTGGTGCGCGAAACGCCGTAGGCCAGACTGTTCTTGTATAAGGTTTGCGTTAAGTCTGTTCCCAGGACCAAGGTGATGACAATAATGGTAAAGAGAATGGTCACACTGATGCTGGCGGAGTAGTTGGTCAAGGCTTTAAAGCCCGTCCAAACTTCGGTTGCTTGGGGTAATTTGGATTCCGTATTGACACCGACGTGACCGGTAGCGCCAAAAATGACTCCAGACAGGATGTTGAGAACGAGAATGGCTTCTGTAATCCAAAAACCTTTGGAGCGAAAAAGTCTATAAAAATCTGCTTGAATGGTATGCAACATGATAAATCTCCTAAAATGAAATGTGTGGGATAAGTAATACAAGACGGTGCTTTGACTAGTCTACCAAGTCCGTAAAGAATTTCTCCAAATCTTGGCGGGCATAGTAGATTTCGTCCACATCAATATCTGCTTGAACGAGAGCTTTGACAATGACTTTAATATCGTGAGTTTGTCCGAAAATATGGATTTCTCCATCCTTATCGATGACTTTGATACGGTGATGGAGTTGATCTTGGATCAGTTGACTCGCAAGGGCAAGCTGGCTGGTCTTGAGGATGATGTAGTCTTCGCCTTGCTCCTCGAATTCAGCCTTGCTAATTTCTTTTATCAGGCGTCCTTGGTCGACAATGCCAAAACGATTGGCAACCAGATAGAGTTCAGAGAGGATGTGACTGGAAATGAGGATGGTCATGCCGAGTTCATCGTTGAGGCGCTTGATCATCTGACGGAATTCCTTAATTCCGACAGGATCGAGACCATTGATGGGTTCGTCCAAAATGAGGAAGTCGGGCTTGGCAATCAGCGCAATCGCAATTCCCAACCGTTGTTTCATCCCGAGTGAAAAATCGCGGAATTTCTTCTTACCCGTATTATTCAGGCCAACATAATTCAAGGTTTCTTTGATGACCTGGTCGGGATTTGGGATATGGCGAGCCTTGCAATAGTAGACTAAGTTTTGATAAGCGGTCATATGCTTGTGAGCCACAGGGCTTTCAATGACAGATCCGACCCGTTTCAGCGCTTGCGTCCACTGGGAGCGATTTGTAGAAGAAAAGAGGGAGACGCTTCCGTCAGTCTCTTGAATCAGCTGGGTGATGACCTTGATGAGGGTGGTTTTCCCAGCTCCGTTCTTACCGATGAGGCCGTAGACATCGCCTTTGCGAATGCTCAGATTCACATCATTTAAGGCGTACTGTTGACCGAATTTTTTGCTCAAGTGTTTAATTTCTAATACTTTTTCCATGGCTTCTTCTCCTTAGTACAGCTTATTTTCTAGCAAATCGAAAACGATTCCGTAGGCTTCATGCTCGTAGCTATGCTCTGTAAAATTTGTTTGACTATCGTTGAATGTGACCTCAAAGTTAAAATCGTTATGTACGAGGCTCCAGACGCTAAGAGCAATGATAGAGGCGATGGCGACAATCATTAGTTTCTTTTTCATAAGTGAACTCCTTCTTGGTTAATTTCTTTACACTCTTAGTATACAGCTTGCTTTTCAAATAACTATCAAGTAATTCTAAAATATTTCTAAAAAAAAACGGGAGTGGGACAGAACGAATTTTGACTAAAAATCGTTCGTTGTCCCACCCCCGCAAGGCTGATTAGGTCATCTTTGGAGCTTAAAAGGCGAACAAAGATGCCAATCAGCTACTGCGTCTTGCAGTTATAACTATCATATATAAGAGACTGGACACTTTATGCCCAGCCTCTGTTCCTATTTAAATTCACCGACAAACTGCTTGATGGCTTGCGCGAGTTCAAAGGGTTTCTCTGTATTGAGTAGATGGCCTCCGTCTGCGATTTCTTGATAACGACCTTTAGGCAGGAGCTTGGCCAACTTCTTAGAAGAAGATTGATTGGCCCAATCTTTGCTGCCAGAAATCACCAAGCTAGGAAGAGGGCAAGCTTTAACGGTATCGGTTAAATTGAGTCCTTTTAATTCAGTCAAGATTTGAAGCATCTGTTGTTTATTGGCGTCTTGCCTTTCAAAGAAATGCTTGGGAAGCAGACGAAAGAGGAGGATCTGGAGTCTGTAGAGGGGATTGGTGTTGAGTTTGTATTGTGTCCCTGCAAGGACCAAGCCCTTGAGCTGCGGGAAATCTTGTCTAGAGAGATCAAGGGCGAGAACACCCCCTAGTGAGAGGCCTACCAGAATAAAGGGCTCGCTCTCCTGCTGGAGGCGTTCCATCAGCCTTGCTTTGACCTCCTGATAGCTTTCGCTTGGATGAGAGAAAATATCAAAAGTTTTGGAGTGCAAGGGAGAAAGGGCATATTGGACCCCTTGCCAAGAGAGGACATCCTGCCCTAGCCCGTGTAAAAAAATCAGTTTCATTAGGAGTCCTTTCTTGTAAAATCGAGTGGATAGAGGCCACGAAGGGCATTGCAGCCATAGACTCTGTCAGCAATTTCTAAATCCTTCAGCGTCAAGAGTTTTTCTTCAACCTGCTGGTTCTCAAGAAGATGGCGGCGGTAGATTCCATCGAGGATAGGGAGATGAGCTGGTGGGGTATAGAGCTTGCCCTTGATCTCTAGGATGAGATTGCCAATGGTTGTCTCTAGCAAGGTCTCATCTTCTAAAAAGTAAATCTGCTCCCGATCTGACTGGATGAGGTGGTCTCTCTGGCTCGTTTTAAAATAGGTAAAAGGTCGGTCTAATGGAGCTGTTTGTTTTCTCAATTGGGCCTGCAGATAGCTCGCTGGCAAGTCTGTTAGCTCGGTGATCGTCAGTTGGAAGCTTCCGTTTTTCTGCAAGGCAATGCGACAACGGTAGTCAAGGCTAGGATCTACATGAGCGAGCTCTTCTTGAAGGTCGTTCAGGAGTTTTGGTTCGTCAAAAGGATAGGCAAAGTAGCGACTAGCCTCTCTCAAACGGGTCAGGTGTTGCTCTAGGAAAGTCAGCTTTCCTTGATGGATGAGACCGGTCGTCAGGAGCTCAAATCGAGGCTCTTGTCGGTAGAGGACAGCCGATTTTTGCTTGGTTTCCTGGTATTCGCCTTCCCATTTACTATCCCAAGTGATGCCACCACCAACGCCATAGATAGCTTTGGTGCCTTGCATTTGAAGGGTCCGGATGGCCACATTAAAAATCCGTTTCCCTCTTGGAAGAAGGATCCCAATCGTGCCACAGTAGACGCCTCGAGGAGCAATCTCTGTCTGTTGGATGATTTCCATAGTAGAAATCTTCGGTGCGCCTGTGATCGATCCACAAGGGAAGAGGGCTTGGAAGGCTTGGACCAGATCGACTTCGGGTCGCAAGCGGCTTTCAATGGTCGACGTCATCTGCCAAACGGTGGAGTATTGCTCGACTTGGCAGAGGCGGGTCACCTGCTCACTTCCAATTTCCGAAATCCGATTCATGTCATTGCGCAGGAGATCCACAATCATCATGTTTTCCGCCCGATTTTTGGGGTCTGCTTCTAGCCAGGCTGCCTCTTTGAGATCCGCTTGGTTGGTGAGACCGCGACGCGTCGTTCCCTTCATGGGGCGCGTGGTCAATAGACGATCTTCTTGTTCAAAAAAGAGCTCAGGACTAATGGAGAGGATGGCGACATCATCGTGTTGGATGAAGGCATTGTAATGGGCCTTCTGCTCTACCACCAAGCGATTGTAGATGGCCAAAGGATCTGCCTTTAGTTCTTGAGAAAGCTGGACGGTGTAGTTGACCTGATAGGTATCCCCCTGGCGGATGTGGTGATGGATGGTCTCGATGGCTTTTTGATAAGCAGGCGCCTCGACCTCTTCCTTCCAATTGGCTGGAAGATCCACAGCCTCGTAGTCCTCTGGGAAAGGAAGGGTCTCGACTTCCTCATGGATGGTGAAGTAGAGGAGATACTCTCCCATGAGGGGTGCAGGGTGGACGGCTAATTTTTTCTCAAAAGCAGGAGCGGCTTCATAGCTGACATAGCCAACGGCATAAAAACCAGCCTCCTGATAGGCTTCTACCTCTCTTAGAAGAGCCTCTACCCGGTCGAGGTCTCTGGTTTTTAATTCTTTTATGGGCTTGGTGAAAAGGTGTCTCAATCCAAGTTCTTTAAAATCAATAATCGTTTGTTTATGCATGCTTTGAGTATATCAAAAATAGAGGAAAAAAGGTAGATCAGGATACAAGATTCCATGCTCCGGCCTCTCTTTCATGCTAAAATAACCTTAGAATCTGCATTTTGCAAGGAGCAGGAACATGCAAAAGAATTCCCTCTACAATACTTCTAGTATTAGTCTCTTTCAATACCTTTTTGCGATTGCAGTGATTTTGGTGCATAGTGGTCGCTTAACTTCTTATGAACCAGTCCATTTTGGTTTAAAGAGCATCCTTGGACGGCTAGCGGTGCCATTTTTTATCATCTGTGCCAGCTTTTTCCTTAAGCAATCCATAAAGGATGCAAGGAAAATGAAAGCTTATCTGGTTAGAATCGTTAAAACCTATGTATTTTGGAGTTGTGTCTATCTCCCCTATGCCTGGATCTTTTTTTCTAGTCTCCAACTCCCTGTCTATCTCTTTCCAGCAGGAGTCTTGATTGCTCTAGTCTACCTGGGGATGTGCTACCAACTCTGGTATATCCCTGCTTTTCTGCTGGGCTTGTTTTTGGTCAATCAATTAGTCAAACGGCTAGGTATGGTTTGGACGGGGGTGATCACCCTTCTTCTATACTGCTGGGGCTTGATCGAAACTTATTCGTCTTATTTGGACACCACCAGTCTTCTCAAGGGTTACCAACTCTATAGCAACCTATTTTTCACAGCGCGAAATGGTCTCTTCTATACGCCTATTTTTATCTTTATGGGTTACTATCTCTATGATCATTTTGATTCACCGAGCTTTCGGGTTCACCGTTGGCAAAAAGTAGCTCTTGCCTTTGGACTCTTCTGTTTAGAAGGCATGATCATTTTTCAACATGAAGGAATTGATAAGAATTTTTTCTTTCTCCTTCCCTTTGTAACGGTCTATTTGGTCAATGCTTGCCTGAAATCGTCTTTTCTAAAAACCTATGACCTACAGTATTTAAAACAGATGAGTATGGCCCTTTACTTTTCTCATCCTATCTTTATTGAGTTGGCTCGCTACGGGTTTCGAACTCTCCCTCTTTCTTATCCAGACAGGGGAAAACTGATTTTTGTGGTAGCCCTATTTGGCAGTCATCTCTTTGGCCTCGCCATGCTGTGGGTACGAGATAGAAGGAAAATACAAAAGATTCCTTCAAATGGTGAAGAGTTAGATGAAATAACCAACCAATAGTAGGGTGTACAAACCTCAAACAGTTGTGTTTGAGTTTTTTTTGTATGGACAAATTAAGGGGGGATAAGGATTGTTAGGCTTGCTCTACCTCTTTTATAGATGTTTTATTTGATTGCCCTTGGATAGAAGGAAGGGGAAATCATTACCAGATAGTGACTTATAATATAGACATTAGTGCAAACAATGTCTATATTATTAAATATTTATTATTTAATTTGAAAAGAAATAGATATTCTAAAAAATAATTGATAAAATTAAAGGGAGGGCCTTTTTGGAAGGCTAACAAAAGTAAAGGAGATAAAACATGAAAAAGCTTAGTTTATTATGGAAAAACTTTTTGAAAAAAGGTTTTGCCATTTTAACGATTCTCATGATGCTAGGTCAAATTGGGCAAGGAGCTATTACAGCTTTTGCGAACGAGCTAGCGGTCGGAGATAGTGGGGCTCTGGATGTCACTCTCTTATATGGGGACAAACAAGATCATCCAAGTGGCATGTCTTATTATACAGGTGACACCATGTCTGGTTACATCCAGATTACCCCTAAGAATTTGACAACGGATATTAATGAGGTAACGGTTACCTTGAATATCCCTGGGAAGTACCTACGAGAAGTTAGTATTCCTGACTTCAATAGTGCTTCAGAGCATGATAAACCAACGGTTACAAAAGTTGGAGATGATTATCAAGTCACCCTTCACTTTAACAATTACCAAAAGTCAGAAGTCCTAACTCTGCCATTTATTGGAAAATTTAATATTGGTTATGCACCAACAAATTATTCATTAGATATTACGGGGACCCTGAACATCAATGGGCAAGAAACAGCGCTCAATGATATCATTTGGAAGCCTAAGTACAACGATTATCGTTTCACCAAGTACATCAACCAAAACTTGAACGAAGCCATGTCTAAGGACTATGCGGAAGCAATGCCAGGTATTGTCAAAGGTGCGGATGGTAAGAACTATATTGAAACACCAACTTCTGTCCCATTTGCCTTCCAATTGGACGGAATGCGTGGTCAATACGGTGGTCAATACCGTCAGTTAGAATCAGCAACGATCACTGATAAGTTACCAACCTATACAGACAAGAGTGGGAAGACTCGCACAGCTGTTCTTGATACAACCAAGTCTGAAGGCTGGGTAGACAATGGAGATGGTACCGTTACGAAGACTTTCAAGGCGGATGCAAACAACAATCCAGCAGCTTATCACCAAGAATTTATGACCAAAATCAAGGATACAAGTTACCTCTACTTGAAATTCCCTGATTTGGTCTTAGAAAAAGACCAAACCCTCAAGGACGTTCTTAGTAAGGATTTGACCAATACTGGTAGCATCGTAGGAATTCCTGACAACCGTGGAGAGGGAGAACCAGATATTACAGCGGAAGATTCCCTTATTTTCCGTTTGACTTCACGTGACCTTGAAGGTGCTGGAAGCTTTGCTAAACGGGCAGATGGGAATGTTTATGACTCAACCGAATACAAGGCTGCTAATTATAAATGGCTTTTAAATTTCGAAAACAATACCCCTGCACCGCAGAAGAATTTTGTTTTTTACGATGAGGCTGTGGACCCTCGCTTGAAGTTTACTAAGATCGATTATACTCGTCTGATGGAAGGAGGCTATGGTATTGGGAAGCAAATCCATACCATTGTCAAACGAATTATCCTGACCATGGAAGATGGTAGCACCAAAGAAATCCAGTCAGAAGCAGATAAAGATGGAAATGGTCTGATTGATTTGACCAAGTATGGAACTGTTGTGGGCTGGCGGATGGAAATGAAGGATGATTTTGTCCTTCAATCTGGTCAGGGAATTCGCCTCCATAGCTATACAAGCTTCAAGGATCCTGAAAAGACGCGTTACGATGAAAATGATGCAACCCAAAATGTCTACAAGAATACAGGTCGTGTGACTTATAAAACACAGTCAAACGTTGCCAAAGATCAGTCGGCAGATTGGTCCTTCAAACTCATCCCATTGAAGGAAAGTTTTGAGATTTCCAAAACGACGGATTACAACGATGTGGAATACACAGATGGGAAGACAATTCGTTTCGGTCTGGTAGCAACAAGAGTTATCCTTGATCCTGATAAGAATTATGGCGATCTTCGGGTGATCGATCTTTATGATCCCAATACTTTGGATGTCGATTTTAAAAATTTAAATCGTTCCCTTGCTTCTAGCGAGAACGGTATGAACTCCTTCAAGAGCTACGATGTCGTTGAAAACTATCGCAACTCTGGTCGCACGGCTATTGTGATGCATTTTGACCAGAAAAAGTTTATTAAAGCTTCTCTTGAAAAAAATGGTCAAATTCGTCTGCCATTCATCTATGCAAAACTAAAAGGGAAAGATGATGGTGGAACTTTTACCAATAAGCTTTATGTTGCAGGAGACGGAATCCACGATCTTGAAAATGCCAATCCTGATCGAGTTACCGAAGACGTCTATGACTTAAACGGTAATGGTTCAACAACCGATAAGATTCCTTATGCTCAATCAAATTATACGATTGTCGCAGCAGAAGGGATTTATGCCCGCAAATACATCGCTAAAAATGATGATCTATCCGATGCATCTACTGTTACTCGTACCTTCAAACCTGGTGAAACCTTTAACTACAAGATCACCATTAAAAACAATACAGATAAGCCAGTCGAAGACGGAGTTGTTTACGATGCCCTACCAAAAGTACACGATGTCAATACCCTAGATGGTTCAAATCGTTTGACTGAATATACGGTTAGCCTCCGTGGACCTGTATCTGCCCCTGAAGGCTGGACAGTCTACTACACGACAGACTCTAGCGTCACAAGTGACACTATGGAGCAGGCAGCAGATAAGGATATCTGGACGACAGCTGTAGCAGATTACAGTCAAGTGACGGGTATCAAGTTTGTGGCGGATAAAGGAACGACGATCCCAGCACGTAGCGAAGCAAACTTTGGTGTCCCAGTTGTTAATCCAACGGAGTTGACCAAAGACGTCAAAGACTTGATGCAAAAACGCACCAAAGATAATGAAGACAACGGTGGTCGTTCAGGTGTAGTCCAAGCCCATAACCAATTTGGTTACAAGGCCAAAGGCCACGAAGGAAACCGTGAATCGAATACCGTATCCGCACAAATCTTCTCAGCTGCTTTCCAAGTCAAGAAAGTGGATAAGGACAATCCGAAGGAAGTCCTTGAAGGTGCTACATTCACCTTAACAGATGCAAATGGAGCTGTTGTTGCGACGGCAACTTCTGATAAGAATGGAGAACTTTCCTTTAACACCTTAACAGAAGGAAACTATACGCTCAAAGAAACCAAAGCACCTGAAAATTACAAGTTGGATGAAACAGAACATGCAGTGGTTGTGACCTATGATGCAGACAAGCAAATCTACCACGTCACGGTGGATGGAAAAGCTGTTGGCTCAAAAGCTCTTCCTTTAGAAATCGCGAATGAAGCAGATATCAAGTATATTGATCTTGAAGCTTCAAAAGTTTGGGATGACCAAGACAACCAAGAAGGGCTTCGCCCAGAAAGTGTGGAATTCCAACTCTACAAGAATGGAAAAGCGCAAGGAAAACCAGTCACGGTCTCAGCTGCAACAGACTGGAAAGCTCACTTTACGAACCTTCCAGATAAAGACAGTGATGGCAAGCTCATCACCTACACTATCAAAGAAGTGAAAGTTCCGACTCATTATACGGCCGATACAGAAGAAGCCAGCTTTACTGATGGAAAAGCAACCATCACCAATAAACGCACTCCTGAGACAACGACAGTTACCGTCAAGAAAGTCTGGGATGATGCCGATAATCAAGATGGTCTTCGTCCTACAACTATCAAAGTTCACCTCTTAGCCAATGGAAAAGAAGTGCAATCAATCGATCTTGCTGGTCAAGGAAATGAATGGACGCATACTTTCACAGACCTACCAGTCTACAAAGATGGCCAAAAAGTTGTCTACACAGTGACAGAAGACAAGGTGGATAATTACACCACTAAGATTGATGGAACAACGATCACCAATAGCTACAAACCTGGTAAGACAAGCCTCACCGTTACCAAAAACTGGGAAGATGCCAATAACCAAGATGGCCTCCGTCCAAAAACGATTAAGGTTCAATTGTATGCTGGGGATGAAAAAGTTGGTCAAGCTGTTGAATTGTCAGCAGATAACAAATGGACCCATACCTTCTCAAACCTAGACGAGAAGAAAGCTGGCCAAGTTATCAACTATACCGTCAAAGAAATCGATGTCCCAGAAGGCTACACCCAAGCAGTCGAAGCAACGAATCCAGGCCAAGTAGTCGTGACCAATACGCACGCTCCAGAAAAGACCAAGGTAGAAGTGAGCAAGAAGTGGGAAGATGCTGATAACCAAGATGGTCTACGCCCAGCCAGCATTCAAGTTCAATTATACAAAGATGGCGTTCCTACTGACCAAGTATTAGAACTTTCTGCAGCGAATGATTGGAAAGGCGCGTTTGAAAACCTTGATGCCAAGGCTGCTGGAAAAGCCATTAGGTATACGGTTAAAGAAGTAGCTGTTCCAGATGGTTACAAGGTGACGGTAAATGATAAGGACAAGGCTAATGTTGTCTTGTCCAACACGCATGAACCAGCTCTTACAGAGATGAAAGTCACTAAGAAGTGGGATGATGCCAATGACCAAGATGGCCTCCGTCCAAAATCAATTCAGGTTCAACTCTATGCTGGTGATGAAAAAGTAGGAGATCCAGTTGAATTATCAGCGGACAATAAGTGGACCCACACCTTCAGCAAGTTGCCTGAAAAGAAAGCTGGCCAAGCCATTAGCTACCGTGTGGAAGAAGTGGCTGTTCCTGAAGACTACCAAGTAACTGCTGATACCTCTGATCCTGCTCACACGATCTTGACCAATACGCATACGCCAGCGGTGATCGATATTCCAGTGACCAAGATTTGGAATGACCAAAACAATCAAGATGGTCTTCGCCCAGCAAGTATCGTGGTAAATCTTCTAGCCAATGGTGAAAAAGTTGCCCAAAAAGAACTCACCAATGCGGCAGATTGGAAAGAGAACTTCACAGGTCTTCCAAAATTCAAGGATGGTAAAGAAATCGTCTATACAATTCAAGAAGAGAAAGTAGCTGAATATACAACTGCGATCGATCAAGCTGCTTATACCATCACCAACACCCATGCACCTGGTAAGACAAGCATCACTGTTACCAAGAAGTGGGATGATGAGAATGACAAGGATGGTCTTCGTCCGAAGAACATTCATGTTCAGCTCTATGCCAATGATCAAAGAGTTGGCCAAGAAATAGAATTATCAGCTGAAAACAAGTGGACCCATACCTTTGCAGATTTGGATGAAAAAGCAAATGGAAACACAATCACTTATACAGTGAGAGAAGTCAGTGTTCCAAAGGGCTATGAAGCTCGTAATGACGGGGATGGTAAAGGAAATGTGGTGATTACAAACAAGCATGTTCCAAAAGAAAATCCGAAACAACCAACTCCGCCAAGTTCATCTGAACCAAAGAAACCGGGTCAACCTGAACCTAAAAAACCAAGCCAACCAGAGCCGAAGAAA
This sequence comes from Streptococcus sp. F0442, assembly GCF_000314795.2. Lineage (GTDB taxonomy): Bacteria > Bacillota > Bacilli > Lactobacillales > Streptococcaceae > Streptococcus. The sequence goes on along the minus strand of NZ_KB373314.1, from coordinate 931,767 downwards.
CCAGGCAAAATCTTAGGATTCTTACCAAATACGGGTACGACGATCTCCATTATTAGCCTTGTTTTAGCCTTTGTTTTGGCAAGTATCGCTGCTTATATTTTGAAGAAAAAGAAAAAATAAGCTAGTCTAAAATGAAGCAAACACCAGAAATGGTGTTTGTTTTTGTTCTTCTGGCCTTAAATGATCGGATGATGGGGGTTACAACCCTTTCAATTAGGATTAGGGGAGTAGTTGAAATCCATTTTCCGAACGTTTTCAAGAAAAAATCAGAAAATTCTTGACATCTGATGAAATCGGCGTATGATTAGTTGTGAACTGTTGAACAATCATTTTCAATATAGTTCCTAATGTCGACTAAGGGATCTGTGAAAGGGGAGGCAGTTTAAAACAAAAATCTATAGAGCGTTGCGTCCGAAAGTCTAAACAGACACGGCTCTTTAAAAACAAAAGGAGAAAAAATGAATACTTATTTCCAAAAGAAACTCGCAAATGCCAAATTGACTCTTGGTGAGATGTCAGGTGGTTATCACAGGATGGTTGCCGGGATGAAGAAGCTTGGCTTTCTTGGGAGCTTAAAAGCAATCTGGGAAGACCTCTTTGCCCATAGAAGTCTTGGAGCCTGGATCTACCTCCTGGTGTTGGGGAGTTTCCCACTGTGGTTGGAGCTTATATACGAGCACCGCATAGTAGATTGGACAGGGATGATTTGTAGTTTAACAGGGATTATCTGTGTGATCTTCGTATCGGAAGGTCGTGCTAGTAACTATCTCTTCGGTTTGATCAATTCTATTATCTATCTGATATTGGCCCTACAAAAAGGCTTTTATGGTGAGGTTTTGACAACCCTATACTTCACAGTCATGCAGCCGATTGGCCTTTTGGTATGGATTTATCAAGCTCAATTCAAAAATGAACAACAAGAATTTGTTGCCCGTAAATTAGATAAGGTCGGATGGACCAAGTATCTATCTATTAGCGTGCTTTGGTGGTTAGTTTTCGGGCTTATTTATCAGTCAATTGGGGCCAATCGTCCGTATCGGGATTCCATTACGGATGCAACAAATGGGGTCGGCCAACTCTTAATGACAGCTGTTTACCGTGAACAGTGGATTTTCTGGGCAGCGACCAACGTTTTCTCTATCTACCTTTGGTGGGGAGAGAGCCTTCAAATTCAAGGGAAATACTTCATTTACTTAATCAACAGTCTAGTTGGTTGGTACCAATGGAGCAAGGCAGCTAAGAAAGCTTAATAACCGTTTGAATTAATTTATCAAGAGGACCGAGAGGTCCTCTTTGTTTGAAAAATCGAGCTCTATTTGTGATATACTAGAGTAGTTTTTGAGACTTGAAAATAATGGGTTTTCTAGTTCAAATTTATAAAAAGAAAAGGAGAGAACATGGATATCTTTCTTAAGAGCATATCGGGGATTCTGGTCATTCTGGGGATGATATTAGTGGGCTTTGTCATAGGTGAAAAAGGCTGGTTTGATGACAAGTCACGTGGTTTGATCGCAAAATTAGTTACTCAAATCGCTCTGCCCTGCTATATGCTTTATACCATTACACAGCGTTTTACAGCGGCTGACCTCCTAAAAATGTTGCCAGCATTGCGGTTTCCTGCCCTGTCTATGGTCGTTTTGCTTGGAATAGCGACAGCAGTAGCCAGGATCTTTGCAGTGAGACAGGACCGCCGTGGCCTCTTTATTTCCATGTTCTTTAACTCCAATACGATTTTTGTGGGGCTCCCCATTAACCAAGCCCTCTTCGGGGATGCTAGTATTCCTTATGTTTTGATCTATTACATGTGTAATACGACCTTTTTCTGGACTTTGGGGACCTACTTGATCCAGCGGGATGGCGAAGGAGAAGCTCAGTTTGATCTCAAAACGAGTGTGAAAAAAGTCTTTTCACCTCCTCTGATGGGCTTCATCTTGGGACTAGTCATGGTGATACTGCAGATAAAGCTCCCTGCATTTCTAGCCAGTGATTTGCAGTATCTGGGCAATTTAACAACCCCCTTATCCATGATTTTCATCGGTTTGTCGGTATCTCATGTAGGCGTGAAGCAGTTGGTGCTTGGAAAAGATCAGCTCCTCATTCTACTAGGACGCTTCGTGGTTGCTCCACTCCTAATGGCGACCATTGTTTACTGGGCCCCTCTTCCAAGCTTGATGAAGCAAGTCTTTATCATCCAGTCCGCTATGCCAGTGATGACCAATGCCCCGGTCGTTGCCAGACTCTACGGAGCTGATAGTGATTACGCAGCGGTCATGGTGACAGAGACGACCCTTGCTACCATGGTGGTCATTCCGATACTCATGGTGTTGATGGCTTGATCGTTTTAAAAAAAGTGAAGCAAAAGTCTTGCTTTTCTTTTTATTTGTGTTATACTTGTTCTTGCATCAGATACAAGTCATCTAAAGGAGTTTATATGGATACGAAATTTTCAGTAGCCTTGCACATCCTAACCATGATTAGTGAGAGTAAGGAAAACCTAAGTTCACAAGCTCTGGCTGAGAGCGTTGGGACTAACGCTAGTTATATTCGTAAGGTGATTGCCTTATTGAAAAATGCTGGACTAATCCAGTCTCATCAAGGAAAAACAGGCTATCAACTCAGTAAGTCCCCAAAGGAAGTGAACTTACTTAACATTTATTTTGCGACACAAGAAGTCAGCCACATCAGCTTATTTCCTGTTCACCAAAATAGCAATCCCGATTGTCCCGTTGGAAAACATATCCAGGCTGCCGTTTCGCCACTATTTACTAGCGCTGAAGCTCAACTTGAGAAGGAATTAGCCCAGCAAACCTTAGAAGAAGTCATTAACAATCTTTATAAAGAAGCCAAACAAAAACGAAACTGATTTGCATGCAGATCAGTTTTAAAAAGACTAAACTTGTATCTTAATCAGATACAACAAAAAATAGAAAAGAGAAGACAATGAAAGCCGCACAACATACATCATACAACAAAAAGAATATCACACTGAACATCACAGAAATCGCTACACCAAGTATCACAGACAAAGAAGTTTTGGTCAAAGTTACCGCTGCTGGTGTTAATCCTCTGGATAATATGATTTCCCGAGGAGAAGTCAAGATGATCGTCCCTTACAAACTCCCACAAACTGCTGGAAATGAAGTGGTCGGTATCATTGAAGAGACCGGTAGACAAGTCAAAAATCTCAAAGTTGGAGACCGAGTTTTTGGACGTTTACCACTTGATCATATTGGTGCCTTTGCAGAGTACGTAGCCGTCGATAATCAGGCTCTAGCCAAGGTTCCAGACTATTTGTCTGACGAGGAAGCCGCTGCTGTGCCTTTGACTGCCTTAACCATTATGCAAGCCTTAGAACTCATGGGAGCTCAAGCTGGCAAGACGATCTTTATCTCTGGTGGTACTGGAGGTGTCGGTGGAATGGCCATTCCAATTGCCAAGGCCAAGGGCTTGACAGTCATTACCAATGGGGCTGGAGATAGTGCTGAGCGAGTTTTGAAGCTAGGAGCAGACCGCTTTATCGATTACAAAACAGAGGATTATGCAAAAACTGTTAGCCAGGTTGATTATGTCCTCGATACCCTTGGTGGCGCTGAGACTGAAAAACAAATGTCTATCATGAAAAAAGGTGGTCAGCTTGTTTCCCTCCGTGCTATGCCAAATGGTGACTTTGCCAAACGCATGAACCTGCCAAAATGGAAACAGATGATTCTTGGATTAGCCGGTCGCAAATTTGATAAGATGGCTGACAAATACGGCGTTCACTACCATTTTATCTTTGTAGAAAGCAATGGTGCTCAATTACAAGAGGTAGCTGACCTCTTTAGCAAACTCGAAATCAAGCCCTCTATCGATACAGTCTATCCATTTGAAGAGGTGAATAGCGCCTTAGACAAGGTCGCTAATGGGCGCTCACGTGGAAAAACAGTCCTCAGCTTTAAGAAATAAAAAGGAAAAGACAATGTCATATCTTACAACTAAAAATCAATACATCACTGTCCAAGGAAATCAAATTGCCTATCGCGAACTCAGCAAAGGCAAATCAAAACTACCTCCTCTGATGCTAGTCCATTTGGCAGCAACCCTCGACAACTGGGATCCAAAACTCTTGGAATTGATTGCTGAAAAACACCATGTGATTGTGGTCGACCTTCCTGGTGTGGGAGCCAGTCAAGGCAAAGTGGCGCCAACCATTCCTGGAATGGCTGAGCAGACAATTGCCTTTGTAAAAGCCCTTGGTTACGATAAAATCAATCTCCTTGGTCTTTCTATGGGAGGCATGATTGCTCAAGAAATGGTCCGAATCAAGCCTGATTTGGTCAACCGTCTCATCTTGGCAGGAACAGGACCTCGAGGAGGAAAAGAGGTCGATAAGGTTACAGGGAAAACCTTTAACTATATGTTTAAAGCTGGACTCGAGCGCATCGATCCTAAACGCTATATCTTCTATAAACATGATGAACAAGGAAAAATCGAAGCCTTGAAAGTTCTCGGACGAATGGGAATGCGAACCAAGGAATTTGCGGACAAAGACATGAGTGTGCCTGGTTTCTTGACTCAACTCAAAGCTATTAAACGTTGGGGGAAAGATTCTCAAGACGACCTAAGATTAATCACCCAACCAACCTTAATCGTCAACGGAGACAAGGATATGCAGGTTCCAACGGAAAATTCTTATGATATGCATGAGAAAATAAAAGATAGTAAACTCATCATCTATCCACATGCTGGTCACGGTTCGATCTTCCAATATGCAGAGGAGTTTTCAAAAGAACTCATTGCTTTCTTGGAGGACTAATATGGTCAAAACCATTCTAATAACAGGTGCTACGGATGGCATTGGAAAGCACTTGGCAAAGAAACTGGCCAGTGAAGGTCATCAGGTCATTCTTCATGGTCGCAATCCTCAAAAACTGGAATTAGTGCTTCAAGAGGTTCGGGCAGTTTCCTTGAGAGGCAGAGTGTCTGGTTACTTGGCCGATTTTTCAAAATTAGAGGATGTTTATCGATTTGTAGAGGAAATTAAGCGAGACTTTCAACGTATCGATGTCTTATTTAACAATGCGGGACTGTATGCAGGAAAAGACCGAAAAGCGAGTGCTGAAAATGTCGAGTTGACATTTATGTTATCCGTTCTCGTTCCCTATATATTAACAACTGAGCTAAGCCCCTTGTTAGAAAAAGCGACTGATGGCCGTGTCATTAATACCTCTTCCTATATGCATCATTTTGCCAAAGTCAAGGATTTGGACTTTGGATTTGAGAACAACTATCATCCAGGATTGGCCTATAATAATTCCAAACTCTATACCATTTGGATGACACGCTATCTAGCAAGAGATTTCTTTTTAAAAGGTTCAAATATCACTATTAATGCCTACCATCCCGGCTTAAATTCGACTAACTTAGGGAATCATTCTAGTGATGCAAAGACGAAAAAGTCTCTCTTCGGACGCCTGATGAAATCTCTCTCGAAAGATCTAGATCAGGGAATCGAAACAGGCTATTATCTCACCTTATCAGAGGAAGTCAGGGGCTTGACAGGCTACTATTTTGATGAAAAGAAAGTCAAGTCTGTATCTGAAAAAGGCTACTCATTTGAAAAAGCACAGAAATTGATGGATTACTGCCAAGAAAAGATTAAACTGTTTAAAGAAAAGCAGGATTTTTAATTCCTTATTGATTTCGTAACTATCAAAAAACTCAAGTTTTCATTGATAAAACTTGAGTTTTTCTTAGATAAGGGCTAATAAAATGGTAAGAATCAGAGCAATTCCGATCCGAATGACATGGTGGGCTAGATGGAAGTTTTCTTTGTGCTTGCCATTCCAATAGGCTCCGTAGCAAATCAAGCTAACTCCGATCAGCCAAATGAATAAAGCAAGAATTGGCAAAAGGAAGTAGAGGATGAGAGAGAAGGTCGCAAGGCTACTTCCTAGAAAAAGTAGGTAAATTCCAAGGGTCTTTTTGCCATTTTTTAATTCGGAAAGGCTGACCAATAAATGAAGAAGAGCAAAAACAAGGGCAAATAAGGCTGTGAAAAAGCCGAGAAGAATGGGGAGGAGCATAGTTTTCCTTTCTATGATACATGATGTAAAGTCGCACCTTAGTTAGAAGCGACGTTTAAAATCTCCAAATAAAACTGGATGACTTCTTGTTCGGTATAAGTCTTGCCTTTTTTCAACCACCAGCTGAGGGTTTCAATGAAGTTGGTTACGACCAGGTGTTTGAGATAGGAGTGGGGGATGTTGGGGTGAGATTGAATCAGTTTCTCAGCTACCATGGGGTAGACGTCGTGCTCCAGTTCTTTTTTCAGTTGCCGGATAAAATAATCATTTTTGGAAAGCAAGAGACTGGTCACATGGTCTTGGTTTTTCTTGAAATGCTGAAAGATATGGGCTAGGTAGTCTTGGGGAGAGAGCTGATCATCTCGCTCAAAGAGGTGGTGAAAGAGTTTTTGGCAGAGTTCATCCAGCAAGAGTTCCTTACTCTCGTAATGGCTGTAAAAAGTTGAACGCCCCACATCAGCACGGTCAATAATTTCCTGAACGGTAATAATGTCGTAGTCTTTTTGGTTGAGTAAGTGTAAAAAAGCATGATAGATAGCTTTCCTAGTTTTGGTAATACGACGATCCTGTGTTGTCATATGGACACTTTGAACAAATTGTTCAGTAACGTACATCCTAAACAGTTTGCCCCTATCCTTTCTTTTTAGAGTTAGAGATAATACTAGTGAGAAGATAATACTATTACTATTATACCAAAGGAAGGTAAAAAAATGAGTTCAAAACGTGCTGTTTGGCTGGCTTTTTTCTTGAATCTAAGTTTTGCCATTGTTGAGTTTATTGCAGGGGGAATCTTTGGTTCCAGTGCTGTTCTCGCTGATTCTGTCCATGACTTGGGGGATGCTCTAGCCATTGGCCTCTCGGCCTTTCTAGAAACGATCTCCAATCGTCAAGAAGATAGCCGCTATACCCTAGGCTACAAGCGTTTTAGCTTATTAGGGGCTTTAGTAACGGCAGTCATTCTGATGACCGGGTCTGGTATGGTGATTTTAGAAAATGTAAGCAAGCTTTTCCACCCTCAGCCCGTCAATGACGAAGGGCTTCTTTGGTTGGGAATGATTGCTATCAGTGTCAATGTGCTGGCGAGTCTGGTTATTCGCAAGGGGCAAACTAAGAATGAATCCATTCTCAGCCTGCATTTTTTGGAAGATACCTTAGGTTGGTTGGCTGTCATCTTGATGGCCATTGTCCTCCGATTTACTGACTGGTATATCCTAGATCCCCTCTTGTCTCTTGCTATTTCCTTCTTTATTCTGTCCAAAGCTATTCCCCGTTTTTTGAGCACGCTCAAGATTTTCCTGGATGCTGTGCCAGAAGGGGTAGATATCAATCAAGTTAAGAATGATTTAGAGCAGTTGGACAATGTAGCTAGTATCAATCAGCTTAATCTTTGGACCATGGATGGCTTAGAGAAAAATGCTATTGTCCATGTTTGTCTGGACCATGTCAAATATATGGAGGTCTGTAAAGAGTCTATTCGAGACTTGCTCAAAGAGAGTGGCTTTCAAAATGTCACCATCGAAGTGGATGAAGACCTAGCAACTCACCGCTCCCACAAGCGAAATATCGAAGAGCTGGAAGCCAGTCAAAGTCATGGACATGATCACCACCACCATCACCATCATTAATGGAAATCGATCTTTCCTTTGTTGAGGATATTTTAGAAATCATCGATTTAATATATTGACTCCCAATTCAAATTGTGATAGACTACTCATATTTATGAAAGGATCGAGTATATGTTACAACTACAACGTATTTCAAAAGTTTATTATACGGGGAATCAAGAGTTTCACGCTTTGAAGGATATATCGATTCGTTTCCGTGAAAATGAGTTCGTCTCGATTCTCGGACAATCGGGTTCAGGGAAAACCACCCTCTTAAATATCATCGGTGGACTCGACCAATACACATCGGGTGATTTACTCATCCAAGGAAAATCAACCAAGCAATTTAAAGACCGCGATTGGGATAGCTACAGAAACCACACCATCGGATTCGTCTTCCAATCCTATAATCTGATTGGTCACCAAACGGCACTCTCAAACGTCGAAATTGCGATGACGCTCTCTGGCGTTTCTAAATCGGAACGTAAGAGGCGTGCCATCGAAGTACTTGAACGCGTTGGCCTAAAAGATCATTTATATAAGAAACCAAGCCAAATGTCTGGCGGACAAATGCAGCGAATCGCGATTGCGCGTGCTCTTGTCAATAATCCTAAAGTCGTTTTAGCTGATGAGCCAACAGGAGCGCTCGATTCTGAGACTTCTCTTCAAATCATGGAGTTATTAAAAGACATCGCCAAAGAACGTCTCGTGATCATGGTGACGCATAATCCAGAACTGGCGAAAACCTACTCTACACGTATCGTACAAGTATTAGATGGAAATATCTTAAGCGACTCGAATCCATACGAACCAACCGAAGAACCCAAACAAGGGGACATTCAGTTTACAAAGACAAAGATGAGCTTTCTGACGGCTTTGTCCCTTTCGTTTAATAACCTATTGACGAAGAAAGGTCGGACATTTCTGACTGCCTTTGCTGGTTCCATCGGGATTATCGGGATTGCCCTGATCTTGGCCCTCTCAAACGGTGTGAGCGATTATGTGAAAAAGGTGCAAGAAGACACTCTTGTCTCTTTGCCATTGACGATTAGCGAGCAGAACCAGAGTAATCTGATGGCAACCTCTCCAGACTTGAGTGAAAAGCCTTATAGGGATAAAAACGAACTCGGTGTCAATACGCTTTTAACGAATCTATTGAAAAAACAAATAGGGAAAAATGACCTCGCGTCCTTCAAAACCTACTTAGATAAACACGCTTCAGAAGCCGCACACCTTACAAAAGATATTCGTTACCAGTACAATTTACAACCCTATATTTACGCCAGTGACACCTCTAACGGTCCAAAGAGCATTCTTCCGTCTAACCTCGCGGACGAAGTCGATACGGCCAACCAAACAATTAAAGGCTATTTGCAAAACATCGACTACTGGAGCCAACTGTCAAGCGACCAGGAAATGCTTAAGGCGCAATATGATGTGCTAGAAGGTCGCCTTCCGAAGGATAAATCTGAAATCGTCCTGATCGTGGATGAAGAGAACCAAATCAGTGACCTCCTCCTTTATAGCTTACGCATCAAAGACCCTAGCGAATTAAACGATGCGAAGAAACTGGATGAACTCAAATCCCAAACCTATCAGTATAGGGATTTCATTGGAAAAACTTTCAAAGCTGTTGTCAACACGAATCGCTTCGTCAAAGAAAACAACCAATGGATAAATAAAATTAACGACGAAGCCTATATGAAGACGCAAATAGAGAATGGCCTTGAGCTTAAAATTGTCGGCGTTCTTCGTCAAAAAGAAGGCACCAGTTCTGGGGTGAACTCTCCTTCTGGTGGGGTAGCTTATACAAGCGCCCTTATCGATGACACTTCTGAACAAATTCAAAACAGTGACATCGTGAAGGAGCAAGAAGCTAACCCAACTATCAATGTATTTACTGGAAAAGAATTTGCCAAAGATCCAAAACCGTTCAATTCGGCTGATTTAACCGAAGAAGAAAAAATCAAGTTGGTCAAATTGACGCCTGAACAACAAGCACAATATATCCAACAATACAACGAAAACTCGGCTGCCACTTACGAGGAAAATCTCGCGAAATTGGGTGTCATCGACAAATCCAAACCGGCTGCCATCGAGTTCTACACCTCTTCCTTCCAACAAAAACAAGAGTTGAAGGACTTCATCAACGCTTATAACACGGCGAAAAAAGACGCTGGCGAAGACGACAAAGTGCTCGCCTACTCCGACGATATTCAAACCATTATGTCTTCGATTACGACAATGGTGGGCGTGATTACAACCGTACTCGTTGGTTTCGTAGCCATCTCGCTCATCGTATCATCGATTATGATTGCGATTATCACCTACATCTCGGTTCTCGAACGTACAAAAGAAATCGGAATCTTACGTGCAATGGGGGCTTCGAAGAAAGACATCCGTCGTATCTTCACGGCCGAAACAGCTATCGAAGGATTTATTTCCGGAGTGCTCGGTATCGGAATTACACTCCTTGCAACACTTCCAATCAATGCCGTCGTTGCGAAAATGACTAACGTGGAAAACGTAGCGCAGTTACCATGGGAAGCAGCGATCATCCTGATTGGTATCTCCATTGTCCTTACCATGTTAGCTGGTCTCATCCCTTCACGCATCGCCGCAAAGAAAGACCCAGTGGAATCTTTACGTAGCGAATAAAAGCTGTAAACAATAAAGTGGATAGAAGAATGTTTCTTTATCCACTTTTTCTATTGTGTAGAAATTCTTAGAAAGAGATTCAAATCTTCTCTCCTTACATGAAAGATGGTCATTTCAAATAGATGTTGTTTTCAAAGAATAATACAGTATCGGATTGGACATAAAAAGATATTTGTTCCACCTTCTTTGAATGATTTCTTTTAATAGCTTGTGTATTTACCTAGAAAATTGGTTGCTTCTTCCAAATGATTTATAAAAGAGCTTCCTAAAGAAATCCTTTTCATGGTAAAATAGTGGAAAGGATATAGTAAGGAGCAGTTATGAGTAAAAGAGCTGTGTTGATGATGACCTTTGGTTCACCAGAAGAGATTACCTATGAAGGAGTAGCGGAATTTTTCACAAATATACGCCGTGGGGTTCGTCCTGAACCACATGAAATTCAGACTTTATATGACAATTACGTCCGAATCGGTGGAACCCCACTCCAAAGGATAACTAGAGAAGAAGTGGACATGGTTGCTACTGCTCTTGGAAATCAAGCGTCGGTTTACTTTGCTAATAAATTTTCCCGCCCTTTTATCACTGATGTAATCAAAGAGATGGAGAATGACGGAATTGAAGAATGTTTGTGCTTGATTTTAGAGCCTCATTATTCCTACTATTCTGTCATGGGATATGAAAAATTTTTAGAAAGTGAGCAGATTAGGTTCCAAATTATCAAGGATTGGTACCAAGAACCTTCACTTCTTCACTACTGGGCTGATGAGATTCGAAATATTTTAGATCAAATTAGAGATGACAGCTTTAGGGTGATTTTTTCAGCTCATAGTGTCCCAGTTTTGGCACTTGATTTTGGTGATCCTTATATCGATCAGATTTATGACAATAGTCGCATGATTGCAGAGATTTTAGGGCTTGAAGAGGATCAGTACACCAATACTTGGCAGAGTGAGAGTGATATTGGTATTCCTTGGATTAAACCTGATGTCTTAGAATACCTTCATGATGAGAAGGAACACCCTGACCACTATATTTTTGTTCCGATTGCTTTTATTAGTGAGCATATTGAAGTTCTTTTTGATAATGATGTGGAGTGTAAGGAGCTATGCCAGGAGCTCGGAGTGGCTTATCACCGACCTCCTATGCCAAATAGCGATTCACGACTGATTAAAGCCCTTCTGTCAACCATTCAGTCTCATATAGATGGTGACTATAGTGACTATCAACCTCAGCTAGAGACTTTTGATGAGTTGGAAGCTCCTTCAAGTACAGGTCAGATTTTGGAAGCAGAAAAAGATATTCAAATGCCCGATTTTGTCAGAAAATTGATTGATAAGAAAGGCCGCGAAAATGTCAAAATGCCCTATCTGATTAAGAAAATGCTAGAAAAGAAGTATGGGAAAAAATATGATTAAATGACGGAGTTTTAAACCAGGAAGTGGGCTAGAGCTCGATAAAAAGTGTATACTATAGAAAAGTAAGCAATAGAAAGTAGGTTGTTCCTATGAAGAAAACAGTTTATACAAAAGCTGGGCAAGTGGGCCTTGTAGAAGTGGAGCGTCCACACATAGAAGCACCGGATGATGTCATTCTCCGCATCGTTCGTACCTGTGTCTGTGGATCTGATCTCTGGAGCTACCGCAATCCAGATATTGAAGCGGGTCATCAAAATAGTGGCCACGAAGCTATTGGGATCGTTGAAAAAATCGGAGAAGCTATTACAACGGTGAAACCGGGAGATTTTGTCATCGCCCCTTTCACTCATGGTTGTGGGGAGTGTGATGCTTGTCGTGCTGGCTATGACGGGACCTGTGACCGCCATATTGGCATCAACTGGTCTGATGGGGTTCAAGCAGAGTACATGCGCTTTGAATACGCCAACTGGGCCCTTGTCAAAATCCCTGGGCAACCGTCAGATTATACCGAAGCCATGCTCAAATCCTTCTTGACGCTAGCAGATGTCATGCCGACAGGCTACCATGCAGCGCGTGTGGCTCATGTAAAACGGGGCGACAAAGTGGTTGTCATCGGGGACGGGGCCGTGGGGCAATGCGCTGTGATTGCTGCCAAGATGCGGGGAGCATCGCAAATTGTCCTCATGAGCCGTCACGAAGACCGCCAACAAATGGCATTAGAATTTGGTGCTACAGCCGTTGTAGCAGAGCGTGGGGAAGAAGGGATTGCCAAGGTCCGTGAAATCCTTGGAGGAGGAGCGGATGCCGCTCTTGAATGTGTCGGTACCGCAGCAGCTGTTGATCAGGCCCTTGGGGTTCTTCACAATGGTGGACGTTTAGGTTTTGTCGGTGTGCCTCATTACAATAACCGTGCTCTAGGTTCGACCTTTGCCCAAAACATTTCAGTGGCAGGTGGAGCAGCCTCTGTCACTACCTATGACAAGCAGTTCTTGCTCAAGGCCGTTCTTGATGGCGATATCAATCCAGGACGCGTCTTCACCCATAGCTATAGCTTGGACGATATTAATCAAGCTTACAAAGACATGGATGAACGCAAGACCATTAAGGCTATGATTGTCATTGAGTAATGAAAAAATTCTAGTAGAGGTTGTCTACTAGAATTTTTTTGTAGTGAAATCAGTTATTATTTCAAATCCGACATCACTTGCTTCTTGGTGAAGGTGCGCTCTTGTTTGTTGGCTAGGGCCTTGATGCGAGCATCTAGGAGAATGGCACGACCTTCGGCACTTCGGGTATAGACGAGGTCATACTTACCTAGGCTCTTTCGGATTTGCTCGACAAAGGATTGGGCCTCTTCTTTACGTTTGTCAAAGAGGCTTGGTACGGCGAAATATTCTGTCTGATCGGATACCTTTTCCTGTGCTTTTAGGATGTAGCGCTGATTTTCAATCGGTGCGAAAAATTCGATCATGGTTTGCGAAAAGAGCTCTTTCTCTCGCATGGTTCCGCCCTTCATATAGATCAGCGTGTTGATGGCATCCTTCCTATCTCGGACCACTTGGATACGGGTCTCCTGGGTCTGAATCTGCCCAGAAAGGAGCAGGGCTTGGTGAATAGCCTGGCCGAAGACTTCTAACCGTTTATAAGGACTCTTATAGAGATAGTAGCGGAGCCAAGCAAGGAGAGCGAGAACAGCTAAGACGAATAGAAGAATTAGAGACGCTTTATTCCCTCCTCCTCTATGTGAATAGTAAAAAAGGTTGGCGAAAGAATCGGTCAAAGCAGCGGCCGTCAGCCAACGAGCTAGCTTTCTGGCGTCAAAAAATAGGGCAAGAGGTAGGAAGTGTTTATCCACTTGGACCTCGTTTGCAATCTCCATATTCTCCAGAATCGGAAGAGCTTTTTGCCAGCCATCCCGGAGTTCTTGACGATGGGTGGAGCGCTCTAAGGTCTCTTCGTTGAGTTTCTGTAACTGTTTTTTAGTATAGCGGATATTGTCAAAGGCCAGACGCTCGATACCGGATTCGATAAAGGGTTCCTTGTAGTGGAGGCCTAAAAATTGCTTCATCCGTCTTTCTAAGAGCTCCAGATCAGGACTATATTGTTTCAGCTGATCAGTGATGGCTTCGATCTCTTCTTTTTCAAGATCGGACTTTTCATACCATTTCTTTAGGGAAAGATTGATGGAGACAAGATGCCAGATGTTACTGGTCTTGTCTGGATCCTCAGGCCACACTCGAATGGCACGGCCTCGCATTTGGTTGCTGAGCATAAAACTGCCGACAAAGCTCGCTAGGATCAGAGAATTGACGCAAGGAGCATCCCAGCCTTCTCCTAGAAGAGACTTGGTTCCAATGACAACTTGGATGAGCCCTTCTTGAAAGAGCTGGGTCACAGCTGTCACCAAATCATGTTGCGAACCTACCAAGCGAACCTTGAGAAAATCATCAGGAGATAATTGGCCGACATTTTGGTAAGTCAGTCGATCCGCTCCTAGAAGCTCTTCTAATCTTGGCTTAGCAACTGTTGGGATGATGACGATAGTACCTGTTAAGACAGCGATGGCAGGAGGAGTCGTTAGCTCTATGCTTTCCCTGCGAATGGATTCAAAATACGAGAGAACTCCCAACTGAGTGAATTGGGCGTCCTTGTCCCCTAGATGAACTTCAAAGTCTTGGCGAATATAGTCTGTTAAAACCAGTTGGCGCAGTTGGCTTCCAAGAGCCTGGTATTCCGCCTTGAAAATCTCTCGAACCGCATTGAGTTTTCCAAGGGATTGATTCAGCAGGAGATCTTGTTTTTTGTTGCGGACCAGTTTGACTTGTTTTCGATCGATTAAGCTAGCTGCTTTTAATTCATGGAGGAGTTGCTTTTCGTATTCTTCTGGTAGATTGTACCAGTGGGGAACCTGAAAGAGCAGGCCTTGCAGGAGAATTTCAAGCCAGTCCAGAGTGAAAGAAGGTAGTTTTTTAGCTCCTAAAAGGTCCTGGAAACGGTTGGGAAAGGCGATTCCCTTGCTTCGAAGAAAGATCAGGGTAGCAGAGAGATACTTGGGTTCATTGAGCAATTCATCATGGCTGATCTGACCAGATAAGGCCTGACAGGATTGCAGGTATTGACAAAAGAGGGGATCGGAAGTCAGTTGTTGCAAGAGAGCATGCTTTTGTTGGCTAAAGGCATCTAACTGCTTTTGCTCTTCCTTTGTTGGAAAGGCAAAGTAGACATAGTCTTGGTGGGGACAAAGGGTCTCTTCCTTGACCAATTCGGGAACCGTGATTTCCTCATCAATCTCCCCACACATGCGGATATAGCGTTCCCAAAGAGCAGGGTCCCCTTCATAGGGAGGGGTAGCAGTGAGGGAGATCATCTTTAAGTCAGGGAAGGCTTGGCGAAAGGCTTCCAAACTCTTCCACCATTCATTGCGCAGGTGGTGACACTCATCTAAACAGAGGGTTCCAAGTGAGATGTCTTTGAAAGTAGTAAAGATATCAAAGCCTTTGAAATCAAATGTTTCAATCTCTGCCTGGTCATCGGTATCCTCAGCTTGCGATTGACCGACGACTTGATTCATAGCACTGTGGAGGGCCTGATAGGTAGCCACTGTAATCAGCTTAGGATGTTTGAGATCCTGAGATATCAATTGCTCCGCTTGGCTTTCATCTTTCAAGAATGCCTGGACAATCCGGTCGACCCATTGCTGACGAATCGTGACCGTAGGAGCTAAGATCAGAGTTGGTTGCCCAAAGCGCCGGATAAATTCGATACCCAGGGTTGTTTTCCCAGAGCCAGGAGCTGCTACCAAATGCAGGTGGCCATCCGCCATAAAAGCCTCACTCTTATCGAGGACGCGTTTTTGGTAGTGTCTCCATTGGCCTGTAAAGGCTAGTTCTTGTAACATAGGTTTCCTCCCTTGTACTGTCCCCATTATATCATAGCGGAGGACAAGAATCCCTTGGTTGAAGTTGAAGATTTCCGCTTTCTAATAAAAATAGCGAAGGGGAAATTTTGAGTGAGTTAAAAAGCCCAATCAACTGATTAGGCTCTGCATGTTAGTCTTTTTTTGTTTTACGAGAGAGACCAAAGGCAGCACCCATGCTAAGAAGACCAAGGCCAAGAGTTGTCAAGGCAATTGAATTTTTGCTTCCTGTATTTGGAAGACTTGCTTCTTTTTGAGGAAGAGTTGCTGGTGCTATATAGACTTCTGTTTTCACAGGCTCGTTTTTAGCTGGTGTGAAGACTGTCGGTTTCGCAGGAGTGACAACAGCCGGTTTCTGAGGAGTAGGAGTCGGTGTTGCAGGTGTTTGGATGCTAGGCGTTTGTGGTTTTGCTTTCGCCACGCGGTGAGTTTTTGAAATCAACTCATACTTGTCTGTTTGGACTTTGAAGACACGACCTTTTTGGACAGTTTCAACCACTTTATTGGCAAATTGAACGTTCAACAAGTCACCAAAATTTTTGCGGATATCTAGGTAAAGACCATTTGTTCCATTGACCAATGGATCAAAGTCTTTTTTATCACGTGTTTCACCAACCACTGTCAAAGAGATACCAGCATCTTGAAGAGCCTTCAGTGTCGCTTCTTTGGTTGGTGTATATGGTGTAAGATCAATGTCTTCGTCTGTGATGAGGAAAGCAAAGCGATGGTTGTTTGCACCAGATCCCCAGTCGTAGTCTTTTGAAGTAGCGATGTGGTGCAATGGAACAGTTGCATCTTCAAAACCACCCCAGATTTTGATAGTTTTCAGAGCAGAAATGAAGCTTTCTGGATCACTTGTGAATTTTGATCCATTAAAATCGTGGTATTTTTGTTGTTTTGAGTCTTCATATTCAACCAACCCTAAACGAGCTTGAATATTTTTAGCAGAAAGATTACGAACAAAGGTCTCGATATTCTTCATCGTATCCTTGATGTGAGAATCCATCGAACTTGATTTATCAATGACAAAGACGATATCTGATGTTCCTTGGACTTCTTTTTTGTTGACGACATCTGCTTCTTTTGTCACTTCGACTACAGTTGTTTTATTAACTGTTTCTGTAGTTGTCTCAGTGTAGTCAGCTGTTTCCTTAGTTGATGTAGCTGTCTTGGTAGATGACACTGGTTTTGAAGTGCCAACAGGTGTGTCTTGATCTGCTAAGCTAGTGGTTTTGATAGTTGCTGTTGAAGTAGTGATTGTGTCTGCGCCGTCTGTTTTAGCAGATGGGCCAGTTTTCTTGACGTCCACAGCGATGACATCGCCGGTTTTTGCTTTATCAGCAGGAACAACTGGTGTATTGGCTTTGGCATTGATTTCTTCTGTTGCAGCAGTGATAGGTGATTTTGTTTCTGTAGAAGTTGCAGGAGCGGCTTGGGTTGTGCTAGGTGCAACCTCATCAGCAGAAGCAATAGTCGTTCCTGTGAAGATCGTTCCTAAAACAACGGAAGCTAAAGTTAAAGTTTGTTTACGTGAAATAGTATATTTTTTCAAAATACGTCCCCTTTTTAATAAACTTTTTTCTATCATACAGGTTTTTGAAAAACTTGTCAACGGTATAATAATCAAGGGTTTCACTGACTTTTATATTCCTAATTATTGATAAATAACCAAACAAGAAAAATATGCATAAAATAGGTTTAATATACAAAATATACAATAAAAAATAGGATTCCTAGCAATTGGCAAGAAACCCTATTCTATCAGTATTTCTACTCTATTTTTTTGCTGTAAAAAATACTAGCTAGTCACTTTATTTATGTCTCTAAATCAACACATAGATTTCAACCGCTTGTCCAGCACCATTTTCATTGTTGGTCTTTGTCACGACAGTCGCTCCGTCTTTCACTTCTTGTGGAGCGTTGCCCATAGCGACCCCGATGCCTGCTTTTTTGAGCATAGGGAGGTCGTTGAAGTTGTCTCCCATGGTGAGGACTTCTTCTAAGCACAAGTGGTAGTGGTTGGCTAGCTCAACCAGAGCATCCTCTTTGGAGACCTGCTTAGCCGTGACTTCTAGGTAGTTGGCTTTGGAGAGATAAAAGGCGGTAGAAGGGAAGTCGTCGGCAGAAATAGTGCGATAGAGAGCTTGGATCTCTTCTGGCTCTCCAATTAAGAGCAATTTGTGGAGGGGCTTAGTCGCATCCAGCAAAGGATCCAATAGGGGAAGAATGAGAGGTTTTTCCCCTGTAATCCGGGCTTCCTCTTGACTCCATTGGTCAAGTCGGTCGGTCATCCAGTCTTTTCCACTATAGAGGTTGATCGAAACCTGAGGAAAGTGTTGGTTGACCCAGTCGATAAAGTTCCGGGCCTCCGTCTTGTTCACAGGGTGCTCGAAAAGAACCTGCTCTCCCTTTTGGATCAAGGCGCCATTGTAGCAAGCTATGGGGCAGTCTTCTATACCGAGTTCTTTGGCAATGGGAGCCATTCCTTTTGGAGAACGAGCAGAAGCCAGTACGAAAGGAATGGTTTCGCGTTTTAAATCTGGGATCAATGCTACCAACTGTGGATCGATCTGATGGTGATCATTTAAGATAGTACCATCGATGTCGCTGATGATGAGACGAATGTGAGACATAATGAGGACCTCCTAATAGAGAATAGTGGTTTCACTGCCGATTTGTTTAAGGATTTCAGGGCTTGGTTTTTGATCAGTAATCCAATAGTCAAATTGCTTGAGACGAGCGAGATAGTAGTTGGCATGTTTGTGGAACTTTGCACTTTCTGCTACCAGCACCTTGGTACGAGTCCGTTCAAAAACGAGGGACTTGACTGCAACGTCTTCAGCATCCTCAAAGGTGACTTCGCCATTGGCTAAGCTACTCGCTCCAAAAAAAGCAAGATCAAAGCGAAGATTGTCCAGTATGTGTGCTTGATTCGCGTCATAGTAGAAGCGGTTTTTAGGGTAGAATTTCCCGCCTAGGAGATGAACGTCAACCTGGGAATGGCTACTGAGCTGGATGGCATTGTCAAGAGAATGCGAATAGACCGTGACTTCCTTATTCAGCATGCCAGCAAGCAGGGTCATCGAGGTGGAAACGTCGAGAAAGATCACTTGTCCATCTTGGATCAATTGCAGGGCCCTTTGAGCCATGGCAGTCTTTTCCTTGTTGGCTTTCTGACTGCGGTCTAGGTAAGAAGGGCCAGGTTCTTTGTTTAAGGGGAGAAGTCCACCATGGGTCCTACGGACTAGCTGGCGTTGGCTCAGAAGGGCAAAATCTCTGCGGATAGTATCTTTTGAGACCTTGAAATAATCGACCATTTCTTTAGCGGATAGCTGTTTTCGCTCTTCTAAAAGTTCTAGGATTTTTTCGAGCCGTTGTTCCTGGTACATGAATTCGCTCCTTATTGCTGTTCTTGCCTTCATTGTACATCATTTTGTAAGTGGATGCAAGTTTTATTAAGTGTATTTAAGTGTTTATGATCTTTTTCTTGTAAAACCTTATTTCTGACGTTTGTTTTAAAGGGGGAATTCTGCTATAATATGTCAAAATAACGTGGAGGTTTCCTTATGGCCAGTGAATATGAAAAAATGATTGCAGGTGACTATTATAGACCTGCAGACCCTGAATTACGGGCTTTGGCCAAAGCCTCTCGGGAGAAACAAGAGGCCTTTAACCAAGAAGTAGACCCTAAAAAAGGGGCGGCCATCATCAAAGAGTGGTTTGGCTCTACCGGTGAAAACCTCTATCTCAACCGTCAGGTTCTTGTGGATTATGGGATCAACATCCATCTGGGAGAGCATTTCTATGCCAATTACAATTTGACTATGTTGGATATATGTCCCATTACGATTGGAAAGAATGCCATGATTGGTCCTAATTGCCAATTTTTGACACCCTTGCACCCACTGGATCCAGATGAACGCAATTCTGGTCTGGAGTATGGGGCTCCGATTACTATTGGGGACAATTTCTGGGCAGGAGGAGGTGTCACCATCCTTCCTGGTGTGACGCTGGGTGATAATGTGGTCGCTGGTGCTGGGGCAGTCGTGACCAAGTCCTTTGGAGATAATGTGGTCCTTGGAGGAAACCCAGCCCGTGTCATTAAAGAAATACCCGTTAAAAAGGAGAAGGGATGATCCATAAACATGAAATTCCTATTTTAGAGTTTGACGACAACCCACAGGCAGTCCTGATGCCGACTCATGAGGGGTTAGACCTGCACCTGCCTGAAAAATGCGTTTATGCTTTTTTAGAGGATGAAATTGATCGCTTTGCCAAAGCTGTTGGAGCTGAGCAAGTGGCTACCTTTGTCTCAGCTACCAAGGCTTATCCAGTCTATGTTCTGGAGCACCAAGGGGAGAAACTCTGCTTGGCCCAAGCGCCAGTTGGATCTGCACCAGCAGCTCAATTCATGGATTGGTTGATTGGCTATGGGGTGAAGAAAATCATTTCCGCAGGCAGCTGTGGCGTCTTGGTAGACATAGAAGAAAATTCCTTTTTGATCCCGACCAAGGCCTTGCGAGATGAGGGAGCCAGTTACCATTATGTGGCGCCTTCTCGTTATATGGAAGTGGATCGTCGTGCACTGACTGCTATTGAAAGGGTTCTAAAACAAGCGTCCATTCCCTATCAAGAAGTCATGACCTGGTCGACGGACGGCTTTTATCGAGAAACGCCTGACAAGGTAGCCTATCGCATTCAAGAAGGGTGCAGTGTTGTGGAGATGGAGTGCGCCTCACTGGCAGCAGTCGCCCAGCTTCGTGATGTAGTTTGGGGCTTGCTCCTATTTACCGCAGATTCTCTTGCAGACCTGGAAAATTATGACCAGCGTGACTGGGGTGCTGAAGCTTTTGAGAAGGCCCTAGAATTGTGCCTAGAGATGGTTCATCACTTGTAGGTCTTTTCACCTTTTTATGATACAATGAAGCTATGTTAGTCAAATTATTTTTTAAACAATGGCAGGCCAAAATTAAAAGCCTGTCTCCGGCAAGGCGAATCTTTCTCAGCTTTGCCTTGGTTATCCTGGTGGGCTCCCTCTTATTGAGTCTGCCTTTTGTCCAGCAAGCAATCTCAAAAGCAGGTTATGTCGACCACCTTTTTACAGCAGTCTCCATGGTCTGTGTGACAGGGCTCTTTACCCAATCAGTAGCTTCGACCTATAATGGTTGGGGGCAATTGATTTGTATGCTCTTGATTCAGATTGGTGGCCTGGGGATCTTGACCTTTATCGGTCTCTTCTTTATGGAAGGTCGCCAAAAGCTTAGCTACAAGGACCGACAGACCATCCGGGACAGCTTTAGCTTTAGCAATAACCAGAGCTTGGCCCGTTTTGTCCGTTCTATTTTCATTACCACCTTTACCATCGAAGGACTGGGGGCCTTGCTCCTCATGATTCGCTTCATTCCTCGATTTGGTTGGGGCCATGGAATCTTTAACTCTATCTTTGTTGCGGTCTCGGCCTTTTGTAATGCGGGCTTTGATAATTTTGGGGGCGATAGTATGATGAGCTTCCAGACCGATTGGTTGGTCAATATGACCTTATCTGCCCTTATTATTACTGGGGGCTTGGGCTTCATGGTCTGGTTTGACCTGGCTACCAAGGCCCGTAATCAATCAGGACGGCGGACTCTTCGCTTCCATACCAAGGTGGTTCTCTGGTTAACAGCTGCGATCCTTCTCTTTGGGACAGTAACCAGTCTCTTGACCGAGTTTAATAATCCAGCAACGATTGGGTCCCTTCCATTAGGAGAGAAGATCTTGGTCAGCTTCTTCCAAACTGTCAGTATGCGGACAGCTGGTTTTGCATCCTTAGATTATACAGCAGTCCGGCCAGTGACGCTCTTCGTCTATCTCTTGCAGATGTTTTTAGGTGGAGCACCGGGTGGGACAGCAGGGGGCATGAAGATCACCACCTTCCTGGTCCTCTTGCTCCTGGCTCGGAAGGAACTATTAGGGCTACCACATACCAATTTAGGAAAACGTACCATTTCACCAGACATTGTTCAACGTTCCTTTGGGACGGCGGTGATTTTCCAGTTGACCTTCTTAGTGGGTCTATTAGGAATCTGTTTGGTGACGCCGGATGGCCAACGCTTTATTTATTTGGTCTTTGAGGTGGTATCCGCTCTAGCGACAGTAGGCGTGACAGCCAATGTGACCTCGACCTTAAATGGGGCGGGACTAGCCATTATTATGGTCCTCATGTTTATCGGACGGATTGGTCCTTTGACCCTTATGGTCAGTTTGAACAATTACCAAGCCAAGAAAGCAGATACCTTGCAGTATGCCAAGGCAGACATCATTATCGGATAGGAGAAACTCATGGCGAATCGAACCATTGGAATTTTAGGATTGGGAATTTTTGGACAGAGTGTCCTGAAAACCTTACAGGATCAGGATGTGGATATTATTGCAATTGACGATCACGCAGATGTGATCAACCAATATGAATCCATGATTACGACTGGAATTGTTGGAGACATTACAGAAATGGACCTCTTGGATGCGGCTGATATCGGTACCTGTGACACAGTCGTGATCGCGACGGGTGAAAACCTAGAGTCCAGTGTGCTGGCGGTCATGCACTGTAAGGCCCTTGGAGTCGAGCACGTCATTGCCAAGGTTAAAAATGAAGTGACCAAGGAAGTCCTTGAGAGGATTGGGGCTGATTTGGTCATCCTACCAGAGGTAGAAGCGGGCATGTCTCTAGCTAAGATGATCCTCTTCCAACATGGGATTGAAGTTTTCCAGTTGGATGAAGCAGTGGTGGTGGTCGAGTTTACGGTTCCAGCTAGCTGGGTAGGAAAAAGCATCCGAGACTTGGAAATCAGAGACCAATTTCAACTCAATATTATTGGCTATCGAGATGCGGAAGACCAGCCTTTGCGAAGTCAGATTGGTCCCGACTTTATCTGGCCAGAAGGGGTGCGCGTGATGGCGGTGACAGACAACCAGTATCTGGATAGAATCCAAGACCTCTTAGAGGAAACAAACTGAGAGAGAGTGGGACAGAAATCGGGAATTCGTTAGAATTCGATTTCGTCGTCCCACCTCCGCATAGTTGAGTAGGGCTGTAAAAGCTGATGAAATCAGCGTAGTAGAGCCCACTCAACCACTGCGTCTTGCTCAACAGTACAAAAACAATTAAGAGGCTAGGACTTTTGTCCCAGCCTCAGAATGTTGATAACCTATTTTTTAACTAAAATAGGTGAAATGATTCTGCAGAAATATGATTTTTAATTTTTACTCCGCAGATGCCCTCTGTATCTTAATTTAGTCATGGAACTTCCTGAATTGCTGAAATCATCCACTGGATAATTTCACCTAACGTCCGTCCTCAAGGTCGTCAAGAATCTCTTGCCATTTTTCCTCATGCATGTCTTGGCAGATATGTTTGGATCGAGTCTCATGTATCTCTTGATCCATTGGGGAAGTTGATCTTATAATATTTTAGGAAAGGTTCTGTCAGGTGTTGACAGGCCTTTTTTTGAGTGCTATAGTAAAATCGTAAACGCTTACACGGTGAGGTGAAGCAGATAAAAAGCGGGCAGTCAGATGCTCCATAAAAAGAGGAGGAAAGACAAATGGCAGGATCAGTGATACAGGGAGAGAACTACCGAATCTCCGTATTAACGGAATCTTTGGTGCGCTTGGAATATTCAGAGGGTGGTGTTTTTGAAGATGGTCAGACGCAAGTTGTGCAAAATCGTGATTTTGGACCTGTTGCCTGTGAGGTCGTAGAGACAGAAGAGGTCCTCGATCTGCATACGGAGCATCTCCACCTTCATTTTGAAAAGGGACCTTTTACACCGGATCGGCTTTTTATCGAGCTCAAGGGTCAGTATGCAGTCTATGGTAGCCGGTGGCACTATGGTGATCAGCCTGAGACCTTGAAAGGGACCAGTCGGACGCTTGACGAGGTCGATGGAGCTATGGAGTTGGAAGATGGGATCTTGAGCAAGGCCGGTTATGCTCTTTTAGACGATTCCAGCTCCTACTTGTATGATGTCGAAAGCGGATTTAGAGCACGGCCATGTCCAGAAGTGGATCTGTATTTCTTCGGTTATGGGCGCGATTATCTAGGGGCCTTGAAAGATTTTTACCATCTGACGGGACAACCCCCTCTCTTGCCACGTTATGCTCTGGGAAACTGGTGGAGTCGGTATTGGCCTTATACCAGTCAGGAGTACACAGATTTAATGGATCGTTTCAAGGCTGAAGGGGTGCCTTTGGCTGTCAGTGTGATCGATATGGACTGGCACAAGACAGCGATTCCTGCTCGCTTTGGAAGTGGTTGGACGGGCTATAGTTGGAACCGGGACTTGATTCCTGATCCAGCTGCCTTCTTACATGGTCTTCATGAGCGTGGTTTAAAGGTGACCTTAAATGTCCATCCAGCAGATGGCATTCGTGCCTTCGAGGATGCTTACCCCATGGTCGCAAAACGCTTGGGATTAGATGCGGAAAAAGAAGAAGCGGCTAGCTTTGACTTTTACAGTCCAGCCTTTCGCGAAGCTTATTTCGAAGATGTCCATCATCCCTTGGAAGATCAAGGAGTCGACTTTTGGTGGATTGATTGGCAACAGGGAAGTCATGGCAAGATGGATCCCCTTTGGTTGTTAAATCATTATCATTATCTAGACAATTGTCGTACAGGTCAAGCTGGTCTTATCTTATCGCGTTATGGAGGTCCTGGCAGCCACCGGTATCCGATCGGTTTTTCAGGGGATACCATTGTGACTTGGGAATCCCTAGCCTTTCAACCCTATTTTACCAGCACAGCTTCAAATATCGGTTATACGTGGTGGAGTCACGATATTGGTGGCCATATGCGGGGTTACTATGATGAAGACTTGGCTCTTCGCTGGTTGCAATTTGGGGTCTTTAGCCCGATCAATCGTCTCCATAGTTCTTGTAATGCTTTTAACAGCAAGGAACCGTGGTTTTACTCGTCTGAGACCTGTCGCTGGATGAAGCGATATTTACGCCTGCGTCACAGCTTACTACCTTATCTTTACACCATGAATGTGGCGACGCATGAACAAGGACTGCCTTTGGTTCAGCCCCTCTATTACCACTATCCAAACGAAGAAGATGCTTATGAGGCTAAAAATCAATATTTCTTTGGTAGTGAACTCATGGTGGCCCCAATTTCAGAGGCTCTGGATCCTGTCTATCATAGTGCTTCTGTGAGTGTTTGGTTCCCAGACGGAGTTTGGTATGATTTCTTCCATGATTGGAAGTACGAAGGAAAAGGCAAGCTTACAGTCTTTAGAGCTAGCCAGGATATTCCGGTCTTTGCGCGTGCAGGAGCCGTCATCCCTATGGATGCACAACCGCAGACAGGGGTAGAGCTCCCAGAAATGCTGGACTGGCATCTTTTCCCAGGTGACAATCGTTCCTTCGTGCTCCTTGAAGGAGAAGGAGATAACAGGGTTGAAACCCGCCTAACTGTCAATTGGGATGAAAGAAAGATTAGGTTGGATTTAACAGGTGATCGAACGCTGCTTCCTGAAAAGAGACAGCACCGGTTCTTCCTCCATACCTTTGAGACAGCCCCTATCTTAGTGGACAATCACAGTCAGGAGATTGCGATGGGTGAGCTGCAATCGCGTCCTACTGCAAAAGAAGATCGGATGTTTGAGCTCTTGAAATCTGCCAACCTGGCCTACGATAGAAAGAATGAATTATTTGCGGCTTGTTCAACAGCCAAGAATTGGAAACAGTTGATGAAGGTCATTACGCCTTTAGAGGAAGGTTTGCGTCAACGTCTCTTTGAAGTGATTTATTCCAGTGAAGAGAATGAAGACTTGTAAATTCTTGCAATTTCATCCCTATTTTTGTATGATGAAAGTGATTTCACAATCATAAAGGAGAAGAAAAAAATGGAACAAAAATGGTGGCATAATGCCGTAATTTACCAAGTTTATCCAAAGAGTTTCAAGGATAGTAATGGCGATGGCATCGGGGATCTCAAGGGGATCACGAGCAAGCTAGACTACTTGGAAAAATTAGGGATTACAGCGATCTGGCTCTCACCAGTCTACAAGAGTCCCATGGATGATAACGGCTATGACATCTCGGATTACGAGGATATTGCCTCCATCTTTGGGACTATGGAAGATATGGAAGAATTGATCGCAGAAGGCCATAAACGCAAGATCAAAATCATCATGGACTTGGTGGTCAACCATACCTCTGATGAGCATGCTTGGTTTATCGAAGCACGTGAAAATCCAGATAGTCCAAAGCGGGATTTCTATATTTGGCGCGATGAGCCCAATGGTATTATTTCTGCTTTTAGTGGCTCTGCTTGGGAATTGGATGAAGCATCAGGCCAATACTACCTGCATAACTTCAGTAAGAAGCAACCAGACCTCAACTGGGAAAACGAGGAGCTTCGTCATCAGATCTATGACATGATGAATTTCTGGATTGACAAGGGGATTGGTGGCTTCCGTATGGATGTCATCGATATGATCGGTAAGATCCCAGATCAGGAAATCATCAGCAATGGTCCCATGCTTCATCCTTACTTGAAGGAAATGAATCAAGCCACCTTTGGCGATAAGGATCTGCTCACCGTGGGAGAAACTTGGGGGGCGACACCTGAGATTGCTAAGCAATATTCCAATCCAAAAAATCAAGAATTGTCCATGGTCTTCCAATTTGAACACATTGGTCTTCAATACCAACCGGGTCAACCAAAATGGCATTACGCTAAAGAATTGGATGTGCCTAAATTGAAGGAAATTTTTACCAAGTGGCAGACAGAATTGGGGACAGACGAAGGCTGGAATTCCCTCTTTTGGAACAATCACGATCTCCCACGGATTGTGTCAACTTGGGGGGATGATGGCGACTGCCGTGTCAAATCTGCCAAGGCTTTAGCAATTCTGCTTCACTTGATGAAGGGAACTCCGTATATCTATCAAGGCGAAGAAATAGGAATGACCAATTATCCATTTAAGACCCTTGAGGACGTAGAAGATATCGAGTCAATCAACTATTCCCATGAAGCCTTAGAAAAAGGTGTGCTACTCGAAGTGATTATGGATCAGATCCGCCATATTGGTCGGGACAATGCACGGACACCGATGCAGTGGAATGATGAAGCAGAAGCCGGCTTTACAACAGGTCGTCCATGGCTTGCGGTCAACCCAAACTATAAGGAGATTAATGTAGAAGCTGCTCTTGCAGATCCAGACTCCATTTTCTATACCTACCAAGCTCTCATCGCCTTGCGAAAAGAGCATCCTTGGCTTGTGACAGCTGATTATGAATTGGTGGACGCAGCCGAAAAGGTTTTTGCCTACAAGCGAGTAGAAGGAGAGCAAGCCTATCTGGTGGTTGTCAATCTCTCAAGTCAAGAGCAAGAGTTGCCACTCGTCAATGGGGTTGAAGAGGTTCTCATTGCCAATACCAAGGTGGAACAAGTCCTCGAATCAGGCAAGTTGGCCCCTTGGGATGCTTTCTGTGTCAAATTAGCCTAATGAACGTAAGAAAAATAGGAAATCACTTCCTTGTAGAAGCAGGTCTTTCTCCTTAGAGAAGGCCTGCTTTATTTCTTTGCAAATGTCATTGTAGAGCATTGACTTAAAGATGGTTTAGTGATACCAGCTTAGATTAGGGGTATAGGAAATTTTTATAAGAAGTCCTAGTTTTTGCATTTAATCTTTGCTCTAAAGGCCTATTAAATCGATGTTATAGTTTTTGGCTATATCAAGATTCGTGTAAAAGCAATTATACAAGACTGCTATCTTCTGATATGATAGTCTCAATTAGAATTTTTGGAGGACACAACATGTCAACTACAATTATCGGTTTCCCTCGTTTGGGTGAATTCCGTGAATTAAAATTTACAACTGAAAAATACTTTAGAAATGAAATCACAGCTGCAGATTTGTTGGATGCTGCAAAAGAATTGCGTGCCAAACACTGGAATATTGTCAAAGAAAAAGGGATCACTGAAATCCCATCAAATGATTTTTCACATTATGACAACTTCCTAGATGCAGCCTTTCTTTTCAACGTGGTTCCTGAGTCTGTGCAAAACTTAGAATTGACAGATCTTGAACGCTACTTCGCTTTGGCGCGTGGCTACCAAGGTGAAAAAGGGGATGTGCGTGCTCTTCCAATGAAGAAATGGTTTAACACGAACTACCACTATATCGTTCCAAAATTTGAAAAAACAACAGAAGTTAAATTGGCTGGTCACAAGATTTTTGATGAGTACCAAGAAGCCAAAGAATTGGGTCTTGACACTCGCCCAGTTGTGGTTGGACCCTTCACTTTCCTTCAATTATCAGACTTTGAAGAAGGCGTGAAAGCAGAAGACTTCGTCGATAGCTTAGTGGCTGCTTACCAAGATGTTTTTGCTAAATTGGCTGAACTTGGTGCGACTCGTATTCAATTGGATGAAGCAGCTCTTGTTAAAGATTTGACAGCTGAAGAAAAAGCGCTCTTCTTGAACCTTTACAACAAGCTCTTGGCTGACAAGAAAGGTCTTGAGGTCTTGATTCAAACTTACTTCGGTGATGTTCGTGACATCTACGCTGACCTTGTGAACTTGCCAGTAGATGCGATTGGTTTGGACTTCGTTGAAGGTAAGAAGACTCTTGAACTCGTTAAAGGTGGCTTCCCAGCTGACAAGACGCTTTATGCAGGGATTGTCAACGGTAAGAATATCTGGCGCAACAACTACGAAGCAAGCTTGGAAATCTTGAAACAAGTGCCAGCTGAAAACCTTGTTTTGACAACTTCTTGCTCACTACTTCATGTGCCATTTACAACTGCTAACGAAGACTTTGAGCCAGCTATCTTAAACCACTTTGCCTTTGCAGTTGAAAAATTGGAAGAACTTCGTGACTTGGATGCTATCCGCAACGGCCAAGGAGAACAAGCTCTTGCTGCCAACAAAGAACTCTTTGCGACGGAACGTGTTGGTGAAAATGTGGAACTTCGTGCTCGTATTGCAGGATTGACTGACGCAGACTACACTCGTTTGCCAGCCTTTGCTGAACGTGAAGCTATCCAAGAAGATGCCTTCAAACTTCCAGCTCTTCCAACAACAACCATCGGATCCTTCCCTCAAACGAAGGAAGTTCGCGCTAAACGTTTGGCCTTCCGTAAGGGTGAATTGACTCAAGAAGAATACGATGCATTCCTTGCTGAAACCATCGACGAATGGATTAAATGGCAAGAAGAAGTTGGATTTGACGTGCTTGTACACGGTGAATTCGAGCGGAACGACATGGTTGAGTACTTCGGTCAAAACTTGTCAGGTTACCTCTTCTCTAAAAACGGTTGGGTACAATCATACGGTATGCGTGGGGTGAAACCGCCAATTATCTGGGGTGATGTCACTCGTCTCAACCCAATCACTGTGAAATGGTCTAGCTACGCACAAAGCCGTACGAACAAACCTGTTAAAGGGATGTTGACTGGACCTGTGACCATCCTTAACTGGTCATTCCCACGTGAAGACATCTCTATTAAGGATTCAACTCTTCAAATCGCTCTTGCCATCAAGGAGGAAGTTCTTGACCTTGAAGCAGCAGGCGTGAAAATCATCCAAATCGACGAGGCTGCTCTTCGTGAGAAATTGCCACTCCGTCGTAGCGACTGGTATGAAGATTACCTTGACTGGGCTATTCCAGCCTTCCGTTTGGTACACTCAACAGTTGCGCCAGATACACAGATCCACACACACATGTGTTACTCAGAATTTACAGATATCATCCCAGCCATCGATAACATGGATGCGGACGTGATCTCATTTGAAGCGAGCCGTTCAAACCTTGAAATCTTGGACGAACTCAAAGCTCAAAACTTCCAGACAGAAGTGGGTCCTGGAGTTTACGATATCCACTCTCCTCGTGTGCCTAACGAAGGCGAAATCGACCACACCATCGAAGCCATCCTTGCTAAAGTACCAAGCAAAAAAGTATGGATCAACCCTGACTGTGGTTTGAAAACACGTGGTATCAAAGAAACGAGAGAAAGCTTGATCCGTCTTGTAGAAGCGGCAAAAGCTGCTCGTAAAGCGCTATAAGGCAAGCAGAACTTCCTAAGCTTGCTCGATAGCAAAGAAAGAATTGCTCAATCAAGAAAGGAATACATTTGATGACTAAGCAAACACCGTCGCTCTCCTTTGAGGTTTTCCCTCCAAATCCTGAAGTAGGCAATGCCAAGCTCTTACGTGCCTTGGAAAATATGCAGGAATTAGCTCCTCACTTTATCAGTGTGACAGCTAGCAATAATAAATACAATATCAAAGAGACGACGGTTGCTTTAGCCAATCATATTCAGAATGAATTGTCTATTCCGACCATTGCCCACTTACCTGCCATCTATCTAAGCAAGGAAAAAGTAGCAGATACCCTTCATGAATTAGATCAAGTAGGGGTTCATCGGATCTTGGCCCTTCGTGGTGATATTATTCCTGGTATTGAGCCTTTAAAAGACTTTCGTTATGCAACGGACTTAATTGAATTCATTAAAACAGAAGCTCCTCACTTTGATGTGATCGGTGCTTGTTACCCAGAAGGTCACCCGGATTCACCTAGTCAAATTTCAGACATTCAAAACCTTAAAAAGAAGGTAGATGCTGGATGCTCGAGCTTGGTGACGCAGCTTTTCTTTGATAATGAACGCTTCTATGATTTCCAAGATAAGTGTACCTTGGCAGGGATCGATGTACCTATTCATGCAGGGGTGATGCCAATTCTTAACAGAAATCAGGCCCTTCGCTTGTTGAAGACTTGTGAAAATGTTCATATCCCACGGAAGTTCAAAGCCATCCTGGATAAGTATGAACATGATCCAGAATCCCTTCGTGCGGCTGGTTTGGCCTATGCGGTGGATCAAATCGTTGATTTGGTCACACAAGATGTTGCCGGTGTCCATCTCTACACCATGAACAATGAAGATGTAGCCTATCATGTCCACCATGCAACAAAAGCCTTATTTGAACACCAACCAAAGTTGGAAGTGATTTAATCAACAGTCTAAGTAGGAATTGTAGAGATTGAGAAAAATTTTTCTCAGTCTCTTTTTTCTTGGGCCAATCGCTTGCTAAAAGGCAACTTTTTTTTTATAGTATTAATATGAAGATTTTGGAGGCGCTTGCAATGAAGAGAGAACTCACGTTGAAGTTATTTGGACCCCCTAAGGTTATTTTTAATCAGAAAGATATTCGTTTTTCCTTCTCGAAGATGGAGGCTTTATTCTATTACTTAGCTGTAATGGGGGAGGTCAATCGTGATGAAATAGCCGGTATTCTTTGGGGAGATAAAGAAAACCAAGTAGCTCGAAAAAATTTACGGAATACAGTTTATCAAGCCAATAAAATCTTTGAAGGAGATGTTATCGTCTCTCCGACTAGGAGCAGTTTGGCTCTTAATCCTGATTTGAGACTTTCTTTGGATGTTCAGCTCTTTGAAAGGGATCCAATAGGAAATTTAGAGCTTTACCAGGGAGAGTTTCTAGAAGGTTTCTATGTAAAGGATGATGAAGATTTTGATCAATGGGCTTCTCGAAAAAAGAGCACGTATAAGCAACTCTATATCGAAAGCTGTTATCAAAAGATTGACAAAGAGGGGTTGGGAGACCCTGGTATAGAGTCCTTACTCCACCATTTAGTAGAGCTGGATGAATTTGAAGAAAAAAACTATCAGCTCTTGATGGAGTATTATAGGATTCACCATCAGCTAGGAAAATTTTTTGAGACCTATTACAAGTTGGTCGATTTATTGGATCGTGAACTCAGTGTTCGCCCTAGTCGAGCTGTAGAAGAACTCTATCATTCTGTTTTGGAAGCCAAACGTACCCATAAACAGAGCAATCGGGTGAATATTCGAGAACTTCCCTTTTTTGGTCGCAAGCAAGAACTGTCCCAACTAGAAGAATACCTCTCACTGGTAGAGACAGGAAAAGCTGTGGGGCCCTTCCTTGTGATGGGGCAATCTGGAACAGGCAAAAAACGTTTATTGCGTCAGTTGGTCTTGATGACCAATCGGAATTTTGGTTTTGTCAAGGTCGAAGGCAGAGCGGGGAGTTCTCAGGAAGCAGGAAGTAGCTGGAGTGGTCTCATACAAGCTCTAGAGAAATTAAGCGGAGATCCAGCAAGCTCTTTATTAGGAGGGGAGAGTGATCTCGTATCTGTACGGGAGCAACTTCAAAGGCTCAGCCAAGAAAAACCTCTCCTGCTTCTTTTTGAAAATGCCCAGTGGATCGATGCGGTTTCATTGGAAAAAGTGAAGCAATTAGAGGAAAGTAGAGGACAAGAAAAATGGCAAGTAATTTTTACAGCTGAGGGGCCATTGTCAGATTTCTTGGTCAAGTTCTTAGGAGGCTTGAAAGTTGAGAGACGGTTGTCCCAGCTAGAATTGACCAATTTTAATCCGGAGGAAAGTCGGTCACTCTTGCAAGATCAATTGGGGCAGATAGAACCAGCTCTTATCGAGCAGATGATGGAGTGGAGCGAAGGCAGTCCCTTCTTGTTGTCTAGCTATATAGAAGAATGGAAAGAGAAGGAAAGTTTAGAGCCCTTGCCTGATATCATTCAGGCCTATCTATTTCAAGAATTGGGTGATATGAGCAGTGAGGAAGAAGCGCTTCTTCACTACTTGTCTTGTTTTCATAAGCCCATTTCTATATCTATCTTGGCTGATTTGACGGCTACCGATCTTTCTGCCTTGACAGAACTATTAGAGCCTTTATCTGAAAGAGCCATTATCTCAATAGTAGAAGATGGTGAGGATCTTTTGGTTCATTTTCGCAAGCAATTAGTAGCCATGTACTTTTACCAGCTCCTCTCACCTGCCAGACGGCGTCTTTTTCACCAACAAATTGCTCAAAAACTAGAAGAAACTCTAGAAGATTCGACGGATCTTCTCTTCTATAAGGAAATTGCTTACCAATACAAGCAGTCCCAAAATCACTTGCGTTCCTTGTCTTTTGAGTTGACCTACTTGGAAGAAATCCTCCAGCTGGAGCATGAACTGTTTCCAATTTACTCCAAGGGAGATGAGGGGCTTGTATCGGACGGTAAAAATAGCCATTTAGATATTTTGGCGGAGTTGACCCGCCTACATCATGAACTAGAGGAGCTTTTCTCTAGACACCAAAGAGATAGAGAATACAAATATTTACAACTACGCTATTTGTATCTGGAAGGACGCTATTTTATTCGAATCGGTGAGTACCAAAAGGGCATCCATGATATTCAAAAGGTCATCTCCTATGCAAGGGAGCTCAAACGACTGGACTTTCTCTTGGAAGGCTATCGCCAAATCATTTATTATTGCATTCAAACAGAAAATATTTCTGAAATGGCCTATTATACGGATCTGGCTTTAGAAGATGCTATCCAAGCCAATAACCATGAAGCCATTGCGATTCAGTTGCGCTTGAAAGGCTTGTACCATCTGATGGTCGGTGATGAAGAACAGGCTACACGTCATCTTTATCGCTCCATTGATTGCTTTAGTTTAACCAATAGCATGCAGGCTAAATATGCTATTCAAATTGCGGCTTCTTTGGCTTACTTGGCTGAAATAGAGCAAATTAGAGGTCATTTCCAAGTAGCCGTCACCCACTTAGAAGAGGTCTTGCGTTTGGTGGGAGATCAAGCAGTTGATTCTGTCCGTGTCGTATTTGATATTGATCTGGGAATCGCCTATTACTGGAAGGGAGATCTCGTCCAAGCTCGCCTCTATTTTGACCGAGCACAGAAAATTTTGTCCAGTGTTCGCTTCCCTTGGAAGGAAGACTTGCTAGAATTTTATCAATCCTTAATCGCCTGTCATCAGGGAGAAGACGGGAAAGTGGCGGATTACCTAGCTCGAAAAGAACTGAACATGAACCAATCTGCCAATTCAAGGGATAAGGGAATGGTCCATTATCTCCTAGCTCTCTTGACAGATCAGAAGGAAAAAGGAAGACAACTGGATCCTGTCCTGAGCACCTTCTTAAAAGAAGATAAGAACTACTACAAGAAGCTAGCAGAGCAACACTTGAATCCATACAGGGACCAGCAATTTCTTAAGAAATTAAGAGAGATCTAGGGTATTTTCTCAAAAATACTGAGACAGGAATGCCCTTCTCTTACTTAGGGATTTTTGTAGCGGCAGGTCAGGAAGAAAGAAAAAGGCATAGAAAGACCGTAAAGATAGGTTATTCTATGCCTTTTATGTGTGTAGAAATGTTTCTAGTTCAATGTTTGTTGCGCTAAGATTTGGGTCAGGTAAAAGATGAAGGTCGCAGCAAGGTTTGAAGTGTGGTTATCAATATCATGTGGAGGCGAAACTTCCACGATATCAAAGCCAATCAGTTTCCCACTGGCTGCAATATGTTGGATCAGCATAAGGGCCAGTTTAGGATCGACACCCAATGATTGAATAGCACTGACACCAGGAGCAGAACCGACCGCAAAGCAGTCCATATCGATGGAGAGGTAGACGGCTGTTTGATGTTCTAAGAATCGATCGATATGTTCTAGAATGGCTGGGTGGCTCATTTGGAAGAGATCTTGACCCGTTAAGAAATCAATGCTTGGTGTTTTAGCGACGTAATTAAAGAGAAAGAGATTGTTATTGTGCTCTTGGATTCCAAGGATGAGGTAAGGGAAGTCATGCCCTTTATCTTTTGCGTGATCGGCCATTTGACGAAAACCTGTTCCGGAGTTGGGACCAGTTTGGTCATATGGGCGCAAGTCAAAATGGGCGTCCAGATTGATCACAGCTAGTTGTTCATCCTTTTTTAGGCTCGATTGGATCCCTAGGTAGTGTCCATAAGCAGTTCCGTGACCGCCTCCTAGAACAATGGGCTGGATGCCTAATTGGTACATGCGCTGGATAGCTAGTGAAAGACTTTCTTGGAGTTCTCCTAGCGAATGATTGGGACCGTCAATATTCCCAACATCATAAACTGTAACATTAGTCCCCCAGTGCCATGGAAGCTTGGCAATTTGAGAACGAATAGCTGTTGGGCCCTCGACAGCTCCTACACGTCCATTGTTGATATAGACGCCTTTATCACTTTTAAAGCCGATAATCCCAAAGGTCGTACCCTCAAATGGAGTGAGGGACTCATCATTTAGGTCTAGAAATTTTGTGACCATGCCCCATTTGGCAGTGTAGGGATTATCCTCGATACTACCTTGGTAATAGCTATAGGTCATTGGATAGTAGTTTGTAAGCAAGGTCGTTGCCTCCCTTATATTTTTTGAAAGCATTCAGAGGCTGAGAAAATCGCCAGCCTCTGTTTTTTCTATATCTTTACTGTATCAGTATTGAATGCTTAAGTCAACTGCTTTTTCGATAGTTGCTAAGAATTCTTCACTTTCGACAACAGCAGATGCCTTATTGAGTTCTTCAAAGATTTCGATGTCTTTGTCAAATTCAATGAAGGAAACCTTGTTGCGGATCAGGTCATAGGCAGGTTTTGTACCTTTACCAAGTTCATGATTTTCTGGTTTGAGATCCAAGGCTTGGCAGGCTGCCATGATTTCAGTAGCAACGATGCGACGTGAATTCTTAAGAATTTCAGCCGCTTTACGAGCTGCTGTTGTTCCCATGCTGACGAAGTCTTCTTGGTTTTCACAAGAAGGGATAGAATCGACGCTAGCTGGGTGAGACAAGATTTTGTTTTCAGATGCAAGGGATGCACACGCATACTGCGTAATCATGAAGCCTGAGTTGAGTCCAGGGTGTTTAACCAAGAAGGATGGTAATTTACTAAGCTGGCTGTTGACCAAGCGTTCCACCCGACGTTCAGATACGTTTCCGATTTCAGAAAGAGCGATCCCTAGGAAGTCAAATGGTTGTGCCATTGGTTCACCGTGGAAGTTCCCGCC
This sequence comes from Streptococcus sp. F0442, assembly GCF_000314795.2. Classification (GTDB taxonomy): domain Bacteria; phylum Bacillota; class Bacilli; order Lactobacillales; family Streptococcaceae; genus Streptococcus. Next base: position 896,251 of record NZ_KB373314.1, on the reverse strand, counting down.
GGAGATGACGTGGCCTTCTTTAGTAATAATTGGGTTATCTGTCACAGAGTTGATTTCGATTTCAACTTTTTCTTTTACATAAGCAATAGAATCCTTGCTAGCTCCATGGATTTGAGGGATACAACGGAGTGTGTAAGGGTCTTGTACCCGTTGTTGGGTTGCTACCGTTGTGTTCTTGCTTCCTTCAAGGAGGTTGCGGATATTGCGAGCGGTTGCCAATTGTCCACTTTGAGGACGGATGGTATGAAGGTCTTCTTCAAATGGACTTGTAATACCATTGTGGACTTCCATTGAAAGAGCACCGGCAATATCAGACAGTTTAAGCAATTGAATACCGTCGTAGGTTGCAAGAGCTCCGATACCTGTTAGAACGGTTGTACCATTGATTAAGGCAAGCCCTTCTTTGGCAGCCAATTGGATCTTTTCAATACCAGCTTGGTCGAGAGCTTCTTGACCGCTTAAGAGTTGCCCTTTGTAGTAGGCCTGTCCAAGTCCCAACATTGGTAAAACCATGTGAGAAAGAGGAGCTAGGTCACCAGAAGCACCGAGAGATCCTTTTTCTGGAATATAAGGAGTCACCCCTTTGTTGAGCAATTCCAACAGTTTTTCAACAGTTGACAGACGAATACCAGAATAGCCCTTCAAGAGCGAGTTGATCCGGATCAGCATGATGGCACGAACGGCGTCTTCTGGAAGTGGATCACCGAAACCAGATGAATGAGTTCGGATCAAGTTTTCTTGAAGTTGAACAGTATCTTCTGGAGAGATGCTGACATTACAGAGGGAACCAAAGCCAGTGGTAACACCATAGACCACTCGTTTTTCACGTACGATGTCGTCGACGATCTTACGAGATGCAACGACAGCTTCTTTTGCTTGTTCGTCAAGCTCACATTGGGCACCGTGGCGAGCGACGGCGATGACTTCTTCGAGTGTTAAGCTATTACCATCTAAATGAATCAATTGAGTCATATAAAACCTCCGATTATGAGTAGTTGTTCTGTAGAAGTAGGTTTGTGTACTTCAATTTGAATACCAAACATGGGCCCATTGTCTATCCAGCTTATAGGGATCTAAAGGAGGCTTAGAGAAAAGAGCTCATGTTTGATATTCGTGAAAGCATAGATGGGCTGGGGAGTAGAACCTAAGCCTACTCCCGCCAGAGTTCCCATCTAATGTGTAAATAGAATTGGTGAGGACTGTTTTATTTTTTAGCTAGTTTGTCACCGTGGAAAACAAAGTAAAGTCCACTAGCGATTACTAGACCGATAGCTCCCCATACAAAGTTCATTAGATTATCCCCTGCAATCATCAAGATACTGATGACAACAGCCAAAATTGGGATAACTGGACCGAATGGCACTCGGAAGGTAACCTTTTTCTCTGGGTACATTTTTCTGAGTTTGAGCGCTGCCAAAGCAGTCGGAATATATTGGAAGAAACGGAAAACAACACTGAAAGTTGCTAAGGATTCGAAAGATCCAGATAACAAGAGTAAGAATGCAAAGAAACCGGAAATGATAATGGCAATGACAGGAGCATTCTTGGAGTTTGTTTTTCCAAGTTCTGCTGGCAAGAGTTTTTCGTCTGCTAGGGCAGCACCGAAACGAGGAACCATAATGGATTCACCGATGTTGAGACCGGCGATTGAAATGAGAGCACCATAGGAGACAAGAGGGGCACCGATAGGGCCAATCATTTTAACAAATGCGTCTTGTACTGGTGCCTCGGTTCCCATAATGCCTCCACCAAGCATAGCGATTGTTCCAGCGATGATCAACATGTAGAGAACTGAGACGATACTGATGGATCCCAAGATAGCACGAGGAACGTTCTTTTCAGGGTTACGCATTTCCCCTGCAACGATGGACATGGTTTCGAATCCGATAAATCCATAGAAGATGTAAACAGCGGTACTAGAAATAGCACTAAAGAGAGTTGATCCGCTTTCCAATTGAAGGAAAGGTGTGAAGTTGCCCTTGCTTACTCCACCAGGAATAAAGAAGATGGCGAAGAGTGAGAAGAGGACAATTGGGATTAATTTTGCAACAGTAGCTGTCAGTGTGAACATTTTCGATGTTTTCAGACCGGCGATGTTCATAAGACTCAAGAGAACCAACATAACGATACTAATCTGTAGGTTGTAGCCTTCGAATGCTGGGAAGGTAATGATGAAGATCTTAGCAAAACCAGCTAGCATAGCAGCCCAAGCGATAACGGTAACGGCCCATCCGAGGATCCCGACGTTAAAGCCGACAAAGTCTCCGAAAGCTGCTTTGGAGTATTGCATGGCTCCACCGTTTTTATCGAAGTAGCCAGCCGTTTCAGCCAGACAGGCTGATAGTAGCATGACAAGAATAGCTACTCCAAACATAACAGCTAGGGAAGCTGGTCCTAAACCGGCATAAATTTTTTGTGGCAAGAGGAAGATACCAGACCCGATCACGGCATTGATACCGTATAGAGTGGCACCGCTAAAGCTGAATTTGGCTTTTTCCTGTTCCTCAATCGACTGTTTATGTGCTCCGTTCATAATGTCTCTCCTTTTTGAACATTATTTAAGTACAGTCCAGATAGCAATCGGTTGCTCCCCAGACTGAAGGGGTGAAAACGTGATTGTCATCTCTTGAAGAGGAGATGCTTGTTCGATAACCAGGAGCTCGTGAGTTTGGAGGGTTTGAGATTGTCCTGTTTCCCATTGGAGTGTGAGAGGACAGAGAGCGTATATAAATTGATAGCGACTCTGACTCGTGGCACTTTCATATGGGGATATAGCACTCATATGCCCCTGATAGGAAGGTTTGTAGATCAGATTAAAATCTTGGCAGGTCCCTTGGCTAGATACAGGATCTCCCCCGTCAAAGAAGTAGCTTTGAAATGGATTCAAGACCACTTCTTTGTGTTGATGGGTGAGTCGAATGGAGTCATTCAAGGGCATTAAGATTCGGTGGAAGCCAGTGAGATCGCTAAAATCACTTGTTTCAACCTCTACCGTTGCAGTAGAGAGTCGGAAATCAAAGGTTCGATCCTGATAACTTCCCTCTTTTGGAGAGAGGAAGAGTTGGGTGGTTTGGCCACCGGACCAAGTAGATATCTGATAATCTGAAGGGGTAAGATGAAGGATAGTCACCATTGGACGTCCTCTTTCTTAAAAGAGACCAGTGATATTGCCTTGGGCATCGATATCAATCTTTTCACTGGCTGGAACTTTTGGTAGGCCAGGCATGGTCATGATCGTTCCGGTGAGAGCTACGATAAAGCCAGCTCCGGCTGCTACCTTAAGGTTACTGATTTTGACAGTGAAATCTGTCGGTGCTCCAATCTTCTTGGCATCATCGGAGAAGGAGTATTGCGTTTTGGCCATACAGATTGGGTAGTTTGAGAAACCAAGTGCTTCCAATTCTTTTAGTTCGCGTTTGGCCGCCGGTGTTAAGCTAATGCCTTTACCACCATAAACTTTTGTGACAATCTTGGTCAATTTTGTTTCAATGCTGTCTTCTTCGTCATAGACATAAGAGAAGTGGTTTTCTTCTTGAGCTAGTTGAATGACTTTTTCAGCTAGGTCGCGTCCACCAGCTCCACCATTTGCCCAGACATCTGAAATAACAACATCTACATCGCGTTTCTTACATGATTCGTATACGGCTTCAAGTTCCGCTTCTGTATCCAGTGGGAATTTGTTAATGGCAACCACTACAGGTAGCCCGTAGACTTCTTGGATGTTGGCCAAGTGTTTGTCGAGGTTTGGCAGACCATCGATAACAGCTTGGACATTTTCAGTAGCCAAGTCCGCTTTGGCAACTCCACCATGCATCTTGAGAGCACGGATGGTTGCGACGAGGACTACGGCAGAAGGTTTGAGTCCGGCAATGCGGCACTTGATGTCAATGAATTTTTCAGCACCTAAGTCTGCTCCAAAACCAGCTTCTGTCACAACATAGTCTGCATATTTGAGAGCTAGTTTAGTAGCCAGCACACTGTTACAGCCATGAGCGATATTGGCAAATGGACCACCGTGGATGATAGCAGGAGTATGCTCCAAGGTTTGCACTAAGTTTGGATGAATGGCATCTTTAAGGACAGCTGCCATAGCACCACCAGCTTTGAGGTCTTTAGCCGTCACGGGTTGGCCTTGGTAGTTGTAACCGATAATGATGCGATCGAGGCGTTCTTTGAGGTCAAGGATGTTTTCTGAGAGACAGAGAATAGCCATGATTTCAGAAGCCACTGTGATGTCGAAACCATCTTCACGAGGAACTCCGTTTGTTTTTCCTTGAAGGCCATCGACAATATGGCGGAGTTGACGGTCGTTCATGTCGACTACTCGTTTCCAAGTGATGCGACGAGAATCAATGCCTAACTCATTGCCGTGGTGAATATGATTGTCAATTAAGGCTGCGAGCAGGTTGTTGGCAATCCCAATGGCATGGAAGTCCCCTGTAAAGTGAAGGTTGATGTCTTCCATTGGAACAACTTGAGCGTAACCACCACCAGCAGCACCACCCTTGATCCCAAAGACAGGGCCAAGAGATGGTTCGCGGAGGGCAATGACGGCTTTCTCACCGATAGCAGAGAGGGCGTCCACTAACCCAACAGAGGTTGTTGTCTTTCCTTCTCCAGCAGGTGTCGGAGAGATGGCTGTCACAAGAATCAGTTTTCCATCTTCCTTATCTTTCAATTGTTCCAATTGGTTGCCATCAATTTTTGCCTTATATTTTCCGTAGAGAGAAATATCCTCTTCAGTTAATCCTAATTCGGCAGCGATTTCGGTGATGGGTTTCATTTGGACAGAATTGGCGATTTCAATATCCGATAAAACCATAGAATCCCTTCTTTCTTTGTAGGTATTGAAGTTATAAAGTTGATTGGTAGGCTTAAGATAGACTTTCTAAAATAGTTTGGTAAATGCTATCTGCAAGCTCAGAACCTGTTTGGAGAAGTTCGAGACCCTTGCCGTGGTATTCTTGGACAAAGTCTTGGTCCTTGATGCCTGAAATATTGATCAGGACATTGAGCCAAGCCCCTTGAAGCCCAGCTTTAAGGTTGAGAGCAGCCACCCCTAGGTCACTTGCCGCATTGGTGTTGGACTTGCCAACAGCTTCTTTGGTGGTTTCAAGAGCCTCAACGATGAGTTCCATCATAGAGAAAGGAGAAACAGTCGCATGTTTTAAAGCTTTTTGCATGGCTTCGCGACGAGCGGCTTTCTCTTCTTCGGTTTCTTTTGGAAGATCAAAGACAGCTGATACCACGTTGAAAGCTTCTGTATCCTTGTCAATAGCTTCTAGTAATTGGTCTTGGAGTTGGGCACTTTTTTCGTGAACCCCTTTGATGTGGTCTTCAAATTCAGCGTATTTTTTCTTACCAATGGTCAGTTCGCAGACCATTTTTGTAAGGGAAATCCCATTTGCAGCGGATAGGGCAGCAGCAGAACCACCACCTGGAGCTGGAGCATCTGAACCAAGAACCTTGGCAAACTCTGTAATACTTAAGTCAACTAGTTTCATAGAACTCCCTTTCTAACCCAACAAGTGATTTTCCAAGACTTGTTTGCTATAGTCAAAGTCTTCTAATTGCAAGTAGTACTCAGCAGAGTCGATCAAAGCCTTAGCTGGAGCAAGTCCAATGAGTTCTGTTCCGATGATTCGAACACCATAGCGTTGTGCTTCGAAACGAACGGTTTCAACGACGCGATACAATGGGAATTTTTCCAAGTTGACCATGTTGATAGAAACTTGGGCAATGTTGCGAGCTTCTAGCATAACACCAATCGCTTTACAGTATTTGTATCCACCGCTGGATCCGCGAATGATTTTAGAAATATTATTGGCAATTTCTAGATCATCTGTGTCAAGGTTGACATTGAAGGCAACGAGTGGCATACGGACACCGACAGCAGTAACCCCTGCAGTTGGGTGAATCTTGCGTTCACCGTAGTCTGGTTTCCAGTCTTCTTCCAACAATTTTTCTGGCATTCCTTCGAATTGGCCTTTACGAACTTTAGCGAGGTTGGTGCGTTCTGGACGGGTTGCGGCATCTTCATAGAGGAAGATTGGAATACCCAATTCACGATTGATGCGTTCCGCCACTTTATTAGCGATTTCGACACATTCATCTGTTGTGATATCTTTGACTGGAACGAATGGACAAACGTCTGTTGCTCCCATACGAGGGTGTTCGCCTTCGTGTTTGGTCATATCGATGTTTTCAGATGCGTATTTTACCAATTGGAAAGCCGCTTCTTGAATGGTTTCTTCATCCCCAACGAGTGTAAAGACGCTGCGGTTGTGGCTAGCATCAGACGAGTAGTCTAATAATGTAACACCTGGAATGCTTTTTGCAGTAGCGACTAATCCGTCGATTACAGCTTGATTGCGTCCTTCAGAGAAGTTTGGAATACACTCAACAATTTTTGCCATATGATTACCTCTTTTTATAGGAGAAGTGGGGAAGGAGGGCAATGTAATCTCCTCCCCTTTCTCAATTTTTATTTTTTTGAATTAAAACAATTTTTGAACCGCATCTTTGACCAAATCTTCGTCTGCAAGATAAGGAATAGTGATGTGGTCTGTTCCTGCATGGAGACGGTTGTATTCGATCGCTGTTTCAATAGCATGATCGTTCCGTGCCCAGTTCCGACGAGCAACCCCTCCCATGGTATCCCATGAAATAGCAGATTTGATAATTTCGTCGATTCGGTGACTACCGTCTAGAACGAGACCGAATCCTCCGTTGATAGCTTTACCGATACCAGTACCACCACCATTGTGGAGAGCAACAAGACTCATACCGCGAGCAGCGTTACCAGCGTAACATTGAACCGCCATATCGCAAGTAACGTTCGATCCATCTTTGATATTGGATGTTTCACGGAATGGAGCATCTGTACCAGATACGTCATGGTGGTCACGTCCAATCATGACAGGTCCAATCTTGCCTTGGCGAATGAGTTCATTGAATTTCAAAGCAATGTTAACACGGCCCATACAATCTTGATAGAGGATACGAGCTTCTGTACCCACCACCAATTGGTTCTTTTCAGCATCGCGAATCCAGTTGTAGTTATCGCGGTCTTGGTAACGACGAGTTGGATCGATCGCTTCCATAGCTGCATGGTCGGTTGCAATCAAGTCTTCATGTTTACCGCTGAGGCAGACCCAACGGAATGGACCGTAACCATAGTCAAAGAGCATAGGTCCCATGATATCTTCTACATAAGATGGCCAAATGAATCCGTCTTTGTCATCGAGACCATTCTTAGAAATTTCCTTGATGCCTGAGTCATAAACAGATTTCATGAAGGCATTACCATAGTCGAAGAAGTAGGTACCTTTAGCAGTCAAATCTTTAATCACTGCGAAGTGGCGAGCCAAGGTTTCATCGACGAGACGGTGGAAGGTTTCCTTGTCTTCTGCCAACAAGCGTGTCCGTTCTTCAAAGCTAATACCAGCTGGACAATAACCACCATCGTAAACGTTGTGGCAAGAGGTTTGGTCAGACAAGAGATGAACATGGACTTGGTGTTCATTGACATATTCAAGCAAGTCTACGATATTACCATGGTAGGCAATAGAAGTAGATTCGCCAGCTTCCAGTGCTGCTTGAGCCAATTTCACAGCTTCTTCGGCACTGTCGGTCACTTGACTAATCCAGCCTTGAGAGTGACGGGTTTCGATCCGAGAGCGGTCCACTTCTGCAACGATCGCAACAGCTTTTGCAATTTCAGCTGCTTTCCCTTGAGCGCCACTCATCCCACCGAGACCAGATGAAATAAAGAGTTTACCAGTTAAGTCACCATCGTCAGCAACGCCGAGTTTCAGACGACCAGCGTTGAGAAGGGTGTTAAAGGTACCGTGGACGATTCCTTGAGGACCAATGTACATCCAGCCACCAGCCGTCATTTGACCGTAGTTGGTAACGCCCATCTCTTCAGCGATTTCCCAGTCGTGCATGTTGTCATACTCACCGATCAAAAGACCATTGGTAATGATAACGCGAGGAGCTTCTGGTTTAGACTTGAAGAGGCCGAGTGGATGACCAGATTCAACGACCAAGGTTTGGTCTTCTGTCATCACTTCCAAGTATTTCTTGATCAAGTTGTATTGCATCCAGTTAGCACAGACAGAACCTGTTTCTCCGTAAGTAACCAATTCATATGGATAAAGAGCAATCTCAAAGCTCAAGTTGTTGTCAATCATGACCTGCATAGCTTTAGCAGCGGTGCAGTTTCCTTTATACTCATCAATTGGTTTTCCGTAGATGCGTTCTTTTGGACGGAAGCGGTAGCCGTAGATGCGACCACGAGTTTTTAGTTCTTCCAGGAATTCTGGGATCAACTCTTGATGGAATTTTTTAGGAATGTATCGCAGAGCATTTTTAAGGGCAATCTCTGTTTGAGCTTGCGTTAAGCGGAAGCCTCTATCTGGTGCACGACGAATACCTTCTTGAAAAGTTGCCTTTTCAGGTAGGACATCATAGTCAAGTTTGACAGACATAGCTGCTGCAATTTCTTTTTCGTCTATAAATGACATAGTGGAATCCTCCTTATAGCTGAACTATGAATTTATATTTTCTTTATTGTATCGAAGAAACGTCAATAAAGAGTCAAAAAAAAATATAATTTTTAATAAAGCAAAAAAAAGTGAGGGGTCAACTTTTTGACTTTTTTTTGACTCTTTTTTTTTAGAATTGTAAAATGAAATTATAACGGAAATAGAAAGGAATGTTTCGTATGTCTGCTGATATTCTATTAACCCACTTTAACCAGTTGTTTTGTCCAAAGGACCTCGGCCATCCTCTTTATGGGAAGGAGATGGCAGATGCCCAAATTCTTTCCGATGCTTATATCGCTATTAAAGATGGAAAGATCCTCGCAGTTGGAACAGGTCAACCAGATCCAGAACTGATCGATGACCATACGGAAGTAAAATCCTGTGAAGGAAAGGTCGCAACACCTGGTCTGATTGATTGCCATACCCACTTGGTCTATGGAGGCAGTCGTGAGCATGAGTTTGCTAAAAAGTTAGCGGGAGTTTCCTATTTAGACATCCTCGCTCAAGGCGGTGGAATTCTGAGCACTGTTCGGGCAACACGTGAAGCATCTTTTGACAATCTCTATGACAAGTCAAAACGACTGTTGGATTATATGTTGCGTCATGGGGTGACAACTGTTGAAGCCAAGAGTGGTTACGGTTTGGATTGGGAGACTGAAAAACGCCAATTAGATGTGGTAGCAGCCTTGGACCGTGACCATGACATCGATCTCGTGTCGACCTTTATGGCAGCTCACGCGATCCCAACAGAGTACAAGGGCCGTTCTAAAGAGTATTTAGATCTCATCATTGAGCAAATGCTTCCGAAGGTAAAAGAAGACAATCTGGCTGAGTTCTGCGACATCTTCTGTGAGAAAGGTGTCTTCACAGCAGATGAGTCTCGCTACCTTCTTTCGAAAGCCAAGGAAATGGGCTTCAAGTTACGGATTCATGCGGATGAGATTGAGTCCATTGGTGGTGTGGATGTAGCAGCTGAATTGGAGTCTACTAGTGCAGAACACTTGATGGTGATTACCGATGAAGGCATTCAAAAACTAGCAAAAGCCAAAGTCATCGGAAATCTTTTGCCGGCAACAACCTTTAGTCTGATGGAAGATACCTATGCACCGGCTCGTAAGATGTTGGATGCTGGTATGGCCATTACCCTAACAACTGATAGCAACCCAGGATCCTGTCCGACGGCCAATCTTCAGTTTGCCATGCACCTGGGCTGCTTCATGATGCGCCTAACTCCAGTGGAAATCCTCAATGCGGTGACCATCAATGCAGCCTATTCTGTAGATCGTGCCAAAACCATTGGATCTTTGGATATTGGAAAACAAGCAGATATCACGATTTATGATGCACCAAATCTAGATTATCTCTTCTATTTCTTTGCGACAAATCTGGTGACAGATGTTTACAAGAAAGGTCAAAAAGTCATTTAAACGGCCTCTATTTGATTAGGGACTTTGCTGGTTTGCAAGAATCAGCAAAGTCTTTTTTCTATCAGATTACCGCAGTGAATGGGAACACTTTATTGGAGAATAAAAATTTGACCTTCAAAGAATATTTTTCTTACTTTCTGATGTACAAAAAGAGAAATTCTTGATAGAATAGAGTAATATTGAATATTTTTTTCAATATCATCTGTTTGAACATGAAAACAGAGTATTTAAACGATTAATAAAATGAACAGGTTTTTTTAAAATAACCTGTCTAGAAATTGTGAGGAGACAAGATGACTGTCGATTATAACAGCAAAGCTTACTTGGATAAAGTAGACGCTTGGTGGCGTGCAGCCAACTACATTTCAGCTGCTCAAATGTACTTAAAAGATAATCCATTGTTGAAGCGTGAAGTTGTTGAACATGACTTAAAAGCTCACCCAATCGGACACTGGGGAACTGTACCAGGGCAAAACTTTATCTATGCTCACTTGAACCGTACCATCAACAAATATGACTTGGATATGTTCTACATCGAAGGTCCAGGTCACGGTGGACAAGTAATGGTATCCAACTCTTACTTAGATGGTTCTTATACTGAATTGAATCCAAACATCCCACAAAATGAAGAAGGCTTCAAACACCTATGTAAAATCTTCTCATTCCCAGGAGGAATCGCTTCTCACGCGGCGCCTGAAACACCAGGATCTATCCACGAAGGTGGAGAACTTGGATACGCTCTTTCTCACGCAGCTGGAGCTGTTTTGGATAATCCTGATGTGATTGCTGCAACCGTAATCGGTGATGGTGAAGGAGAAACTGGTCCATTGATGGCTGGTTGGTTGGCCAATACCTTCTTGAACCCAGTGAACGATGGTGCTGTTCTTCCAATCTTCTATCTCAACGGTGGGAAGATCCACAACCCAACGATCTTCGAACGCAAAACAGACGAAGAATTGGCCCTCTTCTTTGAAGGTCTTGGTTGGAAACCTATTTTTGCAGACGTAACGGCTATTTCTGATGATCACGAAGCGGCTCATGCTTTGTTTGCAGAAAAATTGGACGAAGCGATTGAAGAAATCAAGAAAGTCCAAGCAGAAGCTCGTAAAGGTTCTGCAGAAGAAGCAACTCAACCAGTATACCCTGTCTTAATTGCTCGTATTCCTAAAGGTTGGACTGGACCAAAAGCTTGGGAAGGAACACCAATCGAAGGTGGATTCCGTGCGCACCAAGTGCCAATCCCAGTAGATGCTCACCACATGGAGCATGTGGATGCTCTGCTTTCTTGGTTGGAATCATACCGTCCAGCTGAGTTGTTCGACGAAACTGGTAAATTACTTCCTGAGATTGCTGAAATCGCACCAAAAGGTGACCGTCGAATGGCTATGAACCCAATCACAAACGCAGGTGTCATCAAACCAATGGACACTGCTGATTGGAAGAAACATGCCTTCAAGATCGAAACACCAGGTGCTATCATGGCGCAAGATATGATCGAATTTGGTAAGTATGCAGCAGATCTTGTGGATGCGAACCCAGATAACTTCCGTATCTTTGGACCAGATGAAACCAAATCAAACCGTCTTCAAGAAGTCTTTACTCGTACAAGCCGTCAATGGTTAGGACGTATGAAACCAGACTACGATGAAGCTTTGAGCCCTGCTGGACGTGTGATTGACTCTCAATTGTCAGAACACCAAGCGGAAGGAATGCTTGAAGGATATGTCTTGACAGGTCGTCATGGATTCTTCGCATCTTACGAATCATTCCTTCGTGTCGTAGACTCTATGATTACTCAACACTTCAAATGGTTGCGTAAATCTAAGACTCACACGACATGGCGTAAAAACTACCCAGCCTTGAACTTGATTGCGACTTCAACTGTTTTCCAACAAGATCACAATGGCTACACTCACCAAGATCCAGGTATTTTGACTCACTTGGCAGAAAAAACTCCAGAATACATCCGTGAGTACTTGCCAGCAGATACCAATACATTGCTTGCAGTGATGGACCAAGCCTTCAAGGCAGAAGATGTGATCAACTTGATCGTTTCTTCTAAACACCCGCGTCCTCAATTCTACTCAGCAGCTGAAGCTGAAGAATTGGTTCGTGAAGGATACAAGGTGATCGATTGGGCATCAACTGTTTCAGCAGATGAAGAGCCAGATCTTGTTATTGCAGCAGCAGGTACAGAGCCAAACTTAGAGGCACTTGCAGCCGTAACGATTCTTCACAAAGCCTTCCCAGAATTGAAGATCCGCTTTGTTAACGTTGTAGACATCTTGAAATTGCGTCACCCATCCGTCGACGCGCGTGGACTTTCAGATGAAGAGTTCGACAAGGTCTTCACCGCTGACAAACCTGTGATCTTTGCTTTCCATGGTTACGAAGGCATGATCCGTGACATCTTCTTCAACCGTTACAATCACAACTTGCGTGTGCATGGTTACCGTGAAAACGGAGATATCACAACACCATTCGATATGCGTGTCATGTCTGAGTTGGACCGCTTCCACTTGGCACAAGATGCTGCTAATGCAGCTCTTGGAGAAGCAGCAAGCGAATTTGCAGCTCAAATGGATGAAACAATAGCCTTCCACAATGCCTATATCCGTGAAAATGGAGATGACATTCCAGAAGTTCAAAACTGGAAATGGGAAAACGTAAATAAATGATAGAAAGAGCCGGAGCAATCCGGCTTTTTTGTCTTATTTAGACCGTCTTTTACATTTCCACTTGCTTTTTTTGAAACAGTTAAGCGCTGTTTCATCAGTTTGTGGAAGTCTTCTATCCACAGAAGGTGAAATCACCTTGTGGATTGCATTGATGATGCTAGCGGTAAAAGAATTTGATATTTTTTTAAAAATATTTGATTAGCCCATCAGTAGCTAGGTGAATGATTTCCTAAAATAAAAAAGAACGCTGGAAAGTGGGATTGCTTGAGAAAGAAAATTACAAACGAATTCCAGTTTCTACAGTCAACCTGTTTTTATATCTTGGTTGACCATTAAGGGGTTGTTTGGTATAATAGGTTAACCATATTTAAAAACGAGGTTAACTAAAAAATGAAACAACATCATACTTTTTCAATTGTTCTTCCAGCTTTCGGAGCTGCTATTATTGCCACATTGGCTCAAATAGTTATCCCCATTGGTGCTGTTCCCATCACATTACAGACCTTTGCTGTGGGGCTGGTGGCCGCTATTTTTAAACCAAGAGAAGCTGCATTAGCTGGACTCCTCTATCTTCTCTTAGGAGCTATTGGTTTACCAGTTTTTGCAGGTGGAGGAGGTGGCCTTCAATCCTTCGTTAAACCTTCTGTAGGCTATTTGCTCGCCTATCCACTTTTTGCATTTGTCACCTCTAAACTGACTCATGCTACAGCTCCTATTTGGAAAAATTTCTTAGCTTTTGTTTTAGGTGATGCTCTTGTCTTTGTCGGAGGTATCATCAGTCTTCACTTCCTTGGCAATATGCCTTGGTCTGGTGCTATAGCTGTTGGTTTAGTGCCTTTTATCATTCCTGATCTTTTGAAAGGCCTTGTTGTCGCTTTGGTGATGAAACCCATTTTAAAATCTCTAAAAAATCATAGCTACTTCCAATAAAAAAAGATTGAAGGCTCTGTTCACACGAACAATGTCTTCAATCTTTTTATTTTGCAAAATAAATGTCATAGTGCTTTGAACAAGCTGGATTAAACCGACTGTGACAATGAGGGCAAGAGATAGACTTTTGATAGTTTTCAATAGTCATTTCATGTAGACAAACACCACAGATAACTACCTTATCCTGCCTTATGTGGCAAGGATAAGCTCGAAATCTATGATCCTCTATATGATCATGACATTGATAACAGGCATAATATTTTTGACAGTCATAGCATTTTAGAGCAACAATATCTAGTGGAGAATGATAGTGTTGGCACCTACTTTCCTTATCTACCAGGAGGCCATGAATTTGTGCTACTGGTAGACAAGGAGTAGAAGCAATTGTCTTGCCCAGGACATCAGGTTCCTGCTTTCTGAAAGTTTTTCTAGTGATTGTACTTTTACTATTTTCCATTAATCACATTATAGCACAAATGATTTGTATTTTTAGGAGAAAAGTATAGTCGATTCACATGATTCATTGTGTCTATCTTACGCTTCTAGGTAACAATAGTTTTCAGTTCTTATTTGATGAACCTTTAGGGACTGATTTTTATTTTACAATTTATAGATCTAGGAACTAAAGAAAAAACAGCTGGATAGATGTTCGGGAATCAAGCGTTTTCTAGAGAAAGATGGAAGAGTTTTCAAAGAAACATTGAAGAAAAACCGAAAAAATAGTAAAATGGAAGAGCTGATTGCAGCAAATCAACTTTTCTGCTTTCTCCTCTTTGGAGAAGTGTCCGACATTAGAAAATGGAGTATTCAATGAAGAAAAAAGTTATCTTGAAAAGCAGTATCCTAGCGGTCGCTGCCGGTCTCAGTGTTTTTGCGATCAATAGTGTCTTTGCGGACGAATTGCCCGTGCAGTTCATGGGAGTCAATGACTTCCACGGTGCCTTGGAACAAACGGGGACAGCTCGTTTAGAAGGGGAGACTGTGAAGAATGCAGGAACAGCTCCGCTCTTAGCAACCTACCTCAACGATTCGCAAAAAGAATTTGAAACGGAGAATGCTGGAAGACCAAATGCTAGTATTCGTGTGCAAGCTGGAGATATGGTCGGCGCTAGTCCAGCCAACTCTGCCCTCCTTCAAGATGAACCATCTGTAAAAGTCTTCAATGAAATGAACTTTGAATACGGAACACTTGGAAATCATGAGTTTGACGAAGGACTTGGTGAATTCAACCGGATCATGAAGGGGGAAGCCCCAACACCAGGTCAATTCAATAAGATCGTCGATGAATATCCTCATGAAGCTTCTAAACAAGAAGTCGTGATTGCCAACTTGGTCGACAAGGATACTAACAAAATCCCATTTGACTGGAAGCCTTATACCATCAAAGAAATCCCAGTCAATGACAAGACTGTTAAAGTCGGATTTATCGGGGTTGTTACGACAGAATTCCCAAATCTAGTCTTGCGTAAAAATCATGAACAATACCGCGTTTTGGATGAAGCAGAATCCATTGCCAAATATGCGCGTGAGTTGAATGACCAAGGGGTTCATGCCATCGCTGTCTTGGCCCACGTTGCTGCAACAAGTAAAAATGGGGTAGCAGAAGGACCAGCTGCAGACATGATCAAAAAATTAAACCAGATCTATCCTGAAAACTCTGTGGACCTTGTCTTTGCTGGTCACAACCACCAATATACAAATGGGATGGTCGGCAATACCTTGATTGTGCAAGGAACTTCTCAAGGAAAGGCCTACTCTGATGTCCGTGGAGTCTTAGATACAGATACAGCTGACTTTGTCAAAGCTCCAACTGCTAAAATCATCGCTGTCGATCCTTCTAAAGGTAAAGCTAAAGATGCTAAGGTCCAAGCGATCATCAATGAAGCCAATGAGACTGTTAAAAAGGTAACGG
Source organism: Streptococcus sp. F0442 (assembly GCF_000314795.2). Taxonomy (GTDB): domain Bacteria; phylum Bacillota; class Bacilli; order Lactobacillales; family Streptococcaceae; genus Streptococcus. Next base: position 880,755 of record NZ_KB373314.1, on the reverse strand, counting down.
AAGCGAAAATTGGTTCAGCAGAAAAAGCAGAAAATATTACCCGTGAATTGAATGCGCAAAAGGAAAGTGCTGTTGGGGATCTGGTCACAGCCGCCCAATTGGATATTGCTAAAAAATCAGGTTATCCAGATGTTGACTTTGCCTTCACTAATAATGGGGGAATTCGTGCAGACCTTGTGGTGAAACCAGATGGAACTGTAACCTGGGGTGCAGCTCAAGCCGTGCAACCATTTGGAAATATTCTTCAAGTAGTCGAAATTACTGGAGAACAAATCTATAAAGCTTTGGACCAACAGTATGATGAGAAAGAACTCTACTTCTTGCAAATGGCAGGGATCAAGTACACCTATACCAAACCAGCCGATGCGACGGAAGAAAATCCTTATAAGGTCGTGAAAGTCTACAAGGCAGATGGCACAGAAATTGATCGTACCAAGACCTACAAAGCGATTATCAACGACTTCTTGTATGGTGGTGGAGATGGCTTCTCAGTCTTCCGTGATACAAAATTGATCGGGGCTATCAATCCGGATACAGAAGTCTTTATCCAATACATCGAAGATGTGAATAAGGCAGGGAAGAAGTTATCTGCTTCTATTTTAGGCAACAAGACCTTTGTAGAAAAAGTGGAAGAAGAAACTCCTGCACCTGAACCAACTCCACAACCGGAACCTCAGCCAGCACCAGTGGAACCAGCAACTCCTGTAGCTCCGGTCAATCCTGTAGCTCCAGTCAATCCTGTAGTTCCAGTGACGCCAACTAATCCACCAGTTCAACCTACAACTCCAGTGACTCCAGTTCAACCAGCTGCATCTGACAGTAAAGAAACAGCCCAGGTAAAACCAGTCGCTGTTACCTATCATACAGGTGTTCAAGAAGTGGCAGCTACTTCTGCACCAGCAACCGGCCTTCCAAAAACAGGTCAAAAAGACTTGGCTTCAACAGTCCTCAGCCTCTTCGGTATGACCTCGCTAGCATTGGCAGGCTTTGTAGCTAGCAAAAAACGTGAAGGTTAAGTCCTTCATACGTTAACTGACCCTAAAAAACGTCCGTTCTTTTAAGAAACGGACGTTTTTCATGTCTTAGTCTGTTGTCTCCACCCAGACACTGCGGACAAAGAAGATGCTGATGAGGGCGAGGGCTAGGAAGATCCCTGCAACATAATAGTAGGGTTGGTCGAGAGTTGTTGAACGACCAGAGAGGTTAACAATGCCTCGGTAGAGGGCCCCTGCAGTTGCCGTGGCAACCGCTGAGTTCCAAAGATTGAGTGTGATTCTAGAAAGCCCCTTGACCACTAGTTGCAGAGCCACTAGCAGGGCACCACCCATCAAAGGAATCAAGAAGAGGTAGTGCATGAAGGCAGAGGTTTCGCCAAAACTAAAGTGTTCGTAGATGCGACTTCCGACGAAGAAGAAAGCTGAAATCAGAGTGTACCAGAGGATGGTCTTTTTCAACCGTTGTTTGATAGGATTAGTAACCGATGTAGACAATGTCACTCACCGCCCTTTCTGAAATAGTACCATTTGTAGTTGGTTTGTTCATAACTTGGCCATTGAAGTAGAGGGTAGAAGATCCGCCCCCATCCAAGTTGTAGGCTGTTTTAACGCCATAAGACTTCATCACTTCCGCTAATTGGTAGAGAGATAGTCCTTCACTTTCTGAAGTCCGTCCATCTGATACGACAATGATGTAGTGGTTTTCATCGATGATCCCAATCGCTGTACGTGGGTTGGACGCCATGGATTGACCTACTTCCGAATTGGTATCGACAGTTATTTCTCCATTTTCAACCAAGGAAGGTCCGAAGGCAAGGAGATTGACGACTCCATCTTTGACCAATTGATCCGCAGAGATCTCATCTTCATAGATAATCTTGAAGGAACCATCTTTGTAAATGGCTAAGTCGCCATTGCTAGAGTCTTCACGAACGGTATCGCGGTAGACAACTCCATTTCGGATAACGTATCCTGTGCTGTTAGCCCCGTAATAGTCACCATTCACTGCTAGAATAGCACTGTTGTTGGCGGCCGTGACGGAGGTCTTAGCCGTTACATTTGTCCCGTAGGTGTTTTGTGCAAAGGCTGTTTTGAGATAATCTGCCGAGCTGACTGTGATATCTGCGATGTAAACCTGGGTATTTTCAACTGTTTTTTCTGTTAAAGTCACCTGGATATTGTCATCTGAATAGCTAGTATCGGTCGTTGTAGCTGAAGCAGCTGCTTTTTTGGCTGCCTTAGTGTCCGTAGTCGTAGCTTTTACGGTTTGGATGGCATCGGATAAGACAAAGGTCTTGAGCATCGAGTAGCTAAAACTGCTGGTCAAAAGAAGACCAAAGCAGGCAGCATAGGTATAAGATTTTTTAAAGAATTTCATGGTGGGGAGCTGTCCTTTCTTTGAAGATCACTTTTTTCTGGATCACCCATGAGACCAGAAAGAGGAGGAAGCCAACGACAATTTTACTGATCAGGAGATTGAGCCCGAAAGCAGTATAGAAGAGTCGAATCAAGAGCGTATCGAGAATAAAGAGGCCGAGGGCAAGACCAAAGTAGCCACTTCCTGTTTTAGCGACGCTGTCTTTATTCTTAAAGACCAGGTGCTTGTTAGTCGAGTAGTTAAAGATGGAGCTCGTCACACGAGCGATCCCATTCGCTAGGAGAATGCGAAGACTAATGGGCACGGCCATCATCACGAAAAGGAAGAAAGCGTAGACCAGATAGTCCACGATAAAACTACTCAGAGAGGAGAGGGCAAACTTAAACATGTCCTTGTAGATCATGAGGCCATCTCGGATAGGTCGGAAGTGGGAGCCTTCATTGTCATTGATGTAGACTGTTTCAATCGGAACTTCTAGGATGGGGAAGGACTTGCTTGCTGCAAGGAGAACATTCATCTCATATTCATAACGCTGTCCGTCAACCTCAAGCATGAAAGGCAAGAGATTCGTAGTAAAAGCCCGTAAACCTGTTTGGGTATCGCTGATTGCCACTCCGGTTTGTTGTTTGAAGAGGAAACGGGTCAATTTATTCCCGAAAGCAGAACGCAAAGGAACTTGGCCAGAAAAGGCGCGTGCTCCTAAAATAAGTGCTCCAGGATGTTCTTGAGATTGGTTAACAACCCTGAAAATATCCCAAATTTTGTGCTGACCGTCTGCATCAGCTGTAACAACGCTTCCATAGGTACCTCTTTCTAGGATGTATGCATAAGCAGTCTTGAGAGATTGCCCTTTTCCTTGGTTGTGCTCGTGGGTCAGGACTGTCGCAAGACCGTCCAATTTGTCAAAAATCACTTTCTTGTCGTCGTCACTTCCATCGTCGACGACGATGATGTGGAGATCACTCTTAGCGTGAACCAGGCGAACCAATTTGACAAGATTCAGATCTGGTTGATAGGCGGGGATGATAAGATAATTCATAATCGTTCCTCGTTTCTTGAAATTTGTTGTAGCTAGTATAAAGACTCAAGCTTAAAGCTAACTGATATCAGTTTTCTTTAAGGAAAAGGGCTAGGAAAGGAGTATCTTTCCTTCTATAATTGTCATTTTTCAGGGGAAGTTTTCCTTTCATCTCATAGGACACGTAAAAAAATGATGTTTCAAATCCTAAAGATAATCCTTGCCTTTGTTCGAAAAGTCTGGTATAATAGTTTCTTGTGAGTAAACCTCACTTACCCCTTGCAAAGACTTGGGGTCATTAGTCCAAAAGGAGGAACATTATCAATGGCTAAATACGAAATTCTTTATATTATTCGTCCAAACATTGAAGAAGAAGCTAAAAACGCTTTGGTAGCACGTTTCGATTCTATCTTGACTGACAACGGTGCAACTGTTGTTGAATCAAAAGATTGGGAAAAACGTCGTCTTGCATACGAAATCCAAGATTTCCGTGAAGGACTTTACCACATCGTAAACGTTGAAGCGAACGACGACGCAGCTCTTAACGAGTTCGACCGTCTTTCAAAAATCAACGGTGACATTCTTCGTCACATGATCGTAAAAGTTGACGCGTAAGAAATCATCAGAGGTGACTTATGATTAACAATGTTGTACTTGTCGGTCGTATGACCCGTGATGCTGAACTTCGCTATACTCCAAGCAATCAAGCAGTTGCTACTTTCAGCCTAGCTGTCAACCGCAACTTCAAGAGTCAGAATGGAGAGCGCGAAGCCGATTTCATCAACTGTGTGATCTGGCGTCAGCAAGCAGAAAACTTAGCTAATTGGGCTAAGAAGGGTGCTTTGATTGGGATTACCGGTCGCATTCAAACACGTAATTACGAAAACCAGCAAGGTCAACGTGTTTATGTCACTGAAGTCGTAGCAGATAGCTTCCAATTATTGGAAAGCCGTGCAGCACGCGAAGGGCATGCAGGTGGAGGTTATTCATCAGGCAATGGTGGTTTTGCTGGAAATGCAACCCCAAGCTTTGGTGGATCTGAACCAAGCAATGCAGCACCTAACTTTGGTCGTGAGGAAAACCCATTTGGAGCTAATCCAATGGATATCTCAGACGACGATCTTCCATTCTAAGAATGGGTTTAACGAATTAAAACTATAAAGGAGAATTAAACATGGCTCAACAACGTCGTGGCGGATTCAAACGCCGTAAAAAAGTTGATTACATCGCAGCAAACAAAATTGAATATGTTGATTACAAAGATACTGAGCTTCTTAGCCGTTTCGTTTCAGAACGTGGGAAAATCCTTCCTCGTCGTGTAACTGGAACTTCAGCGAAGAACCAACGTAAAGTAACAACAGCTATCAAACGCGCTCGCGTAATGGCTTTGATGCCTTTCGTAAACGAAGATTAAAGAAAAGACCCTGGTGGGTCTTTTTTTCAGGTTCGGGTGGACCTCTTTGACCTTTCCCTAGCTCTAATCGTGTTATAATGTGGGAAGAAATATATCAAGGAGGGAACTATGAAGGAAGGTGTAATCATCAGGAGGATGATAAAGGCAGATATTGAGCACATCTCTCAAGCCTTTATCCACCAAAGGTGGCCGGGTAGAAAGGATATCTTGACCAGCTATTTTCAGGATCAGGAGAATGGAGAAAGGGACGTATTAGTAGTTGAGTCGGATGGACTTGTGGCAGGTTATATCACTATATTGCCTGCTGCCAAGCACGGTCCTTTCGTGGGAGTCTATCCTGAACTATCTGATTTTAATGTTTTTGAGCCATTTAGAAATCGAGGAATTGGGAATCAACTCTTAGAAGAGGCGGAAAAAAGAGTCCGGCTACTATCAGAGTTTGTTACTTTAGGGGTTGGTTTACACTCGGGTTATGGCCCAGCTCAAAGACTGTATGTTAAACGAGGCTATATCCCAGATGGATCTGGAATTTGGTTTAGGGATCAGCCCTTGGCCCCTTACAGTTCTTGTGAAAACAATGATGACTTAGTCCTCTATTTTTCAAAAAGGTTGAACAGGGAAATACAGTAAAACAAAAACGGATGAAAACTTCATCCGTTTTCTTAGCGACGAGTTGCGGGTGCTGTGCTCGAACTTTTAATATTAAAACGTTTCTTGAGGTAGAAGCGAAGGGCGAGTGCTAAAGCTCCTAAAAGGATCGCAAGGATATCTGGAATGGTTGGGTTGAGGACTTGTGGGAGTAATGAGGTGAAGGACAAGACGATGACCCAAAGGAACATGACGCCAACAAGAATCGGCATAGATTTCCAAAGAGAGGGACGCTCACTGCGATCTTTTGTGCCACCCATATACTGATAGAAGAAGTAGTACATGAGGTATAAGAGCAGAGCCCCTGTCAAACTTCCAAGAATCAAGGTGATCAAACCATAGCCAGTACGATGCGGTGCGACCAAGTTCATGAAGGCTGAAATGGCAGCAAAGACACCAAAAATAAAGAGGAAGGAATCCAAAATCATGAGAGAAGGAGCATCGTTTAATTTTGGATGCTCTTTTTCATAGCGTTCTTTCTCGCTGAAAGAGTTAGCCCAGACAGTTGGAGCTCCAAAAAGGGTCCGTGCCGGAATTCCTTTTCCTTGGTTCTCATGGATAGCTGGAAGAATTTCTTGGAGGAGGCTTTCTGCTTCTTCCTCTGTCTTTCCGTTTTCAAGCAATTGGTGTTTGGCGATCCGGATAAATTCTTGGTTTTTCTTGCTAAGTTGGCTAAGATCGATGTGAGACATAAATACTCCTTTGATATACAAGTGTTGTTAGAACCATTTTTTATGGATGAGGTAGACGACGAGGGATCCAGTCAGGGCAAAGGCGATGAAGATAATGAGCCAAAAGGCATGGGCTTCGCCGTTGAGCGGAAGCTCATTGTCCTTGAAGTTCATCCCATAGGCCGAGAAAATCATGGTTGGGATGGACATGACGATGGTCACCATAGCCAAGGTCTTCATGATATTATTCTGGTTGTTGGAGATGATCGATGCGAAGGTATCGGTCATGGAGTGGAGGATGTTTCCATAAATATCCGCCATCTCAATGGCCTGTTGAGTCTCGATCAAGGTATCTTCCAATAGATCCTCGTCTTCCAGGTATTTCTTGATGTTACTAGTGGCACTGGTCAATTTCTTGATCACGCGCTCATTGGTTTTCAGAGAGGCCTTGAAGTAGACGATGGTTTTTTCTAACTCCATCAGTTCAATCAGCTCTTCGTTACGAGTTGATTTATGGAGTTGACTTTCAATCTGTTCACTCTTGCGATCCAGGGTACGAAGCGCGGTCAAGTAGAGCTCGGCATTTCGATAAAGGATCTGAAAGATAAAGCGAGACCGCATGAAGGTATAGAAATTCCGTAAGCGACGATTGATAAAGGTATCTAGCAAAGGCAATTCTTCCAAACATGTGGTGATAATGGCCTCTTCAGTTAGAATGATTCCCAAAGGGATGGTGACATAGTAGGTCTGGTTGTTCCGCTCTTCCTTGATGGGAACGTCTACGATGATCAAGGTATACTCATCTTCGATGGTCATACGGGACATTTCTTCCGCATCGAGTGGTGCCCGTAAGTCGGCAATATCAATATTAAATGCAGAGGCGATTTCCATTGATTCACTTTGAGAAGGGTTGACAAGGTTGATCCAGCTACCGGGTTCCAGTGTCTCTATTTCTTTAAATTCAGTCGTTGTTGATAAAAAGACCTGTTTCATGGTGCCTCCCCTTGTTTTTTTACACCTTAACATTATAACAGAAAAAGCACGTTTTTGGATAAAAGAATACTAAAAAATTTGTTATAATGGAGGATAACAAAAAGGTGAATTAGAGTAAAAACATGCAAGATAAAATTGTCATTCATGGGGCACGTGCCCATAATTTAAAAAATATAGATGTGGAAATTCCACGCGATAAGTTGGTCGTGGTGACGGGCTTGTCAGGATCTGGAAAGTCTAGTCTGGCCTTTGATACCCTCTATGCAGAAGGCCAGCGTCGTTACGTGGAGAGCTTGTCAGCCTATGCTCGGCAGTTCTTGGGAAATATGGAAAAACCAGATGTGGATTCGATTGATGGCTTAAGCCCCGCTATTTCTATCGACCAAAAAACCACTAGTAAAAATCCGCGTTCCACTGTGGGGACGGCAACTGAGATCAATGACTACCTGCGCCTGCTCTATGCGCGTGTAGGTACGCCTTATTGTATCAATGGCCATGGGGCGATTACCGCTTCTTCAGTTGAGCAGATCGTTGATCAAGTTTTGGAATTACCAGAACGGCAGCGCCTGCAAATTTTAGCCCCTATTATCCGAAAGAAAAAAGGCCAGCATAAGAATATTATTGAAAAGGTGCAAAAAGACGGCTATGTTCGGGTGCGGGTTGACGGTGAGATTTATGATGTGACAGAGGTCCCAGAACTGTCTAAAAGCAAACAGCACACGATTGAAGTCGTTGTGGACCGAATCGTGATCAAAGAGGGGATTCGCTCGCGGCTCTTTGATTCGATTGAAGCAGCTCTTCGGATTGCCGATGGCTACGTGGTCATTGATACCATGGACGATAAGGAGCTACTTTTTTCGGAGCACTATGCTTGTCCGGTTTGTGGCTTTACCGTTCCTGAATTAGAGCCCCGTCTCTTTTCTTTCAATGCGCCTTTTGGCTCTTGTCCAGATTGTGATGGGCTGGGCATTAAGCTGGAAGTGGACTTGGATTTGGTGGTGCCAGATGATCGATTAAGCCTTCGCGAAGGAGCTCTTGCTCCTTGGAATCCGATCTCTTCCAACTACTATCCTCAGATGTTGGAGCAGGCCATGATCCAGTTTGGCATCAATATGGACACGCCTTTTTCCGATCTTTCTCAAGAAGAAAAGGACTTGGTCCTCTATGGTTCAAAAGGCAAGGAATTCCACTTCCACTATGAAAATGAGTTTGGTGGGGTTCGAGATATCGACATTCCCTTTGAAGGAGTCGTAACCAATATTCACCGCCGTTTCCGTGAGACCAATAGTGATTTTACCCGCAACCAAATGCGCTCCTATATGAACGAATTGACCTGTGCGACCTGCCATGGCTACCGTCTCAATGACCAGGCTCTTTCTGTTCGTGTCGGAGGAGAAAAGGGGATGCATATTGGGGAAGTGTCGGATCTATCGATTGCGGACCACTTAAAAGCCGTGGACAAGCTGGTCTTAACGGACAATGAAGCCACGATTGCAAGACCGATCCTAAAAGAGATTAAGGATCGCTTGACCTTCTTAAACAATGTGGGGCTCAATTACTTGACCCTGTCACGATCGGCTGGGACCTTGTCAGGTGGAGAAAGCCAGCGCATTCGCTTGGCAACCCAGATCGGTTCCAACCTCTCTGGAGTCCTTTATATCTTGGATGAGCCGTCTATCGGCCTCCATCAAAGGGACAATGACCGCCTGATTGCCAGTCTCAAAAAGATGCGTGATTTAGGCAATACCTTGATCGTCGTCGAACACGACGAAGATACCATGAGAGAGGCTGATTACCTAATCGACGTCGGACCAGGTGCGGGTGTCTTTGGGGGAGAGATTGTTGCTGCGGGAACTCCAAAGCAGGTGGCGCGCAACAGCAAATCCATCACTGGCCAGTATTTGTCCGGCAAACGCAAGATTCCGGTTCCCACAGAGCGCCGTTCAGGAAATGGCCGTTCTATTGAAATTACAGGGGCCAGTGAGAACAACTTACAAGATATTACAGCGCGTTTTCCTCTGGGCAAATTTATCGCAGTCACTGGAGTTTCAGGTTCTGGAAAATCAACCTTGATCAATGGCATCTTAAAAAAAGCCATCGCTCAAAAGCTCAACCGCAATTCGGAAAAACCAGGGAAATACAAGACCATTCAGGGGATTGAGCATATCGATCGCTTGATCGACATTGATCAAAGTCCGATTGGCCGGACTCCTCGTTCCAATCCAGCGACCTATACAGGCGTCTTCGATGACATTCGCGATCTCTTTGCTCAGACCAATGAAGCCAAAATTCGGGGCTATAAAAAAGGCCGCTTTAGTTTCAATGTCAAGGGTGGGCGTTGTGAAGCCTGCTCAGGAGATGGGATCATCAAGATTGAAATGCACTTCTTACCGGATGTCTTTGTTCCTTGTGAAGTCTGCCATGGACGTCGTTACAATAGTGAGACTCTCGAAGTCCACTACAAGGAAAAAAATATCGCAGAAGTGCTGGATATGACGGTCAACAAGGCAGTCGAATTCTTCAAGCACATTCCAAAAATTGAACGCAAACTCAAGACCATCCAAGATGTGGGCTTGGGCTATGTAACGCTGGGTCAACCAGCGACCACCCTTTCAGGTGGGGAAGCGCAACGGATGAAGTTGGCTTCTGAATTGCACAAGCGCTCTACAGGAAAATCCTTCTATATCTTGGATGAACCAACGACCGGACTCCATACCGAAGACATTTCCCGCTTGATCAAGGTCTTAGAACGGTTTGTGGATGATGGCAATACGGTCCTTGTGATCGAGCACAATTTGGATGTCATTAAGACGGCAGACCACATCATCGATTTGGGACCTGAAGGCGGTGTCGGTGGCGGAACCATTATTGCAACTGGGACACCAGAGGAGGTCGCAACAACCCCTGCTAGCTACACAGGACAGTATTTGAAAGGAAAACTACAATGAACCAACGGATCAGTAACTTAAGAAACAAAATGAAAGCTCAAAACCTCAAAGCGGTACTGATTAACAATTTAAAAAATGTTTATTATTTGACCAATTTTTGGGGATCAAATGGGACTGCCTTGGTGACAGAAGAACGTGTGGTACTCTTCACCGATTCACGCTACACTATCCATGCCCATGCGACTTGTTTTCCCTTTGTAGAGATTGTGGAAACCCGCGATGAGTTGACTGCCGCTGCAGAGATCGTCAAGGACCTTGGGATCAAAGATCTTGGTTTTGAGGACGAAGTGACGGTCGCTTATCATGCCCGGATGACGGCTGTTTTCAGTGGTATCAGCCTTCAACCTCTAGCGAACTTCGTCATGGAATTGCGCTTGATTAAGGATGAAACAGAGATTGCGGCGATTAAAAAAGCTTGTAGCATTTCAGATCAAGCCTTTCATGATATTTTGGACTTTATCAAGGTGGGACAAACCACAGAGTTGGAAGCAGCGACTTTCCTAGATTTTAGAATGCGGGAGTTGGGAGCTTCTGGTGTATCTTTTGATATTATTTCAGCAGCTGGTGAACGCTCTGCTATGCCTCATGCGACTCCAAGTGATCGGGTGATTTCAGCAGGAGATGCCTTGACCCTTGATTTTGGTTGCTTGTATGATCACTATGTCAGCGATATGACACGAACTATCTATGCAGGACATGTCAGCGACAAGGAAAGAGAAATTTACGAAACAGTTTTGAAAGCCAATCAAGCCTTGATTGCTGCAGCTAAAGACGGCCTTGGCTTCCGTGATTTTGATAAAATCCCTCGGGATGTGATTGAAGCAGCCGGCTATGGCCAATACTTCACTCATGGAATCGGTCATGGGATTGGGCTGGATATCCATGAAGAACCCTACTTCAGCCAAACGTCTAAAGAGGTGATCAAGGCGGGGATGGTCTTGACAGATGAGCCGGGAATCTACATTGAAGGGCTATCTGGTGTGCGCATCGAAGATGACCTCTTGATCACGGAAACAGGCTGTGAGGTCTTGACCCTTGCTCCAAAAGAATTGATTGTTCTATAGAATCGATTGAGTTTTTCTTAGCTCCTATTTAAAAGATAACAATAAGAAAAGAGGCCTATGAAAAAACGTATTTTAGTATTGGGAATCCTTCTAGTAGCCCTTCTATTTGTATTTGTCCCTCAAGCCCATGCGGGTGTTGGGAATACACATAGTGGTGGTAGTAGCACTATTCATTCTGGTGGTGGTGGCGGTGGAAGTAGCTGGTCTGGTGGTGGAAGCAGCTGGTCTGGTGGATCCAGTAGCTACAGTTCTAGTTCTGGAACAGACTCTGGTGGTATTGCAGTTGTCGCTATCATTGGCTTAGTTGGTTTTGTCTATAATCTGGCCAAAGAGGCTAATGAGAGTGATGATTCGTCTTATTCAAATAGTGGTCCAAAACGGACAACCGAAGAACGGGCGGGTCGACCAATTGAAAACAACTATGAAGCGATTCGCCGCATCCGAAAATTGGACCCAATGTTTGATGAAGACCGCTTTTTGTCGCAAGTCAAGCTGGTTTACCTTCAATTACAGTCTGCCTGGACAGAAAAAGATTGGAATTCTGTTCGAAACTTAGAAAGTACCAGTCTTTATGAGCAACACTTGACGCAGTTGCAAGAGCATATTCGAGCAAAAACGACCAATGTTTTAGAGCGCGTGCGTGTGGAAAATTCGAAGATCAAAGACTTTATCGAAAATCCAGGTGGCAATGACCGCATCGAAGTCATTCTATCTTCGACCATGAGAGATTACATTCGAAACGATGAATCGGGTCGTGTGATCGAAGGGGATCCAACCAAAGATCTCTTTACCGTTTACCGCATGGTCTTTCTCCGGGAACACGGGGCTCAGACAGAGATCATTAAGAATTCAGAAGTCGTCAGTGATCACTGTCCGAACTGTGGTGCACCACTGACCATCGATTCGATCGACAAGTGTGAATATTGCCAAGCATCCTTGAAACACAATCCAAAAGATTGGGTCTTGGATGTTTATGAAGTTGTGGATGAAATTGAATTCTACAGATAGGAGAATGTATGGGATTTATTAATGCAGCCCTTTCAGCGGGTATTTCAAGTTTTCAAGATAGTAAATTTAAGGAAGCCATTACTTTGCCAGAAGCTATTCCAGCAACGGCTTTGGCTATCAAGGGACAGCTCTTGACCAAAGATCCGGACGGACGCTCTCGTCAGAGCAACCAAAATACTGGCCTTTTGACAGATGGCTCTGTCGTCATTGTCCCTCAAGGCTATGTCGCTCTTTTAGTCAACAATGGAACTTTTTTGGGAGACCTTCTAGAAGCAGGAAGCCACGAATGGCAAGCCGGTGAGAATGCTTGGTTGTTTGAAAAGGGCGGAGTGAAAGGGACTTGGGACCAGTTCAAGAATCGCTTCTCATTTGGTGGCCAAGTGGTCACCCAACAGGAAATTATCTTTGTTCGGATGCAACCTTTTACAGGAAATAAATTTGGCACCCAAAATCCAGTCGAGTACTTTAGCGACCGTTACCAACAGCTTCTTAGCATTCGCTTTTATGGTCTCTATGACGTTAAAGTAGCAGATCCTGTACTCTTTTTCGTCAGTGCAGTTAGTCGCCAAATTACGGCGGACAAACCTTTTACTTTGGAAGATGTGGCTCAGGGAACCTTGCGCCAAAACTTAGCACCAAAGATTGCAGTGGCTATTTCAAAATATACGGCTGAAAATAAGGCGGAAATCTACAATATCAATGCGGACCAAGATGTCTTCAATGAAGTCGCAAAACGTGAAGTCAATAAAACGTGGTCAGAACTATATGGTATTGAATTAACCAATGTCCTGATTGAAGATCTGAGCTATGATGCAGATAGTATGGCCAAGGTCAATAAACTGGATAGTGAATTGGTAGCGATGAAGTACAATACCATTGAAATTGAAGAGCGTCGCGCCCGCAATGAGGCCTTGGTGGCAGCTGCTAAAAATGAAGGTGGCAATGGTATGAACATGATCATGGGGATGAACCTGGGCCAAGCTCTGGGGAATGATCTGCAAAAACAAGCCTCTCCAGCTCCAGATAAACCACATACCTTCTATATTGAAGTTGATGGCAAATATGTCCATGTGACCAAAGATGCGGATGGCAATATTGTCCCCGTTGACTAATTGGAGAAATGAGGCTTAGAGAACGAGTGGCTCCAACACCTAGTCTTTGCCTTCTTTCCTGACTAAAAAGAAAAGATTGCTGTTTGAGAAAAATCAAATAGTGTGTTACAATAAAGAGTAATCTATTTTTAAAAAGAGGTAATAAAACATGATCGAAGCAAGTAAATTGAAAGCTGGTATGACTTTTGAAACAGCTGATGGAAAATTGATCCGCGTTTTGGAAGCTAGCCACCACAAACCAGGTAAAGGAAACACTATCATGCGTATGAAATTGCGTGATGTCCGTACTGGTTCAACATTTGATACAAGCTACCGTCCAGAAGAAAAATTTGAACAAGCGATTATCGAAACTGTTCCAGCTCAATACTTGTACAAAATGGATGATACAGCCTACTTCATGAATACTGAAACATATGATCAATATGAAATTCCAGTGGTGAACGTCGAACAAGAATTGCTTTACATCCTTGAAAACTCAGAAGTAAAAATTCAATTCTACGGAAGCGAAGTGATCGGTGTAACGGTTCCTACAACTGTTGAATTGACAGTTGCAGAAACTCAACCATCTATCAAAGGTGCTACAGTGACTGGTTCTGGTAAACCTGCTACAATGGAAACTGGTTTGGTCGTGAACGTTCCTGACTTCATCGAAGCTGGACAAAAATTGGTCATTAACACTACTGAAGGAACATACGTTTCTCGTGCATAAGAGACATCTCAGGGTGTCAAATAGAAAGGAACTTCTATGGCAACTGAACAATTTGGTGACATCGTTATTGCACCACGTGTATTAGAAAAAATTATTGCGATTGCGACAGCAAAAGTAGAGGGTGTCTATTCGCTCGAAAATAAGAGTGTTTCAGATAGCTTATCAAAACGCTCACTTGGACGTGGCGTCTACCTTCATACGGAAGAAGATGGTCAAGTTTCAGTAGACATCTATCTCTATTTGGAGTACGGAGTTGCTGTGCCATCTGTCGCTGTAGCGATTCAAAAGGCGGTCAAGTCTGCGGTTTATGATATGGCAGATGTAACCTTGGATGCTGTCAACATTCACGTTGTCGGTATCGCGACGGAAAAATCTCCAAAACCAGACTTGAAAGACTTGTTTAACGAGGACTTCCTCAATGACTGATGAAATTTTATTAGAATCACGTCGAGATTTGCGTGAGCGCGCCTTCCAAGCCTTGATGGCCTTGGAATACGATGGAGACATTGTGGAAGCTTGTCGCTTTGCTTATTTACATGACAAGGACCTAGCCGAAGACAAAGAAGTCGATCTTCCTGCCTTTCTCATGAACCTCGTGACGGGTGTTTATCAGTCTAAAGATCAATTGGACCAACAAATCGGTCAACATTTGAAAACTGGTTGGACGGTAGAGCGCTTGACCTTGGTGGAGAAAAACATCCTTCGTCTTGGAATTTATGAAATAACAGAGTTTGATACACCACAGATCGTTGCAGTCAATGAAGCGGTGGAATTGGCCAAATCCTTTTCAGATGAAACCTCTTCACGATTTGTCAATGGTGTTCTCAGTCAATTTGTAACAGAAGAATAATCAAAAAGAGCCGATGGCTCTTTTTTTGAATGAAAAATGAGAGTGGGACAGAAATCGGTAATTCGTTAGAATTCGATTTTGTCGTCCCACCTCCGCACAGTTGAGTAGGGCTGTAAAAGCTGATGAAATCAGCGTAGTAGAGCCCACTCAACCACTGCGTCTTGCTCGACAATCCAAAGACAATTGAGAGGCTAGGACTTTTGTCCCAGCCTCTGCTTTTAAATACTTTTTCCAGAGTGGAGACTAACGGGCAAGAAATAACCGGTAGTCGCTACTTTTTTTCCTTCGATCTTTTGGAGTAGTAAGTCTACCATCAGAACTGCAATATCCTTTAGAGGTTGCTGGATGGTGGTTAGTTCAGGAGTATAAGTCTCGATGAACTGGGTGCCATCATAACCAATCACTTTTAGATCTTGAGGAATCTGAAGGTCAAGCTCTTTTGCGACCTTCATGATCAAAATTGCTGTCAAATCATCCGAAGCAAAAATAGCATCTGGTTTTTGCTGAGTTAAAATCTGTTTGATCTCCATTTCTTTGCGAATGGGAGAGAAATCACTGGAAACGTTGATGATCAAAGACTCGGGCAGAACCGATGCGAAGCCTGCATGACGAAAACCGGTTGGGGAGTTGGAGTTGTCATTCCCTGTGATCATCATAATGTTTTGAGCCCCACTTTTAACTAACGTTTCTGCTGCTAGCACACCGCCAGCGTAGTTGTCTGATGAGACAACGGGAATCTCTGGGGAGAGGTTGCGGTCAAAGGCAATAATCGGAGCAGTTACTCGGTTGTAATCCTCAATCCCTAAATTGTGGCTTCCTGAAATGATGCCATCCACTTGGTTAGCTTCCAACATCTCAATGTATTCCCGCTCTTTTTCAGAGTCGTGTTCACTATTGCAGATGATGGTCTTGTAGCCATGTTTGAAGAGTTGGTACTCTAATTTATCAATTAATTCTGCGTAGAAAACATTGCTGATATTAGGAAAAATCAAGCCAACCAACTTGGCTGATTTCCCTTGGAGACTACGAGCAACATTGTTGGGCTTATAGCCCAGCTCTCGCATGGCTTCTTGGACTTTTTGGATCGTTTTTTCAGATAGGTAGCCTTTTTTATTGATGACCCGTGAGACTGTAGTAGGGCTGACACCGGCGAGTTTGGCGACATCAGTTAGCTTTGCGACCATGATCAAGTTCATAGTAGGTTCCGGTAGGGTTTCCAGACTTGATCAAAATACCATTTTGATCAGCATGTGGGAAGACCCGGCCAGAAAATACTTTTTCTCCTTTATTGATAAAGATTTCAAAAATCGAATTGTCAATGAAAATATTAGCAGTTGTAGCTTGGTTATCGATTGTGCAGCTACGGCTAGTTCCAAAGTCTTGGGCATATTGCTCACCAGCCTGGCTACGATCGACTGTGACTAATCCTTTCGCTAGATCGAATGTGAGAAATAAGCCCTTTCCTTCTGGATTTGCAAAGAGGACGATCTCATTTTGGCTGTCTTTTTCAAATTGCAATTCCAATTCATAGCAGTTCTTGGTTTGAACCTTGTTGGCAAATTCCTCACGCTCAACGCGTAAGTCCTTGATGGCTTCAACTGGGTATTGGTAGAGCTTGCCATCTTTGATGGTTACTTCTTTGACCAGTGAGAGAGCTCCTTGGTAGTCATAGGAATCCGTTGGATAAGAAACGTCTGGAAGACCTAGCCAGCTAACAGCAAAGGCACGTCCATCGGGTGCATTAAATCCTTGAGTGGCATAGGCTTCAAAACCATAGTCGAGATTATGCAATTCGGATACATCAACCATTTTGGCCTTTTCTGGGTCAAAGCTTGCCCCGATCTTGTACATATTTGGATAGATATTGTCATAATCGAGGATCGATTTGTCTAAACCTTGAGGACAGTAAAGGAGAACTGGTTGATCCTCTACAAAGACCAGATTGGGACATTCCATCATGTAAGCTGTCCGGTCATTTGCAAAATCCAAGTCACCGATTGCAACCCAGTTGGTATAGTCGTTATCTACCGCCTTATAGAGACGGATGAATCCTTTCTTCTCAAGGTCTTGACCACCAACGATAGCGTAGAATTGACCCTTGAAATTAAAAATCTGTGGGTCACGGAAGTGATCCGTAGAGTCAGTAGGTTGATCAATCAAGATTTTGTCAATTTTTTCAATCTTTCCGTCTTTGTCCATCAGAGCACCGACTTGGTAGGGATGGCGGACCCATGCTGCATCCCGAACATTTCCAGTATAGAATAAGAATAGTTTGTCACCAAACTGCATGGCTGATCCGGAATAAGCTCCATGGCTATCCAGATCTGTGTCTGGAAGAAGTGTTACACCAGTTTCTGTGAAATGAACCAAGTCTTCACTTTCTGTTTGTACCCATGATTTTAACCCATGGGCTGCACCAAATGGGAAATTTTGGTAAAACAAGATCCATTTTCCATCAAAGTAGGAAAAACCGTTAGGATCATTTAAGAGACCAGCTTTTGGCTCTACATGGTAGTGTGTATGCCAAGGAGATTTGGCCATATGATCTTGGATGGCTTGCTTTTCCTCTGTTGTCCAGTCTTCGTAACGTCGGTAACGACGTTCAGTTGTCCATTCCATTTTATTCCTCCGAATTTTTTCTTACTTCCATAGTACCGATTTCCTATTAAAAATGCAAGCGATAAATGAAAAAAAATGGCAAAAAATGTCAAACGATTGACATCTATTTGGTTCCCTAGAGAAAAGAGAAGAAGTTGAAAATTTGTGAAAAAATGAAAGAAAATGAAAATAAAGAGTAGCTTTAAAGGGCTAAAGAACGTAGTTTAGGCCTATCTTGAAATGAAAATAGTTTCATGCTGTCAAAAGGTATCAAAAAGTCTAAAAAAGTTTCAAAAAAATCCTGCAAAACGGTTGACATATTCTCAATACGTGGTACAATTAAGAGCGTAGAGGCGGTTTAACCGTTTACATTACAAAATATAAGGAGATTTTTGCAAATGTCAAATACAGAAATTGCAAAGAAGGTCATCGATGCCATCGGTGGAGTTGAGAATGTTAGCAGTGTAGCTCACTGTGCAACTCGTCTTCGCGTGATGGTAAAAGATGAATCAAAAATCAACAAAGATGTTGTTGAGAACCTTGAAAAAGTACAAGGTGCTTTCTTTAACTCAGGTCAATACCAAATCATCTTTGGTACTGGTACTGTAAATAAGATTTATGATGAGGTAGTAGCTCTAGGTTTGCCAACTTCATCAAAAGACGAAATGAAAGCAGAAGCTGCAAAACAAGGGAACTGGTTCCAGCGTGCGATTCGTACTTTCGGAGACGTATTTGTCCCAATTTTGCCAGCAATTGTGGCTACTGGTTTATTTATGGGTATTCGCGGTGCAATTGCGCAGGATCAGGTATTGTCTTTGTTTGGTACGACAGCAGATGCATTTAAATCTACGGATTTCTACACATATTCAACAATTTTAACTGATACTGCGTTTGCGTTCTTCCCAGCATTGATTTCATGGTCTGCTTTCCGAGTATTTGGAGGAAATCCTGTTCTTGGGATTGTTATTGGATTGATGATGGTTAGTCCGACACTTCCAAATGCATGGGTTGTAGCGGAAGATCCTTCTAAAGCAGCAACATACTTTGGTATCTTCCATCATGTGGTGGGATTCCAGAACTCAGTTCTTCCTGCTTTCTTTGTTGGTCTAATTGGTGCTAAACTCGAAAAATGGCTCCATAAGAAAATTCCAGATGTATTGGATTTGTTATTGGTTCCATTGTTTACGTTGACAATTATGTCATTCCTCGCTTTGTTTATTATTGGTCCATTCTTCCACAGCATCGAGGAACATGTACTTAATGCAACTAAGTTTATTTTAAATTTACCATTCGGACTAGCAGGTCTTCTAATTGGTGGCGTTCATCAGTTAATTGTCGTGACTGGTGTCCATCATATTTTTAATCTTCTTGAATCACAGTTGATTACGGCAGATAAAAAAGATCCATTTAATGCAATTATTACAGCAGCCATGACTGCGCAAGCCGGAGCTACTTTAGCAGTCGCAGTGAAGTCTAAATCTCAAAAAGTTAAAGCTTTGGCATTCCCTGCAACTATTTCTGCCTTGTTAGGTATTACTGAGCCTGCAATCTTTGGTGTAAACTTACGTTACGTGAAACCGTTCGTTATTGCATTGGGAGCAGGTGCTGTAGGTGGCTGGATTGCATCTATGTTAAATCTTGCTGGTACAGGATTCGGTATTACAATTATTCCAGGGACGCTTCTCTATCTAAACGGTCAATTATTGAAATATGTATTTATGGTTGTATTTACGACTGCCCTAAGTTTCGGTTTGACTTATATGTTTGGATATGAAGATGACGCTTCATCAGTTCCTGCAGAGAATGAAGAAGCGAAAGCTATTATTGAAGAAGAAACAACTGGTAATATCCCAGTAGCACTTCAAGATGAAACAATTATCACTCCTATCGTTGGTAGTACAGTAGCTCTTGCTAATGTCAATGATCCTGTCTTCTCAAGTGGAGCGATGGGACAAGGGATTGCCATCAAACCAACTGAAGGTGTTGTATATGCTCCAGCAGATGCTGAAGTAACCATTGCTTTCGCAACTGGGCACGCCTATGGTTTGAAGACAGCCAATGGTGCTGAAATCTTGATCCACGTTGGGATTGATACGGTATCAATGAATGGTGAAGGATTTGATCAAAAAGTAGCGCAAGGTGATAAAGTCAAAGCTGGTGATGTCCTTGGTACATTTGATGCAGCAAAAATCGCCGAAGCTGGTCTTGAAGACACAACAATGGTCATCGTTACCAATACAGCTGACTTTGCTTCTGTAACTCCTGTTGCAACTGGCTCAGTTGCGAAAGGTGATGCGATCATCGAAGTCAAAGCTTAATCGAATCAATACGTTTTCAAGGACTGGTCAGGTTATCTCCAGTCCTTGAATTTTATTTCTTAAAAATGCCTGCTTTTTCTTTAGAGAAGAGAAGTAGCATTGCTATAAAATATGCTATAATAAGTACAGGAAATTTTCATTATAAAAAGGAGCCAACATGACAAAATTATTCGGAAGTTTGGAAGCTGGCGGTACAAAGTTTGTTTGTGCAGTTGGTGATGAAAACTACAATATTGTTGAAAAAGTACAATTCCCAACAACCAAGCCAATTGAAACCATTGATAAGTCTATCGAATTTTTCTCAAAATTTGAGGATCTTGCTGGTCTTGCGATTGGATCATTTGGACCAATTGATATCGATCCAAATTCAAAAACTTATGGCTTCATTACGACGACTCCAAAACCAAATTGGGCCAATGTTGATATCGTTGGTGCCTTCCGTCGTGCTTTGAATGTACCCATCTATTTTACAACAGATGTGAATAGTTCAGCCTATGGTGAAGTGGTAGCACGCAATAACGCAGGTGGCCATATCGAAAACTTGGTTTACTATACAATCGGAACAGGAATCGGAGCTGGCGTTATCCAACGTGGCGAGTTTATTGGGGGAGCTGGACACCCAGAAATGGGTCACTATTATGTGGCGCAACACCCAATGGATGTGGAAAAAGAATTCAAGGGTGTTTGTCCTTTCCACAACGGCTGTTTGGAAGGTTTTGCGGCTGGTCCGAGTTTAGAGGCTCGTACAGGTATTCGTGGAGAAAATATCGAACTCAACAGTAATGTTTGGGATATTCAAGCCTACTATATCGCACAGGCGGCTGTGAATGCGACCGTTACTTTCCGTCCAGATATCATTGTCTTTGGTGGGGGAGTAATGGCGCAACAACATATGTTAGATCGTGTTCGGACGAAATTTACAGCTCTCTTAAACGGGTATCTCCCTGTACCAGATGTAAGAGATTATATTGTGACACCTGCAGTTGCTGGCAATGGTTCAGCTACCTTGGGGAACTTTGTTCTTGCAAAAGAAGTGAGTGAAAAGCTTAAAAAGTAAAAAGCGCTTGCCCCATAGAGGTTAAAAACAATAGCGAAACCGAGACCGAGCTGTCTCGGTTTTGTCCTTTTCCATAAAGAAGTGAGGAAAATATGAAAAAGAGCATTGTAAAAGATGTCTTATTTTTGGGACAAAAATCAGAAGAAGCGACACCGGAAGATCGTCCTTTGGCCTTGGATTTACAGGATACCTTGAACGCCCTTCTCTTTGAGTGTGTGGGTTTGGCAGCCAATATGATAGGGGTGAAAAAACGGGCAATTATCATTCGAATGGGAAATGCAAATCTGGTCATGTTTAATCCTGTTCTTCTGGATAAGAAAAAGGCCTATCAAACAGAGGAAGGGTGCTTGTCTTTAGTGGGAAGTCGGCCGACGACCCGTTATGAGGAGATCACGGTGGCTTATCGGGATGTCAATTGGCAAGCTCAAACCTTACATTTGTCAGGTTTTCCAGCCCAGATCTGTCAGCATGAAATGGATCATCTAGAAGGCGTTATCATATAGAAGTGATGGATGGAGTCAATCTGGCTCCATTTTTTACTAGGAAAAAGTGATAGAAAAGTCGATTCTTGGAGACATAAAATTGATAAAAGCAAAAAAGGAATAGCGGTTGTATAGAAAAAGAAGAAAGAAACAATAAAAAAGGAACCGCACTTGACAGGTTTTCTTAGGATCGCGTATACTAGTAGTACGAAAATCAGATGAAAGACAGGAGTTCCAAGATGAAGCGCAACCTTCAAGAATACCCGCAATTTTATCGTTGGCTAACCCTGCCTTTTGCGAAAAATCCGCGTCGTGTGCAGGTCCTTCGGCGGACAAATCGAATCCTAACTCTCGTCATGCCAGGCATCTATGGTCTGGTCTTTTGTTGGCTATGTTTAAAACAAACCGCGATTGGAGGAATTTGGCCTTTTATTTGGATTCCAGCTTCTGGCTTTATCTTGTTTAGTCTCTTCCGCCATTGGATCAATGTTCCAAGACCTTACGAAACATGGGACATTCAACCTTTATTAGAGAAAAATTCATCGGGACATTCTTTTCCTAGCCGCCATGTTTTTTCGGCGACCATTATCTCTATGTGTGTCTGTCAGTTGTCGCTTCTGTTTGGAATGTGCTCGATGCTCCTATCTCTTCTATTAGCCCTTGTCCGAGTTTTTGGAGGGGTTCATTATCCCAAGGACGTTCTCGTTGCTTGGGGATTGGGACTGGCCTGGGGAGGACTTTTTTTGCTTGTTTGAATCAACATATTGCTCGAAATTGACCTTTGAATAACAGCAAGTGATAGTGTATACTGGAAAGTGGACTTAGAAGAGGAGAGAAGATGAAATACAGACAAGCAGAAAAAGCAGATCTGGATCAGGTGGTTCGAGTAGCCAGTACAGCCTTTGAGGAATATCTATTTTTAAAAGTCATCAAGGATTTGGTGCGTGATCCCAAGCAGTATCCTGCCTTTGTTGAGGCAATGATGCGCATCTTGGTAAAGGTTTTTCTCAAGCACCATATTTGCCTTGTGGCAGAAAAGAACGATGAAATTTATGCAGTTTCCTTGTTACAAAAGGGACCGATTCCTTTTCGAGCCTATCTCTTAAATGGGGGATTTGGTTTGCTCAAGTTTATTTCCTTGAAGAATATGTTGGCCTACTTTAAATTTATGGAGGACACGGATAAGGAATTGGAGCAAAATGTAGACTTTGATTGGTATTTAATGCTTCTCGCAGTCGCCCCTAAACACCAACGGCAGGGCTATGGCAGTCGCTTTATGACAGAAGGAATTGAGCCTTTCTTGGAAGAGGTTAAAGGAGAAAAACTAGCCTTTTATACCAATACGAAGGGAAATGTCTATTTTTATACCAAAAATGGCTACAAGGAAGTCTACTCTAACGAGATTAGCTTTAACCATGTAGAAATGGGGAGCTGGTATTTCTTGAAGGAACTAAAAAAACACTAAGGTTACAACCTTAGTGTTTTTTCATTATCATGGTTAGTCTATTTGGATGTCAAAATGTTTAAAAAAGGCTGCTCGCTCCTCGATAATATCTTTAGAAGGTTTTTTGATATTTAGCAAGAGTTCGATAAGTTCTGGTGTGATTTCACGTAGCAGTTGCCCTAAGGACCAGATAGCCGTTGCGATATGGATCTGATTTTGCGAGGTCTCGATGATGTTCAGTAGCTTAGGGATAGCTGAGCGGTCATTAGCATTTGCTAGTGCGATAATGGCATTGCGCTGGAGGATATTCTTGCCTCGCCAGCTTCCAGCAACGTTTCCAAATTTTTCCTTAAATTGTCCGTTAGACAGTTCGATAAAAGGAATCAACTCTGGATGAGCCAGATCAGGATCGATTTCTGTTGCCAAGGGATTATCCAGACCTTTGTTATAAGGGCAGCTAATCTGACAGATGTCACATCCATAGATGACCATTTTAATTTTCTTGCGAAATTCTAAGTCCATCATGCCCTTGTCTTGAGTTTGGAAGGACAAGCAGCGTTTGGCATTCATAGAGCTGTCTCCGATTAAGCAGGAGGTTGGGCAAGCATCTAAACAACGGCGACAGTCCCCACAACCATAGTCGACAGGTTGATCTGGTTCGATTTCGAGGTTGGTAATCAATTCACCCAGAAACATGTAGGAACCGTATTCTTTTGAAATGACCAAGCCATTTTTTCCAATAAAACCAATCCCTGCTCGTTGGGCGACAGCGGTATCAACCAGTGCTCCAGTATCGACCATCCCCTTGTATTCGAAATCCTGCGTCATTTCTTCGATCCCAGCGGCTAAGCGATTGAGCTTGTCTTGAAGGACATAATGATAGTCCAATCCCCAACTGTTGGGAGTGAATTTTCCTCTTTTATAGGCAGTTTTTTGAGGTTGTTGTTTGAGCTTATGGGGGTAGGCGACAGCGATTGAGATGATCGTCTTTGCGGAGGAGAGACTTAATTTAGGTTGGATGCGCTCTTCGATATTCTTATGCTCGAATCCAGAATTCCGTCCTTCCTCAACGGCCAAGCGGAGCGATTTTTCCAAATAAGCGAAGTCATCAGCGGTTGTAAATCCAATTTTTGAAATCCCAATAGAATGTGCCAGTTGGATAATGT
Source organism: Streptococcus sp. F0442 (assembly GCF_000314795.2). GTDB lineage: Bacteria > Bacillota > Bacilli > Lactobacillales > Streptococcaceae > Streptococcus. The sequence goes on along the minus strand of NZ_KB373314.1, from coordinate 856,882 downwards.
TTTCTTTTAGTGTCATCTTTTCCATTATACACAAAAATGAAGATTCTGGCGAGAAAGGAAACAATCAGAAAGGGCTTTCAAAAGCTTTCTTTTTTTTGTATAATAGAAACATGAAATGCGAGGAGGGTATTATGGGACAACCATTATTTTTACATTCGGTCATGCAGGAAAAAATATGGGGAGGAACACGTCTAAAAGAGGAATTTGGTTACGACATTCCGAGTGACCATGTCGGTGAATTTTGGGCGATTTCGGCCCATCCACATGGCGTTTCTAAAGTGGCCAATGGTCCATACGAAGGAATGGGATTGGATCAGCTCTATCAAGAGCACCGAGAATTATTCGGCAATCGTAAAGAGCCTGTCTTTCCATTATTGACGAAAATTTTGGATGCCAATGATTGGCTCAGCGTGCAAGTGCACCCAGATGATGCTTATGGCTTAGCACATGAAGGAGAACTTGGAAAAACCGAGTGTTGGTATGTGATTGCGGCTGACGAAGGATCAGAGATTATCTATGGACACAATGCCAAGTCAAAAGAAGAACTCCGCCAGCAAATCGAAGATAAAAACTGGGAGGCCTTGCTGACAAAAGTACCCGTTAAGGCTGGGGATTTCTTTTATGTACCAAGTGGAACCATGCATGCGATTGGTTCCGGAATCTTGATCCTTGAAACCCAACAGTCCAGTGACACAACCTACCGGGTTTATGATTTTGACCGCAAGGATGACCAAGGAAACTTGCGGGAGCTTCATCTTGAAAAATCAATTGATGTGTTGAATATTGGGGAGCCAGCTAATAGCCATCCAGATACAGTTGGGATCGATGATCTTCGGATGACGACCTTGGTTGCCAGTGATTTCTTTACGGTTTATAAGTGGGAACTTACTGGAAAAGCTAATTTTGAAAAGACTGCTGATTACAGCTTATTGAGCGTCTTAACTGGAGAAGGGAAATTGACGGTAGATGGAAAGGATTATCCTATTCAAAAAGGAAGTCACTTTATCTTGCCAAGCGATGTTGAATCTTGGACTCTGGAAGGGCAAGGTTTAGAATTGATCGTGAGTCACCCATAAAAAAACAAAGGGTTTGAGTAAAACGCAATGGAACTACTCAAGCCTTTTTTCTGAAATAAAACTATTTTTATGTTAAGTCTTGACTCTGACCTAAGGGGAGGGATTATACTATCCTTGTAAGGAGGAAATCATGTTCCATATCAAAGAAGCTGCAGAGCTGTCAGGTGTCTCTATCAAGACCTTGCACCACTATGATAAGATAGGACTTCTAGTCCCTGTGAAATCTGAAAATGGCTATCGGACCTACAGCCAAGAAGATTTAGAACGCTTACAGGTAATTCTCTATTACAAGTATCTAGGGTTTTCCTTGGAACAAATAGCAGAACTCTTAGCCGAAGAAAAGTCTAACTTATTGCCCCATTTGACCAAACAGTTAGATTATTTAACTCAAGAAAGAAAACGTTTGGATACCCTGATTTCCACCTTGCAAAAAACCATTCAAGAACAAAAAGGAGAAAGACAAATGACAATTGAGGAAAAATTTACTGGATTTAGCTACCAAGATACTCAAAAATACCATCAAGAGGCGGTAGACAAGTATGGTCAAGAAGTCATGAGCCAAGCGCTTGAACGCCAAAAAGGTCGAGAAGATGAGGCGACAAGAGCCTTTAATCAAGTCTTCCAAGTCTTTGCGAAAAACCTTCAAGTTGGTCTGCCAGTAACCGAATTTGAAAACCAAGAAGCAGCAGCCAAACTTTTAGACGCGATTCGAACTTATGGATTTGACTGCTCTATAGAGGTTTTTGGGCATATTGGCAAAGGCTATGTCTATAATCCAGAATTCAAGGGAAACATCGACAAGTTTGGGGCTGGTACAGCCCAGTACACTTCGGATGTCATTGCTTCTTATGTAGAAAATCAACTGAAATAAAAAAGTGAGAGTGGGACAGAAATCAGTCATTCGTTAGAATTCGATTTCGTCGTCCCACCTCCGCACAGTTGAGTAGGGCTGTAACAGCTGATGAAATCAGCGTACTAGAGCCCACTCAACCACTGCGTCTTGCTCGACAATCCAAAAATAATTGAGAGGCTAGGATTTTTGTCCCAGCCTCGTTTTTTGCTTGGAAAAAATTGAAAAGAAACTGTCCTATCTATGGGAGGTGGAAGGAAAGAATGAAAACCTTATGAAACTTTCACAATTTCGGTTGACAGTCTTGAAAAAAAGGAGTAGAATAACCCCTGTTTTATGAAAAAGAGGCAGGGAATTCCCGGCCTCATGATCTTTTTTTCAAGGAGTTTTTTATGTTTTCAACATTGAAAAAATGGTTTATTGGCCGTCCGTTGAAATCTGGTGCAGAAGGTGAAGGAGGATTGCTGGGGAAAATGCAGGCCTTGGCCATGCTCTCTAGTGACGCACTTTCTTCTATTGCCTATGGTCCAGAGCAAGTTATCCTGGTCTTGATGACGGTATCAGCAGGAGCCATTTGGTGGTCCATTCCAATTGGGATTGTGGTTCTGGTTCTCCTAGCCAGTTTAACGATTTCTTATCGCCAGGTCATTCATGCCTATCCTCAAGGGGGAGGGGCCTACATGGTGACTACGGAGAACTTGTCACCCAAAGCGGGGTTGATCGCTGGTGGCAGTCTCTTGGTCGACTACATGCTGACGGTAGCAGTATCTGTTTCTTCCGGTGCAGATGCTATCACGTCAGCGATTCCCTCTCTTCATCCTTATAATCTGCACATTTCCATTTTGTTGGTCTTGCTCTTGATGCTGATGAACTTACGGGGGCTGCGTGAATCAGCTACTTCCTTGATGATTCCAGTCTACCTGTTCATTGTTAGTACGATTGCCTTGATCGGCTATGGTGTGATCCAAATTTTGACAGGGCATTTGGCCTATAACGCGACTGCTCATGTGGGTCAAACCATTTCAGGGGTTAGTGTCATTCTCTTATTGCGGGCCTTTACGAGTGGATCAGCTTCACTAACAGGGGTTGAAGCCATCTCCAATTCGGTTCCTTTCTTTAAGAAACCAAAAGCAAAGAATGCAGCCTCTACCTTGACCATCATGGCTTTGATTTTGGGGATTATGTTTGCAGGGATTACCTTCCTCAATTACTGGGTTGGTGTCGTACCAGCAAAAGGGGTAACAACTCTAGCTCAAATGGCCCAAGCTATCTTAGGAAATTCTCCGGTCGGACAAGCCTTCTTCTACGTTTTCCAATTATCAACAGCATTGATCCTGGCAGTTGCGGCGAATACGGGGTTCTCAGCCTTTCCAATGTTGGCCTTTAACATGGCTAAAAACAAATACATGCCACACATGTATATGGAAAAAGGGGATCGTCTGGGCTATTCCAATGGGATTTTGACCTTGGCCATTGGTGCCATCGTCTTGCTCTTGATCTTTGATGGGCAAACAGAAAGCTTGATTCCGCTTTATACCATTGGGGTCTTCATTCCATTTGCCCTTTCTCAAACAGGGATGGTTATCCACTGGAAACACCAATATCAAAAAGGATTTCTCAAGTTTTCGCTTGCCAATATCCTCGGGGCAGCTATCTGTTATGGTATTGTCTTGATCCTCTTGCTGTTCCGTCTGCGTGAAATCTGGCCCTTCTTCCCTATTATTGGTCTTTTGCTTTGGATGTTCTTGAGTATCCGCAATCACTATGATAAAGTTGCGGCTCAATTGCGCTTGGGAGGTAAGATCGAAAAGACAAGTTATGCGGGCAATACCGTGATCGTCCTTGTCGGAAATGTCACTCAGGTAAGTGTGGGAGCTATGAGTTATGCCAATAGCCTAGGAAATGACGTCATAGCTATGCACGTCTCAACAGAAGAAACCAAGGTTAAAGATGCAGAGGTGGCAGAAGAATTTAAGCACTATTTCCCTCATATTCGCTTTGAAAATGTCATGACGAGTTACCGAGATATTATCCAACCAACGGTTGAATTTGTCTCAAAAGTAGCTGAGGAGGCCAAGGAAAAAGGGAACACTGTTACAGTCTTAGTCCCTCAATTTATTCCTAAAAAACATTGGCAAAATGTTCTCCACAACCAAATGAGTTTGAAATTGAAGTATGCACTTCGTTGGCATGAAGAAGTGGTTGTGGCAAGCTATTCTTACCATTTGTCTGAATAACGATCGCCTAAAGAAAAGATGTCTGCTTGAGCAGGCATCTTTTTGGATTTTCTTACACGAAAAAAACCACTCGAAAGTCTTGTAAGATACAGCCTTGATCTTGAAAAAATGTTTAAAAAATGCTAGAATAAAAAGAACATTTTAGATTTTGAAAAATTCAAAGTAAGGAAAAAAATGGCAAATTTATTAAAAACAATTATTGAAAATGATCGAGGCGAAATCAAACGCCTTGAAAAAATGGCTGATAAGGTCTTTTCTTATGAAGACCAAATGGCAGCTTTGACGGATGACGAATTAAAAGCGAAAACAGTTGAGTTTAAGCAACGTTACCAAGATGGTGAGTCTTTGGATGATCTCTTGTACGAGGCTTTTGCAGTTGTTCGTGAAGCTGCAAAACGGGTTCTTGGTTTGTTCCCATACAAGGTTCAGGTCATGGGGGGAATCGTTCTTCACCATGGTGACGTTCCAGAGATGCGTACAGGGGAAGGAAAAACCCTGACGGCAACCATGCCGGTATACTTGAATGCCTTGTCTGGTAAAGGGGTGCACGTTGTCACCGTCAATGAATACTTGACAGAGCGGGATGCAACAGAGATGGGAGAACTTTACTCATGGCTTGGCCTTTCAGTAGGGATCAACCTTGCAGCAAAATCTCCAGCTGAGAAAAAAGAAGCTTACCTCTGTGATATCACATACTCAACTAACTCAGAGATTGGTTTTGACTACTTGCGTGACAACATGGTTGTTCGTGCAGAAAACATGGTTCAACGTCCATTGAACTATGCCTTGGTCGATGAGGTAGACTCCATCTTGATTGACGAAGCGCGTACTCCATTGATCGTTTCTGGTCAGACAGCTTCTGATACAAGCCAGCTCTACCACATGGCGGATGCTTATGTGAAGACCTTGAACGAGGATGATTACATTATCGATGTCCCATCTAAAACCATCGGTTTGTCTGATTCAGGAATCGATAAGGCAGAAAGCTACTTTAATCTTGAAAACTTGTACGATATTGAAAACGTAGCTTTGACTCACTTTATCGACAACGCCCTTCGTGCCAACTACATCATGATTTTGGATATCGACTATGTGGTCAGCGAAGATCAAGAAATCTTGATCGTCGACCAATTTACTGGTCGGACCATGGAAGGACGTCGTTATTCTGATGGTCTTCACCAAGCGATCGAAGCCAAAGAAGGTGTTCCAGTTCAAGAAGAAACCAAAACATCTGCATCGATTACTTACCAAAACCTCTTCCGTATGTACAAGAAGTTGTCAGGGATGACAGGGACAGGGAAAACTGAAGAAGAAGAATTCCGTGAAATTTATAACATTCGCGTGATTCCAATTCCAACCAACCGTCCGATTGCTCGTATTGACCATCCAGACCTTCTCTACCCAAGCTTGAAATCAAAATTCAAGGCTGTTGTTGAAGATGTCAAGTCTCGTCATGAAAAAGGTCAACCAGTCCTAGTAGGTACCGTTGCGGTTGAAACCAGTGATTACCTTTCTCAATTGTTGGTTCAAGCAGGTGTCCCTCACGAAGTTTTGAATGCGAAAAACCACTACAAAGAAGCGCAAATCATCATGAACGCTGGTCAACGTGGTGCTGTTACCATTGCGACCAACATGGCCGGGCGTGGTACCGATATCAAGCTTGGTGAAGGTGTTCGCGAACTCGGTGGACTGTGTGTCATCGGGACAGAACGTCACGAAAGCCGTCGGATCGATAACCAGCTTCGTGGACGTTCAGGACGTCAAGGGGATCCAGGTGAATCTCAATTCTACTTGTCTCTTGAAGATGAATTGATGCGTCGTTTCGGTTCTGAACGGATCAAAGCAGTGCTTGATCGCTTCAAGTTGAGCGAAGAAGAATCGGTGATCCGTTCAAATATGTTCACCCGTCAGGTAGAGGGTGCACAAAAACGTGTTGAAGGAAACAACTACGATACCCGTAAACAAGTCCTTCAATACGATGACGTGATGCGGGAACAACGGGAAATTATCTACGCTGAACGCTATGATGTTATCACAGCTAACCGTGACTTGGCACCTGAAATCAAGGCCATGATCAAACGGACCATCAAACGGATTGTTGAAGGAGCCAGCCACTCAAGTAAGGAAGAACGCGTTGAAGCGATTCTGAACTTTGCCAAATACAATTTGGTTCCGGAAGATACGATTTCTGCAAGCGATATTGAAGGAAAATCTGACAAGGAAGTTATCGATTACTTGTATGCACGTGCAGAAGAAATCTATGCTAGCCAAGTAGCGAAATTGCGTGACGAAGAGTCTGTGCAAGAATTCCAAAAAGTCTTGATCCTTCGTGTGGTGGACAGCAAGTGGACAGACCACATCGATGCTTTGGATCAATTGCGAAATGCGGTTGGACTCCGTGGGTATGCGCAAAATAACCCAGTGGTAGAATACCAATCAGAAAGTTTCCGTATGTTTAACGATATGATCGGATCGATTGAATTTGATGTAACTCGTCTCATGATGAAAGCCCAAATTCACGAACAAGAACGTCCACGTACGGAACACAGTATTTCAACAACTGCGACTCGCAACATTGCAGCGCAACAACAAGATATTCCAGCAGATATTGACTTATCACAAGTGAAACGCAACGATTTGTGCCCTTGTGGTTCAGGCAAGAAATTCAAAAACTGTCACGGACGTAAATTTTAAGAGCTCCTCTGAAATAGAAAGAGGATGGGGCTAGGTAGCATAAGGAGGCCGTATGGTATTCATTACGAAGAGCAATAAGATTGATGAGCAAGAGATCACTTCGCTTTACCGCTTGGAAGGTCCAGCCTTGGAGCGCAAAGAAGCGCGTGATCGAGAATTGGAAGCTATTATCAAAGGAGAAGACCAACGGATCCTTCTTGTGATCGGGCCTTGCTCTTCTGATAATGAAGAAGCTGTGATGGAGTATGCTCGTCGTTTGGCAGACTTGCAAGAGAAAGTCAAAGATCAGATTTTCATTGTGATGCGGGTCTATACGGCTAAGCCTCGGACCAACGGGGATGGCTATAAAGGCTTGATGCACCAACCAGATACACATGCAGCACCAAGCTTTGTGGACGGTTTGAAAGCGGTCCGACATCTCCACTACCGTGTGATTACAGAAACTGGTTTGACAACTGCGGATGAGTTGCTTTATCCAGCAAGTCTTCCGTATGTTGAAGATTTGATTTCTTATCATGCCATTGGAGCGCGATCAGTTGAAGACCAGGAGCACCGCTTTGTATCTAGTGGGATCTCTGCTCCGACCGGCATGAAGAATCCAACCTCTGGAAATCTTTCTGTCATGTTCAATGCGATTTATGCAGCCCAACATCCCCAAAACTTTTTGTTCAATGCCCAAGCAGTGGAAACATCAGGAAATCCTTTAGCCCATGCGATCCTTCGTGGGGGCTTGGATGCAAGTGGTAAGAATATTCCAAACTACCATTATGAAGATTTGCTAGCGGCAGCAAAACGCTATAGCGAAATGGGCTTGCAACATCCCTTCATCCTGGTGGATACCAACCATGACAATTCTGGCAAACAATTCGAAGAGCAAGTACGCATCGTGAGAGAAACCATGATGAACCGTGCTTGGAACAAGGATTTGGCAACTTTAGTTCGTGGTTTCATGATTGAATCCTATCTAGAAGATGGCCGTCAAAATGAACCAGTGGTTTATGGTCAATCCATCACAGACCCTTGCCTGGGTTGGGAAAAAACACAGGCCTTGGTCAAAGAAATTGCAACGATGAATAAGTAAAAGGCAGGGGCGGAAGGAGTGATTCTTTAGCCTCTTCTCTTTTGTCAGTAAAACGATACTGAAACGATAAATAAGGATAAAACAAGATGATCAAAGGACATGGCATCGATATCGAATCGATCGCTGCGATTGAAAAAGCCTATCAGAAGAATACTCGATTCGCTGAAAAAGTCTTAACCGAGGCTGAGCGAGAGCGCTTTGAGGAATTGTCTGGAAAACGGAAAATGGAATATTTAACGGGCCGATGGTCCGCCAAAGAAGCCTTTTCAAAGGCAATGGGAACAGGGATTGGACCGGTTGGTTTTCAAGATTTAGAAATTTTAAATGATGCCCACGGAGCACCCTATTTTTCCAAGTCTCCTTTTTCTGGGAAGGTATGGATTTCGATCAGTCATAAGGGAGACCTAGTGTCGACCAGTGTCATTTTGGAGGAAGAAAATGAAAGCAAGTAAACATAGACCAACTGTTGCAAGAGTCGATTTGGATGCCATTGCCTTTAATGTGCAACAAGTCAGTGACCATATTCCGAGTCAAGCCTTGAAATATGCAGTCGTCAAGGCCAATGCCTATGGTCATGGGGTCGTTGCGGTGACCAAAAAATTGGCACCTCAGGTAGATGGTTTTTGTGTTTCCAATATGGATGAAGCCCTTGAAATTCGTGAAGAAGGTTTGCAACACCCTCTTTTGATTTTGGGAGTTGTGCCGAGTGAAACAGTGAATCTAGCCAAAGAGCATGACATCCGCTTAACGGTGGCGAGTCTTGCTTGGTTGGTTCAATTGCTTGGACAAGAAGCAGATCTTTCAGGATTGAAGGTCCATATCAAGGTGGATTCTGGAATGGGGCGGATTGGATTCCGAACGATCGAAGAGATCAAAGAAGCTGAACGCCTTCTCATAGCAGCTGGAGCTGAAATTGAAGGAATCTTTACTCATTTTGCGACAGCAGATGAGGCAGATGATCGAAAATTCCAAGCGCAATACCAGTTTTTCAAAGAAGTATTGGCTGCTCTTGAAACCCTTCCTCCCATTGTCCATGCGAGTAATTCAGCCACCTCTTTGTGGCATGCGGATACGATTTTCACAGCTGTGCGCTTGGGAGATGTCATGTATGGCTTGAATCCCAGCGGTTCTGTGCTAGCCTTGCCTTATGAAATTAAGCCAGCCTTGAGTTTGGTGAGTGAGTTAGTTCATGTGAAACAGTTAGAAGCTGGTCAAGATATTGGCTACGGAGCAACCTATACGACAGAAGAACCCCAATGGATCGGGACGATTCCTATCGGCTATGCGGATGGCTGGATCCGAGAGATGCAAAATTTCCATGTACTGATCAAGGGTGAGTTTTGTCCCATTGTTGGTCGCGTTTCGATGGACCAGATTACTGTTCGCCTTCCAGAAGAATTGCCTCTGGGGACCAAGGTTACCCTGATTGGACGAGAGGGCGAGAAAGAAATCACGGCAACAGAGGTTGCAGATTACCGTGGGACCATTAATTATGAAGTGGTCTGTCTCTTGAGTGATCGGATTCCTCGTGACTATACAGGTGAAGAATAAGAAGAAGCAGGTGGGATTTTCCCGAATGGACCTGCTTTTTTATAAAAGAAAGGAGGAGAAATGAATCTACACCAACCCTTATCCGTACTGCCTGGAGTCGGTCCAAAATCAGCGGAAAAATTTAAAAAATTAGGGATTGAAACCCTAGAGGATTTGCTTTTGTACTTCCCCTTTCGCTATGAAGATTTTAAAACGCGCAATGTTTTAGAATTAGAAGATGGTGAAAAAGCTGTCATTTCTGGGCTTGTAGCAACGCCAGCCAATGTCCAATATTATGGTTACAAACGAAATCGCTTGCGTTTTTCGATCAAACAGGGAGATCAAGTCATTGCGGTTAATTTTTTTAACCAACCCTATCTAGCAGACAAAATCGAGGTTCAGCAGACGGTTGCGATTTTTGGCAAATGGGATAAGGCCAAAGGCAGTTTAACAGGGATGAAACTTCTGGCTCAGGTGGAAGATGATTTGCAGCCGGTTTATCGGGTGATGCAAGGAATCAGCCAAAATAGCTTGGTAAAGTTGATCAAAATAGCATTTAATCAGGGCTTGGATCAGCTTTTAGAAGAAAATTTACCCCAGGTCTTGCGGGATCGTTACCAACTCTTATCTCGTTCCCAAGCTGTGCAAGCTATGCATTTTCCAAGGGATTTGGCGGAGTACAAACAAGCCCTTCGACGGGTGAAGTTTGAAGAACTTCTCTTTTTCCAGCTACAACTCCAAGTGCTAAAAGAAGAAAATCATGATGCTAGTCAAGGGATTTCCTTGGCCTGGGATCCAGAAAAAATGACGGAACGAAAAAAACAGCTCCCTTTTGAGCTGACACAAGCCCAAGAAAACAGCTTAAATGAAATCTTGACAGATATGGCCTCTCCTTACCATATGAACCGTCTGCTTCAAGGGGATGTGGGAAGTGGCAAGACGGTTGTAGCTGGTCTTGCCATGTATGCAGCTATTAGTGCTGGTAAGCAAGCTGCCTTGATGGTTCCGACAGAGATTCTAGCAGAGCAACATAAAGAAAGTTTGGAAAATCTCTTCCCTGATCTACCGGTTGCTCTTCTAACAGGAGGATTAAAGGCAGCTGAGAAACGAGAAGTCTTAGAAGAGATCGCCTCAGGAACAGCTCAACTAATTGTGGGAACGCATGCCTTGATCCAAGAAGGGGTTCACTACCAAGATCTAGGATTGGTCATTATTGATGAGCAGCACCGTTTTGGGGTTACTCAGCGCCGGATCCTTCGAGAAAAAGGACAAAATCCAGATGTCTTAATGATGACGGCTACCCCTATTCCTCGGACTTTGGCCATTACAGCCTTCGGAGATATGGATGTGTCGATCATTGATCAAATGCCAGCTGGACGTAAGGAAATCATCACACGTTGGGTCAAGCATGAGCAGTTAGAAGTGGTCCTCGACTGGTTGGTGAAAGAGCTTGCGAAAGGTTCTCAAGCCTACTTTATCTCTCCCTTAATCGAGGAATCAGAAGCCCTAGATCTGAAAAACGCTCTTGCTCTACAAGCGGAGCTAGAGGCCTTCTTTGGTCAGCGGGCACGTGTTTCTCTTCTTCACGGGAAGATGAAAAGTGAAGAAAAAGAGACCATCATGCAGGCCTTTAAAGAGCACCAAATCGATGTTTTGGTGTCAACGACCGTTATTGAAGTGGGGGTCAATGTGCCCAATGCAACCGTTATGGTCATTATGGATGCGGATCGTTTTGGCCTTAGTCAACTCCATCAGCTTCGAGGCCGGGTCGGTCGGGGAAATAAGCAATCCTATGCTATCCTAGTTGCGAATCCTAAGACGGATAGTGGCAAACAGCGCATGAAAATCATGACAGAGACGACAAACGGGTTTGTCCTTGCTGAAGAAGATTTGAAAATGCGTGGTTCAGGTGAAATCTTTGGGACCCGTCAATCGGGGATTCCAGAATTTCAAGTAGCCGATTTAGTAGAAGATTATCCAATTCTTGAAGAAGCGCGGAAAGTCGCCAGCCAGATTGTAACGACGCCAAATTGGCGAGAACACCCAGACTGGCATTTGCTCTCACTGTATCTGGAGAAGCAAGAACATTTAGATTAGATCATAAAAAGTGAGTAGAGTGGAAATGTGATGTTTCTACTCTACTCACTTTTAAGATTGCATTTAATGGGCTTTGGATCTTGATGAAATGCGACAGGACGAAGGTGGATCGATACCATCCACCTGAGGAGTTAGTGAGTCGTGTAGGGAGTGGGAAAGAACTCCGATTAGTTAAAAAGAGTTTGTTTTCCCACCCCCGCAAAGTTGATTAGGCCATTTTTGGAGCTTAAAAAGCGAACAAAGATGCCCATCAACCACTGCGTCATACTGTTATTTCTATCAAACATCAAAGACTGAAAATTTTGCCCAGCCTCGTTACACGAATTGAACACGGGCTCCGGATTGTGTCAAAAAGATGAATCCTCCTAGAATCTGATGATTCTGCGTCGAATTCCCTATTTTGACTGTATCCGCCACGCCCTTTGTATCTTAGTAATTGAACACGGGCTAAATACTGTGTGATAAAACGCCAACTATACTAGTACTAACTTTAAGACACAGTAGCTGATTGGATTCTTCTCTTACTTTATGAGCTTGGAAGAATCCTAATCAGCCTTGTGGGGGTAGGACGACGAAGAGTCTGCCAAAGTATCGCTTCTGTCCTACTCCCTATTTTGACTGTATCCGCTATGCCCTTTGTATCTTGTTAATTGAACACGCCCTAAATGCTGTGTGAAAAAGATAAATTTTCTTGTGAGCTTCGCTCCCGGCGACAATTTCCTATTTTCACTTGGCATTTTACGGGCTTTGTATCTTATGCTACCCTTCGATATATTCTTTGAGTTCTTGTCCTTTTAGGTCGGCATTGAGGGCGATGAGGAGCTTAAGGCGAGCTTTGGGGGCATTTAATTCTTTGATGAAAAAGACACCGGCTTGATGGAGTTGAACACCACCTCCTTCGTATGCATACACGGGTTCTGCAATTCCGTTGAAGCAGCGGGATACTAAAGCGATTGGAAGTCCGGCATCTATGAATTCTTGGAGTTTTAGGGCGGTCTCTTTAGGGATGTTTCCTGCTCCAAAGGCTTCAATAATGAGACCATCGATTTTTGAGCAATCCAGTAGATCTAGCAGATCGGTTTTCATTCCAGCATAAGTAGTGATAATGGGAACGAAACCTTCAATTTTATCGAGATCGAAGCGCACTCGTGGCTCAGCTGTTTTAAAGAAGAGGATTTCCTTTTTCATGACCAAACCGAGTGGGCCATGAGTTGGTGTCTGGAAGGTGCCGACATTGGTGGTGTGGGTTTTGGTAACGTACTTGGCCGCATGAATTTCGTCATTCATGACGACTAAGACCCCCTTATCACGTGCTTTTGGATCGGCAGCCACTCGGAGGGCTGTTAAGAAATTATAGACACCGTCGCTTCCTAGTTCGTTGGAGCTTCGCATGGCTCCTGTAATCACCACGGAGATGTCTGGTAACTCCATGGTATCCAAAAAATAAGCTGTTTCTTCTAGCGTATCGGTCCCGTGTGTAATGACGATCCCATCGAAGTGGCTGGCTGCCTCTTTGATTCTTTGGTATAGAGCTAACATGTGATGCGGTGTCATTTGTGGACTTGGTAGATTGAAGATATCCTCAGAAGTGACTTCCATTCCTTCAATTGGAGAAGTAACTTGGGTCATGGGATTAACTTCATTGGTGATCACTGCTCCGGAGTCATCTGCTGCCATGGAAATGGTCCCTCCGGTATGTAGTGCTAAAATTTTCTTAAACATGTGAAGCTCCTTGGAATATGTGATATAATTTATTTTATCATAAAAAGAAAGAAACAGTAGACATGGAAATAAAAGCAGTCTTTTTTGATATCGATGGGACCTTGGTGAATGACAGTCGAGCAGTCCTCAAATCGACCGAAAAAGCTATCCAATCTTTAAAAGAGGAAGGAATTTATGTTGGACTTGCAACGGGTCGAGGTCCAGCTTTTGTTAAACCTTTCATGGAGCGCTATGGCTTTGATTTTGCTGTGACCTATAATGGCCAGTATATAGTAACCAAGGACCGCGTATTATTTACCAGTCCAATCGACAAAAAGAGTTTGCACCAGCTGATTGACTATGCTCAGGAGCACCGTAAGGAAATTGCTCTAGGAACCAAAGATGGTGTATGTGGTTCTCGTATTATGAGTTTTGGGATGAGTCCTATTTCGACTTGGTCCAGTCGTTTTGTACCCCGCAAGATGGCCCGTACCGTTAGTCGAGGCTTTAATAAAGTGGTCAGTAAAGTTGTTCCACAAGATCAGGAAACCCTTTATGCACTAGCGCAGGAACCCATCTACCAGGTATTGATTTTATCCAGTCCAGAAGAGACTGCAAAAATTGAAAAAGAGTTTCCGCATCTGAAATTTACACGGTCCAGCCCCTTTGCAGCAGACGTTCTCAATCCAGGAATTTCTAAACTGGAAGGAATTCGTATCGTTGGTCAGGAATTTGGCTTTGATATTGATGAAGTCATGGCTTTTGGAGATTCAGATAATGACTTAGAGATGCTTTCAGGCGTAGGTTTGTCGATTGCGATGGGGAATGGGACGACTAGTGTCAAAGCGATTGCCAAGCATACCACGACCAGTAATAGTAAGGATGGTATCCAAAAAGCTCTGCAACACTTTGGTATTCTCTCAGAGAAAGAACTCTTTCTTTCTAAGGATGATCACTTCAATAAGGTCAAAACTTTCCATGGCGTGATGGATGGGAAAACCCAGGAAAAACCGGTTGTTTGGCAGTCTCAAGATGCCCTCTACCGGACCATGTTCAAGCAGGAAGAGCTGGTGGAATTTGTCCGAGCAGCTAGCTCGAACGAAGAAGAATTTGATCACTCGGTAGCCGCTCTTCATGAAGCCTTGGACAAGGCAGCGGAGAAGGTTCGAAGCAAGCATCCGGCTGAGATCTCCATGGTGGGGCAGGTCGATGCCTTGATCGATACGCTCTATCTGACTTATGGTAGCTTCGTCTTAATGGGGGTCGATCCGGAAGAGGTTTTTGAGATTGTTCACCGTGCCAATATGGGGAAGATTTTCCCAGATGGAAAGGCACACTTTGATCCAGTAACCCACAAAATTCTGAAGCCAGATGATTGGGAAGAAAAATACGCCCCGGAACCTGCCATCAAAAAAGAGCTGGATCGCCAACTGAAAGCATACGAAAAACACGCAAAACCAAAAGAAGTAACAGAAGAAAACTAAAAAGAGAGTGGGACAGAAATCGGTCATTCGTTAGAATTCGATTTCGTCGTCCCACCTCCGCACAGTTGAGTAGGGCTGTAAAAGCTGATGAAATCAGCTTAGTAGAGCCCACTCAACCACTGCGTCTTGCTCGACAATCCAAAAATAATTGAGAGGCTAGGACTTTTGTCCCAGCCTCTTTTGTTTCTTACATGGTTTTATCTTTATCACGCACCACTAGTAAGTCTACTTTAGCATGGCGAAGGATGTATTCTGAGGAGGAACCGACCATGAGACGTTCGAATGCATTGAGTCCGGTAGCCCCGACCATTATGAGGTCAACCCCTTCTTTACTTGGGATATCATTGGCCAAGAGGACCTTTGGATTTCCCATCTCTACAACAGTCGCAATATTTTGAACGCCGACTTTTTCGGCACGTTCCTTGTAGCCTTTGAGCAACTCCTTGGCTTCTTCTTGCAATTCTTCATACACTTCAGCATCAAAAGTTGAGACGCTTTGCAGGGCACGGGTATCGATGACGTGAACAATGGTCAATTTAGAGCCATTACGAAGAGAAACATTGACCCCTTTTTCAAATGCCAATTCTGCTTCATGAGAGCCGTCGACAGCGACCATAATGTTTTCATATTTTTGAGACATAATCCTACCTCCTGATAGCTTGAAAACATGGATAGAATAGAAGGTACTTCCATTCCCTATACACTTATATTTTATCTCTTTTTAGCTGGAATGTAAAGGTAAAGTCTAGCTTTTTCTATCTTATTTCTGAGGAATTTTTAAAGTTCTCAGTTTGTACTCTATTTGAACTAGTGGTATAATAGAGATAATTTCGTGAATCGAGGCAGAATATGAAAGAATATAATAAATCAAGCAAACTCGAACATGTCGCTTATGATATTCGTGGTCCAGTTTTGGAAGAAGCTATGCGCATGCGAGCAAATGGGGAAAAGATTCTCCGTTTAAATACAGGGAACCCAGCTGAGTTTGGTTTTACAGCACCAGATGAAGTGATCCATGATTTGATTATGAATGCGCGTGATAGTGAAGGCTATTCGGATTCGAAAGGGATTTTTTCAGCCCGCAAGGCTATTATGCAGTACTGCCAGTTAAAGAAAATTCCCAATGTGGATATCGAAGATATTTACGTCGGCAATGGAGTGAGTGAGCTGATCGTGATGTCCATGCAAGGGCTGCTCGACAATGGCGATGAGGTCTTGATTCCGATGCCAGACTATCCTCTTTGGACAGCAGCAGTCAGTCTAGCTGGTGGGAATGCAGTCCATTACCTTTGTGATGAAGAGGCAAATTGGTATCCAGATATTGAGGATATCAAGTCGAAAATTACCTCAAATACAAAAGCCATCGTTGTGATCAATCCTAACAACCCAACTGGGGCTCTCTATCCAGATGAGATTCTACTTGAGATTGTTGAGATCGCTCGTCAAAACAACTTGATCATCTTTGCGGATGAAATTTATGACCGCTTGGTGATGGATGGTGAAAAACACACGGCTATCGCGAGTCTAGCACCGGATCTCTTCTGTGTGAGTATGAATGGTTTGTCAAAATCTCACCGGATTGCAGGTTTTCGTGTTGGTTGGATGGTTCTATCTGGACCCAAGCATCATGTGAAGGGCTATATTGAAGGCTTGAATATGTTGTCCAATATGCGTCTTTGTTCAAACGTCTTGGCTCAACAAGTTGTTCAAACCTCCCTTGGAGGCTACCAATCTGTAGATGAACTCTTGCTTCCAGGTGGACGAATCTACGAGCAACGTAACTTTATCTACAAAGCCATCAATGAGATTCCTGGTCTCTCAGCAGTCAAACCAAAAGCCGGTCTCTATATCTTCCCTAAGATCGATCGGGAAATGTACCGGATCGATGATGATGAGCAATTTGTTTTAGAGTTCTTGAAACAAGAAAAAATTCTCTTGGTTCATGGACGCGGATTTAACTGGAAGGACCCAGATCACTTCCGGATCGTTTACCTACCACGTGTAGATGAATTGGCTCAAATTCAAGAAAAAATGACCCGCTTCTTGAAACAATATAGACGCTAATCAAACCGAAGGATTGAAGAGGAAGATCTTCAATCTTTTTTGATCTATTCTATAAAATTGATGTTATCTCCTTGACATTTTTCTGAATTGCGCATAATTGTAGAAAAAATAAATAATTTTCAGATAATTTGATTGAATTTCCTCCGCTTATATGATATACTTTAGCTGACTATATGCGAGGTTTATTATGGCAAACTTATTAGATAAAACACGTAAAATTACATCTATCTTGAAACGAACGGATGAGCAGTTACAAGTCGAGATGCCTTACAATGATATTGCCCAGCAATTGGCAGATATCATTCACTGTAATGCCTGTATCATTAATAGCAAGGGAACGCTGCTTGGTTATTTCATGCGTTATAAGACCAACAATGACCGGGTAGAAGCCTTTTTTGAAAATAAAAAGTTGCCGGAAGATTACGCTAAGGCAGCGAGTTTGGTCTATGATACGGAAGCCAACCTTCCAATCGAGCATGATTTGACCGTCTTTCCGGTAGAGACCAAGTCTGAATTTCCTGATGGCTTAACGACCATTGCTCCTATCCACGTATCTGGGATTCGTTTGGGATCTTTGATTATCTGGCGCAATGATAAAGAGTTTGACGATGATGATTTGATCCTGGTTGAGATTGCCAGTACCGTAGTTGGGATTCAAATGTTGAACTTCCAACGAGAGGAAGACGAGAAAAACATTCGTCGCCGGACAGCGGTCAATATGGCTGTTAATACCTTGTCTTACTCTGAACTGCGGGCGGTTTCTGCCATCCTTGGGGAATTGAAGGGGAATGAAGGACAGTTAACTGCTTCTGTGATTGCGGATCGAATCGGTATTACCCGCTCTGTGATTGTCAATGCGCTTCGGAAATTGGAATCAGCTGGTATTATTGAAAGTCGTTCACTCGGGATGAAGGGAACTTATCTCAAAGTTTTGATCCCAGATATTTTTGAAGAAATTAAGAAAAGAGACTACTAATGAGCAAAGCATTAATTTCGATTGACTACACCGTTGATTTTGTAGCGGATGAAGGTAAGCTAACGGCAGGAGCTCCCGCCCAAGCCATTTCTGAGAGCATTGCCCAGGTGACCCAATTAGCCTTTGATCAAGGAGCCTATGTCTTTTTTGCTATTGATGCGCATGATGTAGACGATTCTTTTCATCCTGAAAGCAAGCTCTTCCCACCCCATAATATCATTGGGACTAGTGGACGTGATTTGTACGGCCCTTTAGCAGATTTTTATCAGGAGCACAAAGCGGATCCACGCGTCTTTTGGATGGACAAACGTCATTATTCTGCTTTTTCAGGGACGGATCTAGATATCCGCCTTCGTGAACGTCATGTGGATACCGTTATTTTGACGGGTGTCTTGACCGATATCTGTGTCCTTCATACAGCGGTTGATGCCTACAATCTGGGTTATCAGATCGAAGTGGTGGAGCCTGCAGTGGCGTCGCTTACTCCTGAAAATCACCAGTTTGCTTTGAATCACTTCAAGCATGTCTTAGGGGCAAGTTTGGTGGACGATACACTAGCTGTATTAGACAAAAAATAAGAAACCGATGTAAAAGAGGTCATAGACACTTGTCTAGGCCTCTTTTTTGGGGCTTAGAAATTGTTTTCCTCACTTGAAAATGGTATTCTAATGAAAGAAAAAAGGGGAAGTTATGAGTAAAAAAGCTGTCGTGTTTTCAGCCAATCTATCTTATATGGAGAAGTTGGAAACCGCTATGAAGTCACTGTGTGCCCATCAGGACCAGTTGAAAATGTATGTCTTAAATGAAGATCTACCAACTGAGTGGTTTGCTATCATGAATCAGCGCTTGCGCCAGTTGGATTCAGAAGTGATCAATTGTCGGATGTCTCCCGAGCAATTCCAGTCCTTTTCGCTTCCAAGTAACCATATTCACTATGCAACCTATTTCCGTTACGCTATTCCAGAGATTGTGGAAGAAGAGCGAATCCTCTATCTGGATTGTGATATGATCTTTACACAGGATTTATCGCCTTTATTTGAGGTCGATCTAAAAGGTTATGGACTGGGTGCAGTGGTCGATAAGCCGACGACGACAGATGGTTTTAATGCTGGACTTTTGGTGATTGATAAGGCTTGGTGGCAAGAGCACCAAGTGACAGAGGCCCTCTTTGACCTCACCAAGGAGCACCATCAGCAGGTCTATGGAGATCAAGGGATTTTAAATCTGTATTTCAAAGATGCTTGGTATCCATTACCTTGGACCTATAATCTACAAGTAGGGTCTGATAAGGATCAATATCTTTATGGTGATTTGGACTGGTATGATGCCTTCCAAGGGGTTCCAGCAGTCGTTCACTACACCTCTCATAATAAACCATGGACCTCCAAACGCTTCAATCGTTTTCGTGAATTATGGTGGTTTTATTATGCCCTCTCTTGGGAGGAAATTTTGCTTCGAAAACCGATTTTGAAGCAAACCTATCAAGATCTAGTGGGAACTTTTCCTTATCATGCAGCCATTTATACCCATACAGCTGATATCCATGAGTTAGAGACTCTGTTAAAAGAGCTACCAGATGTCACGATTCATGTTCTTGCTCATAGTCATTTTGGCTTTAACTTGGTGCAATTGGAACGCTACCCCAACCTCTTTCTATACCCTTCCTTTGATCCCTTGACTAGTCGAAAGGTTATAGAAAAATTAGATTTCTATTTGGATATCAATCCCTATGGTGAGGTTGATCAAATCACGCAAATACTCAGCCAACAAGGCATCCCAATTTTTTCTTTTGAGGGAACCAATCATGTAGAAAATGGGGAGAACCAAGTGTTTGCTGATGACCAGGTGCAGGAGATGGTGGCAGCGATTCGCGATTATTTAAAGAAAAGGGAGGACAATCATGGAAGCAAATGAAGTCGTCAGTATCATTATTCCCATCTATAATGTAGAAGCTTATTTGAGGCAATGTTTGGAAACCGTTATTCACCAGACCTATCCACATTTGGAAATTATTCTGGTCAATGATGGCTCACCAGACAATTCAGAAGCAATCTGCAAGGAATTTTTTAAACGAGATGCTCGCATTCGCTATATTCGTCAAGAAAATGGTGGCTTATCCGCTGCCCGTAATACAGGGATTGAGTTAGCGACTGGAGATTACATCACCTTTGTTGATCCGGATGACTGGGTGACGGAGGACTATGTAGAGGTGCTTTATGGTCAGCTTCAGAAGTATGATGCGGATGTCTCAGTAGCCAACTATAACCTCTATGATGAGAGTAGTAGCAAATACTTGATTAAGGTAACGGATGCTGATTATTCAGAAACCCTTTATGAGGGGAGAGGGATTTTGGAGCACGATGCCATTCAGGAGACCAGAGATATGGCCTGGGCGTGTGCTATGATGAAGCTCTATAAGCGTAACTTATTTGAAGGGCTTCGTTTTCCGGTCGGAAAAAATGTAGAGGACAACTTCCTTATGTACAAGCTTTTTTTAAAAGCCGAACGAGTGGTTCATACGGAGAAATGTATTTATTGGTATCGTGTTGGCCGTTCAGATACCCTCTCACAAGTCTGGACAGAAAAGCGTGTACTAGATGAGATGGAAGCTAAGCAAGAAAAGTTGGCACTTCTGGGCATGTTGGGCTACGATTTAACCTGGCATCGTTATATATACAAAACGCGCTTGAAACGGGCCCTTGAAAAATTAGAAGAAGCAGGCTTACAAGGATCAGAAACCTATGAGCGCGTGGTGATGAACCTCAACTTCATTGAAAAAAAGGACTAACCATCTATTGATGAGAAAGGATTAGCATGTTCATTATTGCAGCTGAACAGACCCGAGAGCTGAACCATTTGCGAAAATTATTGGATAAACTAGGTCAGCCCTACCGTGTGTTCATCACTAATTTGGAAACGGATTTGGATCAAGAGACGGAGAGTCTTGCGACCTTTTTTACCCAAACAGACCCGGCTTCAAAAATTGGGGAACCACTATTTTTTAATGATCTCTCAGTTCCTGAATTATGGGAATGTTGGACACTTGGGATCACAACCTATCTGTTTGATGGTGAGGAACGTCGTGCCAATATCGTGTTGCGAGAGGACCTTTTGTCGCGAACCGTTGATCGAGTAGAGTGGTTTGGTCAGAAAGAAGAAATCGCATCCATTGATTTTTACAACCGTTATGGCTGGAGAAGTCAGCAAAGCCTTCTCAATGAAGGCGCTCAACCTTATTTAGAGATTTATTTGAATCGTCAACAAGAAGAAGTGCTGCTCCATTTTGTCTTGCAAGGGACCTTTTTGCATCAAACTTCTAAGGGACGAGACCAGTTGTACGCTGATAGAGAAGAGTTGCAGAGAGCCGTTTTGAAACAAGTCTTACCAGAAAAGGAAGCCGTCCTTTTAATGGATCAGAGCTTGCTAGCTTTTGTGAAAGAGTTGCCTAAGGAACGACTTGCCTTGTGTAGAAGTACAGGTGCCGACCTAGAAGGGATCAAAGAGCGGGTTGAGCAGATCCTGGTGCTGGAGGCTGCTCATTTACATGAGAAAAAAGAAGGATACACCAGTCTTTCAGGATTCGTAGACGTGGACCAGGAGAAGTTTCAACCAGAAGCCCTGGTCATGACAGCTTCTCAAGAGGTTGAAGGCTTAGCAGACCTCGTTCACGATTTTCCACAAGTGACCTTTCACATTGCTGCTTTGACAGCTATGGGACCAAAATTAACAGACTTGGATCCTTGTCCCAATGTGCGACTCTATCCGGGAATTTCGATGGAAAACTACGAGGAATTACTAGCGACTTGCTCCCTCTATCTGGATTGCAACCAAGGGGAAGAAGTGATGAACAGTAGTATACGTGCTCTTGAAAATGGGCAAATTTTGCTTGGGTTGCAGAGCACTGTGCACCATGAAGCCTACAAAGAATTGACTACTATTACAGCTTCGGTAGAAGAAATGAAAGCCCGATTAGGAGCATTAGTCCAACATCCAGAGTCCTATGAAGAACTCTTGAGAGAGCAAGTACGAATCTTGCAACTTCCTCAAAAAGAAGCTCTGATGGAGATCTTTAAGCAGTTAGAGGGAGGGAAAGGATGACCGTATATACCTTTAACCTATTAGTGGGGTTTGAGCCTAATGGCGTCGATGTGGCGCAGGCTTCTCGAGCTAGGATGCTCCGCGATTTGGGGGTGGCAGCTAGGTTCATCTTTACAACATGGCCTAGTCCAGAGAAATTAGCTTATTACCTTTCTTTAGGGCACCGGGATGAGGAATTGCTCTTCGCCCATCTAGCTTTTACAGATCAAGAAACGACAGTCCCTCAAAAGACAGTTGGGGCCTTGCAGATGGATTTTCAGTTGACGCGTTTGGATGTTGTTGAAAAAACAGAGAGAGCCATTCGCTATCAATTTGCAGATAACAGCGCTCTGACCTTTCATCTGGATCCCTATCATAAAGACTGTGTCCGCTATGTCGACTATCTTTCTAATGGGAGTACCCTCAAGCGAGAATATTATGGGGCTTGTAAAATTGCTACAGAGTATTTTCAATATGGAAGTGTCGTTAGACGGACCTATCACCATCAAGATGGCCGTATCGCCTTTGAAGAATTGAGGCTAAGCGGAAACTGGCTCTATAAACTAGGGCCTGAGATCCTGACCAGTCATACGGAAGTGATGAGACGTTTTTTGTTAAAACTTTCTCTAAAAGAAGAGGATTTGGTTTTACTTGACCGGGCTTCTCGCATGGATTTTGCCCGCCCTTTGATGGAGAAAGATGATCGTTCCAAGCTAGCCATGGTGTTTCATTCAGAGCACGAATTTGAAAATGGCCAGCTCAACTATGAGTACTATTATGTGTTCAAATATGCCAAACGCTTTGATTACTTTATCACTGCAACGGAGGCACAAAAAGAAGTCTTGGAACAGACACTTGCCAAGCAAGAGTGCGAAAATATTCCAATCTATAGCATTCCAGTGGGCCATTTGGAAGAATTGACAGAATTACCAGGAGATAGACGTCCCTTTAGTGTGATCACAGCTTCCCGCTTGGATCCAAGGAAACGCATCGATTTGGCCATTCGAGTGGTAGCTCAAGCTCATAAACACATACCGGCCCTTCAGTTCGATATTTATGGGAAGGGTGGAGAAGCGGACAACTTACGGCACTTGATTCAGGAGCTTGAAGCGCAAGACTATATTCACCTACGTGGTCATGCAGGTCTCAAGCAGATTTATCCTTACTACCAGGTCTACCTAGCCACTTCTCAGTGGGAAACCTTTGGCTTGACCTTGATGGAGGCGGCTGGAGCGGGTCTAGCCTTGCTTGGCTTTGATGCCCGTTATGGTAATCCGACCTTTATGAAAGAGGGAGAAAATGGCTATCTGGTACCTTATAGTGGGAAGAGACCAGAAGAAGAGTTGGTCAAAGAACTAGCAGACAAGCTGGTGCAACTCTTTAATAGGGACCTAGCACCATTTCATCAGGCTTCTTATGACCTAGCTTCCTGCTACCTCAAAACGAAGGTCCAAGAAGTTTGGAAGCAGATGCTAATAGAGATGGGCCAATTGGACAGAAAAGAAATGTAAAACGAAGAATCTGTAGCGACAAAAAAGTCCTGCAGATTTTTTCTAAGGCAAGCAAATTAGGCTAAATTATGGTAAAATAGAGGGTATTGAAAAATCATCATTTCACGAAAGGAAGCAAGATGAAAATTACGCAAGAAGAGGTAACCCACGTTGCCAATCTTTCAAAATTGAAATTCTCTCCAGAAGAGACAGCTGAGTTTGCGACAACCTTATCTAAGATTGTTGATATGGTGGAATTGTTGGAAGAAGTGGACACAACAGGTGTGGCCCCAACGACAACCATGGCGGATCGTAAGACCGTATTGCGTCCGGATGTCGCTGAAAAAGGCACTGACCGCGACCGTTTGTTTAAAAATGTACCTGAAAAAGACAATTACTACATCAAGGTGCCAGCTATCCTAGAAGATGGAGGAGATGCCTAATGTCATTCAACCATAAAACCATTGAAGAGTTGCACGACCTCCTTGTCTCTAAGGAAATTTCAGCAACGGAATTGACACAAGCGACGCTTGACGATATCAAGGTGCGTGAAGAAGCCGTCAATGCCTTTGTAACGGTGGCCGAAGAAGCTGCCCTTGCACAAGCTAAGGCCATTGATGAAAAAGGAATCGATGCAGACAACCTGCTGTCAGGAATTCCACTCGCTGTCAAAGACAATATCTCAACAGATGGTATCTTGACGACTGCGGCATCAAAAATGCTCTACAACTACGAGCCAATCTTTGATGCGACAGCTGTTGCCAATGCGAAAGCCAAAGATATGATTGTCATCGGGAAGACCAACATGGACGAGTTTGCCATGGGTGGATCTGGTGAAACTTCATACTATGGACCAACCAAGAATGCATGGGACCACAGCAAGGTGCCTGGTGGATCTTCTAGTGGTTCAGCAGCTGCTGTAGCTTCAGGGCAAGTCCGTTTGTCCCTCGGTTCAGATACAGGTGGTTCTATTCGCCAGCCTGCGGCCTTCAACGGAATCGTCGGTCTCAAACCAACTTATGGAACAGTTTCTCGTTTCGGTCTCATTGCCTTTGGTAGCTCACTCGACCAAATTGGACCGTTTGCTCCAACCGTTAAGGAAAATGCGCTCTTGCTCAATGTCATTGCCAGTGCAGATGACAAGGATTCGACTTCTGCACCTGTTCGTGTAGCAGACTTTACTTCTAAAATCGGTCAAGATATTAAAGGTATGAAGATTGCCCTTCCGAAGGAATACCTCGGGGAAGGGATCGACCCAGAAGTCAAAGAAACCATCCTAAACGCTGCTAACCACTTTGAAAAATTGGGAGCAACTGTCGAAGAAGTTAGCCTGCCACATTCTAAATACGGGGTTGCCGTTTACTACATCATTGCTTCTTCAGAAGCCTCTTCAAACTTGCAACGTTTTGATGGGATTCGTTATGGTTTCCGTGCCGAAGATGCTAAAAACTTGGATGATATCTACGTGAACACTCGTAGCCAAGGCTTTGGTGATGAGGTCAAACGTCGGATCATGCTGGGAACCTTTAGTTTGTCATCTGGTTACTACGATGCTTACTACAAGAAAGCTGGTCAAGTCCGGACCCTCATTATCCAAGACTTCGAAAAAGTCTTTGCAGATTACGACCTCATTCTTGGTCCAACAGCTCCAAGTGTGGCCTTTGATTTGGATTCGCTCAATCATGATCCGGTTGCCATGTACTTGGCTGACCTCTTGACCATTCCAGTTAACTTGGCAGGTCTTCCAGGAATTTCAATCCCTGCAGGTTTTGCGCAAGGTCTTCCAGTTGGTTTGCAGTTGATTGGTCCGAAATATTCGGAAGAGACCATCTACCAAGCTGCAGCTGCCTTTGAAGCAACGACGGATTACCACAAGCAACAACCCCTTATTTTCGGAGGTGACAATTAATGAACTTTGAAACAGTCATCGGACTTGAAGTCCACGTTGAATTGAATACAAACTCAAAAATTTTCTCACCAACCTCTGCCCACTTTGGGAACGAGCAAAATGCCAATACCAATGTGATCGACTGGTCTTTCCCAGGGGTGCTTCCTGTCTTGAACAAGGGTGTTGTGGACGCTGGTATTAAGGCTGCTTTGGCCCTGAATATGGATATCCACCAGCACATGCACTTTGACCGTAAGAACTATTTCTACCCTGATAATCCAAAAGCTTACCAAATTTCGCAATTTGATGAGCCTATCGGTTACAATGGGTGGATTGAAGTGCAACTAGAAGACGGCTCAACTAAGAAAATCGGGATTGAACGGGCCCACTTGGAAGAAGATGCTGGTAAGAACACCCATGGAACAGACGGCTTCTCTTATGTAGACCTTAACCGTCAAGGGGTGCCATTGATCGAAATCGTATCTGAAGCAGACATGCGTTCTCCTGAAGAAGCCTACGCTTATTTGACAGCTCTCAAAGAAGTCATCCAATACACAGGTATTTCTGACGTCAAGATGGAAGAAGGATCGATGCGGGTCGATGCCAACATTTCCCTTCGCCCCTACGGTCAAGAGGAATTTGGTACCAAGACGGAGTTGAAAAACTTGAACTCTTTCTCAAACGTCCGTAAAGGTCTTGAATACGAAGTGGAGCGTCAAGCAAAAATTTTGCGTTCAGGTGGGATTATTCGTCAAGAAACACGCCGTTATGATGAGGCCAACAAGAGCACGATTCTTATGCGGGTAAAAGAAGGGGCAGCGGATTACCGTTACTTCCCAGAACCAGACCTTCCCTTGTTTGAAATCTCAGATGAGTGGATCGAAGAAATGCGTACGAAGTTGCCAGAGTTTCCAAAAGACCGTCGTGCTCGCTACGTGGCGGAGCTTGGCTTGTCAGACTATGATGCCAATCAATTGACAGCTACTAAAGTCACATCTGACTTCTTTGAAGCAGCCGTAGCCCTTGGCGGAGACGCTAAACAAGTGTCAAACTGGCTCCAAGGTGAAGTGGCGCAATTCTTGAATGCTGAAGGAAAAACACTAGAAGAAATCCAATTGACACCAGAAAACTTGGTCGAAATGATTGCCATCATCGAAGATGGAACCATCTCATCTAAGATTGCTAAGAAAGTCTTCGTTCACTTAGCGAAAAACGGTGGCGGTGCGCGTGAATACGTCGAAAAAGCTGGATTGGTACAGATTTCAGATCCGGAAGTCTTGATCCCTATCATCCACCAAGTCTTCGCAGACAATGAAGCAGCCGTAGCTGACTTCAAGTCAGGGAAGCGGAATGCGGACAAGGCCTTTACCGGCTTCCTCATGAAAGCAACCAAAGGCCAAGCCAACCCACAAGTAGCCCTCAAGTTACTTGCCCAAGAATTGGCGAAGTTGAAAGAAGAGTAATAGAGAAAAACTAGCCGAGAGGTTGGTTTTTTCTATCCATAAAATTGTGTTAGAATAGGAAAGACCATTACATATCAACTAGCATTAGGAGAAGTTAAATGAACAAATTTTTAAGAGCCTTATTTGTCCTAGTTATCATCGCCATGTCTGGAGCCATTATTTTTCAGCTCTTCTTTCCATCCTATATGGGAAGTCATTCAGGATATGGTGTTTCTGTCGGTTGGCAGCGAGAGATTGGGATTTGGAATGTGGCAGTTCTTGTGATTCTCATTGCTGTCAATCTCAAATATGATTGGTTCTATCTTCGAACGGTACTATTGGCCTTGATCATTGGTGGGCTTGGGATTGGGACCAATCATTTATTTGCTTATCTCAACTATCATTTGCCAGTAAATGCTATTGGAGCTTTTGAAAATTATCTTCTTGTTCTGGGCTGGATTGTCGGTTGGAAATTAGAGTCATCTCGGACCGATAATTAAGATATTAACTGTCTGTTTCTTCTTGACAAAGTTTGTGAAAAGGTTTACAATATGGTTGTCGGGTTTCCTGAAAGGGAATTGCAATTCATGGAAAAATAGGAGAATCATATGGAAACAATGAAAGCTGCTCGCTGGCATGGCAAGAAGGACGTTCGTATCGAGGAAGTGGAAGTCCCTAAAGTACAACCTCATCAAGTAAAGGTTGCGGTCAAATTCACGGGAATCTGTGGAACAGACTTGCATGAATACTTGGATGGGCCAATCTTCATTCCAACAGAAGAGCATGTTTATTCTGGTCAAAAAGCACCCGTTACCCTCGGTCACGAGTTTGCTGGAGAAATTGTTGAGGTTGGAAGCGATGTGACTCGTGTCAAAGTTGGGGATCGTGTGACGATTGAACCAATTTTGGCAAAACATAACTTAATCGGTGACTACAACCTTGATCCAAACTTGAACTTTGTTGGTTTAGCAGCAGATGGTGGTTTTGCGAAGTATTGTGTGCTTGATGGTGATCTTGTGCATGTGATTCCAGATAGCTTGAGCTATGAACAAGCCGCTCTTACAGAACCTGCTGCTGTTGCCGTTTATGCAGTTCGTCAATCTGCTTTGAAAACTGGGGATACAGCCGTTATCTTTGGTTTAGGCCCAATCGGTCTTTTGATTGTTGAAGCCCTTCGTGCAGCAGGAGCATCAAAAATCTATGCGGTTGAATTATCTCCTGAACGCCAAGCGAAAGCGGAAGAATTGGGAGCGATTGTGGTTCGCCCAGAAGAAGGTGAGACAGTCGTCGAAGCCATCCATCGTTTAACAGGTGGTGGAGCAGATGTTTCTTATGAAGTTACTGGGGTTCCAGTTGTTTTAGGTCAAGCCCTTGCAGCTGTTCATAAGGCAGGGGAATGTATGGTCGTATCTATCTGGGAACGTGAAGCCAGCATCAATCCAAATGAATTTGCTATCCAAGAAAAATCTCTCAAAGGAATTATTGCCTACCGTCATATCTTCCCTAAAGTGTTGGAACTGATGGAACAAGGTTATTTCTCTGCTGAGAAATTAGTGACCAAGAAAATTAAATTGGAAAATATCGTTGAAGAAGGATTTGTTGAATTAACACAAGATAAAGCCCAAATCAAGATTTTGGTTGAGCCATAATTCACCATCTAAACGGAATTAGACCAGTCCATGTGGACTGGTTTTTTTATGATCTTCATTGCTTCCAAAAAAGATAAAAGGAAGGTATGATTTTTTACGAAAACGCTTGCATAAATAATTTTTACATGCTATACTGGTTGAACACTAATTATTTTAAGGAGATAGAATAGATATGAAACAGAATTCTTCTGTGACAGGCGATAAACAAGTCGTCTATGCGATTCGTCGATTGAAAAATGGCGTTGGTTCGGTGGCGATTGCGACGAGTTTGGCTCTCTTAACAGCTTTTGCTGGTTCGGTCAGTGCGGATGAGGTAGTCAATACCCCCGCACCAGCTTCGGAAGTGGTGACAGCCCCGTCTAATGAAGCAAGTACTTCTTCATCTGATGCGAAACCAGCTGCGAACACTGAGACAAGTGAAACCCCAAAAGTAGCGGATGAAAGTGTCAAAACGTCTGAAAATGTAAGTGCACTCACTGAAGGAGTGGCAACTCAGAAGACTGAGAAGGCAGAGGAGCCAATTGCTGATCAGACTATCCGGATTCACGTGAAAAAGCTACCAGAAGAAAACAAGGAAACGCAAGGTCTCTGGACCTGGGATGATGTTGAAAAACCATCGGAAAACTGGCCGACAGGTGCCCAATCCTTTAAGGACGCTAAGACGGATGACTACGGCTATTATCTAGATGTCAAGCTCAAAAATGAGCAGGCGAAGAAGATTAGTTTCCTCATCAACAATGTTAAAGGGGAGAATATCACAGGCGACAAGTCCATTGAATTGCTCTCGCCAAAAATGAATGAAGCTTGGTTGGACGACAAATTTAAAGTCTATTCTTATCAGCCTCAAGCAGAGGGGACTGTCAGAGTGAATTACTACCGGACAGATGGCAACTATGACAAAAAATCTCTCTGGTATTGGGGTGATGTAGAGAATCCGAGCAGTGCTGCTTGGCCGGATGGGACAGATTTTACAGCGACAGGGAAATATGGTCGTTACATCGATATCCCCCTAAAGGAAGCTGCAAAAGAATTTGGTTTCTTATTATTGGACGAGAGCAAGTCTGGAGACGATGTGAAAATTCGACAAGAAGATTATAAATTTGCTGATTTGAAGAACCATAGCCAGATTTTCTTACGGGACGATGATCCGACTGTTTACACTAACCCATACTATGTCAACGATATCCGTATGACAGGTGCCCAACATGTCGGAAAAGAAAAAATTGAAGCCAGCTTCTCGACCTTGGCGGGAGCACAGAAAGAAGAATTGCTCAAGCGGACCAAGATCACGGATGCTCAGGGCAATTCAGTTACCATCTCGGACCTTCTTTTAGATGAAGCAGGGAAGAAAGTAACCTATACAGGGGATTTCTCTCAGGTTGATCAATCCTATACGGTTCAATACGACAATGACCGCTTTACAACCAAAATGAACTGGCGCCTCAAGGATGAAGCTTATAGCTATGATGGAACTCTCGGAGCTCATCTTCATGAAGCAGGGAAGAAGGTTGATCTCACCCTCTGGTCACCAAGTGCGGATAAAGTATCCGTTGTCGTCTATGATAAGAATGATTCTGAAAAACTAGTTGGCCGTGTGGCTTTAGAAAAAGGGGAGAGAGGTACTTGGAAGCAGACCCTTTCTGCTGATTCAGGGCTGGATATCCAAGATTATACGGGCTATTTCTACCAGTATGAAATTGAACGCCAAGGGAAAACCTTCACAGTCCTTGATCCTTATGCCAAATCGTTAGCAGCTTGGAATAGTGAATTGGCCAAGACAGATGATGTCCATAAGGTAGCTAAAGCAGCCTTTGTAGATCCAAGTAAATTAGGTCCGAGTGACTTAACCTATGCGTCCATTCCAAACTTCAAGAAACGGGAAGATGCCATCATCTATGAAGCCCATGTCCGCGACTTCACTTCTGATCCGGCTTTGGCGTCAGAGCTTAAGAGCCAGTTTGGGACCTTTGCTTCCTTTGTTGAAAAATTGGATTACCTCAAAGATCTTGGTGTAACGCACGTTCAACTCTTACCAGTTCTGTCTTATTACCATGTCAATGAATTAAAAAATAGCGAGCGCTTGTTAGAGTATACATCAAGCAATAGCAACTACAACTGGGGCTATGATCCACAGAACTACTTCGCCTTGTCAGGGATGTATTCAACAGATCCAAGCAATCCTCAAAAACGGATTGAAGAATTCAAGAATTTGGTCAATGAAATCCACAAACGTGGAATGGGAGTGGTACTAGACGTTGTCTATAACCACACAGCTAATGTGGACATCTTTGAGGATATCGAGCCGAATTACTATCATTTCATGGATGCGGACGGTACGCCTAGGACAAGCTTTGGTGGTGGACGCTTGGGAACAACCCACTACATGTCCAAACGGGTCTTGGTCGATTCGATCAAGTATTTAGTGGATACATATAAGGTGGATGGTTTCCGATTTGACATGATGGGAGACCATGATGCGGCCTCGATCGAAGAAGCTTATAAGGCGGCCCGTGCACTCAACCCAAATCTCATCATGTTGGGAGAAGGCTGGGTGACCTATGCAGGTGATGAAAACAGTCCTGTACAACCAGCAGACCAATCCTGGATGAAGAAAACAGATACCGTTGCCGTATTCTCGGATGATGTTCGAAACAATCTAAAATCTGGCTATCCAAATGAGGGACAACCTTCCTTTATCACCAATGGAAAACGGAAAATTGCGACTATCTTTAAGAATCTCATCGCACAACCAACCAACTTTGAGGCAGATAGTCCAGGTGATGTTATCCAATACATTGCAGCCCATGATAACTTGACCCTCTTTGATATTATCGCTCAGTCGATCAAGAAGGACCCTAGCATCCCAGCCAATAATGCAGAGATTCATCGTCGCTTGCGTCTCGGAAATCTGCTTGTCTTGACAGCTCAAGGAACACCGTTCCTTCATTCTGGTCAAGAATATGGTCGGACCAAGCAGTTCAAGGATCCAGCTTACCGCACGCCTGTTTCCGATGACAAGGTTCCAAACAAATCTCATTTGTTGGTCGATGAAAATGGAAAACCATTTGACTACCCTTACTTTATCCATGATTCCTATGACTCAAGTGATGCCATCAACCACTTTGATTGGGGAAAAGCAACCAATGAAGCCCTCTATCCAGAGAATACGCGCTCTCGCGCCTTCACCAAAGGATTGATTGCCCTTCGTAAGTCAACAGATGCCTTCCGGATGGATAATATGGATGAAGTGAAGAGTCGCGTCAAGCTCTTGACGATTCCAGGTGAGAATGGAGTCGAAGAAGAGGATCAGGTGATTGGCTACCAAATCACTGCAAGCAATGGGGAAGTATACTTGGTGTTGGTCAATGCAGATACTAAGGCGCGTGACTTTGCTCTAGGAACTGACCTAGAACGCTTTAGAAATGCGGATGTTCTAGTGGATGGGGAACGCGCAGGTATTAGCAATCTAACTGATCCAAAAGGAATCTCTTGGACAGAAAAAGGACTTCGACTGGATGCTTTGACAGCAACTGTCTTGCGTTTGTCTACTAAGGAAGAAGCTGAAAATCCAGCACTTTCGGATCGACCTGAATACCATACACCGGCAACTCCATCTCCAGACAAAGTCCTTCCTTCACAAACTGCTAAACCGACGCCACAACTCCTTGCTCAAAAGAAAGGGGAGACAGAGGTTCAAGTTTTAGCTCCTCATCCTGACTCCGGGTCAGTTGAACATGGAGAAGAAACAAGTCCTTCTCGCTCGCTTCCTGCAACAGGAGAAACCAGTTCCAACCTTACTAGCCTGGCTGGGCTTCTTCTCTTAGGCAGTCTCGGATTTGGAATGAAAAAGAAGGGGAGAAAAGAAGATTAAAATCTTCTATATTGGGCCTTAAAAATACTTTTTAAAACCTACAGTAAATCAGCCCATTTGGGCTGATTTTTATGTTACAATTAGGATGTAAAAAATATTTGTGGAGGCAGTATGTCTACAACTCTAAAAGGGACTCTGATTACTTTAATAGCGGGAATTGCTTGGGGACTATCCGGAGTTAGCGGGCAATATTTAATGGTTCATGGATTTTCGGCTATTGGGTTAACAAATCTTCGTTTGCTGTTTTCTGGTATTATCCTCATTATTCTTTCCTACGTTGCAGACAAGGAGAAGTTTTTGGCCTTTGTCAAAGATAAATCTTCCTACCTTCCCCTCCTTGTTTTTGCCTTTTTAGGATTGTTATTGACTCAGCTGACCTATTTAGAGGCGATTGCTGAATCCAATGCTGGGACAGCTACGGTGTTACAGTATCTCTGTCCAGTGGGAATTTTAGCCTATACCTGTGTCAAGGATAGGGTGGCCCCTACACTAGCGGAAGTAGTTTCGATGCTTTTAGCGATTGGAGGCACATTCTTAATTGCAACACATGGTCAGCTCAACCACCTGGCCATCAATCCCAAAGGTTTAGCTTGGGGAGTGGTGTCTGCCTTTGCCTATGCCCTTTATATCATTCTACCTCTGAACTTGATTCAAAAATGGGGAAGTATGCTGGTGATTGGAGTTGGGATGGCGATTCCAGGAATCCTAATGCTCCCTTTTAGTGGCCTTCTCTCTTCTTCTGGAAACTACAGACTCGATACCTGGATGGCCCTTTTTGGCTTGGTGGTTATTGGGACGATTTTTGCCTATACAGCTTTTTTGAAAGGCACCTCTTTGGTCGGAGCCGTTAAAGGAAGTTTGCTGGCTTCCTTTGAGCCTATTTCGGCAGTATTCTTTGCCTTTGTCATTATGAAGGAGCATTTTTTTATGGTTGATGTGATTGGAATGGCCATGATTCTTCTAGCTGTTCTCTTGATCTCCCTCAAGGATCTCTTGATTCAAAAAGAAAAAGGAATCTTGTAAAGAAGGCCGAAAAGGATCCTTATTATAGAAATCAGAAGGTTGAGACGGAAGTCTCAGCCTTTTTCTGATCAGGGTTCCTTGTGGAGGTAGATATCACTAGATAGCGTATACATAGATGGAAAAAGATGTTAAAATAGAACAAAACTTTTTTAAGGAGATAAGGATGAAAAAGATTTTTAAATGGATCCTATTTGCTGTAGCGACTTTGACTCTAGCAGCTTGTGGCACCACTGCTCAAAAGACAAATTCGCAGCAATCAAAGACGGAAAAAGCAGCAAAAAGCTCAGCATCTGACGGTCAAGTAGAGCTGAGCCTAAAAGGAGGGCAATACATTAAACCGCCTGTCCTCAATGACTCAGAAGACGGCACTTATTTGGCCCTTCAATTAGAATTTAAGAATGTTTCCAAAGAATCTATCAACGTGTCAGATTCAGATATCACCATTTACGATGCGGAGAATAACAAGGTCAAATTGCAGTCAGGAATTTATGACCAAACGGAAGCCTTCCAATTGCTTAAGAGTGATCAGTTGGCCCAGGATAAAAAATTAACCGGCTATATCGTCTTTCCAGTCGAAAAAGGCAAAAAATACGAAGTGCAGTATGAACGAAAAACCTATAGCTCTGATAAAAAAACGAAGCCTCTAAAATTTGCGGTGGATTCTTCTCAATATGAGGACAAGGTGGAAGCTTCCACCCTTCTAGCTGATGAATACATCAATCAAGTTTACTTTAGTGGCCAACGAAAGGTCAAAAAGGATGATGCTTTTGTTTTGGGAACTGATTTGAAAAAGGAAGCCAGTGATTTCCGTGCAAAATTTGCAGCTGATTTTACCCGTCAATTGCATGATTACCAATTCCCAGAAGAAGAAGTGACCCAGTTTATCGATGCTTATGAAAAGGAAAATGCAAAGCGCGCTAAATTAACCTATAAGGTTAAACAATATCTCCCGGACAAGGTGGTCATTAGTCTAAATCCTGAGACTGTCAGCATGGAAAAGACGATCTTAAACCACATGCAGACCTTCTATCAAGAACATCGGAAAGATTATTCGAGTATCATTGAGGCCAATCAGGCTCAAAACAAAGCCTATAGAGAGGAAATGATGGCTTCTCTTGCAGATCGTCCCTTGACGACGCCGGATCGGTACGACTACCAGTTGACCTTTGTTAAGAAAGATGGCAAATGGGAAGTGGAAAAAGCCTATAATAGTGATAGCTTTATGGAAAAATTCGAGGGAAATCTTTCTTAATGCGGAAGTTGGCACTCCTAGAACGTGAATCTAGGAGTGTTTTTATCTATAGTTTGAAACTATATCAAAACCCAAGAAACAGGAATTAGACGGAAACACCTATTAGTGATAGAATAATTTTAAGTTTGAAAGGAGATGAAGGCTTGTGTCTTTTTCTTATGAAGAGTTAGCAGAGATTCGCCACTATATCCACCAACACCCTGAATTGTCTGGTCAAGAATACCAGACAACCGCCTTTCTAAGGGAACGTTTGGAAGAGTTGGGGATTCGTATTTTAGAGAGTGGGTTAAAAACTGGTCTGATTGCAGAAATTGGGTCCGGCCAACCAGTGGTGGCGCTACGTGCAGATATCGACGCCCTTCCGATTTTGGAACAAACGAATCTTCCCTACCAAAGTCAACATCCGGGTGTCATGCATGCTTGTGGTCACGATTTTCATCAAACCAGTCTTCTAGGAGCAGCAGCTCTTCTCAAGGAAAAGGAAGACCAGCTGGAAGGAACAATACGCTTGATCTTTCAACCGGCAGAAGAAATTTCAGAAGGTGCTTCTGATGTTCTAGCAACAGGACTGTTGGAGGATGTTCAAGGAATTATTGGTTTTCATAATATGCCTCAGCTAAAAGCAGGACAACTTGCTTTGAATGCTGGAGCTATGATGGCAGGGGTAGAGAAATTTAAGGTCACTGTAACAGGGGTTAGTAGCCATGCTGCGAGACCGGATTTGGGAGTTGATACGGTAACAGCCGTCACAACCATGGTTCAGAATGTACAATTATTAATTTCACGGACCATTTCTCCCTTTGAAACAGCTGTTTTATCGATTACGCATCTAGATGTGGGTTCAACCTGGAATGTACTCCCAAAATCAGGCTATTTTGAAGGAACGATTCGCTCCTTTAATCCGAGTGTGCAAAGAGAGTTGAAGGAACATTTTATTTCGATCATTCGTCATATAGCAAAAAGTCTGGAAGTGGATGTGGCTTTTGAGTGGGGAGTGACCCCGCCTGTTACCTTTAATGATGAGGAATTGACCAAAGTCGTTTGGGAAGCTTCACAAGACTTGGCTGAGGTGCTTCCAGCAAATCCATCTACAGCTGGAGAAGACTTCGCCTTTTACCAAGAACGAATTCCTGGAGTCTTTGCCTTTATCGGTTCAAATGGAGATCCGGATGCGCCAGACCTCCATCATGATCACATGACCATCGATGATGCAGCCTTTCAGGTGTCGGTTCCCTATTATGTTGAAAATGCGCAAGCTTTATTGCGGTATTTCAAAGAAAAATAAGTGTGATAAAGAAAAACTATCACCTCCATAAAAAATATATATTAGGCAAGTGAATGCTTTTTTGATAAAATAAAAAAATACTTTTAAAATGGTGTTTTATGTGCCTGAAACCAAAAAGGAGATCCTATGAATCTAAAAAAAATGATTAAGTATTCTGCTTTAGGATTAGTTGCAGTCCTTGCAACCAGTGCTTTAGTAGCATGTTCATCTGGCAAATCAGCCAGTGGGAAGAAAACCATTGAAGTTGGGACGGTTGGAACAACCAAACCCTTCTCTTATGAAGAAAAAGACGGCAAGCTAACTGGTTATGAGATCGAAGTATTGCGTGAAATCTTTAAAGGTTCAGATAAATACGAAGTGAACTTTAACAAGACAGAGTGGTCTTCAGTCTTTGCTGGCTTAGATAGTGACCGTTTCCAAATCGGTGCCAACAACATCAGCTACTCAAAAGAGCGGGAAGAAAAATACCTCTATCCAAATCCATATGCTCGTAATCCACTAGTATTGGTCGTACCAAAAGATTCTTCTATTAAATCTTTGGATGATATTGGTGGCAAGAAAACAGAAGTTGTTCAAGGAACATCTACTGCTAAACAATTAGAAGATTACAATAAAAAACATTCAGATAATCCAACTGACTTGCAATACACAGATGGAACGATTCAAACCATCATGGCCAATCTAGCGGATGGTCGTACCGATTACAAGATCTTCGAACGGATTTCTGTAGATACCATCATTCGTGATCAAGGCTATGACAACTTGAAGGTTATCGAGCTTCCAAGCGACCAACAACCTTATGTTTATCCAATTATTGCAAAAGAGGATAAAGACCTTCAAAAATTTGTCAACAAACGCATCAAAGAACTCTATGACAATGGAACCCTTGAAAAATTGTCTAAAAAATACTTCGGTGGTTCTTACCTACCAGAAGCAAAAGATATTAAAGAATAATATTTATTTAAAGGAGATTTTAAAATGAAATTGAAAAAAATTCTTGGTTTAACAGCTCTTGCAGCTGTCGCAACAGTTGCTCTTGCAGCATGTGGTTCTTCAAAATCATCTAGCAAAGATGGCGAAACAACAGTTAAAGTGGGTGTCATAACTTTGAGCGACACTGAAAAAGCTCGTTGGGATGCAGTCGAAGAAAACCTCAAAGGAAAAGGCATCAAATTGGAATTCACCCAATTTACAGATTACTCACAACCAAACGTGGCTGTAAAAGATGGTAGTGTAGATATCAATGCTTTCCAACACCACAACTTCTTGGATAACTGGAATTCTAAAAATGATGATGCGCTTGTCTCTGTAGCGGATACTTACATTGCTCCAATCCGTCTCTACTCTGGTACAGAAAACGGTAAAAATAAATACACTTCTATCAAAGAAATTCCAAAAGGTGGAACCATTGCCGTACCAAATGACCCAACAAATGAAAGCCGTGCCTTGTATGTCTTGCAATCAGCAGGTTTGATTAAATTGGATACCAAAGATGGACAATTGGCAAACGTATCAAACATCAAAGAAAATCCAAAAGATTTGAAGATTTCTGAATTGGATGCTTCTCAAACGCCTTCTGCTCTTCCTTCAGTAGATGCTGCAGTCATCAACAATACCTTCGTTCGTGAAGCAGGGGTTGACTTCAAAAAAGCGATCTATGTTGAAAAGAAAGACAACAACTCAAAACAATGGTACAATTTGATTGCTGCTAAGAAAGATTGGGAAAAATCTGACAAAGCAAAAGCAATCAAAGAAATCATCGATGCCTATCACAAAGACAATGTGAAAAAAGCGATCGAAGAATCTTCAGAAGGAATGGACCAACCAGTCTTCTAAGATTCGATCTCAAGTGTATGAAGGAGGTGGAGAAGCAATTCTCTACCTCTTATCGTGTATTAGGAGGAATGCATGCCTTTTGCAACAGAAGCGGAACAAATTCGTAAATTTGAAAATGATGAGGTCGCACAACATTATTTTGAAGTGTTGCGAACCTTGATTTCAAAAAAATCCATCTTTGCTCAACAAGTAGGTCTCAAGGAAGTGGCCAACTATTTGGGGGAAATTTTTACAGCTGCAGGAGCCAAAGTCGAAGTTGATGATAGCTACACAGCCCCTTTTGTGATTGCCAAATTTTTCTCCCCAAATCCAGACGCAAAAACCATCATCTTTTATAACCACTATGATACAGTACCAGCGGATGGAGACCAACCTTGGACGGGAGATCCTTTTACCTTATCGGTTCATTACGGGACCATGTACGGTCGAGGGGTTGATGATGACAAGGGACATATCACAGCTCGTCTCACAGCTCTTCGAAAATACATTCGTGAAAGTGGCGATTTGCCAGTCAATATCACCTTTATCATCGAAGGGGCAGAGGAGTCTGCATCGACTGACTTGGATAAATACTTAGCTAAACATAAAAAACACTTGCGTGGGGCAGACCTCCTAGTTTGGGAACAAGGTACCCGAAATCATCAGGGTCAGTTGGAAATTTCTGGTGGTAGCAAAGGGATCGTCACCTTTGATATGGTGGTGAAGAGTGCAGAAGTGGATATCCATTCCAGCTATGGTGGTGTCGTAGACTCTGCTTCCTGGTATTTGTTAAATGCCATTGCAAGTCTACGTGACAAAGAAGGTCGAATCTTGGTGGATGGGATTTACGATCAGATTCAAGAACCCAATGAACGCGAGCTCGCTTTGATTGAACAATATGCCAACAAAGGCCCAGAAGATGTTGCAGAAACCTATGGTCTTACTCTCCCCGTCTTGAAGGAAGACCGGAAAGAATTCTTGCGCCGTTTCTATTTTGAACCAGCCTTGAATATTGAAGGTTTTGGTTCTGGTTACCAAGGTCAAGGTGTCAAAACGATTCTTCCAGCAGAGGCGCGTGCCAAGATGGAGGTGCGCTTGGTTCCAGGACTAGATCCCAAAGATGTCTTAGAAAAGATCAAGCAACAATTGAAGAAAAATGGCTATGATCAGGTCGAATTGGTCTACACTCTCGGTGAAATGAGTTACCGAAGTGATATGAGTGCCCCTTCGATTTTAAATGTCATTCGGCTAGCCAAAGATTTCTATAGAGAAGGGGTTTCAGTTCTTCCAACAACAGCGGGAACAGGACCAATGCATACAGTATTTGAGGCTTTGCAGGTACCTATGGCAGCCTTCGGAATTGGTAATGCCAATAGCCGTGACCATGGGGGCGATGAAAATGTGAAAATCGCCGATTATTACACCCATATTGAATTGATAAAGGAGTTAATAGCAAGTTATGAGTAAAGCAATGATTCAGCTGGACCACATTGATGTGACCTTCCAGCAAAAGAAACGTCAGATTCAAGCTGTCAAAGATGTGACCATTCAGATCAATGAAGGCGATATCTATGGGATTGTAGGTTATTCCGGAGCCGGAAAATCTACCTTGGTTCGGGTGATCAATCTCTTGCAAGTGCCTAGCACCGGAACCATCACTGTGGATGGAGATGTGATCTACCAAAATCAAGTAACTTTGAAACCAGCTGCCCTAAGAGAGAAACGTCGGGATATCGGGATGATCTTCCAACACTTCAACTTGATGGCTCAAATGACTGTCGCAGAAAATGTTACCTTCGCTCTTAAACATTCTAAATTGAACAAAGAACAAAAGAATGAGAAAGTGGCGAAATTGTTGGAACTAGTCGGTCTAGCTGACCGTGCAGGAAATTACCCAGCCCAATTGTCTGGTGGTCAAAAGCAACGGGTAGCGATTGCGCGTGCCCTTGCCAACGATCCAAAAATCTTGATCTCAGATGAGTCAACTTCAGCCCTGGATCCGAAGACGACCAAACAAATTCTAGCTTTATTGCAAGAATTGAATAAAAAACTAGGCTTAACCATTGTCTTGATCACCCATGAGATGCAAATTGTCAAAGACATTGCCAATCGCGTAGCCGTGATGCAAAATGGCGAATTGATCGAAGAAGGATCTGTTTTAGATATCTTCTCGAATCCGAAAAATGCCTTGACCCAAGACTTTATCACTGTTGCAACAGGAATCGATGAAGCCATGGTGAAAATCAACCAACAAGCGATTGTTAAGAACTTGCCAGATGATTCGATTTTAGCGCATCTCAAGTATGCAGGTTCTGTAACAGATACAGCGATCATCAATGATATTTACAAGCAGTACCAAGTATCTGCCAACATTTTATTTGGGAATATCGAGATCCTTGATAACACGCCTGTTGGAGAGTTGGTGGTCATCTTATCAGGTGAAACTCAAAATCTGGAAACGGCCAAAGCTGAGTTAGAAAATGCAGGAGTTTCCGTGACTATTGTGAAAGATGGGAGAAAAGCATGATCCAGTTAATTCAAACATATTTACCAAATGTTTATAAATTAGGGTGGTCTGGCCAATATGGATGGGGAACCGCTATTTACTTGACTCTTTATATGACCGTTATTTCCTTTCTCATCGGAGGATTTTTAGGATTGGTAACAGGACTTTTATTAGTCTTGACTCGTCCGGGGGGGGTCATCGAAAATCGAATCGTTTTCCAAATTTTGGATAAGATTACTTCATTGTTCCGTGCCATTCCCTTCATTATCTTGTTAGCCTTTATTAATCCATTGACTTACTTGCTTTTGAAAAATACGATCGGTCCAACTGCGGCCCTTGTTCCACTTTCCTTAGCAGTCTTTCCTTTCTTTGCCCGCCAAGTCCAAGTGGTCTTATCTGAATTGGATGGCGGTGTGATTGAAGCGGCTCAAGCCAGTGGGGCCACTTTCTGGGATATCGTCGGAGTTTACCTTCGTGAGGGCCTTCCAGATTTGATCCGTGTGACAACC
Organism: Streptococcus sp. F0442; assembly: GCF_000314795.2. Classification (GTDB taxonomy): domain Bacteria; phylum Bacillota; class Bacilli; order Lactobacillales; family Streptococcaceae; genus Streptococcus. Next base: position 816,285 of record NZ_KB373314.1, on the reverse strand, counting down.
GTGACCATCATTTCCTTGATCGGGGAAACAGCCATGGCAGGTGCCGTTGGGGCAGGAGGATTGGGAACCTTGGCCATCAACTATGGTAAAAATATGTTTAACAATGATGTCATCTTTGTGGCGACCTTATTAATTTTGATCCTCATTGTGCTGGTCCAATTTATGGGCGATTTCCTATCCAAGAAAATTAGCCACCGGTAAGGATGGGATAGGTACATGAAAATAATACAGAAACATCAGTTTAAGCAGGTAGCAGCCTTTGCAGGCTTGTATTTTCTTGCTATTGGCTTAGGCGTCCTGCTTGGAAGTCTGGTTGATCATCGAGGCAACATGTTTTATGCTCCAGCCTTCTCTGCCCTAGTGGGTGGAGGGATCTATCGAGTTTATGTTGAAAAAATTCAACGAACAGGAGCCATTCTAGTAGTCGCTCTTGTGATTGGTGCTTTTTTCCTTTTCACTCGTCATGGGGCCGGAGCTTTTCTTCCTGCTCTTGTTGGAGGCCTCTTAGCTGAATTGGTCGCAGCACGTGGCCACTATCAGTCGAAGCTGGGCAATGCGCTTTCCTTCCTCCTCTTTTCCTTTACGACGACAGGGCCTATCGTTATGATGTGGTTCCAACCAGCTAGTTACCGTGCTTCTTTACTAGCCCGTGGGAAGTCGATGGATTATATCGAACGCGTTATGGTACCGTCGAATATGGGAACGGTGAGCTGGTTTTTACTGACCCTTCTTCTTGGAGCTCTGGTAGGTTATCTTCTTGGATCTTTGGTCTATCAAAAGCTAGATAGAAAATGATATGATGGAGAAGAAATATGCACAATAATTTACTAGTCCTTCAGTCAGACTTTGGTCTGGTGGATGGGGCTGTCTCTGCTATGATTGGGGTTGCTTTAGAGGAATCGCCAACCCTCAAGATTCACCACTTGACCCATGACATTACCCCTTACAATATTTTTGAAGGAAGTTACCGCCTCTTTCAGACGGTAGACTACTGGCCGGAAGGGACAACCTTTGTTTCGGTGGTCGATCCGGGGGTCGGTTCCAAACGAAAGAGTGTGGTAGCTAAAACTTCTAAGAATCAATACATTGTGACTCCCGATAATGGGACCCTCTCTTTCATCAAAAAACATGTAGGGATTGTTGCTATCCGTGAGATTTCAGAGGTGAAGAACCGTCGGGCCAATACAGAGTTTTCTTATACCTTCCACGGGCGTGATGTCTATGCCTATACAGGAGCTAAGTTAGCCAGTGGCCATATCAGCTTTGAGGAAGTAGGTCCAGAACTCAGTGTCGAACACATTGTGGAAATTCCAGTGGTGGAGACCATCATTGAAGAGAACTTAGTTAAAGGAGCAGTCGATATTCTCGATGTGCGCTTTGGTTCTCTCTGGACGTCGATTACTCGGGAAGAATTCAATCATTTGGAACCTGAATTTGGGGAACGCTTTGAAGTGACCATCTATAACAATGACATGCTGGTTTATCAAAATCAAGTAACTTACGGCAAGTCTTTCGCCGATGTGCGGATTGGACAGCCAATCCTCTATATCAATTCCCTCTATCGTGTTGGCCTTGCCATCAACCAGGGATCCTTTGCTAAGGCCTATAATGTAGGAGTTGGGGCTTCTTGGCATATCGAAATTAGAAAAATGGAAAATTAATAGGAGATAAAATATGAAACAAAAACAAGTTTTTTCAATTAAGGATGTTGTAGCCATCGGGGTTGGAGCAGCCCTCTTTGTGGTCATTGCGATGATCCCAATTCCAGCGCCAGCTCCAAATACAAACATTCAGTTGCAATTTGCTCTTCAAGCCCTCTTTAGTGTGATCTTTGGTCCGATTGTTGGTTTCTTAATGGGCATAATCGGTCATGCTATTAAGGACGCTATGTCAGGTGGTCTTTGGTGGACTTGGATCATTTCAAGTGGTTTGTTTGGACTCTTTGTTGGTCTCTTCCGCAAACAAATCGGTGACCTCAAAGGAGAAGTGACCAAGAAAGAATTGCTCGTCTTTAACGTCGTTCAAATTGTAGCCAATCTTGTAATTTGGGGATTGATTGCTCCGGTTGGGGATGTCTTGATCTACCACGATAATCCAAATAAAGTCTTCCTACAAGGTGTTGTAGCAGGTTCTGTCAATGCTTTAGTGGTAGCTATTGCAGGTTCTCTTCTCTTGATTGCCTATGCTCGTACCCAAACAAAAGACGGAAGTTTGTCTAAAGATTAATCATAAATAAGAAGAGAAAGTCTGGGAAACCAGGCTTTTTTGTTTATCAAAAAATATTTTTTACAAAATGTAATATATATATTGCAAAATAGAAAATATAGTGTATAATGTATCTATAAAAACAAGAAAGGAAAAGCATGTGGCGAAAAATCTCAAATTAAAAATGGCTCGGGTCGAGCATGATATGACCCAGGGGGATCTTGCAGATGCCATCGGAGTGACACGCCAGACCATTGGTCTGATTGAGGCAGGGAAGTACAATCCGACCCTCAGCCTCTGCCTAGCCATTTGTAAGACCTTGGATAAGACGCTGGATCAACTGTTCTGGGAATAACAGTTTTAACATAGAAAGAGGAATCATATGAAACAAAAGAAAGAACCAATTGTAAAAGATGAACGGACCATGCTGGTTGATGGAAAAATTGCAGGGGAACTTGTTCTAGGAATGACTTGCTTTATTGCCCTATCTGTCCTTGTGAAAGCTAGTATTCTGGACTTAACCCTAGTAGCCTATATGCCCGAACTTATTCTCTTGATTGCCATGGGGGCTTATGCCCTTGTAAGAAGGATCAGTTCAGGGATTGACATTCGAGATATGTTAGAAAGAGATAGCTGGTTGAGCCGCCTTGGCTCAGGAATTTTATTTGCCATATTTGTGATCGTAACGGATGTAATTGGGAAGCGGGAAACGATGAGCTTTATGTTCAGTCCCAAGTATCTGCTCAAAATTGTCCTTGCCATTTTCGTCTTTGCCCTTTTGACTTATCTGTTAGAGAAACCACTAGGACTTATCAATCGGAAAAAACAGAAGAAGATCGAGGCAGAATTAGAGGAGGAATAGATGAGAGTACACTTGATGAACAAACAAATCATAGATGAACGAGAGGAAGGACTGGCCAATAAAGCTGGTGCGGAGACGGCTGGTTTTCTGTTTCTTGCCTTAACCGTTTTTAGTGTGGGGTCTATATTTACTTCTCAGGTCGGTCTGAGTCCAATCATGGTCGTAAGTCTACTCATTGTGTCAGGATTGTATTATTCGGTTCGATGTCAACGATTGGGTGTACGGTTTATCATCTATAGCTACTTCAATCTAACTGGTATGGTAGTAGTGACCTCTATTCTTTCCTTATTCATTTGGGCTCAGAATTATCAATTAAACCAAGCTGTCTATCACCATAATCCTTTTCATTCAAAATTCTTGCTCGTACTTCCTATTACCTTTTTACTGAATTTCCCAATTGTAGGGGGTGTGAATGCTGTTGTGATGCTGCTTGCAAAAGTAGAGAAAAAACGCTATGACGCCTATCTGGATCAGTTGGAAAAGGAAGAGTAGGAAGTTGAAATCTTGGTTTCATCGTGTAAAAGTCTGGAACCCCAGGCTTTTATTTTTCAGTCAAATAAATTGCATTCGTTTTCTGGGGAGAGTATACTGGTATAGTTGAATGAAAAATTCTGATAATTTAATCTTAGAAAAGAGAATCTTATGGCAAAACCTATTCGTGTTTTACTTTACTATAAATATGTTCCCATCGAAAATGCAGAACAATTTGCGGCTGATCACTTGGCTTTCTGTAAATCAATCGGGCTCAAGGGCCGTATCCTAGTTGCTGACGAAGGAATCAACGGAACCGTTTCTGGTGATTACGAAACGACGCAAAAATACATGGACTACGTTCACAGCCTTCCGGGTATGGAAGACCTCTGGTTCAAGATGGATGAGGAAGAAGAGCAAGCCTTCAAGAAGATGTTCGTCCGCTATAAGAAAGAGATTGTCCACCTTGGATTAGAGGATGATAACTTTGATAACGACATCAATCCTCTTGAAACAACAGGCGCTTACTTGTCACCAAAAGAATTTAAAGAAGCTCTTCTAGACGAGGATACCGTTGTCCTTGATACTCGTAACGACTACGAGTACGACCTTGGACACTTCCGTGGGGCTATTCGTCCAGATATCCGCAACTTCCGTGAGTTGCCACAATGGGTCCGTGATAACAAGGAAAAATTCATGGACAAGCGTGTGGTCGTATACTGTACGGGTGGAGTCCGTTGTGAGAAATTCTCAGGCTGGATGGTGCGTGAAGGCTACAAAGATGTCGGCCAATTGCATGGAGGAATCGCCACTTACGGAAAAGACCCAGAAGTTCAAGGAGAATTGTGGGATGGGAAAATGTACGTCTTTGACGAGCGGATCGCAGTCGATGTTAACCATGTTGATCCAAGTGTTGTCGGAAAAGATTGGTTTGATGGAACACCATGTGAACGCTATGTCAACTGTGGAAATCCTTTCTGTAACCGTCGCATCTTGACTTCAGAAGAAAACGAAGACAAGTACCTCCGTGGCTGCTCCCATGAGTGTCGTGTTCATCCACGCAATCGCTATGTAGAAGAACACAACTTGTCACAAGCAGAGGTTGCTGAGCGTTTGGCCGCTATCGGTGAGACACTTGATGGAGAGCTTGCATAAGAGAAAAAAACAGTCTGAAAGCTCAGGCTGTTTTTATATGGAAATTGATTGAAAATTATGCTATACTCTAAGTAAGCGATTTCACAAAGGAGCAAACAAATGACTATTGTGTTTTCAATCAAGAATAAAAAGAGCTTGTTTGGCTATCAGAAAGTACTCGCAGCTAATGAAGTCCTCAAATTAGTGGAAGGTTTGATCAGTTACAACTATGACCCCAGTAGCTTGCATCGTTCCTTGAATGATTTTGAAAGCCTGAACTGTATCCTATTTGGTAAGAGTGGTCTTCCCTTGCAATTACGCTATGTTGATGCGGAAAACGCTTATCAAATCCTAGTTTCACCTTTCGCCATTGAGGAAGATTGGCAGTTGGCTCTTCGATGGATGAGTCGTCTAGCTGAGCTATTGGGAACAGAGATCACATCCAGCGAAGGCGGGAACTATAGTCCAGATTCTATTTTCCATTTTGATTACGAAGTCATTATCCTAGAAACACTTGGGAATCTGACGAAGGAAAAAGATCTAGAAGAGTTTGAAGTACAAGGCTTCGCCCATCCAGTTTATTTAGATAGGGAGACCGTTCAGGAAGTCTTGAACCATGTTCACCCACTAGAAGCCTACTCTGCCTTTATCAAGAAGATTCAATACAGTGCTGCTTATTTTAGTCAAGTCCGTTTTTACCAACAGGAGGAGACAAGAGACTTCTTAGCTAGCTATAGCTTGACAGAAGAGACAGATACCGTCTTGCCACGCCGACCACATGTTCCTGCAGAATATGTAGAAATTGTGGGCTTGGCGGGTGTGAGTGATTGGCGGGTTCTTTTGGTAGCGATCGATGGAGATCCTGACAAGCAAGAAAATTACCATCCACTTGCTTCCGTTCCTTTGAAGGCACTCATAGAAGCCTTAGAGCCGAATGAATATCAGCTTCTAGATGCCAATCAAATTGAAATCAAAAAATTGTCCAAAGAACGCTTGTTGCAATTGGCCCAACTCTAATAAAAAAAGTTCTCAGTGTTGAGAACTTTTTCTTTTAGTTTGATTCATGTGGCAAGATCAAGTTAAGGATGATTCCTGTCATAGCTGAGAGGGCTGTTCCTGATAGGGTCACTGGACCAAGTTTCAGAATTGCTCCACCAAGTCCAAGAACCAACATAGCACTTGCAATAATCAAGTTACGCATCAAGCTGAAGTCAACGCGTTCTTTGATCAAGACTTTCAAACCATTACTTGCGATAACCCCGTAGAGAAGGATAGACATGCCACCGAGAACAGAGTTTGGAATGGTAGAAATGAGAGCAGTAAATTTACCAAGGAAGCTCAAGGAAATAGCGATCAAGGCTGCATTTCGGATAACGGAAACAGAAGCGATGCGAGTCATCCCAATAACGCCTGTATTTTCACCGTAAGTGGTATTGGCTGGACCACCAAGGAAGGCAGATACAGATGTTGCAATCCCGTCACCAAGAAGGGTACGATGAAGTCCCGGTTGTTTTAAGAATTGACGGCCACAGATTTGGCTAAGTACCGTATGGTCACCGATGTGTTCTGAAATCGTTACGATAGCGATTGGCAAGATGGCAATGGTTTCAGGCCCAAAATACAAGTTGTATTGTTTGAAGGCCCCACCCGTATTGAAAGGAAGATAAAAACCAGGAATCTCAAACCAGTTCGCCTTGAGGACCGGATCAAAGTTCACCAAGCCCAAGCAAACTGCGAAGACATAACCACCGATAATGGCAAAGAGGAAAGGAATGATTTTGAAGAAACCTTTTCCTTTGGTGTTGATGAAGGCAGCGATCAGGAAGGTCACGACAGCGACAAGTGCATTTTTCCAATCTCCCCCTTCGACAAAACCAGCGTTCTTAACGGCTGATCCTGCAAGCCCTAGACCAATGACGATGATCATAGGTCCAATAACAACGGCAGGAAGCAATTTGTCAATCCAGCGAGTGCCTGCTACTTTAACCCCTGCAGCGACTAGCACGTAAATCAGACCAGTCAGGATAACCCCTGTTTGGGCTGCATCGACTTTTCCGCCCATTTCCTTCATCGCCAAAGCCATGGCTGTGATGAAGGCGAAGGAAGAGCCGAGGTAGACAGGGACTTTAAAGCCGGTACAAGTCATATAGATCAGTGTCCCAACACCTGATGCGAATAGGGCAACAGATACGGGCATGCCCAAGATGAGTGGTACCAAAATGGTTGCCCCAAACATGGCGAAAACGTGTTGGAAACTTAATAAGATTCCTTTAAGGGGTGCCGGACTTTGGTCGACATCCAGGAGCAAATCAACAGTTGATTCTTCTTTCATAATAACCTCACTTTTGGGCACCAAAAAAGAGCCCATGATTTTTTTGCATAGCAAGGGCCCTCAGATTATTCATATTCTGTGTCTTTGTCACCTCACGGGATGACATTAAAAACCTTTGCTTCTAAGAAGTATAGCAGAAAAAATTCGTTTTGTAAACGAATTTTTCCCGAGCCAAGAAATAAACAAGCGAGGCAGGAGTTATCTATTTTCATCAGGAAAGAGGTCAACAGTAGACGCAGTGGTTGAGGTATCCCTCTTTATTATCTTTTGGAGGACAGCTGTTTTGTTTCCCATCACAAAAGGCGAACAAGTGGGGTTGCTTGCCCCTTTGTTAGAAGGAAAGAGGCCGGTTTTATGGTATAATAGAGGACTAGAAGTAGAATTAATGAAAGAGAAGTCAGAGATGCTGTTAGAAGAATTCGATGCCAATCGACAGGCGATTATCAACCCACAAGACCTACACGAACCAATTGAAGGATTTCCCAAAGTAGTCATCTCTTGCTTTTCAAGAGTAACTTTTGCGCGTCTCCTTGAAAATTATGAACATGAGGTCATTACAAGAACTTCCATGGCCAACTTTGAAGTCCTAGTCTATGGGATTACGATTGAAGACCAACAGATTGCTGTCTTTAATGCACCAGTTGGGGCTGCTTCCTGTGTAGGGATTATAGAGGATTTGATTCAATTTGGGATGGAAAAACTAGTGCTCTTTGGGACCTGTGGGGTTTTGGACCAAAATATTGAGGCGACCTCCATCATCATTCCAACAGCAGCTCTTAGAGACGAAGGGACCAGCTATCACTATCTTCCAGCTAGTGATGAAGTGGAAGTAAATAAGAAAAGCCTTCCTCTCTTCCAAGCTTTTCTGGACAGTCACAAGGTTTCTTATCAGTCAGGAAAAGTGTGGACAACCGATGCTCCCTACCGGGAAACCATCGACAAGATGAAGCGTCGAAAGGAAGCAGGAGCCATCTGTGTAGATATGGAATGTTCGGCAGTGGCAGCTTTAGCGGCTTTTCGGGGCTTTGAGCTCTGCCATTTCTTCTACGCAGCAGACCACCTCTCGGAAGAAAAATGGGATATCCGAACCTTATCTAGTCATGAGGATTTAGATAGCAAGGATCGAATCGCGGATTTAGCCATCCAATTTGCGCTCTTATGGGAAAAGGCAAACTAAATGAAAGAAGCAATGATTGAACTGAAGGATTTTTCCTTCCAATACAAGGCACAGTCTGAGCCAACTTTGAAAAATCTCAACTTAACCATTTATAAGGGGGAAAAGGTCCTGATTGTCGGGCCATCTGGCTCTGGAAAGTCAACCATTGGCCAGTGCTTAAATGGGATTATCCCTAATATCTATAAGGGAACCAGTAGTGGGCAATTCCTTATTCAGGGGAAAGAAGCCTTTGATCTCAGTATTTATGAGAAATCTCATTTGGTCAGTACGGTCTTGCAGGATACAGATGGTCAGTTTATTGGTCTCAGTGTTGCAGAAGACTTAGCATTTGCCCTTGAAAACGATATGCTGGAGCTGGAAAGCATGAAATCCCGGGTCCATACCTGGGCGGAGCGCTTAGATTTGAGCAAGCTCTTGGACCATCGGCCTCAAGATTTATCCGGTGGGCAAAAACAACGGGTCAGCTTGGCTGGCGTCCTGATCGACGAAAGTCCGATCCTGCTCTTTGATGAGCCACTGGCTAATCTAGATCCAAAATCGGGTCAGGATATCATAGATCTGATTGATCAGATTCATGAAGAGCAGGGAACGACAACCATTATTATCGAACACCGTCTGGAGGATGTGCTCTATCGTCCCATTGATCGGGTCATCTTGATCAATCAAGGGCAAGTACTCTTTAATGGGAGCCCAGATGAGTTGTTGAGGACGACACTGCTGGCTGAAAATGGGATTCGTGAACCCCTCTATTTAACGACTCTTCGTCAGTTAGGGCAGGATATCAGCGAGCTAGCGCATTTGGACAAGGTAGAAAAACTACCACTTGGGGATTTATCAGTGGATATCCCAAGTCCTCATTTTGAAAAAGGAGCAGAGGCAGAGACAATCCTAGAACTCGGGCATTTGAACTTTGCCTATCGAGAAGGCCAGCCCATTCTAAAAGACCTATCTCTAACCATTCCAAAAGGTCAACGGTTGGCCATTGTTGGTAAAAATGGGGCAGGAAAATCAACCCTTGCTAAGGCGATTTGTGGCTTCATCCAGACGGAAGGAACATATTTCTCAAAGGGAGAGGATATCAAGGGTGACAGTGTCAAGGAGCGGGCAGAGCGCGTAGGCTATGTCCTGCAAAATCCTAACCAGATGATCACGACCAATATGATTTTTGACGAGGTGGCCCTGGGTCTTCGCTTGAGAAATGTTCCAGAGGATCAGATTGAAAGTCGTGTCCATCAAGCCTTGAAGACCTGTGGTCTCTACGAATTTCGTAAGTGGCCGATTTCTGCTCTATCTTATGGTCAGAAGAAGCGGGTGACCATCGCCTCTATACTGGTTTTAGGACCAGAAATGTTGGTCTTGGATGAGCCGACAGCAGGTCAGGACCAGCGCAATTACACTGAAATCATGGAATTTTTGGATAGTTTGCAACAAAAAGGCCATACCATTATCATGATTACCCATGATATGCAGCTCATGCTGGATTATTCGGACCGGGCAATCGTGGTGACAGATGGTCGGATCATAGCTGACCTGTCTCCTGCAGAATTGTTTACTCGTCCAGACATTTTAGCCCAGGCCAATTTGAAAGAAACGTCTATTTTTGCCTTGGCCAATCGCTTAGGTGTTGATCCTTTAGCTCTCACGCAATTTTACATGAAACAGAAAGGAGCAGGCCATGAATCATCGATTAGTCGGCTACCATGAGGGAAGTAGTTTTCTTCACCGCCTTTCAGGGGCGAGTAAGTTGCTCTTTCTTCTTTTAGTCTCTCTTGCAGCCATGCTGAGTTATGATACCAGGCTCCTTTTAGGAATTGGTCTGGGTGCTCTGGCCTTGTTCTCTACTGCCCGCATTCGTTTTCGGGATATCTCTTTTGTACTTGGATTTGCTATTGTTTTTGCTATTCTGAATGTGCTCATGGTCTATCTCTTTGCTCCTCAGTACGGGGTAGAGATTTATGGAGCAAAAACATTACTCATCAAAGGCTGGGGATCCTACAGCATTACTTCTCAGGAGCTCTTTTATCTCTTTAATCTAGCTCTGAAGTATGTTTGTACCATTCCGCTGGCTCTCATTTTCCTGATGACCACCCATCCCAGTCAATTTGCATCGAGTCTCAATCAGATTGGGGTGTCCTACAAGATTGCTTATTCAGTGAGCTTGACCCTGCGCTATATTCCAGACGTGCAGGAAGAATACCAGACGATCAGATTGTCACAGGAAGCCAGAGGATTGGAGTTATCCAAAAAGGCCAAGCTCGTTCAGCGAATCAAAGGCAATTTGCAAATCATTTCGCCCTTAATCTTTAGCTCACTTGAGCGGATTGACAGTATTTCTACGGCCATGGAATTACGTCGCTTCGGTAAAAATAAAAAGCGGACCTGGTATTCATACCAAGCCATGGAAGGGAAAGATTATGGAATGATTCTAACTGCTTTGGCTGTTCTCATCTTAAGCGTTCTGTTAATTTTTCTCAATCAAGGGCGTTTTTACAATCCATGGAGGTAATCACATGTCAGAAACGATTTTAGTAACAGGAGCTTCAGCTGGCTTTGGTCAAGCGATCTGTCGTCGCTTAGTAGCAGATGGATACCGCGTGATCGGATCGGCTAGACGCATTGAAAAATTACAGGTCCTTCAAGAAGAGTTAGGAGAAGGGTTTTACCCCCTTCAAATGGATGTAACAGATCTCCCTCAGGTGGATCATGCACTTACTAGTTTGCCAGCTTCTTGGGAGAGAATTGATGTCTTGGTCAATAATGCTGGCTTAGCCCTAGGCCTTGCTCCTGCTTATGAAGCAGAAGTATCAGACTGGCTGACTATGATCCAGACCAATATTGTTGGCTTGACCTATCTGACAAGGAAAATCTTACCCCAGATGGTCCAGCGAAATGATGGTTATATTATCAATTTAGGATCTACAGCAGGAACAGTACCTTATCCAGGTGCCAATATCTATGGGGCGTCAAAAGCTTTTGTTAAGCAATTCTCCCTCAATCTTCGGGCCGACTTAGCAGGGAAGAAGATCCGTGTCAGTAACATCGAACCTGGACTCTGCGAAGGAACGGAGTTCTCTTCTGTTCGCTTCAAAGGGGACGAAAAACGGGTAGAAGCCCTTTATAAAGATGCTCATGCTATTCAGCCCGAAGATATTGCCAACACTGTCGCTTGGTTGCTCCAACAACCTAAGCATGTCAATGTCAACCGAATTGAGATCATGCCAGTTTCCCAAAGTTTTGGACCGCAACCGGTTTGCCGTGATTAAAAAGAGAAGCAACCCGTATAAGTTGTATGGGTTGTTCTTTTCTGTTTCTCCAAGCTTTTTGGTATAATAGGAGGCAAAGTAAGGAGAAGAAGATGGCAGCTGCGTTAATTATTGGTTCAACCGTTTGTGATGTGATGATCTATTTGGATCGTTTGCCAAATCGAGAAGGCGATGCTCACATTGATCACCAACAATGGTCTGTTGGGGGATGCGCCTTTAATGTCGTCAACATCCTCCATTTTTTATCGCAACCCTATCAGTTTATCTCGCCCATAGGTTCTGGGATTTACGGCGATTTTATTAGGCGAGAACTAAAGCAATTAGGGATTCCCTCTTCCATCTCATTAGACGGGGCTAATGGTTGCTGTTACTGCTTTGTAGAGTCTGATGGTGAAAGAACCTTTTTATCGGACCATGGTGTGGAGTATAGCTTCCAAGCAGAGTGGCTACAAGAAATCGCCAGGGAAAAGTTTGATTACATATACTTATGTGGTCTGGAGGTTGAGGAGTCAACGGGTCTAGAATTAGTCCAGTCCGTTTCGCGAATAGAGGGCAAGGTGATCTTTGCACCAGGACCACGAGGACGCCTGATTCCGAAGGACCGACTGGAAGCGATTTATGATCTGCATCCAATTCTCCACGTCAATGAGGTCGAAGCACTAGAATTTTCAGGGTGTAAAGAGATCCACCAAGCAGTCGAAGGATTGTATCAGAGAACGGGCCAATTGGTCATTGTCACCTTGGGAGAAAAAGGAGCAATCGCTTACGATGGGAACTGGTATAAGGCGGCAGGAATTCCGACAAAAGTCATCGATACAGTGGGTGCTGGGGATAGCCACGTAGGCGCTTTTATTGCAGCTCGTTTAGAAGGTTTAGACATTGCGAAAGCTTTAAGCTTTGCCAACAAAGTCTCTAGTCGCATTGTTGCAAGTAAGGGCGTTCATCTGACAAAAGAGCAGCAAGAAGCCCTGCGAACAGAATTGAAACAAAAATAAAAAAGGAGTAGGGAACTTATCCTACTCCTTTTTTGACTTTATCCGCTTGGCCCTTTGTATCTTATTACAAAGGCCGCTTATTGGGCAGGCCTGCTTTTCTTGGGTATTTGTTGGGGGTTTCTTTTTTCTTCTCCACAACAGTAATGTAGCGAGGATCCCCATTAGGCAATTCATAGTGTAGATTGTCTTCAACCTTGCTAAATAGCAGATTCAGGGCGTTTTTAGCTTCCTCCAACTCTTCTGGAGCATTGCTAGCCTTGAGAGCGAGGAGACGTCCCCCAACTTTCAGATAAGGAATGGTCAGCTCAGAAAGAACCTGCATGCGGGCAACAGCGCGAGCGGTCACCACGTCAAATTGGGCACGAAACTCCTTGTCTTGTGCAAAATCCTCAGCCCTCCCATGGTAGAAATGAACTCCATCCAAGTCCAATTCTTCAGCCAGTAAATGAAGGAAATTGATCCGCTTATTGAGGGAATCAATGATGGTCACATCTAGCTCAGGGAATAGGATCTTCATGGGTAGGCTGGGAAAGCCGGCACCAGCTCCGATATCCAAGAGACGGATGGGGTGATTCTGAATCAATCCCTGTAAGATAGGCGCGATAGAATCATAGAAATGCTTGAGATAGATGTCGTCTTTTTTGGTGATGGCAGTGAGGTTGATCTTTTCGTTCCATTCCACGAGGAGCTCGAAATAGCGTTCGTATTGCTCTTTTTGACGATCTGTTAATGGGTAGCCGAGATCGGCTAAATGGGCATAAAATTCTTCTGGTTTCATGCTATTATTTTACCACAAAATAAGAGAAATTTGATATACTGGTAGAAAGAAATGAAAGGAATTCAATAAAATGATTTGGATTATTCTTGGGATCCTTGTGGTCCTTGTGTTGATGGTAGTAGGAGTGTACAACGGTTTAGTGAAAAGTCGGATGCAAACTCGCGAAGCTTGGAGTCAAATTGACGTGCAATTGAAACGTCGGAATGACTTGATTCCAAATTTGATCGAAACCGTTAAAGGCTATGCTAAGTACGAAGGAGATACACTAGCAAAAGTAACTCAACTTCGTCAACAAGTGGCTCAAGCTACTTCACCTGCAGAAGCAATGGCAGCCAGTGATGCTCTTTCACGTCAAGTAGCAGGCATCTTTGCGGTTGCCGAAAACTACCCAGACTTGAAAGCCAACACCAACTTCATGCAATTGCAAGAAGAATTGACCAACACAGAAAATAAAATTTCTTATGCTCGTCAATTGTATAACAGTGTCACAAGCAACTACAATGTGAAATTGGAAACTTTCCCAACAAATGTGATTGCTGGAATGTTTGGCTTCAGACAAGCTGAATTCCTTCAAGTGCCTGAAGAAGAAAAAGCTGTACCAAAGGTGGATTTTAGCGGATTAGGAGACTAATATGCTGTTTGACCAAATTGCAAGCAATAAAAGGAGAACTTGGATTCTCCTTATTGCTTTTTTCATACTCTTGGCCCTCATCGGAGCAGCCGTTGGCTACCTCTGGTTAGGCTCCTCTCTTGGTGGTGTCATCCTAGCTTTGATTATTGGTGGAATCTATGCGATTAGTATGATTTTTCAATCGACAGAGGTAGTGATGCGGATGAACGGGGCGCGTGAGGTGACGGAAGAGCAAGCCCCTCAACTCTACCATATTGTCCAAGATATGGCCATGGTAGCTCAAATCCCTATGCCTCGGGTCTATATTGTAGATGATCCATCCATGAATGCATTTGCGACAGGATCCAATCCTCAAAATGCTGCTGTTGCAGCAACGACAGGTCTTCTAGCTGTGATGAACCGTGAGGAATTGGAGGGAGTCATTGGACACGAAGTCAGCCATATTCGCAATTACGATATCCGCATCTCCACGATTGCGGTTGCCCTTGCTAGTGCCATCACCATGCTTTCTAGTATTGGAGGACGGATGATGTGGTGGGGCGGTGGCCGTAGACGGGATGATGATCGAGAAGGGGGCAGTGGTTTAGAAATTATTATTCTGATTCTTTCCTTGATTGCTATCGTATTAGCTCCATTAGCGGCGACCTTGGTCCAATTAGCCATTTCTCGTCAACGGGAGTTTTTAGCGGATGCTTCAAGTGTCGAATTGACACGAAATCCTCAAGGGATGATTAATGCTCTTTTGAAACTGGATCATAGTGCACCCATGCAGCGAGAAGTTGATAGTGCAAGTAGTGCTCTCTTTATCAACGATCCCAAAAAGGAATCCGGCTTTCAAAAGCTCTTTTATACCCACCCACCCATTGCCGAGCGGGTGGAAAGACTAAGAAAAATGTAAAGTAAGAGGCTGGGACAAAAGTCCTAGCCTTTTAATCATTTTTGGATTATCGAGCAAGACGCAGTGGTTGAGTGGGCTCTACTACGCTGATTTCATCAGCTTTTACAGCCCTACTCAACTGTGCGGAGGTGGGACGACGAAATCGAATTCTAACGAATTACCGATTTCTGTCCCACTCTCTTTATTTGCTAGACAAGAGGACGGTAGTGAAACCAAGGATGGCAAAGATTCCCCAAGCTAGAGAGAGGTTCCAGATAGATAGACTAGAAAAAAGGGCTGTTCCAAGAGGCATGGCAAAGCTGACCATCAGTCCCAAAAAGCTAGAGGTAGAAGCTAATTTTTCAGCGGGTAATTTACTCATTAAAAGACTGGAAACTTTTGGGTTGATTTTTGCAACAAGATAACCGAGGAAAGTGATGAGTAGAAGGGAAAGGATATCCCAGTGGACCAGAGTATTTGTGAGGCCAAGCATGGTCAGACCACCTGCAATCCACAGTAGAGTATGGTGGAGGGTTTGTTTGGAAAAATAATCGTGAGGTGTCAGGCTAGCCCAGACCATGCTTAAAATAGTTACTGCTTCTAAGATCAAGAGCGATTGGCTAAAGCTCAAATGAAAGAAGGGGGAGTGAAGCAGTTGCAAATTATAGATGCCGGAGATGGATCCTCCCAAAGCATTGATGAAAATTAAGGATAGGAGAAGTTTCCCAAAGTTGTGAACTTCTTCATCTGCAAAGATAGTGGTGACATTGCGATAGATGTCTCGACATTCTTGAAGGAAAGAAACTTTCTTACTCGAATCCACTTGAATCGGTTCGTGGGTCAGTTGACTGCGTCGGATGAAAAGACAAGTGGAAGAAAGGAGAAAGGTCAGGGCATTGATCGAAGCAACAAGTGCAAAGTTATGGTGACTGATAGCTAAAAGCCAGACTCCCAGCGCTTGACCTGAAATGGAACAAACCATACTAAGCAGTTGATTGAAGGAATAGGCTTCCATCAGATCCTCGCTAGGGATGTTCTTCTGCATAATGGGAAGTTGCAATCCCCCGCGATAATCACTTAAACAATCTGACACAATATTCAAGAAGCAAACGATCGAAAAGGCCAGGTAACCCGGAATCTTCGTCATCAGTGCAATGATGACGAAAAGGATAGCTTGCAGAAAGCCCATTCGGATCAGCCAGTCAGCTTTTTTAGCGGTGTGATCGGCCTTCATTCCGATGAAAATGGTGAAAAGACCTGGGATGAAAACAATGAGATTGGCGATCCCAACTGCCAGACTAGGGTGAGGCATGCTAGCCGCGAAGACCACAAAGACAAGGTTGTAAATCGCAGCACCAATGGAATTCAAAAAACGTGAAAGACTGAGTAAGGCAAAGATATGATTGCGAAATAAGAGTTTCATAAGCTTTCCTCCTTATGCTTAGCAGATAAAATAACTTCTCTTAAATGTTGCAAGGTCTGCTTGAGAAGAGACAGTTTCTCTTCTTCCGTCAGTTCTAATTTTTCCTCTTTAACATAAAAACTAGTCTGTTTAAGGAAATAATGAAGGAGATGATTCTTTAGTCTGCTTATCATGCTGGGACCTCTTTCTTTTCTTGATGATCCTATTGTAACCCCTAAAAGCAAGAAAAATTACATGTTGCATATTTTCAACAAAAAGAGGCTGGGACAAAAGTCCTAGCCTCTTTTTGTTTTTGGATTGTCGAGCAAGACGCAGTGGTTGAGTGGTCTCTATTACGCTGATTTCATCAGCTTTTACATCCCTACTCAACTGTGCGGAGGTGGGACGACGAAATCGAATTCTAACGAATGACCGATTTCTGTCCCACTCTCTTTTCAGGCTTCCTTAATCAGTTCTTGCAGGCCCTGTTTGTAGTAGTTGGCACTGTCCTTACAATCCAGAATAGAGAGGACCTGAATGGCCTGTTCCATCTTTTCAAGACCAGTTTCTTTTTCTCCCTTTCGATAAAGAAATTCCCCTTTGGCATAGAGATAAACCGTCCGAAGGTAGGCTTCGTTTTCGGAGTAAAAGTGGTCCTTGATCAGCTGATCAAAATAGGTCGCATCTTCAAATTCATTTGAACTAATGGCCAGAAAAAAGCCATTGAGAAAAATAGAGTTGAGGGCAGGAAGAGAAGAGTCTAGGAGAAGCTTGAAGTCCTCCCGCTGGACCAATTCCTCTGTGTACTGTCGATAGAGCTGACTGGAAAAAAGTGGAGAGGTCAGTGAAAATAGGCTTAATTCAAAATTTCCCCAGATCATGACAGAGAAGAGGTAGTCATAGAGGAAATCTAGTTCCTCTTGGTTAGCAGTCAACTCTACCTCAGGATAGTTGCCAAGCATTTGGGCCTTGAGAATAATGCTGGCTAAGAAGTCTTCTTTTTTGTAATCTTTCTGATAGGCTAGTTGATAGCGTTGGTACAAGGCTTGGTCGTGTTCCAAGCTCATGTTTTCATAGTGCTCTTTCAACAATTTGGGAATAAAGGAGTGCTGGTCGATCCCTGCTAGATGGGAAAACTCACTGAGGCTGGTTTTGATTTGTTGAAGGGCATGAAAAAACCGTTGCGTAGTGAGGTCATTTTCCCCTCTTTCAAATCGAGATAGCATGGAGCGCGAAAATTCGCCTCCAGTTGCTTCCTCTAAAGAGATGTGGCGACTTTCACGTATTTGCCGAAAAGCTGCTCCGATTTCTTTCATGCCTTCTCCTCTTGTAGCTGGTATTTTTCAACCAATTGCTCAACAGTCTTCCCCTTGCTTAACCAATCGACCAGACGATCTAATCGACGAATTTCCTGCATCAAAGGATCTTGAATTGTTTCAATTTGCACGTCACAAACTTTCCCAGTAATCAGTGTTCGATTGGGGTGATAGGCGGGAGCTTGGCGAAAGAAATCTCCGTAGCTTCCATCACGCCTTTTCCATTCTTTTAGTTCCGCCAGAGAATAGCCTGTTAATCGCGAGGTAATTTGGTCAAGGCTGGTCTCTGCTCCACCCTTTCGTAAGACTTTTTGGACTAAAGCTGTATATACAGTTGAAAATGGTAAATCGTAAACTCTTGCCATCAGATCTCCTTTATCTTTTTTCATGATTATAACAAATTTTTGAGGAGACTTCTTGGTTGAAGAGACAGCTTCATGATATACTAGTAGTATCTAGAAGATTTGAGGACAAAAGAATGAACTTATACACACAAGAAATCCGTAAAAATCCTGAAGGACTAGCCTTTGATCAAGAGTTGGAGTTGTTAAAGGAATTGCAAAAGCGCAATCCAGAAATTCTTGATTTAAAGAATGTGACAGCGACAGGACGAGTAGCCTATGATACAGGTCTCTATGTCTTAGATTACCAATTGACCTACACCATTGTTTTGGCATCTAGCCGAAGCATGGAACCCGTTGAACTCCAAGAAAGCTATCCTGTAACAGAAGTGTTTGCTGAGGACGTACAGTCAGAGGCAGATATCGAAGCTCTTGAGGAAGATCTGATCCTTCCCATTGAAGGGGGCAAAATTGACCTAAGTGAGAGTGTGGCAGACAATATCCTTCTCAATATTCCTCTCAAGGTTCTCACTCCAGAAGAAGAGGCCGGGCAAGGCTTTATCGAGGGCAATGATTGGAAAATCATGACAGAAGAAGAGTATCAAGAAGCTCAAGCGGTTAAGAAAGAAGAAAACAGTCCCTTTGCTGGTCTCCAAGGTTTATTTGAGGAAGAATAGGCTAGGGATGACATATTAAAAATCTAAACATAAATACAGGTCTTTTCTTTGAGGAAAGGCCTTCTTTTGGTATACTAGGATTTATAAACAACAGAGGGGAGACCTCTGAAAAAGGAGAAAAGTATGGATACATTATTTATTCCAGGCTGGTTGATAACAGGTCTCATTGTTACTGTCATTATTGTAGTTTTGCTTGTAAAAGGCTACGTGAACGCTAAACCCAACGAAGTCGTGGTCATTACAGGTCTTCGGAAACAACGTCACTTGCGTGGGAAAGCTGGCTTTATGATTCCCTTTGTCGAACAACGCTCTTATCTTGATATTGAGCAATTCTCGACAGATGTTCGGACGTCAGAAGCAGTCCCAACACTGGACTTCATTAACGTCCGTGCCGATGCAGCTGTTAAGTTAAAAATCGGTACAACCGATGAAATGATTGCCCGGGCTGCAGAAAACTTCTTGAACTGGAATACGACAGATATTTCCAATTCTGTCCAAGATGTCTTGGAAGGAAACTTGCGGGAAGTGATCGGTCAGATGGAGCTCCGTAAGATGGTCAATGACCGTCAAGAGTTTGCCTCAAAAGTGCAGGACAACGTAGCACCAGACTTGGCCAAAATGGGTCTAGAAGTCATCGCCTTTACGGTTCAATCCTTCTCTGATGAAGGGGGAGTCATCGACAACCTCGGGATTGAAAATGTTGAAACCATTAAGAAAGATGCCTTGATTGCCAAAGCCAAAGCAGAACGCGAACGCAAGGAAGTCGAAGCAGAACAAGATAAATTGGCCAACGACAAACGTGTTGCAGCCGATCTTGAAATTGCGCAAAAACAAAACGAATTAAAACTCAAACAAGCAGCC
Organism: Streptococcus sp. F0442; assembly: GCF_000314795.2. Taxonomy (GTDB): domain Bacteria; phylum Bacillota; class Bacilli; order Lactobacillales; family Streptococcaceae; genus Streptococcus. Next base: position 796,963 of record NZ_KB373314.1, on the reverse strand, counting down.
CTCAAGCAAGAAGCAGATATTGCCCAAGCAAAAGCAGATGCCGCGAAAGGGATTGAGGCAGAAGTACAACGTCGTGAACAAGAGCGCGTGGCAGCTGAAGCCAATATCATGAAACAAGAAAAAGAAGCGGAAGTCAAAGAACGCGAAGTTAAGGTTCGTGAGCAAGAATTGGATGCCAACATCCGTAAGCAAGCCGAAGCTGAAAAGTATGCTCGTCAACAAGCAGCCGAAGCAGAATTGATCGAACGCCAACGCAAGGCAGAAGCAGAACTCTTCGAAACGCAAAAAGAAGCCGAAGCTCGGAAAGCCCAAGCCGAAGCAGAGAAATTTGCTCAACTGCAAGAGGCTGAAGCTATCGAAGCCAAAGGTCGTGCAGAAGCAGAAGCTATTCGCTTGAAACTAGAAGCCGAAGCTAAAGGTTTGGACCAAAAGGCCGAAGCGATGAAGAAAATGCAAGAAGCAGCCATTACCGAAATGGTGGTCGACAAATTGCCTGAAATTGCGCGTGCTGTTGCTGAGCCATTGACCAAGGTGGATAAGATCACGATGTATGGCGAAGGCAATGCTTCTAAGATGGTGGGCGATATCATGCAAAGTATCGATCAAGTCTCTCAAGGAGCTGGATTTGATATTCGTCAATTGTTAGCAGGAGCTCTTGGGGTCAATATGACAGTCAACAAACTCAAAGAAGGAGAACATCCGGTCATTGAAGCGGATGAATTAGCTTTAAAAGAAGATTAATGCCATTCATAAGGAAGTGTCTGAGAACTGTTTCTCGGGCACTTTTGTTTTTAAGATCAAATGATTTGCAGGAGCTTCTCCTTCTTGTAGAAGGCGGGAAGCTATTTTCTGCTTTCTTTTGAGGAGGAAAAATGGTAAAATAAGGGCAAACTATAAAGAGGAGTGTCACATGACTAAAGCAAACTTTGGTGTTGTCGGTATGGCCGTAATGGGTCGTAACCTTGCCCTTAATATTGAATCTCGTGGCTATACAGTTGCCATTTATAACCGTAGTAAAGAAAAAACAGAAGATGTTGTTGCTTGCCATCCTGATAAGAACTTTGTGCCAAGCTATGATATCGAAAGCTTCGTAAACTCTATCGAAAAACCACGCCGTATCATGCTCATGGTTCAAGCAGGACCTGGTACAGATGCAACCATCCAAGCTCTTCTTCCACATTTGGATAAAGGCGATATCTTGATCGACGGAGGAAATACTTTCTACAAAGATACCATCCGTCGGAACGAAGAGTTGGCAAACTCTGGTATCAACTTTATCGGTACAGGGGTTTCTGGTGGTGAAAAAGGTGCCCTTGAAGGTCCTTCTATCATGCCTGGTGGACAAAAAGAAGCCTATGAATTGGTAGCAGATGTTCTTGAAGAAATCTCTGCAAAAGCGCCTGAAGATGGCAAACCATGTGTGACTTACATCGGTCCTGATGGAGCTGGTCACTACGTGAAAATGGTCCACAACGGGATCGAATATGGGGATATGCAATTGATTGCAGAAAGCTATGATTTGATGCAACACTTGCTTGGCCTTTCAGCTCAAGACATGGCTGAAATCTTTACGGAGTGGAACAAGGGCGAATTGGATAGCTACTTGATCGAAATCACTGCGGATATCCTTGGACGCAAAGACGACGAAGGTCAAGATGGTCCAATCGTTGACTACATCTTGGATGCTGCAGGAAACAAGGGAACAGGTAAATGGACGAGCCAATCAGCTCTTGACCTTGGTGTGCCATTGTCACTCATCACTGAGTCAGTATTTGCACGTTACATTTCTACTTATAAAGAAGAACGTGTACACGCTAGCAAGGTGCTTCCAAAACCAGCTGCTTTCAAATTTGAAGGAGACAAGGCTGAATTGATTGAAAAGATCCGCCAAGCCCTTTATTTCTCAAAAATCATCTCTTACGCACAAGGTTTTGCCCAATTGCGTGTCGCTTCTAAAGAAAACAACTGGAACTTGCCATTTGCGGACATCGCATCTATCTGGCGTGATGGATGTATCATCCGTTCTCGTTTCTTGCAAAAGATCACAGATGCTTACAACCGCGATGCAGATCTTGCTAACCTTCTTTTGGATGAATACTTCTTGGATGTAACAGCTAAGTACCAACAATCTGTTCGTGATATTGTAGCTCTTGCTGTTCAAGCAGGTGTACCAGTACCAACCTTCTCAGCAGCCATCACTTACTTTGATAGCTACCGTTCAGCGGATCTTCCAGCGAACTTGATCCAAGCGCAACGTGACTACTTTGGTGCCCATACTTACCAACGGAAGGACAAAGAAGGTACCTTCCACTATTCTTGGTACGACGAAAAATAATCTTGGCTTATGGTCAAACGAGTCCTACTAGTAGAAAATGAGAAGCAAATCGCTCGCTTCATTAATTTGGAACTTCAAAAAGAAGGCTATCAAGTTGATGTGGTCGAGGATGGGAAAACGGGTCTGGCCTTGATTGCTACCACCAAATATGATCTGATCTTGTTCAATTATGATTTGTCAGACATGTCTGGTGAAGCCTTTGCTCAGGAGATCAGTCAGATTCGCCCTGCTTCGGTTTTGATTGTTTTGGATAGTCGGGAAAAGATTGCCGAACACGAAGAGAGTATTGAGCGGTTTGCCGTTTCCTATATGGTCAAACCCTTTGTGATCAGTGATTTAGTAGATAAAATCACAGCTATATTTAGAGGCCGTGATTATATTGACCAACACTGTAGCCAGATGAAAATTCCAACCTCTTATCGGAATTTGCGGATCGATGTCGAACACCACACCGTCTATCGAGGAAAAGACATGATTAGTCTGACGCGAAGAGAATACGATCTCCTAGCGACTCTGATGGGAAACAAGGGAGTGGTGACTCGTGAGCAATTGCTAGAGAGCGTTTGGAAGTACGAGAGTAAGGGGGAGACCAATATTGTCGACGTTTATATCCGTTATCTTCGTGGGAAAATAGATCTCCCAGGACAAAAGAGCTATATTAAGACCGTTCGTGGGATTGGCTATGCCATGCAAGACGAACTAGAATGAAACATTCGAATCCTTAAAGGGTTCGAATGTTTTTATGTTTCAAAGAAATCGTTTGCGTTAAAAATTATCGAAAAAAGAAAGATTGAGAAAGATTTTGTGTTTGAAATTTAATATAAAGAGAAAAAATTCAAGAAAAATGTTATGTAAGGCTTTACATTTTTGAAAAATATGGTATACTAGAATCAAATTAAGCGCAAACGTTTTCTTAAAAACAAAGCCTTAAACAATATAAGGAGGTTGAATGATGAACAAAGGATCATTCAAAAGTTTATTTAGCTTTGAATTCTGGCAGAAGTTCGGTAAGGCCTTGATGGTCGTTATCGCTGTAATGCCAGCGGCTGGGTTGATGATTTCAATCGGGAAATCAATCCCTATGATCAACCCGAATTTATCTCCACTTGTTATTACAGGTGGGATTCTCGAACAAATCGGTTGGGGGGTTATCGGAAACCTTCACATCCTGTTTGCACTCGCTATCGGTGGTAGCTGGGCCAAGGAACGTGCAGGGGGTGCCTTTGCAGCTGGTCTCTCTTTCATCTTAATTAACCGTATTACAGGTGCCGTTTTTGGAGTGACATCTGCAATGTTGGCTGATAAAGAAGCTACCGTTCACACAATTTTAGGCGGTTCTGTTAAAGTTGCGGATTATTTCATTAGTGTCCTTGAAGCTCCTGCTCTGAATATGGGTGTCTTTGTAGGGATTATCTCTGGTTTTGTTGGAGCGACTGCCTTCAATAAATACTACAACTACCGTAAACTTCCAGAAGCTCTTTCCTTCTTTAACGGAAAACGCTTTGTACCATTCATTGTTATCATCCGTTCTACTCTAGCAGCTTTGCTACTTTCAATTTTGTGGCCAGCTGTTCAATCAGGAATTAACGGATTTGGTGTTTGGATTGCCAACTCACAATCCACTGCTCCAGTATTGGCACCATTCTTGTTTGGTACCTTGGAACGTCTTCTCTTGCCATTTGGTCTTCACCATATGTTGACCATTCCAATTAACTACACTCAATTGGGTGGTAGCTACCAAGTTCTTACGGGAGCTGCTAAAGGAACAACTGTATTTGGACAAGACCCACTTTGGTTGGCTTGGGTAACAGACCTAGTGAACTTGAAGAAAGCTGATCCTAGCCAATACCAACACTTGCTTCAAGCATATACACCAGCTCGTTTCAAAGTTGGTCAAATGATCGGATCTTTCGGTATCTTGATGGGGATTGTAGTTGCCATCTACCGCAATGTGGATCCAGATAAAAAAGAAAAATACAAAGGGATGCTTGTTGCAACTGCTCTTGCAACCTTCTTGACAGGTGTTACAGAACCAATTGAATACATGTTCATGTTCATTGCAACACCATTGTACTTGATCTACGCCTTTGTTCAAGGGGCTGCCTTTGCAATGGCGGACGTGGTTCACCTACGGGTTCACTCATTCGGTTCAATCGAATTCTTGACACGTACTCCAATGGCCATCAACGCTGGTTTGGCAATTGATATCTTTAACTTTGTATGGGTAACTGTCCTCTTTGGATGTATCATGTACTTCATTGCCAACTTCATGATTAAGAAATTCAACTATGCGACTCCAGGACGCAATGGTAACTACGAGCAAAATGATGATGCAGCTTCAGGAGAAGGTGAAGCATCTGGTACGGCTACTAGCTCAGCTAGCTCACAAGTCATCAACATCATCAACCTTCTTGGTGGACGTGCCAATATCGTAGATGTTGACGCATGTATGACTCGTCTCCGTGTGACTGTGAAAGACGCAGAAAAAGTTGGAACAGAAGAACAATGGAAAGCTGAAGGTGCAATGGGTCTTGTCATGAAAGGACAAGGGGTTCAAGCCATCTACGGTCCAAAAGCAGACGTCTTGAAGTCAGACATCCAAGACGTACTTGACTCAGGTGAAGTCATTCCTGAAACACTTCCTAGCCAAATGACAGCTGTTCAAAAGGCAGAAGCAACCTTCAAAGGTGTGACGGATGAAGTTCATTCAGTTGCGGATGGTCAAGTCATCAATATTGAAGATGTGAAAGACCCAGTCTTCTCACAAAAAATGATGGGTGACGGATTTGCAGTTGAGCCTGAAAATGGCCACATCGTTTCACCAGTGGCTGGTAAAATTACGAGCGTCTTCCCAACTAAACATGCCCTTGGTTTGTTGACAGATAATGGTTTGGAAGTCTTGGTTCACATTGGTCTAGATACTGTTAGTCTAGAAGGAAAACCATTTGAGGTTAAAGTATCTGAAGGCCAAACAGTGGCTGCAGGAGACCTTTTAGTAGAAGCCGATCTTGATGCGATTCGTGAAGCAGGTCGTGAAACATCTACAGTTGTTGTTTTCACAAATGCAGATGCCATTAAGTCAGTTAAGATCGAACATACAGGCAAATTGGCAGCCAATGCTCCAGTTGCAACAGTAGAATTATAAAGACTACGGCAAAGAAAATGAGGTTGGGGCAGTGCACCCGACCTCTTGCCGTTTCTTGTTTTAAGTAAAAGGAGAAATCAGGGGATGAAATTTTTAACATTAAATTCCCATAGTTGGATGGAGGAGAATGCTCAGCAAAAGTTTGAGACCCTCAAAGAGCAAATTTTAGAAGCTCAATACGATGTGATTTGCTTTCAAGAAGTCAACCAAGAGATGGCTACAGAGGAAATTGCAACCGACGAGTATTATCAAGCTTTGCCATCTTCCGTAGCTATTCACAAGGATCACTTTGTTCGCTTATTGGTTGAGGAGTTGGCTGCTCAAGGTCTTCACTATTACTGGACTTGGGCTTACAACCATATTGGTTATGATCACCTCAATGAAGGGGTTGCTGTTTTATCACGTCAACCATTAAAGGCAGATGAGATTTTGGTCTCTAATATGGACGATCCAACAGACTACCATACCCGTCGGGTGGCTGTTGCTCACACGAGTGTGGATGGAAAAGACATTGCTGTTGCTAGTGTCCATCTTTCTTGGTGGGACAAAGGTTTCCAATTTGAGTGGCCACGGATTGAGCAGTATTTTAGCCAAGTAGGCAAACCCTTTATTCTAGCTGGCGATTTCAATAATCCTGCTGGTCAAGAAGGCTATGAAACCATTTTATCAAGTTCTCTAGAGCTACAAGATAGCTTTATTGAAGCCAAAGAAACCAAGGGCACCTATACGGTAGGTCCTGGTATCGATGGCTGGACGGACAATCAAGTACCATTGCGGATCGATTACGTCTTTGCAAGTCCGGAATGGGACATCGAGCGTCTTCACGTCATTTTTGACGGTCAAAACAAACCACATGTCAGTGATCACTATGGTTTAGAAGCAGAATTATCACTTTAAAAAGAATTGAGAGTCGATAGGAAAACGATTTTGTTCGAATCGTTCGTCGACTCTTTTTTAATTTTTACATTAGAGGTTGGCATCGGGGCTTCTCATGTTCTTCTGCTTTCTTTACGATTGATTTTATGGTAAAATGAAGTGTTAAAACAGTTTAAGGAGGTAGCAAATGCGTTGTCCAAAATGTGGTGGAAGTAAGTCTAGTGTGGTGGATAGTCGACAAGCTGAAGACGGGAACACCATTCGTCGTCGTCGTGAATGCGAAGAATGCCATTATCGCTTTACTACCTACGAAAGAGTAGAAGAACGAACGCTAGTGGTTGTCAAAAAGGATGGAACGCGCGAGCAATTTTCTCGTGATAAGATCTTTAATGGCATTATCCGTTCGGCTCAAAAACGTCCTGTATCGAGTGATGAAATCGAAGAAATTGTAAACCGGATTGAACAAAAGGTTCGTAGCCAAAGTGATAATGAAATTAACAGCGAGTATATTGGTTCTTTGGTCATGGATGAGTTAGCAGATCTGGATGAGATTACCTATGTTCGTTTTGCCAGTGTTTACCGGAGTTTCAAGGATGTCGGTGAGTTAGAGACGCTCTTGAAGCAAATTACGAAAGGAACCAAGAAGAAAAAGGAAAAATAGATGAAGCCCAATACTCCTTTTGTATTTTTAAAAAATAATATTCTTCCGCCGGCAGGGGCTGCTTTGGAGCAGTATTACCTGCCTATTTTGGAGATGGAAACAGTGACGGTGTATCGCTATTTGCTGGCATCGTATGATCAAGGTGAAAAGCAACATTTGCTTGCACAGATTCTAAACCACATCGATATGGGATTCCCTCAATTGTTATTGGCTTTTGATCGCTTGATTGCCATGGGCTTGATTGATCTCTTTGAGGAGGAAGATGGTCTCACTATCCAGATGCATGCCCCCCTTGAAGCAGAGCAATTTTGTTCAAATGCCGTCTATAAACGCTTGCTGGAAAGAAAGATTGGAGAGAAGGCAGTGGAAGATCTGCTGCCAGAGCGTTCTTTAGGGACCAGACGTCAAGTTTCTTTCTCTCAAGTTTTTGGTATAGATGCGGGTGAGGTTGCTGCAACACCAAGTAGAAAACAGCAGTTTGATATGGATATGTTTACACGCATGATGGGCCGAGACGGTCTTCGTTTTGCGGATGAAGGGGAAGCCACTCTGGACCTCTTTGCCATTGCAGAGGAGCAACAATGGACCTGGTATGAAACCTATCTTTTAGCAAAAGAAACGGCAGTAGACCGCACCATTTCTCCAAAAAGAATGAAGCAAAAGCTAGCCCAAGCTAATCAGGAACAACCACGCCTGTCCTATAGCCGTCAGGAAGAAACCATCTTGAGGGAAGCCAAGCAAAAATCTAGCCTGCAATTCTTGGCAGAGATAAAGAAGGCCCGCAAGGCGACCATTACGCAGAGCGAACGCAAGACCCTTTCCAAGTTAGCAGATCTAGGCTTACTGGATGAAGTGATCAATATCATCTTGTTGCTGACCTTTAATAAAACCCAGTCAGCTAATCTCAATGAAAAATATGCTTTGAAAGTGGGAAATGACTTTTCTTACCAAGGGGTCAACAGTGCTGAAATGGCGATTTTAAAAGTCCGAGAACGTCAGGAACAGGCTAAGTCTCAAGCAAACAAAGGGACAACAACTGCTCCTGCCAAAGGCAAGCCAAGCAATGTTCCTAAGTGGAGTCAACCGAACTATCAAAATCAAACCAGTCAAAAAGAAAAAGTGGATCTTGCAAAAGAGAAACAACGCCTATTAGAAAAATTAAATCAAGGAGGTGAGTAGATGGAAAGTGTAGGTCAAACCCTGTCCCACATGAATCGTGCCCGCCAATTTAACTATGAGGATTTGGTGGCACAGATTTTGGCAGACCAAGAAGTCGCTGCCTTTATTCAAGCTCAGTCTTTGTCTGAGCAGGAAATTCGACGGAGTATTTCAAAATTTAATCAATACATCAGCGAGCGAAACCGTTTTTTACTTGCTGATCCGGATTATATTGCCAAAGGCTATAAACCGATCCTCACCATGAATGAAGGTTATGCAGATGTAGCCTATGAGGAGACACCAGAGTTAATCGAAGCCCAAAAACGGGCTGCGATCAACCAACGTCTCAACTTGATCAATCTCCCTTCAACCTTAAAAGAAGCGAGTCTAGCCAAGGTTGAGCTCGATGATAAGGGACGATTTGTGGCCTTTGAGGAATTAGCTAATTTTGTAGCTAACTATCCCGAGTATCAAAAGGGAATTTACCTCTATGGTGATTTTGGAGTAGGAAAGAGTTACATGATGGCAGCCCTGGCTCATGATTTATCCGAAAAACGCCAGGCCTCTACCACTCTACTACATTTTCCAAGTTTTGCTATCGATGTCAAAAATGCCATCAGTTCGGGCTTGGTCAAAGAAACCGTAGATCAGGTGAAAAAAGCCGAAATTTTAATTCTCGATGATATCGGTGCGGAACAGATGTCAGCCTGGGTGCGAGACGAAGTCTTACAAGTGATTCTGCAGCACCGAATGCAGGAAAATCTCCCAACCTTCTTTACTTCTAACTTTAATTTTGAAGAGTTGGAACGTCATTTTGCAGCTTCGCGCAATGGGGATGAAACCTGGCAGGCCAAACGTGTCATGGAGCGCGTGAAATTTTTAGCCAAGGAAATCCATTTGGAAGGAGTCAATCGCCGATGAATGAAACCATCCGTTTAATGAAATCTCATTTTTCTGTTCGCAGGTTTAAGGAAGAAGCCATCAAAGAAGCTGACCTCAAGGAAATCTTATCAGCTGGGCAGATGGCATCAAGTTGGAAAAACTTTCAATCTTATTCTGTGATTGTGGTGAAGAGCAAGGAAAAGAAAGAAGCTCTCTACGACTTGCTTCCTCAAGAAGCGATTCGCCAATCAGCCGTATTTCTCCTCTTTGTTGGGGATTTAAACCGTGCTGAAAAAGCTGTCAAACTTCATGAGCAGGATTTCCATCCTGAAGGGGTGGACAACTTACTGATCACCTCAGTGGACGCGGCTCTAGCAGCTCAAAATACGCTATTAGCAGCTGAAAGTCTCGGCTATGGTGGAGTGATGATCGGCATGTTGCGCTATTGTTCAGAAGAAGTCGCAGAACTCTTCCGTCTACCGGACTATACCTACCCTGTTTTTGGAATTGCTCTCGGAGTGCCAAATCAACAGCATGCTGTGAAACCGCGCTTGCCTTTGGAACAGATTACTTTTGAAGAAGAATACCAAGAACAAGACATATCAGTTGTGACTGACTATGACAAGGTTCAGGCAGATTATGCTGGAGCGCGTGCAACAGATAGCTGGAGCGAGCGCCTTGCAGCTCAATTTGGTCAACCTGAACAAGAAGAGACCAAAAAACTACTAGAAAAACACAAACTATTATGAAATGAAGAGAGGCGTTCTTGAACTGAAGTCTCGCCTTTCATTAGAAAAGAGGAAATCATGGCCCTACCAACTATTGCGATTGTAGGCCGTCCCAATGTCGGAAAATCTACACTCTTTAACCGGATTGCCGGTGAGCGGATTTCCATCGTTGAGGATGTAGAAGGAGTCACTCGTGACCGTATTTATGCAACAGCTGAGTGGTTGAATCGGAAATTTAGTATCATTGATACAGGGGGAATTGATGACGTAGATGCCCCATTTATGGAGCAAATTAAGCATCAAGCAGAAATCGCCATGGACGAAGCAGATGTGATCGTCTTTGTTGTTTCTGGAAAAGAAGGGATCACCGATGCAGATGAATATGTCACTCGTATCTTGTATAAGACACATAAACCAGTTATTCTGGCTGTCAACAAGGTGGATAACCCAGAGATGCGCAATGATATCTATGACTTTTATGCCTTAGGACTGGGTGAGCCACTACCGGTATCCTCTGTTCACGGGATTGGAACCGGGGATGTGCTCGATGCTATCATCGAAAATCTCCCGAATGAAACAGAAGAAGAAAATCCAGATATCATCAAATTTAGCTTGATTGGCCGCCCGAATGTTGGGAAATCAAGCTTGATCAATGCCATTCTTGGAGAAGATCGTGTGATTGCTAGCCCAGTAGCTGGAACCACACGGGATGCCATCGATACCCATTTTACCGATGCAGATGGCCAAGAATTCACCATGATTGATACAGCTGGTATGCGCAAGTCTGGTAAAATCTATGAAAACACTGAGAAATATTCTGTCATGCGTGCTATGCGGGCCATCGACCGTTCAGATGTGGTCTTGATGGTCATTAATGCCGAAGAAGGAATTCGCGAGTATGATAAGCGGATTGCTGGATTTGCCCATGAAGCTGGTAAAGGTATGATCATTGTTGTTAACAAATGGGATACCATTGAAAAAGACAACCATACCATGAAGCAGTGGGAAGATGATATTCGTGACCAATTCCAATACCTTTCTTATGCTCCGATTGTCTTTGTGTCAGCACTTACCAAACAACGCTTGCATAAGTTGCCAGAGATGATCAAACAGATTAGCGAGAGTCAAAATACGCGGATTCCTTCAGCTGTCTTGAATGATGTGATTATGGATGCCATTGCCATCAATCCGACACCAACAGATAAAGGAAAACGTCTCAAGATCTTCTATGCGACCCAAGTGGCAACCAAGCCGCCAACCTTTGTTGTCTTTGTCAATGAAGAAGAACTCATGCACTTCTCTTATCTTCGTTTCTTGGAAAACCAGATTCGGAAAGCTTTTGTCTTTGAAGGAACCCCGATCCATTTGATTGCGCGAAAACGGAAGTAGGATGAGTGCCTAAGAAAACTAAGAGTAGTAGACTATTTACTGGTCTTGCCATCCTTCACTTTACAGTTAGAAAGTCAAGACGCCAAGAAGCTACCATGCGTCCTTTGGAAAAGGGGATGAATGGATCATGCTAACTGTGAAAAAGAACTAAAGAGGACTCTTTGTCAACTGCAAGAGACAAGAAGGGTCCTTTTTTATATGAATATCTGAAAGACTAACTAATTAGAAGAAAAAGCCTAGTATGCTTTAATGAATAAAAAAGGAAGGGAAGCAATGTCGAATACGGAATTACTACTGTTTGTTTCTTTGTTATGCTTATTGGCACTTGTGCGTATCATGAGGAAATTTTTAAAAAATGCTTTGGTCTTTTGGGGCTTGGCCATCCTTTATGGGGCCTCCCTCGTTCTCATCATTTGGGGATGGGTGATCATGGCATCATCCATGACATTTTATGGAGAGATTGTCAAAGAAAGTTATTACTCTCTATTGGTGAAAGGGTTAGCTGTCTTTGGGATTTTTTGGTCTTTCGTCAAATTTTTGTGCTTGGGAAAATTGTACATAACCATCGGGAATGCCTTAATAAAAGGCAATTCGCAAGATCAAGTGGATGACTAGTAAAAAATGTATAGACGTGGAGCATAAAAAAGTAGCCGTGTTATGGTATAATCTAACTAGGTGGTAGGACATCGAGCACCCATTGGTGCGCGGTAGCCTACCACTTTTGAAGTAAAAAAGCACCGGGTGAGGCTTGCTAGATCTTGCCTGCTGAACTCGTAAATTGATAGATACCCTATGGGGTATTTTTTTGTGAACTTTTTAGGAACTTTGAGAAAGCTTTAAGGGGTATCATTGAATAGTAGATGGTTCGAAAACGCCTATTTTAATAAGTTTTATGGCATTAATTTTAACTATACTTTGAAATATGGTATAATAAAGGGATTAATCTAAGGTGGTAAAGATGGCAAAATTAATTCCTGGGAAGGTTCGTTCACAAGGGAGCCTTCTCTATGAAGCTGGGAAAGTTTCCCTTCAGGAAGTAAAAGAAAAATACCTGTATTTTCGGGTGGAAGAAGAAAGCTTGCGTTACAGTTTGGATGACGATGCAGTTTTTTGTAGCTGTGCTTTCTTTCAAAAGAAAAAATTCTGTACACATTTGGCAGCTGTAGAGGCTTTTTTGAAGAATGATGACAGTGGGAAGGCTGCTCTTACGAGTCTTGAGGAAGATGCTACTGCGACAGAAGAAACCCAGGAGAAAGTCTCCTTTGGAAGTTTGTTTTTAGACCAGGTGCTTCCAAAAATTGAGAAAAAAGAAACTCGCTATGTCTTATCAGCCGTTGGACATGAAGACGATTATTCGGGTCAATTTCTTTGGACCCTTCGCATCCGTCGCTTACCAGATGAGCGCTCCTATGTGATCAGAGATGTCCTTGCCTTTTTGCAGACCCTTCAAAAAGAAGGCCATTATGCCATTGGCAAAAGTTATTATGAACCCATTTCTTACCTAGAATTTGATAGTGCTAGTCAGGATGTGATCAATTTCCTACAAGGCTTGATCACAGATAGTGCTTCAAAAGAGCAAGATTTCTTCCCCAATGCTGGTCGCCATCTCTATTTCCCACCGACTCTCTTTGAAGAAGCTGTAGAATTACTGATGAATTTGGATTCTTTCCTCCTGCAATATAGCTTGTATGATTTTTCTGAAGTCTATTTCCAGGACGTCCATGGGGAGGAAGATCTCTTTCATTTTCAGGTAGAAGACCATGATGATTTTTACGAATTGATCATTACTGAGCCTCAAATAAAGGTTGTCGATTCTGCTACTTATCTGTTTCGAAATGGTGTCTTCTATCACCTGACGCCCCAACAGCGCACCTTATGGAAGGCCATCCAAGACCTGCCGATGGATCAGGACCGCAAAAAACGCCTGCACTTTGATCCAACAGACCAGACCAAGCTTTCCTATAGTTTAAAAGAATTTAAAAAACTGGGGAAAATAACAGCTCCGACGAGCTTTTTAATCCACGATTTCACTCCAGCATTCCATTTTGATTTAGCGCAGGACCAGACTGTCTTACTGGATGTAGTCTTTCAATACCAGGATCGTGCGGTTACTACGCGCGAGGAACTGCTAAACCTTCCCTATTCCAGTGATTTCGATAAGGAACAAGAGGTCTTTTCGACTATGCTGGCAGCAGGCTTTACAGATGACTTTTCTTCTCAAAGAAGCCCGTTAGCAAGTGAGCAGATCTATCCTTTCTTTCACCAACAGATTCCGACTTTTGAAACTTTAGGAGAGGTTACCTTATCCGATAGTCTCTTGGATCTTTATCAAGTGGAACGTCCCAAAATTGATGTCAAAACCAATGGCAGTTTACTGGAGATTGGCTTTGATTTTGAAAGTATAGACCCAGCTGAGGTCGACCAGGTCCTAAAAGCTCTAGTAGAGCAAGAAGACTACTTTGTCAGCCATACCGGAAAAGTCCTTGTTTTTGATGAAGAAACTAAGAAAATTAGTCGGGCCTTGGCTGATCTAAGGGCTAAGATGAAGAAGGGTGGCAAATTGCAGACCCGTCGAATTGCAGCTTACCAGCTATCTGATTTGTTAGCAGATCAAGAAAATGTTCATTTTTCTGAAGAATTTAGGAATTTGGCTCATGATCTGACCCATCCGGAAGCATACCAGCTTCCTCAGCTAGCGATCCAAGCGACCCTAAGGGATTACCAAGAGACAGGGGTCAAATGGTTCTCCATGCTGAATCATTATGGTTTTGGGGGCATTTTAGCCGACGATATGGGGCTTGGAAAAACCCTGCAGACTATTTCATTTCTAACGAGTGTAGCCCAGACTGAAACCAAAATCTTGATTCTAGCGCCATCTAGTCTCATCTACAACTGGAAACAGGAATTTGCAAAGTTCGCTCCTCAGATGGAAGTGGCAGTTGTTTACGGCCTCAAGCAACATCGAGATGAACTCATTGCAACCAATCCCCAAGTGGTCATTACAAGCTATGCCTCTTTCCGTCAGGATGTAGAGGAATACCAAAAAAATCAATATGAATACTTGATCTTGGATGAAGCTCAGGTCATGAAAAATGCCCAAACCAAGATTGCTCAACACTTACGTGGTTTTGATGTGCCACATGTATTTGCTCTTTCTGGCACACCCATTGAGAACCATGTTGGAGAACTTTGGTCCATTTTCCAAATTGTGCTTCCTGGTCTATTTCCTGCTAAAAAAGAATTTCAAAAATTAAGCCCTGAGACCATTGCCCGTTTTGTAAAACCCTTTGTCATGAGACGGAAAAAAACAGAGGTCCTTCAAGAATTACCAGACTTGATTGAAACCATCTATCACAATGAGTTGGACGAAAGCCAAAAAACCATCTATTTAGCCCAATTAAAGCAAATTCAAGATCGGGTTCGAAGCTCTAGCGAGGAAGAATTAAATCGAAGCAAGGTGGAGATCCTCTCCGGCCTCATGCGCCTTCGCCAAATCTGTGATACCCCAGCCCTCTTTATGGAAGACTATCAAGGAGACAGTGGGAAGTTGGAGAGTCTTCGCGACCTTCTGGTTCAAATCCAGGATGGAGACCATCGGGTCTTGATCTTCTCCCAATTCAGAGGCATGTTGGATATTCTGGAGAAGGAGATTGACCAGCTCGGCATGACCTCCTTTAAAATCACGGGTTCTACTCCCGCAAAAGATCGTCAAGAAATGACCAATGCCTTTAATGCAGGAGAGCGCCATGCTTTTCTCATTTCACTGAAGGCTGGTGGGGTTGGATTGAACCTCACTGGTGCCGATACCGTTATCTTAGTCGATTTGTGGTGGAATCCTGCTGTAGAAGAACAAGCGATTGGCCGGGCCCATCGAATGGGACAAGAACAAAATGTTGAAGTCTACCGCATGATTACCCGTGGGACTATCGAAGAAAAAATTCAAGAGCTCCAAGTTTCAAAACGCCATCTGGTTTCAACGATTCTTGATGGAACGGAAACAAGATCTAGCCTATCCGTAGAGGAAATTCGCGAGATTCTAGGAATTCAGTCGGAATAACTTGAAAAATTCTGTGAATAGTTTATAATTAATGGAGTGTCGAAAGGAAGAAAACATGACAGAAAAATATTTTCCTCAGGTAGGGGATAATGAGTTGATGTTAACGGAGATGCCCCATATGAACCTGTACGATGATTCAGACTTGATTAGTAATATTACAGGCGAATATGTGGATAAAAATTATTTGGAATGGCAACCCATTGCTGAAAATACCAAGCCCAAGCACCCTTACCATCAACCTCTAGAAGAGTCCCTACCCAAAAGACGGCCAGTAAGAAAACCTGATTTTAAAGAGCCGATTGATAAAAAAAGTCCTGCCAATCGTTATGCAGAAGAAGCAAGAGAGCGCGCGCGTGAAGATCTGAAAAAGAAACGCACGGCACCTTATTTGACAACAGATCCAGCGATCACCACAAACAAGCGGAAGAAACCATTTATTTCAGAACGGAAACCTGGTCAGCCAACAGCACCTTTCCAAAAGGAAAACCCGGGCGAATTGTTGAAATATAGCAAACGCTTGCGTCAGGATCAGTTGATTCTGGCTGAGCTGGAACCTGTAGGAGAAACAGTAGTAGAACCTACCGAAAAGAAAAATAATTATGATTTCTTGAAGACCAGTCAAATTTATAATAAAGACCAACACAAGCTGAAACCACAGCCAATCAAACAAGAATTGGATTTAACCCATCTAGATCAAGAATAAGGAGATAACATGTCTAATACATACCATTTTATTGGAATTAAAGGAGCAGGAATGAGTGCTTTGGCTCTCATGCTTCACCAAATGGGACATACTGTTCAAGGTTCAGATGTTGAGAAGTATTACTTTACGCAACGTGGCTTGGAACAAGCAGGAGTTCAAATTTATCCATTTGACGTGAAAAATTTGGAAGGTGATAAGATCCTCATTGCGGGGAATGCTTTCCGTCCAGAGAATAATGTGGAAATTGCGTATGCAGATGAGCATGGTTTAACCTATAAACGCTACCATGAATTCCTTGGTGAGTTTATGCGTGACTTTGTCAGCATAGGAGTTGCTGGAGCACATGGGAAAACCTCAACGACAGGGATGCTTTCTCACGTTTTATCAAATATTACAGACACGAGTTATTTGATTGGAGATGGGACAGGCCGTGGCTCTGCTGCTGCCAAATACTTTGTTTTTGAATCGGATGAGTATGAGCGTCACTTTATGCCTTACCATCCTGAATACAGCATCATCACCAATATCGACTTTGACCATCCAGACTACTTCACGAGTTTAGAGGATGTATTCAATGCCTTTGACGACTATGCTAAACAAATCAGTAAGGGTCTCTTCATCTATGGGGAAGACAAGGAATTGCGTCGCATCACCTCGTCTGCACCTATCTATTATTATGGATTTGACAAAGAAAATAACGATTTTGTGGCGAACAACCTGCTTCGTTCAACGACTGGTTCAACCTTCAACGTTCATTTTCGTGGAGAAGATTTGGGACAATTCCATATCCCAACTTTTGGTCGCCACAATATCATGAATGCCACAGCTGTCATTGGGTTGCTTCACATTGCAGGATTTGACTTAGATTTAGTCCGCGAGCATTTGAAGACCTTTGCTGGAGTCAAACGTCGCTTCACTGAAAAAGTGGTCAATGGTACGGTGATCATCGATGACTTTGCCCATCATCCAACGGAAATTATTGCAACTTTGGATGCGGCCCGTCAAAAATATCCAAGTAAAGAAATTGTGGCGATTTTCCAACCCCATACCTTTACACGGACGATCGCTCTATTGGATGAATTTGCGGAAGCTTTGAATCAAGCCGATGCCGTTTACTTAGCTCAAATCTATGGTTCTGCGCGTGAAGTGGACCATGGCGATGTGAAGGTTGAAGATTTGGAAGCAAAGATTGTCAAACGGTCGGCTATTATTACAGCTGAAAATGTTTCTCCTCTTCTTGATCATGACAATGCAGTCTATGTCTTTATGGGAGCTGGAGATATTCAAACCTATGAATACTCATTTGAGCGTTTATTATCAAGTTTGACACATAATGTACAATAAGAGATGATGAGTCTGGAATCGCTTGGTTCCAGACTCAAATTTATCTGTCCTATGAAAATCGATGAGAGGAGTGTAGGATGATCATTCGTCCCATTACTTCAGCTGATCAAGAGCGTTTGCTTTTGATTGAAGAAGAACTTCATGACAATGCATGGAAGGAGCCAAAAACCACTCTTGAGCAAGCGCTGAATTCGAAGGTGGCTATTTCTTTGCTTGCAGAGCAGGCTGGGGATATTGTAGCTTACTTGTTGGCGACAGAAGACCAGCAAGTAAAGGGAAACCTAATAGTATTGCGATTAGCAGTTAGACCAGCCTTTCAAGGTCAAGGATATGGTTCCATTTTAATAGCTGCTTTAAAAGACCTAGCTGTTCAAAAAGAAAAGAATGCCATTTGGATCGATTGCTCGGAAGACTTGCTGTCTTATTTTGCCCAGCAAGGATTCCGGGATGAAGGGGAGTCTGCTTTAGGTGTCCATATGGTTTGGGATTGATAGAAGGAGTAGATGATGAAAAAAAAGATTCAAGTGAGACAAGCAAGGATAGAAGATTTGGATGCGGTTGAGCGCATTGAACTCGAAAATTTTTCAGAGGAAGAAGCGATTGAGCGTGAGATTTTAAAAGATCATATTGAAAAGATCCAAACGACTTTTCTAGTAGCCGAGTGCGAGGGTCAGATTTTAGGGTATCTAGAAGGACCTGTTAGACCAGAGCGTTATTTGATCGATGCCTCCTTTACAGAGGTCGAAGATCTCAGTCAGATAGAGAGAGGCTTTATTTCTATTACATGTCTATCCATTGCCAAAGAAGCCCAAGGGCTAGGAGTCGGAACCTTCTTACTTGAAGCGATGAAAGAGATTGCGATGGAGGATGGCCGTGAGGGGATCAATCTAACCTGTCATGATTATTTGATTCCTTATTATGAAAAACAAGGGTTTACCAATGAGGGTCTCTCTGCTTCCCAATATGCGGGTGAAGTTTGGTATAATCTGGTTTGGGAAAACAAAAACCTTGATTAAATAGGTGTTTTAAAGAAGAAAGGCGATTTGTATTGCTTTTCTAAATCTTTTAAGATATAATATTAAGGATTATGATGAGGGAGGTCAATTATTTGACTGATAAATCACAAGAAAGTGAGAAGTTATTAAGCTTCAAAGAACAGATCCTCAGAGATTTAGAAGAGGCCAATGAGCAACTTTTAAAGATTGAAAAAGAGTATGATCTACCGGATCTAGAGGTTGAAACTCCTACTTCAGGAAAAGAGGAGGAAGAAACAACACCACCTCTGAAAGTAGAAGAATCGACTTCAGCTTCCCAAGCAGATCTAGTGGAGCAAGAAGCGGTCCGTCCTACTGTGGAAGAAAAGAGCGAGCCTACAAAGCCGGCTCTTAAAGAACCAAGTCAGAAACCGGTGGAGGAAAACTTAACACGTTCTTCTCGCAACAAACGTCAACAGAAACAAAAGAAACAAAATAAAATCGCCAAACGTATCGTGCGGACAGTGGTCAGCCTCTTGTTGATCGTGATCGTGGCTACCGGGATCTTTGCCGTGACCTATATTCATTCAGCAGTAAAGCCAATGGATAAAAATGCTACAGAATTTGTAACGGTTGAAATTCCCGCAGGTTCAAGTAATCGTGAAATTGGAGCGATCCTTGAGAAAAAAGGACTCGTTAAAAATGGCCAGTTCTTTAACTACTATACCAAGTTTAAGAACTATAGCAATTTCCAGTCAGGCTATTTTAATTTACAAAAGAGCATGGATTTAGAAACCATCATCCAAAAACTGCAGGAAGAGGGAACCAAAACTCCTCAAGCTCCAGTTCTTGGTAAGGTGACGATTCCTGAAGGCTATACCATTGATCAGATTGCAACAGCGATCACATCTGATGTCTCTACGAAGAAGGCAGGCAAGACTCCATTTAAGAAAGAAGATTTCTTGAAGGCTGTCCAAGATGATGCCTTTATTGAGAAGATGGTGGCCAAATATCCAAAACTCTTGGCTAACCTGCCAAGTAAGGACTCTGGTGTTCGTTACCGTTTGGAAGGTTACCTCTTCCCAGCGACTTATAACTATGGGAAAGATACCACAGTAAATGAAATGATTGATCAGATGCTTGCGGCCATGGATCAAAACTTAAGCCCATACTACGAAACACTTGAAAGCAAGAACATCAATGTGAATGAAGTATTGACCCTTGCTTCCTTGGTTGAAAAAGAAGGGGCGACAGACCAGGACCGTAAAGATATCGCTAGTGTCTTCTATAATCGTTTGAACCAAGATATGCCGTTGCAAAGTAACATTGCTATCCTTTATGCAGAAGGCAAACTTGGGCAAAAGACAACCTTAAAAGAAGACGCAACGATCGATACAGAAATAGATTCCCCATACAACATTTATAAGAATACTGGCTTGATGCCTGGCCCAGTGGACAATCCTGGAGTCTCAGCGATTGAAGCAGCAGTAAATCCAAGTAAAACCGATTATTTGTACTTTGTAGCAAATGTCGAAAATGGTGAAGTCTTCTTCGCTAAGACATTTGAAGAACACAATAAAAATGTAGAAGAACACGTCAATAGTAAATTGACACAAGCAAGTTCAAACTAGGAAAAGCATGTGGCGCATCCACAGCTTTTTCATTCAAATAATAGAAAGAGAAAGAGAAGAATAATGGCAGAAAGAACATACCCAATGACCCTAGCGGAAAAAGAAAAATTGGAACAAGAATTAGAAGAATTGAAATTGGTTCGTCGACCGGAAGTGGTAGAACGAATCAAGATCGCTCGTTCATACGGTGACCTCTCAGAAAACTCTGAGTACGAAGCAGCAAAAGATGAACAAGCTTTTGTTGAAGGTCAAATCTCGAGCTTGGAAACTAAAATCCGCTATGCTGAAATCGTCGATAGCGATGCAGTTGCTGTAGACGAAGTAGCGATCGGAAAAACCGTTACAGTTCAAGAAGTTGGCGAAACAGATGAAGAAGTATACAGCATCGTCGGTTCAGCAGGGGCAGATGCCTTTGCAGGAAAGATCTCGAACGAAAGCCCAATCGGTCACGCATTGATTGGTAAGAAAACAGGTGATGTGGTCACTGTTGAAACACCAGCTGGAAGTTACCAAGTGAAAATTTTGAACGTAGAAAAAACAGCGTAAATATAAAGAGCAGGCTCTCCTAGAGGGCTTGTTTCAGATTAAAGATAAAGTCCTTTTAGAAACTTTCCTTAAGTGAGTACGGACGTCAGCGAACTTCTACGAAGTTCCATGACTTAGTTTTGAACCTAAGGTTTCAAAACTCCCCTAGTGCCTGAAACATAATTGTTTCAGGCACTTTTCTCACGGCGGAAAGTTTCGGTATCTGCTCTATGAACCTAATAGTTTATATCATTTTATTTTTTAACATTACTTAGGTAAAAACGGTCTTAAAGCAAGCACTCTTAGAGGGCTTGCTTTTTGTGCTCTTACTCTTCTTGTGAGGGTGAAACTGTTTCGTTGACTGATTGAAAGGGATCAAAAAAGCACCTGAACTAGAGGGTTCAAGTGCTTAAGTAATTCCGCTAGAATTTAGGATCTTGTACTACTTTCTATTGCGTTGTTTTCCTGCATTGCGGTTGTTTTTTGGTTTGTGTTGAATTTGTGTCGTTGTAGTTGGTGTAACGTCTTTTTTCACACGGTGACTGGTCGCTTTTGGAGGGTTGTTTTTGTATTCCTCAGCAACGCGCTTGCGAAGATTTGGACGAATCAAGTAGTTGATGACAAATTGTTGGATAATTTGGATCACCCCACCGACTACCCAGTAAAGCGTCACTCCGGCTGTAGAGATCAATGAGAAGACACCGATCATAATCGGGCTCATCAGCGATGCTTTACGCATGCTTTCTTTTTGGCTTTCATCTTCAATTCCGTGAAGAGAAAGCATACTTTGGATGTAGTAGAGAACCGCTACGATAGCTGCCAGGAGCAGGCTTGGTTTTCCAAGAGCAATGCCAAGGAAACTACTATCTGCTACCCCTTTAGTATGTTGGGCAGCAAAGAAGAGGGCAGAGAAGAATGGCATTTGGATCAAGAGTGGCAAACACCCAACTCCACCAAACATGCTGACCCCATTTTCACGTTGAGCAGCCATTAATTCTTGTTGCGCCAATAGCTTTTCTTCTTGTGTGCTAGCGTTCTTCATGCGCTCTTGGATTGGTCCAAGGATAGGCTTCAAGTAGTTCATCTTTTCAGATTGGTAGGTTGCCTTCCATGATTGGTACAAACCAAGTGGCAAGATGATCAAGCGTACGATCAAGGTGACGATAATAATCCCGATCCCAAAACCTAAGTCGAGGTTGTTGGCAAAGAACTTGATGGCTTCGCCCATTGGACGGCCAAGAAGATTCCAGATTAATCCTGTTGGATTTCCAGTTTTCCGATCGACACTCACGCATCCAGATAAGAAGACAAGCGAGGCTAGTCCCATCGATGCAAATAATGCAAGTTTATTTTTTTTCACAAATCGTTCCTTCTTTTTTAAAATGTTACCTTTCTATTCTACTGTTTTTTTTGAAAATACACAATAGTTCGCTGGCCTTAATTTGTAATTTTGAAGTCCTTATAGTTTTCAAAATTTGCTAGTGTAACATCCAAGTAGGTCACATGCGCAAACGGCGTAGGGCCTTTGCGTATTTCTTGGATGAATTTGGCCATTTGACTGCTAGACTCTGTCTGAGCTAGAATACCAACCGTCCCGTCGTCATTGTTCCAGACACGGCCAGTGATCCCACCGATCTCTAAAGCAAGACTGTAGACTCCCCAGCGAAAACCAACTCCTTGAACCCGTCCTTGGGCAATCATTTTTACCTTTTGCATGTGCATCCTCCTTGACTCGAAGAAATCTATCTGAGGCATGATTTCTTCTTTTTCTTTGTGCTATAATAGGTCTATGAATATTATAACGTCTAAATCCAATAATGTAATCAAAAATGCTAAAAAATTACATCAAAAAAAATATCGGACAGATTCCTATCTCATTGAAGGTTGGCATCTCTTTGAAGAGGCACTAGAAAATCAGGCGATCATTCGTCAGGTCTTTGTTTTAGAAGCTTATTTAGACCGGGTAGAGAATATCCAAAACGTCACTGTCGTGACTTCGGAGATTTTGAGTCTCTTGGCTGATTCGAAGACCCCTCAAGGAATTGTCGCAGAGATTCTTCTAGAGCAACCCGTCCTTCCAGATCAGTTACATGGTCGTTACCTCTATTTAGAGGATGTCCAAGATCCAGGTAATGTGGGAACCATGATTCGAACAGCAGATGCAGCCGGCTTTGATGGTGTCATGATTTCGAAAGCATCCGCAGATCTCTTTAGTCTCAAGACTCTTCGATCCATGCAGGGAAGTCATTTCCATCTTCCTATCTGGAAAATGGACCGAGAAGAACTGTTTGAACGAGCTAGTCAATCCAATCTAGCGGTCCTCGCAACGACGCTATCAGAAGCTTCCATGGATTACCGTCAGATCCCTCAGATTGATCAATTGATTTTGGTAATGGGTAATGAAGGCAAGGGCATCAGTCCAGAAATGGCGGCACAAGCAGACCAGCTGGTTCATATTACCATGCCGGGTCGGGCTGAGAGTTTGAATGTTGCAGTAGCAGCTGGAATTTTGATGTTTCATTTAAGGAATTTTTGAGAAAAAGCAGTATACTTAAGTTGAAAAAAGAAATTGGTGGAAATCTTATTGGGAGAGCTTATCAAGGAAAGGTGGTGATCTGATGCAATATCATCGTGACAAAGAATACATGACCTATGTGGGACAGTTGATCCAGCACCCTAAGGTTCAAAAATTAGCCGACATCCCCCATCATATTCATTCCAATCGCTTGGAGCATTCCATTCATGTTAGCTATACCAGTTATAAACTAGCTAAAAAATTTGGTTGGGATGCCAAAAGCACGGCTCGGGGTGGCCTTTTGCATGACCTCTTTTACTATGATTGGCGTGATACCAAGTTTACCAAGAGTCATGCTTGGATCCATCCACGCATTGCTGTGAGAAATGCGCGAAAGATTACAGACCTCAATGCCAAGGAAGAAGACATCATCGTTAAACACATGTGGGGTGCTACCCTTGCCCCGCCTCGCTACAAAGAATCCTTCGTAGTGACCATGGTGGATAAATACTGGGCTGTTAAAGAAGCTTCAGAACCATGGCGTAAAAAGATGGCTAAAAGGAGATTTTTTCATCGAAAAATGTTAAAATCGTAGTAAACAAATTTGAAAGGAACTTGTTTATATGTATAATGATTCAGTAATCCAAGAACAAAGTGGATTGAATGCTTTTTATAACAAAATCTATTCATTAGTTGGGATCGGTGTAGGGATTTCAGCTCTTGTGTCTGGCCTTATGATGACAGTCTTTCAAGATTTCTTCGTTCAAATCTTGACAACCGCACCAATGGTTTACTATGCAGCAGTGGTTGTAGAATTGATCTTGGTCTTTGTTGCAAGTGGGAAGGCTGTTAAAAATAGCCCGTCTGCTCTTCCGATCTTCTTGATCTACTCAGCTTTGAATGGCTTTACCTTGAGCTTTATCATTGCTCGCTACATGCAAGCAACTGTCTATAAGGCTTTCTTGGTCAGTGCCTTGATGTTTATTGTCATGGGAGCTATCGGACGCGTCGTGAAAAAAGACCTGTCTGGTATGGGACGTGCCTTGATGGGAGTCTTGATCGGTGTGATCATCGCTTCTGTTGTGAATATGTTCTTGAGAAGTTCTGGAATGGACTATATCTTGAGTATCATCTCTGTCTTCCTCTTTGCAGGATTGACGGCTTGGGATAACCAAAAGATTCGCTATGTCTATGATCAAACAAATGGTCAACCTGCTACAGGTTGGGCAGTAGCGATGGCTTTGGAACTTTATCTTGATTTTATCAACCTCTTTATCAGCCTTCTTCGTATTTTCGGAAGAAACGACTAATCAAAGAGAGATTGAGCTGGGGCAGTTGCCTCGGCTTTTTTTGTCTTCCGACTTGTGCTATACTAATAGTGACTAAAGTATAGAAATGAGCGCTTATGAAAACACCTTTTGTAACCCGTGAACAATTAGAAAGCCTGACCCAAGAATTTCCGACCCCTTTCCATCTCTATGATGAAGCAGGAATTCGTGAAACGGCTCGTGCTCTCCATCGAGCTTTTGCTTGGAATGAAGGATTTAAAGAATACTTTGCCATCAAGGCGACTCCGAACCCATCCATCCTAAAAATTTTGCAAGAAGAAGGCTGTGGAGTTGACACTGCCAGCTACGTCGAATTGTTGATGGCAGATAAACTTGGCTTTGCTGGAAAAGAGATCATGTTTTCTTCTAACAACACGCCAGCTGAAGAGTTCATCTATGCTCGTGAATTAGGGGCAACCATCAATCTGGATGCCTATGAAGACATTGCTTTCTTGAAGTCTGTGACCAGCATTCCCAAGGTCATTTCATGTCGCTATAATCCTGGTGGAGTCTTTGAACTGGGAACTGATATTATGGACAATCCGGAAGAAGCCAAGTTTGGAATGACCAAGGAGCAATTGATCCAAGCCTTTATCGAGTTGAAAGAACTGGGTGTGGAAGAGTTTGGCATTCACGCCTTGTTAGCTTCTAATACAGTATCCAATGATTACTATCCAGAGCTAGCTCGTCAACTTTTTGAATTGGCAGTGGAAGTCGTCGAGAAAACAGGTGTCCATTTGGGATTCATCAACCTCTCTGGTGGAGTTGGGGTCAATTACAAGCCAGAACAAGAACCAAATGATATTGACATTATTGGGGAAGGTGTGCATCGCGTTTTTGATGAGATTCTCAAACCAGCAGGATTTGGTCATGTGAAAATCTATACCGAGCTTGGTCGCTTTATGCTGGCTTCACACGGCCTCTTGGTAACCAGAGTCACTCATAAAAAGAAAACCTACCGGACCTATGTGGGTGTCGATGCTTCAGCTGTGAATCTTCTTAGACCGGCTATGTACGGTGCTTATCACCATATTACCAATATGGATCGTCCAGAGGGACCAACTGAAGTGGTCGATGTCGTGGGAAGTCTCTGTGAAAACAACGATAAATTTGCCAAACAACGAGAACTACCCGTGACGGAGATTGGAGATTTACTCGTGATCCATGACACTGGAGCCCATGGATTTTCAATGGGCTATCAGTACAATGCCAAGTTGCGTTCGGCAGAAGTTTTGCTTCAAGAAGATGGGCAGGCCCGTTTGATTCGTCGAGCAGAAAAACCAGAAGATTATCTTGCGACACTCTACGGCTTTGACATTGAAAAATAAGCGATTGTCTGATATAATGATAGTTATGTAAAAATAATGGATCGGAGAAAATTGTATGAATCTCTTTTTAGGAATTTTGTTGATTATTTTAGCTTTCTTTGGTGGGATGGTTGCAGGAATGTTCTTGCTTCGTCGTCAATTTGAAAAAGAATTTGCATCAAACCCACGTTTGAATGTTGAAGCAGTTCGTACGCTTTTAGGTGCCAGCGGCCAACGTCCAAGCGAAGCAAAAGTTCAACAAGTCTATCGCCAAATTGTGAACCAACAAAAATCAGCAATGGCGAAAAACAAGAAAAAATAAGAGTGGGGCAATCTCACGATAATAAATGAGAGGGGCTTGGAGGAATTTCTTAGTCCCTCCTTTTGGAAGGAAGAGATATGGATAACCGACCGATTGGTTTTTTAGATTCTGGAGTAGGGGGCCTAACTGTTGTCCGCGAATTGCTCCGTCAGCTTCCTCACGAAGATGTCGTCTATATTGGAGATTCAGCGCGTGCACCTTATGGTCCTAGACCAGCAGACCAAATTCGCGAGTATACTTGGCAGATGGTGAACTTCCTTCTGACCAAAAATGTCAAGATGATTGTCTTAGCCTGTAATACAGCGACGGCAGTGGTTTGGGAAGAAGTCAAGGAGAAACTTGATATTCCTGTTTTAGGAGTGATTTTGCCCGGAGCTTCTGCAGCCATTAAATCGACGACCCATCAAAAAATTGGGGTCATTGGGACACCGATGACGGTTTCTTCTGGAATTTATAAAGAGAAGATTCAAAGTCTAGCACCAGACATGGAAGTCAGCAGTTTAGCTTGTCCCAAGTTTGTTCCTTTAGTGGAATCAAACGAGTTGGCATCCAGTGTGACCAAAAAGGTGGTTTACGAAACCCTAAAACCACTAGTTGGAAAGGTTGATACCTTAGTCTTGGGATGCACCCATTATCCCCTTTTAAAACCGATCATTCAAAATGTGATGGGACCGGATGTCAAATTGATTGATAGTGGGGCAGAGTGTGTTCGGGATATTTCCGTTTTATTAAACTATTTTGAGCTCAATAAGAGTCGGGAACTCTTAGAGCAGACCCACCGCTTTTATACCACTGCAAATGCCAATAGCTTTGCAGCGATTGCCGAAAAATGGCTAGAACGTTCAGTGAATGTGGAGCATGTAAATTTATGAGTGACAAACTATTTGAATACAAAGATCCCCAAGATTGGTATATTGCCCAATGGGGAGAAGATGCAGACTACAACCAATTTAGTCAAGTGCCTGCGGAAGCTTCCACTCTGTTAGATCAGCTGGAACTTCTCTTTGCCAAGGATCCTGAAGGATTCCCTCTCAATCTATCGGTGATGCGCTATGGTTCAGCCTTTCGTTTTCTGACCTTTTTGACCGAAATCTTGAATGAAGTCAAGGGAAGAGCTTTTGAGATCGTACAGCGTCAAGGAGCCTTGCTCTTGGTTGAAAAAGGGAAACTGCTTTACTTGCATTTGCCAAGTGATGGGGTGGATGTGGAAGCCTTCTTGGGTCAAGACAAGGTCAAAGATACGATTCTTATTGCGACTCGAAATGAAGGAAAAACCAAAGAATTCCGTAATATGTTTGAAAAGCTGGGCTTTGAAGTGGAAAATCTCAATCAATACCCAGAGCTTCCAGAAGTCGAAGAAACAGGGATGACCTTTGAAGAGAATGCCCGCCTAAAAGCTGAAACCATTGCAGAGCTAACTGGGAAAACAGTCTTAGCGGATGATTCAGGTTTGAAGGTGGATATCTTGGGAGGCTTACCAGGAGTTTGGTCAGCTCGCTTTGCGGGAGTTGGTGCGACAGATGCGGAAAACAATGCGAAATTGTTGCACGAATTGGCCATGGTCTTTGACTTGAAAGATCGCTCAGCTCAGTTCCATACGACCTTGGTGGTTGCAAGACCAGGCAAGGAAAGCTTAGTGGTGGAAGCTGATTGGCCAGGGTATATTAATTTTGAGCCAAAAGGGGAACACGGCTTTGGCTATGACCCTCTCTTCTTAGTTGGGGAAACGGGCCGTGCTGCTGCTGAATTAACGCTAGAAGAAAAAAATACACAATCACATCGTGCTTTAGCTGTTAAAAAGTTATTGGAGGTATTTCCATCATGGCAAAGCAAACAATCATCGTTATGAGTGACTCGCATGGAGACCGCTCCATTGTTGAAGCTATTAAAGAAAAATACCTAGGTCAGGTCGATGGGATCTTTCACAATGGGGATTCTGAACTAAAAAGTGATGATCCTGTCTGGGAAGGGATCCACGTTGTCCAAGGAAATATGGATTTTTATGATGGCTATCCGGAACGCTTGGTGACCCAACTAGGGCCAACACGGATCATCCAGACCCACGGGCATCTCTTCCAGATCAATTTTAGTTTTCAAAAATTGGATTTGTGGGCCCAAGAGGAAGAAGCAGATATCTGTCTTTACGGCCACCTTCATATCCCAGATGCTTGGAAGGAAGGAAGAACCCTCTTTGTGAATCCTGGATCGATCAGTCAGCCACGCGGTCTGATTCGAGAGTGTCTCTATGCTAAAATTGAGATAGATGATTCTAATTACAAGGTAGAGTATTATACGCGAGATCATGAGTTGTATCCTGAATTGACAAAGGAGTTTAGCAGATGATAGCAAAGGAATTTGAACGTTTCTTGCTGGCGCAGGAAGAAACGTTCTTAACTCCAGCCAAAAATTTAGCGGTCTTGATTGATAACCACAATGTAGACCATGCTGTCTTGTTGTTGAGCCAGATTAGCTATAGTCGTATTCCGGTAGTGACGGATGAACGCAAGTTTGTGGGGACGATCTCCCTAACGGATATTCTATCTTATCAATTGAAAAACGAGATTCCTGAGGAGACTTTTGCCTCGATGGATATCGTAGACGTTGCAAAAAAAGAGGTCGGGGTCATCGGCTTAGACTTCAATTTGACAGAAGTCCTTCACAAGTTGGTGGATGACTCCTTCCTTTCGGTGGTGGATGAAGAAGGCTATTTCCAAGGGATTATTACACGGAAATCGATTCTTAAAGCCATCAATTCGCTAATGCATGATTTTTCAAATGAATACGAGATGATTCCAAAATGAAAGAATTTATTGCAAGTTTTATTGATCAAAAAGAATTAAGTGAAAATTCTCAGTCTGCCTATTTCTATGATTTGGACCAATTTATTGAATCGATCCATGGAAAAGTGACACCGACAAATTTGAGAATTTACCAAGCTTCGATTAAAGATTTTAAACCGGCGGTTCAAAAACGAAAATTATCTGCTGTCAACCAATTTTTATATTATTTGTATCAAGAACGCTTTATTTCTGAATACCATCGTTTGGTATTGCCTAAAATTCAACCGGCCAAGACCCATGATCGGGAATTGTTGGATCTGACCCATTTTTGGGAAGAATCAACCAACCCTCAGGGACGCTTGATGGCCTTGTTGATTCTGGAGATGGGCTTGTTGCCAAGTGAGATCCTCCAAGTCAAGGTCGAAGATATTCAGCTGGACTTTCATGTCATTCGAGTGGGCAAAGATGGCCAAAAACGGGTTTTAAAAGTTCCAGAGCCGTTACTGGATGAGTTGCAACTCTTCCTAGATGGTATTTATCTCTTTGATAATAAAGGAAAATCATACTCCCGTCAGTGGGGATTTCGACAATTAGAAGCCTTCTTGATCGAAAAAGGGAATCAAGACCTTTCGGCACAATCGATTCGTGAGCAATATATTTTGAAACAACGAGAACTCGGTGTGGATCTTTTTAGTATTGCGCGTGAATTGGGCCTAAAAACCATGGTGACATTAGAAAAATATAAATAATGGATATTAAAATTAAAGATTTTGAAGGGCCTTTGGACCTCTTGCTCCACTTGGTCTCTAAATACCAGATGGATATTTATGAGGTCCCCTTGATTGAGGTGATCGAACAGTATCTGGCTTATCTGGCGACCCTTCAGGCTATGAAACTAGAGGTAGCAGGAGAATACATGCTGATGGCTAGTCAACTAACCTTGATCAAGAGTCGAAGACTTCTTCCTAAGGTTGCAGAGGAGATGGATGAAGCAGAGGATCTCGAGCAGGACCTCCTTTCTCAATTGGAAGAGTACCGTACTTACAAGCAATTAGGAGAGTTGATGGCCTCACAGCACGAGGAGCGCGCCCTCTATTATTCAAAACCAAAGATGGAATTGATTTATGACGATACCGAATTACTCCATGATCGCACCACGGTGGATCTCTTCTTGGCTTTCTCAAAACTATTGACCAAGAAAAAAGAAGAATTCCGCCAGAACCATACAACCATTGTAAAGGATGAATACAAGATTGAGGATCTGATGGACCAGCTGCGTCACCGATTCCACGATCGCTCAAAAGTTCTCTTGCAGGACTTGTTTCTAGAAGCAGCGGATCTCCAAGAGGTCATTACTCTATTTCTTGCAACCCTTGAATTGATCAAGATTCAAGAAGTAACGGTGATCCAGGATAGGGCTTTTGGAGAAATTTACTTAAATAGGATTGAACATGAGCAAATTAGCTGAAATTGAAGCACTCTTATTTGTAGCGGGTGAAGAAGGAATTACTGCCAGACAAATCGCAGACCTTCTCTCTTTACCTCCGACAGGTGTGGTGCAAAGTTTAGAAAAATTAAGCCAAAAATACCAGGAGGACACAGATACCAGTCTGTGCTTGATGGAGACAGCTTCCCGTTATAAATTGGTGACAAAGGCAGACTACGCTTCGGTTTTACGAGACTATTCTAGAACGCCCATGAACCAAAGTTTGTCTCGGGCTGCCCTCGAAACCTTATCAATCATTGCTTATAAGCAACCGATCACCCGTGTGGAGGTCGATGATATTCGGGGTGTCAATTCCAGCGGTGCCATTACCAAACTACTGTCATTTGATCTGATCCGAGAGGATGGGAAAAAAGAAGTCCTCGGGCGTCCCAATTTGTATGTCACAACGGAGTATTTTTTGGATTATATGGGGATCAATCATTTGGAGGAATTGCCAAAGGTTGAGGAAGTGGACATCGATCCAGAAGAAGGTCAATTATTTTCAGAGAGAACAGAGGAACTAGATGAGAATTAACAAATACATTGCCCATGCAGGCGTGGCTAGTCGTCGCAAGGCCGAAGAATTGATCAAGCAAGGCTTGGTGACAGTAAATGGCCAAGTTGTGCGTGAATTAGCGACCATTATTAAGACCGGTGATCAGGTTGAAGTAGAAGGCACTCCAATCTATAATGAGGAAAAGGTCTACTATCTTTTAAACAAGCCACGCGGTGTCATCTCTAGTGTATCCGATGACAAGGGACGAACAACGGTTGTCGACCTCTTGTCTCAAGTCCCTGAACGGATCTACCCAGTAGGACGTTTGGACTGGGATACATCTGGTGTCTTGATTTTGACCAATGATGGCGATTTTACAGATGAAATGATCCACCCGCGGAATGAAATTGATAAGGTCTATGTGGCGCGTGTCAAAGGCATTGCCAACAAGGAAAACTTGCGTCCCTTGACGCGGGGCGTGACCATTGATGGGAAGAAAACCAAGCCAGCGACTTACGAGATCTTGAAAGTAGATGTCGAAAAGAACCGTTCAGTGGTTCAGTTGACTATTCATGAAGGGCGCAACCATCAGGTCAAGAAAATGTTTGAAGCTGTAGGACTTTTGGTGGACAAACTATCTCGGACTAGGTTTGGGAACCTGGATGTTACAGGCCTTCGTCCAGGTGAATACCGTCGCTTGAACAAAAAAGAAATTAGCCAGTTGCACAATCTAGCTGTGACTAAATCGAAAAAAGCATGAAAAAAATCCTGATTGCTATGGTTAGAGGCTATCAAAAATGGATCTCTCCGATTTTTCCGCCTTCTTGTCGCTTTCAACCGACCTGTTCCAATTATATGATCCAAGCGATTGAGCGCTTTGGAGCAAAAGGTGTCTTGATGGGGATTGCGAGGATCTTTCGATGCCATCCTGGAAGCCAAGCGGGACCAGATCCCTTACCAGACCACTTTAGTCTGAGACGAAATGAAGAATCAAAATAGGACGATCGTAAATATACAGAAACACCCTTAGAAATTATTTTTCTAAGGGTGTTTCTTTGTACAGGAGCTGTCTATCAGCGTTTAGACCATGTTTTAGGAAGGAAGAGCAGAATCATTGGATAGATTTCAAGCCGTCCGGCAATCATGGCTAAGGAAAGTAACAGTTTTGAAATCGGACTAAAGATGGAGAAGGTTTGACCCGTACCAATCATAGGTCCAATATTGTTGAAACAACTAAAGACAGCACTGACAACCGTCATAAAGTTATTATTGTCTAGACTCACTACAAAGAGTAAGCCGATCATGATAAAACTATATATTGTAAAGTATTTAAGGATCCGGTGTTGGGTGTCCTTATCGAGTACGGTATCATTGACATGTAGGGTCAGAACCCGATTGGGAGACAAGGTTGAAAGCACCTGATTTTTAGCAATTCTCCATAAGGTCAAGAAGCGAATGACTTTTAGCCCACCAGCAGTCGAGCCAGCAGAACCACCGACCACCATCAGCATCAAGAGGATAAACTGTGAGAAAAGAGGCCATTTTTCCGTTGTCCCATAACCAAAACCGGTTGTGGTGATGATATTGGAAACTTGGAATAAGGAAATCTCAAAACTCTTCGCAACATTAGCATAAAGGTGAAGGCAATTGTAGGCAATCAATACGCTAGATAGGATTACAATAGTCATGTAGGTCCGCAATTCCTCATCTTTAAAGAAGGCCTTGAATTTTCGGATCATAAGGAAGTAGTAGAGGTTAAAGTTAACCCCAAAGACCAAGACCCCGATACTGACCAAATAGGTAATTAGACTACTGTTGTAGTGAGCGATCCCATCATTAAAGACGGTAAAGCCCCCAGTACCAGCTGTCCCCATGGCGATGACAAAACTATCATAAAGGGGCATGCCGGCAAGGAAATAAAGAACCACAAAGAGGAAGAACAAACCCAAGTACAAGAAATACAGGATTTGAGCCGTGCTTTTTAATTTGGAAACCACTTTTCCAAAAACTGGACCAGGAACTTCTGCCTTCATGACTTCCAGGTGGCTGTTCTTGTTGTTGTCCATAATAGCCAGAGCAAAAACCAATACTCCCATCCCTCCGATTAAGTGGGTAAAACTGCGCCAAAAGAGAAGGGAGTGACTAAGGACACTGACATCATCTAAAATCGTTGCCCCTGTTGTTGTAAAGCCCGAGCTAATTTCAAAGAAGGCATCGATGATGTTTGGGATTTGTCCGGAAAAAACAAAGGGAAGGGCACCAAAGAAGGACCATAAGATCCAACAGAGGGCCACAATTAGGACTCCTTCCTTGGCATAGATATGAAAGTCTTTGGGTTTTTGAAAACTCCCAAGAAGTCCAAGTCCAAGTAAGATGGCCATGGTTGCTCCAATAGAGATAAAGACCTTAGCAGGTTCCTGATAGATCGTAGCTACCGTCAAAGGAACAAGGAGAAGGGCAGCTTCGATTAAGAGGAGTTTGGACAAGAGGTAACGAATCATACTTCTATTCATTTGGCTGACCTCTCAAGTAGATCGTAAATCTTGGTAACATTTTGGATCAAGGTGGTTACGATGATTCGGTCTCCCACTATTAAATGATCATCTCCATTAGGGAAAATAGCCTTGCCATTTCGAATAATCGCAGCGATTAGAACCCCTTTTTTCAATTTCAATTCGGATAGTGGCCCTTGGGTTAGTTTATTATCTTCCTTGATTTGGAATTGTAAGGTTTCGATCCGGCCATTTGCAACATGGTGTAGAGCCTCTAAGTTTGAGAACTGTGCATTGTAGCGTCCACGAATAAAGTGCATGATGGTATCCACAGCAATGCGTTTTGGAGTGACGATACTGGTCATATCCTGATCCCCAATAATCTCTAACAGGCTGGTTCGGTTAACCTTGGTGATGTTCTTTTTGACGCCGATAGAATCCAGGAACATGGAGGTGATGATATTTTCCTCATCAACTCCTGTCAAAGTGGCGACAGCATCGTAGTTGTTGGCACTTTCTTCTAAGAGAATATCCTTAGCAGTCCCGTCTCCATGAACCACATAGAGGTCAGGGAATTCTTGGCTAAAGAATTCAGCTCGTTTGCGATTGACCTCGATGACCTTGAGATCGATCTTGCGACGGACATCTTGGAGAATATTGAGCAAATAGTAGGCAATTTTGCCGGCACCAATCATCATCATGCTCTTAATGACTTGAGGACGGACATTGTTGTGGAAAAGGACGATCTCGATCCGATTTCCTGTCACAAAAATCTTGTCTTGAGGTTGTAAAACAAAGTCTCCGTTTGGAATCGTGAGCTCATTTCCCCGTTCGATAGCACACACAATGACATTTCCATATTTCTTGCGGAATTGAGACAGGCTCATATTACAGAGATTACTATCTGGTCGGATCTTAAATTCCATCAAGGCTACACGACCATTTGCAAAATGCTCCACAGAAAGCGCATTTGGGAAATCAATAATATTGGCAATGTAACGAGCAGTCAGCAATTCTGGATTGACAACCAGAGAGAAGCCTAGGATATTTTTTTCCTTAAAGTAGGAATTAGAATATTCAGGATTGCGTACCCGGACAATGGTTTCTTTGGCTCCCATTTTTTTGGCCAAAACAGCAGAAACCATATTAACTTCATCGTATTCGGTCATGGAAATGAAGATATCGCAGTTTTCAACATCTGCTTGCTCCAAAATCTTAAAGTTGGCTCCATTTCCTAGAATCCCAATGATGTCAAACCGTTTGGTGATATGGTTTAGAACGGATTCGTCTTTCTCAATTAAAATAACATCGTGGTTTTCAGCAACGAGAGAACGACAAAGGGCTGTTCCAACTTTTCCTCCACCAACAACAATAATTTTCATAGATTACCTCCAGAGTATGTTTCTATCATACTCTATTTTCAAGAAAAATTCATCTTTTTTTAGGACTTTCTATGGGAATTTTACAAGGCAGAGAAAAAGTAGGAAAATTAAAAAAAGAGGAGAATGAAAACGGATTGAAGGCTCTGAAAAAGTTTCTTAAAAAAATCTAAAAAAACTATTGACAGGAGCTTCAAAAGTGTTATACTAAGAAAGTACCTTCGTTGATTTACCTCAAACCTGTTGTGAGTTAAGTTAATGAAGCTGTAACCACGCTGTTTGCTGAGCTTGACTCCGGGCAGTGTGGCTATTTTTTTATCAGAAAGGGATCGAGTATGAATATTGAAGAACTGGACTATCAAGAGGAAGCTGCTCAAAATCACATTGTCTTGTTCCAACCTCAGATTCCACAAAATACGGGAAATATTGCACGGACTTGTGCGGCGACCAATTCTCCTTTGCATATCATTCGCCCCATGGCTTTTCCGATTGACGATCGCAAGATGAAGCGGGCTGGACTAGATTACTGGGACAAGCTGGATGTCCGATTTTATGATAGCCTAGAAGAGTTTATGGAGGCGGCAAGTGATGGGCAGGTGCACTTGGTGTCCAAGTTTGCCAATCAGACCTATTCAGATGTTTCCTATCAGGATGGAAAGTCCCACTATTTTTTATTTGGCCGTGAAGATAAAGGTTTGCCAGAAGACTTTATGCGTCAGCACGAAGAAAAGGTTATTCGCATTCCGATGAATGACAAGCATGTGCGAAGTTTAAATGTTTCTAATACCGTTTGTATGATCATCTACGAAGCACTTCGTCAGCAAGGATTCAAAGGACTTGAGTTAACTCACCAGTATGAGCAAGATAAGCTCAAATAACCAAAGAAAATAAAAAATCCGAATGGTATAATCTATGACGTTACAAAAACTTGCCTAGGCAGGTTTTTTTTGTTATCATAAAAAGGTCTTCAGGGCAGGGTGAGATTCCCGACCGGCGGTGACTTTAACTTGGAAAGTGTTTTTTCCTCACACTTAAAGAAGTCCGCGAGCATAAGCTGATGTGGTGAGACTCCACAACCGACAGTATAGTCTGGATGGGAGAAGACGAGAGACGAATAGACTAAAAGCTATTCTGATCTGTTTAGAGCTGACGCAATGAGACAGGAACCATGGGGTCTAGGGACTTACTTGCGGGATTTGTCAATGGAGAGCAGCTAAAGTGACTAGATTGTTTTCTAGTTTAAGCTTTGTTTAAATAGTTTAGAGTAGAATGATGGGGTAGACGTCTTTCCAGCTTCTCTAATTTTTTAAAAATTGGAGGAACCTGTTATGACAAATACACGTAAACTGACCCTTGTGGCTGTTTTATCCGCTTTATCTTTTATTTTGATGTTCTATCAATTTTCTTTCGTGATAGATTTCTTCAAAATTGATTTAAGTATCATCGCCATCTTATTGGCTTTGGTCTTGTTGGATTTCAAAAGTGCCATTTGGGTGACCTTGATCCGATCTGTTCTTAAATTAGCTCTTAATAATAAGGGACTTGAAACCTTGATCGGGTTACCTATCAATATCATTGCAGTCCTAGTTTTTGTCCTTGCTTTTGCATGGATTTGGAACAAAAAACGGACCAATGGTCGATTTGTCCTGGCAACGATTGTCGGTACGATCAGCTTGAGTATCACGATGGTATTGGTGAACTATGTCTATGCAATCCCTTTGTATGCTCGTTTTATGAACTATGATATTTCGAAAACACTAGGGCTTGTTCACTATTTAGCTACAATGGTTGCACCGTTTAACCTAATCGAAGGAGTGATTTGGGCCATAGCATTTTGGTTGATCTACACTCTTTTGCAACCGATTTTGAAAAGATATGAAAAATAAACAACAACATTGGGCGAAGGCAAGCTTCGCCCTTCTCATTTTTGTCATTCTAGGGTATGTGATTCGTTTCTACCCGCAACAATTAACTGGCTTTGATAGCAGCATTCAATCTGCTATTCGGGGAGACCTGCCTGCAACACTGACAGCCTTCTTTACCAAGGTGACCCATGTCATGGACACAAAGGTTATTGTGATCTGGGTCGGTCTTCTTCTAGCTGTTTTTGCTTATAAGAAATGGTACAGTGAGTCCCTCTTTCTTGGGAGCAATCTGGTTTTGACAGGCCTTTTGGTTCTGCTTCTAAAGAATATCTACCAGAGACCGAGACCAGCCCTTCTTCATCTAGTAGAGGAAAAAGGCTTTTCTTTCCCGAGCGGCCACTCACTGGCATCGACTCTTGTTTTGGGAAGCTTAATCATCATTGTTGGCCAGCATGTAAAAAACAAAACAGCTCGCTATTGTCTTCAAGGCTTGCTGGTTCTGGGAATTGTGACCATTGTGGTTTCCCGGATTTATGTAGGTGTTCACTACCCATCAGATGTTCTTGGTAGTATGATCCTTGGTTTTGCTGTCTTGCAGTTTGAGTACCCTTTGTATGATCGCCTGCGCTTTCAATGGCGATTTACAGGAAAACAAAAGTAACATCTTAAGCAATTGGAGTTGGACTCGTGTTTTGAGTTCGACTCTTTTTTTGCTATAATGAAGGGTATGAAATCCTATAATACCTTGAATGATTATTATCGAAATTTATTTGGAGAAAAGACCTTTAAAGTCCCTATTGATGCTGGCTTTGATTGTCCCAATCGAGACGGAACAGTCGCCCATGGTGGCTGTACTTTTTGTACGGTCTCGGGTTCTGGAGATGCTATTGTGGCCCCAGAAGCTCCGATTCGGGAACAATTTTACAAAGAAATTGATTTTATGCATCGGAAATGGCCAGATGTAAAGAAATATTTAGTTTATTTTCAAAATTTCACCAATACGCACGATAAGGTCGAGATCATTCGAGAGCGGTATGAGCAGGCCATCAATGAGCCAGGGGTTGTAGGAATCAACATTGGTACGCGTCCGGACTGCTTGCCTGATGATACCTTAGCCTACTTAGCAGAGTTGACCGAGCGCATGCATGTGACGATTGAGTTAGGTCTTCAGACCACCTATGAAGCGACTTCAGAATTAATCAATCGGGCTCATAGTTATGACCTCTATGTTGAAACAGTCAAGCATATTCGCAAACAAGTGCCGAAGGCTGAGATCGTCTCCCATTTGATCAATGGCCTTCCTGGGGAGACGCATGAGATGATGGTGGAAAATGTTCGCCGTTGTGTGACTGACAATGAGATTGATGGGATTAAGTTGCACCTCTTGCATTTGATGACCAATACACGCATGCAACGGGACTACCATGAAGGGCGCCTCCAACTCATGAGCCAAGAGGAATATGTCAAGGTTATCTGTGACCAACTAGAGATCATTCCTAAACAGATTGTCATCCACCGGATTACAGGGGATGCGCCACGTGATATGCTAATTGGTCCCATGTGGAGCCTCAACAAATGGGAAGTTTTAAATGCTATTGAAACCGAAATGCGTCGCCGTGGAAGTACCCAAGGATGTAAGCTGGAAGAAAAGGAGAGTGCTGATGTTACGACCGCTTGAAATGGCCCATCAATTTTTAGCAGAAGTGATCACCAAAGAAGATGTGGTGGTGGATGCGACTATGGGAAATGGGCATGATACGGTTTTTTTAGCCCAATTAGCAGGTCAGGTCTATGCCTTTGATATTCAAGAGCAGGCGCTTGCAAACACTCAAGAAAAATTGGAGAAGTTGGGGCTTCAACATGTCCAGTTGATCTTGGATGGCCACCAGCATGTGGACCAATATGTAGAGACCCTCAAAGTAGCTATTTTCAATCTGGGTTATCTACCATCTGCGGATAAATCAGTCATCACCCTTCCAGCGACCACTATTGAAGCGATGGAGAAAATTTGTGCTCGCCTACAAAAAGGAGGGCGAATGGCTATAATGATCTATTATGGTCATGAAGGGGGAGACATCGAGCGCGATGCAGTGCTGGACTTTGTCAGCCAGCTCCCACAAAAAGAATATACAGCGACTATCTACCGGACACTGAATCAAGTGAATCAGCCACCGTTTTTGGTCATGATCGAAAAATTAGAAAGCTACCGTCATGGATAAAGAATATTTAAAGAACAAAATTGAAGGGATGAGACATCATTTTGTCGAATCAACCATCCACGAACGAGAAACAGGTTTTTTTGACGAAGCCCATATGACCAAAAAGATGCTCAAAATAAAAAAGAAATTGGTTTCGCTTGAAATGGAACGCTGTCAAAAGAAGATTGAGCACAAGGATGTAACTAAGACTGACCAAAAGATTGCGGAGTTGAAACAGCAATTTGAGACCTGTTGCCAAGAACGTTAGGGAGGAGTGCTATGGAATTACTCCTTTATGCAGTGATCTTTTCGATGATTTTGATCGCTTCAAATGCTACCAACAAGCTTGTGCCGAGTCTTCCTCTGCCCTTGCTCCAAATCTTACTGGGCATTGGTTGGGCCCTCTTTATTCCAGAAGAAAATTTTCATTTGGATACAGAGCTCTTTCTGGCTTTGGTCATTGGTCCTCTTTTATTTCGGGAGGCAGAAGAAGCAGATATCACTTCCGTCTTAAAGCACTGGCGCATCATTCTCTATTTGATTTTCCCAGTGATTTTTATCTCAACCATTAGTTTGGGTTGGGCTGCCCATTCCTTATGGCTGCCTCTTCCTTTAGCAGCCTGTATGGCAGTGGGTGCGGCCTTAGGTCCGACAGATTTAGTAGCCTTTGCTTCTCTGTCTGAGCGCTTTACCTTTCCAAAGCGGGTTTCGAATATCTTAAAAGGGGAAGGCCTACTAAATGACGCCTCTGGCTTGGTTGCCTTTCGAGTGGCCTTGACGGCCCTTGCAACCGGAAGTTTCTCCCTAGGAGAAGCAGGCGTTTCCTTAGGAATCTCCATTATTGGAGGATTTGCGGTAGGAATCTTGACGGCCTTTGTGAATCGATGGTTGCAAAAGTTACTTTTGAGTGTTCGTGCCAGTGATATTGCCAGTGAATTGATATTAGAACTCAGTCTTCCTCTGTTGACTTTTTTCTTAGCTGAGGAACTTCATGTCTCTGGGATTATCGCCGTGGTTGTCTCTGGGATCCTCAAAGCCAGTCGGTTTAAGCGTATTACCCTTTTGGAAGCACGGGTAGATACCGTCAGTCATACTGTCTGGAATACGGTCAACTTTATCTTAAATGGATCGGTCTTTGTGATTTTGGGAATGGAATTGGAAATGATTGCTAAGCCGATCCTAAGCAGCTCGATTTATAATAATCTTCTCTTGCTTCTTTCGGTCTTTGTGTTGACAGCTTTGCTATTTTTGATTCGCTTTGTCATGGTTTATCTCTTTTACTGGTTTCGAACCCTTCGTCTCAAAAAGTCGGTTCGAAATTATCTAAAAGATGCCTTACTGCTGACCTTCTCCGGTGTGAAGGGAACGGTTTCGATTGCGACGATTCTTTTGATCCCAACTAAGATCGAAATAGAATACCCTATCCTGCTCTTTTTAGTGGCAGGAGTTACTCTTGTTAGCTTTATTACAGGATTGATGGTGCTCCCAAAATTGTCAGAAGACAAGGAAGAAACCAATGATTACCTAATGCAGATCGCGATTTTGAATGATGTTGTCATGGAATTAGAAGCAGAGCTAAAGAATAGTAAGCATAAGGGCCCCTTGTATGCAGCGATTGATAACTATCATGGTCGGATTGAAAATTTGATTTTAAGTCAGGAAAACAAGCTCATCCAAAAGGACTGGGAGCAGTTGAAGCTCTTGATTTTGAGTATTGAAAGTGATGGCTTGGAACAGGCTTATGAAGAAGGGATGATTCGAGAGCGTGGCTACCGCGTCTACCAACGCTATCTTCACAATATGGAACAACGTGTCAATCGCAATCTTTCGTCTCGTCTAACCTATTACCTCTTGGTGTCTTTCCGTCTCTTGCGTTTATTAGTTCATGAGATCTTAACTTTTGGGTCTGGCTTGCGAAACTGGTGGACCCGAGAAGACAGCAAGTTAGAGGCCATTGATTATGACCAGATTGCGGCCCTTTATCTGGCCAATACAGAAATCATCATCGAAAGTTTGGAAGACCTCAAGGGTGTTTATCGGAGTAGTTTGATCTCTTTCCTACAAGAATCTCGTCTGAGAGAGACAGCTATTATTACCAGTGGGGCCTTTGTGGAGCGGGTTATTAATCGCGTGAAACCAAATAATATCGATGAAATGTTACGAGGCTATTATTTGGAGCGTAAGATTATTTTTGAATACGAAGCGCAACACCTGATTACCGCCAAGCAAGCGCGCCGTATGCGACAAAATGTCAATGAATTAGAAAGCTATTCCCTAAGAGAAAGTGCCAATACTCTCCCATATGATATGATCGAGTATGCACGGAATCGATAAAAAGTAAAAGTGCTAAGATGAGAATCTTAGCACTTTTCAGATTGAAGTCAAAGTCATCTTAAAAACTTTCCTTAGGTGAGTACGGACGTCAGCGAACTTCTACGAAGTTCCATGACTAATTATTGAGCCTAAGGTCTCAATAATTCCGAGTGCTAGAAACAACCGTGTTTCTAGCACTTTTCTCACGGCGGAAAGTTTCAGTAGATGATTGAATAATTCTAACGATTAAATTATTTTATTTTTATAGAATTTATTAGATTTGAACAGAAGAACTGTTTGTCTATACTCTCAAAGTACCAAGATGAGAATCTTAGCACTTTTTGCTTTATTCACTTTCTGTTCAGCGTGCGATTTCTGGTTTGACAAAGAGCCGTCCGTCTCCTAGATCGATAAGAGAAACTGGAGCCTGGTAAAACTGGCTGAGAACATCTGGTGTTAGAATTTGATCTTTTGGTCCTTGATCCACAACTTG
This sequence comes from Streptococcus sp. F0442, assembly GCF_000314795.2. GTDB lineage: Bacteria > Bacillota > Bacilli > Lactobacillales > Streptococcaceae > Streptococcus. Next base: position 755,581 of record NZ_KB373314.1, on the reverse strand, counting down.
TCCATCTTTGAGTAGGAGGACATGAGTCATATCTTTGGTGATTTCTTCGGCATGGTGGGTGACGTAGATCATGGTTGGAGCATGATCCAGTTGTTTGATCTGATGAATGTGACGGAGTAGTTTTTCTCTGGCAAAGAGGTCCAGTCCACTCGAGGCTTCATCAAAGATGATCAGATCTGGCTGATCCATGAGGCTTCGTGCAATGAGGACCGTTTGTTTTTCGCCCTGGGAAAGGTCACGGTATTTGCGGCCGATCAAAGAGCTAGCCCCAATCGACGCCAACATTTCTCGTGCCCAGTTCAGTTCTTCCTCCCCATAAGTAGCATATAAAATACTACTCTTGTATTGACCAGTGAGGACAATTTGCTCCGTTAGGAGATGCTCTGGCAATCTTTCTGAAATAAAGGAGCTAACGATCCCAATGCGCTTTCGTAATTCAGGAATTCCCCCTTCTCCAAAACGAGTTCCAAGGACGGTTATCTGACCGGAACTAGCCCAGTATTCTGACATCAATAGTTTGAGGAGGGTTGATTTTCCTGCCCCATTTAGACCTAAGATGGCCCAGCATTCATTTTCTTTTACTTGCCAGTTGAGCTCTTTTAAAAGAGCTTTTCCATTTCGGATCAAATTGACGTCTTGTAGTTCAATCAAATTATTCATAACTTCATCCTTTTGATTAAAATCCCCTCTATTCTATCATAAAATATGGTAGAATAGGAAGTAGGAGGTAAGGAATGTTTCGAAATAGTAAATTGTTATTCTGGACATGTGAGATTTTATTATTGACGGTGATTTTCTATATTTGGAAATCGATGGGCACCTTGATTTCTCCATTTGTATCTGTTCTGAATACCATCCTCTTACCATTTTTAATTGCAGGTTTTTTATACTACATTACCAATCCAGTTGTGGAATTGTTGGAGAAACACCTTAAAATCAAGCGTGTATTTGGGATTTTGATTACCTTGGTGTTCTTATTTGGCATCGTGGGCTTGGGGATTGTTTATCTCCTCCCCATCTTAATCAATCAGTTAACCAGCCTGATCAACTCGACCCAAGGCCTGTATTGGGAAGTCCAAAGTTTAGTTCGAAAACTCTCGACCAACCCTTTGTTCCAGAATGTGAATATCCAATCGACGATTCAGCAGTTGAATCTCTCTTATGTGGATATCCTACAAAATCTCTTGAATAGTGTGACCAACAGTTTAGGAAGTGTGGTTAACACCATTGTCAATACGGTCTTTATTTTGATCATGACCCCCGTCTTCTTGGTTTATTTCTTGATCGATGGGAAGAAGTTATTGCCCATGCTAGAGCGAACCATTTTACGTAATGACAAACTCAACATCTCAACCCTCTTGGTTAGTTTGAATGAAACGGTCTCCCGCTATATAAGTGGTATTTCAATCGATGCCTTGATCATTGGAACACTAGCCTACATTGGCTATAGTTTTATTGGCTTGAAATACGCTTTGGTCTTTGCCATCTTCTCTGGACTGGCCAACTTGATTCCCTATGTAGGACCAACCATCGGCTTGATTCCAATGATTATCACCTATGCCTTCACAGACATGGATATGATGATCAAAGCAGTCATTTACATGTTGATTATCCAGCAGATCGATGGAAATATTCTTTATCCGCGTATTGTTGGAGGCGTCATGAAGGTTCACCCGATCACCATTATGGTTCTTTTGTTGCTCTCTAGCAATATCTACGGAATTATCGGTATGGTTGTCGCTATTCCAGTCTATTCAATAGGAAAAGAAATCGTGAAATTCTTGGCCAATCTATATGATAATCACCGGGCTGCCAAGGAACAGAAGAAAAAAGAAGAATTTGGAATCATCAATAAATCATAGACTCTAACGCCTATATGGGCCTTGGAGTCTTTTTTGTACATTTTTTTGAAAAAATGCCGATAAAAAGTCAACAAGCGCTTTGAAATGTGTTAAAATAAAAGTAATTTTGAAAGAAAAATATGAAAAAGGTGGGGAAAGATGAGACTCCTTTTATCCAAAAAACAGAGACGCCAATTGCAATTGTTGGAAATCTTGATCAAGGAAAAAAGATGGTTCCACTTAAAAGAACTGGCCAAGCAATTAGATTGTACTGAACGCTCGTTAAAAGAGGATTTGTCTAATCTTCGTAGTACGTTTGATGAATTTTTAATTGAATCGTCGACCAATGGGATCAAAATTAGTTATGAGGATTCGGTTGGGCTCGAGGTAATTTACCATCACTTTTTTAAAGAATCACAAGCCTTCGCTTTGATTGAATACCTCTTTTTCAACAAGGATGTATCCAATGAGTATATTTGTAGAAAGTTTGATCTGAGTTATCAATCTTTTTATCGCTTAATTCGGACCATTAATCAAAAACTGCAAACAAAATACAATGTAAAGATCGATTTGAAACCTCTCAATCTAGTTGGAGATGAGATTGATGTTCGTTTCTTTTATGCCCAGTATTTTGCGGAGCGTTATTACTACATGGAGTGGCCTTTCCCTGAATTCAAGGAAAATGCTGTGACCGATTTGATCACCTTCTTCTTCAAGCTCTATGGCTATCCCTTGACCTTCTCTGTTATCAAGTCTTATAAAGTTCTCTTGACGGTTTATCTCTCCCGCATCAAGCAAGGCTATTTTATCGACATGCCGACGAACTTTGATGCCTACAAGGAACAGTATCAAGGGGTGACCAATGTCGAAGAAATGTTGCGCTACTTTAGCTTGCAACTAGGTGTAGAGTTGAATGAAAAAGTCTTGGAGCAGTTCTTCATTATCTTTATTCAGGAGAATTTCTATTTTAGTCCAGAAAGCTTGATCGAAGCAGCAGAAACAGATCCTTATGCAAAAGAGTCGACAGCTCTCATCAAAGATATGTTCAAAGATCTATGCTATACTTATGATTTAGAGATTGAAAATCTAGATGAGATGTTGATGCACGTGCATAATACTTCGCATCTAGGTCGTAAGGAATTGTTCTCGGAGTTTCTCTTATTTGATACGAAGACCAATACCAATGAAGATTTTATGAGCATCTTCCCTGCCTTCTATGATGATTTGAGAGATCATTTGATCACCTATATGAAAACGATGAAGCAAGATCTGAATGAAGAAATTATCAAGCACATGATCTATACAGTCTACACACACTGGGAGCGTCTCTTACCGCAATTATTGCGCCGTCGGAAATCGATTAAGGTCTTGATTATCAGTCGTTTTGATGACCACCATGCTAAATCCATGATTGACTTCCTTGATTTCTATTGTACGGATAACTTTGAATTCACACAGATGATCAAGTACAATCTAACAGTGGACGATATCGAAGCTTCGGATGCTGATGTTGTGGTAGCCAACTTTATGATGCCAGAATTAAAGAGAAAACCATTTATCTGTACAAGTAGCCTCTCGTCCCTTGAGTTAGTAGAAAAACTCAACGCTTTCTTTTATGATTTTACCAGTGCAGAACACTAAAATCAGGACTCGTTCCTGATTTTTTGATGGGAAAAAAAGAAAATCAGATAGATGAATGCAGGCTCTCGTATTTTGTGGTATAATAAACAATATTATATACTGGAGGATTGTATCCATGGAAGACCCTGGTAGTCAGGAAATTTTACTGGAATTTATTTTATTGATTTTTTTGACATTATTGAACGCCTTTTTCTCGGCGACCGAAATGTCAATGGTATCGTTGAATCGCTCTCGTGTAGAGCAAAAGGCTGAAGAAGGGGATAAAAAATACATTCGTCTTCTTAGCGTTTTGGAACAGCCCAACCATTTCCTATCCACTATTCAGGTGGGGATCACCTTGATTACCATCTTATCTGGGGCGAGTCTTGCAGATAGCCTTGGTCATGTCATTGCTGGATGGATGGGGAATACTAAAACGGCTATTACAGCTGGAAGCTTTTTATCTCTAGCGTTTTTGACTTATATTTCGATCGTATTTGGGGAACTCTATCCGAAACGAATCGCTATGAACCTGAAAGATGAGTTAGCTGTTCGAACAGCTCCGATTGTCATTTTATTAGGAAAAATTGTTAGCCCCTTTGTTTGGTTGCTTTCAGTGTCGACCAACCTTTTGAGCCGTATCACGCCAATGGAATTCGATGATCCGGATGAAAAGATGACGCGGGATGAAATCGCGTATATGCTGACCAATAGTGAAGCAACACTAGATGCGGACGAGATTGAGATGCTCCAAGGGATCTTTTCATTAGATGAAATGGTAGCGCGTGAAGTCATGGTGCCACGGACAGATGCCTTCATGGTTGATATCAATGATGATACCAAAGAAATTATTGAAAGTATCCTTAAGCAAAATTTTTCACGGATTCCTGTCTATGATGATGACAAGGACAATGTCATCGGTCTCATCCATACCAAACGTCTCTTGAACGAAGGATTTATCAATGGCTTTGATAATATTGTCTTAAGAAAGATTTTACAAGAACCTTTGTTTGTTCCAGAGACCATTTTTGTAGATGATCTTTTGAAGGAATTGCGCAATACCCAAAGGCAAATGGCCATTCTGCTTGATGAATATGGTGGGCTGTCTGGTTTGGTTACTCTTGAAGACCTCTTGGAAGAAATCGTCGGTGAAATTGACGATGAGACTGACAAAGCAGAAATTGATGTCTTTGAAATTGCGGACAATACCTATGTCGTACAAGGAGCCATGTCACTAAATGACTTTAACGAATATTTTGATGTTGAGTTGCAAAGTGATGATGTGGATACCATTGCAGGGTATTATCTGACAGAGGTTGGGCGAATTCCAACCTTGAAAGAGCGACTCAGCTGTGAAGTCGATAGTCAAAAGAAACACCTCATTTTGACAAATGACAAAGTAAAAAATGGTCGTGTGACCAAGGTGAAAGTTGAAATTTCTGAAATCGTCGAGGAAGATGAAGAAACTAAATCAAAAGAAGATTAGAAAATAGAGGCCTGGACGTGTTCCAGCCTCTGTTTTTTTCTTGTCAGGACCAGTTGAATTTTCAAAAAATTTCAAAAATTTCTGAAATAGTCTTGACAGTCAAAAAAAATTACGGTAAGATAATACCCATAAAAAAAGAAAGCAGAAAATAAACATGAAGCAACAAGCCATTTCAACTCAAAAATTTTACTTTAGCTACTTTAGATAGTGTTTGTAGACATGATCTCATGGATGCAAACAACCCAAGCAATTTGTTTGTATCTATGTGGCTAAGATTTTTGATGATGGTCCATAGAGCTAGTATCTAAATGGACCAAGGTTTTTGTATCTTGTTGGAGAATTTCAAGCATCCGTTTAGAGAATGATCTAAGCGGATTTTTTATTTATTTTTGCAGTAAAGGAGTTTGAAATGAAAGTAGTCAAAAAATTACTAGCACCTGTCCTAGTTGTAGGACTTCTGTTAACATCATTGGTGACCTTGCACCATCTAAAGGATGCTAAAAAAGAGAATGTGTATCGGATTGGGATTTCCCAGTACATCACTCACAAATCCCTCGATGCAACTCGAAAAGGCTTTATCGAGGAGTTGAAGAAAGAAGGTTATGTGGATGGAAAAAAAATTCAGATTGATTTTCAAAATGCTCAAGGGGAGCAGCGAAATCTGAAAAATATTTCCAAACAATTGGCGGAAGAAAGTGATCTCGTCTTTGCAATTGCAACACCATCTGCTCAAAGTTTGGCCAATACCACGAAAACAACGCCGGTGGTCTTCTCAGCTGTGACCGATCCATTAGCAGCCAAGTTGGTGAAGAACTTGAAGGAACCAGGGGGCAATATCACTGGGACAAGTGACCAGTCAGAAGATGCGATCGCTACACAGGTGGACTTGATCAAACAAGTGCTTCCAACAGCGAAAACAGTCGGAATTCTTTATACACAAAGCGAGCCCAATTCAGTTGTCCAAAAAGACAATGCGAAGAAGATCCTAGAAGCCAAAGGTTATCAAGTGGTTGAAAAAACAATTCTTGATAGTAACAATGTGAAAGCAGCAACAGACAGTATCATGTCAGAAGCAGATATCGTCTTTGTACCGACGGATAACATCATCTCTTCAACAATGGAAACCATTAAACAGGTTTCCCTCAGCCACAAGATTCCAGTCTTTGGGGGTTCTACTGAGATGGTGGCTACTGGAGGCTTGTACAACTTTGGTACGGATTATGAAGAATTGGGTAGAGAAGCTGCACGGATGGCCATTCGCATCATGAAGGGCGAAAAACCTGAAAAGATCGCAGTTGAAGCGCCTGAAAAATTAGAATTGCACACCAATAAAGAGATGGCCAAAGAGCTAGGAATTGATATCAGTTCATTGAAGGTAGAGAAATAGGAGGTTTGGGATGAATTTCGTTTTATCAAGTTTATCAGAAGGTTTATTGTGGTCGATCATGGCGATCGGTGTTTACTTAACTTTTCGAATTTTAGATATTGCCGATATGACGGCAGAAGGAGCCTTTCCACTTGGAGCAGCGGTTGTGGCTTCACAGATTCAAGCGGGAAGAAATCCCTGGCTGGCGACCTTATTGGCTTTTCTAGCAGGGATGATCGCAGGCTTGATCTCTGGGATTCTTCATACAAAGATGAAAATTCCAGCCCTCTTGACAGGGATTGTCACTTTGACTGGTCTCTACTCTATTAATATCAAAATCATGGGAGGGGTTCCTAACCTTTCTATTGGCGATGCCAGTACGATTTTTAAGAGTGTCATGAAATTAGGTCTGTCTAATGAAGAAGCTGTTTTCTTGATTAGTATTTCCTGCTTGATCATCGTTTGTATCTTGTTGACCCTCTTGATGAAGACGCAACTTGGCTTGGTCTTGCGATCAACTGGTGATAATATTCCGATGAGTGAGGCTAATGGGGTCAATGTGGATAACATGAAGATGTTGGGCTACATGATTTCGAACGGCTTGATAGCTCTTTGTGGGGCTATGTTTGCTCAAAATGATGGTTTCTCAGATGTCACTTCTGGGACAGGGACGATCGTAGTTGGTTTAAGTGCTGTCATTATCGCAGAAGTCCTGATTCATGAATTAACCATTGGTTGGCGTTTGCTTTCAATCGGGGTCGGGGCTATTGTGTACCGTTTGATTATCTTAAATATTTACGAGATTCCAAATCTCGATCAAAATATGGTTCGTCTCTTCAATGCGATCTTGCTCGCGATTGTCTTGTTCGCTCCTGAGGCGCAAAAACGTCTTCGCGTTCGCGGATTGAAGTTAGGAAATTAGTAGGAGAAAAGTATGGCAACATTATTATCAATTGAAGGCATTCATAAGACATTTGAAGCAGGAACGGTCAATGAAAACCATGTCCTCAAAGGCTTGGATCTCCAAGTAGAAGAGGGGGATTTCATTTCGGTTATCGGTGGGAATGGTGCTGGGAAATCAACGCTGATGAACATTTTGGCAGGAAATCTAGTCGTAGATGAAGGGGATATCTTGCTAGAAGGCAACTCTATCAAAAATACGAGTGTTCGTAAGCGTGCCAAGGATATTGCGCGTGTCTTCCAAGATCCTAAGATGGGGACGGCTTCTCGTTTGACCATTGAAGAAAATATGGCCATTGCCCAACGTCGTGGTCAATCTCGTGGTTTGGGCTGGGGGGTTCGGGAGAAAGACCGTGACTTATTCCGTGAAGCCTTGAAGGAATTGAACATTGGTTTAGAGAACCGTCTCAAGGTGGATACCCAATATTTGTCTGGTGGACAACGTCAAGCTTTGACCCTGGTCATGGCAGCCTTGGTCAAACCGAAACTCTTGCTTCTGGATGAACATACCGCAGCGCTGGATCCTAAAACCAGTGAAATGGTCATGGAATTGACCCAAAAGATCGTGGAAAGCCATGATTTAACAACCTTGATGATTACACATGATATGAACCATGCTATCGAATATGGCAACCGCTTGATCATGCTCTACCAAGGAAAGATCGTCGTAGACGTCAAAGGAGAAGAAAAGAAAAACCTAACGGTTGAAGATTTGATGCACCTCTTCCACAAGAATAGTGGTGAAACTTTGGTGAGTGATGAATTGGTCTTGGGATAGAAAAAGAGAGTGGGACAGAAATCGGTAATTCGTTAGAATTCGATTTCGTCGTCCCACCTCCGTACAGTTGAGTAGGGCTGTAAAAGCTGATGAAATCAGCGTAGTAGGGCCCACTCAACCACTGCGTCTTGCTCGACAATCCAAAGATAATTGAGAGGCTAGAACTTTTGTCCCAGCCTCTTTTATTTCCTCCGCTCTGCATAGTCGACAAAATGAAACTTGTCTAATTTATGACGGCTTTCGGTGAACTGGAATTGCCACCCATCTGCAAGGAAGACCTGGGAGCGGACCGTTACAACGTGTTGGTCTTTTCCAAGATCTAGTAAGATTTTATCGCGATTATCGATTGGTGAAATCAAGATTTCTTAAGATATTAAAAAAAAGAAAACGGCTCTTCGTTTTCTTTTTTTACCATAGAGAATAGGTAAGAGTAACAGCTACTGGAATGGCCTGTACTAATACAATGGGATGAAATTGGAAAACAGTTTATTTTCTAAAAAATCATTAAAATCCTTTTATTCACAAGGAATCGTGATATAATAAAATCATAAAACGTTTTCAGGAGAGAAGGACAAGGCATGGAAAATGAAACAGTTGACTATGGAAAAGTAACAGGAATAGTACACTCTACGGAAAGCTTTGGTGCAGTGGATGGACCAGGGATCCGTTTTATTGTCTTTCTTCAAGGCTGTCAAATGCGGTGCCAGTATTGCCATAATCCAGATACTTGGGCTATGGAAACCAATAAGTCCCGTGAACGGACGGTGGATGATGTTCTAGAAGAAGCCTTGCGGTTTAAAGGCTTCTGGGGAAATAAAGGAGGAATTACAGTCAGTGGAGGAGAAGCTCTGCTTCAAATTGACTTCTTGATTGCCCTCTTTACCAAAGCTCAAGAACTAGGCATCCACTGTACGCTCGATACTTGTGCTCTACCTTTCCGCAATACCCCGCGTTACCTGGAAAAATTTGATAAACTGATGGCAGTGACCGATTTGGTGCTTCTTGATATCAAGGAAATTAACGATGAACGGCACAGATTTGTAACTAGTCAAACCAATAAGAATATTTTGGCCTGTGCCAAGTATTTGTCTGATATTGGCAAGCCCGTTTGGATTCGCCATGTCTTGGTGCCAGGTCTGACAGACCGAGATGATGATTTGATCGAACTTGGAAAATTTGTCAAAACTCTTAAAAATGTTGATAAGTTTGAAATTCTGCCCTATCATACCATGGGTGAGTTCAAGTGGCGAGAATTAGGGATTCCTTATTCTTTAGAAGGAGTGAAACCTCCAACAAAAGAACGGGTTCAAAATGCGAAGGACTTGATGGAAACCGAAAGTTATCAAGATTACTTGAAACGAGTTAAAAGGTAAAGAAGTTAAGACAGTTGGTCCTTCCAGCTGTCTTTTTCTAATGAAATGCACAACTATTCCCTTTCTTTAAACGGAAAAACGTGCTAAAATAGAGTGACTATAGAAATGAAAATGAAGAGGTAGAAACATGTCAAAAATTCTTGTTTTTGGTCACCAAAACCCTGACTCAGATGCCATTGGTTCATCTGTAGCTTTTGCTTACCTTGCAAAAGAAGCTTACGGTTTGGATACAGAGGCAGTGGCCCTTGGAACTCCAAATGAAGAAACAGCTTTCGTCTTGAACTATTTTGGTGTAGAAGCACCGCGCGTGATCACATCTGCTAAAGCAGAAGGTGCAGAGCAAGTCATCTTAACAGACCACAATGAATTCCAACAATCTGTTTCAGATATCGCTGAAGTAGAAGTGTATGGTGTTGTGGACCACCACCGTGTGGCTAACTTTGAAACTGCAAGCCCACTTTACATGCGTTTGGAACCAGTTGGATCAGCATCCTCTATCGTTTACCGCATGTTCAAAGAGCATGGCGTAGCTGTTCCAAAAGAAATCGCAGGTTTGATGCTATCAGGTTTGATTTCAGATACCCTTCTTTTGAAATCACCAACAACCCACCCATCTGATAAGGTGATTGCGCCTGAATTGGCTGAATTGGCTGGTGTGAACTTGGAAGAATACGGTCTTGCCATGCTCAAGGCTGGTACAAACTTGGCAAGCAAATCTGCTGAAGAATTGATTGATATCGATGCCAAGACATTTGAACTCAACGGAAACAATGTTCGTGTGGCTCAAGTGAACACAGTTGATATTGCTGAAGTCTTGGAACGCCAAGCTGAAATCGAAGCAGCTATCCAAGCCGCAAATGCAGCTAACGGCTACTCTGACTTTGTCTTGATGATTACAGACATCGTCAACTCAAACTCAGAAATTTTGGCTCTTGGTGCTAATATGGACAAGGTAGAAGCAGCTTTCAACTTCAAACTTGAAAACAACCACGCTTTCCTTCCAGGTGCTGTTTCACGTAAGAAACAAGTGGTACCACAATTGACTGAAAGCTTTAATGCATAATCATAGATGGGGAAGCCCATTGTTAAAAAGGAGTTTCGGCTCCTTTTTTGCTAGGAGAGAAGTATGTTAGAAAATGGCGATTTGATTTTTGTGAAAGATGATTCGGATATAGGACAGGCCATCCAGGAATCTACTGGTAACTATAGCCACGTGGCCATCTTTTTGGATGGACAGGTCTATCATGCTACGGTGGAAGGCGGTGTCCTTGCCCAGGCTCCTGAGGACTTCTTTGAAGCTGGAAAAGTCTATGACCTTTATCGCTATCCGAAAATGGATCACAAAGAGGTCAAAAAGCTGGCAGAGAGCCTTTTAGGTGCTCCCTACAATGCTTCCTTTTATCCAGATGGAGATGGTTTCTATTGTTCCCAGTTTGTAGCAGAAATTCTCCCTATTTTTGAAACCATTCCCATGAAGTTTGGAGATGAGGAAGAGGAGATTAGTCCGTTCTGGCTGGATTACTACAAGGAGCTTGGCCTAGCCGTTCCTCTAGATCAGCCCGGGACCAACCCGAGTCAGTTAGCCCAGTCTCCCCATCTACAATTTAAAGAAAGGTATTTGGATGATTACCATCATTAACCCCACACGTTTGACACGTCAGCCTTTTTTTAAGGACTTGATCAACTATTTGGATCAGCAGGATGATGTGATTTTGCGGCAAATCAAGGCCCAATTTCCAGATCAACCAGTGGATAAACTGATGGAGGAGTATATCAAAGCGGGCTTGATCCTTCGAGAAAATAAACGCTACACCCTCAACCTGCCTTTCTTGGAGTCAGCTGATCTCGTTGATTTGGATCAAGAAGTCTTTGTCCGAGAGGATAGTGAATTTTATCAGGAACTGAAAGTCAAGGTCTTCCAAACGGAACTCCGCAACACGACCAATGCAGTGCTTCTCATAGAGGAGACTGACTTTGAGCGAAATGCACAGACCCTTTCCAATTACTTTTACAAGGTGGCTCACCAATACCCTTTGACGGAGGAGCAAGAGAAGCTCTATGCCATTTTGGGAGACGTCAATCCAGAGTATGCTCTCAAGTATATGACTAGCTTTTTGCTCAAGTTCCTCAAAAAAGAAGAAGCCCAGCAAAAGCGCAGAGACATCTTTGTAGACAGTTTAGAAATCTTAGGCTATATCCGAAAAAATGATGAAGGCAAATATGAATTAGTAGTGGACTTGGACAAGGAAAGATTGATGTTTATCAAACAATAGAAAAGGCTAGGAAAATTTCCTAGCCCTATTTCGTTTGATTATAGATAACGTTCAGCGATGGCGGCATCCCCTGGATACTCTTCTTTTACGCCATTGACGATTTGGTAGCAGTCAGCTCCTTTTCCGGCGATAATAACAGCATCTTCAGGCTTGCTGGTCGTTGCCATAGCCTGTTGAATGGCTTGTTCGCGGTCTGCGATTTTCTCTACAGGGCGCGTGATGAAACTGCTAATCTCTTCAGCGATGGCCAAAGGATCTTCATAGTTAGGGTCATCCGCTGTGAGGAAGACTTGGATCTCAGGATGGTCTTCTAAGAGCAAGCCAAAGTCCTTGCGACGGCTCTCTCCTTTATTCCCGGTTGATCCAAGGACCAGCGAAATGGTTCCGGTTTGATGGGTTTCGACAACTGAGAGCAGTTTTTTCAAGCTATCTCCATTATGGGCATAGTCGATGAAGACCTTGGCCCCATTCTTTTGAGTCAAGACTTCCATTCGGCCAGGAACGCGCGTCTTGGCAATTCCTTTTTGGATGTCTTCGAGACTCGCCCCTAGACGAAGGCAGGCAAGACCTGCAGCCACAGCATTTTCTTGGTTGAAGCGACCAATCAGTTGGGTCTCGTAGTCGCCGGCTAACTTGCCAGTGACAGAAAAGCTAAAGGCTTTTGAGTTCTGGACTTGGTTGCTTGATTGACTACCGTAAAAGTCGTGGTCTTGCTCAGCGACCTCTTCCGCAAGAATCTCAAAATGATTCATATCGCTATTGACGACAACAGCACGGCTATTTTCCATCAAGAGACGTTTGTGGTAGAAGTAGTCTTCGAAGGTCGGATGTTCAATCGGTCCGATATGGTCAGGGCTGATATTGAGGAAGACACCGACATCAAAGGTCAGACCGTAAACCCGTTTGACTAAATAGGCCTGACTAGAGACCTCCATAATCAGGTGGGTTCGATCATTGGCAACTGCCTGGGCCATCATTTCAAACAAATCAATGCTTTCTGGAGTCGTCAAGGTTGACTTGAAGAAGGTCTTGCCATCCAAGGTTGTGTTCATAGTGGATAGCATAGCTGGACGGTGGCCTTGTTCAAGAATCTTATAGGCATAGTAAGCAGAAGTCGTTTTGCCCTTGGTTCCTGTAAAGGCTAAGAGTTTTAGCTGACGCTCAGGGTGGCCATAGAATTCCATGGCAATCAAGCTCATAGCCTGTTTGATATCCGTAACGAGAATGGCTGGGATGCTGACCTCAAAGTCTTGCTCAGCGACATACCACTGGAGACCTTGCTCGATCGCTTGCTCCAAAAATTCCTTCTTGAAATTTGCCCCCTTGACAAAAAAGAGGGTCTCAGCGTTGACCTTTCGACTATCGTAGCTAATTTGATTAAAAGAAACACCACTTGCTGAATAGTGGTATTCTCCGTCTTGTAGGATCTCACGAAAGTTGTGATCCTCTTTTAAAATGTTTAATACAGTTTCTATCTTCATCATAATCCTATTTTAAACTGAAAGACCTTATTTTACAAGTGTAAAGGAAAAGTTTATAATGAAGAGAAGAAGAAACGAAAGAGGACGTTTATGAGTCACGAACAAAATGACCAGCAAGCCCAGATGCTTCGCGGGACTGCTTGGATGACAGCCAGTAATTTTATCAGCCGTTTGCTAGGAGCCGCTTATATTATTCCTTGGTATATTTGGATGGGAAAATATGGGCCACAAGCCAATGGTCTTTTTACAATGGGCTACAATATTTACGCTTGGTTTCTCTTGATTTCGACAGCTGGGGTACCTGTAGCTGTTGCCAAGCAAGTAGCCAAGTACAATACCCGGGACCAAGCCGATCATAGCTTTGCTTTGATTCGAGGATTCTTGAAATTCATGGGAATTCTAGGCCTTGGATTTGCCATTCTCATGTATCTTTTATCTCCTGTCTTTGCTAGCCTTTCAGGTGGTGGAAAAGAGCTCGTTCCGATCATGCAGAGCCTTTCTTGGGCAGTTTTAATTTTTCCTTCCATGAGTGTGATCCGAGGTTTTTTCCAAGGTTTTAACAACATGAAACCTTACGCCATTAGCCAGATCGCAGAGCAAGTCATCCGGGTCATCTGGATGTTGCTTACGACCTTCTTCATTATGAAGATTGGCTCAGGAGATTATGTGCAGGCTGTTACGCAGTCGACCTTTGCTGCCTTTATCGGGATGGGAGCGAGCCTTCTGGTTCTCTTATATTACCTTGCAAAGACAGGTTTGCTCGCTTCTATTTTTAGAAAGCAAGAGGGAAGTGAAGAGATCAACACTCGAGCTCTTCTGCTAGATACCATCCGTGAAGCCATTCCTTTTATCATCACCGGTTCAGCTATCCAGCTCTTCCAAATTGTCGACCAGATGACCTTTATCAATGTCATGTCTTGGTTTACAGATTATAGTCAGAAACAGCTGATGGTCATGTTTAGTTATTTCTCTGCCAATCCAAACAAAATCACCATGATCTTGATCGCAGTAGCGACTTCGATTGGGGGAGTTGGGATTCCTCTGTTGACAGAGAATTATGTCAAGGGTGACCTAAAAGCGGCTGGTAAGCTCGTACAGGATAACTTGACCATGCTATTAGCTTTCTTGCTTCCAGCCACTATTGGGGCCGTAGCTGTTGCAAGACCCCTCTATACCGTTTTCTACGGGCAACCAGATAACTTAGCTTTGGGCCTCTTCATTGTAGCAATGTTGCAGACGGTGATTTTGGGTCTTTACACAGTCTTGTCCCCTATGATTCAAGCCCTTTTCCAAAATCGCAAGGCCATTCGCTACTTCCTTTATGGAGTGGTAGTGAAATTGTTTTTACAAATTCCATTTATCCTAGTCTTTCGTTCCTATGGTCCGCTCTTGTCAACGACCATCGCCTTATTGGTACCAATCGTACTCATGTATCGGGAGATCCAAAGCATTACTCAGTTTAATCGGACCATCGTCTTCAAGCGGACCTTGCTTGGTGCTATCCTAACAGTGGTGATGCTCCTTGGAGTTTTGATTGCAGGCTTGATTATGGGCTTGATTTTCCCACCAAATGGCCGTGTATCGAGTATGATTTATCTCTTCGTCATCGGTGGATTAGGCGTTGCCATTTATGGATCCTTAGGACTATGGCTTCGGTATTTTGACCGCTTTATCGGTGGGCAAGCAGTACGACTCAGACAGAAATTCCGGATTAAATAAACCTGTGAGGCTGGGACAAAAGTCCTAGCCTCTTAATTGTTTTTGGATTGTCGAGCAAGACGCAGTGGTTGAGTGGGCTCTACTACGCTGATTTCATCAGCTTTTACAGCCCTACTCAACTGTGCGGAGGTGGGACGACGAAATCGAATTCTAACGAATTATCGATTTCTGTCCCACTCTCTTTCTTATAGTTTGAAACTATAGCTGGGTCTTGAAAATGGGAAAACCGCTCTTCCTATAATAGTGATAAAATAGTAAGCAGTTAGATTGAATTGTTATCGGAGGGCAATATGAGTAAAAAACGCAAAATCAATACTATTTTGGCACAGGCAGGAATCAAGTCGGATAAAGCAACTGGATCTTTGACGACTCCTTTGCATTTCTCAACCACTTACCAACATCCAGAATTTGGACAGTCTACAGGTTTTGACTATACCCGTACGAAAAATCCTACCCGTGCAACAGCTGAAAAGACTTTAGCTGCTATTGAAAGTGCAGATTATGCTTTAGCGACAAGCTCTGGTATGTCAGCGATTGTTCTTGCTTTCAGCATTTTTCCTGTTGGTTCAAAAGTGCTTGCAGTTCGTGACCTTTACGGGGGTTCTTTCCGCTGGTTTAACCAACAAGAACAAGAAGGTCGTTTCTTTTTTACTTATGCCAACACGGAGGAAGAACTGCTCCAACACTTGGAAAAAGATCAGGTGGATGTCCTCTATATTGAAACACCAACCAATCCATTGATGCTGGAATTTGATATTACTCATTTAGCGAAATTAGCCCATGAAAAAGGTGCCAAAGTTGTGGTGGACAATACCTTCTACAGCCCTATCTACCAACGTCCGATTGAAGAGGGGGCAGATATTGTTCTTCATTCAGCAACCAAGTACTTAGCTGGTCACAACGATGTCCTAGCAGGTGTGGTGGTGACCAATGACGTAGACCTGTATGACCAACTCTTTTATAATTTAAACACGACGGGAGCCGTTCTTTCCCCATTTGACAGTTATCTGTTGATTCGTGGGATCAAGACACTTTCGATCCGGATGGAGCGTTCGACAGAGAATGCTCGCAAGGTGGTTGAATTCTTGAAAACAGCACCTCAAGTTAAAGAAGTCCTCTACACTGGAAAAGGGGGAATGGTCTCCTTTAAAATTCAGGATGAGACAAAAATTCCTAACTTTTTAAATTCTCTTCAAGTCTTTACTTTTGCAGAAAGTCTGGGGGGAGTTGAGAGTCTTATTACCTATCCTACAACCCAGACCCACGCTGATATTCCAGCTGAAGTTCGTCATTCATACGGTTTGACAGATGACCTGCTTCGTTTGTCTATCGGAATCGAAGATGCGGATGATTTGATTGACGATTTGAAGCAAGCATTGGAGGCTTAAGATGAGCAAATATGATTTTACGACTTTACCCAATCGCTTGACCCACCATACCTATAAATGGAAAGAGACAGAGACGGATCCAGAGATCATTCCGGCTTGGATCGCGGACATGGATTTTAACGTCATTCCAGAAGTACGAGAAGCGGTGATTGGCTATGCTGACCAAATGGTCTACGGCTACACCTATGCTGCAGACAGCCTCTATCAGTCGATCCTTGAGTGGGAAAAAGAAGAACACGGTTATTCCTTTGACAAGGAAGCGATCGTCTTTATCGAAGGTGTTGTTCCAGCTATTTCAACAGCTATTCAAGCCTTCACCAAGGAAGGGGATGCGGTCTTAATCAATACACCGGTCTATCCTCCATTTGCACGAAGTGTCAAGTGCAATCGACGAAAATTGATTGAAAATTCGCTGATTGAAAAAGACGGACTCTTTCAAATTGATTTTGATCAGTTGGAAAAAGATATTGTGGAGCAGGATGTCAAACTCTATGTCTTGTGTAATCCGCACAATCCTGGTGGTCGTGTATGGGATCGTGAGGTCTTGGAAAAAATTGGCCATCTCTGTCAAAAACATGGAGTCCTTCTCGTTTCAGATGAAATTCACCAAGACTTAGCCTTGTTTGGACACCGTCATACCAGCTTTAACACGGTTGATCCAAGCTTTAAAGATTTTAGCTTGATCTTAACTAGTGCGACCAAGACCTTCAATATTGCAGGAACAAAAAATTCCTATGTGGTCATTGAAAATCCAAAACTTCGGACAGCCTTTAAACAACGGCAATTGGCCAATAATCAACATGAAATTTCAGGCTTAGGTTATATTGCAACGGAAGCTGCCTATCGTCATGGTAAGCCATGGTTGACGGAGCTCAAGCAAGTCTTTGAAAAACACATTGACTATGTGGTAGATGCATTGCATGAAAAGACCCAAATCCGTGTCATGAAGCCCCAAGGAACCTATCTTCTTTGGTTGGACTTTTCAGCCTATCCTTATACGGATGATGAGCTACATGCTAAAATCCATGACCAAGCTAAATTGATTTTGAACCGTGGATCAGATTTCGGAAAAGAAGGAACCTTGCATGCCCGCCTTAATGTGGCAGCTCCCTTCACCCTCATTGAAGAAATCACCAAACGCTTGGTGGAAACTTTTCACAAATAAGTGTTGACTTTCTGTAAGTGAAGGAGTACAATAAACTCGAAATACGGTAGGTGAGGCTACCACAAGGATACGGATGACTACCGCAAAGCAGTGGAGACACTACTCGTTGGTCAACAGTCCTGATCGCAAAGGTCAAGACTAAGCTCATTTCATCGCCTTGCGGAGCTAAAGCTTGGACGGTCAGTTTTTTAAGAGTTTTGATTGAAAAATAAATGACGAGTTTCATGAGTCCTACCGATCAAGGGTAGGACTCTTTTTATGCCTTACCTAGAAAAGAGAAAGGAGAGAGCTATGATACAAATCGACGATCATCCCGAACCGTACCGAACCAGCCAATCGCTGATTTGTGTCGTAGGGACTCCAAAAGTGATTGGCTCCTGATTGAAAAAGGAGATACCAATGCAAACAAATAAAGAAAGACTCATTGCTGCTCTTCAAGAACCGCTTGAAAGCACCTTTGCTACCTACAAAACCAGTGCCCTTGGTTTGGTTGACGATCAAGTAGAAGAAAACCGAGATACTTATGGCGAAAATGTCATCACAAAAGGTCAAGAAGATTCCATGATCAAAAAGATCTACGAATCGATCATCAATCCTTTTACAGTGATTTTGTTGGTCATTGCGCTGGTTTCCTTCATCACTAATGTCTGGCTAGCAAAACCAGGTGAGCAGGACCCAACGACCTCTATCATCATTGTGACCTTGGTCTTGATCTCTGGTGGGATCCGCTTCATTCAAGAATTGCGGAGCGACAAAGCAGCTAGCAACTTATCACGTATGATTGTCAATACAGCAACCGTTCTGCGTGATGGATCAGAACAAGAAATTCCTATTGATGAAATCGTCGTAGGAGATGTGATCAAACTGAGTGCCGGTGATATGATCCCAGCTGATGTGGTCTTGATTGATTCCCGTGACTTCTTTGTCCAACAATCTGGTCTCACAGGGGAAAGTGATGCTGTTGAAAAGGTTTGTCTCAGAAAAGCTGACAGTCAAAATCTAGATAGTCTTTTGGAGAGTGAAAGCTTGGCCTTTATGGGGACAAATGTCATCTCAGGGCGGGCGACAGCCTTGGTCTTGGTCGTGGGGGATGAAACCATGATGGGCGCTATTGAGCAAACCATCAACACCTATGACGAACCAACCTCATTTGAGAGAGAAATGAATACCATCTCTTGGCTCTTGATTCGGCTCATGTTAGTGATGGTGCCCGTTGTCTTTGTGATCAATGGCCTCACAGACGGTGACTGGTTAGAAGCGGGTGTCTTTGCCCTCAGCGTTGGGGTTGGTTTGACTCCTGAAATGCTGCCGATGATTATTACAGCGAGTCTTGCTAAGGGATCCATCATCATGGCCAAGGAAAAAGTCGTTATCAAAAAACTCAATGCCATTCAAGACCTCGGGGCTATTGATATTTTGTGTACAGATAAAACAGGAACCTTGACCCAAGATGAAATCGTTTTGGAGTATCCGCTTGATATCCATGGCGATTTGGATCTATCAGTCCTTCGCCGGGCTTACTTGAATTCCTATTTCCAAACCGGGCTAAAAAATTTGATGGACCGGGCGATTATCAATCGGACCCATAAAGAAGCCAAGAAACATGAAATCGTCCGCGATCTGGATCAAAACTTCCATAAGATTGATGAATTGCCCTTTGATTTTGAACGTCGTCGCATGAGTGTCATTGTCAAAGACGAAGACGGTGTGGTCAGCATGGTGACTAAGGGTGCCTTGGAAGAAATGCTTTCTGTATCGACTTATGTTGAGTACAAGGGAGAGATTAAACGCTTGACAGATGAAGTCCGTCAAGAGGTCCTCGCTGAAGTTGCTCAGTTAAATGAACAAGGTCTTCGTGTTTTGGGTGTCAGCTACAAAACCGACTTGGACGAAAATGAAATCTTTAGTGTTGAAGATGAAGGAGACATGATCCTAACCGGTTACCTTGCCTTTCTTGATCCACCAAAACCTTCTGCAGCTCCAGCGATTAAAGCTCTTGCAGAATATGGGGTAACCACCAAGATCTTAACTGGGGACAATGAAAAGGTCACCCAAGCTGTCTGTGAAAAAGTAGGACTAGATGTAGAGCGGATTCTTTTGGGAAGCGAAATTGATACGATGACTGACCAAGAGTTAGCACAAGTTGTGGAAACAACAACGGTCTTTGCCAAACTATCACCAGATCAAAAAGCCCGGATCATCTTGTGCCTAAAGAACAATGGCCACAAGGTTGGTTACATGGGAGATGGTATTAACGATGCTCCATCTATGAAGGTCTCAGACGTTGGGATCTCCGTGGATACCGCTGTTGATATTGCCAAAGAAACGGCAGATGTCATCCTTCTGGATAAGGACTTGATGGTTCTTGAAAAAGGCTTGGTCGAAGGCCGCAAGGTCTATGCCAATATGACCAAGTACATCAAGATGACGGTCTCTTCTAACTTCGGGAATATCTTTTCTCTTCTCTTTGCTAGCATCTTTTTGCCCTTCCTTCCAATGGCTCCCGTTCATTTGATTGTGCTCAATCTTATCTATGATCTTTCTTGTATCGCCCTACCTTTTGACAATGTCGACAAGGAATTCCTCAAGAAACCTCGTATCTGGGAAGCAAACTCTATCATGCGCTTTATGGCCTGGATTGGTCCAATTTCATCTGTATTTGATATCATCACCTACATGCTTCTTTACTTCCTTCTTGTCCCAATGATTTTAGGTCATGGCTACAACCATGGAGCAGCAGACGCAGCAGCCTTTATTATGGTTTTCCAAACCGGATGGTTTATCGAATCCATGTGGTCTCAAACCATGGTTATTCATATGTTGCGTTCACCAAAACTGCCATTTATCCAAAGTCGTCCAGCCTTCTCAGTCGTGGTGACGACCCTAGCAGCAGCCTTCTTTGTAACCTCCCTTCCATATAGTCCTTTGGCTTCTATCTTGAAGTTGAGCCAGCTAAATGGATTGTACTTTGTTCTATTGTTTGCGATTATCGTCCTCTATATGCTGAGTGTGACAGTTGTCAAACGTATCTATATTAAGAAATACAAAGAATGGTTGTGATTTTTCCATAGAAAGAGTGAGTCCGAACTTAAAAAATTAAGTGTAAGGGCTCTCTTTTTTTGGTAAAATTTGGTATAATAAGACGAATATAAAGTTGGAAAAGATGATTTCCACGTGTTGCGCGTATCAAAAAAGGAGTAACAGAAAGAGGGAGAGCTTGACTCTTTCTCAATCCAAGCTCCTTTTTAAAGGATCGCAGCTTAGAAAGAAGGATCTCAAAAATGGGAAAACTAGAAGTTATTACACATCCACTGATTCAACACAAATTATCTATTCTTCGTCGGACAGATACCTCTACGAAGGCCTTTCGTGAATTGGTAGATGAGATTGCTATGTTGATGGGTTACGAAGTCTTGCGCGAATTACCTCTTGAAGATGTAGAAATTGAAACACCGATTACCAAAACCGTTCAAAAACAAATTGCAGGGAAGAAATTGGCCATTGTTCCAATCCTTCGTGCAGGCATTGGGATGGTCGATGGGCTCTTGAGTTTGGTACCAGCTGCTAAGGTTGGCCATATCGGGATGTACCGTGATGAAGAAACCTTGAAGCCAGTTGAATACTTGGTGAAATTGCCAGAAGATATTGATCAACGTCGCATCTTTGTAGTAGACCCGATGCTTGCTACGGGCGGATCCGCTATTCTAGCAATTGATTCCTTGAAAAAACGTGGCGCTAGCCATATCAAGTTTGTCTGCTTGGTGGCGGCACCAGAAGGGGTGAAAGCTCTTCAAGAAGCGCATCCAGATGTTGATATCTTTACAGCAGCTCTCGACGACCACTTGAATGATCATGGCTACATTGTTCCAGGTCTTGGAGATGCGGGTGACCGTTTGTTCGGTACTAAATAAAAAGCCCAGTCATAGTAAGGGATAGGTGCTAAAAAATTGACCTTTTTTGACCATTGGTTTATAATAGCAAATATACCTTGAACCTCACGAATTGTGAGAATGAATGGATACTAAAGGAGAAGAATAAATGATTCCAGTAGTTATTGAACAAACCAGCCGTGGAGAACGTTCTTACGATATTTATTCCCGTCTGTTGAAAGATCGGATTATCATGGTGACAGGTCCAGTTGAGGATCAAATGGCCAATTCGATTATTGCCCAATTGCTCTTCTTGGATGCTCAAGATAACACCAAAGATATCTATATGTATATCAATACCCCAGGAGGTTCTGTTTCAGCAGGTCTGGCTATCGTCGATACCATGAACTTTATCAAGTCAGATGTCCAAACCATTGTTATGGGGATGGCAGCTTCAATGGGGACTGTGATTGCGTCAAGTGGTGCGAAAGGCAAACGTTTCATGTTGCCAAATGCTGAGTACATGATCCACCAACCAATGGGGGGCACTGGTGGCGGTACCCAACAAACCGATATGGCGATCGCAGCAGAACATTTGCTCAAAACACGGAATAACTTGGAAAAAATCCTTGCGGAAAATTCAAGTCAACCGATCGAAAAAGTGCATGCAGATGCAGAACGTGATAATTGGATGAGTGCGCAAGAAACTCTTGAATATGGCTTTATTGATGAAATCATGGCCAATAATAATCTGGGCTAACCCTTTCTAAAGGGAAGACCATGGAGGCTGGGCGATGGTCCAGCCTTTTTTGCTACTCATAAAAGAGTAGTTCTTTTTCTTGAAATTTGATATACTAGTAACAGAACGAGAAAGGGATTAACCATGTTTGAGAAACAAGAAAGAACAGGCTTGATTGTTAAATTGTATTACAATCGGGATGGAAAAAAATTACAATCAGTTGGAGATGTCTTGTATCATTCCAAGAAATGTCGCTATGTCCAATTGTATGTGGATAGTGGCAAAGCTGATCAAATCATGGAAGACTTAAAGAAAGAACGTTATGTCAAAAAGGTCTTGCCTTGCTATCTCAAAGAGTTAGATACAGATTTTGTCGGTAGTTTGCAGCGATTAGAGACCTCATCTGTGGCCCTAAAAGGATAGAAAACGCAATCATTTTCTGGATTGCGCTTTTTTTATTGACAATTGTCAGATAATTCGGTATATTCTTAATATGTATTTATTTTAAGATTTATTTAAGGAGATCATTACAAATGAAGAAAAAATTTGCTCTTTCATTTTTAACCATTGCAAGTGTCGCTCTTCTTGCGGCTTGTGGTGAAGTTTCTACTTCAGGTTCAAACACAACTGGTAACGAAATCGGCAAAGAACTAAAAGTCGGTTTTAACTTTGAAAAAACTGGTGAAGTTGCAGCCTACGGTAGTGCTGAACAAAAAGGTGCTCAATTAGCCGTTGATGAAATCAACGCTAAGGGTGGAGCTGACGGTAAGAAGATCGTTGTCACAGACAAAGATAACAAGTCTGAAACAGCTGAAGCAGCTACCGTTACAACAAACCTTGTTACTCAATCAAAAGTAAATGCTCTTGTAGGACCTGCCACTTCAGGTGCTACTGCAGCAGCGGTTGCCAATGCTGGTAAAGCTGGTGTTCCACTGGTTACACCATCTGCAACTCAAGATGATTTGACAAAAGGTCAAGATTACCTTTTCCGTGCAACCTTCATCGATAGCTTCCAAGGACAAATCATTTCAAAATATACAATGGATAACTTGAAAGCCAAGAAAGTCGTTCTTTACTACGATAACTCATCTGACTATGCTAAAGGAATTGCTGAAGCCTTTAAGAAATCTTATAAAGGTGAAATCGTAGCAACAGAAACTTTCCAATCTAAGGATACAGACTTCCAAGCTGCTCTTACAAAAATCAAAGACAAAGACTTCGATGCGATTGTCCTTCCAGGGTACTACACTGAAACTGGTAAAATCGTAAACCAAGCACGTGGTATGGGAATCAAACAACCAATTATTGGTGGTGATGGATTTAGCGATGCGAAATTCGTTGAACAAGCAACACCTGCTGCAGCTACAGACATCTACTACGTAGCTGGATTCTCTACTGAAGGTGAAATGACTGATAAAGCCAAGAAATTCGTAGAAGCTTATAAAGCAAAATACAACGAAGAACCTTCAATGTTTGCAGCTTTGGCGTATGATTCAGTTTACATGGTTGCAGAAGCATCTAAAGGTGCTAAGAACTCTGTCGAATTGAAAGACAACCTTGCGAAGTTGAAAGACTTGGAAGGTGTGACTGGTACAATGTCAATCGACAAGAACCACAACCCGGTTAAATCAGCTCTGATGATTGGCTTGAAAGATGGTAAAGTCAAATCTGTTGAGTCTGTTAAACCATAATTATCATTTGTTGTTTGTACAAGAGGCTGGGAGAATAAAAATTCCTGGCCTCGCTCTTTATTGTTAGAAAGGATGGTTCAAATGCTCCAGCAATTAGTGAACGGTCTAATCTTGGGAAGTGTCTATGCACTCTTGGCCCTTGGTTATACTATGGTGTATGGAATTATCAAATTGATCAACTTTGCCCATGGGGATATCTACATGGTAGGTGCCTTTATGGGATATTTCTTATTAAACTCATTGAAAGTGAACTTCTTTGTAGCTTTGCTTCTAGCTATGGTTGGAACAGCTATTTTAGGGGTTGTGATTGAATACTTGGCTTATCGTCCGCTTCGTCATTCGACTCGGATTGCAGCCTTGATCACAGCCATCGGGGTTTCCTTCTTGCTTGAATATGGGATGGTCTTCTTTGTAGGAGCCAATACCCGTTCCTTCCCGCAAGTCATTGAAACTGTTCGTTACAACTTTGGTCCTATTTCAATCTCCAACATTCAGTTGATGATCTTAGGAGTGTCTATTTTCTTGATGGTCGCTCTTCAATTTATTATCCAAAAGACAAAGATGGGGAAAGCTATGCGTGCTGTTTCTGTCGATAGTGATGCTGCTCAATTGATGGGGATTAATGTAAACCGGACCATCAGCTTTACCTTTGCTTTGGGATCAGCCTTGGCAGGTGCTGGTGGTGTCTTGATCGGTTTGTATTACAACTCGATTGAGCCTTTGATGGGGATGACACCAGGGATCAAAGCCTTTGTCGCAGCCGTTCTTGGAGGAATCGGAATCATTCCAGGTGCTGCCCTAGGTGGATTTGTCATCGGTTTGTTGGAAACCTTCGCTACAGCGATCGGTCTTTCAGACTTCCGTGATGCCATTGTGTATGCCATCTTGATTGTAATCTTGCTCATACGTCCAGCAGGTATCCTCGGTAAAAATGTGAAAGAGAAGGTGTAAGCCATGAAACAAAATTTAAAAGTGAATTTAGTCTGGCTTGGTCTTTTGGTCGCAGGTTTTGCCTTGATCCAAGTCTTGGTTGCAGCGGGTGTGCTCAACCTCTTCTATATCCAAATTTTGGAACAAATCGGGATTAACATTATCCTTGCAGTTGGCTTGAACCTCATCGTTGGTTTCTCAGGTCAATTCTCACTCGGACATGCCGGATTTATGGCAATTGGTGCCTACTCTGCAGCCATTCTCGGTTCCAAATCACCAACTTACGGTGCTTTCTTTGGCGCGATGGTTTTAGGGGCCTTGATTGCTGGTGTCGTTGCCTTGATCGTTGGGGTTCCAACCCTTCGTTTGAAAGGAGACTACCTTGCGATTGCGACACTTGGGGTTTCTGAAATCATCCGGATCTTGATCGTCAATGGCGGTACTCTAACAAATGGTGCCGCTGGTATCCTTGGTTTGCCAGCCTTTACAACATGGCAATTGGTTTACCTCTTTGTCGTGATTACAACGATCTTTACGATTAACTTCTTACGCAGTCCAATTGGGCGTTCTACCCTTTCTGTTCGTGAAGATGAAATCGCAGCAGAATCTGTTGGGATCAATACGACCAAAGTCAAAGTCATCGCCTTTGTATTTGGTGCGATCACAGCGGCGATTGCTGGATCTCTCCAAGCTGGCTTTATTGGCTCCGTTGTTCCTAAAGATTATTCTTTCACCAATACTATTAATGTCTTGATCATTGTCGTGTTTGGTGGTTTGGGATCAATGTCAGGAACAGTTGTGGCAGCTATCGTCTTGGGGATCTTGAACATGGTGCTTCAAGACTTCTCAAGTGTCCGTATGATCATTTACTCATTGGCTTTGATTCTCGTGATGATCTTCCGTCCAGGTGGTCTTCTTGGAACATGGGAATTCAGCTTGAAAAAACTACTCTCAAAAAAGGAGGCTAACTAATGGCACTTCTTGAAGTAAAAAATTTAACAAAAAACTTTGGTGGTTTGACAGCCGTTGGGGATGTGACCATGGAACTCAATGAAGGGGAATTGGTTGGTTTGATCGGGCCCAACGGTGCCGGAAAAACAACCCTCTTCAACCTCCTAACAGGAGTGTATGAGCCAAGTGAAGGGACCATTACCTTAGATGGTCAGCTACTTAATGGCAAAGCACCTTATAAAATCGCTGCAGGTGGTCTGGGACGGACTTTCCAAAATATTCGTCTCTTTAAAGACTTGAGCGTTTTGGATAATGTCTTGATTGCCTTTGCCAACCACCACAAACCACATGTCTTTGCTAGTCTGTTCCGCTTGCCAAGCTATTACAAGAATGAAGAAGCGTTGAAAGCGAAAGCCCTTGAATTATTAGCGATTTTTGGTTTGGAAAAAGAAGCAGATACCTTGGCTAAGAACTTAGCTTACGGACAACAACGTCACTTGGAGATCGTTCGTGCCCTTGCTACAGAGCCAAAAATCCTCTTTTTGGATGAACCTGCTGCAGGGATGAACCCTCAAGAAACAGCAGAATTGACCCAATTGATCCGTCGCATTCAAAAAGAATTTAATATTACGATCATGCTGATCGAACACGATATGAGCTTGGTCATGGAAGTAACAGAACGGATTTATGTATTGGAATATGGTCGCTTGATTGCCCATGGTAGGCCAGATGAAATCAAGACCAACAAACGTGTAATCGAAGCATATCTAGGAGGTGAAGCCTAATGTCTATGTTAAAAGTTGAAAATCTTTCTGTACACTATGGCATGATCCAGGCTGTCCGTGATGTCAGTTTCGAGGTAAACGAAGGGGAAGTTGTTTCTCTTATCGGTGCTAACGGTGCTGGGAAAACATCTATTCTTCGTACCATTTCAGGTTTGGTGCGTCCAAGTGCTGGGAAAATCGAGTTTTTGGGTCAGGAGATTCAAAAGGTTCCTGCTCAAAAGATTGTAGCAGCCGGACTCTCTCAAGTTCCAGAAGGCCGCCACGTCTTTCCGGGTTTAACTGTTATGGAAAACTTGGAGATGGGAGCTTTCTTGAAGAAAGATCGAGAAGAAAATCAAGCTAACTTGAAGAAAGTCTTCTCCCGTTTCCCACGTTTGGAAGAACGGAAGAACCAAGATGCAGCAACCCTATCTGGTGGGGAACAACAAATGTTAGCAATGGGTCGTGCACTTATGTCAACGCCAAAACTCTTGCTTCTGGATGAACCTTCTATGGGATTGGCCCCAATCTTTATCCAAGAAATCTTTGATATTATCCAAGATATCCAAAAACAAGGAACAACGGTTCTCTTAATCGAGCAAAATGCCAACAAGGCTCTTGCCATCGCAGACCGCGGTTATGTTTTGGAAACAGGGAAAGTCGTTCTGTCCGGAACAGGAAAAGAACTCTTAGCCTCAGAAGAAGTCCGCAAGGCTTACCTTGGTGGATAAGATTTCTAAAATTCACTAGAACGTTAAAAAGAAAGGCCCGAAAGACCTTTCTTTTTTTATCTCTCCTGTTTGATTTTTCTAAATTTTGAAAACAAGCGAAAACTGCTGAAAGCGTTTGAAATCATTCTTAAAATCAAGTATAATAAAACTAGTAAAAGCATAGGAGAACTTGTTATGGCTGTTAAAGATTTTATGACACGTAAAGTGGTTTACATTAGTCCAGATACTACAATTGCTCATGCGGCAGATTTGATGCGCGAACAAGGTTTACACCGTTTGCCGGTCATTGAAAATGATCAATTAGTTGGCTTGGTGACAGAAGGTACGATTGCAGAAGCAAGTCCATCTAAAGCAACCAGCTTGTCTATTTTCGAGATGAACTATCTGTTGAACAAAACCAAGGTCAAAGATGTCATGCTTCGCGATGTCATTACCGTCTCAAAATTTGCAAGTTTAGAAGATGCGACCTACCTCATGTATAAGAACAAGGTAGGAATCCTTCCAGTCGTGGACAATGAGCAAGTATCCGGTGTCATCACTGACCGTGATATTTTCCGTGCCTTCCTTGAAGTGTCCGGTTATGGAGAAGAAGGAGTCCGTGTTCGCTTTGTGACAGAAGATAAGGTTGGCGTTCTAGAACAAATCATTCACTTGATTGTAGAAGAAGGGTATAACATCGCCAATACAGTCAATATCCCAACCAAAGACGATCGTGTCGTCATCGAAGTTCAAATTGATGGGGTGACAGATCTAGAAGGGATCCGTACTAAATTTGAAGCCAACGGTTTGAAAGTAGATGAAATCACTCGAACTAGCGCAAAAGCTATTTAATAAAAAATCAGACTGGATGACAATCCAGTCTGATTTTTTATTAACGGTTAATGGGTTGTTTTTCTTTATCTAAAGTGAAGCCTTCTCCGAGAATTTCATGGGCTTCGGAAATCGTGATAAAGGCGAATGGATCGATCTGATTGATGATGTCTTTCATTTGTTTCATCTCATTCCGTGAAACGACACAGTAGACGATATCCAGATCTTTACGGCTGTAATAGCCCATTCCACGGATAAAGGTAATCCCACGACCCAGATCATCAGATACCTTTTGGGCAATCTCTTCTGGTTTAGATGTAACGATGAGGAAGCCTTTTCCAGCAAAACCACCTTCTCCAATCAAGTCTATCACAAGGGTGTCAATCAGGATAAAGAAGAGAGTGTACATGGCGGTACGGACATCTTGGAAGACTACGACAACAGTTGTCAGAACAATGGCATCGACAATCAACATGAGTTTTCCCATACTGAGGGAAGTGTATTTATTAAAGATGCGAGCGAGGATATCTGTTCCTCCAGTAGTTCCACCGGCATTGAAGATGATCCCTAGCCCCAAACCAAGCACAACGCCTGAGGCAATACAGGCAAGCAGAATATCTCCTTTAAAGGCGTCAAAGATGAAGTGATGGTAGCGGTGGCTGAGGGGCATGGCTTCAAAAATCGCCATCCAAGCCGAAACCGAGAAGGTCCCCAGTAAGCTCAGATAAAGAGATTTTTTACCCAGCAGTTTCCAAGCGAGAACAAAGAGAGGGATATTGATCAGTAAGTTCATGAGGGATACGGGGATTTTGAAGAGGTAATAGGTGATCAAGGTAATCCCTGTTGCTCCTCCTTCATAGAAGTGAAAAGGGATGACCAAAAAATAGATCCCAAATGAAAAAATGCCGGCCCCCAAAATGATAGCCAGAATATCTTTAAATTTAAACATGATAGGTAGTCTCCTAAAACTTTATAAGAATATTGTAACAAAAAAGTGAAAAAATGAAAATGACTTTGAAAAATTTTCTCTCCTAAAATACAAGATTTTTACCCTTATTTTTGGTAAAATAAAAAGAAGAAAAACAGAAAGAGGATACTATGGGAAACGGTACATTAATTTCATTTGAAGGACCAGAAGGAGCAGGGAAATCATCGATCCTAGAAGCCGTTTTGCCTCTACTTGAAGAAAAAGAAATTCCTTATATCACAACCCGTGAACCAGGTGGTGTCGACATTGCCGAAAAGATCCGCCAGGTCATTTTGGATCCAGACCATACCAGTATGGATGCCAAGACCGAGTTGTTGCTTTATATTGCTAGTCGCCGGCAGCATTTGGTAGAACGTGTTTTGCCAGCCCTTGCAGCTGGGAAGATTGTCTTGATGGACCGCTTTATTGACAGCTCGGTGGCTTATCAAGGGTATGGTCGCGGTCTGAGCGTGGAAGACATCGAGTGGCTCAATCAATTCGCGACAGATGGTCTTAAGCCAGATCTCACCCTTTACTTTGATGTGGATGTCGAAGAAGGGCTCGCCCGAATTGCGAAAAACCAAGAGCGGGAAGTCAATCGTTTGGATTTGGAAGGATTGGAACTTCACCAAAAGGTCAGACAAGGTTATTTAGCCTTGTATGAAAAGGAACCAGAGCGAATCGTGAAAATCGATGCCAGTCAATCCTTTGAAGACGTCTTTACGGATGTCTTGGCTGTTTTAGAAGATCGCTTGGGGACATTGAAATGAAGCTAGAAGAGATCCAACAGCTCCAGCCAGAATTGGTGGAGCGCTTCACCCAGATCCTAGAACACAAACAGCTCAGTCATGCTTATCTCTTTACAGGTTCTTTTGCCAGTTTTGAGATGGCCCTCTTGCTAGCTCAAAGTCAGTTTTGCGAAGATTTGCAGGGAGTCTGGCCTTGTGGTAAATGCCGGTCCTGCCGCTTGATTGCGGAAGAAGAATTCTCTGACGTGAAGATCGTGCGTCCAGTCAACCAGATCATTAAGACTGATCGTATTCGCTCGCTGGTTCAAGACTTTTCTCAATCCGGATTTGAAGGAAGTCGGCAGGTCTTTATCGTCCAAGATGCGGATAAGATGCATACCAATGCAGCCAACTCTCTCTTAAAAGTCATGGAAGAGCCCCAGAGTGAGATCTATCTCTTCTTGTTGACATCCGATGAAAACTTGATTTTACCGACCATCAAAAGTCGGGCCCAGCAGGTCCATTTTCCAAAAAAGCAAGCCTACCTTACCGAACGTCTAGAAAAAGAAGGTTTGATTAAATCGCAGGCAAGTCTAGTAGCTCGATTTAGTTTTAGTCTTGAAGAGGCAGAGCAGCAAAAAAAGAATGCTACTTTTTTTGAGTTGGCTAAAGTTTGTAATCAGTTCATCGAACGTTGTCACTCCAATTTGAATAGCGCCTATTTGGAAGTGACTCGATTGGTGAGCTTAGCAGATGATAAGGAAAAACAAAGCCAAGCCTTTCGATTGATGGAGTTGGCTTTAGAAGAGCAGTTGCGCTTGAGCAGATCCCAGCAGTTGCTGGAAAAATTGAGTCTTGCTCGCACCATGTGGAAGGCCAATGTTTCTTTTCAAAATGCTCTAGAATATATGGTTTTGAGCTTAGAAAGTTAAGGAGTCAGAATGAATAAAAAAGAATTATTTGATGCTTTAGACGGCTTTTCTCAGAATTTGTTGGTCACCTTGGCTGAAGTCGAAGCCATCAAGAAAAATTTGAAACAAGTCATCGAAGAAAATACAGCTCTTCGCTTAGAAAATGATAAATTGAGAGAGCGTTTGGGGGAAGTGGAGAAGTCCTCCTCCACAAAGTCACAACACCATGGTCGTGAAAATTTGCAACGAATTTACAATGACGGCTTTCATATTTGCACCTATTCCTATGGTCAACGCCGTGAGAACGATGAAGAGTGTATGTTTTGTGACGAGTTGTTATTTAGGGAGTAAGCATGCAGATCCAACGAAGTTTTAAAGGGGAAAAGAAAACAGGGGTGCTTTACCTGGTCCCAACACCGATCGGCAATCGTGAAGATATGAGTTACCGCATGGTCCAGACCTTGAAGGATGTGGACTTGATCGCAGCTGAGGATACTAGAAATACAGGCCTCTTGCTCAAGCATTTTGAGATTAGGACTCCCCAGACTAGCTTTCATGAACACAATGCCATGGAGAAAATTCCAGATCTGATCGCCCATTTAGAATCCGGAAAGGATGTGGCGCAAGTCTCAGATGCAGGACTCCCAAGTATTTCTGATCCTGGTCATGATTTGGTCAAGGCAGCGATTGAACGAGAGATTCCTGTCGTAGCTGTTCCTGGTCCTAGTGCAGGAATAACTGGTTTGATTGCCAGTGGCCTAGCCCCTCAACCTCATATTTTTTATGGATTTCTGCCTCGCAAAGAGGGGCAACAAAAGGCCTTTTTCCAAGAAAAAGTGGCCTATCCAGAGACCCAGATCTTTTATGAGTCGCCCCATCGGGTGAAGGCGACCTTAGAGAATATGTTGGCTGTCTATGGGGATCGTCCGGTTGTCTTGGTTCGTGAATTGACCAAGATCTACGAAGAATATACTCGTGGCAGTATTTCTGAGTTAGTCGCATTTCTTGAAGAAAATCCCCTTAAAGGGGAGTGTCTCTTGATCGTCGAAGGAGCCAAAGAAGAAGAGTTAGACCTAGAAGAGGTTGACTTAATCCAAGAGATCGATACCTTGGTCCAAGAGGGCATGAAGAAAAATCAAGCAATTAAACAGGTCTCCAAACAATACGGCCTGCAAAAGAGTGAGCTCTATGCTCGTTACCACCAAGAGTAAGAAAGGTTGAAAGCAGGATGGAAATTAGAATGGCTTATCCCAACGAGATTAAGCGAATTATGGAAATCATCCAAGATGCCAAGGAAAGCCTGGCTCAAAGACAGGTTGACCAGTGGCAGGATGGCTATCCAGATGAAGAGATCATTTTTGAGGATATACTAGAAAGTCGTGGCTATGTGGCCGTTGAAGACCAAGAGGTCGTAGCCTATGCAGCCGTCCACAAGGGAAATGAAGCGGCCTATAATGAGATTTACGATGGCAAGTGGGAGCATGACAACTATATGTATGTTACCTTTCACCGTGTCGCTGTGGCCAAAGAAGCTGCTGGCAAAGGGGTGGCTCAGACCTTCCTCCAAGGGTTGATCGAAGGAGAAAAAGGGCCTGATTTCCGTTGCGATACGCATCCGGATAATCTGGTCATGCAACATTTGCTTGAAAAATTAGGCTACCATTATTGTGGAAAGGTCCCAATTGATGGTGTCCGTCTGGCTTATCAAAAGATCAAACGAAAAGCAGAAACCAGTTTGTTCCAAGTGGTCTCAGAAGAGGACCGCTGGGACCAAAGAGCAGAAGCGGCCTACAATGACACTTTATCTTAAACAATTCTATGAAAGCCCTATGGGACTTCTTTCGATCATTGTCAGCGAAGAAGGCCTTGTAGAGCTTGATTTTTATGATCCAAAAGAGCCTGTACCAGATTCTGATGGAGCCCTAGAGCAAGTTCATCCCTTCCATGAAAAGGTGAAGGAGTGGTTGGACCACTATTTTGCGGGGGATCCAATTCCCGTCAGCTTTCCATTAGCGCCAAAAGGAACAGCCTTTCAAGAGCGGGTATGGCAGTTGTTGCGAGAGATCCCCTATGGTGAGACCAAGACCTATGGGCAGCTTGCACAGGATCTTTCTTGTGGTTCTGCTCAGGCCGTGGGACAAGCTGTTGGGCGCAATCCCTTGACAATTCTAGTCCCCTGTCACCGCGTGATGGGAAAAAATGGAGAATTGACAGGCTATGCGTCTGGACTCGATCGTAAACGCTGGCTCTTACAACACGAAGGAATTACCTGGAAGGAGAAATGAAATCGATGTATACCTTTATTGAATACCCAAAATGTTCGACTTGTCGAAAGGCTAAATCAGAATTGGACGGTCTCCAATGTGAGTTTCAGAGCCAAAATATTGTAACCGAAACACCGACTAGTCAAGAATTGCAAGACTGGATGGTAGCGTCTGGCCTACCGATCAAATCTTTCTTTAATACCAGCGGGATGAAATACCGGGAACTCGGCTTGAAAGATAAGGTGGATCAACTGACAGTGAAAGAAGCAGCGGATCTCCTTGCTTCAGACGGTATGCTGATCAAGCGCCCCCTACTTGTCAAAGACGGAAAAGTGGTTCAAGTGGGCTACCGGAAACCATACGCAGACTTAGATTTGTAAATGAAAAGGGAGTTGGACTCCCTTTTCATTTTGAGTTGAAGATGATATAATCATACGAGTGAAATCTACGAAAGAGAGTTAAGCATGAGTATTTTAGAAGTGAAAAATTTGAGTCACGGTTTTGGGGACCGTGCGATTTTTGAGGATGTGTCTTTCCGTTTGCTAAAGGGAGAGCATATCGGTCTGGTCGGGGCCAATGGTGAAGGGAAATCGACCTTCATGAGCATCGTGACCGGTAAGATGCAACCAGACGAAGGAAAGGTCGAGTGGTCTAAGTATGTGACCGCTGGTTACCTGGACCAACACGCTGTCCTAAAAGAAGGACAAACGGTGCGCGATGTCTTGCGGACAGCTTTTGATGAGTTGTTCACAGCAGAAGCTCGGATCAATGACCTCTATATGGCCATGGCAGAAGACGGAGCTGATGTCGATGCTTTGATGGAAGAGGTTGGAGAACTCCAAGAGCGTCTAGAAAGCCGTGATTTCTATACCTTGGATGCCAAGATTGATGAGGTAGCCCGGGCTCTTGGGGTCATGGATTTTGGGATGGATACGGATGTGACCTCCTTGTCAGGTGGGCAACGGACCAAGGTCCTCTTGGCCAAACTCCTCCTTGAAAAACCAGATATCTTGCTACTAGATGAGCCGACCAACTACTTGGATGCAGAGCACATCGATTGGCTCAAGCGCTATTTGCAAAATTATGAAAATGCCTTTGTCCTCATTTCCCACGATATTCCATTCTTGAACGATGTGATCAACATCGTCTACCATGTGGAAAATCAGCAGTTGACCCGTTATTCTGGGGACTACTACCAATTCCTTGAAGTCTATGAAATGAAGAAATCGCAATTGGAAGCGGCTTATGAGCGTCAGCAAAAAGAAATTGCTGATTTGAAGGATTTCGTAGCCCGTAATAAGGCGCGTGTGGCTACACGGAATATGGCCATGTCCCGTCAGAAGAAGCTGGACAAGATGGAACTCATTGAGTTGCAAAGTGAGAAACCAAAGCCCTCCTTTGAATTTAAAAATGCCCGGACTCCTGGTCGCTTTATCTTCCAGGCCAAGGATCTCCAAATTGGCTATGATCGTCCTTTAACCAAGCCTTTAAACCTGACCTTTGAACGCAATCAAAAGGTAGCTATCATCGGAGCTAATGGGATCGGGAAGACCACTCTCTTAAAGAGCTTGCTGGGAATCATCCCACCGATTGCTGGGGAAGTAGAACGGGGAGATTACCTAGAACTTGGCTACTTTGAACAAGAGGTCGAAGGGGGCAATCGTCAGACACCGCTAGAGGCAGTTTGGAATGCCTTTCCAGCTCTCAACCAAGCAGAGGTCCGTGCAGCCCTTGCCCGCTGTGGTTTGACCACCAAGCATATCGAGAGCCAAATCCAGGTCTTATCCGGTGGGGAGCAAGCCAAGGTACGCTTCTGTCTCCTCATGAATCGTGAAAACAATGTCTTGGTCTTGGACGAACCAACCAACCACTTGGATGTGGATGCTAAAGATGAATTGAAAAGGGCTCTGAAAGAGTACAAGGGATCTATCCTCATGGTTTGCCATGAACCAGACTTCTATGAAGGCTGGATGGACCAAATCTGGGACTTTAATGAATTAACGTAAACACAAAAAGAGAACCGTGCGGTTCTCTTTTCAGATTGAAGTTAAAGACTTCTTAGAAACTTTCCTTAGGTGAGTACGGACGTCAGCGAACTTCGTAGAAGTTCCATGACTAATTATTGAGCCTAAGGTCTCAATAATTCCGAGTGCCTGAAACTGTATTGTTTCAGGCACTTTTCTCACAGCGGAAAGTTTCAGTAGATGAATGTCTTAAATAATTAGAATTCATTTTATTTACCAATGAATCTATTAGCTAATTTTATGTAAAATGTTTATCAATATCTTAAAAAGAGAACCGTTTGGTTCTCTTCTCATTATTTCTTGAAATCATAGTCTTTTAAGATTTCAATTTTTTCAATTTTGATGTCCGTTTTTGGTTTGTCTTTATCATCGGTTTCGGCATATGCAATTTTATCGACGACATCCATGCCATCGACGACTTGTCCAAAGACAGTGTAGTTACCGCCATCAAGGGTTGGATTTCCACCATTTTTATAAGCATCGATGATCTTAGCTGGGAAGCGATCCGTCGGGAGCTTGCTAGAAATATCTTCCTTATTTTGGTTGATATAGAATTGACTACCGTTGGTATTTGGACCAGAATTGGCCATGGCTAGGGCTCCACGAAGGTTGTAAAGGTATGGAGAATACTCATTCTCAAAACCAGTACCTGAATCTTTTGATTTATCTTTGCCCTTCCAGATGGATTCACCACCAGTACCATCTCCCTTAGGATCCCCAGTTTGGATCATAAAGTTGTTAATGACACGGTGGAAAAGTAAACCATTGTAGTAGCCTTCTTTTGCATGGGTCAAGAAGTTCTCAACTGCAAGTGGGGCATATTTAGGGAAGAGCTTCACAGTGATGTCGCCTTCAGTCGTTGTGATTTTAACCTCCGCTTCGTCTTCAGCCACGTCAGTTGAAAGTTGTGGGAAGACGGCATTTTCATTGGTCATGGCGTCGTTAAAATCTTTGCGCAGTTGTTCTAATTTCTTTTGTTCTTCTTCAATTTTCTTTTGATCTTTTTCACTAGAGCTAGAAGTTGCTGTCTGCTCTGTCTTTTCTTTGCTTGAGCTTGAAGGGTTAGCGTCTGTCTTATTGGACGAACAAGCTGTTAAAGCCAAGCCGGAAAATAATAGTAGTGCGATTAATTTTTTCATATTCTTCCTTTCCAACATAGTTGTCTTTTTCTATTGTACCTTAATTTTGCGATACTTTCAAATGAAGACGGAAATCTCTGTTCACTAGAGTTATTTCAAGATTGACAAGGCTTGATAAATCACTAGTTAAAAAGGAATTTGCGGTTAGGTAGAAAATCAGGTATGATGGGAGATAACACTAAAAGAGGTATTTTCAAATGAGTTATAGCAAATTAAGAAAAAAATATGTCATACTACTTTGGATTGGGATGATTAGTTTATTTGTAGGCCATTTCTATTTATCTAGTCTGTATCCGGATCATCAAGACTTTTACTCGAATACCTTGCTAGTAGTGCTTGGTCTTCTATTTCTTCTTTATGTTTTGATGAATAAATGGTTTGGAAAAGAAGCTCTTAAGATTCTAAATGCTTCGACTGGAATCGATTTTTGGTATGAATGGTCTCAATCGGGAAATCGTGCTAGATTTAGTATAAGCAAACAATCTGCCCGTCTTGCTAGTGTGGTCTATTGCTACATGATCGGAGATTTTTCATCGGCAATCGATCGAATAGAGTATTTACAAAATCAAAACATAGCCAGGACTGATCGTTCATCCCTCTTGGGAATTTTCATAAAATCTTCCCTTCTTTCAGGAAATGCTATCAGCAAGGAAGAGATTCAGAAGAAGTTTTCTTATATTTCCTTCAAGGATGAAGCGGAAAAAGATGAAGCCCTTCAGAAGCAACTGGCCATCTATGACATTCTTGTGGACCAACAACCGAATGATTATTTTGATCATGTGAGCGGTTCACAGGCTTTTCAACGCTTGGAAAATCGTTATTTCAAAGGATTAAATGCCCAGTTAAAGGGAGATTTGGTGCAGGCTACTTCCTTATTTGAAGAAATCGCGCAAGAAGATGAACGTTTGTATTTTGTCCGGATGGCCAAGCAATGGTTAGTGAGTGAAGATCACTTTTTATCTGCTCTTGTACCTGCTCCAAAGCAGGAGTCTGATAGACTTGCAACTCTGACAGCTGATCTACCTCTTCCTGAGGTAGAACTTCCTAAAAAGAAGGGGAAAAAGAAATGGAAATGGTTATTGTTGATTTTTCCGATTCTTTTTGTCGGAGCGATCATCATGAACTTGGTGGAGTCCAATCGGCCAATTAATGGGATCTATTATTTGTCGGTCGATAATATGGAGACAAAAACTGCCTCGCTTAATAAAGAATCCTGGATCAAGATTGATGGAGATCATGTGATAGTGAAGGAGAAGGGTGAGGAGAAGACTTATCCTTTTGATCGGGAAGATATCGAGTTGACCGTCGATGGAAAGCAATATGATGGAATTTTACAATGGGGTTCACTGTCGCTTTTCGAGCAGTCTGACTCTTCACATGATATTCGTACTTACGTGAGTCGGTACAGTCCAATGTATTCCGGATACGAAAAGGGAACGGTCAGAGTTGAAAAACATTAAAAAGTGCCAAACAATGAGAGCTAGAAGGTGGATTGAGGTAAAAAAATCAATAAATGGATTCAAGAAAATTGAAAAAACAATCAATCTTTAAAGCAAGCTTTGAAGAGAGTCTCAATCTCGAAGATGATGGGTTTGTAAAGTTACAGCAAGAGCAACATGATAGGACAGCGAAATTTTTTAAGAATGGGTATGCTTCTCTTTGGTTTCGAATTCGAAGTTTGATTTTATCCCTTATTTTCCCTGTCGGTTTTAACTTCTTTCTGCTGATTGTATCAATAGAATTTCATGAAAGTAAGACGTTAACTCTTCCAATAGCTAAGCATGAATCCTTAACAGTAAATGTATTTTTAATCTTGGTTTTCATTTGGTTTTCCTTTATTGTGATTGGAAAGTGGGTGAAACGAGCTTACCTGTTACCATATCGCTATCAGTTTCATGCGTTTACGTTTATGGTTTGGTTCTTATTGGAAATGGATCTAGTTGTTTTTGACATTTTATTGGCAAATCTATCAACTTTTGAAATCATTGCTATTTATGGAATCATGATGATAGCAACTTACATGCTATTCACAATTGCGCTAGCAGGATTAAGAAAACTTATGTATGCAGAGCTTTCTGAAGATACTTTCCTTTATAAGATTGCAAAAATGATTTCTCTTTATGGGATGGCTATTTTAGGAATAGGGATCATTATCAAGCATATTTTGGGAATCTTTTCATTAGATGTTTCAACTTCCATCAAGGCATTTGGCTTTTTATTGCTGTGGATCTTTTGTAATATAGTAGTGGTTGCCATCATTGCTTTTATAGGTTTACCATACTTCCTCCAAGCCTACTACAAATGGAAATATCCTGAAGAATACCGTGAATGGGAAGGCAAATCTGTAGAAGAATGGTATGGCAAAAAGTATTTGAAGAAACACCAGGAGTACTTGAAACATGAATAAACATTTTGAAGAGATGTCATTTGATGAATTGAAATGCTACCGTAGAGAAGGTCTATGGAGATCTTTGGGACTATTGCTGGTCATTATTTTGGTGATTACGGGTATGGTCCTGATGGAAGTGAACCATGTTTCTCCATCCAATCAGAATCGTTTTCGAGTTATTGGTTTGACCATGGTCATTACGCTCTTTGGCTACCTTATGCCTCTGATGGCAGCAAATCGTGTGATGCGAGACCATCCGGATTGGGTTAAGAAATCAGGGATTCGAGCGAAAATTCCCTTGCCGATGGCTTGGCGTGTCAAAAGACTTTGCGTACTTGGAGCGAGTCTATTAGTGATTGGAGTAGGATTTACTTCGTCATTCAAACCACAAGTCCAACAAACAAATGTACAAAATCAAATCGATATCATTCAAATGGATAACGAATTGGAAAGAGAGCAAAAGGTCGATCAAGTTCTAGATACCATTACACCGGTGGATAAAAAATCTGAGTAAGATCCATTTCGAAATTTGAACATCATTGAATATCGTTCTAAACAGCTCTAAAGAACAGTGCCCACTCGGTGCTGTTTTTCTGCTTTCTGCTACAAATTTGTGAAAGTGATTTTACTAGAGAACTAGCTTGGAAATGTGATATAATAAAGGTTATGGCAAACAATAATCAATCAAAAAAAACACGGTCGACAAGACGACTGTCCAAAACAGAATTAGAAAGAAAAAAAGCAATTCATCGCATGATTGCGACCATTCTGATTAGTCTGGTCTTAATTTTTGCGGCCTTGAAATTGGGAGCAGTAGGGGTCTTGGCTTACAACTTGATCCGACTATTTGTTGGGAGTTTGGCTTACTTGGCTATTTTAGCGACCTTTTTCTACCTTTATGCCTTTAAATGGCTGGATAAACACGAGGGGGTGATTTCAGGATTCCTAAGTTTCTTTGCTGGGGTTCTTTTGATGTTTCAGGCCTTCTTTGTATCTTCGCTTCATTTAGACAATAATGGGATCAAGGTTACCTTTTCAAGAATCATGGCAGACTTGATTCATCTGCGGGTGGAGACTTTTGCTGGTGGTGGTATGATCGGTGCCCTTCTTTATGCTCCGATTTCCTTCCTGTTTTCAAATATTGGCTCTTATTTTATCGGTCTTCTCTTTATCGGGTTGGGGATCCTCTTGATGAGCCCTTACTCCATCTATGATTTGTTTGAAAAGGGGTCCGAAGCTTTCCATGCTTCTATGGAAAAACGCAAAGAACGTCGCGAGCAGAAATTCCTTGAAAAGGAAGCGAGAGCTGCTGAGGAAGCTGCTGCAGCTGAAAGAGAGCAAGAAGAAGCAAGAGCTGTTCTTCCAACTCCCCTTTCTATGGAAGGGCATCCTGTAGATCCTGAAACAGGAGAGGTGTTGGCGGAAGAGCCGTTTACAGAGTCCTTCCCAGAAGCTGAAATTGTTGCACCAGCAACACCAGAAATCTACCTGCCAGATGAAGGATGGCCGGAAGAGCCTGAAGAATATGAAGAGCTTTCGGTAGCCGAAGAATTCGAAGACGATGGGGAGGAAGTTCAGGTGGACTTCACACCTAAGGAACTCCTTCAGTACAAACTTCCAACGATTGATCTCTTTGCGCCTGATAAGCCGAAAAACCAATCCAAAGAGAAAAACATCGTTCGTCAGAACATCCGCATTTTGGAAGAAACCTTTGCAAGCTTTAACATCAAGGCGACAGTGGAGCGGGCGGAAATCGGCCCCTCTGTCACCAAGTATGAAGTTAAACCAGCTGTCGGTGTGCGGGTCAACCGTATCTCCAACCTAGCAGATGATTTGGCCCTAGCCCTAGCAGCCAAGGATGTGCGGATTGAAGCACCGATTCCAGGGAAATCTCTGGTCGGGATTGAAGTGCCCAACTCAGAGATTGCGACCGTTTCCTTCCGTGAATTGTGGGAGCAGTCCAAAACTGATCCTGCTAAACTCCTTGAGATTCCTCTTGGGAAGGCTGTTGATGGCTCAGCTCGGACCTTTGATTTGGCTCGGATGCCCCATCTCTTGGTAGCGGGTTCTACCGGATCTGGTAAGTCAGTAGCGGTCAATGGGATTATTTCGAGTATCTTGATGAAGGCCCGTCCGGACGAAGTCAAATTTATGATGGTCGATCCTAAGATGGTGGAGCTTTCTGTTTACAATGATATTCCTCACCTTTTGATTCCAGTGGTGACCAACCCACGCAAGGCCAGTCGGGCCCTACAAAAGGTTGTCGATGAGATGGAAAATCGCTATGAGCTCTTCTCGAAAGTGGGTGCTCGCAATATTGCTGGCTTTAATGCCAAGGTGGCGGAGTACAATGCCCAGTCTGAGATGAAGCAAGTACCACTTCCATTGATTGTGGTCATTGTCGATGAGTTGGCAGACTTGATGATGGTTGCAAGTAAAGAAGTGGAAGATGCCATTATTCGTCTTGGACAGAAGGCGCGTGCAGCAGGGATCCACATGATTCTTGCGACCCAACGGCCATCGGTTGACGTTATCTCAGGTTTGATCAAGGCCAATGTGCCTTCTCGTGTCGCTTTTGCGGTTTCATCTGGGACCGATTCACGGACCATCTTGGATGAAAATGGAGCGGAGAAATTACTCGGTCGCGGAGATATGCTCTTTAAACCGATCGATGAAAACCACCCGATTCGTCTGCAAGGATCCTTTATCTCAGATGACGATGTGGAGCGGATTGTCAACTTTGTCAAGGAGCAGGCAGAAGCCGATTATGATGATGCTTTTGATCCAGGCGAAGTATCGGAGTCGGACTTTGATGGAGGCATGGGTGGCACCGATGAGGGGGATCCTCTCTTTGAAGAGGCCAAGGCGCTCGTGGTTGAAACTCAAAAAGCCAGTGCTTCGATGATTCAGCGTCGCTTGTCAGTTGGCTTTAATCGAGCGACTCGCCTCATGGAAGAGTTGGAAGCAGCAGGTGTGATCGGTCCTGCTGAAGGAACCAAACCTCGGAAAGTATTGCAACAATCATAAGGATAGGGAAAAGGGCGCTTGTCCCACTCCCTTTTCTTTTTATAGAAAATAGAAAGTAGGACCAGATGAAGTTAGACATGATTCATCATATTGCCATCATTGGACGGAATCGCGATGCTATGTTGCATTTCTATGTGGAGCAGTTGGGCTTTGCGATTGTCAGTGAATATGACCGTCCTGAACGCGGAGATATCTTGATCAATCTCCGTCAGGGCCAGCTGACGTTAGAACTCTTTATCAAACCGACGGCCCCAGAACGGCCTAAGCTTCCCTTGCCCGAGCATGCGGGACTGCGTCATTTAGCCTTTAAAGTGGAAGATGTAGAGGTGTATCTAGCTAGATTGGATCAGCTAGGTATTGAGAATACAGGCCTTCGCTATGATGACTTTGATGGTAAGAAAATGGCATTTTTCTTCGATCCAGAAGGATTACCTTTGGAAATACATGAGTGAGGAACACAATGGATAGATTAGAAGGACTCAGTCAGGAAGAAGTAGCTAAAAAGATCCAAGAGGGCAAGCAAAATAAGGTTACAATCCAGACAGAAAAAAGCCTAGGACAGATCATTCGAGACAATGTCTTTACTTACTTTAATCTGATATTCCTGGTCTTGGCGGCCTTGCTGGTAGCAGTGAAGTCTTGGAACAATCTCTTGTTTGTCCCGATTGTCGTGGTCAACTCCTTAGTTGGAATTGTGCAGGAAGTCCGCTCTAGACGGATCTTGCGTCAGATGCAATTTCTACACATGAGTGAGGCGATCGCTCTTCGCGAAGGCAAAGAAGTCGCTCTACCTATCGATCAGCTGGTGGAGGGTGATCTAGTTCGCTTTCAAGCTGGAGATCAGATCTATGCGGATGGGATCTTGCTGGAGGGCGATCTAAAAGTCGATGAGTCGCAATTGACAGGTGAAGCGGATGAGGTCAAAAAAGGAGCGCAAGATGCGCTCATGTCAGGTAGCTTTGTGATTGCTGGTCAAGGACTAGCACGATTGGAAAAAGTGGGGAATGACTCCTACATCAACCAATTGAGCTTGGAAGCCAAGCAGGTCAAGTCCCATGAGGAGTCTGATATGGTTCATGCAGTTAACCGCATCGTAGGGATCATTGGTCTCCTTATCATTCCGCTAGGTTCCCTCCTTTTTCTTCGTAGCTATATCAGCCTAGGTGACAGCCTTAAGCTCAGTGTGACTTCAACAGTCGGAGCCTTGATCGGGATGATTCCAGAAGGTTTGTACCTCTTGATGACCTTGGCGCTGGCTCTTGGTGCTGTCAGATTGGCCAAGGAAAAGGTCTTGCTCAATAGCATGAAGGGGATTGAGACCTTATCGCGCGTGGATGTCCTTTGTGTCGATAAGACAGGGACCATTACAGAGCCTGGTATGGAAGTGACAGAGATTCGTCCAGTTAAAGACGATCAAGACCTGGAAGTTCTAGCTCAGTATGTAGAAGCTAGTATGGATCAAAACGATACCATGGATGCCCTCCGAAATTTTCACAAGACGCCAGTTAGCAGGTCTTGGAAGACTCTTGAAATACTGCCCTTTACGTCCAAAAAAAAGTATGGGGCCATTGCCTTTGAATCGGGGATCTATGTATTAGGCGCACCAGAATTTGTTTTACGAGAAAGCTTCTCTGAGCTTGGAAAAGAGATCGCCCCTGCTACGCAGGCAGGTAATCGGGTCTTGGCCTTTGGAAAATATAGGGGAGAAGACCTTAGAGAGACGTTAGAGGCTCCTGTAGATTTAGTAGCCTGGATTATTCTCTCCAATCCTTTGAGAAAAAATGCCAAAGAAACCTTCGCCTACTTTAAAGAACAAGGTGTAACCATTAAGGTCATTTCAGGGGACAACCCTGCTACCGTCTCAGCTATTGCACAAAAAGCAGGAATTGAAGGAGCTGAAGACCGGATCGATACCAGAACCTTACTGACGGAAGAAGACTTGCACCAAGCGGCGAGCCAGTATACAATCTTTGGTCGGGTGACCCCAGAGCAAAAGAAAAGCCTTGTAGAAGGCTTGCAGGCAAAGGGGCATAAAGTAGCTATGACCGGAGATGGTGTCAACGATATTTTAGCCTTAAAAACAGCGGATTGTAGTATTGCGATGGAATCTGGAAATGATGCGACCAAAAAGATGGCGCAAGTGGTCTTACTGGATTCTGACTTTGGGAAGATGCCGTCAATCGTGGCAGAAGGTCGGCGGGTGGTCAATAACATTCAACGATCAGCCAGTCTCTTTTTGATCAAGAATATCTTCTCCATTTTGTTGGCCATCTCAGTGACGCTCTTAGCCTTTACCTATCCAATCATGCCGTCGCAGATGTCTTTGATCAGTGGTTTTACAATTGGGATTCCAGGATTCTTCCTAGCGCTTGAGCCCAATAGCGAGCGTATCAAAGGACGCTTTATCGAAACGGTCTTTAAAAATGCACTGCCTGCTGCCTTGACGGATTTTATACTGATCTTTAGTTTAGTACTGTTCTCTTCAGCGTTTGGCATCAAGTCGGAAGAACTCTCGAGTGCAGCCATCTGCTTGATGGCCTTCGTCGGATTTACCATCATTTATCAAGAATCCCAGCCTCTCAATCACTACAAGAGACTGGTTCTTCTAGGAAATATCCTAGCTTTTCTGGTTTCAAGTAGTATCCTAGGGAAATTCTTTAACATGAGCCCCTTGAGACTTCAAACGCTGTTTATCTGCGCCATCATGGAAGTTCTCGCTCTCGTCTTGATTCAACTCTTCAAGAAGTTAGTGGGCTGGTTCTTTCATCGGAAGAAATAAAAGAAAGAGAGTGGGACAGAAATCGGTAATTCGTTAGAATTCGATTTCGTCGTCCCACCTCCGCACAGTTGAGTAGGGCTGTAAAAGCTGATGAAATCGGCGTAGTAGAGCCCACTCAACCACTGCGTCTTGCTCGACAATCCAAAAACAATTAAGAGGCTAGGACTTTTGTCCCAGCCTCCTTTTGGTATTAGATAAACAAACTAGCTGTTAAGATCAGGTAGAGCAAGAAGGTAACCAGAAATCCAGCACGCCAGAAGTATTTGATAAATTTAGGATAGTAAAAACTCTTTTTCTTTTTTAAGAAATAAATCGTTAGCCCCAGGGCTAAAAGAGACAGACTCAAGGACAGCAAAGGTAAGAGGCTGTGGTAAAAGGCATTGTCTGAGATCAAATAGTACTCCAAAGCAAATAAAGGAAAGGCAATATCTGTGGATCGCCATCCTCTTTTTTGGAGTTTAAAGAGGTGAACAATGATGCCACTCAGAATTAGCGTTAAAAAAATAAATAATACAGAAGCAACTTTGATTAACATAGCTTCATTCTATCATAAAACGAAAAAAAAGTTTACTATATTTTAATTTTTTCTTGCAAAAAAAGAGAAATCGTGTATAATAGAAAGGTATGCACAAAGCATACTTGTGGGAGGTAAAAATCTGTAATTACCGCCAAAACCACAAAGGAGGATTTAAGAAATGGCTAAAAAAGTCGAAAAACTTGTAAAATTGCAAATCCCTGCTGGTAAAGCTACTCCAGCTCCACCGGTTGGTCCAGCGCTTGGTCAAGCAGGTAT
This sequence comes from Streptococcus sp. F0442, assembly GCF_000314795.2. Classification (GTDB taxonomy): domain Bacteria; phylum Bacillota; class Bacilli; order Lactobacillales; family Streptococcaceae; genus Streptococcus. Next base: position 710,625 of record NZ_KB373314.1, on the reverse strand, counting down.
CAACATCATGGGATTCACTAAAGAGTTTAACGCTCGTACAGCTGATCAAGCTGGTATGATCATCCCAGTTGTTATCACTGTTTATGAAGACAAATCATTCGATTTCGTTACAAAAACACCACCAGCTGCTGTTCTTTTGAAAAAAGCTGCAGGTGTTGAAAAAGGTTCAGGTACACCGAACAAAACGAAAGTTGCAACTGTAACTCGTGCACAAGTACAACAAATCGCTGAAACTAAGATGCCAGATTTGAACGCTGCAAACATTGAGTCTGCAATGCGTATGATCGAAGGTACTGCTCGTTCTATGGGATTCACTGTTACTGACTAATTGTAACAATCCTATTTGCCCGCAATACACTTGATCAAATGACGAGTGACGTGGGAGATGAAAATCGATATGACCACATTACAAGGAGAAAGATAAAATGGCTAAAAAAAGCAAACAACTTCGTGCTGCTCTTGAAAAAATCGACAGCACAAAAGTCTACAGCGTAGAAGAAGCTGTAGCTCTTGCAAAAGAAACTAACTTTGCAAAATTTGACGCAACTGTAGAAGTTGCTTACAACTTGAATATCGACGTGAAAAAAGCTGACCAACAAATCCGTGGTGCAATGGTATTGCCAAACGGAACTGGTAAAACTGCTCGCGTTCTTGTATTTGCACGTGGTGCAAAAGCTGAAGAAGCAAAAGCTGCTGGTGCAGACTTCGTAGGTGAAGATGACCTTGTTGCGAAAATCAACGATGGTTGGTTGGACTTCGACGTAGTTATCGCTACACCTGACATGATGGCTCTTGTTGGACGTCTTGGACGTGTCCTTGGACCACGTAACTTGATGCCAAACCCTAAAACTGGTACAGTAACAATGGATGTTGCGAAAGCTGTTGAAGAGTCTAAAGGTGGTAAAATCACTTACCGTGCTGATAAAGCAGGTATCGTTCAAGCGATCATCGGTAAAGTTTCATTCGATGATACTAAATTGGTTGAAAACTTTAAAGCTTTCAACGACACAATCCAAAAAGCAAAACCAGCTACAGCTAAAGGTACTTACGTAACTAGCTTGACTTTGACTACAACTCAAGGTCCTGGTATCAAAGTGGATGTTAACTCACTTTAATTGAAATGAAAAGCTGCCTTCGGGTAGCTTTTTTTGTGTCAAAAACTTTTAACAAAATCACCAGAAAACGCTTACAAACCAGAAGTAAAATGTTATACTAGATCTATCAAAAAATAAGGAGATCTATTATGAAGAAAGATCACAACCAATTAAATTGGCTCATGGTCTCACTCATTGCTTTTAATATGGTGTGGGGATTGGGAAATGTCGTGAATAACTATTCGACCCAAGGCATTTCTGTTATTGTTTCCTGGATCCTGATCTTGGCAATTTATTTCATTCCCTATGCTTTGATCGTTGGCCAATTGGGCTCAACCTTTAAAGAAAGTGGGGGTGGTGTCAGTGAGTGGGTTGAAAAGACATCTACAAAACGTCTCGCCTATTTTGCGGCTTGGACCTACTGGGTTGTACATATTCCCTATTTAGCTCAAAAACCTCAACGAATTCTGATTTCTCTAGGTTGGGTTCTTCAAGGGAATGACAAATTTGTGAGTGGCTTAAGCATCCAATGGGTGGTTATCCTTTGCTTGATTATTTTTGGAATTTTTCTCTATCTCTCTACCAAAGGTTTGACGACCTTGAAAGTCATTGGTGGTTTGGCTGGTAGTGCCATGCTGATCATGTCCTTCCTTTTTGTCTTATTAGCAGTTGGAGTTCCTTTCATCAATCCGGGTATGCAATTTGCGACCCAACATATGGATCAGGTGAGCACCTATATTCCAAACTTTGACTTCTCTTATTTTACTACTATTTCTCTCTTAGTCTTTGCGGTAGGTGGAGCTGAGAAGATCTCTCCTTATGTCAACCAAACCCGTAATCCTGCGCGTGAATTTCCGAAAGGAATGATTGTTATGGCAATCATGGTTGGACTTTCTGCCATCCTTGGTTCCTTGGCTATGGGGATGCTCTTTGACAGTGGACATATTCCAGAAGATTTGATGCGAAATGGAGCCTTCCAAGCTTTCCAAATTCTTGGGAAACACTGGGGAGTTGGGAATGTCTTAGTGATTGTCTATGCTTTGACAGACATGATTGGACAAATCGCAGCCCTGGCCTTTTCGATTGATGCTCCGCTTCAAATCTTGCTCCATAATGCAGACGATGAATATATTCCTTCTTGGCTTCGCAAACGTAGCAAGAAAGGCGTCTTGACCAATGGTTACCTCCTGACAGGAATTTTGGTCAGTCTTCTTATCGTCGTTCCCCTCTTTGGGATTCAAGAAATCGATGGGTTAGTAAAATGGATGACCAACCTGAATTCTGTTGTGATGCCAATGCGGTACCTCTGGGTCTTCTTTGCCTATATCATGCTCAATCGTGCTTGGAAGAAGTACAAAGATGCAGAATACAAGATGACCAAGAGTCCAAAACTAGGCTTTATTATTGGAGCTTGGTGCTTCCTGTTCACGGCCTTTGCCTGTATTTTAGGGATGGTGCCAAAAGTGGACTTTAAGGTGGACCCAGTCGCTTGGCAATTCTCTCTATTGACCAATATCTTGACTCCGCTTGTCTTGATTGCATTAGGCATTATTTTGCCATGGATTGCCCGTCGCGAAAAGAAAAAAGTCTAATGGTAAATCCTAGTCCTCGGACTGGGATTTTTCCTTGTTAGACAGCTTTTTGAAAATAAAAAATTTTGATGGATATGACTATATAAAAAACGTAATTTATGGTAAAATAATACAGATCAAAAAAGGAGAGAGAAAATGGTAGAACCTAAGTATAAACGTATCTTAATCAAGCTATCTGGTGAAGCCCTTGCTGGCGAACGTGGTGTCGGAATCGATATCAAAACTGTCCAAAAAATGGCTCAAGAAATCAAGGAAGTTCACGAACTTGGAATTGAAATTGCCTTGGTTATCGGTGGTGGAAATCTTTGGCGTGGAGAACCTGCTGCTGAAGCAGGGATGGATCGTGTCCAAGCAGACTACACAGGGATGCTCGGAACTGTCATGAATGCTCTTGTGATGGCAGATTCGCTTCAACAAGTTGGTGTGGATACCCGTGTTCAAACAGCGATTGCCATGCAACAAGTCGCAGAACCTTATATCCGTGGTCGTGCCCTTCGTCACCTTGAAAAAGATCGGATCGTGATCTTTGGTGCCGGGATTGGTTCTCCTTACTTCTCAACAGATACGACCGCAGCCCTTCGTGCAGCTGAAATTGAAGCAGATGCCATTCTTATGGCCAAAAATGGGGTGGATGGTGTTTACAATGCCGACCCGAAAAAAGATGCTTCAGCTGTGAAATTTGAGGAATTGACCCACCGTGATGTCATCAACAAAGGTCTTCGCATCATGGACTCAACAGCCTCCACTCTCTCCATGGACAACGACATTGACTTGGTTGTCTTTAATATGAATGAACCAGGCAATATCAAACGCGTTGTCTTTGGTGAAAATATCGGTACAACTGTATCAAATAACGTAGAAAAATAATAGAAAATAGAGGAAAATTATGGCAAACCCAATCGTAGAAAAAGCAAAAGAAAGAATGACTCAGTCTCACCAAAGTTTGGGACGTGAATTTGGTAGCATCCGTGCTGGACGTGCAAATGCAAGTCTTTTGGATCGTATTTTCGTAGAATACTATGGAGTAGAGACTCCATTGAACCAATTGGCATCTATCACGATTCCAGAAGCGCGTGTCTTGTTGATCACACCATTTGATAAATCATCTTTGAAAGACATCGAGCACAGCATCAATGCATCTGACCTTGGTATCACTCCAGCCAATGATGGGTCTGTTATCCGCTTGGTCATCCCAGCTTTGACAGAAGAAACTCGTCGTGACTTGGCAAAAGAAGTGAAAAAAGTAGGTGAAAATGCTAAAGTAGCGATCCGTAACATTCGCCGTGATGCTATGGACGAAGCGAAGAAACAAGAAAAAGCAAAAGAAATCACAGAAGATGAATTGAAAGGTCTTGAAAAAGAGATCCAAAAAGTAACGGATGATGCGGTCAAACATGTAGATGAAATGACAGCTCACAAAGAAAAAGAATTGATGGAAGTTTAATCCATCTCAACCACTACAGGAAAGAAAGACTCAGTTGGCACTGCTGGCTGGGTTTTATTTCCATTATTCTTGTGAAGAAGCAAGAGGAAAGAAGGAAACATGAATACGAATCTAGCAAGCTACATCATGGGAATGGTCATTGATGAAAATGATCACTTCTATTTTGTTCAAAAAGATGGCCAGATCTACGCGCTTGATAAAGCAGAAGGATCGCATCAAGTCGGAGAAAGTGTTAAGGGCTTTGCCTATACCGATATGAAGCAAAAGCTCCGACTCACGACGCTTGAAGTCACTGCGACTCAAGAAAGCTTTGGCTGGGGAACGGTCACGGAAGTGCGCAAGGACCTGGGAGTCTTTGTCGATACAGGGCTTCCAGATAAGCAGATTGTTGTCTCACTAGATATCCTACCGGAGATCAAAGATCTATGGCCTAAAAAGGGCGATCGTCTCTATATTCGCTTAGAAGTTGATAAGAAAGATCGTATTTGGGGGATCTTGGCCTATCAGGAAGATTTCCAGCGTTTGGCTCGTCCAGCTTACAACAATATGCAAAACCAAAACTGGCCAGCCATTGTCTACCGCTTGAAATTGTCTGGGACTTTTGTCTATCTCCCAGAGAACAATATGCTGGGCTTTATCCATCCAAGTGAGCGCTATGTAGAACCACGCTTGGGACAAGTCCTAGATGCCCGGGTCATTGGATTCCGTGAGGTGGATCGGACCTTGAACTTGTCGCTGAAGCCACGATCTTTTGAAATGCTTGAAAACGATGCTCAAATGATTCTGACCTATTTGGAAGCCAATGGAGGCTTTATGACTTTGAATGATAAATCGTCTCCAGAAGATATCAAGGCAACCTTTGGGATTTCAAAAGGGCAGTTCAAAAAGGCTTTGGGTGGGCTGATGAAGGCTAAAAAAATCAAGCAAGACCAATTTGGAACAGAGTTGATCTAAAAGGGGGCTTATGCGAAAATCGTTTTATACTTGGCTGATGACAGAGCGCAATCCTAAAAGCAATGCTCCTAAGGCCCTTCTGGCGGACCTAGCTTTTCACGAGTCTGCTTTTCCTAAGCATACAGATGACTTTGATGAAGTCAGTCGCTATCTAGAAGAGCATGCTAGCTTTTCCTTTAATCTTAGCGATTTTGATGCCATTTGGGAAGAATACCAAGCCCACTAGAAAAGGACAGGTCGAGAATGGTTTTTTCTCGGCCTCTTTGTTATAATAATAGAAAAACACAGGTAGAGAGGTTCTTTATTTGCAAGAACATTCAGTTGAAATTACATTAACGCATCCAGACGATCTTTTTCATTTGTTTGGATCTAACGAACGCCATCTCCGTTTGATGGAGCAAGAATTTGGGGTGACTATTCACGCCCGGACAGAAATCGTCCAAATCATTGGAGAAGAAGAAAGCTGCGAGCAGGTTCGTCAGGTCATCCAGGCTCTCTTGGTCCTAGTGAATCGTGGCATGACTATCGGGACGCCGGATGTGGTGACCGCCATTCAAATGGTTCGCAATGATGAATTAGATAAGTTTATCGCTCTGTATGAAGAAGAGATTATCAAGGATAGTTATGGCAAGCCTATTCGGGTTAAAACGCTGGGTCAAAAGATTTATGTCGATAGTGTCAAAAATCATGATGTCACCTTTGGAATCGGACCAGCGGGGACAGGGAAAACCTTCCTAGCGGTGACCTTGGCCGTCACAGCTCTCAAGCGTGGTCAAGTCAAGCGCATTATTTTGACTCGTCCAGCTGTAGAAGCCGGAGAAAGCCTTGGTTTCCTTCCAGGAGATCTCAAAGAAAAAGTAGACCCTTATCTCCGTCCGGTCTATGATGCTCTTTACCAAATCCTGGGCAAGGACCAAACAACTCGGATGATGGAGCGTGAGATTATCGAGATAGCACCTTTGGCCTATATGCGGGGGCGGACCTTGGACGATGCCTTTGTCATTCTCGATGAAGCGCAAAATACCACCATCATGCAGATGAAGATGTTCTTGACCCGTCTTGGTTTTAACTCCAAGATGATTGTCAATGGAGACACCAGCCAGATTGACCTTCCACGAAATGTCAAATCCGGTTTGATTGATGCTCAGGAGAAGTTGAAGAACATTTCTCAAATTGACTTTGTACATTTCTCTGCCAAGGATGTCGTTCGCCATCCGGTAGTAGCAGAGATTATCCGGGCCTACGAGCCCATCCCAAATCCAGTCCTCAAAGAAAAACTGGATGTGGAAGAAGAAGCAGAATAAAAGAAGAGGCAAAGATCAGAGGATCTTTGCCTTAAATTGACGATAAAATCATTTTCTAGACTTTCCTTAGGTGAGAACGGACGTCAACGAACTTCTTTGAAGTTCCATGACTAATAATTGAGCCTAAGGTCTCAATTATTCCGAGTGCTTGAAACTAAATTGTTTCAGGCACTTTTCTCACGGCGGAAAGTCTCTGAAAATGATCTAAAAAACTCAAAACAACTTGTTTTTTCCAAAACTTTTTTAATTAGTTCAGATGAAAAAATAAGTTGCTTATTTTTTTCGATGATAATTCTTTAAATATATGATTGTTTAAACCAATTCATCAATTGGTGTGAAGTTACGTTCTAGGCCTTCTGCGACCGGTTGGCTTGTGATATGGCCTTGGTAAGTAGTAACTCCTTCTCGCAAGCCTTCATCAAGGGCGATAGCCTTATGGAAGCCTTTGTCAGCCAAAGCTTCGACGTAAGGAAGGGTCACATTGGTAAGAGCGATGGTAGAAGTGCGTGCGACAGCCCCTGGAATATTGGCAACAGCATAGTGGAGCACGCCATGTTTTTCGTAAACAGGCTCTGTATGTGTTGTCACACGGTCTGCTGTTTCGATAACTCCACCTTGGTCCACGGCTACGTCGACGATGACGGAACCTGGACGCATTTGTTTAACCATATCGTCCGTCACTAATTTTGGAGCTTTTGCACCAGGAATCAAGACAGCCCCAATGACAACATCGGCATCACGGACACTGGCTTCAATATTAAATGGATTAGACATGAGGGTTTGGATTTGATGACCGAAGACATCTTCCAGAACAGACAAACGTTTGGCACTAATATCCAGAATGGTAACCTGTGCACCGAGTCCAAGAGCGATACGGGCCGCATGGGTTCCAACGACCCCACCACCGATGATGGTGACTTTTCCTTTTGGAACACCAGGTACACCACCTAGGAGGACGCCTGATCCTCCTTCTTGTTTGGTCAAGAAGTGAGCCCCGATTTGCACCGCCATGCGTCCAGCAACCTCACTCATTGGTACCAAGAGTGGCAATTGTCCATCTTGGTCTCGTACAGTTTCATAGGCTACCCCAGTTGTCTTAGCGGCGACCATAGCATCTGCTAATTCAGGAGCTGCAGCCATGTGCAAGTAAGTGAAGAGCAAGAGGTCTTCACGAAGGAAGCCATATTCTTCGGCAAGAGGTTCTTTCACTTTAACCACTAATTCAGCTGCCCAAGCTTCTGCAGCAGTCGCAACGATAGTTGCCCCTTGTTTAACGTAATCTTCATCTGCAAAGCCAGAACCGAGTCCGGCATTGGTTTCCACCAAAACTTGGTGACCTTTGCCTACCAAGCTGTGTACCCCTGCAGGTGTCAAACCAACACGATTTTCGTTGTTTTTAATTTCTTTTGGAATTCCAATTAGCATCGTTTTCTCCTTACTCGGATTCAGGTGTAAAAAGATCATTGGTGTGAGATTGCTCTCCTAACTCAATGACCTTTTTCACTCCTCAGCCGATTGTTTTTATTGGTTGTTTTTATTTTATAGAAAAGCGAGCTAAAAAGCAAGAAAAATTTGAGCTTGCCTTCCTTTAGGTTATTTGCTAAACTAATCCCTAAAGAAGGAGTGTCAAATGGAAAATTTATATGTAAAGTTAGCAGCTTATCGTAAAGTGGAGACAGAGCGTTTGCACTTGCGTCCGGTCACTCTTGAGGATGCACCGGCTATGTTTGAGTACGCTTCTGATGAAGCTGTTACACGCTACACTTTTCCAACCAATCAAAGTCTAGAAGAGACGCGTAATAATATTGCCCTCTTTTACCTAGCGAGCCCACTTGGAAGATGGGGGATTGAACTCAAAGAGAATGGAAAATTTATTGGGACGATTGATTTACTGGATTTGGATCTTTGTCTGAAAAAGGGGAGTATCGGCTATGTTCTGAATAAAGACTATTGGAACCAGGGTCTTGCGACAGAGGCTACCAAGATAGTCATTGCCTTGGCTTTTGAACAGTTAGGGATGAACAAGCTCATTGCCGTCCATGATAAGGACAACCCAGCTTCTGGACGGGTGATGGCCAAATCAGGGATGAAATATTCTCACGAGGAGCCCTACGCGATGCTAGACCTGCATGAAGAAGGGCGAATGGTGACGAGAGTCCATTATGTTCTTACAAAGGAAGAATATTTGGCAGAAAAATGAGTCAGGATATTGACAAAAGACCACTCTCCATGATATAGTAGATAGGTACTGCTGGTTTAGCTCAGTCGGTAGAGCGCATCCATGGTAAGGATGAGGTCGCCGGTTCAATCCCGGCAACTAGCATAGCAGAAGAGAGAAGCTTAGAGAGAATCTAGGCTTCTTTTTTTGCGAGTTCATCTTTAACAGTCTTGCTTTTTTCAACAATTTTCCAAAAAACGTTGACAAGCACTGAAATCCGTGGTAAAGTTAGAACAACAAAGAGAAAGGAGAAAACCATCATGAACAAAGTAGATGTTTTGATGACACAATTAAATACACCACTTCTCCAATCTCAGTTGAGTTCCATGTAAACAATGAATGAAACCCAAGATGGAGGAGTCTGTCTTGGGTTTTTTGTATGCATTTTTGCCTGCCTTAACTGAATTGGTGATAGGCATCAGAAGGCCCAAGTGTGGACTGAGCACGTACTCAGCTCCTACTTGGGTTTTTTCTGTGCTATTTTGAAAAGGAGAATATATGATCAGAGCTATTTGGGAGTATATCTGGGAGCATAAGTGGCTGTATCTCAGCATCGCTGTGGTCCTAGTGATTTATGATTATACGATTTTAATACCGACACAGGTCATTCAACGATTGGTTGATCAGCTAAGCAAGCAGACCTTGACCCAGTCAAGTTTTGTAAGGGATATTAGCCTTTTGTTTGCGACAACCATCTTAAATTATACGGCAGCTTATTACTGGCATTTGAAGCTATTTCAAGCTTCGGTGCGGTACAAGGGTAGATTACAGGGGCAAGCTTTTCGGAAGCTTGTAGCCATGAGGCGACCCTTTTATGAAAAATTTCGCTCAGGGGATCTCTTGACTCGATTTACTACGGATGTGGACGGGATGATGGAGATGGTTGGTTACGGGCTGATGATTGTTGTCTATGCAGGTGGCTTGTTTCTCTTTATCATTCCGACCATGTTTTTGATTTCCTGGCAGCTGAGCTTGATTTCTTTTATTCCTATGTTTTTTTTAATCTTATCGACCTATCATTTAGGGAAAAAAGAAGAGGAATATGTGGATAAAAACCGAGATGCGGTGGCGCAACTAAATGATGAGGTCTTGGAATCCATTGAAGGAATTCGGGTCATGCGGGCCTATAGTCGCAGGGAGCGTCAAGTACAGCAATTTCAAAAACGGACTGAAAGTTTAGCCAAAACGGGGGATAAGATTGCTTCTATCCAGAATGCTCTGGGTCCCTTTGCTCTCTTCTTTATTGGGGTTTCTACTGTTCTTCTCTTGGTCTGTGGGGGTCACTTCTTGAAATCTGGACAGATTAGCTTGGGCCAACTTTTGGGCCTAGAATTGTATCTAGTAGCTTTAATCGAGCCAATGTGGATGTTAGCGGATTTCATCCTTGTCTATCAAACAGGAAAGACCTCATACAAAAAGTTGTCAGAATTGGTTGAAGAGGATGATGATTTGGAACCGGATGGTGAGAAATGGCTAGAGGAGCTTGATGAAGTGGTCTTTGAGAACTATTCCTTTACCTATCCAATGGCGGAAAAGGAAAGTCTATCGCAGATTGATTTGCGGTTCAATAAAGGGCAAACCATTGGAATTGTGGGTCGAACAGGAGCTGGAAAGACAAGTTTGGTCCGTCAATTCTTACGTCAATACCCTCTCGGACAAGGGAAATTTACCATCAATGGACAGCCTGTTGCTCGCTACGTGAGACGCTCCATTGAGGAAAAAATCGGCTACGTCTCTCAAGAACATATTCTGTTCTCGAAGTCTATTTTAGAAAATATTTCCCTTGGTAAGAAAGGAGCTAATCAAGAGGAAATCATGGAAGCTATTGCTCAGGCAGCCTTCGCAGATGATTTGGAACGGATGTCGGATGGTCTGGATACTCTGATTGGAGAAAAGGGAGTATCCGTATCAGGAGGACAGAAGCAGCGGATTTCCTTAGCACGCGCCTTTTTACGTGACGCCCAGTTGCTCCTTTTAGACGATTCCTTATCGGCAGTGGATGCTAAGACAGAACAGGCTATTATCGAAACGATACAAAATGAGCGACAAGGGAAGACCACCTTGATAGTCTCTCACCGCCTCTCAGCTGTCCATCAGGCAGATTGGATTTTGGTGCTGGATCAGGGACGGATTGTGGAAGAAGGGACAGCTAGTGATTTACTGGCTCAAGAAGGTTGGTATTATGAACAATACCAACGGCAACAAAGACAGGAGGGAGAGTAAGATGGTCATTTTTAAACGATTATTACAGAAGCTGTCGCTTTTTCCTAGCATTTTTGTCCTTGGTTTTGTTTGTCTCTTGCTAGCAACTCTTTTATCTGATCTATCTCCTTTCGTCCTTCAAAAGATGATTGATGGTCCGTTGACAGACTTAAGTCAGGGAGGAGAATTAGGAAAACTCTATCCTATGGGTGGGCTCTATTTGATGGTTCTGGCACTAGGACAAATCATCAGCTACATAGGGAATCGGGTCTTAATCCATGGTGGCAATAAGATAACCGCGCAATTACGCGATCAAGCCTTCCTGGTGATGCAACAATTGCCGATTTCTTACTTTGATGATAAGCCGGCAGGGAAAATTGCGACCCGGATCGTCAATGATACAGAAACTTTGCGGACACAATTTTATAACTCCTGTATCACTATAGCGATTCATTTGGTGCGTTTCTTCTTTATCATGGGGGTACTCTTTTATATCAATCCGATGATGGGTCTCCTCTTATGTTTGATTTTCCCTATTTTTTATGGTGTTCAAATCTTATATAAACGACTAACAGACAAGCCTATGAAGGACTTCTTTGATTCAAGAAGTGAAACCAATACGCAGGTCAATGAGCTCCTCCATGGAGCTAGTATGATCCAGCTCTACGGACAAGAAGAGCGGGTGATTGATGAATTTGATCAGACGATAGACAAGATGACCGTCGCCTATGATCGCCTAGTGCTAGCAGACTCTATCGCCTCTTGGACCCTGACAGAATTCTTGAAATACATCGTCATTGCAGGGATTTTAACCATTGCAGGACTTTCTTATCTTGGGGGGAATCCTGGGATTACCGCTGGTTTCTTGTTTATCAATCTCAATTATATTATTCAACTTTTTGACCTCATGGCCAATTTGATCCGTCGTCTACCGGATATCCGACGCTCTCTGGAAACAGGGGAGCGAGTCTTGAATTTCCTAGATGAAGAGATGGAGGAAGATGCGCTAGAAGAGATTCAAATAGAAAAGGCAACTGTAGAGTTTGACCAAGTCAGCTTCGCTTATGAGGTTGGCAAGCCTGTTTTAAAGGATATTTCCATCCAAGCCCATCCAGGTGAGAGCGTCGCCTTGGTTGGTCATACCGGTTCGGGCAAATCCTCTATCATGAACCTGCTTTATCGTTTCTATGATCCGCAGGAGGGAGAAATTCGGATTGACGGCCAGAACATTCGCCATTTCTCTAGAGAGAGTCTTCGCTCTCACATGGGAATTGTCTTACAGGATCCTTATCTGTTCTCAGGGACCATTGCTAGTAATGTGGCCATGAGTCAGGATCACTTTGATCGGGAGGCAGTCAAAGATGCGCTGAAGAAAGTTGGAGCATGGCCCTTTGTAGAGCGCCTTGAAAAGGGAATCGGCCATCCAGTAGTCGAAAAAGGGTCTGCCTTTTCAAGTGGCGAGCGCCAGTTGATTTCCTTTGCGCGAACGCTCTATATGAATCCGCAAATTCTGATTTTGGATGAGGCCACCTCTCACATCGATACAGAAACAGAAGAAATTATCCAACAAGCTATGGCGGTCCTCCAAAATGGCCGGACCACCTTTATCATTGCCCATCGCTTGTCCACTATCCAAGATGCCGATCAGATCTTAGTCTTATCTGAAGGACACATTGTAGAGCGTGGTAGACATGAGGACCTGGTTGCACTAGGCGGGATCTATGCCCAGATGAATGCCATCCAGCAAACAGTGGTGTAAGATGAGTTTGACTGTTTAATACGAGGAAAATCCCTAGCTAATTTATATTTGTAATAAAACAGACTATATTTTAGATATAAGCTGATTAATATATGGGATAAAAGATTCTTAGAAACTTTCCTTATGTGATTACGGACGTCAGCGACCTTCTTCGAAGTTCCATGACTTAGTTTTGAGCCTAAAGTCTCAAAACTCCCGAGTGCTTGAAACAGTATTGTTTCAAGCACTTTTCTCACGGCGGAAAGTTTTATTAGTATCTTGACTGATCAAAAAAATAAAAATTATTATAGCTTTCTTGATATTTTGATATGAAAAACTACGGATCAATATTTTAAACCAGCCTGTATCTAGTATATGGGTTGGTTTTATGCTATAATGAAGTGATAATAGTGAGGTGATCCAGATGTATATTGAAATGGTAGATGAGACGGGTCAAGTCTCTAAGGAAATCTTAAAACAAACGCAAGAAATTTTAGAATTTGCTGCTCAAAAAATTGGGAAAGAAGACAAGGAAATGGCTGTGACTTTTGTGACCAATGAACGCAGTCATGAACTAAATCTTGAATACCGTGATACGGATCGTCCGACAGATGTCATCAGTTTAGAATACAAGCCAGAGATGGAGATTTCTTTTGACGAGGAAGATCTTGCAGAAAATCCAGAATTGGCAGAGATGATGGCAGAATTCGATACCTATATTGGTGAGCTCTTTATTTCAATTGACAAGGCGCGGGAGCAAGCGGAAGAATATGGCCATAGCTTTGAGCGCGAAATGGGATTTTTAGCAGTACATGGTTTTCTTCACATCAATGGCTATGATCATTATACGCCAGAAGAAGAAAAGGAAATGTTTGGCTTACAGGAAGAGATTTTGACAGCCTATGGACTCACAAGACAATAAGCGAAAATGGAAAAATCGGGACTTCACTTCAAGCCTGGAGTTTGCGATAACAGGAATTTTCACATCGATCAAAGAAGAGCGCAATATGCGCAAACACGCCTTATCAGCCCTTGTAGCTATGCTTGCTGGTTTGGTGTTTAGGATTTCTGTGACGGAATGGCTCTTTTTATTGCTGAGCATCACCTTGGTGATTGCTTTTGAAATTGTGAATTCAGCCATTGAAAATGTGGTGGATTTAGCTAGTAACTACCATTTCTCCATGTTGGCAAAGAATGCCAAAGACATGGCGGCTGGAGCGGTCCTGGTCGTATCAGGTTTTGCCTTGGTGACAGGACTGATCATTTTTGTGCCCAAATTCTGGGCTTTGGTATTTGGATAAGAGGGAGACTCCCCTCATGAAAGGATATTATGACATTTAAATCAGGCTTTGTAGCCATTTTAGGACGTCCCAATGTCGGGAAATCAACTTTTTTGAATCATGTGATGGGTCAAAAGATTGCCATCATGAGTGACAAGGCGCAAACAACGCGCAACAAGATTATGGGAATCTACACGACCGATAAGGAACAGATCGTCTTTATCGATACCCCAGGGATTCACAAACCCAAGACAGCCCTCGGAGACTTCATGGTGGAGTCAGCCTATAGTACCCTTCGGGAAGTCGATACCGTTCTCTTCATGGTGCCAGCAGATGAACCACGTGGCAAAGGCGATGACATGATCATCGAGCGCCTCAAAGCAGCCAAGGTGCCCGTCATCCTCGTGGTCAACAAGATCGACAAGGTCCATCCAGACCAGCTCTTGGCGCAAATCGATGACTTCCGTAGTCAGATGGACTTCAAGGAAATTGTGCCGATTTCAGCCCTTCAAGGAAACAATGTTTCGCGTTTGATTGATATTTTGAGCGAAAACTTAGAAGAAGGTTTCCAATATTTCCCTGCTGACCAAATCACTGACCACCCAGAGCGTTTCTTGATTTCTGAAATGATCCGCGAGAAGGTCTTGCACTTAACTCGGGAAGAAATTCCCCATTCTGTTGCAGTAGTGGTGGATTCTATGAAGCGGGATGAAGAGACAGATAAGGTCCATATCCGAGCAACCATCATGGTCGAGCGCGATAGCCAAAAAGGCATTGTGATCGGAAAAGGTGGCGCCATGCTCAAGAAGATTGGAACCCTTGCGCGTAAGGATATCGAGCTCATGCTAGGGGACAAGGTCTTCCTAGAAACCTGGGTCAAGGTCAAGAAAAATTGGCGGGATAAGAAATTGGATCTTGCTGATTTCGGCTACAACGAAAAAGAATATTAAGAAGAGGTGGGCAGAAGGCCTGCTTCTTGTTTTTGAAAGGAGTTCTATGCCTGAATTACCAGAAGTAGAGACCGTTCGACGAGGTCTTGAGAAATTAATTCTTGGAAAAACTATCCAGTCAGTGGAAGTAAAGTATACAAAGATGATTCAGACGGATCTGGATGCTTTTCGTCAAGATCTCCCAGGTCAAGAAATTCGGGCTATGGGGCGCCGCGGGAAATACCTCTTGTTTTATCTGAAGGATTTGGTCCTCATCTCGCATTTGCGGATGGAAGGTAAGTATTTCTTTTATCCAGACGAAGTTCCTCTTCGCAAGCACGCCCATGTCTTCTTTCATTTTACAGATGGTAGCACTCTGGTCTATGAAGATGTCCGCAAGTTTGGGACCATGGAAGTCCTAGTACCTGAGCTTGTCGACAGCTATTTTTTGGCAAAAAAAATTGGTCCAGAGCCGACGGAAGCGGATTTTAAAGAACCAGCCTTCCAAGCAGCTCTTAAACAATCAAAGAAACCCATTAAATCAGCCCTTTTGGATCAAAAATTAGTGGCTGGTCTGGGAAATATTTATGTAGATGAGGTTCTCTATCGAGCCAAGGTTCATCCAGCTCGTTTGGGTCAAAGCTTGACTGCTAGAGAAGCCAAAGCTATCCGCAAAGAAACAATTGCCGTATTGGCTCAGGCTGTTGAAAAGGGTGGCTCCACCATTCGCTCTTACAGCAATGTCTTCGGAGAGGATGGCACCATGCAGGAGGAACACCAGGTCTATGGGAAAACAGGCCAGCCTTGTTTGCGTTGCGGGACACCGATTGAAAAAATCCAGCTGGGGGGACGCGGAACCCATTTTTGCCCCCACTGTCAAAAGGAGAACTAGATGGCAAGAATCATTGGATTAACAGGAGGAATTGCTTCAGGAAAGTCCACTGTCACCTCCTATTTGAAAGAAAAAGGTTATCCTGTCATTGATGCTGATCGAGTGGTCCGTGACTTGCAGGCACCAGGAGGAGCCCTTTACCGTGTCCTAGTAGACCATTTTGGGAAGGGGATACTCACAGAAAATGGAGAACTGGATCGCGTCGCTCTAGGTCAACGGATTTTTTCAGATCCTAGTGAACGAGACTGGTCCAATCGCGTCCAAGGCCAGCTCATTCGTGAGGCTTTGGCAGATGCAAGAGACAGGCAAGCAGCTCAATCCGATCTCTTTTTTATGGATATTCCCCTCTTGATCGAGCAAGGCTATGAAGAGTGGTTTGAAGCCGTATGGTTGGTGGCTGTATCAAAAGAAACTCAGCTCAAACGTTTGATGGAACGCAACCACTTGTCAGAAATACAGGCTCAAGAGCGCATTGCGTCTCAAATGCCACTAGAAGAAAAAAGAACCCATGCAGATCTGGTCTTAGACAATAATGAGGATCTAGCTGCTCTCTATGCCCAATTAGATAGAGCCTTAGAACAATTAGAAAGAAGATGATTTTATCACAAGAGAAGTCAATTGGCGTAAAAATCTATGGATCGCCTGGATCGGATGCTTTTTCATCGGAGCCAGTCTTTCATTAGTTGTGCCGTTTATGGCCCTCTTTGTAGAAGAGTTGGGGGTTACGGGCAAGGCTGTTCCTTTTTATGCTGGGATTGCCGTCGCTAGTTCCTCTGTAACTTCTGCGATCATGTCTCCCATCTGGGGAAGTCTAGCTGATCGCTATGGTCGAAAACCCATGATGCTCAGGGCTTCTATTGCCATGACGCTGACCATGGGAGGCATTGCCTTTGTGCCATCGGTCTTTTGGCTCTTGGTCCTGCGCTTGCTAAATGGGGTCTTTTCAGGCTTTGTCCCCAATAGTACAGCCTTGATTGCTAGTCAAGTCCCAAAGGACCAATCTGGCTATGCCCTAGGGACCTTATCGACCGGTGTCGTAGCAGGGACCTTAATGGGCCCCTTGATTGGGGGCCTCATTGCCGAAAATATGGGAATGCGGAATGTCTTTCTTTTGGTAGGATGTTTCTTATTTCTAGTGTCCCTTTTAACCTTTTGGGGCATCGAGGAAGACTATGAGCCCCTGCCAAAAGAAGAACAAAAATCCAGTTGGCAGTTGCTCATGTCCATTCAGCAAAAGGATATTCTCTTAGGCCTCTTTTTGACCAGTATGACCATTCAAATGATCGCCCAATCTATTTCTCCAATCTTGCCTCTTTATGTGCGAGCTTTAGGGCAAAGAGATAACTTGATTTTTGTATCTGGGATGATTGTTTCGGCTATGGGAGTCTCTAGTATGCTCTTTTCAGGTTGGATGGGAAAACTCGGAGACCGAATCGGGAATCACCGGCTTTTATTAATCGCCCTTCTCTATAGTGGCTGTCTCTATCTCCTCTGCGCTCAGGCACAAACGCCCCTGCAATTAGGAATCTTACGTTTTCTCTTTGGAGTTGGGACCGGTGCCCTTTTACCAGGAGTTTCTGCTTTGTTGAATCGCTTAACTCCTCCTGAAGGGATCTCCCGGATCTTTAGCTACAACCAGCTCTTTTATTATCTGGGTGGGGTGTTCGGTCCGATGATGGGATCGAGTATTTTCATGCATTTTGGCTATCATTGGGTCTTTTACGGAACAGCCCTTTTGGCCTTTACTGATTTAATGTTCCTCTTATTCTTATTTAGAAAGTATTTGAAAGTGAGAGAGATACGTGCGAATTAAAGTTCAATTGACCTGCACAAGCTGTGGGAGTCAGAATTATTTGACCAGTAAAAATACCAAAACCCATCCTGAGAAGATCGAGGTCTTGAAGTATTGTCCCAAGGAAAGAAAAGTAACCTTACATATTGAATCAAAATGATTTTCGTGGTATAATAGTGAAGATTTTAAGGAGTTTTGAATATGAGCGGAGCATTAACAACTATTTTACTAGTATTATCAGCATTGATTATTATCGCAATTTTTATGCAACCAACTAAAAACCAATCGAGCAACGTCTTTGACGCTAGCTCAAATGACTTGTTTGAACGTTCAAAAGCGCGTGGTTTTGAAGCCGTGATGCAGCGTTTGACAGCCATTATGATCTTCTTTTGGTTATTGATCGCGATGATCTTAATGGTACTTTCTAGTAAATAAGATAGGCTCAGACAATGTCTTTGCCTATTTTTATTTTGCAAAACGATATTATAAAATTAGATAGAAAAAAGGAGGCTGGATAACCAGCAAAAAATCAATGAAAACAGATATAAAAGAATATTTACAAGAGCATGGCAAAGTCCAGATCAATGATTTAGCAGCTGCTCTAGGAAAAGACGGGTCTAAGGATTTCCGTGAGTTGGTCAAGACCATCTCTCTGATGGAACGCCGTCATGAGTTAAAATTTGAGGATGATGGCTCCCTGTGCTTATCCCAAAAGAAGGCGCCAGCAATTACCCTCAAGGGCACCTTTCACGCCCATAAAAATGGCTTTGGTTTTGTCAGTTTAGAGGGCGAAGAAGAGGACCTCTTTGTTGGACGAAATGATGTCTATCATGCCATCGATGGGGATACCGTTGAGATCGTCATCACCAAGGTTGCAGACCGAAACAAGGGAACTGCAGCTGAGGCCAAGATTATTGATGTCTTGGAACATAGTCTTAAAACGGTAGTCGGACAAATCGTCCTGGACGAGGAAAAGCCCAAATATGCGGGCTATATTCGTTCAAAAAATCAAAAGATCAGTCAGCTGATCTATGTGAAAAAGCCAGCCATCCAATTAGAAGGTACCGAAATTCTCAAGGTTGAAATTGACCAATACCCGAGCCGTAAGCACAATTATTTTGTAGCGACTGTACGCGATGTGGTCGGTCATGTGACAGATCCAGGCATTGATGTCTTGGAAGTGTTGGAATCTATGGATATCGTCTCAGAATTTCCTGAGGAAGTTTTGAAAGAAGCCGAGCAGGTTCCAGATGCACCGTCTGCAAAGGATATAGAAGGACGCTTGGATCTGCGAGAGGAGATCACCTTCACGATTGATGGGGCAGATGCCAAAGACTTGGATGATGCTGTTCATATCAAGCTACTCAAGAACGGCAACTTTGAGCTGGGGGTTCACATCGCAGATGTCTCTTATTACGTTACAGAAGGCTCAGCTCTTGATAAGGAAGCTCTAAATCGTGCGACCTCTGTCTATGTGACCGACCGAGTAGTGCCCATGCTTCCAGAACGCTTGTCCAATGGGATCTGTTCTTTAAATCCGAATGTAGACCGCCTGACCCAGTCTGCCATCATGGAGATTGATCCTCATGGAAAGGTCGTCAAGCATACCATTACCCAAACAGTGATCAATACAACCTTCCGAATGACCTATAGCGACGTCAATGATATCTTAGCGGGAGACGAAGATAAGGCTCAAGAATTTAAGAAAATTGTCCCAAGTATTCATCAAATGGCGACCTTGCATGGTATTCTAGAAAGCATGCGGATTCGCCGAGGAGCCCTCAATTTTGATACCAATGAGGCTAAAATATTAGTCAATAAAGAAGGAAAACCAGTTGATATCGTCCTCCGTCAAAGAGGAATTGCGGAGCGGATGATTGAGTCCTTTATGTTGATTGCCAATGAAACGGTGGCGGAGCACTTTACACGAATGAAACTGCCGTTCATCTACCGGATCCACGAAGATCCAAAGGCAGAAAAAGTACAGAAGTTTATCGATTATGCTTCTAGCTTTGGGATCCAGATCTACGGAACGGCTAGTGAGATGAGCCAAGAAGCCCTGCAAGAAATCATGCGCAAGGTTGAAGGAGAACCTTATGCAGATGTCCTTTCGATGATGTTGTTGCGCTCGATGCAACAGGCCCGTTACTCAGAGCACAACCATGGCCACTATGGGCTTGCTGCGGAATATTACACCCACTTTACCAGTCCCATCCGTCGTTATCCGGACTTGATGGTTCATCGAATGGTGCGTGAATATGGAAAATCCCAAGAAGTGGCAGAGCACTTTGAACAAGTTCTTCCAGACATTGCCAGCCAATCTTCTAGTCGAGAACGCCGGGCTATTGATGCCGAGCGTGAAGTAGAAGCTATGAAAAAGGCCGAATACATGGAAGACTATGTTGGGGAAGAGTACGATGCTGTGGTTTCTAGTGTGGTGAAATTTGGTCTCTTTGTGGAGCTACCCAATACGGTCGAAGGCTTGATTCATATTACCAATCTACCGGAATACTACCATTTTAACGAACGGGATCTAACCCTTCGCGGGGAGAAATCGGGAGTGACTTTCCGTGTTGGTCAGCAAATCCGGATCAAGGTAGAAAGAGCTGACAAGATGACCGGAGAGATTGATTTCTCTTATATTCCAAGTGAATGGGATGTCGTTGAAAAAGGGCTCAAGGCCAAGGGGCGTGATCGCGATAGCAATCGCAGAGAACGTAGACGCAAGGAGAAAAAAGCTTCTAAGAGTTCGTCTATCAGAAGAGACGAAAAACGGAAAGATGCTTCTCCTAAATCCAAAAAGAAAAAAGGAAAGAAACCTTTTTACAAGGAAGTAGCAAAGAAAGGAGCCAAACATGGCAAAGGGCGAAGGAAAGGTAGTCGCGCAAAATAAAAAGGCGAGACACGACTATACCATCGTGGATACGATTGAAGCAGGGATGGTCCTGACAGGAACAGAGATCAAAAGTGTCCGTGCAGCACGCATTAACTTGAAA
Source organism: Streptococcus sp. F0442 (assembly GCF_000314795.2). Classification (GTDB taxonomy): domain Bacteria; phylum Bacillota; class Bacilli; order Lactobacillales; family Streptococcaceae; genus Streptococcus. The sequence goes on along the minus strand of NZ_KB373314.1, from coordinate 690,190 downwards.
GATGGCTTTGCACAAGTAAAAAATGGTGAGGTTTGGCTTAGTAATGTCCATATTGCCCCTTATGAGGAAGGAAATATCTGGAACCAAGATCCAGATCGTCGCCGCAAGCTCCTGCTTCACAAAAAGCAAATCCAAAAGCTGGACCAAGAAACCAAAGGAACTGGGATGACCCTGGTGCCATTGAAAGTCTATCTTAAAGACGGTTATGCCAAATTGCTTTTGGGACTTGCCAAAGGGAAACATGATTATGACAAGCGCGAATCCATCAAACGTCGGGAACAAAACCGAGACATCGCACGGGTCATGAAGCAATACAATACACGGTAATCAAAAAGCAGTTTTGAAACTTGTTTCAGAACTGCTTTTTTCTTAGAGACGGCCTCTTCTTTTTCGAACTTGTCAAGAGCTTCTTTTTTCTGTATGATAAAGGTACTGAAAGAAAAAGGAGAAGCTATATGACTCAAAAATTGATTGCCTACAAGCGCATGCCCCTCTGGAACAAGGATACCATGCCAGAAGCCCTCCGACACAAACACAATACAAAGGTGGGGACCTGGGGGAAGATTACGGTTCTAAAAGGTCAGTTAAGATTTATTGAATTGACAGAAGATGGGGAAGAAATCGCTAGCCATATCTTTGAAGCTGGAGCCGAGAACCCCATGGTAGAACCCCAAGCCTGGCACCGTGTCGAAGCTGCAACAGACGATGTGGAGTGGTACTTAGAATTTTACTGTGAGCCAAAAGACTATTTTCCCAAAAAGTACAACACCAATCCTGTCCATTCAGAAGTGTTAGAAGCAGTGAAGATTGTTCCAGCTGGAAAGGCACTGGATCTAGGATGCGGGCAAGGTCGCAATGCTCTCTTTTTAGCCCAACATGGCTTTGACGTGACAGCAGTGGATCAAAATGAACTGGCTCTTGAAATCTTGCAAAGCATTGTCGCTGAGGAAGATCTAGAAATGCCTGTGGGACTCTATGATATCAATGCTGCAGCCCTCACCCAACACTATGATTTGATTGTGTCAACGGTAGTTTTCATGTTTCTAGAGGCTGATCGGATTCCAGCTATCATCCGAAATATGCAGGAACAGACCAATCCAGGTGGTTACAATCTGATTGTCTGTGCCATGGATACGGATGATTATCCCTGCCAGGTGCCCTTCTCCTTTACCTTTAAAGAAGGGGAACTGGCGGAGTATTATAAGGATTGGGAATTGGTTAAGTACAACGAAAATCCCGGCCATCTTCATCGACGAGATGAGAACGGCAATCGAATCCAACTTCGATTTGCAACCATGTTAGCAAAGAAAAAGGAATAGAATGGAAGCGAGACAATAGGATCTCGCTTTTTTGATCTCGGCTGAAGAATCTACACAAGGAGATTTTGTCCTTCCTTACTTGCCAAAAAGAAAAACCTTCTCCACGAAAGTTGGAAAAGGTTGGCTAGCTTAGTTCCAGCTAGTAAAATCTGAGACACTAAGAATGATGGTTGCAATCTCGATTGGATCTTCCTTAGATCCAGATTCTAGCCAGGTCACAATCACAGATTCGATTGTAGCAATGAAAATCTCAAGGCCATATTTGTAGGGAACCTGGAAGTCTGAGATGATGTGCTCCTCAGCATGGGGAGTATCGTCTAATGCATGAAGGGTAAAACCTCTTACCAATTTACGAAAGTCCGAATAGCAGGCTTGAGTGAGGGCGTATATAAAGTCATAGTTTTCTTTAATGGTCGTTAAGACATTGAGAAAATTCACCTTGACAGGGCTTCCTTCAACAAAAAGACTATCCAATTCTTGCACCATATCCATTTTCATTTGTTCGAACATGTCGTATTTATCTACATAATGCAAGTAGAAGGTCCCGCGGTTGATCCCAGCGGTTTCTGTCAATTGTCGAATCGTAATGCTTTCAAAAGGTTGCTGCAGTAGCAGTTTTGAAAGCGCGTCTCTCAAATCGGCCTTGGTTGTCGTTTGTCTTTGTCGTGCCATATGTTCCTTTCTATTGTTGTATGAGTCTGTTTCTATTTATTTGACGTTGAAATAATTTACAGGTTAAATAATTTCACGCCACTAACAAATAGCATTATACTCTAAAAAGATAAATCAGACAACTTTTCCAATTCTTGAAAGGCTTGTAAAAGTATGTAAAAAAATCACAAGTTTATGACTGGCGGGGCTCGGCAAGAATTTGTGAAAATATCACAATAATTAGTGATTTAAAATAATTCCCTTCTAAAAAAATGGTCAGGAAATTTTTAGGAAAAGAATAAACAAGATGGAGAAAGTGACCTGAGAAACAAAAGAAACCAGCACCATTCAAAGTGCTGGTTTTCCTTATTTGATAAAGGTTGTTACAATTAAATGAACATTCAAGATGGTTAGGATAATAGCGACTAGATAGCCTAAGAGGGTATTCCATTTGGCATTGACGTGTTCTCCCATGATATCTTTATTGGAGGTGAAATAAACCAAGGGGAAGATAGAGAAGGGGAGGGCTGCTGATAGAAAGACCTGAGAATAGACCAGCAGGTCGTCCAAGACATGTTCCTGGTCTCCAAATAAAATCGCAACGATGATGACTGGAAGGAGAGCAATGATGCGGGTCATAAGACGGACCAACCATTGTGGCAGTCGGAATTTTAGGAAACCTTCCATAACAATTTGACCGGTTAGGGTACCAGTAATGGTTGAGTTTTGACCACTAGCTAACAAAGCGATGGCAAAGAGTGTGGACAGAAAAGGACTGGCAATAGCTCCTGCAATCTGGTTATCCTTGAGAGCATCGTACATGCTAGAGAAAGCACCGATCTTGTCACCGTGTCCGAAGAAGAGGGCGGCCCCAAGAATCAAGAGCAGGGAATTGACGACAAAGGCCAAACTTAATTCGATATTGGAATCCCAGGTCATAAAACGCACCGCCCGCTTGATGTCCGCTGGATCGTTGTAATCGACTTTTCGTGTTTGAGAGATCGAAGAGTGGAGGTAGAGGTTGTGGGGCATCACCGTTGCCCCGATGATTCCTAATGCCAAGGTCAAGGCTTCATTTCCCTTTGGAAGCCCGATTCCGACTACTTCTTTTTGAGGGAGAAAGCCGGCGAAGATTCCTCCGATATCTGGCTTCGATAGGAAGACTAGGTAGCCGAAAATTGCGAGGATCGTTAGGATCAAGGTTGAAACGATAGCTTCGATCTTACGAAAGCCCAGATGCATGAGTCCTAGGAGAAGGAAGACATCAAAGATGGTGATGAGGATGGAAAAGAGTAAGGGCCAACCAAAGAGAAGGTGGAGGGCAATCCCTGATCCGATGACCTCAGCTAAATCTGTTGCCATTAAAGCTAGCTCGATCACAAGCCAAAGAGTATAGCGAAGCCATTTGGGTAAGTGATGGGCGGTCGTTTGGGCCAGGTCTTTGCGATGGACAATCCCTAGTTTACCAGCCATTTGTTGTAACTGCATGGCAATTAAAGAAGAGAGGAGAACCACCGATAAAAGGAGATACCGATACTGTGCTCCTCCAACGACACTGGTGATCCAGTTCCCGGGATCCATATAGCCGACTGCTACGAGACTACCTGGTCCTGAAAAGAGCAGGAGGGCCTTCCAAAAGGGGATTCCTTTTGGAACATCAATAGATTGATTGATTTCTTGAAGTGATTTCCTTTCAAACTGTTGTAAACTCACAATGAGCCTTCTTTCTAACAATAACTAAAATTTGTTTCTCATTATAGCATAAAATTGACAATCATTCATGATTCTAAGGGATCTTGCAAATCTTTGATCTCCCTATTTCTTTGAGATCTAGAAGAAAAGGACTATAATATAGATAGAAACTACAGGAGGAAAGAGAAAATGGCCTACATCGAAATGAAACATTGTTACAAGCGATACAAGAGTGGAGAGACAGAAATTCTCGCCAATCAAGATGTTTCTTTTGAGATTGAGCAAGGAGAATTGGTCATCATTTTAGGAGCTTCGGGTGCTGGTAAATCAACGGTTCTCAATATCTTAGGAGGGATGGACACCAACGATGAAGGCCAGGTTTTGATTGATGGTGTGGATATTGCTAAGCTCAATCCCCATCAACGAACGGATTATCGGCGGGATGATGTTGGCTTTGTTTTTCAATTTTATAATTTAGTGGCCAATCTAACAGCTAAGGAAAATGTCGAGTTGGCATCAGAAATTGTTTCTGATGCTCTAGATCCAGAAACCGTATTAAAAGAAGTAGGACTTGGAAATCGTCTGCATAATTTTCCAGCCCAATTGTCAGGTGGGGAACAACAACGGGTAGCCATCGCTCGTGCTGTGGCGAAAAACCCTAAAATCCTTCTTTGTGATGAGCCATCAGGAGCCTTGGATTACCAGACAGGGAAGCAAGTGTTAGGGATTTTGCAAGACATGTCCCGAAAAAAAGGAGCGACTGTTATCATCGTGACCCATAATGGTGCTCTGGCTCCAATTGCGGACCGAGTCATTCGCATGCACGATGCAAAGGTTCAGTCAGTCGAAGTCAATGAGGCTCCTCAAGATATTGCGACACTAGAATATTAGAAGAGGTGGAGGTATGAAACGAAAAGTATATTGGAAGGACCTCTTTCATTCTTTTACTGAGTCAAAAGGGCGTTTCCTTTCCATCTTAACCTTGATGATGCTAGGGAGTTTAGCCTTAGTTGGCTTGAAAGTGACTACTCCAAACATGCATCGAACCGCTAACCAGTTTATCCAGCAAGAAGAGATGCTGGATCTTGCTGTCATGGGAGACTTGGGATTAGATCAAGCGGATCAAGAAGAGCTGGAAGGACTCAGTGGGACCCGTGTCGAATTTGGCTCTCTGACGGATGTGACGGTGAAAGGAACAGGGAAGGCTATTCGGCTCTTTTCTCCTCCAAAGAGCATCTCGTCCTTTCGTGTGACCAAGGGGCGTCTGCCAAAGAATGAAGAAGAACTGGCCCTAGCTAGTTTTTGGTCCGGTCGCTATCAGATTGGAGATCGATTTACGGTTGAAGAAAAGGTTGGAGAAAAGTCTGTTTTAAAGAGAAAGCACTTTACTATTGTTGGCTTTGTTCAATCATCTGAAATGTGGTCTCAGAAAAATTTAGGCAGTGCAAGGAGTGGAATTGGAAATCTAGATGCCTATGCTCTAGTTTCGAAAGAAGTTTTCACGAATAAACTGCCTATGATAGCACGTATTCTGTTTGATGATCTGAAATCGTTGGATTCTTTCTCCCTAGCCTACCAAAAACAACTCCAAGTCCATCAAGAGGACATAGAAAAGCGGCTGAAAGATAATGGAAAGGCTCGCTACCAAAGACTCAAGCAGGCGGCTGATACAGAGATCCAAAAGGGGCAAAAGGAACTCAGTCGTGCTAAAGATACACTTCAAATAGCTAAGTCCCAAATCGATCAGGGTCAAAAGCAACTAGGCTTGCAAGAGGCCCAGCTAAGTAAACTAGGTCCATTCCTACCAGCTCAGCAACAAGCAAGCAGTCAAGAAAAGATCCAGCAAGCTAAAGCAGAGCTGGATCAGAAAAAGAAAGAATGGATGAGCAGTCAAACTGAGCTTGCACAAAAAGAGGAAGAGTTGCTCCAGGCCCAAAGGGATCTGGAGCAACTAGAAATCCCATCCTACCACGTCTATGATCGCAAGACCATGCCTGGTGGGCAAGGATACCTCATGTATAGCAATGCTAGTAGTAGCATCTCTGCCGTCGGAAATATATTTCCTGTGGTCCTTTATCTAGTAGCAGCCATGGTCACCTTTACCACGATGACACGCTTTGTCGATGAAGAGCGGACCAATGCAGGCATTTTTAAAGCGCTGGGTTATCGTACCAAGGACATCGTTCTCAAATTTGTCCTCTATGGATTTTTCGCAGGAACCATCGGGACGCTTCTAGGAAACTTGCTAGGCCATTATTTCCTATCAGGCATTATTTCCAAGATTATCACACAAGGGATGGTCATTGGGGACAGCAAAGAATATTTTTATGCAAATATGACTCTCATGGCTCTCGGCCTGTCCCTTGTAGCCAGTGTTCTTCCAGCTTATTGGGTATCTCGTAAGGAATTAAAAGAAGAAGCCAATCTTCTCTTGCTTCCGAAACCACCCGATTCAGGCTCTAAGATTTTCCTAGAGCGTATTGGTTTTATCTGGAAACGATTGAGTTTCACCCACAAGGTTGCTGCTCGCAATCTCTTTCGTTACAAACTACGGATGCTGATGACCATTTTTGGTGTGGCAGGTTCGGTTGCTCTTCTCTTTGCAGGCCTTGGCATTCAATCCTCTGTAAAAGGAGTTCCAAATCGGCAATTTCAAGAAATCTTGTCTTATGAGCTGATTGTGGCCAAAAAAACCAACGCTTCTCCCCAAGAAAGCAAGGAACTAACCAATCGTCTAGCAAAATCAGATATCAAAAATTATCAATCTCTCTATAGCCAGCTGCTTGAAGCTTCTCTTAAAGGTGGTCGAGACAAGCAAAGCATTACCATGATGGTGACGGATCGAGCAGATTTATCGCCCTTTGTAACCCTGGCTTCTCTCCATAAAGGTGAACCCTTGTCTCTAAAGAAAGGGGTTATCATCAGCAGCAAACTGGCACAACTTGCAGGGGTTACGGATGGGGATCGATTAACGATAGACGGTCATTCTTTCAAGGTGGCAGGGATCACTGAAAATTATGTCGGACACTTTATCTATATGGATCAGACAACTTATCAAAAAATATACGGGAAGAAGGCTCCTGAAAATAGTTATTTGGTGCAGTTGCAGGATCCGTCTCAACAAGAAGTGCAAGCTGTGAGTCGGGATATGATGGCTCTTGCAGCTGTTAAGGGAGTCAGTCAGAATGCTTCGATGATTTCGCTGTTTACCTCTGTTGCCAAATCTTTGGATAAAACCATGATGATCCTGGTGGTGGTATCGATCTTGCTAGCTATTGTGATCTTGTACAACTTAACCCATATCAATGTGGCAGAACGAATCCGGGAATTGTCAACCATTAAGGTCTTAGGTTTTCACAATAAGGAAGTGACGCTTTATATCTACCGAGAGACCATCTTATTGTCCGTCATAGGGATTCTGCTAGGGTTAGGAGGAGGCTACTATCTTCATCAATTCCTTATTGCCATGATTGCACCTGATGCCATTCTCTTTTATCCCTACGTGGGACTGGGTGTCTGCTTCTTCCCTGTTGGAGGGATTGTCCTTCTCCTGATCCTGTTAGGAATCTATGTCGACTATTACCTCCGGAAAGTGGATATGCTCGAAGCTCTCAAATCAGTAGACTAAGATACAAAGCCGTTAAGCAACTCAAAGGAAAATAGGAAATCCAACGACGAAGCGTCCGCTTCTAGTTGGATTTATCTTTTTCCAAAGAGTTGTAGGCGTGTTCAATTCGTGTAACGGCAAGCACGATAGTGGTTTTCCTACACGAATTACTAACTCTTCGGGAGGATAGTATCGATCCTCCCTCATCCTGTCGCAATTCACTATGATACAAAGCCCGCATCTGATGTTGACAAAAAGAGCCCTAGCCTTCTTTTTCATTTTACCAGCATCAAATGTTTTTAAAACTTTCACCTGAGGGTGGAAGTTTTTCTTCTCTTTGTTATAATGGATGCAAGGAGAAGATCATGACGAAAATTGCTTTGCTTTCAGATATTCATGGAAATACAACAGCTTTAGAAGCTGTTATAAAAGATAGCCAAACAGCCAAGGTGGATGAATATTGGCTCTTGGGAGATAGTTTAATGCCAGGGACAGGCAGACGTGCACTATTGGAGCTGTTAGAGGAGCTTCCTATTACGGTGAAAGTCTTGGGAAACTGGGAAGATAGCCTGTGGCGGGCTATGAAGGGGATGTTGGATGAGACTAGACCGAGTCATCGCTACCTCATGCGCCAGTGTCAATATATTCTCGAAGAAATCACTCCTCAAGAAATCGAAGCCATGCAGAAAATGCCCATGCAGGTGCACCGGGAAATTGCTGGATTGAAAATCGGTATTAGCCACCACTTACCCGATAAGAATTGGGGACGCGAATTGATCCATATCGGGGATCAGAAGGATTTCGATCGCTTGGTGACAAATCCAGCCTGTGATATCGCAGTCTATGGCCACATCCATCAGCAATTTTTCCGTTATGGGACTGGCGGAGAACTAATCCTCAACCCTGGATCGATCGGTCAACCCTTCTTTTTGGAAAAGAATCTTCGCAAGGACCTTCGGGCTATGTATGCCATTCTCGAATTTGATCAAATGGGACTAAAAGATGTCGATTTTAGACGGGTGGACTATGATGTCAACAAAGAACTCCAACTTGCCAAAGATCTCCATCTCCCTTATTATCAAGTGTATTACGAAAGTTTGATCAATGGGATTCATCATACCCACAATCATGAGCTGCTTCATGAAATTGAGCGGAGAGAAGGCCATGATCGAGAGATTAATGCTTGGTTAGAGGAATTCTTTCAATAGTGTAACTATTGACATTACAACGCAAAAGTGTATAATAGGGATAATGAGTATCATCTATTGAAAAATATCCAGTAGAAGATACCTTCCAAACAGGTAGAAAGGAGTGGAGATATGCAAATTTCAAGTCGTTTTACCATTGGAACCCATGTACTAGTGATGATTGCCCTAAAAGGGGACTGTACCAAGGTGACTAGTGATATGATTGCTGGCAGTGTTGGGGTGAACCCGGTCATTATTCGGAAGACCTTATCCCAATTAAAAAAGGCAGGTTTAATCCATGTGGCGCGTGGAACAGGTGGGGCTGAAATGGCCAAAGAATTGGAAGCCATTAGTTTGTTAGATATCTATCTGGCTGTTGAATGCCTGGGGAAGACCGGTCAATTATTTGGCTTCCATGAGCATCCAAATCCAGCTTGTCCGATTGGAAATAGCATCCATGGCGTTCTAGATGGGAAGCTCGAAGAGATTCAATTGGCCATGGAAAAGGAAATGGCTCAGACCAGCCTTAAAGAAGTGGTGGAGCAAACCAAGAAGCAGATGGAGCTAGCAACCGTTTCTTGATTTGAGTCTGTGAGAAACTCGATGTAAAAAAGCCGTTCAGTTTAGACTGAAAGGCTTTTTGTGTTCATGGAGTAAAATATTAACCATCCTTCTAGCTTTACTTCACTAAGGCTACGAAGCTGACTAGAATACAGGTTACTGCAAAAATCCATGTCCAGTATCGATTAGGAATGAACATGAAGGAAGAACGATCGCGCAAAGCTATGCGTTGCCCGGTTTCCTCATCAATCATATACCGAACTTGATCGGAAACAAATTTCTTTGTCAGTAAATAATTGATACCAGCTGAAAAGATTCCCATCATACATCCAAGTATGATACTATCAGCTCTATTTCTCACATTAAGATGAAGAGCCATAAAAATAATATTGGTTAGTGCCCCGCCCAGCATAAAAGCAAGGGGAACGAGCAAGCCTTTACCACGCCAAACAATCATACAACAATCTCCTTATTTTCTAACTTAATCAAAATACAGCAAGTCTTTGCTGGTTTCGGTAAAGAGGCCAAAGCCATCTTTTGTCACATAGCCACAGTCTTCAATTCGAACCCCGACTTTTCCAGGGATGTAGATCCCCGGTTCGACTGAGAAGCACATTCCTTCTTCGATGACCAGGTCATTTCCTTCCATGATAGAAGGGAATTCATGCACATCCATTCCAATGCCGTGTCCGAGGCGATGGTTGAAGTATTCGCCGTAACCTGCTTTTTCAATGACACTCCGGGCAGCACGGTCTACTTCATGCGCTGTTACACCTGGTTTGATCATATCTAAAGCAGCCTGTTGAGCTTCTAAAGTCAAGTGGTAGATTTCTTTTTTGAAATCATCTGGTTTCCCAACAGCAACAGTACGAGTCATATCAGACGCATAACCATTCACCATACAGCCAAGGTCAAAGAGCAAGAGAGCATCGTTTTCGACTTTGTTGCTTCCAGGAATTCCGTGTGGGTTAGCTGCATTATTTCCAGTCAAGACCATCGTTTCAAAGCTCATTTCATAGCCCAAGCGTTTGATGCCAAAGTCGATTTCTGCAACGATATCAGTTTCTGTTTTATCCAGTGAGATGGCGTCAAAACCCATATTGACAGCCTTATCTGCGTATTGACCAGCCACCAACATCTTTTGGATCTCATCAGCAGATTTGATCAAGCGCATGCGGTTAATCCGTGGTGTTAAGTTAGTAAATTCGGCTTTTTCAAAGACAGTGCGCAAACCATTGTACTTGGTCAGAATCAAGTTATCATATTCAAGTGCAACAGTTTTGGCATCTGGTTTAGCGATAGCCCCTTTAATCTTTTCCCAAGGGTTTTCAGAATCCACATAGCCAACCACTTGGAAATCGACAACTGCAGTCGCCCGTTCCACTTCAAGTGCAGGAACGAAGAGAAGGGGTTCGTGGTCTGTATAGACGAACAAGAAGAGTTGGCGTTCGTGGGGATCACTGTAAAATCCAGTCAGGTAATTGATGGTGACAGGATCGGATACAACAGCGACATCTGTTTTTTCAGTTTCAAGAAAATCGACGATTTGATCTAATTTAGACATAATGCTACCTTCTTTCTATGGATCTATTTTGTCAAATTTTCCCTAAAAAAGCAAGAGTTTACAAAATTTTACCAAAATGCTTGAAAGTGTTTACAATACATGATAAAATAGGATTAATTAGAGAGTGAAAACGAAATTTTCAATAATGAAAGGAAATCTTATGAATACAGACGATACAGTTACAATTTATGATGTCGCCCGTGAAGCAGGGGTTTCAATGGCAACCGTTAGTCGTGTAGTGAATGGAAATAAAAACGTTAAAGAAAATACGCGGAAGAAAGTTTTGGAAGTGATCGAACGCTTGGATTACCGTCCAAACGCTGTTGCGCGTGGTCTTGCTAGCAAGAAAACAACTACAGTAGGGGTTGTTATTCCAAACATCACCAACAGCTATTTCTCTACCTTGGCTAAAGGGATTGATGACATTGCTGAAATGTACAAATACAACATTGTCCTTGCTAATAGCGATGAAGATGATGACAAAGAAGTTTCAGTTGTGAACAACCTCTTTTCTAAACAAGTAGATGGGATCATTTTCATGGGCTATCATTTGACAGAAAAGATTCGTTCAGAGTTTTCACGCTCACGTACACCAGTGGTCCTTGCTGGAACTGTGGATGTTGAGCACCAATTACCAAGTGTCAATATCGACTACAAGCAAGCAACAGTGGATGCTGTTACAGAGTTAGCAAAACACAACAAGAAAATTGCTTTTGTAAGTGGTCCATTGGTGGATGATATCAATGGTAAAATTCGTTTGTCAGGCTATAAAGAAGCCCTGAAAGCGAAAAAATTGAGCTATAGCGAAGGACTTGTGTTTGAATCCAAATACCGTTACCATGAAGGCTACAATTTGGCAGAACGCATCATTGCATCCAAAGCAACAGCGGCCTTTGTAACTGGGGATGAATTGGCTGCAGGTCTCTTGAACGGCTTGTCTGATAAAGGTGTTAAGGTGCCAGAGGACTTCGAAATCATTACCAGCGATGATTCACAAGTAACCCGTTATACACGTCCAAACCTATCGACGATTGGGCAACCGCTGTATGACCTTGGTGCGATCAGCATGCGCATGTTGACCAAGATCATGCACAAAGAAGAGTTGGAAGAACGGGAAGTGCTTTTGTCCCATACGATCAACCAACGTGGAACGACCAAAAAATAAGAATTGAGTAGACTAGAGTCTCGAATGGAGAAGACGTGTCTACTAGTCTGAGAGGTTAGAACAGAGCTGTTCTGGCCTCTTTTTTATACTATCAACAGGTAGAAACTTGAAGGGCACTCTTTATTTCGGTATAATAGGGGGTATGAAAGTTTTACTGTATTTAGAAGGAAAATCCGTATTACAAAAATCAGGAATTGGTCGAGCTTTGCAGCACCAAATGCATGCGCTGGATTTGGCTGGAATTCCGCATACGACAGATATTTTAGGGGATTATGATGTGGTCCATATTAATACCTATGGCCCTCGGAGTTTCCTTTTGCTCCATGCAGCAAAACGTCGTGGAAAGAAAGTCATCATGCATGGCCATTCAACCCGTGAGGATTTTGAAAATTCCTTTATCGGGTCTAACTTTTTTGCGCCCTTGTTTGGGAAATATTTGGCTCACATGTACCAAAAGGCGGACTATGTCATCACGCCTTCTGAGTATTCCAAACACTTGATTCAGTCCTATGGAGTGACAACACCGATTATTGCGGTCTCCAATGGAATAGATTTGGAAAAATACAAGAAGGATCCGAAAAAAGAAGAAGTCTTTCGCAAGCATTTTAATATCCAAGAAGGCCAAAAGGTGGTTATCTGTGCAGGGCTTTATTTCAGGCGCAAAGGAATCGAAGATTTCGTAGAAGTAGCTCGTCGCATGCCAGATGTGCGCTTTATTTGGCTAGGTTCTATCAACAAATGGATTATCCCGCGCAAGATCCGCCGCCTAGTGGAAAAGGATCATCCTAGCAATGTGGAATTCCCTGGCTATTTCAAGGGAGCGGTCTTCCAAGGAGCTATGACGGGAGCTGACGCCTTCTTCTTCCCATCTTATGAAGAAACCGAAGGAATCGTTGTTTTGGAAGCTTTGGCTAGCCATCAGCACACCGTCCTGCGAGATATTCCTGTCTACAATGGCTGGATTGACGAGACCTCATCTGAATTGTGCCACAATGTGGATGAATTTGTGGATTCCTTGAACAAGGTCCTAAATGGACAAGTGGACAAGCGGGAGGCCGGCTACAAGGTCGCTGAAAGTCGTTCGATCGACATAGTGGCTCATCAATTGGTTGAGGCCTATCAAACAGTTTTGGAGATGTAAGATGCGTGTAGGTTTATTCACAGATACCTATTTCCCACAAGTTTCGGGAGTGGCGACCAGTATTCGGACGCTCAAAACAGAATTAGAAAAATTGGGTCATACAGTTTTTATCTTTACGACAACAGATAAAGATGTGAACCGCTATGAGGATTGGCAGATCATTCGGATTCCGAGTGTGCCCTTCTTTGCCTTTAAGGACCGTCGGGTCGCTTATCGAGGCTTCTCAAAGGCGCTTGCCATTGCCAAGCAATACCAGTTGGATATTATCCACACCCAGACAGAGTTTTCACTAGGCCTTTTGGGAGTTTGGATTGGACGCGAGTTGCGGATTCCAGTCATTCACACCTACCATACCCAATATGAGGACTATGTCCGCTATATAGCGAGAGGTATGGTCATTCGTCCAAGTATGGTCAAATACATTGTGAGAAGCTATATGAATGATCTGGACGGAGTGATCTGCCCAAGCGAGATCGTTTATGACTTGCTCCAGAAATACAAGGTAAAGGCAGAAAAACGTATTATTCCTACAGGGATTGATTTGGCCAAATTTGACCGACCAGAAATTACTCCGACAGAGACAGATGCTCTTCGTGAGAAATATGAGGTGACAGAAGATGAAACATTGTTATTGAGTCTTTCACGGGTCTCTTATGAAAAGAATATCCAAGCGGTTATTGCGGCTCTTCCGGATGTCCTCCAGGTCAATTCTAAAGTTAAGTTGATCGTGGCTGGAGATGGTCCTTATCTGGATGATTTGAAAAAACAAGCAACCAAGCTTGGTGTATCAGATGCGATCATCTTCACAGGTATGATCCAACCAAATGAGACCGCTCTCTACTATAAGGCGGCTGACTTCTTTATTTCAGCTTCAACGAGTGAGACGCAAGGGCTGACCTATTTAGAGAGCATTGCTAGCGGTACGCCGATCATTGCTCATGGGAATCCTTATCTTGATCATGTGATTGATGACCCCATGTTTGGGAAGCTCTTTTATGAGGAGAGCGATCTAGCCCAAGCAATTCTTGAAGCGATTGAAGAGATGCCTGCAATCGATGAGGATAAGTGGGCAGAAAAGATTGATGATATTTCTGCAGCAACCTTCGGCCGTCGAGTCTATGAATTTTATCTGGATAAAATCATCTCTAAAGACTTTTCGAATGACTTGAACCCAGAGCAAAGTCGGGTTAAGCGGATGTCCAAGACCATTGTGAAAATTCCGACCAAGGTCATTGCTCTTCCGGTTAATGGATCGGTCAAGATAATGAAGGCTTCGGTCAAACAGGTGAAGAAAATCCGTAAAATTACGCATTTCTTTGATTGAAAAAGAAACTTTCTCTTGCAAAATTTTTCAATCGTGCTATAATAACTGACAGAGACATATCAAATCTAGGAAATCTGATAGAGAGCGCGTGGAGCTGGAAATCGCGTAGAGGATAGGTTTGGGACTACTCGAGATACTTTTATGCAAACATAAAACGGTGGCTACGTTAGAGCCAATCAGAGGTGTCCCTCTTTTTTGAGGAACATAAATGAAGGTGGAACCACGTTGCGACGTCCTTTTTGGATGTCGCAATTTTTTTGTGAGGAGACTAACTATGGAGTTGCAAGAATTAGTGGAGCGCAGTTGGGCAATCCGACAAGCTTATCATGATCTGGAAGTTAAGCATCATGATTCCAAGTGGACGGTAGAAGAAGACCTCTTGGCTTTATCAAATGATATTGGAAATTTCCAACGATTAGTGATGACCAAGCAAGGACGCTACTATGATGAAACACCTTACACACTGGAACATAAACTTTCAGAAAATATCTGGTGGCTAGTAGAACTTTCTCAACGTTTGGAGATAGACATCCTGACGGAAATGGAAAACTTCCTCTCTGATAAAGAAAAGCAGTTGAACATTCATACTAGGAAGTAGTCTGCTAATAAAAAGTCAATGCATAGAAACTATGAAATATAAAAAAGGAGAATATTATGATTAACATTACTTTCCCAGATGGCGCTGTTCGTGAATTCGAATCTGGCGTTACAACTTTTGACATTGCTCAATCCATTAGCAATTCCCTAGCTAAAAAAGCTCTTGCTGGTAAATTCAACGGCAAATTGATTGACACAACTCGTGCTATCACTGAAGACGGAAGCATTGAAATCGTGACACCAGATCACGAAGATGCTCTTCCAATCTTGCGTCACTCAGCAGCTCATTTGTTCGCTCAGGCTGCTCGTCGCCTCTTCCCAGACATTCACTTGGGTG
This sequence comes from Streptococcus sp. F0442, assembly GCF_000314795.2. GTDB lineage: Bacteria > Bacillota > Bacilli > Lactobacillales > Streptococcaceae > Streptococcus. The sequence goes on along the minus strand of NZ_KB373314.1, from coordinate 675,045 downwards.
TTGGTCCAGCTATCGAAGATGGCTTCTACTACGATACAGACAACCAAGCGGGTCAAATCTCGAACGAAGACCTTCCTCGTATCGAAGAAGAAATGAAGAAAATCGTTAAAGAAAACTTCCCATCAATACGTGAAGAAGTGACTAAAGACGAGGCGCGTGAAATCTTCAAGAACGACCCATATAAATTGGAGTTGATCGAAGAGCACTCAGAAGACGAGGGTGGCTTGACCATCTACCGTCAAGGTGAGTATGTAGACCTTTGCCGTGGACCTCACGTCCCTTCAACTGGTCGTATCCAAATCTTCCACCTTCTCCATGTAGCTGGTGCCTACTGGCGCGGAAATAGTGACAACGCTATGATGCAACGGATCTATGGTACAGCTTGGTTCGACAAGAAAGACTTGAAAAACTACCTTCAAATGCGTGAAGAAGCCAAAGAACGTGACCACCGTAAACTTGGGAAAGAGCTTGATTTGTTCATGATTTCTCAAGAAGTTGGTCAAGGTCTACCATTCTGGTTGCCAAATGGGGCAACTATCCGTCGTGAGTTAGAACGCTACATCGTAGACAAGGAGTTGGCTTCTGGCTACCAACACGTTTACACTCCACCACTTGCTTCTGTAGAGCTTTACAAGACTTCTGGTCACTGGGATCACTACCAAGAGGACATGTTCCCAACTATGGACATGGGAGACGGGGAAGAATTCGTCCTTCGCCCAATGAACTGCCCACACCACATTCAAGTCTTTAAACACCATGTTCACTCATACCGTGAATTGCCAATCCGTATCGCTGAAATCGGAATGATGCACCGCTATGAGAAATCTGGTGCCCTGACAGGTCTTCAACGTGTACGTGAAATGTCTCTTAATGACGGTCACCTCTTTGTGACTCCAGAACAAATCCAAGAAGAATTCCAACGTGCCCTTCAGTTGATTATCGATGTATACGGAGACTTCAACCTAAACGAGTACCGTTTCCGCCTCTCTCTTCGTGACCCTCAAGATACTCATAAGTACTTTGATAATGATGAAATGTGGGAAAATGCCCAAACCATGCTCCGTGCAGCCCTTGATGAAATGGGCGTGGACTACTTTGAAGCTGAAGGGGAAGCTGCCTTCTACGGACCCAAATTGGATATCCAGGTTAAGACTGCCCTTGGAAAAGAAGAAACCCTTTCTACTATCCAGCTTGACTTCTTGCTTCCAGAACGCTTTGACCTTAAATACATCGGAGCTGATGGTGAAGAACATCGCCCAGTTATGATCCACCGTGGGGTTATCTCAACTATGGAACGCTTCACAGCGATCTTGATTGAAAACTACAAGGGTGCCTTCCCAACATGGCTTGCACCACATCAAGTAACCCTCATCCCAGTATCTAACGAGAAACACGTTGACTACGCTTGGGAAGTAGCTAAGAAGCTCCGTGACCGTGGTGTCCGTGCTGATGTGGATGAACGTAATGAGAAAATGCAATTCAAAATCCGTGCATCACAAACTAGCAAGATTCCTTACCAATTAATCGTTGGTGACAAGGAAATGGAAGATGGAACTGTCAACGTTCGTCGCTATGGACAAAAAGAAACAAACACTGTGTCAGTAGATGAGTTTGTAGCAGCTATCCTAGCTGATATCGCCAACAAATCTCGTGTTGAGAAATAAAACGATCACAGTCTGAGAAATATTTTTTAGTAAGAAAAAGCAACAACTATTTCAGTTGTTGCTTTTTCTATTTTGTTTAACCTGAGCTAGTAGTGATCGGTCAAACCACTACAAATAGTATCCTCATTAACAATCCTTTTTATCCATTAACTTTTGGATATAGGATATCTTCCCAAGATTTGCTTCCATGAGTTAGATAAGTTGACTATCCTCAGTCCTTGTCTGCTTCATTTTCTTTTACGAGATCGTTTTGTGAATCTTTTTCAGAGAGTTTTTGATCGATATACTTGTCAATATTTTCGTAAAATTCCTTGGTCGTCTCACTATCTAATTTTGTCGAATTATGGACTTGATTGACTTTCAATTGAACAGATTGAATACCGTAAGAGGCTTGTTTTTGGCGAATGGTTTCTAATTTTTCTTCTGAAATCGGATCTCCAACAACCGTCAAGACCAATTCATTATTCCTTGACTTGTAGACTTGATTAATGACCGTATGATTGGCGAACTCTTTTCCTACAAACTGTTTGATCCCTTCTTTTCGCGCTTGATCCATCGTCAGAGTGACTGCTGAATAGCTGGCTGGAAGGACCAATAATACAATCAAGGATATCAACCCAATTTTCATTTTAATGTTTAGCTCATTAAATGAACTTAAGGGAGATTGTCTCATCATAATTCTTGTTCCAACAATATTGATTAGCATGATAAAGACACAGTTGATCAAGAAAAGATAGAGAGCTCCAAATAAAAATCGTACATTTCCATTAGCTAAACCATAACCTGCAGTACAGATAGGTGGCATTAGAGCAGTTGCAATGGCTACTCCTGGCACGATATTGTTTGCTTCTTTTTTCCTTGAACCAATGACACCTGCTATCCCACCCGCAATAGCAATGAGAACATCCCAAATGGTTGGAGAGGTTCGTGCAATCAATTCGCTACTTGCATAAGATAAGGGAGAAATCCAGAAATATAGAGTCGAGACAAGCAAACTGACCAATACTTGAGTAAATAAAACCCCTAGAGATTGCTTGATTAAACGCGTATCAAAAATAGCTAAACCAAACCCAAGTCCAATAATCGGTGTCATAAGAGGGGAAATCAGCATGGCTCCAATAATGACAGCTGTTGAATTCATATTTAGACCTATAGAGGCAATAAAAATCGAACACATCAAAATCACTGTATCTCTTAATCGAACATGAAGGTCATCATATAGTTTCTCGCGGAATTCACGTGTTGAATAGTTTCCGGACATTGGTTACTCCTTTTATTTCATATAATCTTGTTTCTGCATGGATGATGGTAGAGAGATTTCTGTCCAAACTGACATATTTTTAATGCTCACTTATAATTCTTTTGAACATTATCTTTTAAATATCCATCAGTCCATCCTGCATATTATATCAAAAATTTTACAGTCAGTCTTTGAAGAAATCAATTAATTCAAAAGATAGAGAAAGGAAGAAATTTTTGTATCCTTATCCGAAGAAGAAAAACGATATCTCCTCTGAAAGTAGATACCGTTTTAATGTTTAAACATGATGAGTTTGTAGCAGCAATCCTAGCTGATATCGCCAACAAATCACGTGTTGAGAAATAATGAAAAAATAAAAAGATTGAGGATAAAACAATCTAAAAAACCTTCCTTAGGTGAGTAAGAATGTCAGCGAACTTCTATGAAGTTCCAAAACTCCCGAGTGAGGATGGAACAAAAGTCCTAGCCTCTCAATTGTCTTTGGATTATCGAGCAAGACGCAGTGGTTGAGTGGGCTCTACTAGGCTGATTTCATCAGCTTTTACAGCCCTACTCAACTGTGCGGAGGTGGGACGACGAAATCGAATTCTAACGAATTACCGATTTCTGTCCCACTCTCATTTTTCTCACGACGGAAAGTTTTTAATAAATGATTCATTCCTTCTAGCAAGTAGGAAATTAACTTTTTTTAGAATCACTCAAGTGATTTTATCTTCTACATATCATTCGTTTTTTCTGAGACTGAGATTTTAACTTCTCGGTCTTTTTTACCCTTTCTTATTGGAAAGTTCAGCAATTGAGGCTCCACATTTCTTCATAAGTTTGATATAATAAGAGGATAGAGATTGATTAGGAAAAGAAGCATTAGAAACAGGTATGTAAGATGAAAAAAATATTAGTCGTTGATGATGAAAAACCAATTTCAGATATTATCAAATTTAACATGGCAAAAGAGGGCTATGAAGTCTTGACAGCCTTTGATGGCCGGGAAGCTTTGGAAGTCTTTTCGGCTGAGAATCCGGATATTATTATTCTAGATTTGATGTTGCCAGAGATTGATGGCTTGGAAGTGGCGCGTACCATTCGGAAGACCAGTAATGTGCCCATCATTGTCCTTTCTGCCAAAGATACAGAATTTGATAAGGTCATCGGTCTTGAAATTGGGGCAGATGACTATGTGACTAAGCCATTCTCTAATCGAGAATTGCAAGCACGTGTGAAGGCCTTGTTGCGTCGTTCCGAGTTTGCGGCGGATCCTCAGCTTGAAAATGAGGCCGATACGGAGATTGTAATTGGAGATCTCCACATTCTCCCAGATGCTTTCTTGGTTCAAAAAGGCAATAAAGAATTGGATTTGACCCATCGTGAGTTTGAGTTGCTCTATCACCTTGCGACCCATGTGGGTCAGGTTATGACTCGTGAGCACCTTCTGGAAACAGTATGGGGCTATGATTACTTTGGAGATGTTCGGACAGTGGATGTGACGGTTCGTCGTTTGCGTGAAAAAATTGAAGACACACCGGGACGTCCGGAATATATCTTGACCCGCCGTGGTGTCGGGTATTATATGAGAAACAATGATTGATCTAATAAAACATTTTGTCATGTCGTCGAACTTTGTCTTTGTTCTGATTACGGTTGGGTTTATCATTGTGGTGGCCTTACTTCTTCTAGAGAACCGTAGGGACAATATCAAGCTCAGACAACTAAACACGAAAATTAAGGATCTGATTGCTGGGGTTTACTCTGAAGTGGTCGACATGCAAGGAAGCCCCGAGCTGACCGATATGACCAATAGTATCAATGATCTGTCCGAGGTTATTCGTCTGACGCATGAAAACCTGGAGCAGGAAACCAAGCGGCTGACCAGTATTCTAGCCTATATGACAGATGGAGTGCTTGCGACCAATAGACGGGGTCAGATCATCATGGTCAATGAAATGGCAGCCAAGCAATTGAATGTCAATCCGGACGAGGTTCTCAATACCAGTATTCTTGATTTGCTCTCGATCGGAGACGACTATGATCTGCGGAAGTTGATTACGGAAGTACCAGAGTTGACGATTGACTCTCAGGATGAAAATGGGGAATACATTAGTCTTCGAGTGCGCTTTGCCTTGATCCGTCGCGAATCTGGCTTTATCTCTGGATTGGTAGCTGTCTTGCACGATACGACAGAGCAGGAAAAGGAAGAGCGGGAACGCCGTCTCTTTGTCTCTAATGTGAGTCATGAATTGCGGACACCCTTGACCAGTGTAAAATCCTATCTGGAGGCCTTGGACGATGGTGCTTTGTCAGAGCCGGTAGCACCAGACTTTGTCAAGGTTTCGCTCAATGAAACCAACCGGATGATGCGTATGGTCACAGATCTGTTGAGTTTGTCACGAATCGATAATGAAACTAGTCAGTTGGACATTGAGTTGACCAACTTTACAGCTTTTATTACCTTTATTTTAAACCGGTTTGATAAGATCAAGAGCCAATCGCAAGAAGGTTCCAAGAAGTATGAACTGATCCGTGAATATCCAATCACCCCTATTTGGGTTGAAATTGATACGGATAAAATGACCCAGGTAATCGACAATATCTTGAACAATGCCATCAAATACTCACCCGATGGTGGGAAAATCAAGGTAGGGATGAAAACAACAGATGCCCAGTTGATTATCTCCATCTCAGATGAGGGCTTGGGAATTCCCAAGAAAGACTTGCCACGGATTTTTGATCGCTTTTACCGAGTAGATAAGGCGCGTAGCCGTTCCCAAGGTGGGACAGGTCTGGGCTTAGCCATTGCTAAGGAGATCATTAAGCAGCACAAAGGCTTTATTTGGGCCAAGAGTGAATATGGTAAGGGATCTACCTTTACCATTGTCTTGCCGTACGATAAAGATGCGATTAAAGACGACTGGGATACAGAAGAGGAAGAATAAGGAGTCAATGACAGAAAAGGGATTTAAGTACAGTATTTTAGCTTCAGGATCTAGTGGAAATTCTTTCTACCTTGAGACACCAAAGAAAAAACTGCTCATCGATGCAGGGCTCTCAGGGAAAAAGATTACGGGGCTATTGGCTGAAATTGATCGCAAACCAGAAGATTTAGATGCCATTCTGATTACGCACGAACACTCAGACCATATTCATGGTGTGGGTGTTTTAGCGCGGAAATATGGCATGGATCTTTATGCTAATGAAGCCACTTGGAAGGCTATGGAAGGGACCAAGTATCTAGGAAAGGTCGATGATGCTCAAAAGCATATCTTTGAAATGGGGAAGACCAAGACATTTGGAGATATCGATATCGAAAGTTTTGGGGTCAGTCACGATGCTGCAGCCCCTCAATTTTATCGCTTTATGAAGGATGGCAAAAGCTTTGTCATGCTAACGGATACGGGCTATGTGAGCGATCGCTTAGCAGGTATCGTCGCGGATGCGGATGGCTATCTGATTGAGTCCAACCATGATGTAGAGATTCTTCGAGCAGGTTCGTATGCTTGGCGTTTGAAGCAACGGATCTTGTCTGACCTAGGCCACCTTTCTAACGAAGATGGTGCAGATGCCATGATCCGAACCTTGGGAAATCGTACCAAGAAGATTTATCTGGGCCATTTGTCAAAAGAGAACAATATCAAAGAATTGGCCCATATGACCATGGAAAATCAACTGGCTCGAGCAGATCTAGCAGTCGGTCATGATTTTGAGGTGCTGGATACGTCACCAGACACAGCGACCCCTTTGACGAAGATATAAGATGGAAAACCACCTGCGGGTGGTTTTTTGATAGCTGTTGAAAATCCCTTCATCTAGTGATGAATTTGCTCTTTACCTTAAATTCGTGTATGATAAGAAAGAGCGAATTCTGAATGAGAGTCACGTTTTGTACAATCAAAGAAGAGGAGAAATGAAAAATGAAAAAGATGATGTTATTACTGGCAAGTTTAGTTGCTTTAACAGCTTGTAGTCAGTCTAAGCAAGATACGAAAGAGTCAACCTCCACTCAAATGGCGAAGGAAACAAAAGTATCAGAGTCTTCAAAAAAAGAAAAAGAATTGAAATTTGTGGTGGCCCCTCAATATGAAGGAAAGACGTCTGATCTTATTGAGTTAGGGAAGAAATTGGTTAAAGACCATCCTGAAGTTGGTAGCGAGGGGAATATGGCGCTCTACTTCACGGGAGTTATTTCTGAAGGAAGAGCAGCGCTCATGTTGGTCAATAAGACAGATGTAAATATCAAGAAAGATTTAAATTTTTCAATTACGTGGTCTTATGATGGTAAGACTATTTTTAAGAATCAAAAGGTTAGCTATTTCATCAAAGATAGTGGAGAATTACCCTCTCATACAGCGACTCTGATATTATTACCATTGAACGAGGAGCAAATGGCGATTGTCGATGGAATGTCAGACCCCTCTAAGATGACACTTCAAATGTCAGATGTGAACGCTGTAGAGTGATTACGAAAAAAGAAACATACAAAGGAGAAGAAAATGCGCCTTGTTTATCTTACGATTGGTTTTATATCATTGGGACTAGGAATTATTGGGATTCCTTTGCCTATTTTACCGACAACCCCCTTTTTACTCTTATCTATGGCTTGCTTTGCCAAAAGTTCCAAACGCTTTGAAACTTGGCTTTACCAAACCAAGCTTTATCAAATCTATGTAGCGGATTATCGAGAGACCAAATCGATTGCCAAAGAACGGAAAAAATGGATCCTTCTTCAGATCTACATTCTGATGGGCATTTCCATCTATCTGGCACCGATTATTTGGGTGAAGCTTGCTTTAGGGGCTTTGACGATTTTTATCACCTTTTATCTCTTAAAAGTGATCCCCAATAAGCCGGAAAATCAAACAGACGAAGATCCTGAGTAAAAATGGAGAATTCAGGCCCTTGAACTAGGAAAAGAAGTGCGTTCGTGCTTCTTTTTTGGTATACTTAAAGGTATGAATTTATTAGAAAGTAGGCTTCCTATGGAGAAATTACAAGCCCTGTTATCGGAACGGTTTCAGATCGTTTTTTCAGATAGCAGTTTATTAGATACAGCTTTTACACACACGTCTTATGCCAATGAGCACCGCCTCTTAAAAATTTCACATAACGAACGTTTGGAATTTTTAGGAGACGCTGTTCTTCAATTAGTTATTTCCGAATATTTGTATAAGGAACACCCAAACAGACCTGAGGGAGATTTGTCTAAATTCCGTTCCATGATTGTCCGTGAAGAAAGTCTGGCTGGTTTTTCTCGGGATTGCCAATTTGACCGTTATATTAAACTAGGCAAAGGCGAAGAAAAATCAGGCGGTCGGGACCGCGATACGATTCTTGGCGATTTGTTTGAAGCCTTTTTAGGTGCCTTGCTCTTAGATCAAGGTGTGGAAGCGGTCAAGCGCTTTGTCTATCAGGTTATGATTCCCAAGGTGGAAACGGGTCAATTTTCTCAAGTTATTGACTACAAGACCCGTTTGCAAGAACTGTTGCAGGTTCATGGGGATGTGGAGATCCAGTACCAAGTGGTCAGCGAGTCCGGCCCTGCTCATGCAAAGGAGTTTGAAGTGGAAGTGTTCGTGAACGGCAAAACCCTAGGGCACGGTCATGGTCGCTCCAAGAAATTAGCGGAACAAGAAGCAGCCCGCAATGCAGTTGAAACGAGGAACGATGGGCCATGTATCTAAAAGAGATTGAAATCCAAGGCTTTAAATCCTTTGCGGATAAGACAAAAGTCGTGTTTGACAAAGGAGTCACTGCTGTTGTAGGGCCTAATGGATCTGGAAAATCAAATATCACGGAGAGCTTGCGCTGGGCCTTAGGAGAATCCAGTGTCAAGAGTCTACGTGGGGGCAAGATGCCCGATGTCATCTTTGCAGGGACAGAATCGCGTAAACCGCTAAATTATGCTTGTGTAACGGTTGTCTTGGATAACCAGGATGGTTTTATCCAACAAGCGGGGAAAGAAATTCGGGTCGAACGCCATATTTATCGCTCGGGAGACAGCGAGTACAAGATCGATGGTAAGAAAGTACGTCTCAGAGATGTGCATGATTTGTTCATGGATACGGGATTGGGACGGGATTCCTTCTCTATTATCTCTCAAGGTCGGGTAGAGGAGATCTTTAACTCCAAACCGGAAGAACGCAGGGCTATCTTTGAAGAAGCTGCTGGTGTCTTGAAATTTAAGACGCGGCGCAAGGAAACGGAGACCAAACTCAACCAAACCCAGGAGAATTTGGACCGTCTGGAAGACATCCTCTATGAATTAGAAGGACAGATCCAACCTCTTGAAAAGCAAGCGACGGTTGCTCGCCGTTTCTTGGAATTAGATCAAGAACGCCAGGTTCTCTTACTGGACGTTTTGGTCGCTCAAGTAGATCTGACAAAGGATCTCTATGAAAAGGCTAACCAAGAAGAAAAAGCCATTCAAGAACAGTTGGCCTCTTATTACCAACGTCGTCAGATTTTAGAAGAAGATAACCTCCGTATTAAGAAAGCCCGCCATCAGTTGGATGCGAGCTTGGCTGAAGATCAGGCCAGTTTGCTAGAGGTCACTCGTTTGATTAGTGATTTAGAAAAGCAAATCGAAGTCGCTAAGTTGCAATCGAGTCAAGCAGCCCATAGTCGCAAGGAAAATCTAGAGCGACTGGATGCTGTTTTGGCCCGTCTGGAAGAAGCGAAAAAAGAGCTGGCTGAAAAACAAGAGACGCTAGCAACTCTTCAACAAAATCTGACAGAGAACCGTCAGCAACAAGAAGAGTTGGAAAAAGAATTAGCTAACTATGAAGAAGATCCGGAACAAGTCATTGAGCATCTACGTGAGCAGTATGTGGAGCTCTTACAGACAGAAGCTGAAAAATCTAATGAGCGGACTGCTATTGAGAGCCGGATCCAAGCACTCCTGCAAGAATCTAGTCATCGTCAAGAGGACTTGATCAAGGCGCAATCCAATTTTGAAGCTGCCAAGGAAAAAGAAGTTCGACAATTGGAAGAGTTGGATCAGGCACAAGCGACGGTCAAAGCCCTATTAGCAGAATACCAAGATCAATTGGTAAAAGTGGAGCAAGCCAAAGCTGCCTACCAAGAGGCTCAAACGGCCATGTTTGACTTGATGGATGAGAGCAAAAACAAACGGGCGCGGATCAATAGCTTGGAAGCCATTCAGAAGAACCATAGTAACTTCTATGCAGGCGTCAAGAGCGTCTTACAAGAAGCAGAACGTCTAGGAGGCATCTGTGGGGCTGTTAGTGAGAATTTGAGCTTCTCAAAAGACTACCAGACAGCGCTTGAAATTGCTCTGGGGGCTAGTAGCCAACAGATCATTGTCGAGGATGAAAAGGCGGCAACGCGAGCGATTGACTTCTTGAAACGCAATCGCTTGGGACGGGCAACTTTCCTCCCGCTAACGACGATCAAAGCCCGTCAACTTTCTCCGCGGAATCTGGAGCTGATTCAAACCAGTGCAGGATTTTTAGGCATTGCGAGTGACTTGGTAACCTATGAGAATCGTTTTGAACAGATTTTCCAAAACTTGCTTGGAGTAACGGCCATCTTTGACACGACGGAGCATGCGCGTGAGGCGGCTCGTACAGTCAACTATCAAGTTCGGATCGTGACCCTAGATGGGACCGAATTGCGGACGGGTGGCTCTTACGCCGGTGGTGCCAATCGTTCCCAAAATACGGTCTTTGTCAAACCAGAATTGGACAGTTTAAAACAGGAAATGCAAGCTCTGGATACTCGTTTGAGAGAAGCAGAGCAAGAGGTAGAGACCAAGGACAATCTGCTTAAGCAAGCGCAAGAATACTTGGCCTCTATTCAAAGCCAGGGTGAGCAAGCGCGTCTGGAGCAACAGAGGGCCCAATTGGCTTACCAACAAAGCCAAGAACAACTGCAAGAAATTCAGGAACTCTTGGAAGCTTTGAAGTCAGAATTGGCAACAGATGCGACTCAAACTCTCCAAGAAGAGCTGGAGTCCCTTACTGAGCAATTGGCAGAAATTGAGCTTCATAAAGAAAACTTGAACCGCGACATTGAAACCATGAAGTCGGACAAAGATGTTCTGCAACAAAAGGTACAAAACCTGCAAGAGCAATTGGCAGAATTGCGACTCCAACAGACGGAATATAAGAGCCAACAAAGCTACGAACAAACAGATGCTCGTCGCTTGGAAGAAACGATCTCCCAGTTGGAAGTAGAAGAGCATCAGTTGCAATTACTGATTGAACAAGGCGATGCCCAAGTTCAGACAGTGGATGTGGAGCAGCTATCCAATCAATTGACACAAGCGCAAGCCAAGAAGACAGATTTGGAACAAGGAGTTATTCGGAAACGTTTTGAGCTGGATGATTTGGAAGGCCAGGCCGAAGATGTGGCAGAACAGATGGAACAAGCGCGCAAGAAAAACGAAGAGTGGATTCGCCAACAAGCCAAGGCTGAAGCAACACGTGAAAAGCATGCGGATCGCTTGAACAAGCTCTTAACGCAAATTACCGATGAATTCATGCAAAGCTTTGACCAAGCCAAAGAACAGGCCAAACCGGTTGAAAATCTTGCGGCAGCTGAAAACCAGCTCAAGAGCATCGAAAAAGACATTAAGGCACTTGGTCCAGTCAATGTGGATGCGATTGAGCAATACGATGAAGTGAAGGGACGCTTTGATTTCCTTTCTAGCCAGCGTGAGGATGTCTTGGCTGCGAAAAACATGCTTCTGTCGACCATCAACGATATGAATGACGAAGTCAAGGAACGCTTTAAATCAACCTTTGAAGCCATTCGTGAATCCTTTAAAGTCACTTTCCGTCAAATGTTTGGTGGGGGTTCTGCTGATTTGATTCTGACAGAGCAGGATCTTCTGACAGCTGGTGTTGAGATTTCTGTGCAGCCACCTGGTAAAAAGATCCAATCCTTAAACCTCATGAGTGGTGGAGAAAAGGCCTTGTCTGCCTTGGCCCTCTTGTTCTCGATTATTCGTGTCAAGACCATTCCATTTGTCATTCTGGATGAGGTAGAGGCAGCCCTGGATGAAGCCAATGTCAAGCGTTTTGGAGACTACCTCAACCGCTTTGATAAGGAAAGCCAATTTATCGTCGTGACGCACCGGAAGGGAACCATGTCAGCTGCAGATTCTATCTATGGGGTGACTATGCAGGAATCTGGGGTTTCTAAAATCGTCTCAGTAAAATTGAAAGACTTAGAAAATGAAGAATAATGATATTAAATTGATTGCTACGGACATGGATGGAACCTTTCTAAATGACCAACATCAGTACGATCAAGAACGATTAGGCAAGGTATTAGCCAGCTGCAAAGAAAAAGGCATTTATTTTGCTGCTGCGAGTGGCCGTGCCCTCCTTTCTCTCAAATCCCTCTTTAAAGGATTTGAGGACCAAATGATTTTCATTGCTGAAAATGGTAGTGTGGTAGAATTTCATGGAGAAGATCTCTACGAAGCGACCATGTCCAAAGACTTTTATTTGGGTGTTTTTGAAGCTCTAAAATCTTCCCCTTATGCAGACCCCAATAAATTGCTTTTGACAGGGAAAAAAGGGAGCTATGTCCTAGAAACAGTGGATCCTGACTATCTTGCCTTGAGTCAACACTATAATGAAAATATTCAAAAAGTGAAGAGTTTAGTCGATATTCAAGATGAAATCTTCAAAATGACCACCAACTTCGATGCAGCTCTTGTTCTTGAAGGAGAGCAATGGGTCACTGAGAATGTCCCAGGTGTCAAAGCGATGACGACAGGCTTTGAATCGATTGATATTGTCCTCGATTATGTCGATAAGGGAGTGGCGATTACTGCCTTAGCGGATAAACTAGGGATCACGATGGATCAGGTGATGGCTTTTGGGGATAACCTAAATGACCTCCATATGATGCAAGTCGTGGGCCATCCTGTAGCGCCAGAAAATGCACGTCCTGAAATCTTAGCGATTGCTGAAACAGTCATCGGCCACCATGAGACGGGTTCTGTCCTACGCTATATGGAGGAAATCCTATGAGTCAGATTGCCTTGATTGCGCTGGATTTAGATGGGACCCTTCTCAATTCTGAAAAAAAGATCTCTCCTCGCAATAGAGCAGCCCTTTCTGCTGCACAGGCCAAAGGTGTCAAGGTGGTTCTAACCACTGGTCGCCCCTTGAAAGCTATGGATTTTCTTTTGGAAGAATTGGGAACAGCAGGCCTCAAAGAAGAGTATACAATTACTTTCAACGGTGGCTTGGTGCAGAGAAATAATGGAGAGATCCTCTCAAAAGTTGTCTTGGCAGCAGAAGATGTTGCAACCATTCATGATGAAACAGCTCGTCTCGGCCTTCCGCTGGATGCGATCAGTGAGGGAACGGTTTATGAGATTCATTCAGAGCGAAAGTCTCTCTATTCCCTTTACAATCCCTACCTGAACTTTATTGATACAGATTTTAAAGACCTGCCATCTACGTTATCCTACAACAAGTGTGTGACAGCCGTTGATCAAGACTTTTTAGATACGGTGATCAAGCAGATCAGGCCGGACTTATTTCAAGACTATGAAATTTTTAAATCTAGGGAAATGTTGTTGGAATGGTGCCCCAAAAATGTTCATAAGGCAACGGGCTTAGAGGCACTGGCTTCTATTTTGGGTCTTGAGGCAGATCAAGTCATGGCCTGTGGAGATGAAGCCAATGACCTGTCAATGATCCAGTGGGCTGGACTAGGGGTTGCTATGGGTAATGCGGTCCCGGCAGTGAAAGAGGTGGCGGCACTTGTTGCACCCGTGACCAATGACCAAGATGCTGTCGCATGGGCGATTGAAAATTATGTGTTAAAGGAGAGTGAATAAATGGGATTATTTGATCGATTATTTGGAAAGAAAGAAGAAGCTGAAAAAGTGCTTCCGTCTTCTGAAGAAGTGACGGAAAGTAATGAGGTTGAAGAAACTGTCAAAGAGGAGCCAGTGGCTACCTTAAATGACAAGGAAGAGCAAAAAATCGCTGATATGGAGGCTTATTACCAAGAGCTCAAAGCGCGAATTGCAGCTACTCATCAGGTCACTCAAGAAGAGCCATCAGAGGAGCCTCTTGTTGAAGAAATTGGAACTTCAGAGACTTATGAAGACCAAGCACCTGTAGAGGAGTCTCCGGTTGTCTTTGAACCTGCTCAAACACAAGAAACTCCTGAAGAAGCTTCACCTGTAGCTGATGAAACGGAAACTGAGCCTCTTGAAGAAGTGAAATCTGAAGCGGAAGAAACTGAACATGTTGAAGAAGCAGATGAGATTGATGTTATAAAACTGGAAGAAGAGTCACCATCACCTGACGCTGAGCCAGTAGAAGTGAGCACGACAGAAGTGAAGGTTCCAGAACCGGAAGCATCAGAAGCGATCGCTCAAGTAGAGGAAACTTCAGAAGTAGCGGAAGCCGAGTCCAGACTTCCTGAAGGAGAAGCTGCATCAGCCGTTGAGGAAAGAATTGTTGAAGAGGCAGAGGAGCCGATTCAAGACGAGGTCGCACCTCAGCAAGAAACTATTCAGGAAAAATATGATCGTAGCTTGAAAAAGACACGGACTGGATTTGGCGCACGTCTCAATGCCTTCTTTGCGAATTTCCGTTCAGTCGATGAAGAATTCTTTGAAGAATTGGAAGAACTCTTGATCATGAGTGACGTTGGGGTTCAAGTTGCCTCTAATTTAACCGAAGAGTTGCGCTATGAGGCCCGTTTGGAAAATGCTAAAAAACCAGATGCTCTCAAGCGCGTGATTATCGAAAAATTGGTAGACTTGTATGAAAAGGATGGCCAATTTAATGAAGCCATTCGTTTTCAAGATGGCCTCACGGTTATGCTCTTTGTCGGAGTAAATGGAGTTGGTAAAACAACCTCTATCGGGAAGTTAGCCCACCGATACAAACAAGAAGGCAAGAAAGTCATGTTGGTTGCAGCAGATACCTTCCGTGCAGGAGCAGTGGCTCAACTGGCAGAATGGGGGCGCCGAGTAGATGTTCCAGTTGTGACAGGTCCTGAAAAATCAGATCCTGCTAGTGTCGTCTTCGATGGAATGGAACGCGCGATTGCTGAAAATATCGATGTTCTGATGATTGATACGGCAGGTCGTCTGCAAAACAAGGATAACCTCATGGCCGAGCTTGAAAAAATCGGCCGGATTATCAAGCGAGTGGTGCCTGATGCACCGCATGAAACCTTGCTGGCTCTTGATGCTTCAACTGGTCAAAATGCCTTGGTGCAAGCCAAAGAGTTTTCAAAAATTACGCCTGTGACAGGGATTGTCTTGACCAAGATCGATGGAACGGCTCGAGGTGGGGTTGTTCTTGCGATCCGTGAAGAATTGGACATCCCGGTGAAGTTGATTGGATTTGGAGAAAAGATTGATGACATCGGACCATTCCATTCAGAAAACTTCATGAGAGGTCTCTTGGAAGGCTTGATTTAAAGTCGAATAGAAAAAGACAAAGTCATATTAAAAACTTTCCTTAGGTGAGTACGGACGTCAGCGAACTTCTTCGAAGTTCCATGACTAATTATTGAGCCTAGGGTCTCAATAATTCCGAGTGCCTGAAACGTTATTGTTTTAGGCACTTTTCTCACAGCGGAAAGTTTCGGTATTTTTTTGAATCTATTTAAAAATTAGAACCCATTTTAATTTTTTTGCAGAATCATTTAACTTATTTTCCTTTAAAATAGTTTGTCACCATTCTGGGGAGTCTGGGGACAAAAGTCTAACCTTAAATATAAAAAGCGAACAAAACGAGTTTACCTGACACTCAGAATACTGTCTTGTTCGCTTTTTTGTCTAATCTATCGATTTTAAAAATTTATAATAGAGAATTCCTAAAATCAAAATCTTTTTGTCCCAGCTTCCTTTTTGTTTCCTTGCGCTATCAAAAAACCACCCGAAGGTGGCTTACTTTAATTCTTAGGTTCAGGTTTCCAAACCCACTCTGCTCCGTAGTCTGCAAGGAGATCATCGGATGCAGTTGGTCCCATGGATCCTGATTTGTACTCATAGAGCGGTGCTCCATCTTCGGCCCATAATTTTTCGATCCGGTCAATCAATTGCCATGAAGCGCGGACTTCGTGCCAGTGGCTGTAATTGGTTGAGTCATTGTTCAACACGTCGAAAATTAATTTTTCATAAGGCTCTGGGGAAGCTCCAGTTGCGGTCGCATCTGTCTCGTAGTCAAAGGAAATCGGTGCGATACTGAATTTTTCTCCGACCTCTTTTCCGTTGATACTCAATGAGAAACCTTCATTTGGTTGGATATAAATGGTCAAGACATTAGGTTGCAAACTATGTCCAAAGATGGAGTCGGTTTGCTTGAAGACCACATTGACCATGGTTCCCTTTTGCGTCAAGCGTTTTCCAGTACGGAAGAAGAAAGGAACTCCACGGAAGCGATCACTATCAACAAAGAATGCCCCAGAAGCATAGGTCTCCGTAGTAGATTCAGGGTCGACATTGGGCTCACTGCGATAAGAGATATCTTTTTTCCCTTCGATGGTCCCTGAATGGTATTGACCACGGATAAAGAATTTCTTTAACTCATCATCTGTTGGATTGTGCAATTGCTCAAAAACTTTAACTTTTTCAGCTCGAATCGCATCCTTGGTAAAGGTAGCTGGTTTATCCATGGCAAGCAAAGACAAAAGCTGAAGGGTATGGTTTTGCACCATGTCTCGGAGGGCTCCAGAGTGATCATAGTAGCCACCGCGTTCTTCAACACCCAGGCGTTCAGCAAAGGTGATTTGGATATTGTCAATAAAATCTCGGTTCCAGAGGTTGTCAAAAATGAGATTGCCGAAACGAATGGCAAAGATATTTTGGATCATTTCTTTGCCAAGGTAGTGGTCAATTCGGAAGATTTGCTCCTCATCAAAGGTTTCTTCCAATTCTTTGTTGAGCTGACTAGCCGTTTCTAGATCTGTACCAAAAGGTTTTTCAACGATCAGGCGCTCAAAACCTTGTCCATCCACAATCCCTTCTGATTTTAGGTGTTTAGCAATGGTTCCAAAAAATTGAGGAGCCATAGACAAGAAGAAGACCTTGTTGTGTTCCGTTTGGTATTTTTCATCCAAGCTGCTTTGCAATTCGCGCAGAGCGATGTAATGTTCGGTATCATTGACATCATGACTTTGATAGTAGAAATGGCTGGCGAATTCTTGAGCTTGTTGAGGGCTATCTGCGAGGTCTGTGATAGATTCTACCACGACCGATTCAAAGTATTCCTTGCTCCATGGTCTGCGGGCTGTCCCGATCACTGCAAAGTTTTCAGATAGATTACCTGATTTGTAGAGCCTAAAAAGGGACGGGTATAGTTTGCGCTTGGCCAAATCCCCGCTAGCTCCGAAAATGGTTACAATAACTTTTGAAGACATTTAAGTACCTATTTCCTATTTAATTAACCATATTTTACCATAAAATCAGCAAGATTTCTTTGATGGAATCGTTGTTCTGAATATTTTCCGATGGGATTTTAGTAGATAGCATAGAAAAAGCTAGAACGAAGGAGTGTTCTAGCTTATATGGGTTTAAGACCTCTTGAAGGAACTTAGTCTCTCCATTAAAATACGCGGTAGACATAAGGATTATCTGGTTGTGTAATGGTTTGACAATCCGTAATGTGGAGGACAGGCAAACTTTGCTTGAGCTGTTTGTGGTATTCAATGGACAAGGTTCCTTTTGCATGGATCCAGGTATTGTTGTCAAAATGTTGAGGAGCACCGGTTGTTAAAAGACCGTAGACACCTGAGTCTGCGATACAGTGGATGATCCCAAAACGAAAGAGAAATTGACTGTCTTTGTTATTAGGATCATTGTATACAAAACCGGTCAACTCGATGGTTTTTCCCGCAAATTGATCTGGATAATCATAAATGACCTCCATGACTTCCATATAATTCTCAGTGGTCACCTGGATCACCTTTTTATCAACATATTTCTTAGCTGCTTGCTTCATCTCTGACTCATAGGCAGACTTAGTGAAATAGCTACTGGTATCCGGTTTGAGATACTGAGTTGTTGTCCCTTCATCCTGTTGGATTTCTTTGGAAGAACCTGCTGCAACCGGAAAGTGGTAGCCTTTTGCAGAGACTGTTTGTGAATCCAGCGTCACTGTTGGGAAAAATAAGCCGACAAAAAGAGGAATACAGAGCAAGAAGACACTCGCTACTTTTGCCCAGAAGCCAGATAGATGACTGTGGATCTTCTGTTGTTTGACCCAGATGATCAGCTGCACAAGAGCTAAAACAAAGGACAAAAACATTGAAATATAAGCCAAGTAAGAATAGTGTAAGTTGATGTATTGATTGAGCTTACCAGATAATTGCAGGTACATGGTAAGCTCAAAATAACCTGCTAAGATCAAAAATCGTATCATAAAGCTACCCCCACAATCCAAGAGTATAGGAGCACAACTCCACTGACAATTCCGATAAATTGCCAGATAAAACGGGTCTTGAGGTAATTTTTCATCATGAGGAGATTCTTGACATCCAGCATGGGACCAATCACCAGAAAGGCCAGCACCGGCGCTACTCCAAAACTACTCAAAAGAGAAGAGCCGATAAAGGCGTCCGCCTCGCTACAAAGTGAGAGGAGGAAGGACAAGACCATAAGGAGGAGAATAGCAATAACCGGTGTCGCACTGATCGAGGTAAGGATCCGTGTTGGGACATAGACTTGGACGAGGCTGGCAAAGAGACAACCAAATACCAGGTAGCGTCCTGTATCAAAAAACTCATCAATCGCCTGCACCAAGACTTGAAAGAGCTTTTGGCCTTTGCTCAAATCGCTAAAATCATGTTCATGCACAGGTTTGCGATGTTCTTTTTGGATCGAATCTGTCTGAATAAAGCCAAGGAAGATCCCTAGTACCGTTGCGACAAGCAAGGAACCAAGGGCGCGGTAGAGGGCCATTTTAACAGAATTCCCAAAGGCTGAGTAGGTCGCAAAGAGAACGATGGGATTGATGACCGGTGCTGTCACCAAAAAGGGAACAGCAGTATAACTAGGGACTTTCTTTTCTAGAAAGCGATTGATAATGGGAACAATTCCGCATTCACAGGAAGGAAAGATAAAGCCGATAAAGGTCCCAAAGAAGATCCGCCCAAATTTATTTTTGGGAAGAAAACGGTAAACCTTCTCAGGTGTGACATAAACCTCAATCATTCCTGAAATGATACTTCCGATCAGGACAAAGGGCAGGGCCTCGATGATAATCGAGAGAAAAATAGCCCCAGCCTGCAAGACGCTAGAGGGAAGGTGTTGAAAGAATGTCATTATTTAGCCTTCTTTGCATCTTTAGCAGCCGTTTCTGCTTTCTTTTTTTCTTCGGGGAATTCAACTGTTTTTTCTAGATCTGGAAAACTTGCAAAGTTTTCAAACATTTTATCAAGATCATCCGTCTTAGAAAATTTAATAGCCATTTTTGGGCCTCCTTTTTCCTTTTCTATCATTATAACAAAAAGGAAAGACCATGGGGGAAATGGAGTATAGAAAGGGGAATGGCTAGCCCTGAGATAGATAGCAGAATAGGTTGCTAGAAGCCTTGGCTACGCTAAAATATGCTATAATAGAAGCTATGGATAAATATGAAAAAATAGCCCAAGAATTGGGTGTTAGCTTAAAACAAATCGATACCGTATTGAGTCTGACAGCAGAAGGCTCAACCATTCCCTTCATTGCCCGTTATCGAAAAGATCTGACGGGAAATTTAGATGAGGTTGCAATCAAGGCTATTATTGATCGGGACAAATCCTTAACAGCCCTAGCTGAACGGAAGGAAACCGTCCTTGCTAAGATTGAGGAACAAGGCAAACTGACAGAGGCGCTCAAGCAGGCTATTGAAGCTGCTGAAAAATTAGCGGATGTCGAAGAGCTTTATCTACCTTATAAGGAAAAACGGCGGACTAAGGCGACGATTGCTCGAGAAGCAGGACTTTTCCCCTTGGCACGTCTCATCCTGCAAAATAGTCCAAACTTGGAAGTAGAGGCACAGAAATTTACCTGTGAGACCTTCCCGACTGAAACAGCGGCTTTAGCTGGTGCAGTGGATATTTTGGTAGAGGCTATTTCAGAGGATACCCAATTACGAGCCCTCACTTATCAAGAAATTCATGGGCATTCCCTCATGACGTCAACCTTGAAGGATGAAAGCTTAGATCCTAAGAGAACCTTTGAAATCTACTATGATTTTTCCGAGAAGATCAAGAATATGCAAGGCTACCGGACCCTGGCTCTCAATCGTGGGGAAAAATTGGGCGTTCTCAAAGTCGGATTCGAGCACCATCTGGATCGGATCATTCGTATTTTTGAGGCTCGTTTTAAAACCAAAAATGCCTATGTAGATGAAGTTATTCAGCAAGCGGTTAAGAAAAAAATCGTACCTGCGATTGAACGTCGGATTCGGACAGAGTTGACGGAGGTGGCAGAAGACGGGGCCATTCAATTGTTCTCTGAGAATCTACGGAATCTCCTGTTAATACCTCCATTGAAAGGGCGCGTGGTCCTTGGATTTGACCCAGCTTTTCGGACCGGTGCCAAATTAGCGGTTGTCGATGAGACAGGCAAAATGCTTGCAACCCAGGTCATCTATCCAGTTGCTCCTGCAAAACCAGCTCAGATCGAGCAGGCTAAAAAGGATCTGTCCTCCTTGATCAAGAAGTTCGGAGTAGAAATTATTGCGATTGGAAATGGAACCGCCAGCCGTGAAAGTGAGGCCTTTGTCGCAGAGGTCCTCCATGACCATCCAGGAGTTCGCTATGTCATTGTTAATGAAAGTGGAGCCTCTGTCTACTCAGCTAGTGAGTTGGCCCGTCATGAGTTCCCAGAGCTAACAGTTGAAAAACGCTCTGCTATTTCTATTGCCCGCCGCTTGCAAGATCCCTTGGCTGAGTTGGTGAAAATCGATGCCAAGTCGATCGGTGTGGGTCAATACCAGCACGATGTCAATCAGAAAAAATTGACGGAAAGTTTGGATTTTGTGGTGGATACGGTCGTCAACCAAGTTGGGGTCAATATCAATACGGCTAGTCCGTCTCTCTTAGCGCATGTAGCAGGGCTTAATAAGACCATCTCTGAAAATATTGTGAAATACCGGGAAGAAGAAGGGATGATCCTCTCACGCGCGCAGATTAAAAAAGTCCCTCGTCTCGGAGCCAAGGCTTTCGAGCAGGCGGCGGGATTCTTACGCATTCCTGAAAGTAAAAACATTTTGGACAATACTGGCGTCCACCCTGAAAGTTATAAGGAAGTTGAAAAACTCTTTCAACTCCTTGGGATTACCGAACTAGATGAATCTGCTCAAGAAAAATTAAAAGCTGTCAAGATAGAGGAAATGTCGACCCAGCTAGAACTGGGGCCGGAAACCCTGAAAGATATCATTGCTGATCTCCTAAAACCAGGTCGCGATTTGCGGGATTCCTTTGATGCACCAGTGCTCCGTCAGGATGTCTTGGATATTAAAGACCTGCACATTGGCCAAAAATTAGAAGGGGTTGTGCGCAACGTGGTTGACTTCGGAGCCTTTGTCGATATTGGCATTCACGAGGATGGCTTAATTCATATCTCCCATATGAGCAAGCAATTTATCAAGCATCCAAGTCAAGTCGTCTCTGTAGGAGATTTAGTGACGGTCTGGGTCAAGAAAGTTGACGTGGAACGTGAGAAAGTCAACCTCAGTCTGGTAGCACCGAATGAATCTGACTGACTATGTACGCCAGGTATCTCTGGAAGATTTTGGGAGAGAATTCCGCCATCGAGCAGAGTGGAATGCGCGTCTCCAGACCACCGGAGGTCGTTTCTTTCCTAAGGATCGCCATCTTGATTTTAACCCGAAGGTCTACCAGGCTTTCGGATTAGAGACCTTTCGGAAAATCGTCCGCCATGAGCTCTGCCATTACCATCTTTACGATCAAGGAAAGGGCTATCGCCACAAAGATCCAGCCTTTAAACAGCTCCTTCAGCAAGTGGATGGCCTTCGTTTTACGCCACCTCTTCCAGAGAAGAGGGGACGTGTCAAGCGGATCTATTTCTATCAATGTGCCCATTGTGGTCAAGAGTATAGACGAAAGCGAAAAATCGATCTGAGGAAATATGCTTGCGGTCGCTGTCACGGTCGTTTGCAACTCCTTGAAATGAGACAGGAATGAGAATCGGTCTTTAGGCGGATCTCTTCTGGGTTAGACTCTGCTAAAATAGGTCTAACTAGAAAGAGGAAAATCAAATGACATCATCATTTTATAAATTAAAACGCCACCGCCTGGTTTCAGGTGTGCTAGCTGGTCTAGCTGATAAATTTGGTCTGAGTGCAACGCTGCTACGTTTCTTGTTTGTACTCTTTACAGTCTCCCATGCCTTTATCGGTGTGATTATCTACTTACTGTTAGATACGACCTTACCTTATAAGGAAGAGGAGGAGCAGGAAATATTTGACGATGGCCTTCGACCTCGTCGGAGAAAAGAGGCCGAACCTATCCATGATCAGAATGATAGTCCGTTTTTCTAAAAGGAGATCCGGTTGAAGCAGAAGTTCTATTACTTTGCGTTTCTTTATATCTTACCATCATTTCCTAGAGGCTGGAGACTTTTGTCTTGGCCTCTTTTTACTTTTTAAAAAGCGGGTTAAAATGGATCTTTCAAATGGTACTTTAGTCTCTCGTATGAAGAGAAAATCTGCTATAATAGAAAGAGAATTTGAAAAGGGAGAATGATATGGCAGTTACTGTTCGCGATATACAGGAAAAGCTTCGTCTTTCGGTTGTTTACGGGGATGATCGCCTCTTAAACAAGGAAATTACGACTGCGGATATTTCACGTCCCGGTCTTGAGATGACGGGTTATTTCGACTATTATACACCTGAGCGGATTCAGCTTGTAGGAATGAAAGAATGGTCTTACTTGGTGAAGATGAGCTCTCACAACCGTCATCAAGTCTTGCGCAAGATGTTCCAGCCAGAGACACCCGTCATCATTGTTGCGCGGAATTTAGAAATTCCAGAAGAAATGTTACGGGCTGCGGAAGAAAAGCAGCTGGCTATTTTAAAGAGCAATGTTGCAACGAGCCGTTTGTCTGGTGAGTTATCCAGTTATTTGGATAGCCGCTTGGCAGAACGTACCAGTGTTCATGGTGTTTTGATGGATATTTATGGGATGGGGGTCTTGATCCAAGGAGATAGCGGGATCGGTAAGAGCGAGACAGGTTTGGAACTTGTCAAGCGGGGTCACCGTCTCGTAGCGGATGACCGAGTCGATATCTATGCGAGAGATGAGATGACCCTTTGGGGAGAGCCAGCTGAGATCTTACGTCACTTACTAGAGATCCGTGGTGTCGGCATTATCGATGTGATGAGTCTCTACGGTGCGAGCGCTGTGAAGGATTCTTCACAAGTTCAAATCGCCGTTTACCTGGAAAATTACACTAAGGACCAAACTTATGATCGTCTTGGTAACAACGCAGAAGAGTTGGAAATCGGTGGAGTCACCATTCCTCGTATTCGCATTCCAGTGAAGACAGGTCGAAATATTTCGGTCGTGATTGAAGCAGCAGCCATGAATGTTCGTGCCAAAGAAATGGGCTATGATGCCACTAAAACCTTTGAAGAACGTTTGTCTCAGTTGATCAGTCAAAATGAGGTGAAGGAATGAATCCAGTAGCACTTCAATTAGGTCCGATCAGTATTCGCTGGTATGCGATCTGTATTGTCTCTGGCTTGATTCTAGCCGTTTATCTTTCCATGAAAGAGGCACCTCGAAAGAAAATGAATCCAGATGATATCATTGATTTCATCCTGATTGCTTTTCCACTAGCGATTGTCGGAGCTAGGCTCTATTATGTTATCTTCGAATGGGCCTATTATAGCCAGCATCTTGATGAGATTTTTGCAGTCTGGAATGGAGGAATCGCAATCTATGGCGGTCTCTTAACTGGGGCATTGGTCTTGTATCTATTTTCTCGTAGACGCTTCATTGAGCCAATTGATTTTTTGGATATTGCTGCTCCAAGCGTCATGATTGCACAGAGTATTGGTCGTTGGGGAAACTTCTTTAACCAGGAAGCCTATGGGGCTGCGGTCAAAAGTCTTAACTACTTACCAACTTTCATCCGAGATCAAATGTATATAGATGGTAGTTACCGTCAGCCAACTTTTTTATATGAATCCAGCTGGAATTTACTCGGCTTTGTCTTGATATTGCTTCTTCGCAGAAAACCTCATTTTTTGAGGCAAGGTGAAATCACAGCCTTTTACCTCATTTGGTATGGTTTTGGGCGAATGATTATCGAGGGAATGCGGACGGACAGCTTGATGTTTGCAGGTCTGCGTGTTTCTCAATGGTTATCAATGATTCTAATTCTAGTTGGACTCGTTATTATTATTTATCAGCGGCGCAAAAAAGCCCCTTATTATGTAGAAGTAAAGGAGTAACATATGTTTATTGAAATTGCATACGGTCTCTTAGGCCTTGCTTTAGTAGCGTTAGTCATTTACCTGATTTTCTTCCTCTCAAAGATTGGAAAAGTCGTAGATGAGACGCAAAAGACCATCCAAGTTTTAACATCGGATGTCAATGTCACCTTGCATCAGACCAATGATCTATTGGCAAAAGTCAATGTTTTAACGGATGATTTGAATCAAAAAGTGGCAACGATCGACCCCTTGTTTACAGCTGTAGCAGATCTTTCAGAGTCTGTCTCAGATTTGAATGACCAAGCACGTCAATTGAGTGTTAAAGCTGCATCAGCTGGTGGGAAAACTGTAAAAGCCTCTATGGGCCTTAAAGCTGTTCGGATGGCTTCAAAATTATTTAAATAGAATCGAGGAAAAAGATGGGACGTTTATCTAGTTTATTAATTGGTGTGATTTCAGGTGCTTCAGCAGCCTACTATTTGTCAACAGAGCAAGGTAAGAAAGTTACTAAAAAAGTTGCGCGCTTTGTAAAAGATTATCAAGAAGATCCTCAAGAAGTGCATGAATCGGTTAAACAAACTGCTAAAGATGTTTCAAAACAAGCAGTTGAAGTGATTCAGCAAACCAAGGAAAAAGTTGGTTCAGGAGAAATTACAACAGGAACTGTTATAGAATCTGTTAAAGAAAAGACACAAGATGTGGTTGAAAAGTCACAAGAAGTTTATCATTCATTTAAAGACAAGATTCAAAAAGAAAATCTTAGTGGCAATGAGTTGGTTCAATCTATTCGTAAGCAAACAGAATCAGAGGAGATCGTTCTAGAGTTAGATGAAAATCATGCTGAAGAAGCAGTAGAAGAAGGAAACGAATAATAAAAAAAGAGGCTCAATGAGCCTCTTTTCAGATTTAGTAAAGAGTAGATGGCAATCGATGACATAGACTGCTTGAACTTTTATTTCCATTTATTACATTTTGAGTATAACAAAAAATCAGGCTAACCTGATTTTTATTTTTTCTTTTTATGGTAGTAAATTCTAAATCCTTGGATACTCGCGAAACTAGTAGCAATAGCTAAGGTAAAAGCAAATAAGGTGTTCATCTTGGTTGCCAAGAAAATAAAGCTAAACACAACCGTCAGCACACAGAAAACAGCGATATTTAAAAAATACAGCAATTCACTTAATTGAGGGGCGGGTTCAGCTTCAGGAGCGTAGTCCTGAATAGGGGATTCTTGGGTTTGTTTGGTTAATTCGATATAGTCGAATTCTTCGTCATAGTGTCTTAAATTTCTTACGGGCATTTTCTCTCTCCTAACAGTACTCTATTATTCTATCATGAATTCAGCTTTATAAATGTTACAAAAATGTTACAAATTTTACAAAATGAATAAATTTTTCTAGAATATCGGATTTTTTGTTATAATGGATCTATGAAAAATATTATTATAACAGCAACAGCAGAGAGCGTTGAGCAAGCGCAAGCCTTGATTGATGCGGGGGTTGACCGGATCTATGTCGGCGAAAAAGACTATGGATTACGATTGCCTCAAACTTTAAGCTATGACGAAATAAATCGAATTTCACAACTGGTCCATGCTGCTGGCAAAGAATTGACAGTAGCTGTAAATGCACTGATGCACCAATCGATGATGGATTCAATCAAGCCATTCCTTGATTTTCTAAAGGAAATTCAGGCTGATTATGTTACTGTCGGAGATGCGGGCGTTTTTTATGTTTTGAAACGAGATGGCTATCCCTTCAAAACCATCTACGATGCTTCTACTATGGTAACCTCTAGTCGCCAGATCAATTTCTGGGGGAAACAAGCAGGAGCTTCTGAGGCTGTTTTGGCCCGTGAAATTCCGTCTGCTGAATTATTTGTGATGGCTGAGAATCTTCAAATCCCAGCAGAAGTATTGGTCTACGGTGCTAGCATTATTCACCATTCCAAGCGTCCTCTTCTTCAGAACTATTACAACTTCATCAAGACAGAGGAGTCTGTGACCAAAGATCGTGATTTGTTCCTAGCAGAACCGGGAGATCCAGATTCTCACTATTCGGTCTACGAAGACAAACATGGAACCCATATTTTTTCAAATAATGATTTGAACATGATGACCAAATTGTCAGAGTTGGTGGATCATGGATATGATCATTGGAAACTTGATGGGGTCTACTGTCCGGGTGAGAACTTTGTTAAGATTACAGAGTACTTTATCAAGGCGCGTGATTTGATTCAAAATGGAACCTTCACGCAAGATCAAGCTTATCTGTTTGATGAAGAGATTCGCAAATTGCATCCAGCTAATCGTGGCTTGGATACTGGTTTCTATGATTATGAACCAGATCGTGTAAAATAATAAATAAAGTAGTAGCTTCTTCGTTTGTGATTTTTCCTTTTTCAGGGAACGAAGGAGCAATTCATCATATCGACAATCTTGTAAATTGGAGAAAAAATGACAAATACAAAAAAACGTCCAGAGGTCTTGGTACCTGCTGGAACCTTAGAAAAATTAAAAGTCGCCGTTAATTACGGAGCAGACGCTGTGTTCGTTGGTGGACAAGCCTATGGGTTGCGGAGCCGTGCCGGAAACTTTACTATGGATGAACTGCGCGAGGGAATTGAATACGCTCATGCACGTGGGGTCGATGTACACGTAGCTTCGAACATGGTAACTCACGAAGGAAATGAACAAGGAGCTGGTGAGTGGTTTCGTGAATTGCGGGATATGGGGCTCGATGCCGTGATCGTATCAGACCCGGCCTTGATTGAAATCTGTGCAACGAATGCACCTGGTCTCAATATCCACTTGTCTACGCAAGCTTCTGCGACTAATGTGGAGACCTTCCATTTCTGGAAAGAATATGGCTTGACCCGTGTCGTATTGGCTCGTGAGGTGTCCATGGAAGAGTTGGCTGAGATCCGTAAGCGTACCGATCTGGAGATCGAAGCCTTTGTTCATGGAGCCATGTGTATTTCCTATTCCGGACGTTGTACCCTTTCAAACCACATGTCAGATCGTGATGCCAACCGTGGTGGTTGTTCCCAATCTTGTCGGTGGAAATACGATCTCTATGATATGCCATTTGGTCAAGAGCGAAAAAGTGTTAAAGGCCAAGTACCAGAAGAATACTCAATGTCAGCTGTGGATATGTGCATGATTGAAAATATCCCGGACATGATTGACAATGGGGTTGATAGCTTAAAGATTGAAGGTCGGATGAAATCTGTCCATTATGTGTCAACGGTTGCCAACTGTTACAAGGCTGCCTGTGATGCTTATATGGAAAGTCCAGAGGCCTTTTATGCGATCAAGGAAGATTTGATTAATGAATTGTGGAAGGTTGCCCAACGTGAATTGGCGACTGGTTTCTACTACCAAACTCCTACAGAAAATGAGCAATTGTTTGGCGCTCGTCGAAAGATTCCTCAATATAAATTTGTAGGAGAAGTGGTTGATTTTGATCCATCTACCATGACTGCGACTATTCGACAGCGGAATGTCATCAATGAAGGCGACCAGGTGGAATTCTATGGACCAGGTTTCCGTCATTTTGAATGCCAGATCCAAGACTTGCATGACAAGGACGGAGTGAAGATTGATCGTGCACCAAATCCGATGGAACTCTTAACCATCACCGTCCCACAGGAAGTAAAACCAGGAGATATGATTCGTTCGTGCCAAGAAGGCTTGATCAATCTCTACTCCAAAGATGGGGCAAGTAAAACTGTTCGAGCATAAGAAAAAAGAGAGGGTTAAACCTCTCCTTTTTGTTGGGCGATGCGAATATTATTGGGAACCAAACTGATTTTCTGGATCTCAGAAATTCGGATAATGGTTGACATACTTTTCTTGAAATTTTTGACGATCAGTTGTCGGCGCTCTTGGTCAAACTTGACAATGTCACCCGTAAAACTTTTATTTGAAAAAATAACATGAACTCCTTGCTTTTTTCGCAATGCTTGTTGAATGATTTCAGTAATTCTTTCATCTTCTATTGGGGCAGGGGTGCTGACTTTTCCATTGAAAAACTCATTCGCTCGGTCTTTAACGATCTCGAGAAATTTTTTCATAGCTAAATTCTCCATAACTTGATACAATATATTATAGATAATTTCCACGATTTTGTAAATGATTTACGAATAATAGAGATGAGAAAGCAAGAAAGGAGTCGTAAAATGGCAGAATTTTCATTTGAAATTGAGGAGCATTTATTGATTTTGTCTGAAAATGACAAAGGGTGGACCAAAGAACTGAACCGTGTAAGTTTTAACGGTGCTCCTGCTAAGTATGATCTTCGCACCTGGAGTCCAGACCATACAAAGATGGGCAAAGGGATTACACTCACGAACGAAGAGTTCCAAGTCATGCTCGATGCATTTAAAAATTAAGAAAAGGGGTCTTTCAAGGACTTCTTTTTATTATAGTCTAAAACTATATAGATATCAAAGATATTAGATTATCTTAAACCCTTGTTTATCAAGTGTTAGACTGCTATAATGGTTGCATTGATGAATTAATGTAAAACTTATAGGAAAGAGGAACTAATATTGACACATACACATGCACCTTATCGCGTAGACCATGTTGGTTCATTTCTTCGTCCAGCTACTTTGGTTCAGGCTCGTGAAGATTTCGCAGCTGGAAAAATCAGTCAGGCTGACTTAACAAAAGTAGAGGATCAGGCGATTCGTGACCTCGTTGAAAAAGAAATTGCTGCTGGTCTAAAGTCAGTAACAGATGGAGAATTCCGCCGTGCTTATTGGCATTTGGATTTCTTCTGGGGCTTTGGAGGAATTGATCATGTCCAGGCGGCAGAGGGATATCATTTCCATGATGAAACGACCAAGGCGGACTCAGCTCTTGTCATTGGAAAGATCACGGGAGCCAATCATCCATTTGTAGAGCATTATAAGTTCTTGCGGGATCTTGTGGCAGATGTAGATGGTGTAGAGGCTAAATATACTATTCCAGCGCCAGCGCAATTTTATTTTGAACTGATTCGTGATGCCGAACATGTGGAGCAATTGAATACCATCTATCCTGATTTTGCGGCTGTTCGTGAAGACATCAAGCAAGCCTATCTTCAAGTGATTCAAGATTTGTATGATGCAGGACTTCGGACACTTCAGGTAGATGATTGTACGTGGGGTGTCTTGGTAGACGATAATTTCTTGACGGCTTGGGGAGCAGCTCAAGGCAAGTCAAAAGATGAGGTTCGCCGGGAACTGGCTGATCTCTTCTTGACCTTTAACAACGATGTCTACCAACATGTTCCAGCTGGTTTGACCGTCAATACACACGTTTGTCGTGGGAATTTCCATTCCACCTGGGCTTCATCAGGTGGCTATGCACCGATTGCCAAAGAACTCCTGGGAGAAGAAGCGGTCAATGCATACTTCCTTGAGTTTGACACCGATCGTGCCGGCGGTTTTGAACCACTTGCTGAAGTAACCCCTGGAAAAGGAGTCGTCTTAGGCCTCTTGACATCTAAGAGTGGTCAATTGGAGAACAAGGATGAGGTCATTGCTCGTATTAAAGAAGCGAGTCAGTATGTACCGTTGGAAAATCTTTATCTGTCTACCCAGTGTGGCTTTGCTTCTACAGAAGAAGGAAACATTTTGACAGAAGAGGACCAATGGAAAAAAATCGGCTTGATTAAAGAAATTGTCGCTGATGTTTGGGGCGAATAAGGAGGAAGAAACATGTCAGATTTACTAAGTATTTATAAAGAATTGCAAGCTAAAAAATGGGTGGACTTGAGTCACCAGATCAATGCGGAAAGTCCACACTTCCCAGCCCTTCCTGCTTTGCAACAAGAAGATCTTTTCACATTAAAAGATGGCTTCCATGTTCAAAAATTTACAGTGGTTGGTCAATACGGTACGCATATCGATGCACCAATTCACTTTGTAGAAGGTGGTCGTTGGTTGGATGAGATTGCCCTTAAAGATCTCCTCTTGCCACTCTATGTTATCGACAAGTCTAAAGAAGTTGCAGCCAATCCAAACTTTATCTTGAGCAAACAAGATATTTTAGATTTCGAAGCAGAGCATGGACAAATTGCAGAAGGGGCCTTTGTGGCCTTCCGTAGTGATTGGTCAAAACGTTGGCCTGATCAAGATGCTATGCGCAATCTTGATGAAAATGGGGTTCAACAAAGTCCAGGATGGAGCCGTGAAGCCTTGGAATTCTTGATTCATGAACGCCATGTCAAAGCAGTGGGTCATGAAACCTTCGATACCGATGCAGGTATTCCAGCAGCAGAGCATGGCTTGGTCAATGAATACTACCTTTTGGAACAAAATATCTACCAAGTTGAAGTCTTGAACCACTTGGATCAAGTACCAGCTGTAGGTGCCTTGATTTCAATTGCCTTCCCTCATTGGGACAAGGCAACTGGTTCACCTGTTCGTGCCATTGCCATCTTACCATAAGAGAAGAAATAAGCTTGAAGTGTAACGACTTCAAGCTTATTTTTTATCTCATGGTTACGAATTCTTCTGATCCAGTTGGGTGAATGGCGACGGTTGCGTCGAAATCGGCTTTCGTCGCTCCCATCTTGATAGCAACGGCAAATCCTTGGATCATTTCGTCCACTCCATATCCAAGTCCATGGAGACCAACGACTTTTTCTTCTGGCCCCGCAGTGATGAGTTTAAATTTTGCCTGCTGGCGGTGTTGGGTAACGGCGGTATACATGGAAGCAAATTGAGAAGTATAGACTTTAATATTCTCTTTTCCATAAGTTTGTAGGGCTTCCTCTTCAGTTAAGCCAACCGTTCCGATAGCAGGGTGAGAAAAGACAACGGTAGGGATGCTAGTATAATCCATTTTAGCATCGACTTTTCCATTAAATAGTCTTTCAGAAAGGGTTCGCCCAGCCTTAATGGCCACTGGAGTCAACTCTTTTTCACCAGTGACATCACCAAGAGCATAGATGCCCGGAACAACGGTGTTTTGGTAATCATCTACTGCGATAAATCCCTTTTCATTTAAAGTAACACCTGCTGCTTCTAAATTCAGATCCTTGACGTTTGGTTTGCGTCCGGTTGCCCAGATGACATGTTCAGCTACATGGCTGGTCATATCTTCAAAGTATACCTTGACACGTCCGTCTATTAATTTTTCAAGCTTCATGGGAACCTTATGTTTGTGAAGTGGAAGGTTTTGTTTTTCCATTTCTTCCATTAAACCATCGGTAATATAGGAATCAAAACTACGTAAAACCCGATCTTTTCGGATGAAGAGGTCTGTTTGAACGCCTAAATGGTGGAGCACACCGGCTAGTTCCACCGCGATGTAGCCTGCCCCAATAATGGCAACAGATGTAGGGAGTTCTTCCCAAGCAAAGACATCATCAGAAGTTTCGCCGAATTCTGCTCCAGGAACAGAAGGAATATGAGGATGGGCTCCAGTCGCAATCACGATATGCTTGGCCTGGATCGTTTCTCCATTTACCTCGATCGTATGAGCATCCACAAAACGAGCACGACCTTGAATCAATTCGACTCCATTGCGTTTAAAACTACCATCATAAGAATTCCGAGTACGATCTATATAGGCTTCGCGATTCTTTCTTAAGGTTGCAAAATCAAATTCGGTCTGTTCAGAAGTAAATCCATAATCTGGCCCGTAATCACGAATGGCTTCTGCAATTTGTGCACCATACCACATAATCTTTTTAGGTACACATCCTCTGTTGACACAGGTGCCCCCCAATTGTTTTTCTTCGATGACAGCAGCGCGTGCTCCGTGCTCCCCAGCCCGGTTCATCGTAGCGATTCCTCCACTACCTGCACCGATTGAAATAATATCAAATTCTTTCATGTTTTCCTCCTAAATGGGATTTCAGTTTGATTGTAATATCAATTGTTACAAAAGTCAAGGGTTTAGCATGTTCCCAAGCATTTAAATTTCATTTTGCTGTGTCAATTTTAGATAGAAAAGAAAGGAAGTATGGTATACTATGGTATAGAATAAAACGCTTTCGTTGATGGAGAAAAACGATGAAGAAATTAAAAAAATGGCAACTATTTACAGCTGCTGGAGCAGCAATTGCGGTGATCGGAACAGGAAGTGTGATGATGTTTTCACGTCCGAGCTCTCCTGATCAAGCAGTGACGAATGAAACTCCAATGGTCCAAACGGTCAAGGATGGATCGATCGCCTCTTCAGTCTTGTTAACAGGAAAGGTTACCGCTAACCAAGAACAGTATGTCTATTTTGATGGAACAAAAGGAGACTTGCAATCGATTCTGGTCAATGTGGGAGATCAAGTGACGGCCGGTCAGCCGATCGTCCAGTACAGCAGTACAGAGGCCCAGACAGCTTACGATGCTGCCGTTCGAGCCGTCAATAAGGCCGATCGTCAGTTAAATGATTTGCTAACAAATGGTGTGACTATTGATACGACAGGAGATGAGGAGGCAGACGCTAAGTCGGCTTCCCAAACGCAACGAACCGTGGATTCGCAAGCTAGCGATCTACGTGATGCCAAGTCTGATGCGGTTGATAATATGAACAAGGCCAAGGCTCTTCTGGATGCAACAACCGTCAAGAGTAACACAGATGGCACTGTCGTTGAAGTCAATAAAGATGTTTCAAAATCAACTACAGGGACCAATCAAACTCTGGTTCATATTGTGAGCAATGGGAATTTACAAGTAAAAGGGGAATTGTCCGAATACAATTTGGCCAATATTTCTGAAGGTCAGGAAGTAGTCCTCACTTCCAAAGTTTATCCTGATAAAACTTGGACAGGAAAGATTTCGTATGTAGCCAACTATCCGACTGACGCGGCTCAAGCAGGTGCCAATGCAGCAGGTGGAACACAAGGAAGTGGGGGAGCCAAGTACCCATTCACAGTAGATATTACTAGTGACATTGGAGAACTCAAACAAGGTTTTTCTGTTAATATTGAGGTCAAAAGTTCCACTCAACATCCACTTGTTCCAGTAACAAGTGTTATGGCTGATGGAGAGACAAGCTACGTATGGACAGTTGAAAATGGCAAGGCTAAGAAAGTAACAGTGACTCTTGGAAATGCCGATGCTGAAAACCAAGAAATCTTGTCAGGCCTCAAGAAAGACGCCCAAGTCATCGTAAATCCTAGTGAGAAACTGGAAGATGGAAAAGAGATCGGTAAATATGACAAAATTGATTGAACTAAAAGGAATCAATAAAACCTATAAAAATGGGGATCAAGAGCTTCGTGTTTTAAAAGATATCGACCTGGAAGTCGAAGAGGGTGAATTTGTTGCCATTATGGGTCCATCGGGTTCCGGGAAATCGACCTTGATGAACGTCATCGGTTTGTTGGACCGTCCAACCAGTGGGGACTATTTCCTTGAAGGTCAAGAAGTTGGAAACCTCAGTGAGAAAAAATTGGCGCGTGTTCGAAATGAACAGATTGGTTTTGTCTTTCAACAGTTCTTTCTCCTATCCAAGCTCAATGCCTTTCAAAATGTCGAACTCCCTCTCATTTATGCAGGTGTCCATCCTGCTAAACGGAAGGAATTAGCTGAGCAGTACCTTGAAAAGGTGGAGCTCCATTCGCGTATGCACCATTTGCCTTCGGAACTTTCGGGTGGGCAAAAGCAGCGGGTTGCGATAGCTCGAGCTCTCGTCAATCAACCGGCCATTGTCTTGGCAGATGAACCGACTGGTGCCTTGGATACCAAGACGGGGGAACAAATTATGGATTTGTTAACCACATTGAACCAAGAAGGAAAAACCATTATTATGGTAACCCACGAACCAGAAATTGCAGCCTTTGCCAAGCGTCGCATCGTTATTCGTGATGGGGAAATCTCCTCAGATAGCAAGCTGGAAAGGAGGCCCTAATGCAAAATTGGAAATTTGCGATGAGCTCGATTATGAGCCATAAATTACGGTCTTTCTTGACCATGGTGGGGATCATTATTGGGGTCGCTTCTGTGGTGGTGATCATGGCACTGGGAGATGGCATGAAGGCTGGTGTCACCAAGACCTTCACCAAAGATCAAGAGTATGTACAAATCTCCTATTCTCCAAATAAGAGTGGTTATGTGACAGGCATCAATATTGGTCCTTCTGACGATATGGGGGAGGGCGGTGGAGAAGGTGGTCCTGCGGCTGAAGACCGAGGGATGGCTGCTCCATCAGATATCGATGGGGAAAATGCAGAAGATATTGACGGTCAAGTCCAAGAAACACCGCCAGTTGTGCAAGAATCTTGGGTCAAGGAATTAACCAAGATTGAAGGAATTGATGGCTACTATGTTGGCAATACTTCTAATGCAACGATTGCTTTTCAAAAGAAAAAGGCAGACGGGGTGAACATCCAAGGAGTTAATGAAACCTATTTTTCAGTTAAAAAAGTTGAACTATTATCTGGACGGAAATTAACTCCTTCAGATTACAGTAATTTTTCACGGGTTGTGCTCCTTGATGAAGGCTTGGCTCAACAATTATTTGGAACTGAGAATCCTCTCAATCAGGTAGTCTCTGTTGGAGATAACAACTATCGAGTCGTTGGCATTTTCAAGGATCCAAATGCTGGAACAGCCCTATATGGAGCATCCTCAGGTGGTAGTGCACTCATGGCCAATACCCAGCTTGCCTCTGAATTTGGAACAGAAGAAATTCAAAATATTGTCGTCCACGTTCCAGATGTGAAGCAAATCAAGACCGTTGGGATCGAAGCTGCTCAAAAGTTAACAGAACTTTCAGGTGTTCGCCAAGGGGAATTCCAAATCTTTAATTTGGATAGTATCCTAGAGGAAACCAATAAAGTTGTAGGAATTATGACGACAGTCATCGGTGCTATTGCTGGGATTTCTCTCTTAGTTGGTGGTATTGGAGTTATGAATATCATGTTGGTTTCTGTCACTGAGCGGACGAGAGAAATTGGTCTTCGAAAAGCATTGGGAGCAACAAGAAGTAAGATTTTGGTCCAATTTTTGATTGAGTCGATGGTCTTGACCATCATTGGTGGGCTCATTGGTCTCGGTCTGGCTTATGGTGTGAATAGCTTGATTGCCTCAGTCGCTGCAGCAACCCTGGAAGGGCCACCAATTATTTCTTTAAATGTTGCGATTGGTAGTATTATTTTCTCTGCCTTTGTAGGCATTCTCTTTGGGATTTTACCAGCCAACAAAGCTTCTAAATTAAACCCAATCGAAGCACTGCGTTATGAATAAAAAATAGGAGGGAGACAGGATGAATGATTCGTCAACATCTACCTTGCTCCTTTTTCTATGTTCACGTAATAGAAAGCTTTAGCTCTTTTTAATTCATTATCTTTAGACAGCTAAAACGGTATGGGCCATCCATCAGTCTAGCAGAATAGCTTTTGAGTAGGGTTGAAGGAGGGACAGTCATTGCTCAGCCTTATTTTTGTTTAATTGGTAATTATTAGTGAATTTCTGCTCTAAATATGATAAAATAGGGAAGAATAACTTAGGAGGTTCCAAATGACTACTGAACATATGGAAGAATTAAATGACCAGCAGATTGTCCGTCGTGAAAAGATGGCGGCCCTTCGTGAACAAGGAATCGACCCATTTGGAAAGCGATTCGAACGTACTGCAGATTCTGGTCAATTGAAAGAAAAATATTCAGAATTAGATAAAGAACAACTTCATGACTTGAACGAAACAGCCATTATTGCGGGTCGTCTTGTGACCAAACGTGGAAAAGGAAAGGTTGGTTTTGCCCACCTTCAAGACCGTGAAGGTCAAATCCAAATTTACGTCCGGAAAGATGCGGTTGGTGAAGAAAATTATGAAATTTTCAAAAAGGCTGACCTTGGAGATTTCCTCGGGGTAGAAGGAGAAGTGATGCGGACAGACATGGGTGAGCTTTCCATCAAAGCTACTCACATCACACACTTGTCTAAAGCTCTTCGTCCCTTGCCTGAAAAATTCCACGGACTTTCAGATGTAGAAACCATCTACCGCAAACGTTACTTGGATTTGATTTCTAACCGTGAAAGTTTCGAGCGCTTTGTCACTCGTTCAAAAATCATCTCAGAAATCCGTCGTTACTTGGATGGTCAAGGCTTCCTTGAAGTAGAAACTCCTGTCCTTCACAATGAAGCTGGTGGAGCATCTGCGCGTCCGTTTATCACTCACCACAATGCCCAAAACATTGACATGGTCCTTCGTATTGCGACCGAACTTCACTTGAAACGCCTGATTGTTGGTGGGATGGAACGCGTTTATGAGATTGGCCGTATCTTCCGTAACGAAGGAATGGATGCTACCCACAATCCAGAATTTACTTCCATCGAAGTCTACCAAGCCTATGCTGACTACCAAGACATTATGGACTTGACGGAAGGGATTATCCAACACGCTGCGAAAGCTATTCATGGGGATGGTCCTGTTAACTACCAAGGAACTGAAATCAAGATCAATGAACCATTCAAGCGTGTTCATATGGTGGATGCGATCAAGGAAATTGCTGGTGTTGACTTCTGGCAGGAAATGAGCTTTGAAGAAGCAGCAGCCCTTGCCAAAGAAAAACATGTGCCAGTTGAAAAACACTACACTGAAGTGGGTCATATCATCAATGCCTTCTTCGAAGAATATGTGGAAGAAACCTTGACACAACCAACCTTTGTCTATGGCCACCCTGTAGCTGTATCACCATTGGCTAAGAAGAATGACGAGGATCCTCGTTTCACGGATCGTTTCGAGCTCTTCATCATGACCAAGGAATATGCTAATGCCTTTACAGAATTGAACGATCCAATCGACCAATTGGAACGTTTCGAAGCGCAGGCACGCGCCAAAGAATTGGGAGACGACGAAGCAACTGGAATTGACTACGATTATGTAGAAGCTCTTGAATATGGTATGCCACCAACAGGAGGATTGGGAATCGGTATCGACCGTCTCTGCATGCTCCTTACTGATACGACTACTATCCGTGACGTATTGCTCTTCCCAACTATGAAATAAGCTAAAAGAAAACACTGATCTGATGATCAGTGTTTTTGAATGTATACAGACTATTGTTTTACATAAGACAACTAGATGATTTTCAAAAAATAACTTTTATTCTAAAACAATTATCTTGCAAACAGTGTTTTTTAGTCTTCCAAATAAGAGGTATCATTCCAAGTCTCTAAGTAAAAGTGCTCAAAATCATCTGTTGTCAAAATGGTCACACTGGCATTGTCGAGGCCACCGTTTTTACGGAGTTCCTCTGGTTTATAACCAAGTAGGGTCCGAATAGAAGCGGTTAAATTGGCTCCATGGCCAACGATTAGAATGGCCTCGCCAGACTTGTCTTTTAAACTTTTGATAAAATTTCCGGTCCGCTGGGTGGTTTCTTCAACGGATTCTGCTCTGAAAATATCGTGGTGAAACTCAGCTAAATTATGACGAAAGGCCTTCATTTCCTCCGGATAGAGAGCCTTCAACTCCATAATTTTTCTACCTTCTAGGCTACCAAGCCGCCATTCCCGTAGAGCAGGAGTCTCTTGGAGGGAGATAGGATGTTGATTTTGCTCGAGAATGATTTGAGCAGTATGGACGGCTCTTGGCAAGTCGCTTGAATAAGCTGCGTCAAAGTATGTTTGAGATAGATGCTGGCCCAAGGCTTCCAACTGCTGGATGGAAGATTCTAACAGCGGGGAGTCGCCATTTGCCCCTTGAATACGTCCCTCTTCATTCCACTCAGTACGTCCGTGACGGACAAAATATAATTTCATATTGGTTTTATCCTTTACTCAACTAAGTCCTCGAAGCTAGCCTTGACAAAATCAGCTAAATCTTGCGCCTTGATTTGAATACTGTGACCAACTTCACCTGCAGAGACAATTATCTGATCTAGATCAAGGGCTGACTGGTCAATAAAAATAGGGTAGTTGTGTTTTTGTCGAATGCCAACAGGATTATTGGCTCCGTGAACATAGCCCGTCGTCTTTTCTAAGTCTTTTTGCGGAATCATACTAACTTTTTTATTGCCAGAGAGTTTGGCTAATTTTTTTTCTGATAAGTGGGCAGAGATGGGAACAATCCCGATGACAGGACCAGTTTTATCGCCTGTTAGGGCTAGTGTCTTATAGATTTGATCGGTCGTAATCCCATCTGGAATGATTCCCTCAAGGGCGTTGATTTGCAATCCTGTATGGTTGATTTTTGCTTTTTGCAGTATTTGTTCAACCAATGTTTTTTTCACTTTTTGTTTTTTTGCCATTACTTTCTCCCTTTCTATTTGTCTTTGCAAAATCAGATTTCACCTAAACCATTATATCATATAATAGAACTGATCTTGTTTTCCTCCTCAAAAATAGAAAACAGCAGAGAAGGCTTAGAGCACATAATCTGCTGTTTTGAGGCTATGAGGAAGAGCTATCTTTTTGTACCTTGAATAGTTTCCGATAAATCGCTTCTTGATCTTGCGTTGGAGCAATTTGGTTGAGATCCAAGTAGTGTGAAAATCCATTTAATTGCCCTTGAGAAGTATATTGATGCAAGTCGTATTCCGTATTGGTATCTGGTGCGGCATTATAGTAGCCATCATCAAATCCGTAGGTTGGAATCCAAAGAGCAGAAAATTTATCAGTGGAGATACTATGTTCTTCCATGAAGTAGGTTCCGATATAAATTCCAATATTTTTAGCTCCGAGGGCTTCTAATTTCGCTCGGAAAGCTTCAACTCCTGCATTCATATCCTTCATGGTTTTTTCCTCAACGTCTAACCAATAGTAGGTAGGTTTGTAAGGAGAAGCAGCTTTATAAAATTCCTCTGCTTCCTTCTCCATTTCTTTTTTATCCTTGGCTGCTACATAAGCATAGACAGCGACAGGGATATTTCGTTTTTGGAATTCTTGGATATGAGTTTTATATGATTTATCCAGACCATTGAGGTAGGTTGCCGCATTTTCTTTTTTGGCTTGGGCCCCACTATGGACACGAATGATTACACCTCCCACATTTTGAGAGAGGATATCGTAATCGATTTCGCTTGGCAATTGCCAACCCGAGATATCAATGATTGGGCGGCCAACCAATTCTGGATTAATGTCTTCTTCTTTTTTAGAAGAAGAACTTGCAGTGGTTGTCTTTTTAGATGTATTGGAGTTCGGAATAGTTTTGGTTGTTTCTTGTCGTTCTCTAGCTTGAAGATCGGCAATCGTTCTTGAAAGAACGAGGAAAGAAATGATACCGATAAAAAAGGCCAAGAGAACAACGGGTTTTATCCTTTTTCTCATACAGAATCATTTTACCGTAAAAAAAACGAAAAGGCAAAACTTAATGCTTAAAGATGCTGATTTAAGCTATTATTTTCAAAAAATAGGAATCTTTTCCTCCAAAAAGGATAAAAATATATGAAAATAAGAAGAATCATTCGAATATCTAGTAAAAAAAGTGAAGAAGCCGAATCTTTTCCGGCCTTTCCTTGGTTTTGGACCTTAAAAATGATATAATGAAGGTTGAATATCAGCAATATGGTGAACTATGAAAATTGAAAAAAGACATCTATTAAATTATTCCATTCTCATTCCTTATTTGATTTTATCCATTATTGGTTTGATTGTGGTCTATTCTACAACCAGTGCCTTGGCGATTCAAAATGGAGTGAGTTCTATTCGGATGGTGCGGACCCAGGGCCTCTTTTTTATCCTTAGCCTCTTGACCATCGCATTAATTTATAAGTTTAGCTTAAACTTCTTGCGAAATAAAAAAGTATTGGCTTTTGTCATCTTCATTGAAGTGATTTTATTAATTCTGTCCAGATTTATTACGGATACGGTCAATGGGGCACATGGTTGGTTAACGATCCCTGGGGGCTTCAGCATCCAGCCAGCCGAATACCTCAAGGTTATTTTAGTCTGGTATTTGGCCTTGATATTTTCTAAACGACAAGATGAGATCCGTGATTATGATTACCAGGCCTTGACCCACAATGAATGGATTCCAAGGAATTTAAACGATTGGCGTTGGTTGACCATGATCCTTATTGGAATCGTTGTGATCATGCCGGATTTGGGAAATGCGACGATCTTGGCCTTGACCGTCTTAGTCATGGTTACTGTTAGTGGAGTGGGCTATCGTTGGTTCACCTCCTTACTTGGTATAGTCATTGGAGCAGCTACCTTGGTCCTTGGATCTATTTGGATAATTGGTGTAGACCGTGTCGCTAAAATCCCTGTCTTTGGTTATGTGGCAAAACGCTTTAGTGCCTTCTTTAACCCCTTTAATGATTTGTCAGGTGCGGGCCACCAATTGGCTAATTCCTATTATGCGATGAGTAATGGTGGTTGGTTTGGATTGGGGCTTGGTAATTCTATTGAGAAACAAGGTTATTTACCAGAAGCTCATACGGATTTTGTATTTGCGATTGTGATTGAAGAATTAGGTTTTGTTGGAGCTAGCTTGATTCTCGCTCTCTTATTCTTTTTAATTCTTCGCATCATTTTAGTCGGTATTCGAGCAAAGAATCCATTCAATTCTATGATGGCCATTGGTATCGGAGGCATGATTCTGGTGCAAACCTTCATTAATATTGGAGGTATTTCTGGTTTGATTCCATCTACTGGAGTAACCTTCCCCTTCTTATCCCAAGGGGGAAACAGTTTATGGGTCCTATCAGTTGCGATTGCTTTTGTCTTAAATATTGATGCCAGTGAAAAACGAGCGAAGATGGAACAGGATGGTATGGTTTTTGAAGAAAAAGGTAAAATCAAACCGTATTACTAAAAGCTAAGAGACAATTGTTTAATGAGGATTCAAAAAGGAGAAAAAATGGTCTTACAAAAATTAGAGAACTATAGAAATAAAGATATTGTCAAAGAAGAAGCCGAAATTTTAACCGACTTATTAGATGATATTACCAAGAATTTGGTTCGTCCGGAAACTTTTGAAAAAATTTCACAATTGAAGGATCTATCCAAAACAAAGAATTATCAAGAGTTAAACCAATTAGTGGAACAACTGACCAATGAGGAAATGACAGTAATTTCGCGTTATTTTGCGATTTTGCCACTCTTGATCAATATTTCTGAAGATGTCGATTTAGCTTATGAAATCAATCATCTCAATAATGTCAATGGCGAGTATCTAGGGAAGCTATCTTCAACTATTCAAGAGGTTGCGAAACAAGAAGATGCACAAGAAATTCTTGAAAATCTT
The DNA here is from genome assembly GCF_000314795.2 of Streptococcus sp. F0442. Lineage (GTDB taxonomy): Bacteria > Bacillota > Bacilli > Lactobacillales > Streptococcaceae > Streptococcus. The sequence continues at coordinate 633,600 of NZ_KB373314.1, read as the reverse complement.
AATATTGTGCCTGTTTTAACAGCTCACCCAACTCAAGTACAAAGAAAAACCATGTTGGATCTAACTAATCATATCCACGCCCTGCTTCGCCAGCATCGGGATGTTAAAGCAGGATTGATTAATGAGGATAAATGGTATAGCAACCTTCGCTGTAATATTGAGATCATGATGCAAACGGATATGATCCGTGATAAAAAATTGAAGGTGACCAATGAGATCACCAATGTCATGGAGTATTACAATAGTTCTTTCTTACAAGCTGTTCCAAATCTGATGTTGGAGTACAAACGCCTAGCAAAAGAACATGGTGTTGAACTCCAACAACCACGTCCAATTACAATGGGCATGTGGATTGGAGGAGACCGGGATGGAAATCCTTTTGTAACGGCTGATACTTTGAAACGGTCAGCCACTATTCAAAGTGAAGTCATTTTGAACTATTACATTGAAAAGATTTCTAAATTATACCGTCACTTCTCACTTTCAACTAGTCTTTCGAAAACAAGTGAAGCAGTGGCTGAAATGGCTGCCCTATCAAGTGATACATCCGTTTTTCGTGAAAAAGAACCCTACCGTCGTGCCTTCCACTATATCCAATCAAAATTGATCCAAACTTTGGTCAACTTAAAAGAGTGGACCATGATTGGAGAAACAAGAGAAGATCGTTATGCGGTAGAGAGACTATTGGGAGCAAGCGCTCATCAACAAGGGCCAGTGTCCGATTATATCGGTAATCGTATCTCTGGAGCTTTAAAGGAAATTTCTGCAAAAGAGTCTCCTGCATATGCATCTGCTCAAGAATTTAAAGAAGATCTTGAAAAGATCAAAAACTCCTTATTGGAAAATAAATCAGAGTATTTAATTTCTGGTGAATTTGCAGAACTTCTAGAGGCGATTGATGTCTTTGGTTTCTATCTTGCATCCATTGATATGCGTCAAGATTCCAGTGTCCATGAAGCCTGTGTGGCTGAATTATTGAAATCTGCTGGGATCAATGACCATTATTCAGATTTGTCTGAAGATGAGAAGTGTCAGGTTCTCTTGAAGGAACTCTTGGAAGATCCACGGATTTTATCAGCTACCCATGTCGAAAAGTCTGACTTACTTGAAAAGGAATTGGCGATTTTCCAAACGGCGCGTGAATTGAAAGACCGTTTGGGAGAAGAAGTCATCCGTCAAAATATCATTTCCCATGCAACAAGTGTATCAGACATGTTGGAATTGGCCGTGATGTTAAAAGAAGTGGGCTTAATCGATACTGAAAAAGCACGTGTACAAATTGTCCCTTTGTTTGAAACGATTGAAGACTTAGATCATTCGGAAGAAACCATGAGAAGTTACTTGTCTCTTCCTATTGCTAAACGTTGGATTGCTTCAAAACATAATTACCAAGAAATTATGTTAGGCTACTCGGATTCCAACAAAGATGGTGGATACTTGTCTTCTTGTTGGACCCTCTTTAAAGCGCAACAACAATTGACCGCTATCGGGGATGAGTTTGGCGTGAAGATCACCTTCTTCCATGGCCGTGGAGGAACGGTTGGTCGTGGTGGTGGCCCTACTTATGAAGCCATCACTTCTCAACCATTGAAATCGATTAATGACCGTATCCGTCTAACTGAGCAAGGGGAAGTGATTGGTAATAAATACGGAAATAAGGATGCAGCCTACTACAACCTTGAGATGCTTGTTTCTGCAACTATTAACCGCATGATTTCAGAACAAAAGAGCCCTCTCTCCATGTTTGATCGCTTCGGGGAAGTCATGGATAAAGTGGTCGATCGCAGTTACGATATCTACCGTGATTTGGTCTTCGGGAACGAGCATTTCTATGATTACTTCTTTGAATCCAGTCCGATTAAAGCCATCTCTAGCTTTAATATTGGTTCCCGTCCAGCTGCTCGTAAGACCATTACAGAAATTGGTGGCTTGCGTGCGATTCCTTGGGTCTTCTCTTGGTCACAAAGTCGGGTGATGTTCCCAGGTTGGTACGGAGTGGGGTCTAGCTTTAAAGAATTCATTGATGAGGATCCTGAAAACATCGAAACCCTTCGCTACATGTATAAAAACTGGCCATTCTTCCAGTCCCTTTTGTCCAATGTAGACATGGTCTTGTCAAAAGCGAATATGGATATCGCCTTTGAATACGCTCAATTATGTGAGGAAGAAGAAGTCCGTAATATCTATCAAATTATTTTGCATGAGTGGCAATTGACCAAGGATATCATCCTAATGATTGAGGAACAAGAAGAGTTGCTTGCGGAAAATACCTATCTGAAAGAAAGTTTGGACTATCGGATGCCGTACTTTAACGTCTTGAACTATATCCAGTTAGAATTGATTCGCCGTCAACGAACTGGTCAATTACCGGCTGATCAGGACAAGCTAATCCATATTACCATCAATGGGGTGGCTACAGGACTACGAAATTCAGGTTAAAAAAATCGGAACCCTTGTTCCGATTTTTTTATTCAGAATCAGAAGAAATAGGGGATTTAACGGGAGATTTTTCAAAGCTGGATCAAGATCTTTCTGCCAGATGGAAAAATAAAAGATAAGAATAGGAATAATTAAGAAAATATAGGTAAAAGGCTTGCAATTTCATCTAAAATTAGATAGAATAGTAAGGAAAGTTAGACTGTATTGCCTACTGTCTATCTATAAAATATATTTTATTGGAGGCTTTTACTCAAATGGCAAAAGAAAAATACGATCGTAGTAAACCACACGTTAACATTGGTACTATCGGACACGTTGACCACGGTAAAACTACCCTAACTGCAGCTATCACAACTGTTTTGGCACGTCGCTTGCCTTCAGCAGTTAACCAACCTAAAGACTATGCGTCTATCGATGCTGCTCCAGAAGAACGCGAACGCGGTATCACTATCAACACTGCGCACGTTGAGTACGAAACTGAAAAACGTCACTACGCTCACATTGACGCTCCAGGACACGCGGACTACGTTAAAAACATGATCACTGGTGCCGCTCAAATGGACGGAGCTATCCTTGTAGTAGCTTCTACTGACGGACCAATGCCACAAACTCGTGAGCACATCCTTCTTTCACGTCAGGTTGGTGTTAAACACTTGATCGTCTTCATGAATAAAGTTGACTTGGTTGACGATGAAGAATTGCTTGAGTTGGTTGAAATGGAAATCCGTGACCTTCTTTCAGAATACGATTTCCCAGGTGATGACCTTCCAGTTATCCAAGGTTCAGCTCTTAAAGCTCTTGAAGGTGATTCTAAATACGAAGACATCATCATGGACTTGATGAACACTGTTGATGAGTATATCCCAGAACCAGAACGCGATACTGACAAACCATTGCTTCTTCCAGTCGAAGACGTATTCTCAATCACTGGACGTGGTACTGTAGCATCAGGACGTATCGACCGTGGTATCGTTAAAGTCAACGACGAAATCGAAATCGTTGGTATTAAAGAAGAAATCCAAAAAGCGGTTGTTACTGGTGTTGAAATGTTCCGTAAACAACTTGACGAAGGTCTTGCAGGGGACAACGTTGGTGTGCTTCTTCGTGGTATCCAACGTGATGAAATCGAACGTGGACAAGTTATCGCTAAACCAGGTTCAATCAACCCACACACTAAATTTAAAGGTGAAGTTTACATCCTTACTAAAGAAGAAGGTGGACGTCATACTCCATTCTTCAACAACTACCGTCCACAGTTCTACTTCCGTACAACTGACGTAACTGGATCTATCGAACTTCCAGCAGGAACTGAAATGGTAATGCCTGGTGATAACGTGACTATCGACGTTGAGTTGATCCACCCAATCGCCGTTGAACAAGGTACTACATTCTCAATCCGTGAAGGTGGACGTACTGTTGGTTCAGGTATGGTTACTGAAATCGAAGCTTAATTCGATCTAGTTCCCAGATTAACAATTATATAGACAGACAGAAAACCCCGTGAAGACGGGGTTTTTATTTTGGTAAAAAGTAAAATGAGCTTGTGCAACCTTTCATTATGACGAAAATTATGGTAGAATAGGTAGTATAAAATTAGAAAAACGAGGTATGTGAAATGTCACGTAAACCATTTATCGCTGGTAACTGGAAAATGAACAAAAATCCAGAAGAAGCAAAAGCATTTGTTGAAGCAGTAGCATCAAAACTTCCTTCATCTGATCTTGTTGAAGCTGGGATTGCAGCTCCTGCACTTGACTTGACAACTGTTCTTGCTGCAGCTAAAGGTTCAAACCTTAAAGTTGCTGCTCAAAACTGCTACTTTGAAAACGCTGGTGCCTTCACTGGTGAAACTAGCCCACAAGTTTTGAAAGAAATCGGTACGGACTACGTGGTAATCGGTCACTCAGAACGTCGTGACTACTTCCACGAAACAGACGAAGACATCAACAAAAAAGCAAAAGCTATCTTTGCTAATGGTTTGCTTCCAATCATCTGTTGTGGTGAAAGTCTTGAAACTTACGAAGCTGGTAAAGCTGCTGAATTCGTAGGTGCTCAAGTATCTGCTGCTTTGGCTGGTTTGACTCCTGAGCAAGTAGCTGCATCCGTTATCGCTTATGAGCCAATCTGGGCGATCGGTACTGGTAAATCTGCATCACAAGACGACGCACAAAAAATGTGTAAAGTGGTCCGTGACGTTGTAGCTGCTGACTTCGGTCAAGAAGTAGCTGACAAAGTACGTGTCCAATACGGTGGTTCAGTGAAACCTGAAAATGTTGCAGAATACATGGCTTGTCCAGACGTTGATGGAGCTCTTGTTGGTGGTGCATCACTTGATCCAGAAAGCTTCTTGGCATTGTTGAACTTCGTAAACTAATCGAACATAAATAAGACGAGATATTTCTCGTCTTTTTTTATCTTTAAAAAAACCAGCTAGTAAGCTGGCTTTTGTTTTCTTATGAGCGTCCTAAGATTCGTTTGATCAAGGACAAGGCTTTGAATTTCAGAGGATTTGGGTAATAACGGAAGGTTCCCATCTTACGAACGATATAGCCATTGAAGTTTTGTTTAAAACGAAGAACACCGTCTGAGCCGTCAAAAATTCCTTGAATACCTAGGAAATTATATCTTGGAATGCCACGTTTAATTGTTTCAAGCATCATGTATTCCTGGAGCACAGCAGGAGCATAGAACTTATTAAATTCTGTATAAGAGCCACTGAATAAATAGGTAGATTCTTGCGGCATATAGACAAAGAGGCTACCTGCAAGGATGACATCTTGGTCACCATATTTTTCAATATATTCTTTGGCTTCTTTCTTTCTCACCTCAAAGGTCTCAAACTGACTAGAAAATTCACGAAGTTGATTTTGTTTTTTCTCTGAATGTGGATTGACTTCAAGATCCTTCTGTAATTTCTCAATCTTCTGAGCTAGTTTGCCTTGGTCTTTTTCAAGATTGGTGTAGTAATCGTGGAAATTCAGAGTAGCAACCATGAAATCCGCTTTGTCCCCAAAACTATCGTAGAAGGTTTGGTAATAATCCAAAGTTTTATCCAGATAGTTTCGACGGTCACTGGTAGAAGAAGTGATATCCTTGAAAAGTTGCAGTTCATCTCGATTTAATCGTTTCAGTTTCATCCCGAAAGATTTCGCTTTCTTCACAAGTGGCTTTCCTTTTTTGCTAAAACTCTTGAGAAGATCTTTTTCGGTGATGCCTTCCATATCTTTTACATAGTGCCAATCAGGCTCTCCACCAGGATATCCCGTTTGTAATCCGTCAAAGGAATAGCCGATATGGGTCAATTCGTTAATATAGTCTTGGTTAGGTTCTGAAATTGGATTACCATCACTATTGAAGGTTTGATAAGTATCGTAGGGTTTGATAATCAATTCTAGAGCCCCTTGGTTCTTGGCATAGTCCTGCAAAGACTGATAGAAATCCTGAAGATGGGAACGATCAGTAATAACTGGGCCACAGTTAACTTCTATGTGAAATCCGCCTGTCATAGGAATTGAATATAGGAGGGCAGAGATGGTAATTTGAGTTCCTGTTTTCCAACCGACATACTGGATCTTAAAGCCTCTTTTCTCAAGAAGGCTAGCCATTTCAGGTGTCTGCATAAAGGAACGATAGGAGGCGCTATTAGCATGGCTAGCGAACTCTTTTTGGGTCAGAATAGCGAAAGTCATCGGTTACCTCATTGTTTATTTCTTAATTTTTTCCGGATCTTGTAGGCTTTGTTTACAAGTGGATAGAGTGTGCTGGTTGGGAGGTTGAATTCCCCAACAAATTCTTCAATGACAGGATTGAATTTAGATTTGAAATGATAAAGTCCACCACCTAGTGAGTTTTCAATTCCCCCCATATTTTGCCACGAAGCACCACGATCGAAGGCGTGTTGAGCTGTTTCGTACCAGGTGAGGATGGCAGGTTGGTAACGACGGAATTCTTCATCCATCCCTGCATAGACATTTTCAGATGTCCCACCAAATTCGAGTGTCAAGGTACCAGATAGAGGGACGACCTGTCTGCCTGCTTGGAGATGTTGCTCAAGAAATTGCAACTCTTCTTCTAAGCGTTCTTTTTCTTTCTGGTTGTTCTCTACCTTTCCAGGTTTAGTTTTTTCTGTGAATTTTTCAGCCTCAGCCTTATTTTTCTCAAGATTGTTTGTCAGCATGGCCTTCCTCTCTACGAGATCAAGGCTAGACAAGGTAATGTAGGATTGTCCTTGGTAAGTTGTCAGCAGTTTCTCGTAGTAGTCTCTTCCACGTAAATGAATGCTTTTCCGAGCTTCCGTCTTTTTCATGAGGGAAGAGAAGTATTCTAACAATTCTATCCCGCCAAATTGCACTTGGATCCCTTTATTTCGAGCAGTTCGTATCGCTTGACGAGTCGATTTAGAAAGGTTTTGTTCGGTAAAAAAGTCTTTATGAATATTGGCTTGAAAGCGTGGTTGGATATTTTCTCCCATATCACTTGTAGGGCCTGTCCATTCAATCCCTTCTTTTGTTAGGGTTTCAATGATCGCTTGTACATCCGTCGTTTCCATATTTTCTTGTCCAATCAAGTGTTTGCTCAAGAAAAGACTTGGATCAAATTTCACAAATAAGGCCTTGTATTGTTTGGCTATTTTTTTTAGGGACTGCATCACGTATGAAACTAGTTCCTTGTTCTGGTAATCCATGATGGGGCCTCGAGGAATGTAAAGCATGGAAAAGCCAAGTGGCAGGGGTTGAATCAAAATGCTTGCAACGGCGACTAATTGGTCTTCTTGATAAAAACCAACTCGTTCATTTCCCCAATTATCTTTGATTTTTGCCCATGAGCTACTTTGTAAGAGATTAGTCTGGTCACTCTGAATAACAAAGTTATCATGCTCAGTGGCAGAAATTCCTAGCTGGTAATGATACATTTCTTATAATACCCACTTTCTAAGGGCGTAGGCTACGCCCGATTCATCGTTTGATTTGGTAATAGTTGTAGCAATTTTTTTGAGGGCAGGATTGCCATTCTCCATAACGACAGCATGTCCTACAACTTCTAACATGGAGCGGTCATTCTCCTCATCTCCAATAGCCATGGTCTCTTCTTGTTTGATTCCAAGTTGTTCAGCCAGATGGAGAACGGCAGCTCCTTTATTGGTCGTTTTCCCGAGAATTTCTAAATAAAATGGAGCTGATTTAACCATAGTGAAGCGGTCCTGAAATTCTCTTGGAATTTTTGCAATCGCAGCGTCCAGAATTTCTGGTTCATCGATGTACATGGCTTTAACAAATTTTTTCTCTCGCACTTCTTCAGGCGTCCGGTAGTAAAGGGGCATATTGACCAGTTGAGACTCATGAATAGTATAGCGTCCGATATCTCGATTACTGGTGTAAATACCGTCTTTTGTAATGGCATGAGAGTGAATCTGGAGTTTGTTGGCCAGAGACTCGATATCGAGATAGTCCTCATAATCTAAAAGGTCCTTGATGATTTCTTTTCCAGTAGCAGTTTCTTGGACCAAGCCCCCATTAAAAGTAATGACATAATCCTCAGGATCCGTGAGATGAAGTTGTGCTAACAAGTTTGAGACACCTGCGATGGGACGACCAGTTGTGATCACGATTTTCACACCTGCAGCTTTTGCGTCTTGAATGGCTTCAAAAACGGAAGGTGTAATTTCTTTTTTTGAATTAAGTAGCGTACCATCGATATCGATCGCGACTAATTTAATGGCCATTCATCTCTCCTGTAAAATAATCGTTGGTGATGTAGGAAGTGAATTCCTCCACTTGTTTACTGAAAAGTCCATTGGCTTCCAGCATTTCTTTTGGGAAATAGAAACGGTTGTCCCCATAGCGGGTTCCAGCTAAAGCTGCAACGAGTGGGGACAAATGAGACAATTCAGCTAGACTACCATCTTTTCGGATCATCTCGATCTGAGTACGTGGTTTTTCAAGCTCCGGTCGATAAATATCGTAGGGCAGATCGAAATTCTCATGGATGGCGGTGTAATAAGTAGGATTAAACCCAACCTCTTTGATCAGTTTTCCAAGGATTGCTAAGTCTTTTCGCTTATCTTCTGTAAATAGAATCGATTTAAAGACTTTCCGATTGATATAGCGCTGAGCAAGATCAGACAGGATGGTATCCGGGCTCTCCATCCAGACTTGGAAATAGGTGTTCATCACACCGTCATCCAAATTCAGGTAATCGTCAATGGTCACCTCTTCTTCAAAAAAAGGAATCAAGCGAGGCGAAGTCAGTTGGAAATACTCTTTCTGATCTGGATAGATAGTTCGAGCGCGTTTGAGTAGATTTTGAAGGAGGACTTCCATCGCACGAGTAGCTGGGTGGAAGTAGACTTGCATATACATTTGGTAACGGCTGACTACATAATCTTCAACGGCATGCATCCCATTTTGTTGAAAGGCAATGCCATTTTCAATCGGTCGAATGACGCGAAGAATGCGGGTCAAGTCAAATTTCCCATAGGAAGCACCTGTAAAGTAGGCATCTCGTAGTAAATAATCCATTCGGTCCACATCAATTTGACTGGAAATCAACTGCACCACTTGCTTATTGGGATAGGTGTGGTCAATGACGCTGGCTACACGATTTGGAAAATCAGGTGCCACCTGTAATAGGATTTGATTGACCTCCGTCTCAGGATTGGTGATGATGAGCTGGGTCATTTTTTCATGATCGGTCCCAAAAAGTCCTTCAAAGGTATGGGAATAGGCACCGTGCCCGATGTCATGAAGAAGGGCGGCTGTCATGGTCAGTAAGTTTTCATCAGAATTCCATTGATCTGCATATTTTTCTTCAAAAATTGAGAGAATGCGTCTTGAAATCTCATAGGCGCCAAGACAGTGAGAAAAACGACTATGCTCCCCACCGTGGAAGGTAAAACCAGATGTCCCCAGTTGTTTGATGCGGCGTAGTCGTTGAAATTCTTTACTATTAATCAATTGATAAATGATGGGATGATCCACGTGAACATAATCATGTACGGGATCGCGAAAGACTTTTTCATTCATGGGTCTATTATAGCAAAAAAAAGCCTATTTTGCGATCTAGAGGCTAATGAGGGCAGTCAAAAAGCGTAAAATTTGATAGAATAGAGAAGCAATGAAAGAAGAGAAGGAGACAAAGGTGCAGATTCATATTCAAAATACGATTCGATTTGGAGAAGAAATGGAAATCATCGATCAGTACTATCAAGGAGAGTGGAAAGAAAAAGCTGGTTTTCATTATCTTTTATATACCAATGAAGAAAAGGAAAAAGTTGCCTTGAAATTTTCTAAGGCTGAACTGATTATGACCCGCTTTTCAAGCCCGAAATCCATCATGCGCTTCTACAAATTTGAAGACGGTGGGGCTGTTATTCCAACTCCGATGGGAATCCAGCAATTTTTGATCGCAACAGACCTCTTTCAACTAGAGGATAGTCGTTTACATCTTTCCTATCGCTTGATGACGCTCGATGGGGAGCAAGAATTTGCCCATTATCAATTATTGGTTGAATGGGGAGAATAGGATCTATGAAATTATTTGCGATCCTGCTTGCTTTATTCCATAAAAATGGTATAATAATACCACTCAAGGGAGTAGCTGGCGGTTAACCGCGATAGTGTCGTCATTCCGAATTATTTCCGGCACTATATTAAACAGCGAGACTTGTTTTTTTAAAAAACAGGTCTCTTTTTTTGTAAAAAGAGGCCAAAAAGGAGGAGACTGTTTTGTCAAAAGAACAAAATAAAGACTTGTTTTACACACAGACCTCAGAAGAAGTCCTAAAGAACTTGGACTCATCTATCGAAGGTTTGTCAACTGCTCAGGCTCAAGAACGCTTAGCGACTTATGGTCGGAATGAGTTGGAAGAGGGCGAAAAACGTAGCCTACTAGCTAAATTCCTTGATCAATTTAAGGATTTAATGATCATCATTTTGCTTGCGGCTGCGGCACTTTCTGTGATTACAGAAGGAATGGATGGCTTAACAGATGCTATAATCATCTTGGCTGTTGTTGTCTTGAATGCTGCCTTTGGGGTATACCAAGAAGGTCAAGCTGAAGCAGCTATTGAAGCGTTGAAAAATATGTCTAGCCCGATGGCTCGTGTTCGTCGTGATGGTCATGTCATTGAGATTGACTCAAAAGAATTGGTGCCTGGGGATATCGTCTTGCTAGAAGCAGGAGATGTCGTACCTGCTGATATGCGCTTGTTTGAAGCAGCTTCCCTCAAAATCGAAGAAGCAGCTCTTACAGGGGAATCTGTCCCAGTAGAAAAAGATGTGACAGGACTTGTCGAAGCTGATGCAGGTATTGGAGACCGCGTTAATATGGGTTACCAAAACTCAAACGTAACTTACGGTCGTGGTATTGGTGTTGTAACTAACACTGGTATGTATACAGAAGTTGGTAAGATTGCGGATATGTTGGCTAATGCGGATGAAACGGAAACACCGTTGAAACAAAGCTTGACCCAATTGTCTAAGACCTTGACCTACTTAATCGTTGTGATTGCAGTGATTACCTTCTTAGTTGGTGTCTTCGTTCGTGGTGAACATCCATTGGAAGGCTTGATGGTAGCGGTAGCCCTTGCGGTTGCGGCCATTCCAGAAGGACTTCCTGCCATTGTAACCATCGTTCTCTCTTTGGGGACGACAACCCTTGCCAAACGGAATTCGATCGTTCGTAAATTACCAGCGGTTGAAACACTTGGTTCAACAGAAATCATCGCATCTGATAAAACAGGTACTTTGACCATGAACCAAATGACTGTTGAAAAAGTGTATACCAACGGTAAATTGCAAAGCTCAGCAAGTGAAATTGCTGCTAGCAACAATACTCTTCGTGTCATGAACTTTGCCAATGATACCAAGGTAGACCCATCTGGTAAATTGATTGGGGATCCAACAGAAACTGCTTTGGTACAGTTTGGTTTGGACCACAACTTTGATGTCCGTGAAGTCTTGAAGGATGAGCCTCGTGTGGCTGAATTGCCATTTGACTCTGATCGTAAGCTCATGTCTACCATTCATAAGGAAGCAGACGGTTCTTACTTTATCGCTGTCAAGGGTGCACCTGATCAGCTGCTCAAGCGCGTGACTCGTATTGAAGTCAATGGGGAAGTTCGCCCCATCACAGAAGAAGATAAACAAGCTATCCTTGCTACCAATAAAGACTTGGCCAAACAAGCCCTTCGTGTCTTGATGATGGCTTATAAGACAAGTAAGGAAATTCCAACCTTGGAATCTGAAATTGTTGAATCTGACCTCATCTTCTCTGGTTTGGTCGGCATGATCGACCCTGAGCGCCCAGAAGCTGCAGAAGCTGTTCGTGTCGCTAAGGAAGCGGGTATCCGTCCGATCATGATTACGGGTGACCACCAAGATACGGCTGAAGCTATTGCCAAACGTTTGGGGATCATCGATCCAAATGATACAGAAGACCATGTCTTCACTGGTGCGGAGTTGAATGAACTCTCTGATGAAGAATTCCAAAAAGTCTTTAAGCAATACTCTGTTTATGCTCGTGTATCACCTGAACACAAGGTTCGGATCGTGAAAGCATGGCAAAAAGAAGGTAAAGTTGTTGCCATGACAGGTGATGGAGTCAACGATGCGCCATCACTTAAGACAGCAGATATTGGTATCGGTATGGGGATTACAGGTACAGAGGTTTCTAAGGGGGCTTCTGATATGGTCCTTGCCGATGACAACTTCGCAACTATTATTGTAGCAGTAGAAGAAGGACGTAAGGTCTTCTCCAATATCCAAAAATCCATCCAATACCTCTTGTCTGCCAATATGGCTGAAGTATTCACCATCTTCTTTGCAACCCTCTTTGGTTGGGATGTGTTGCAACCAGTACACCTTCTCTGGATTAACTTGGTAACAGATACCCTACCAGCTATCGCTCTTGGGGTGGAACCAGCTGAACCAGGTGTCATGAGCCACAAACCTCGTGGCCGTAAGTCTAACTTCTTTGATGGTGGTGTCTTTGGAGCTATCCTTTATCAAGGGATCTTCCAAACTATCTTGGTACTTGGTGTATACGGTTGGGCTATTCTCTTCCCAGAGCACCAAGGTCATGCAGAGATGAATGCAGACGCCCTTACCATGGCCTTTGCAACTCTTGGTTTGATCCAATTGCTCCATGCCTTTAACGTTAAATCCGTTTACCAATCAATCTTTAAAGTGGGACTCTTCAAGAACAAGACCTTTAACTGGTCTATTCCAGTTGCCTTTATTCTCTTAATGGCAACCATCATGGTTCCAGGATTTAACAAACTCTTCCATGTTTCAAATTTGAGTTTGACGCAATGGTTGGTGGTTGCTGTAGGTGCAATGATGATTGTGGTCCTTGTTGAGATTGTCAAAGCTGTTCAACGATCTCTAGGTAAAGATAAAAACGCGATTTAAGTATGAAAAGTCATCTTCGGATGGCTTTTTTATCTGACAGAAAATGACTAGGCATATTTCTTGAGGCAAGAGTCGATTTTTGATAAACTAGACAACAGTTTTAAGAAAGGAAACTTGATTATGAAAAAGTTTATTGCTGAAGTCATCGGCACATTTATGCTTGTCTTTATCGGGACTGGAGCAGTTGTTTTTGGAAATGGGACTGAAGGTCTCGGTCATTTAGGAATTGCCTTGGCATTTGGTTTGTCGATTGTTGCAGCAGCATACTCTATTGGGACTGTTTCTGGTGCTCACTTGAACCCAGCTGTTTCCATTGCTATGTTTGTCAACAAACGCTTGTCTTCTAAAGACTTGGTCAACTATATCGCAGCGCAAGTAGTGGGAGCTTTCCTTGCGACTGCAACTGTCTTCTTCCTTTTGTCCAATTCAGGTATGTCAACCGCTAGTCTTGGTGAAAATGCCTTGGCTAAAGGAGTGACTCTATTTGGCGGTTTCTTGTTTGAAGTGATTGCATCCTTTATCTTTATCTTGGTCATCATGACCGTGACATCAGCTTCTAAAGGAAATGGGAAGATCGCTGGTCTTGTGATCGGTTTGAGCTTGACTTTGATTATTCTTGTTGGTTTGAATATTACAGGACTTTCTGTAAACCCAGCTCGTAGCTTGGCTCCTGCTCTCTTTGTAGGTGGTGCGGCCCTTCAACAAATTTGGATCTTTATCTTGGCTCCAATTGTTGGAGGAATTCTCGCAGCAATCGTTGCAAAAAATCTCTTAGATACAGAAGAGTAAAAAAATTGGTTCCAGAGGGACCAATTCAGATTGAAGACAAAGTCATATAAAAAACTTTCCTTAGGTGAGTACGGACGTCAGCGAACTTCGTCGAAGTTCCAAGACTTAGTTTTGAGCCTAGGGTCTCAAAACTCCCGAGTGCCTGAAACGTAATTGTTTCAGGCACTTTTCTCACAGCGGAAAGTTTCGGTATTTTCTTGAATCGATTTAAAAATTGGAATTTTTTTTTGCAAAATCGCTTAACTTATTTTATTTTAAAGTAGTTTGTCTACATTCTAAATTGATTCTAGGAGGACTAATTTTTTTATAGTTCAAGGATAGTCATGGCTTGGGAGAATTCATGGGCAAGTTGTTTTTTCTTGTATGCCTGAAATTCTGGCAGGTCTTTTATTTTGCGATAGCGTTTGTAGGGATCATACCGTTTGGGAAAATCAAATTGAGGGAAGTCTTCGAAGAATTGCTTGCAAAGTTCCCATTCTCGAACATAGCCTAAAGGTCTGGCATGATAGGTGATATTGTCGATTGTCCTATCTGAAATTCGGTGGTGGCTGTGTCCAAATATGACATCTTTGACAGGGAATTGCCTAAAAAGTTCATGGAAGGCTTGGCTTCCGAGAAAAGCATTAAAACGCTCGAAATAAGGATAGCGCATAAGAAAATGAGCGTGGGGAACAAAGTGCATAGCGATGACCAAGGGTTGATCCACCAGCTTCAGTTCTTCTTGGAGCTCTTGCAAAAGATTTTTGGTAATCTCTGGATCGGACCCCCTTCGTTTGAGGCGTCTATCAAACCAAAACAGATTCTTAGTTTGAAGATGTTTTTGAGGAGAGATGGCGGGAACGAAGCTATAGTCATACCAGCCTGAAAAGGCCAGAAGAGTATGCTTTGAAAAGGAAATCTTTTGAAATTCAAAAGGTTTTATAGATTCTTCTGATAGCCCCAGCATATCATGGTTCCCCAGACTGAAGGTTACGGGGACTTGGTGTTGAAGTTGGGCTATAAAATCTTGTGAGATCTTTTCAAAGCCATTGGCAATATCTCCTGCGATATGGAGGTGTTGAATCTCTTCTTGCTTGAAAAGGGTGATGAGGGTCTCTATTTCTTCTTGGCCAAAGAGGTTCGAATCAATATGTAAATCGGACATAAAAGCTACTCTTGTCATGCTATCAGTCTAGCATATCCGGTTCTTTTTTTCTAACAATTAGGTTACAAATAAATAGAAAAAGACTGAAAATAAGCTGGTTTGATAGTCGTAAACCAGTAGGTTCCATATTGGAAAGTGGGCAAATAATGAAGGTTATGATATAATAGACTAGATACATAGAAAGAGGTACTTATGGATATTTCAGAAATTCGTCAAAAAATTGACGCAAATCGTGAAAAATTAGCTTCTTTCAGGGGGTCTCTTTGACTTAGAGGCATTGGAAGAAGAAATTGCCATTTTAGAAAATAAAATGACAGAACCTGATTTTTGGGATGATAATATTGCTGCGCAAAAAACATCTCAGGAATTGAATGAACTCAAGCAGACCTATGAAAATTTCCATCAAATGGTGGATCTCTTTGATGAGTCTGAAATCTTACTGGACTTTTTGGCAGAAGATGATTCGGTCAAAGAAGAATTGATCGAAAAGTTAGAAGAACTAGACAAACGAATGACCAGCTATGAGATGACCTTACTATTGTCTGAACCCTATGACAATAATAATGCTATCTTAGAAATCCACCCAGGTTCAGGAGGCACAGAGGCTCAGGACTGGGGCGACATGCTTCTTCGGATGTATACACGTTTTGGAAATGCCCACGGCTTTAAAGTTGAAGTCTTGGACTATCAGGCTGGTGATGAGGCTGGAATCAAGTCTGTGACCTTATCCTTTGAAGGGCCTCATGCCTATGGTCTTCTCAAGTCTGAGATGGGGGTTCACCGTTTGGTTCGGATCTCTCCATTTGACTCCGCCAAACGTCGGCATACTTCCTTCACTTCTGTTGAAGTCATGCCAGAATTAGATGATACTATCGAAGTGGAAGTTCGAGATGATGATATCAAGATGGATACCTTCCGCTCTGGTGGTGCTGGTGGACAAAATGTCAACAAGGTCTCTACTGGGGTGCGCTTGACACATATTCCGACAGGGATTGTAGTAGCTTCGACGGTTGACCGGACTCAGTACGGAAACCGTGATCGGGCTATGAAGATGTTGCAAGCCAAACTCTATCAATTAGAGCAAGAGAAAAAAGCTGCAGAAGTGGATTCTCTAAAAGGGGATAAGAAAGAAATCACTTGGGGAAGTCAAATCCGCTCTTATGTGTTTACCCCATACACGATGGTTAAGGATCACCGGACCAACTACGAAGTTGCGCAGGTGGATAGGGTGATGGATGGAGATATCGATGGTTTTATCGATGCCTATCTCAAATGGAGACTCCAATAACCTAAAGTGGATACCTAAAAAGAATGAAAGGAATTTCATTACATGTCAATGATTGAAATGAAAGATGTTGTCAAAAAGTATGACAACGGGACTACGGCCCTTCGAGGGGTAACGGTCCAAATTGAACCGGGAGAATTTGCCTATATTGTAGGACCTTCTGGTGCAGGGAAGTCGACCTTTATTCGACTTTTATACCGTGAAGTAAAACACGATAAAGGAAGTTTGAAAGTAGCTGATTTTGATTTAGATAAAATCAAAAAACGCGATATTCCTATGTTGCGTCGGAACGTTGGGGTAGTCTTCCAAGACTACAAATTGCTTCCAAAGAAAACAGTTTATGAAAACATTGCCTATGCTATGCAAGTTATTGGGGAACGCCGACGGAATATTAAAAAGCGCGTTATGGAAGTCTTGGATCTTGTTGGCTTAAAACACAAGGTTCGTTCATTCCCGAATGAATTGTCAGGTGGGGAACAACAACGGATTGCCATTGCGCGGGCCATTGTAAACAATCCTAAAGTCTTGATTGCGGATGAACCCACTGGTAACTTGGACCCAGATAATTCGTGGGAGATCATGAATCTTTTGGAACGGATTAATTTACAAGGGACCACAGTCTTAATGGCGACCCATAATAGCTTAATTGTAAATACCTTACGTCACCGTGTCATCGCGATTGAAAATGGTCGTGTCGTGCGTGATGAAGCGGAAGGAGAGTACGGATACGATGATTAGAAGATTTTTCCGACACTTAATCGAATCGTTTAAAAGCTTGAAACGAAATGGTTGGATGACGATTGCGGCAGTCAGCTCGGTTATGATTACCCTTAGCTTGGTTGCTATCTTTGCCTCTGTCATTGCCAATACCATCAAGCTCTCAGATGATATTCAAAACAGTGTGCGGGTTGTAGTATACATGCGCAAAGATATTCAAGATCAGAGCGAACAGATTGAACAAGAAGGTCAGACTGTCACTAATGAAAATTACCATAAAGTCTACGATGCTTTAACAGCCATGAAACATGTCGATAAGGTAGTTTTTTCTAGTAAGGAAGAACAGTATGATAAACTGATCAAAACAGCTGGAAACAACTGGAAGATTTTTGATGGAGATGCAAATCCTCTTTATGATGCCTATTATGTAGAGACCACAGCTCCTAAATATGTTAAGCAAGTTTCGGCTGATGCCAAAAAAATTGAAGGGGTCTCTGAAGTTAAAGATGGTGGGGTAGATACCCAACGCTTATTTGCCCTTGGAACCTTTATTCGAAACTGGGGCTTGATTGGTGTAGCCTTATTGATCTTTATCGCGGTCTTCTTGATTTCCAATACGATTCGGATCACTATTATTTCACGTAGTCGTGAGATTAAGATTATGCGTCTAGTTGGTGCGAAAAGTGGCTATATTCGTGCGCCATTCCTTTTAGAAGGAGCTTGGATCGGTCTCTTAGGAGCCGTGGTCCCTTCTGCCTTGGTTTTCTATGTCTACAATGTTGTCTACACATCGATGAACAATAACTTAGCGGACCAAAACTTGTACCTATATAGCCCAAATCTCTTGGTGCCTATTATGGTCGGTGCCTTGTTTGGATTGGGAATTTTGATCGGAGCGATCGGTTCTTCAATCTCCATGAGACGTTTCCTTAAAATATAACAAAAAAGCAAGTTCACACTTGCTTTTTTGTATCCTTTAATTAGTACAGGAAGGATGAGACAGGGCTTTTTAAGATTACCTAAAGAAGGGATTGAACATTTTTTCATGTCCGATAGAAGTTTCAGGGCCATGACCAGGATAGACGGTGTAGGAAGATGGAAGAGGAAAGAGTTCTTCCCTGATACTGTTTAATAGCTGTGTAGCATTTCCAGTTGGAAGATCGGTCCGTCCAATGGTCTCACGAAAGAGGGCATCACCGGATAGGACCAAGTGGTCGTCGGGAAAGACGATAGAGACTCCACCGGCCGAATGGCCCGGTGTCTCCAGAACGTAAAAGTGGAAATCCGCTATGTCATACTCACTGCGAATCTCATAGAGAAACTCTGCTTCTTTACAAATCACATCTTGCAAATCTGCATGACGATCCAAACCAGATAAATTGTCAACAGGAGAAGACAACCAACTAGATTCTGCTGGGTGGACATAGACAGGTGGGAAGTAATACTGTTGACGAACCTTTTCAAGACTCATAATGTGATCGTAATGCGTATGGGTTAAAAGAATCGCTACGATTGGTTTTCCTATGCGATCAATTTGTTTTTGAATAGTAGCCCAGTCGCTACCTGGATCTACTAGGATAAGGGCCTGGTCATTTTCAAGGTAGTAGGTGTTTTCATAAGCTACAGGATTAACAGTTCGATAGATTTTCATTGGGACTCCTTTCTAGAATAGTGTATCAAATTACAAGGAAAATAACAGGATTGAAGTCGGCTTGAAAGGATAAAAAAATCTGCATAGCTTGCTCAAACGTGATATAATTTTAAGTACTATGACAAGACAGAAACGGAAATACGCCATTGTGGATCTGGAAGCCACCAGTGCTGGAAGCAATGCCAAGATCATTCAGGTTGGAATTGTCATCGTTGAAGATGGCAGGATCACTCAATCCTATGAGACGGATGTGAATCCCCATGAACGATTGGATGAGCACATCAAACAATTGACTGGCCTGATAGATGCTCGCTTGCGAAAAGCTCCAGAGTTTGCACAAGTGGCAAAAGAAATTTTTGAGTTAATAGAAGATGCCGTCTTTGTGGCCCATAATGTCAAATTTGATGCGAATTTATTGGCAGAAGCCCTCTTTTGGGAAGGCTTTGAGCTAACCACTCCTCGAATTGATACGGTCGAATTGTCTCAAATTTTCTATCCTACTTTGGAACGTTACAATTTAGGAGCACTTGCGACTGAACTGGACATTGAGTTGCATCATGCTCACTCTGCCCTAGCTGATGCTATGGCAACAGCCCAGTTGCTGTTGAAGTTAAGAGAAAAAATTGCGAGCTTACCAAGAGGATTGATTGAGAACCTCCTTTCGATGGCAGATTGTTTGATTTATGAATCACGGCTGTTGATAGAAGATGCACTTGAAGACAGTAGCCTCTTTTTGCCGTCTCATTTATTCGAAGTTCATGGACTCTATTTGCGAAAGCCACAGCAGTTTCTGGAAAGCTACCATTTATCTGAACAATTTGAACTCAATATGCAGTTGTTGGGATTGGAGGCTTATCCGGAGCAGAGTCAATTTGTGGCTTATCTCGAGGAAAGTTTGCGTCAGCCTCTTCCAAGTTTTATAGAGGCTCCGACAGGAATTGGGAAGACCTACGCCTATCTGTTAACGCTATTGTCCAAAACCTCTAAGCGTATCCTTGTGAGTGTACCGACTAAAATTCTTCAGGATCAAATAATGAAAAAGGAAGGAAAGGCTATTCAGGATCTTTTCCAAATCCCCTTTCATAGCCTGAAAAGTCCCAAGGATTACATCCAACTTGATAAATTTTATGAGACCTTACAGAGTGATTCAGATAATCGGATGATCCGACGCTTTAAGATGCAACTGTTGGTTTGGCTAACCATGACAGAAACAGGAGAGTTAAGTGAGATTGGCCAGCTTTATCGTCATGCCCATTTTGTCTCTGAAATAAGTCACGATGGCCAATTGTCGAAGCATTCACTTTTTTATCAGGAAGATTTCTGGCGTCTTGGCCAGGAAAAAGTAAAAACTAGCCGGGTGATTCTGACCAATCATGCTTATCTTTTAACCCGCCTAGAAGATGACAAAAGTCTGCTTCAAGAGACTGTCCTGGTTGTGGATGAAGCACAAAAACTCTTCTTTGCTTTGGAGCAGTTTTCACAGAGAGAAGAGACCTTGCAATCTCTTCTAATGAGCCTGCAACACGCAATTGAGGAGGAGAAAGATCTTCTGCAACGGCGTTTGTTGGAGAGTATTCAATTTGAGTTAAATGCCTGCTCCAAAGAAATCCAGCAAGGAAAAACGGCAGTTTTATCCGATCAAACAGTGGCCAAAATACGTCAAGATGTATCGGAATTAAAAAACGACTCTTTAGAGAAACTAAGAGAATTATTTGATGAGCGCTACCAGACCTTTTGGATAGATAAAGAAGTGGTCGATAGACACCAAATCCTTCATCTTCATGCAGGAGTTGAGGATTTATGTTCCTTTAGGGATTTTGTTCCTGAAGAAGTGCCCGTGCTCTTTGTATCAGCGACCATCGCTATTAGTAAAAAGGTGAATTTGCCTTCTCTATTAGGTTACCAAGAGCAGCAAATCTACCAGGTTCCAACCCAGTTAAAGCAACACCAGGCAATGCTCCTACCAATTGATTTTCCAGATGTGGTTTCCCTGTCTTCATCAGAGTATGCAATTGAAATCAGTCGACTGATCGAAGAGTTGCTTCCTCTTAGAAAACCAATCTTTCTTTTATTCACTTCAAAAGAATTATTACTGGAGACCTCAGCTGCTTTGAAGTTTCCTCATTTGGCTCAGTACCGAAATGGGGATGCAGCCAATATTAAACGACGATTTGATCGTGGAGAGAGTACGATTTTATTGGGAACAGGAAGCTTCTGGGAGGGAGTCGATTTTTCCCAACAAAGAGAAGTGATTCAAATCATCACGCGTTTGCCTTTTGATAATCCTAAAAACTATATGGTTCAAAAGGTAAATAGCCAACTCAGACAAGAGGGGAAGAACCCTTTTTATGACTATAGTCTGCCAGTCGCGATTTTGAGACTAAAGCAGGCCATTGGGAGAACCAGTCGTTTCCAAGAACAGGAATCTTTAGTGCTCCTATTAGACCAGCGAGTGGTGACCAAACGATATGGAAAACAAATTTTAGATAGCTTGCAACAGGTATTGCCCCTTCACACGACATTGAGAGAACGACTTGTTGAGCAAACAGCCAACTTTTTCAAAAAGGAAAATAGAGAATGAAAAATAAGGGATTTGGACTTGCATTTGCATTTGTATTAGCGTTGGGCGCTATGTTTTTGGGAAAGTTCTTTCCCATCATTGGCTCAAGTGTCTTTGCTTTGATTTTAGGAATTGTCCTCAATGAATTGGTAGACCTGCCTGAGACGTCGCGGCCAGGACTCAATTGGTCCGGTAAGAAATTGTTGCAGTATTCGATTATCTTCATGGGTTTTAGCTTGCCTATTGCGACCGTTGCCTCTACAGGGGTCTCTTCCCTGAAGATTAGTTTGCCCACTATTGCGGTTGCCTTTCTTGCTGCTGTGATCTTTGGGAAAGTCTTTCATCTGAAATCTCATTTACGAACCTTAATCGGTTTTGGAACAGCTATTTGTGGTGGATCAGCTATCGCTGCCGCCGCGCCCATCATTGAAGCAGATGAAGAGGAAATTGCTCTATCCATGTCAACCATTTTCTTTTTTAACATTTTGGCTGTCTTTATCTTTCCGCTATTAGGTCATTTATGGCACATGTCTGATTTTCAATTTAGCCTTTGGTCAGGGACAGCTATTAACGACACATCATCTGTTGTAGCGGCAGCCTTTTCCTACAGTAAAGCGGCTGGTGAAATGGCGACGATTGTAAAATTATCAAGGGCTCTCATGATCGTGCCGGTTTGTTTGGGCATGATCGGTTTAAAATGGTATCAGAGTCAGTACCAGGAAGGTAACAAAGGAATGGTGAAACAAATTATTCCTTGGTTTATCATTTGGTTTATTGTGGCTTCCATTCTATCTTCTATCGGCGTGGTTCCTAAGGTAGTCCTTCCTTACCTAAAGGACCTTTCTCATCTCTTTATGGCTATGGCCTTGGTTGGAATCGGCAGTAAGGTTTCTTGGAAACAGTTCCGCGCTGCTGGAGCAGCTCCTCTTTTAGTTGGCTTGATAGCTTGGTTTTTTGTAGCAGGATCTAGCTTGATTCTACAAATGTTATTTTATTAATTGAATTTATCACCTTTTTAGAAAGGAATGTGAATGAAGAAAAAGCAGTACTGGAAGGTACACCTGGATTATTCGATTATTACGATTGTCCTTATTCTTCTCCTGATTGGGATCTTATCTGTTTATGTCGCGGTTTCTCACGATTATCCCCAATGGGTCTGGCCTTTTTTGGGACAACAATTGGCCTGGATTGGTCTAGGAGTTCTTATTTGCCTCATTGTGACGATTTTTAGCACAAAATTTCTTTGGAAAATCACTCCCTTTCTCTATATACTCGGTTTGGCCTTGATGGTTCTTCCTCTTGTTTTTTATAATCCCAACTTGGTGGCTTCAACAGGGGCTAAAAACTTGGTGGCTTATGGCAATATCACTTTATTTCAGCCTTCAGAATTTATGAAGATTCCCTTTATTCTGATGTTGTCACGCTCGATTGTCTTATTTTTACAACGAAACAAAGGGCGTGAGCGCTGGTTGCGACAAGATTGGTTTTTGATCCTCGAGTTGATTGTTTATACGATTCCTGTTTTTGTCTTACTGGCTTTACAACAGGACTTGGGAACGGCTTTGGTATTCTTAGCCATCTTTTCAGGCTTGGTGCTGGTTTCAGGAGTTTCCTGGAAAATTATTTTTCCGGTGATCTTACTTGTAGCGGGTGGCGTAGCAGGCTTTCTCTTTCTCTTTTTATCAGAAGGTGGCCGTGCTTTTCTTCACCAGCAAGTAGGGATGCCTACTTACCAAATGAATCGGATCGTTGCCTGGTTAAATCCCTTTGATTATGCCCAAACAACAACCTATCAGCAAGCCCAAGGACAGTTGGCTATTGCTAGCGGTGGTCTCTTTGGACAAGGATTTAATGTCTCCAATTTATTGGTCCCTGTTCGGGAAAGCGATATGATTTTTACAGTAGTAGCAGAGGACTTCGGTTTTGTTGGCTCTCTCCTGCTTTTGATTCTTTATGTAGCTTTAATTTACCGAATTTTAAAAATCACTCTACGGTCCAATAACCAATTTTATACCTATATTTCCATTGGGTTTATTATGATGTTGGTCTTTCATATTTTTGAAAATGTTGGAGCAGTGACGGGGCTACTGCCATTGACTGGGATTCCCCTTCCCTTTATCTCTCAAGGTGGCTCCTCTATTATTAGTAACCTGATCGGTATTGGTCTGGTTCTCTCGATTTACAATCATAGTAGCAAAAAGAAAGAGCCAAAGGAGCAGGTGCCGATCCGTAAAAAAGTCATCCTTAAAGGAGCGCAATAGAAAGAAGGAATGAAGATGAAAAAAGTAGCAACGATTTTAGCAAATGGATTTGAAGAAATTGAAGCTTTGACCATTGTCGATGTTTTGAGACGTGCAGGGATTGACTGTGACCTTATTGGCATGGAAGAGACTGTAACAGGCTCTCACCAAATCTCGGTGGAAGTAGACCGTCTCTGGAATGGAGACTTGTCAGATTATGATGGGATCTTTCTACCAGGTGGAATGCCAGGAGCAGTGAATTTACGGGATAATCCAGAATTGATTGCAGCCCTTCAAGAAGAAAGTAGCAAAGGAAAAACCATCTCTGCGATTTGTGCAGCTCCCATTGTCTTGGCGCGTGCCGGTCTCTTAAAAGATAAACACTATACCTGTTACGATGGCTTTGAAGAGGAGATTCAAGACGGACAGTATCTAAAGGAGACAGTCGTCAAGGATGGCAACCTTCTAACCAGTCGTGGTCCTTCAACTGCCCTAGCCTTGGCTTATGCCTTGGTAGACCATTTTGGAGGAGACGCCCAAAGTCTTCGCCAAGGGATGCTTTACCAAGACGTCTTTGGAGACGCCTAAAAATGTGCTTTGGGCCACAGTTTTTGTAAGGGAGAGAGGCATTTTCTGCTAGGAAATGCCTTCTCTTTGATGTAAAACGAAACGAAGGTAAAAAATGGCTAAAATCCGCCCTAAATGAGGGTTTTGGCTTATTTTTTTTGTCCATTTGTGGTATAATATTGACTATGAATTATCATGATTTTATATGGGATCTTGGTGGGACGCTGTTGGATAATTACGAAATGTCCACAAATGCCTTTGTAGCGACATTGAAGGACTTTCACATCCAAGCTGATCATGATTCTGTTTATGCAGCATTAAAAATCTCAACACAGGATGCGATTGCTACCTTTGCACCTCATATCTCTGAATTTCGTACAGAATATAAGAAAAAAGAAGCCGTTGCCTTGCAAGAGCCGGTACTGTTTGAGGGAGCGAAAGAGTTGCTAGAAGAGATTCAATTACAAGGAGGTCATCATTTTTTGGTATCCCATCGGGATCGCCAAGTATTGACTCTCATTGATCAGACGGGTATCGCGTCTTTCTTTACGGAGATTGTAACAGCAGACGAGGGGTTCCCTCGCAAACCAGATCCAGCCTCTATGCTTTATTTAAAGGAAAAATATGGCATCCAAGACGGCCTGGTTATCGGAGATCGTCCGATCGATATAGAAGCTGGAAAGGCAGCAGGTCTCACAACTTATTTATTTGATACCATGCCCCAATTACACCAGTTTATATTTGAATAGAAAAGGGAAATTATGACAGAGGATAAACAGCAAGAAGTTCAAGCACAAGAATACGATGCCAGTCAAATTCAGGTCTTGGAAGGACTAGAGGCAGTGCGGATGCGTCCGGGGATGTATATCGGATCTACCTCAAAAGAAGGTCTCCATCACTTGGTCTGGGAAATCGTAGATAACTCGATTGATGAAGCCTTGGCCGGCTTTGCTAGCCATATTGAAGTTTTTATTGAAGCGGATAACTCCATCACGGTTGTCGATGATGGACGGGGAATCCCAGTGGATATCCAAGAAAAGACAGGTCGTCCTGCTGTTGAAACCGTCTTTACCGTACTTCACGCAGGAGGAAAATTCGGCGGTGGTGGCTATAAGGTATCTGGTGGTCTACACGGGGTAGGTTCTTCCGTCGTGAATGCCCTGTCCACGTCACTGGATGTTCGTGTCTACAAAAATGGCAGTATCCATTACCAAGAATATCGTCGAGGCCATGTTGTAGATGACTTGAAAATCATCGGGGAGACCGATCGAACAGGGACAACCGTCCACTTTATTCCAGATCCAGAAATTTTCACAGAAACTACTGAATTTGACTTTGACAAGTTGAACAAGCGGATTCAAGAATTAGCCTTCTTGAATCGTGGCTTGCGCATCTCGATCACGGACAAGCGTGAAGGGCAGGAGCAAACGAAAGATTACCACTATGAGGGTGGTATTTCAAGCTATGTAGAATACATCAATGAAAACAAGGATGTTATCTTTGAAACACCGATCTACACAGATGGCGAAATGGATGATATTACGGTTGAAGTAGCCATGCAATACACAACCGGCTATCACGAAACCGTCATGAGTTTTGCCAATAATATCCATACCCATGAAGGTGGAACCCATGAGCAGGGATTCCGTACAGCCCTCACTCGCGTCATCAATGACTATGCCAAGAAAAATAAGCTCTTAAAAGAAAACGAAGACAATCTAACTGGGGAAGATGTCCGGGAAGGGTTGACAGCAGTAATCTCGGTTAAGCATCCTAACCCACAGTTCGAAGGACAAACCAAGACCAAACTTGGGAATTCAGAAGTTGTAAAAATTACCAACCGACTCTTTAGTGATGCCTTTTCTGATTTTCTATTGGAAAACCCGCAAATTGCTAAGAAAATCGTCGAAAAAGGGATTTTAGCAGCTAAGGCTCGGGTCGCTGCTAAGCGGGCGCGGGAAGTGACCCGCAAGAAATCTGGTTTAGAAATCTCAAACCTTCCTGGTAAATTGGCAGATTGTTCTTCAAACAACCCAGCAGAAACAGAACTCTTTATCGTCGAAGGGGATTCAGCCGGAGGATCTGCAAAGTCAGGTCGAAACCGAGAGTTCCAGGCGATTCTCCCTATTCGTGGGAAAATCCTCAACGTGGAAAAAGCTAGCATGGACAAAATTCTAGCCAATGAAGAAATCCGGAGTTTATTTACCGCTATGGGTACCGGTTTTGGTGCAGAATTTGACGTATCAAAAGCTCGTTATCAAAAATTAGTCATCATGACAGATGCCGATGTCGATGGCGCCCATATTAGAACCCTTCTGTTAACCTTGATCTATCGCTATATGAAACCAGTTTTGGAGGCAGGATATGTTTACATCGCTCAACCACCAATCTATGGTGTAAAAGTCGGTAGTGAAATCAAAGAATATATCCAACCGGGTGCGAACCAAGAAGCACAATTAGCTGCCGCTTTGGAACGCTATTCAGAAGGTCGCTCAAAACCAACGATTCAACGATACAAAGGTCTTGGGGAAATGGATGATCACCAGCTTTGGGAAACAACCATGAACCCTGAACACCGCTTGATGGCACGCGTGTCCGTAGATGATGCTGCCGAAGCGGATAAGATTTTTGATATGTTGATGGGGGACCGAGTAGAACCGCGTCGTGAATTTATCGAAGAAAACGCTGAATATAGTACTCTCGATGTATAAAATTCACTGAACACTTCCCATTAATGGATATTTTATGGTATAATTACAAGGATTACGCTCAAGTAATACGATGAAGGAGTTTTTATATGTCTAGTGGACTAATTGCTCTCATCTTTATTGTAGCCCTTATCTTGATTGTAGGATATGTGGTTGCAGTGATTTTGAGAAAAAGAAATGAAGCCTTACTGGCAGCACTGGAAGAACGAAAAGAAAAGTTATACAACCTTCCGGTCAACGATGAAGTAGAGGCTGTCAAAAACATGCATTTGATTGGTCAAAGTCAAGTGGCATTTCGTGAATGGAATCAAAAATGGGTAGACTTATCCTTGAATTCATTTGCTGATATTGAAAACAATCTATTTGAAGCAGAAGGTTATAATAATTCTTTCCGTTTCATGAAGGCCAAACAAGCCATTGACAATATCGAAAGTCAGATCCAATTAATCGAGGAGGATATCAAGGCGATTCGCCAAGCCCTTTCAGATCTGAAAGAGCAAGAGCAAAAGAATAGCGGTCGTGTTGTCCATGCCTTAGATATGTTTGAGGAACTTCAAAAAGAAGTTACTTCGAATCCAGATCGTTATGGTAGTGCTCTTCCTGAAATTGAAAAGCAAATTGGGAATATTCAATCTGAATTTTCACAATTTGTCACTCTGAATTCTTCAGGGGACCCTGTTGAGGCTGCTGAAATTCTTGATACTGCTGAAAATCATATTGTTGCTTTAAAACAAATTGTAGAGCGGGTACCAGAAATTGTCACAGCCCTTCAATCAAAACTTCCGGATCAATTGGAAGATTTGGAAAGTGGCTACCGCAAGCTTTTAGAATCTGGTTATCATTTTACTGAAACGGATATTGAATCTCGCTTCCAACAATTGCATGCTTCTTTGAAGAATAACATGGCAAATGTATCAGCTCTTGAATTGGACAATGCCATTTACGAAAATGAGCAAATTCAAGAAGAGATCGATGCTTTGTATCACATTTTTACCCGTGAGATTGAATCGCAAAAAGTTGTCAAGAAGTTAGTGAAACAATTGCCTGGTTATTTGAACCATGCAAAGGAAAACAATAAAAACCTTGCAACGGAAGTAGAACGTCTTGGTAAAACCTTTGTCTTGAATGAAGCCTTTAGCCAACAGTTAAAAGAGTTGGAAGCTGAATTGTCTTCACAAGAAGATGTGGTGGAGGATGCTTTGAAAGATTCATCTGAAACACAAAAAGCTTATTCCATCGTTGAAGAGGAATTAGAAGCGATTGAAACTCGTTTGAAAGAAATTGAAGATGAACAAATCAACTTAAGCAATTCCCTTTCAAAAATTGAAAAAGACGATGCCAATGCTCGCCAAAAGGTTAATATCTATGCCAACCGTTTGCATGCGATCAAACGCTACATGGATAAGCGAAACTTGCCAGGAATTCCTCAAGAATTCTTAGAAATTTTCTTCACAGCAAGTAACAATACTGAAGCATTGATGAATGAATTGGAAGGCGAAAAAGTCGATATTGAAACAACCAACCGTTTATTGGATATCCTAACAAATGATATGAATGAACTGGAAGAAGCGGCTTATCGAATTGTGCAAAATGCGACGTTGACAGAGCAATTATTGCAATACTCGAATCGTTACCGTTCATTTGATGATCATGTACAAGCGGCTTTTGACGAATCGCTATATATTTTCGAAAGAGAGTACGATTATGCGGCTTCCTTCAAAGTCATCTCAGATGCTTTGGAAATGGTAGAAGCAGGAGTAACTGACCGCTTTGTTACTTCATATGAAAAAACGCGGGAGCAAATTCGCTTCTAAGGATAGAAAACGACCTGTTTGAAGGTCGTTTTTTTTTTATTAGCTTACTCTTGAAACTTGAAATTTGCTACCTCTTTTTGTATAGTAAGGGAGAAGTAAAGAGAGGGAAAAAATGAAGAAAGTTTCAGGACTCCTTGTCATGGATGTAGATGGAACCTTGATCCGACAAGAAGGAATTAATCTACTGGCTCAAGCAGCTGATATGGGAGAAAAAGTGGCAGAGATCACAGCAGGGGCAATGAATGGAGACTTGGATTTTGCTACCTCTTTACACGCAAGAGTGGAGCTTTTGAAGGGCTTGGAGACCTCCGTCTTTCCAAAAATTTTGGAGCAGATAGATATAACAAGAGGGGCAGGTGACTTGATCACTGAACTTCGTCTAAGAGGATACAAGATCGGTTTGGTTTCAGGTGGTTTTCATGAAGTCATTGATCCCATCGCTCAGTCTCTAGGAATTGATCTCGTCCAAGCCAATCGATTGGAAGTTGCTGATGGCCGTTTGACAGGAAAAGTGCTCGGTGAAGTTGTCACGCCCGAGAAGAAAAAAGAAACCCTTTTGACCTGGGCTAGAGACTATCATGTTCAAACAAGTCAAACCATTGCCATAGGGGACGGTGCCAATGATCTTCCTATGATAAAGACTGCCGGAATGGGGATTGCCTTTATGGCCAAGCCAATCGTGTCAAGACTAGCTTCTTATCGGATTGAGACAAGGGATTTAAGACTTGTTCTTGAGATTCTAGACAAGCATGGAAAGGATACAAGATGCATATTCTACTAGCACCGGATTCCTTTAAAGAATCCTTATCTGCTAAACAAGTAGCAGAGTCCTTAAAAAAGGGGTTTCAAGAAGCCCTACCAAATGCTACCTTTGACCTTCTTCCTATCGGGGATGGTGGCGAAGGGACCATGGATACTCTCGCTGGAGTTCTGAATTTAACTGAGTACCACACTCAAGTGACGGGTCCATTTGGACAGCCTGTTTCAATGCCCTACTATCAAAGGGACCAGATGGCTTTTTTTGAAATGGCCTCGATTGTCGGTTTAGCCTCTATTCCAGCTGAAAAACGAAATCCTATTGAACTGGAAACAAGAGGAATTGGTGAACTCATTTTGCAGTTAGTTGATCAAGGGATCAAAACGATCTGTGTGGGAATTGGCGGTTCTGCAACCAATGATGGTGGCATCGGAATGGCTGCTGGCTTAGGTGTAGCTTTCTATGATGAGCAAGGTCATTTGCTTCGTCCTATAGGTGCTTCACTCGGTCGTGTGGCTAGAATAGATACCAGTGCGGTTCCCAAGGCGCTACAAGAGATTGATCTCCAAGTCTTAACAGATGTGACCAATCTTCTCTGTGGTAGTCAAGGAGCAACCTATATTTTTGGAGGGCAAAAAGGGTTAAATCCTCTCCTATTTCCAGCGGTGGATCAGGCCATGCAAAAGTTTTATCAGCTAGTAGATTCACGAATATTAACTATAGAGGGAGCTGGTGCTGGCGGGGGCATGGCAGCTGGTTTGGTCGCCTTTGCAGGAGGGCAGATTTCTTCAGGAATTGAGAAGAGTCTGGATTTAATTGATTTTGATCGCATAGTGCAAAAAGCAGATCTGGTCGTCGTTGGGGAAGGCAGGATGGACCTTCAGTCACTCTCCGGAAAAGCACCTGTTGGGGTTGCTCAAAGAACCCCAGACCAGATCCCAGTCCTTGCAATTTGCGGGGCTCTAGCCTCAGATTTACCAGCTTTTCCAAGTCATCACATTGACGCTGCTTTCTCTATCCTAACAGGGCCTTGTGAGGTGACAGAAGCACTTGCACAGGCAGAGAGCAATCTCATTTCCTGTGCTCGGAATATTGGCAATCTTTTAAAAATGAAAACAAACTAAAAACCAATTGAAAGAGGGGCTTCCCTTTTCAATTGGTTTTCTTTAGCCGAAGAGGCGTTTCCAAAATGATTTCTTTTCTGGAGCAGAAGTTTCCTGCTTCTTCTCAAAGAGATCTGGATACTGGAGACGGAGATCGGTTGGATCTATTCCAGATGGGTGGTCGGTATGAATGATGAAACCAAATGGTGAATGGCGACAGTCATCTGAAACGATACTGGCAACCAGACCGAGGTCCTTGGTCTTTTTCAAATACTGGAGTTGGCTGCTTTCATCTAGGGCGGGAGAAATCTTGACCAAGACAGGATCAAAGCGCTCGGAAATCTCCGTAAGGATGGTCGAGTAATGCTCCAGATACTTACTTTCCCTTGCCTCCACCAAGGTACATGAAGCAATCACGCGCTCCTCATAGGTTTCCAAAAATCGACGCTGCTCATCAGGATTGAAACGACTAGGGCCTGCAGCTTTTTCTAAAATGGTTTTATTAATATCTGTCATAAGCTAAGTATAGCATAAAGCCAAGCGGAAGAGTAGAGGAATGCGAAAAAATTAAATCAGCTATGAAAACGAAGGTGAAACTGTAACTGGAACCGTTTTCTTGTTAAAAACTTCTCAATTTTCGATGTTTTCCTTGTTTTTTCTTGAAAAAATAGCCTAATTACGATATGATAGAGGAGTAAAAAATATAACTCAATAAGGAGAGTAAGAAATGTCAATTATTACTGATGTTTACGCTCGCGAAGTCCTAGACTCACGCGGTAACCCAACACTTGAAGTAGAAGTTTATACTGAATCAGGTGCTCATGGACGTGGTATGGTTCCATCAGGAGCTTCTACTGGTGAACACGAAGCGGTAGAACTTCGCGACGGTGACAAATCTCGTTACGGTGGTCTTGGAACTCAAAAAGCGGTTGACAATGTGAACAACATTATTGCTGAAGCAATCATCGGTTACGATGTACGTGATCAACAAGCTATTGACCGTGCAATGATCGCTCTTGACGGAACTCCTAATAAAGGTAAATTGGGTGCAAACGCAATCCTTGGTGTGTCTATCGCTGTAGCTCGTGCTGCTGCTGACTACCTTGAAATCCCACTTTACAGCTACCTTGGTGGATTCAACACTAAAGTTCTTCCAACTCCAATGATGAACATCATCAACGGTGGTTCTCACTCAGATGCTCCAATCGCTTTCCAAGAATTCATGATCTTGCCAGTTGGTGCACCTACATTTAAAGAAGCTCTTCGTTACGGTGCTGAAATCTTCCACGCTCTTAAGAAAATCCTTAAATCACGTGGTTTGGAAACTGCCGTAGGTGATGAAGGTGGATTCGCTCCTCGTTTCGAAGGAACTGAAGATGGTGTTGAAACTATCCTTGCTGCGATCGAAGCTGCTGGATATGTACCAGGTAAAGACGTATTCATCGGATTTGACTGTGCATCATCAGAATTCTACGATAAAGAACGTAAAGTCTACGACTACACTAAATTCGAAGGTGAAGGCGCTGCTGTTCGTACATCTGCAGAACAAATCGACTACCTTGAAGAATTGGTTAACAAATACCCAATCATCACTATCGAAGATGGTATGGATGAAAACGACTGGGAAGGATGGAAAGCTCTTACTGAACGTCTTGGTAAGAAAGTCCAATTGGTTGGTGACGACTTCTTCGTAACAAACACTGAGTACCTTGCACGTGGTATCCAAGAAGGTGCTGCTAACTCAATCCTTATCAAAGTTAACCAAATCGGTACACTTACTGAAACTTTCGAAGCTATTGAAATGGCTAAAGAAGCTGGTTACACTGCCGTTGTATCACACCGTTCAGGTGAAACTGAAGATTCAACAATCGCTGACATCGCAGTTGCAACAAACGCAGGACAAATCAAGACTGGTTCACTTTCACGTACAGACCGTATCGCTAAATACAACCAATTGCTTCGTATAGAAGATCAACTTGGTGAAGTAGCTGAATACCGTGGATTGAAATCATTCTACAACTTGAAAAAATAAGCTAGTTTACTAGATTAAAAAGATCCTTGAGTTTTCTCAAGGATTTTTTTGTTATTGAGCCAAAGAAAAACTCCTCAACTATGTAGTTGAGGAGTAAATCTATTAGAATAGGCCTTTGATTTTGTCCAAGGCACCGCTAACCATTTCGTTTCCGGAAACAAGCCCTTTGGCTTGTTCAAGGTAGTCACCAAGGTTATCTTTATTGTCATCCACAAATTTCTTTGCAGCATCGAAATCTTTCTTTTCGATCATTTCTTTGACTTGGTTAAACAGATCCATTGGGTTCATGAGGTTTCTCCTATAAACTATTTATTTTATCACTATTTAATCATTTTTTTAGAGGTTTGACAACTAAAACGACTTAACGAAAAACGGTACAAACAGCTTCTGGAACATAGAAGTCATGGGATAAAAGGGTCAATTTTCCACTAGCTAGATTTCGCTTGAAGACGCTTGCGTTAGGTGAATCTTGATGGGCTGCGATGAGGTAGTTTTGATCTGGACTAATAGTGAAATCGCGTGGATTGAGTCCATGTGTTGGAACAATTTCAATCAGTTCGATGCTGCCATCTGCCAAAACTTGAAAGACAGCGATCGAGTTATGAGTCCGGTTAGAAGCGTAGAGGAATTTTCCATCGGCTGAGAGCTTGATAGCAGAAGCCCATTTTTGTCCCTCGTAGTCGGAAGGAAGAGTAGAGACGGTTTGGAAATGTTCGAACTCTCCCATTCCATCGTAGAAGAGCACGTCAATGGTAGCGTTTAATTCATTGATCAAATAGGCAGTCTTATAATGGGGATGAAAAACAAGGTGGCGAGGTCCTGCGCCGGGTGCTGTTTGATACTGATTGATCAGACTTAGTTTTCCTTCCTCGCTAAGATCGTAGACATGTAAACTATCGGTTCCTAGATCACACGTGATCAGGTAGTGATCTGGAGTCAGATCGGCATAGTGGGTATGCGGACTGGCTTGGTTGGCGTGAGGACCGCTTCCTTGGTGAGTGTCTTGATCGACAAAGGTTAAGCTACCATCAACTTCTAGTTTGTATACGAGAACCTGTCCCTTGTGATAGTTTGCCCCATAGACTAGTTGACGTTTGTCATCGACAGAGACATAGCAGAGTGGTGCTCCATCTTCAACAACGTGATTGAGCGGTTGAAAATCGGCTGTAAAACTAGCAATCCCTCCTTTGCCATCTTCAGCTCCAACACTATAAAGATTTCCTTTTTCAGAAAAAGCGATATAGGTTGGATTGGGCTCAGCTGCAAGGAGTTTAAGATCGCTCAATGATCCTGCTTCAGGGTCAAATGCGGCCTTGTAAATTCCTTTGGATTCTTTTTTGGTATAGGTTCCGAAATAAATAGATTGAGACATAGGTCACCTCGTATGATTTGTTAGGTTTATTATATCAAAGGTCCTATTGGAAGGCAATTGCTAGTTGAAGAAGGGAGAGGTCTTTCTTATTTTACCAGTTTTTTCGTAACTTCACGCTCAAAAAATGCTAAAATAGAAACAGATTGAAATGAAAAGGAGTTCCCTGTGGATAATAAAGAAAAACAGTTTAGTATGTCCTGGTTTTTTAGATGGTTTTTAGACAATAAGGCCATCACCGTGTTTTTAGTTACCTTGCTCTTGGGTCTGAATCTTTTAGTCTTGAGTAAAATTACCTTTATTTTTATACCGATTTTTGAGTTTGCAGGAGCCGTCATGCTGCCAGTCATTATTTCTGGCTTGCTTTATTACTTGCTCAACCCTATTGTCGACTTTCTTGAAAGAAAAGGAATCAAGCGGATTTTTGCGATTTCCTTAGTCTTTTTCTTGATTGCAGTCCTCTTGGTATGGGGGCTAGCTGTCGTAATTCCAGCTGTTCAACGACAAGTCATTAGTTTCTTTCATAATTTACCAACTTATTTGGAGAAGGCCAATGCGACCATCGATGATTTTCTAGACAACCGCGTCTCCTCTGATATAAAACCCCAGTTGGACGAGATCACCAAGGAACTGTCTGCAAACATCACTTCTTGGGGTAGTACTATCTCTGGTCGGGCAGTCAACTGGGTCAGCAATTTGATCGGAGTGGCATCTCAAGTCATTGTTGCCTTGATCATCATGCCTTTTATTGTCTTTTATCTTCTTCGGGATGGAAAAAATTTAAAGGGTCATATTGTTCGTTTTTTGCCAACTAAGATTCGGAAATCAGCTGAACAAGTTCTCTCAGATGTCAATACCCAGCTCTCCAACTATGTTCGAGGACAAATTACGGTAGCCATAGTTGTTGCCATTATGTTTATCCTCTTCTTTAAAATCATTGGCTTGCGCTATGCAGTGACACTTGGGATCTCTGCGGGGATTTTGAATTTGATCCCTTACTTGGGTAGTTTCTTGGCTATGTTGCCTGCTATGGTCTTGGGGTTGGTGGCAGGACCGGAGATGTTTATCAAGGTTTTGATTGTGTTTGCCGTGGAGCAAACCATTGAAGGTCGCTTTGTATCGCCTTTGGTTTTGGGCAGTCAGTTGAATATTCATCCGATTACCATTTTATTTGTTCTCTTGACTTCAGGATCTATGTTTGGAATTTGGGGAGTCTTTCTTGGGATTCCAGTCTATGCATCCGCTAAGGTTGTCATTGGAGCCATCTTTGAATGGTACAAGGTAGTTAGTGGCTTGTATGAAGAAAATCATGAATTAGTAGAGGAAAAACACAGTGAATCATAGTCAACGAATGGTAGAGGCTCTCGAAATGCAAGAGTTGGAAGAGGCAGAAATTCAATATCAAAAGGCCTTGCTTGAGGATGAGGCTGCAGACTTATTGGATTTGGGCCAATACCTTGAGAGCATCGGTTTTTACCCTCAGGCAAAAGAAATCTATCAACAAATTGCCCCAACCTATCCGGAAGTATATCTGAGTTTGGCAACCATTCTTGCTGAAGATGGTCAAATGGAAGAGGCCTTTGCTTATTTAGAAGAAATTGGCCCTGAGTCAAACTGGTATGTGGCGAGTTTGTTGGTTAAGGCGGATCTGTATCAGTTGGAAGGCTTAGCTGATGTGGCGCGTGAAAAATTAGTCCAAGCAGCCAGTCTGTCGGATGATCCCATCATTCAATTAGGGCTAGCTGAAATTGATCTGGAATTGGAACGCTACCAAGAGGCTATTCAAGAGTATGCCCAGTTGGACAATCGAGAAATTTTGGAAGCGACAGGAATTTCTACCTATCAACGGATCGGTTTTGCCTATGCCAATCTTGGTAAATTTGAAGCTGCTGTTCCCTTCTTAGAGAAAGCTCTGGAGATTGAGTTTGATGACCAGATTGCTTACGAATTAGCGACCTTATTGTCTGACCAAGAAGAATATCAAAAGGCCGTCATCTACTACAAACAAATTGATACCTTGTCGCCTGATTTTGAGGGCTATGAGTATGGCTATGCCTTGGCCTTACAGGCAGAGAATGACCGTGAAAAAGCGCTTGAGATTGCTAAACAAGGGATTCAGAAGAATCCATTTGATGCCCAATTGAAGCTCCTGGCTTCTCAGCTTTCATATGAACTTCACCAGCCTAAGCAAGCGGAAGCTTACCTGTTAGAAGCCAAAGAAGTGGCGGATGACCTGGAAGAGATTGTTCTTCGCCTCACGACGCTCTATTTAGAACAGGAACGGTTTGACGAAGTCCTAGCTTGGCAAACAGAAGAAGTCGAAAACCTTGTGACCAAATGGAACATTGCCCGTGCTTTGGCTGCCTTAGAGAAAACAGAAGAGGCCGTTTCAGCCTACCAAGAGCTCTACGAGGACTTAAAGGATAATCCAGAATTTCTGGAAGCCTATGTGTATGTGTTGCGTGAAGCTGGAGATGTGACGAGGGCGCGTGAAGTGGCCAAGCACTATTTGGCGATTGTTCCAGATGATGTGCAAATGCAATCCATCTATGAAAGCCTTGAATGAAAACCAAGTAGTAAAGTTTCGGAACAGTTTATGGTATACTGGTAGAAGATAGAATGAGGAGAGAAACATGGAACCGGTGAAACTTTTTCAATACAATACTTTGGGTGCCCTGATGGCAGGTCTTTATGGGGGCTCATTTACGATTGGTGAGCTTTTAGAACATGGAGATCTGGGAATTGGGACCCTGGATTCTATTGATGGAGAGTTGATCGTATTAGATGGTAAGGCCTATCAGGCCAAGGGCTCTGGCGACCATCCTGAAATTGTCGAAGTTTCTCCTGATGCCAAGGTTCCATATGCAGCCGTAGTTCCTCACCAGGCAGAAGTGATCTTTCGGCAACGCTTTGAAATGACGGATGAGGAATTAGAAGCACGTATTGAGTCTTATTACGATGGGGAGAATCTTTTTCGCTCCATCAAGATTCGTGGTGACTTTGCCAAGATGCATGTCCGTATGATTCCAAAATCTACACCAGAGATGAAATTTGCGGAAGTAGCAACCCATCAGCCAGAGTATACACGGGAAAACGTGACAGGAACCATCGTCGGTTTTTGGACCCCAGAAATTTTCCACGGTGTCAGCGTGGCAGGCTATCATTTGCATTTTATTTCAGATGATTTCACCTTTGGTGGCCATGTCATGGATTTTGTCATTACAGAAGGCATTGTAGAAGTAGGGGCTATCGATCAACTGGACCAACGCTTCCCAGTTCAAGACCGTCAGTATCTCTTTGCTAAATTCAATGTTGATGAAGTGAGACAAGACATTCATAAAGCAGAATAAAAAGGTTGAGCGATGCTCAACCTTTTATTTTTGAAATCAATCAGCTAGTTTCATGGCTTTGATTTTTTCTTCTTCTGGAGTAACCCGAAGGGTCTTTTGACCAGTGTAGGTGACAAAGCCAGGTTTTCCACCGGTTGGTTTATTGAGTTTCTTAGCTTCGATCATATCTACTTGGACTAGGTTTGACAGCCGGGCCTTGGAGTAGTAGGCGGCCAATTCTGCAGCGTCGGTCTTCACTTCATCTGTTGGATCGAGATTTCCGGTAATGACCACGTGGCTACCTGGGATATCCTTGGCATGGAACCAGAGCTCGTCTTTTTTAGCGATCTTAAAGGTCAGTTCATCGTTTTGGAGATTGTTGCGCCCGACTAAAATAATGGTTTTCCCGTCAGAAGCTAAATACTTCTCTGGTTTTTTCCGTTTGTGGATCTTTTCTCGGTTACGTCGTTTGATGAAGCCGGTTTGGATCAGCTCTTCTCGGATCTCGGCGACTTCAGAAAGGCTTGCTTGGGCAAGGGCTGTTTCGACTGTTTCCAGGTAGGAGATGGTTTCCTTGGTTTCTTGAATCAGGATGGTTAAATGTTTGACGGCTTCTTTTAATTTCTGGTAACGCTTGAAGTAGCGTTGAGCATTTTGGTTGGGGGTAAGAGCCTTGTTGAGTTGGATGGTGATCGGTTCGTTGGTATAGTAATTGTCTAGGACAACCTGATCTTGGTCGTTGGGTACCTGATGGAGGAAGGTGATCAGTAATTCCCCTTTTTGGCGAAACTCTTCCGCATTGTCGGTCGCTGCTAACTCGGCTTCTTGTTTAGCTAATTTTTTTCGGTTCTTTTCAAGATCGTTTTCGACCCTCCGGATCAATTCGCTGGCCTGTTGTTGCACCCGATCGCGCTCAGCCTTGTCTCGGTAATAATCATCCAGTAGATCTGAAAGTGTCTCAAAGGTCTGACTAGTGGCATCTTCAAAGGGAATAGCCGAGAAGGATTTGGTCGTTAGGCGAGGCTCAGAAGGTGTCTTGAAAAAAGTACGGAAGGTTTTTAATTTTTCATCTGTTTCAAGTCTCTTAGCTAATTCTTGAGCCGTATCTCGGCCAAGCCCTTGGAAACATTTTTGAAGGTTCTTAGGGCTTAGTTCTTCCTTGTGAAGAAGGGCAAAAAGGGCTTCATCTCCAATAGTAAAAGGATTAACCGCATCTGTCTTTGGAGGTGCAATATAGGTTGATCCAGGGAGAATGGTCCGATAGCTATTTTGTGAGAAGCCGACGTGTTTGATGGCTTCGATGATTTTATTGCTGGTGCGATCCAGGAGGATAATATTGCTGTGCTTGCCCATGATTTCGATCATGAGGCTGACGGAAATAGCATCACCGATTTCGTTTTTATTGGAAACACGGATTTCGAGGATCCGGTCGTTGTCCAATTGCTCAATTCCTTCAATGACAGCGCCTTGAAGATACTTGCGCATGACCATAATAAAGGTATTAGGAAAGGCTGGGTTTTCAAAGTTGGTCTGGGTCAGTTGGATTCGCCCGAAGACAGAATGGGCAGAGAGCAAGAGTTTTTGGTTTTTCCGATTGCCTCGGATTTGGAGCACCAATTCTTGCTCGAAGGGTTGGTTAATTTTTTGAATGCGACCACTCAAGAGTTGGGCCTTCAATTCTTGCACCATATGGTGTAAAAAAAATCCATCAAAAGACATGGGATTCCTCATCATTCTAGCTGTTATTCTAGTAAATTATATCAAAAATAGATCGGAAATCCCAGAAAGAAGCAAGAGGATGTAGAATAGAAAATGCGAACGTTTCCAAAAAAATACTGAAAAAGTATTGACATTTTTGAAAGAAAACTTTAAAATGTAAGAAATTAGAAAAGTAGTAAATGAAAGTTTGAAGAGAGCCCACGGTTGCTGAGAGTGGGTAGCGGCAGTTTATGAAATTGGACTAATGATGAGATGAATTTGAAACAATAAAAATTCGGTTGGCACACCTTATCGTGCAACTTGTTGCTAGACAAGACAGAGATATGGGGAGAGACTATCCTTTTCCCATAAGTGAGGTGGCACCGCGATGACACGTCCTCACATAGCTTTTGCTATGTGTGGGCGTGTTTTTTGTTTCAGATGAGAAGGGAGAAAAAGATATGAAGAAACGATGGCGTC
The DNA here is from genome assembly GCF_000314795.2 of Streptococcus sp. F0442. Lineage (GTDB taxonomy): Bacteria > Bacillota > Bacilli > Lactobacillales > Streptococcaceae > Streptococcus. The sequence continues at coordinate 594,509 of NZ_KB373314.1, read as the reverse complement.
TCAGTTTTTAGGTTGAAAGAAAAAAAGAATATAAAAATAGAAGAGGTAGTAAAATGAAAAATAAACGGTTAATGGGAATTATTGGTTTGATTGCAGCGGCAGTCATTGGGACAGCGATCTATTCAGCTACAGCAGGCAAGGACAACAAGGCAGCAAGCAGCAATGAGAAGGCTAAAGTTGGGGTCTTGCAGTTGGTCAGCCACCCTTCACTTGATTTGATCTACAAGGGAATTCAAGATGGTTTGGCTGAAGAAGGTTATGACAAGGACAAAGTGGACATTGATTTCCTCAATGCAGAAGGCGACCAAAACAAGGTTGCAACCATGAGTAAACAATTGGTAGACAAGGATAACCAAGTCTTGATTGGAATCGCAACCCCATCTGCTCAAGGTTTGGCCAGTGCAACTAAAGACAAACCAATTGTCATGGGAGCCATCACCGATCCAGTCGGTGCAAACTTGGTCAAAGATTTGAAAAAACCAGGTGGCAATATCACAGGGGTATCTGACCACAATCCAACTGAGCAACAATTGAAATTGATCAAAGAATTGACTCCGAACGTGAAAACAATCGGTGCCCTTTACTCAACTAGTGAAGACAATTCTAAATCTCAAGTAGAAGAATTTACAAAATTGGCTGAAAAAGAAGGTTTCAAGGTGATTCCTTACTCTGTACCTTCAACAAACGAAGTTGCTTCAACAGTTTCTGTCATGACTGGTAAAGTCGATGCCATCTGGGTTCCAATCGACAATACCATCGCATCAGCCTTCTCAACTGTTGTTGAAGCCAATAAAGATGCTAAAAAACCAATCTTCCCAAGTGCGACAGCCATGGTAGAAGCGGGTGGTCTTGCTTCAGTCGTTGTCGACCAACACGATCTTGGGGTAGCAGCTGGTAAAATGGCTGCCAAGATCTTGAAAGGTCAAAAACCTGCAGACACACCTGTTGAAATCTTTAGCCAAGGAAAATCTGTCATCAATAAAAAAGTCGCAGATGAATTGGGCATTACTATTCCAGAATCTGTCTTGAAAGATGCTGGACAAGTCATTAAATAAAAAGAAAACGAATCACAAGAGTGGCAGGAGAATTTGGCTTTGATAGGTCTTTTAATCGGGACCTTTGAGGGGAAAGAAATGAAAGTCAAGCTAACGGATCTTCATCCGACCCAACTATACTTATCAGAAAAGAAGTTGCAAGCTATCCAGATGCTTGATCAGTCGGCAGAAATCATCAATATGGATCCAATTAGTATTCTTGCATTTGGAAATCGCTTCTTGATTACAGACGGCCATCACAGGGCTTATCAGGCTTTATTGGCAGGTCGGGATACGATTTCTGCTGAGTTTGATAAAGATGGTGGTGATGAAATTTATCATCTCTATGCGCAAGCTTGCGAGGAAAGAAAGATAACCTCTATTCTGGATTTAAAACATCATATCTTACCTCAAGATGAGTATGCAGCAAAATGGTATAACTGGTGTGATGGTTTTAACCAAGCAGCATCTCTTCTATTGAAAAGGAAAGCAGATGAAGCAGACCAGGCAAATAGATAATGCACTGCGTCTTGTTTCTTTGTCTATTGAAATTAGTCTCATCTAACTTGTTTTTTAACTAAAAATCTGATAAACTAGAACGTAATTGAATAGAAATCTGCAAGACTAGTACCTCAAGGGAAGTGCAACAGGGAGAAGAGCCGTGACTGAAAGCTCTTTGCATGAAAGCTGAGTGAATTCACTTGCGCAAGGATTTAGAAATTAAGGTCTGAGTTTCAGATAAAAGACGGATGGTACCGCGTGTCAACGCTCCGAATATGGGTGTGGCGCGTGGTTTTTTCTATGTCTGAGTGAAGACCATGATGGAGGAAATATGTCAACGATTGAAGAACAATTAAAAGCGCTTCGGGAAGAAACGCTGGCAGCTTTGAAGCAGATCTCTGCTGAAAATAAAAAAGAGATGCAAGAGTTACGCGTCTCTGTCCTTGGGAAAAAAGGTTCCCTTACTGAAATCCTTAAAGGGATGAAAGATGTCTCTGCTGAAATGCGTCCGGTTATCGGAAAGCACGTCAATGAAGCCCGTGATGTCTTGACGGCTGCCTTTGAAGAAACCGCTAAACTCTTGGAAGAAAAGAAAGTGGAAGCTCAACTGGCTAGTGAAAGTATCGATGTGACGCTTCCGGGACGTCCAGTTGCGACTGGTCACCGCCATGTCTTGACCCAAACCAGTGAAGAAATCGAAGATATCTTTATCGGGATGGGCTACCAAGTCGTAGATGGCTTTGAAGTTGAAAAAGACTACTACAACTTTGAACGCATGAACTTGCCAAAGGATCACCCAGCTCGTGATATGCAGGATACCTTCTACATCACAGAAGAAATCTTGCTTCGGACCCACACGTCTCCAGTTCAAGCGCGGGCGATGGATGCGCATGACTTTAGCAAGGGACCTTTGAAGATGATTTCTCCAGGGCGTGTTTTCCGTCGGGATACAGATGATGCGACCCACAGCCACCAGTTCCATCAGATCGAAGGTTTGGTCGTTGGGAAGAATATTTCTATGGCAGATCTTCAAGGAACGCTTCAGTTGATCGTGCAAAAGATGTTTGGTGCAGAACGCCAAATCCGTCTGCGTCCTTCTTACTTCCCATTTACAGAGCCATCTGTTGAGGTCGATGTATCTTGCTTCAAATGTGGTGGAGCGGGATGTAATGTATGTAAGAAGACAGGTTGGATTGAAATCATGGGAGCTGGTATGGTTCACCCACGCGTCCTTGAAATGAGTGGCATTGATGCAACCGTCTATTCAGGATTTGCCTTTGGACTTGGGCAGGAGCGTGTAGCCATGCTTCGTTATGGAATCAATGATATCCGTGGCTTCTATCAAGGAGATGTTCGCTTCTCAGAACAGTTTAAATAATCATGTTAGTTAGAGTAAAAATCGATCACTTACAGACCTTACGTGACCTAGAGGTAGAAACCTATCGGGATACCTTCGGTCCCTATATTGTTGAGGAAGATTTGGAAGAGTACTTCTCTACCGTGCTCTCTTTGGAGCAAATCGAGAAGGATCTGCTAGATCCAGAATCCGAAACCTATTTTGTCCTCAATGAAGGTCAAGAAATCAGTGGTTTTCTTAAGATCAACTGGGGTCAAGCGCAGACCGAGCCAGTAGAGATGGACAAGTCCTTTGAGATTCAACGGATCTATGTCAAAAAGGAATTTCATGGGGCTGGTTTCGGTAAGGAAATGTTTACCTTTGCGCTGGATAAAGCCAAGAGCCGTGGCTTTGAATGGGCATGGCTAGGTGTCTGGGAGCGTAATTTTAAGGCGCAAGATTTTTACTACCGCTTTGGTTTTGAACGATTTAGTGAACACCAGTATATAACCGGAGATACCGTGGATACAGACTGGTTGTTGAGAAAGAAATTGATCTAGAAGGAACAAGAAACTTCTATTCTAGAGAAGGGGAGGTTACTAGACCTACCTAAGCCAGCCTCGAGCTGGAAAACACAAAATGAAAGGATCTAAACTAGGGCCAAAGGAAATCTAGGAAAGTCATCTAGATTTCTACATAGCCCTTGGTATCTTACATATGTTAGTTAGTTATAAATGGTTAAAAGAATTGGTGGACATTGATGTACCATCACAAGAGTTGGCTGAAAAAATGTCAACCACAGGGATCGAAGTAGAAGGTGTGGAATCACCTGCTGCTGGTCTCTCAAAAATTGTCGTCGGAGAAGTCTTGTCTTGTGAAGATGTGCCAGAGACACACCTTCATGTCTGCCAAGTCAATGTGGGTGAAGAAGAAGCCCGTCAAATCGTCTGTGGAGCACCAAATGTGCGTGCAGGCATCAAGGTCATGGTGGCTCTTCCAGGTGCACGCATCGCAGATAACTACAAGATTAAAAAAGGGAAAATCCGTGGTTTGGAATCCCTCGGGATGATCTGTTCACTTGGTGAGTTGGGCATTTCTGACTCCGTTGTACCCAAAGAATTTGCAGATGGCATCCAAATCTTGCCGGAAGAAGCTGTTCCAGGAGAAGAAATCTTCTCCTACCTAGACTTGGATGATGAAATCATCGAGCTTTCGATCACTCCAAACCGTGCAGATGCCCTTTCGATGCGTGGGGTAGCACATGAAGTAGCAGCCATCTATGACAAGGCAGTCAACTTCAAAGACTTTACCTTGACCGAAACAGACCAAGCTGCAGCAGATGCTCTTTCTGTCAGCATCGATACAGACAAGGCTCCTTACTATGCAGCTCGTGTCTTGGATAATGTGACCATTGCACCAAGTCCACAATGGTTGCAAAACCTCCTCATGAACGAAGGCATCCGTCCGATTAATAATGTGGTTGACGTGACCAACTATATCCTGCTTTACTTTGGTCAGCCTATGCATGCCTTTGACTTGGATACCTTTGAAGGAACTGATACCCGTGTGCGTGAAGCGCGTGCTGGTGAGAAATTAGTGACCTTGGATGGGGAAGAGCGTGAGTTGGAAACAACTGATTTAGTTATTACTGTTGCTGACAAACCAGTAGCCCTTGCAGGTGTCATGGGTGGAGAGGCTACAGAAATCTCTGAAAACTCTAGTCGAGTCGTCCTTGAAGCGGCTGTCTTCAATGGTAAATCAATCCGCAAGACTAGTGGTCGCCTCAACCTTCGTTCTGAATCATCTTCTCGCTTTGAAAAAGGCATCAATGTGGCAACCGTTAATGAAGCCCTTGATGCAGCAGCGAGCATGATTGCTGAATTGGCTGGTGCAAACGTGCGTAAGGGGATTGTTTCAGCAGGTGAATTGGATACTTCTGATGTAGAAGTTTCTTCTACTCTTGCAGACGTTAACCGTGTCCTTGGTACTGAGCTTTCCTACGCGGATGTAGAGGATGTCTTCCGTCGTCTAGGATTTGGCCTTTCTGGAAATGCAGAAGCCTTCACAGTTAGCGTTCCACGTCGCCGTTGGGATATCACCATCGAAGCGGACCTCTTTGAAGAAATCGCTCGGATTTATGGTTACGATCGCTTGCCAACCAGTCTTCCAAAAGATGATGGGACAGCCGGTGAATTAACAGCGACACAAAAATTGCGTCGTCAAGTTCGTACCATTGCAGAAGGTGCTGGATTGACAGAAATCATCACCTACGCTCTTACGACTCCTGAAAAAGCAGTGGAGTTCACGACTGCACCAAGTAACTTAACGGAGCTCATGTGGCCAATGACCGTGGATCGTTCAGTCCTCCGTCAAAATATGGTTTCTGGTATCCTTGATACAGTTGCCTACAACGTAGCGCGTAAGAACAAAGACTTGGCTCTTTACGAGATTGGAAAAGTCTTCGAGCAAACGGGTAATCCAAAAGAAGACTTGCCAAATGAAATCAACAGCTTTGCCTTTGCATTGACTGGTTTAGTCGCTGAAAAAGACTTCCAGACTCCAGCTGTTCCAGTTGACTTCTTCTATGCTAAGGGAATTTTGGAAGCTCTATTTGCTCGCTTGGGTCTTGAAGTGACCTATACAGCAACGCAAGAGATCAAGAGTCTTCACCCAGGACGCACAGCCTTGATCTCACTTGGTGATCAAGTAGTCGGTTTCCTCGGTCAAGTGCACCCTGTGACGGCTAAGGCTTACGATATTCCAGAAACTTATGTAGCTGAGATCAACCTTTCAGCTATTGAAGAAGCCCTTCAACCAGCAGCAGCCTTTGTGGAAATTACTAAGTTCCCAGCGGTGAGCCGTGATATCGCTCTTCTCCTCAAGGCAGAAGTGACTCACCAAGAGGTTATTGATGCCATTCAAGCTGCGGGCGTGAAACGTTTGACAGACATTAAACTCTTTGACGTCTTCTCCGGTGAAAAACTAGGAGTTGGAATGAAGTCCATGGCCTATAGCTTGACCTTCCAAAATCCAGAAGATAGCTTGACAGACGAAGAAGTTGCTCGCTATATGGAAAAAATTCAAGCATCACTCGAAGAAAAAGTCGACGCAGAAGTGCGCTAAATCGTTAAAAGATGAAACAGTTGAGAATTTCTCAGCTGTTTTTTTCTTCCAGGATTTGCAAGTTATAGGCTTTAAAACCCTATAAAAATAAAGAAATTCCTTTAAGTACTCAAAATATACATGTCAACCATCCTTCTATTTTTGACAAATATTTTTATTTTTTTGTAAAATATACTTGTCAAAAAGAAAAAGAAGTGTTACAATGATTTCAGTTGAAAGAAGAGGAGGTTTTCTTATGGGAGCCGTGTGGATTATTTTTATCCCTTTTCTGCTTATATTTTATGCAAGCTCAGAAAAGAAGATAAAAAGGTTGAACAAACGCATCAGACGATTAGAAAAACAAGTGAAAGGAAATCAAGACATGTCTAGACTTTTAGAAGAATTGAAAGGCCAAACGGCCACTGTTTTAGTGAGTGGTGTTGGATTCGAGTATGAAATTTTGGATATCGACGAAGATTGGGTCAAATTGAGCCGTGAGAATAATAAAAAAGAAAAGGAAACCAAATTAGTCCGCATCGAAGATATTCAAGGTATTCAACTATAAGGGGGCGAAAGCCATGATTTTAAAAAATCGACTGAAAGAGCTGAGGGCGCGTGATGGGCTCAACCAATCCGAGCTAGCCAAGCTAGCAGGAGTCTCGCGCCAGTCCATCAGTCTCTTGGAGCGGGGGGAATACACCCCCTCGGTTATCATTGCGATCACCATCGCCCAAATTTTCAAGGAACCGGTGGAGAATGTCTTTAGTCTAGTAGAGGGAGAGGAATAAAAATGAAAAAGCAACAACAAGAACGATCTGATCGTTACCGTTTTTGGAGAAATGTCGGAATCATCATAGGTTCCGGCTTGATTGGAGGAGTCATTGGTTTTTTGACAGGCATGTTTGGATCCGAAAAGCCCCTTGAAATCCAATCCTTCTTTAGTAAAGAGGTGCTCCTTTTGGGCTCAGTAGTTTTATTCTTGGTCGTGTTTATGATCACGATGGTCCTATTGATGCGGGTAAGTAAACTTCATTACAAGATTCTCCAAATAGAAGACGAGGATGAAGCCTATCACTATGATATCCAGAAGGAAAAACTGTATGGGTTAGCGACCATCTTTAAAGGAATCATGATCTTACCATACTTTTTTATTATCATCTTTTATATTCAATTGGTGAATTTGGATAAACCTGCGGCTTTTATCTTTGGACCTTTTACCATGCTCTATCTTTTTCTTGCCTTGATTGTCCTATTTTTCCTAGTGGGTATCTTCTATCGTAAGACCTTTAACTTGGTTTATGGGAAACCGATTCCCCGCAATGCCGATGCCAAGGAAATGCGTGAATTTATGATGAGTATGATGGATGAGGCAGAAAAACAGATAAACTACGAGGAAAATTTCGAAGTGGTGGTTAAGTTAAGCAATTATATCTTGCCGAGCTTTCTCCTTGCTCTCCTCCTCATTGGAGTTGCCTTCAAAACGGATATCCTCTTAGCTTTGTTCGTCGTATCCATTCTCTATATTTATATCCTTATTTCACAATACAAAATTACCAAACGTTATTATAAAGAGTAAAGGAGTCATCCATGTTAGAAATTAGAAATTTAGAAAAAAGCTTTGGCAAGAAGCAGGTCTTGTTCGGCATTGACTTGACTGCGAAAAAAGGATCCATCTTAGGTTTGATCGGGAAGAACGGAGCAGGGAAGACCACCATCTTCCATAGTATCCTCCGCTTCCTTGACTACAGTGGCGATATCCAATTGGATGGCAAAGCAATCAGTCAAGAAACCTATAAGGAAATTGGTTACCTGCCAGAAGAGCGGAGCCTCATGCCTAAGTTGACCATCTATGAGCAAGTCCGTTATTTGGCTGCTTTGAAAGGAATGAGCACCGCAGAGGTCAAGGAGAAACTTCCAATCTGGATGGAAAAACTCCAAGTAAAAGGGAAATTAACCGATAAGATCAAGAGCCTCTCAAAAGGGAATCAACAAAAGGTTCAATTGATTATTACCATGATCCATGAGCCAAAATTGATCATCTTGGATGAGCCTTTTAGTGGACTGGATCCTGTCAATACAGAAGTGCTCAAGCAGGTCATCTTTGAAGAAAAAGAACGCGGTGCGACTATTATCTTCTCGGACCATGTCATGACCAATGTGGAAGAACTCTGTGATGAGTTAGTTATGATCCGTGATGGATCTGTGATTCTCTCAGGTCCCGTACAAGAAGTTCGGAATAGCTTTGGCAAGACTCGTCTCTTCGTATCCAATGACTTCAGTCAAGAGGAGTTGGAAGCCTTGCCTCATGTGACTAAAGTGACTATGACCAAGCAAGGTCTATGGAAGTTGGTATTGGATGATGAGACAGCAGGTCCAGACCTCTTCGACCAGTTGACCAAGGGTCGCTATCTAGCAACCTTTGACCAACAAGCCCCAACCATTGATGAAATCTTTAAATTAGAATCAGGAGTAGAAGTATGAAACAGATGCTGATTGTTATCAAAGAAACTTATTTACGCCAAGTGAAATCATGGAGCTTTTTCCTGATGGTCCTTTCTCCCTTTCTCTTCATTGGATTGACCATCGGAATAAACTACTTCGTTGGCTCTTCTACCTCTGCTAAAAGCAACATCGCCTTGATTACAGATCAAGCTCCTGTCAAGGAAGGCTTGAAAGACACCGATGGCTTGACCTTTGACTATAAGGATGAAGCAGCAGCTAAAAAGGCCATGAAAGAGGAAGAGATTAAAGGTATCCTCACAGTTGAAGAAAAGGATGGCCAGCTAGAGGCTCGCTACCAGAGTGAGGATGCCATGAAGCCAGATTTCAAATCAATCGTCATGGCAAAATTGAGTCAGGTCCAACAAATGCTCAATGTTTCTAAGGCGGATTTAAGCCAAGAGCAGTTAGCAGCCCTTTCTCAACAGGTCTCATTTACTGAAAAAATTGATGAGAAAAAAGAAGGATTGAAAATGGTGCAGACCATGGTAGCTGGAGGAATTGGTTTTCTTATCTACATGATTCTGATCTTTTATTCAAGTATCACTGCTCAAGAGGTAGCTAGTGAAAAAGGAACCAAGATCATGGAAGTGGTCTTCTCAAGCATTCGCGCTACTCACTATTTCTATGCTCGTATGATTGGTCTTTTCGGAGTGATTTTTACCCATATTGGTATCTATGCAGTAGGTTTGGGAGGCGTTTGGATCTTTAGAGATTCCATTCCTCTTGTGAAAGATATTTTATCTCCAGACTCTCCTATTACTCAACATATTGGACAATCTATTTCCTTGAATACCTTCTTCTTTATCATTCTCGGAATCTTCATGTACGTTGTACTCTCAGCTTTCCTAGGGTCAACAGTTGCTCGTCCTGAAGATACAGGGAAGGCCCTCTCTCCTTTGATGATGTTGGTGATGGTTGGATTCTTTGGAGTGACTACCTTGGGTAGCGCAGGAGATGTCCCACTATTGAAGATTGGATCTTACGTCCCATTCATTTCAACCTTCTTCATGCCATTCCGTACCATCAATGGCTATGCAAGTGGACTTGAATCATGGGGTTCATTCGGAATTGCCTTGGCCTTCACGCTCCTCGGCACCATGATCATTGGAAAAATCTATTCTAGCCTAATCTTACAAACGGATGACCTAGGCTTGGTCAAAACAGTTAAAAAAGCCTTGAGCTATCGCTAAAAGAGACACCTTCAGTAGATACTGGAGGTGTTTTCCTTTGTGAAATCATTGCTGTTTGATCTTCTTTACATTATAATGAAAGTAGAATGAAAAGGAGGCGGACATGAACTATATTGAGTTTGCTGAAAATGAGCGTCTGTCCACGATTGTCCTTGGGATGATGCGGATCAGTCAGATGAGTGAAGATGAGGTGGAGGCCTTGGTGGAAGCAGCCTTGTCGATTGGAATTAACACCTTTGACCTAGCGGATATCTATGGCGATGGCCAGTGTGAGGTCCTGCTGGGGAAGGTTCTCAAGCGTCGTCCGGATCTACGGAACCAGATGTGGATCCAGTCCAAGTGTGGGATTCGCAAAGATGGCTTTACCTATTTTGATTTTTCTAAGGACTATATTTCGGACTCTGTCGACGGTATCCTCGAGCGTCTGCAGATCGAGCGCTTAGATAGTCTCCTCCTTCACCGACCGGATGCCCTCATGGAGCCGGAAGAAGTGGCGGAAGCTTTTGATCACTTGGAGCAAGCGGGAAAGGTCCGTCATTTTGGGGTGTCCAATCAAAATCCTATGATGATGGAATTGCTCAAAACAGCTGTCAAACAACCACTCAAGGTCAACCAGTTGCAGTTGAGTGCCGCCTTTACGCCTAGCTTTGAAGCCGGTTTTCATGTCAACATGGAAGGGCCAAAAGCAGCCGTGCGAGATGGCAGTGTCTTTGAGTATTGTCGTTTAACTGATACGGTGATTCAAGCCTGGTCTGTCCTCCAGCATGGCTATTTCAAGGGGAATTTTGTGGGCAAGGAAGAGTTTGCGGCCCTCAATCACGTCCTCAATGACTTGGCGAAAAAATACCAAGTCACTCCGACAGCCATTGCCCTTGCTTGGGTCCTCCGCTATCCGGGTAAGATGCAGGCTGTCATCGGAACGACCAAACCCCAGCATATCCTTGAAGCGGGGAAAGCAGCAACAGTCACTCTAACGCGCAAGGAATGGTACCAAATCTACTTGGCGGCGGGAAATGATTTGCCTTAGAATCTTGTTAGTAGACCAGACTTCACTTGTATCAGTGGGCTGGTCTTTTGTTTTATACTTTACGAATTTTTCTTGACAAGTCTTACTTTGTTATGGTATTCTTTATGCAACAAGTGTTGCGCAACGTTTGTTGCGTGAAAGGAGTCTTATGCCACCCAAGGTTAAATTTAGTAAAGAGGCTATCATTGGGACAGCTTTACAATTGGTGAGAGAAGAGGGCCTGGCTAGTTTGACGGCTCGAGCATTAGCAGAGAAACTGGGAGCCACGCCAAGGGTCATTTTTGGGCAATTTGCTAATATGGCTGAGTTACAAGCAGAGGTTATTGTTGCTGCGGAAATGGTAGTGGTGGGGTATATTCGCAAGGCCTTAGAAGATGAGAAACCTTTTCGATCTGTCGGGGTTGCTTATATCCTCTTCGCCTCAAAAGAGCCCCAACTCTTTCAATTGCTTTTCCAAAATCCTAGCAAAGATCCGATTCGTCGCTTTCAAGATTTTCTTCCCATGAAGGATCATAGTTACCAATTAGTTCTGGATTCGATTGTCGCAGACTATCCTTTGACGTTAGAGGAGGCTAGTCGCCTGTACCAGCATTTATTTATCTACTCACACGGAATGGCCTCTATGGTTGCTTCTGGTATTTATCAGTTCAGCATGGAAGAAGTGATTGGTTTATTGACAGAAGTTTGTCAATCTCTCATCAAAGAAATGGTAGGAAAGAAATGATTCAACTAGAAAATGTTCACAAAAGTTACGGTCAAACCAAGGTTTTAAAAGGGATTGATTTGCAGATTCAAGACCAGGATGATGTGGTTATCCTAGGTCCTTCTGGATCAGGAAAGTCAACCCTCTTAAACGTATTATCCGGATTAGAAAAGGTAGATGAGGGGCATATTCTCATTCAAGGACAGGATTTGTCTCAACTCACTGATGCTCAATTGACAGCCTTTAGACGTGAGAAGATAGCCTTTATTTTTCAGCAGTATTATTTATTACCGAATCTGACGGTTAGACAGAATGTAAAGATGGGAGCTGACCTGGCAAGCAATCATGATTTTTTGCAGATTATCGAGGATTTGGGGCTTGGTGATAAGCTGGACAAGTATCCAAGTGAATTGTCTGGTGGGGAACAGCAGAGAGTCTCCATTGCCCGTGCCTTGGCCAAAAAGCCAGAGATTCTTTTCTTAGATGAGCCGACGGGGGCCCTGGATGAAGAAACAGGGCGCAAAATTCTCGACTATATCTGGAAGTTGAAGGAAAAGCTAGGCTTTACCTTAATCATGGTGACGCACAACCAAAATATTGCGGATATGGCCAGAACCATCATTCGCGTCAATAGTGGCAAGATTACCCAAGTTGTGACCAACGATCAGCCTCAGAATGCCTATGAGATTGGATGGTAAGCCATGTTTTCAGTAAAAGATATTCGAAAATTAGTTGTCGTCAGTATCATCGGAGCTTGTGCGGTCTTTGTGGCCAATCTCTTCTTGAATTTTTATCTGGATATCGAGCAGTTGGAGATTTCTAAAACCAATCCCATGATTACGACCTACTATGATGCCCAGGTTTCGCTTTCCTGGATGGTGGCCATGGTCAGTGGGGTCGTCTTGTCCTTGACGTCGATCCTTCTCATGTGTTTTTATATCAAACAATTTGTCGATGACCACAAGGAACAATTAGGGATTTTAAAGGCTTTGGGCTATAGCAATGGCCAGTTGGCGAAACGATTTTGGGCTTTTGGACTCAGTTTTGGAGTTGGAGCACTTCTTGGCTATTTCGCTTCTTTTCTAATGATGGGGCATTTTTATGACTTTCGCAATGAGAAGGGGATTTTGCCAGACATTACCATTCATTTTCATTGGCAACTCTTAGTTGCTTTAGTGATGCTACCAACGACTTTCTTTATGGTCCTTGCGATTGCTTATGCTAGAAGACAACTACAAACGCCGGCCCTTCGCTTATTGAAAAAATCTCCAACACCAATCAAGGCCCAAAGGAGAAAGAGGGTTTCCAAGAAAGACAAATCTTTCCTAAAAGAACTGTCCTCATCACTGATTTGGGGGAGAAAATCGATCCTGTTTTTTGTGGTTTTTGGCTCCATGTGTTTCGCGGCCATGGTTCAATTGTCTTTTGGGCTAAGGGACTACACAGATGACATCATCCAAACGATGATGATTATGATTGGTTTGATCCTTTCTTTCTCGATCCTCTTTTTGTCATTGGGAATTGTGGTCTCAGAAAGTCGCGAAACCTTGGCCCTTATGAAGGCTTTTGGCTACACCGATCGTGAATGCCAAAGTCATATTCTCGCTCCTTATCGTTTCTGGGCTTATCTAGGATTTGCCCTTGGGACAGCTTATCAATATGGCATCATGGAAATCTTGATTGGTGTGATCAAAGACACGGTACCTGAAAAGATTGAGCATCACTTTGATGGGAATGTGTGCTTCTGGACCTTGCTCGGTTTTGCTGTGGTTTACGAAAGCCTCTTTTATCTATCCAACAGAAAACTCCAAAAACAAACCATCAAAGAAGTGCTCTTAGCAGAATGATCAGAAAAGGTTGGGTTTCCCAGCCTTTTTCTTGTGCAAGTCATTGACAAGGGAGGGCTTTTCCGCTATTCTAGGGGAATGAAAGAAAAGGAAAGGGATGGAGATGAAACGGAGTTACTGGCAGGACCTGAAGGGGGCCTTTTACTTGATCTGGCGCAATAAATGGTCCTTTATCTCTGTGGGGATCCTTTTGCAATTTGTGGTTGGTATTGGGGCTGCGGCGTTGAGTTGGGTCTTTCAACTGGCAGTCTTGCTTGCTGGTCAGGCCAATATCGATAAGAACAACTTGGTCTCTGTTATGAGCCATCCCTTGAGTTTGCTGGCTCTTTTGGTCTTTATCATGGTCTTTGCTTTCTTGTTTATGTTGGAGATGCGGACCCTGATTTCGGTCATTTACCTATCGCGAACCGACCGACACTTGTCCTTTAAAAAGGTCTTGCGGCAATCATTTGGTCGTTTGAAGGATTTGTCGGGGAGAAACCTGCTTTACTTTCTGCTCTATCTTCTTTTGACCTTGCCTGTCGCAGGTGTCTTGATTGGATCGACTCTGACTGATGGTCTTTACATTCCAACCTTTATCACAGGGGAGTTTGAAAAGACCACGATTGGCTCCATCGGACTCTTAGTGGTGCAGCTGACCTTTATCTATCTCAATCTTCGCCTCATCTATACAGTTCCCAACCTCGTGGTGGAGGAGCTTCCATTTGGTCGTGCCTTGAAAAAAAGCTGGAGCATGACCAAAAGAGGAAGCTTTCGTCTCTTATGGAGAATTCTGTCCTTTGAGTTTCTCTTAACCTTTCTAGGGATTTTGCTGGTCTTGGGTCTGGTCTTTACCTTGACGGTGATCGATAAAGAGGGGCAGTATTTCTGGGTGGAGACCATCTTTTTGGTCTTGATTCGGACCTTCCTGTTTATTTTTACAGTCTTGACAAAGGTGGGGTCGCTCGGCATCATCTTGGATTCTGCATGGGAAGTACCGAGCCGTTCCGTCATGCGCTCCAAAGGCAGTCGAAAGATGAAGGGGCTCTTTGCTCTGACAGTGGTCTTTCTCATGCTGCAATCGGGGATATCAGCCTTTGAACTAGCAACCCTAAAAGTCAATGATCAGATCAAGCTCATCGCCCATCGTGGCGATGTCTCTAAGGGGGTAGAAAATTCCCTGGAAGCCTTAGAAGCAGCAGCCAAGGGAAAGGCGGCTTATGCAGAGATGGATATTCTTCTCATCAAGGACCATCAATTTGTTGTCATGCATGACTACAACCTCAAGCGCCTGGCTGGGGTTGACAAGGACGTGAAAGACATGACCCTAGCTGAGGTGCAAGGCCTTAAGATTCAGCAGGATGGTCACACGAGTCATATCCCTTCTTTTGAAGAATATGTTAAACGGGCCAAAGAATTGAAGATGAAGCTCTTGGTTGAGCTTAAGCCTCACGGTGCAGAACCGAAAAACTACGTGGATCTTTTCGTCCAGAAGATGCGGGACTTGGGGATCGAGAAAGACTATCCGGCCATGTCTTTGGATCTGTCGGTCATGGAAAAGGTCGAGAAAAAAGCTCCTGAGATCAAGACTGGCTATGTTATTCCCATTCAATTTGGTCGCTTTGAGAATGATTCGGTAGACTTCTTTGCGATTGAAGACTTTTCTTATCAGGAGGAATTGGTGACCCAGGCCCATGAGATGAAAAAAGAGCTCTATGTCTGGACCATCAATGACAAGCAGAAGTTGACGAAGTATTTGCAACAACCCTTTGATGGCTTGATTACGGATGAATTGACAGAGGCTCAAAGATTGAAAAAAGATTTGAAACAAAACAAGTCCTACTTTGATCGCGTCTTAAATCTTGTCGCTACGTCTAAGGAAGAATAAGAGGCACTCTGCTTTAAAGGTTTCTCAAAATAGGAGAAGCCTTTTTAGCTGACTTAAATCTTGCTTTTTTTGTGAAATTAGTATACAATGATACTTAATTAGTATACATGCGTAATCCCTAGGGTCTTTCCCTCAGGGAATTTTGTGTGTTTTGACCTATTTTTCGGTGGGAAAAAGCTTTGCTTCTCCCGCAGAAAAAAGTATGAAAAACTTTGGAGGTAATGATGATTCGATCCTTAATTTCCGAGATCAAAGAATTCAAGAAGCCCTCGATTTTGGCTTCCTTGTTCATGGTCTTTGAAGTCATGTTTGAGATTTCGATTCCCTTTGTCATGGCGAGTCTATTGGACCAGGGTGTTCAACAAAGAAACATGAACAATATCCTATTTTACGGTGGGCTCATGCTGGTCTGTGCCTTTCTCTCCCTCTTTTGTGGGATGCAGTCTGCCCGTTATGGTGCCTATGCTTCAGCTGGTTTTGCTAAAAACCTTCGTCGGGCCATTTTCAAAAAGGTTCAAACCTTCTCATTTGAAAATATTGACCAGTTCTCATCTGGTGGTCTGGTTACTCGGATGATGACGGACGTGACCAATGTGCAAAATGCCTATCAAATGGTCATCCGGATCTGTGTACGGGCACCGCTCAATTTGATTTTTGCCATTGCGGCCTGTTTCTTGATCAACCCGGAAATGGCTATGATCTTTGTCTATGTGACCATCTTTTTGGCAGCTGTTCTAAGCATCATCATGAAGATTGTTTATCCGCTCTTTACAGAAGTGTTTGAATCCTATGACAATCTTAACAACAGCATTCAGGAAAACATTACCAATATGCGAGTGGTGAAGTCTTACGTTAAAGAAGCCGACGAAACGGTTAAATTCCAAAAAGCTTCCCGCCGGATTTACAACATGTTTATGAAGGCAATCCGTATCGTTGTCTTTAGTAGCCCAGCTATGATGCTTTCCATGTATGCTTCCTTCCTTTTGATCTCTTGGATTGGGGCACATCTGATCGTTGGTGGCCAACTCTCTACTGGGAATTTGACTTCTATGTTTAGCTACACCATGACCATTCTCATGTCGCTGATGATGTTTATGATGATCTTTGTCATGTTGTCGATTTCCATGGCCTCGGTCGAGCGGATCAATGAAGTCTTGACGACCAAAGCGACGATTGTCTCCCCAGAAAATGGAATCAAAGAAGTTGCAGATGGATCCATCAACTTTGAAGATGTGACCTTTGCCTATACTGATGAGAATGGCGACAAGACCCATGTCTTGCAAGGAATTAACCTTTCCATTCGTTCAGGGGAAGTCATTGGTATCTTAGGGGGGACAGGATCAGGGAAGTCTAGTCTAGTACAGTTGATTCCTCGTCTCTATGATGTCGAGTCTGGTCGGGTGACAGTAGCAGGCCACGATGTCAAAGAATACGATCTTGATTCCCTTCGTAAGCAAGTGGCCATGGTTCTTCAGACCAATGTTCTTTTCTCTGGTACGATTAAAGAAAATATGCGCTGGGGAAATAAAGATGCGACGGATGAAGAGATCATCGCAGCTTGTAAGATTGCCCAAGCCGATGAATTTATTCAAGATTTCAAAGAGGGTTATGACACCATGATTGAGCGTGGGGGATCCAACGTCTCCGGTGGACAGCGCCAACGTCTCTGTATTGCGCGTGCTCTTCTCATGAATCCGAAGATCTTGATCTTGGATGATTCGACTTCAGCGGTCGATACCAAGACAGATAGTTTGATCCGTCAAGGATTGGCAAGGAGCTTAAAAGAGACTACCAAAATTATCATTGGTCAACGGATATCCTCTATTCAGGATGCAGATCGTATCATCGTCATGAATGATGGTCAAATCGATACCATCGGTAGCCACGAGGAATTGCTTTCGACCAATGCCATCTACCAAGAAGTATATGAAATGCAAACACAAGGGAAAGGAGTAGCAGATGAAAACTAAGAAAAAAGCAAATCTAGGTTCACTCCTTCGCCTACTGGACTTCCTATGGAAAAACTACAAGCTGTCCTTGATTGTTTCCTTTATCTTAATCATTCTATCGTCTCTTGCGACGGTCAATGTGATAGCTTCGATTCAGTCCTTGGTCGACGTCTATGTGGAGCCCATGCTGTCGTCCAACAGCCATGACTTTGGACCGCTCTTGTCCTTCTTGACAAGGGTTGGTTTGATCTGTTTGATCGGGGTCCTTGCCAACTATGGCTTTACCTTGATTATGGCGACCATTTCACAAGACTCGCTTAGAAGCCTTCGGAATCAGTTGTTTGCTCGCATGCAAAAACTGCCCGTTCGCTACTTTGATACCCACCAACACGGGGACATCATGTCTATCTATACCAATGACATTGACGCTCTTCGCCAAGCGATTGAACAATCCATTCCCCAACTTTTATCCTCAGCGATTATGATCCTTGGGGTAACGATTACCATGCTGACCGTCAGTCCGCTCTTGTTCTTAATTGTTCTGATTATGGTCATCGTTATGTTCTTTATTATCAAGGATGTTTCTGGCAAGTCCGGCCGTTACTTTGGGGCCCAACAAAAGAACTTAGGGATCGAAAATGGCTTTATTGAAGAAATGATGTCGGGTCAAAAGGTGGTCAAGGCCTTTGTCCACGAAGCAGAAAGCATCGAGGATTTTGATCGGATCAATGACCAACTCTTTGAATCTTCTTACCAAGCCAATCGCTATGCCAATGTTCTCATGCCGATTCTTGGGAACCTAGGAAATGTTTCCTTTGTTCTGACATCCTTGATCGGTGGGATCATTGCCCTAAATGGCATCGGTGGTTTAACCATTGGTGGTCTCATGGCCTTCTTGCAATTGAACCGTTCCTTCACGGGTCCCATTGCCCAGGTCTCTCAACAATTGAACTTTGTCCTGATGGCCTTGGCTGGTGGAGATCGTATCTTTGATCTTTTGGACGAAGAAGAAGAAGTTGACCAAGGAAAAGTGACGCTGGTCAATTATGAACTGGTCGACGGAGAAATGGTCGAAACCGATCAGAAAACCAACAAATGGGCTTGGAAACACCCGCGTCCAAATGGAGATTATCAGCTTGTCAAGATGGTCGGAAATGTGGTCTTTGATGATGTTGATTTCTCTTATGATGGGAAGAAACAAATTCTTCATGGGATCAATCTCTATGCGGATAAGGGTCAAAAAGTGGCCTTTGTCGGAGCGACCGGTGCAGGGAAGACAACCATCACCAACTTGATCAACCGATTCTATGATATCCAATCCGGAATGATTACTTATGATGGGATCGATATCAAATTGATTGAGAAAGATTCTCTTCGTCGTTCCCTCGGAATCGTTCTTCAAGATACCCACTTATTCACTGGTACGATTGCGGAAAACATCGCTTATGGCCGTGCCGATGCAACGCGGGAGGAGATCCTTGAGGCAGCTCGGATTGCCAATGTAGATTCCTTTGTCAAACACTTGGATCAGGGCTATGAAACGGTCTTGACGGATGATGGGGCTGGCCTTTCAAATGGTCAACGACAATTGATCGCCATTGCCCGTGCAGCCCTTGCCAATGCGCCAGTCTTGATTCTGGACGAAGCGACGTCTTCGATTGACTCACGGACAGAGAAGATGGTGCAAGAAGGGATGGACCGCTTGATGGAAGGTCGGACTGTCTTTGTCATTGCCCACCGTCTGTCGACAATTGTCAATTCCGATGTCATCATGGTGATGGACCATGGACGCATCATCGAGCGAGGCAACCATGCTTCCTTGATGGCAGAAAAAGGAACCTATCACCGTTTGTACACTGGTGGACTTGAAATTGATTAAAGAAAAAAAGCCTGAGCCAGCGCTCAGGCATAGAATGAAGACAAAGTCATCTTAAAAACTTTCCTTAGGTGAGTACGGACGTCAGCGAACTTCTACGAAGTTCCATGACTAATTATTGAGCCTAAGGTCTCAATAATTCCGAGTGCCTGAATCTTAATTGTTTCAGGCACTTTTCTCACGGCGGAAAGTTTTGGTATTTTCTTGATTCATTTTAAAAATTAGAACTCATTTTATTTTTTGCAGAATCTCTTAACTTATTTCTAAATAGTTTGTCTACATAAAAAAAGCCTGAGCCAGCGCTCAAGCTTTTTTGCTTATTTTTCAAGTAATTCTTGGATTAAGTCTTCCATAGCATCTGGTTCTGTTTTGGAGGAGAAGCGTTGGGCGACTTGGCCTTGTCGGTCGATGACAAATTTTGCGAAGTTCCATTCAATGCGTTTGCCCAGTGGTCCAGCTGCTTGGCTTTTGAGCCAGTCATAAAGAGGAAGGGCTTCTTTACCATTGACCTTGGCTTTAGCGAATCGTGGGAAGGTGGTCTGGTAGTTGAGGCTACAGAAGCTATTGATTTCTTCTGCAGTTCCTGGAGCTTGTCCCATGAATTGGTTACAAGGGATGTCTAGGATTTCCAGCCCTTTTTCCTTGTAGCGCAGGTAGAGATCTTGCAGTCCTTGGTATTGCGGGGTCAAGCCACAGCCTGTTGCTGTATTGACCACGATAAGGACTTTACCTTGGTAGTGGGAAAGAGAAATTTCTTCCCCTTGTTGGTTTTCTAAAGAAAAATCATAAATGCTGGTCATAGGTGTTATCCTTTCTGTCTTTTCATCTTTAATTGTAGCACAAATATCCTAAAATTGGGCCAAGAGGACCATGACTTCTTGCTTTAGTCCCACTTGTGAAAATGATATAATAAGAAGATAAAAGCTCTCAAGAAAGTGCCCAAAGGAGAACGGATCGGATGAAATTACTCTATACGGATGTTCGGACCCCCTTGACCCAGGTCCTGACGCAAGAAGCCGTAGGGTTAGTAGAAGATGGCAAGCGTGTGTTTTACATTGCACCTAACTCTCTTTCCTTTGAAAAAGAAGCCAAGGTCTTGTCCTATTTAGAAGGTCAGGCTTCTTTTGCCATAACCGTTACGCGCTTTACTCAAATGGCCCGTTATTTCATCCTGAATCAGGTTTTTGAGGAGAAAGCCTTAGATGACATCGGACTAGGCATGTTATTTTTTAAAGCTCTTTCCCACATGAAGGAGCAGGACCTTAAAGTTTATGGGGCCTTGCGTAAGGATTCTCAGTTTATCCAGCAACTGGTTCAGCTCTATCATGAATTGCAGACGGCCCAGATGGATTTTACAGATTTGGAGTTGCTCGAGGAAGCTGAAAAAAGAGAGGACCTCTTGGCGATTTTTGAAGCGGTCTCTGAGATGCTGGTCCAGCATCAGTATGAATCCCAGTCCAAGATGGCCTTTTTCCTCAATCAGGTCGAAGCAGGGCACTTAGAGGAGCAATTAAAGGATGTGGCGATCGTCGTCGATGGCTTCACGCGTTTTTCTGCAGAAGAAGAGGCCTTGATTGGTCTCCTTCACCGAAAAGGAGTGGAGATTGTCATCGGGGTCTATGCCAGTGAAAAAGCCTATCGAGCAAGCTTTAGAGAGGGCAATCTTTACCAGGCCAGTGTTGATTTTCTGCTCCAGCTAGCTAAGACTTTTCAGGTTCAACCTCAATATTGTGGGCAAGCAATCGAAGATTCTTTTAGTCGCATGACCCGCATGTTGGAAGCGCGCTACGATTTTTCACAAATGGAAGATGTGCTGGAGAACCAAGATCGAACCGCTGTCCAACTCTGGCAAACCAATACGCAAAAAGAAGAGTTGGAATTTGTCGCTAAATCCATCCGTCAGCGTCTTCATGATGGGGCCCGGTATCGGGATATTCGGGTCTTGTTAGGCGATGTAGAAGCTTATCAACTGCAGCTCAAGACCATTTTTGATCAGTATCAGATTCCCTTTTACTTGGGACGAAGTGAAGCCATGGTCCATCATCCCTTGATTCAGGTCATTGAATCCTTGTGGCGGATCAAGCAGTTCAATTACCAGACCGAAGACGTCATCAATCTGTTGAAAACGAGTCTGTATAGTGACTTGACCCAAGAAGAAGTCGATTCTTTTGAGCAGTACCTTCGCTTTGCGGAAGTAAAGGGGGCTGCAAAATTTCACAAGCCTTTTACCAGCAATCGTCAGGGTAAGTTTAATTTGGAAGGGCTCAATACTCTCCGGGAACGCGTCGCAGAACCTTTAGCTCCTTTCTTTTCACAGCGCAAACAAAAGGTGACCCATCTCTTAATGGCCTTTACAGAGTTTCTGCAAGAGGCTCAGCTTTCTCAGAATTTACAAGCTTTGATCAAGGATCTAGCTTTGGAAGAGCAGGAGCGCTATGACCAGGTCTGGAAGGCCTTCCTCCACGTCTCAGAAGAATTGAATCTGGTTTTTGAGGACCAAGAGCTGACAGTGGATGACTTTTTGGCCCTCCTCTTATCGGGGATGCAATTGTCTCAATACCGGACAGTTCCTGCTACTGTCGATGTGGTGATGGTTCAGTCCTATGACTTGATTGAACCCTTGACAGCACCTTATGTCTACGCGATCGGGCTGACCCAGGAACGTTTTCCCAAGATCGCGCAGAATACCTCGCTTCTCAGTGAAGACGAGCGCCAGCAGCTTAATGAGGCCACCCAAGAAGGAACAGAGCTCCAGGTGGTGACCAGCGAAAATCTCAAGAAGAATCGCTTTGTGGCGGTTTCGTTACTCAATGCAGCGACCAAGCAGTTGGTCCTATCGGCCCCTAGCTTGGTGAATGAAACGGAAGATAGTGTCTCTCCTTACCTTCTAGAATTGGCCAAGGAGCCTATTGCCATCGAGTGGACAAGCAAACAAGCCCAAGCTTCGAGTGATGACATCGGGACCTACCGAGCCCTCTTAGCGCGCGTGATCGAACTCCATCAAGAAGAGATCACTAGTGAGCTGTCTGCTGAAGAAGCCAGCTTTTGGGGTGTGGCGGTGCGGGTCTTGCGCAAGAAATTGCAAGCAGAAGGCATTCAGATTCCTCAGATTTCAACGGAATTAAAGAGTCGCCAGCTTCAGTCGGATACCCTTCAAGCGCTCTATCCAGAAGGCAAAGCCTTGACCTTATCTGCTTCTGCCTTGAATGAATACTACAAGCACCAGTATGCCTTTTATCTGCGCTATGTCTTGGGCTTACAAGAAGATAAGACGATCCGGCCAGACGCTCGCAGTCATGGGAATTTCTTGCACCGAATCTTTGAAAAAGTCTTAAAAGACAGCTCCGATCAAGCTTTTGATCAGCGCTTAAGCGAGGCGATTCGAGAAACCAGCCAAGAAGCAGAGTTCCAGCAATTGTATGGAGAAAATGGAGAGACCGAGTTTATTCGCAACTTGCTTCTTGATACCGCTAAAACAACCGGACGGGTCCTCGCCCAGCAAAATGGCATCGAGACCATTGGTGAGGAGACCCTCTTTGGAGGGAGTGCTCACACCTCTTATCCTTTATCTGATGGCAGGCTCTTACAGCTACGAGGAAAGGTGGACCGAATTGACCAATTACGAGAACAAGGAGCTCTTGGCGTTGTGGATTACAAGTCGAGCTTGACGCAATTCCACTATGACAAGTTCTTTAATGGTCTGAATTCTCAATTGCCAACCTATCTCTCTGCCATTCAGGATCTGAAGGAATACCAAGAGGAACAAGGGATTTTCGGAGCCATGTATTTAGAAATGGGAGATCCCCTAGTGGATCTGAAAAAGACCAAGACAGTAGAGGACGCCATCAACCAAACTATGAAAAGTCAACAGTACAAGGGGCTCTTTATGGCAGATCAGGCGCCTTATCTGGGCGAGGCCTATGATAAGAACAAGGCCATGATGCTGAGTAAGGAAGAGCTGGACCTGCTCCTCTTGTACAACGCTTATCTCTATAAAACAGCAGCAGAAGGGATTCTCAAAGGGCAATTTGCCATCAATCCCTATAGTGAAAATGGGCGCAATATCGCACCATATGTGGAGCAGTTTAAATCCATCACAGGCTTTGAAGCCGATCGTCACCTCGGTCAGGCACGGTTCTTGACCAAACTAGACCAAAAAGGAATACGCGGTGAAAAGGTGAAAGCCGCTTGGATCGAGAAGATGAAGGAGGTCTTGAACAAATGATCAAACAAGCATTTTTGACAAGAGAAGAAATCAAGGCCCTTCAGGCCCAAGAGGCAGCCTCTACTAAGGAGCAAAAACGAACACCAGAACAGATCGATGCCATCTATAGTTCGGGGACCAATATCTTGGTGTCGGCCTCGGCTGGTTCGGGGAAGACCTTTGTCATGGTGCAAAGGATTTTGGATCAGATCCAGCGAGGCATTTCGATTAAGGAGCTCTTTATCTCTACCTTTACGGTCAAGGCAGCAGGAGAGCTCAAGGAACGTTTGGAAAGTGAGCTTGGGAAAGCCCTGCAAGCGAGCGATGACCCAGAACTCAAGCAACACCTGGCCAGTCAAATCGCAGATGTCGCAACGAGCGATATCGGAACCATGGACTCCTTTACCCAAAAGGTCCTAACGCGCTATGGCTATTTGCTTGGGTTGGCGCCCCAGTTTCGCATTTTACAAAATGCCAGTGAGCAGCGTCTCTTGCAAAATGAAGTCTTTCAAGCTGTTTTTGACCGCTATTACCAAGGAGAAAACCAAGAAGCCTTTGTCCAGATGGTCAAGAATTTCACGGGACAGCGCAAAAATTTGACCTTGTTTAAAGAGAAGGTCTACCAGATCTATGACTTTCTTCAGTCCACCAGTGATCCGGAGAAATGGTTGGAGGAGCATTTCTTAAAAGGCTATGAAGAGACCGATTTTGAACAGGTGGAAACTACCCTAATGGAGAGCATCCAGCAGGCCCTTTATGAGGCAGAGAGCTTTTTTGCCTTTCATTTGTCTAATGAAGGCCAAGCATTTGGCAAGGCCAAATATTTGGAAGCCGTGCAAGAGGTGCTGGATCAGATTGGAAGCCTCACAGAGCGCCCTAATAAAGCGCAACTGACCTCTGTCCTAAAGGCAGTCGTGGCGATTAGTCGAGCTTCAAATGGGGGAGCCTTGACCAATAGAGCCCGAAAGGAAGAGCTGAAAGACCTAGTTACGGCTTATAACCAAGACAAAAATCTTCATATCAACCGCCTCAGAGACTTGGAAAATCAGCTCTATCAGCTGGAATTTCAACAAACCTTCCACCAAGAAGAAGGCCCCATGCTCTCCTTGCTGCGGGACTTTATCAGAGACTTTGCTCGTGCTTATCTGGAGCGAAAAATTCAAGAGAAAGCCTATGAATTTGGAGACATCAGTCATTTTGCCATTCAAATTTTAGAGCAATTCCCAGAGGTAAGACAAGCCTTTCAGGAGCGCTATCATGAGGTCATGGTTGATGAGTACCAGGATACCAACCATACCCAAGAGCGGATGTTGGACTTGTTGTCAAATGGCCACAATCGCTTCATGGTGGGGGATATCAAGCAATCCATTTACCGCTTCCGTCAGGCAGATCCACAGATTTTCAATGATAAATTTAAGGCCTACCAAGAAGAAGGGGCAAAAGGGCGGTTGATTCTCCTCAAGGAAAATTTCCGGAGTCATGTGGAAGTGTTGGATGCGACCAATGATGTCTTTCGCCATTTGATGGACGAAGAGGTAGTAGAGATTGACTACAATCAAACCCACTATCTAGTTGCAGGAAGCGACAAGCAGCGGATGGCCTTGCCACAACATCGGGCTGAATTTTTGCTCTATGATGGTAGCCAAGACCAGGAAGAAAAGGCCGAAGACGAGGAAGTTGCTTCTGGACTCGAGACGGTTTCCAAGGGAGAAATTCTCCTTGTCATCAAAGAAATTTTACGCCTCCATCGGGTGGAAAAAGTGCCTTTTAAAGAGATCACTCTCTTGACCGCGACTCGAACGCGAAATGACGCGATTCTGGAATCCTTTGACCAGTACCAGATTCCGATTGTGGCAGATAGCGGACAGGCGCATTATCTTGAGTCACTAGAAGTGATGGTCATGCTGGATACCTTGCGGACCATTAATAATCCCTTGCATGATTACCCCTTAGTGGCCCTTATGAAATCCCCTATGTTTGACTTTGATGAAGATGAGCTGGCACGGATTTCCTTGCAGACGCTTCCAGAGAAAAAGCAAGTGGCCTTCTACCACAAGGTCCAGTTAGCCTTTGAAAAAACTGCAGAGCATGCAAATCTGATCGATGCCAAGCTCCTAGCTAAAATCGAGAACTTCCTCCAGGTTTTATCTACTTGGCGCGCTGCTTCCAAGACCCATTCGCTTTATGATTTGCTGTGGAAAATCTATGAGGATCGCTATTACTACGACTATGTTGGCGCCCTTCCAAATGGCGCCCAGCGCCAGGCCAACCTCTATGCCTTGACGCTTCGGGCCAATGATTATGAGAAGGCCAGCTTTAAGGGCTTGTCGCGCTTCATTGCTATGATCGATAAGATCATTGAAAATGAACACGATTTGGCCAGCGTTCCTCTGGCAGCACCCAAAGATGCCGTCCAGCTCATGACCGTCCATAAGAGTAAGGGGCTGGAATTCAAGTATGTCTTTATTCTCAATATGGACAAGGCTTTCAACCGCAAGGATCAATCGGGACCGATTATCCTCAGTCGCCAAAAAGGGATTGGTTTTAAATACATTGCCAACCTGCCAGTTAAGACCGAAAATCCAGCTGCTCCAGAGTCCATTCGTCTGCAGATCGAAACACCTTGCTACCAAGGCAATGTGGAAGAAACAAAATTAGCCACGATTTCAGAGCAGATGCGTCTTCTATATGTTGCTATGACACGGGCCGAGCTCAAGCTCTATCTGGTCGGAAAAGGCCGTGAGGACAAACTGCGAGATACCGATTGGGGGACCAGTCGCAATGGCAAGCTGGATCCGGAAAAACGAAAAGAATGGACCTCTTATCAGGACTGGCTCTTTGCCATTCAAGATGTGTTTGCCAAGAATACTCTGGCCTATGACACGCGTTTTGTGACAGATGAAGACCTGACACCGAACCAGCTGGAGCCACTAGAGAAGGAGAAGGATTCCCGCCTGGATCAGCTCAAGGATGTCCGCCAGTCAGAGGATATTCGTCGGGCTTTGGATATCTTGGAAAATGTTGATCGGCTCAATCAGCTTTATGCTCCGGCCATTCATTTACCTAGTGTCCGTACCCCTAGCCAGATCAAGAAATTCTACGAGCCGGTCATGGATGCCAATGGCGTCCAGATCATGGATGCGAAGACCGTGACACCTGACTTTGAGCTCCCAACTTTTGGTCAAGAAAAAGCGGTGACAGGAGCCCAAGTTGGTAGTGCTGTCCATGAACTCATGCAGCGCGTGCCTCTTGAAGAAGCAATCACTCTTGATACACTGCGTCAAGCCTTGGAGCAAGTCCAAGCAGAGCCAGCGGTCAAAGCGCGCATCAAGCTAGAGGCTATTCTCGCTTTCTATGAGACGCCTTTGGGAACCTTACTTCAAAGAGAAGCCCCTCGTGTTTATCGTGAAGCCCCCTTTGCCATGCTGAAGAAAGATCCAGCTAGTGGAGAGGACTTTGTCGTGCGGGGGATCTTGGATGGGTATATGGTGCTAGAAGATCGGATCTTGCTCTTTGACTACAAGACAGATCACTACAAGGACCCTAGCCAATTGGTCGAACGATACCGAGATCAGCTCGATCTTTATGCAGAAGCTCTTCGCCGTTCCTATGGCCAAGAGCACGTTGAAAAATATCTGGTACTTTTAGGTGGCCCTCATCTAGAAGTGGTGAAAGTGGAGTAACACATGACAATTGCAAAGGAAAAAATTGAACGCATCCAAAGGATGGAAGGTTATTTGAACGACTATGCCAAGACTTTGGAAGAAACAAAAAAAGCAGTGGATCGACTAAAAGAGCATCAAGAGAGCTATATCCAACTGCGCGATTATTATAGTAGTCAGGCCTATTTTGATGACTTGGAACTGTCCAATCAAGCTGATTTTCCAGCCGATCTTCCTTGTGGTGTCTTGTCTGAAGATGCCGTCTATGATTTGTTAGACGAGCATTTTCAGATGGGAGTGGAACTCTTGGAGATCGCAACGAAAATGATCAAAGAACGGTGAAATTTCAATCTAAAAGCTCCGGGAAACCGGAGCTTTTAGATTGAGGACAAACGTCATCATAGAAACTTTCCTTAGGTGAGTACGGACGTCAGCGAACTTCGAAGAAGTTCCATGACTTAGTTTTGAACCTAAAGTTTCAAAACTCCCGAGTGCTAGAAACTATCGTGTTTCTAGCACTTTTCTCACGGCGGAAAGTTTCAGTAATGTTTGAATAAACATAACATATATCATTCTAATTCTTTTAGCATTACTTGTGTTAGCTTATCTTGACAAAACCTACCAGTAAAAGAAAATTTTCCAAAATGGACTTTTTTCTTCAGCAAAAAAAGCTCCGGTTTCCCGGGGCTTTTTGTTGGATTAGTGTGAGACACGACGACGTGCTGCTTTTTTGCGGTTTTCTTCGATGAAAGCTGCTTTTTGTTCTTCTGGCTCGATTACTTTTTTCTTGAATGTGTAAACTGCACCTGCGACAGCAGCAACTGTACCAGCAACACCAGTAACAAAACCTTTACCAAATCCTTTAGCCATGAGAATTTCTCCTTTTCTGAACTTTAAATATTTATGTTATAATATATGGTAACGAAAAAACGTGAATTTTGCAAGGAAAAACGATGAAAACCAAGATAATTGTGATTGTGGGACCGACCGCGGTTGGAAAGACAGCTCTTGCGATCGATTTGGCTCAAGCCTTCAATGGTGAGATCATCAGTGGCGATAGCCAGCAAGTCTATCGCAAGCTGGATATTGGAACTGCCAAGGCGACGCCAGAGGAGCAAGCTGCGGCTCCCCATCATTTAATCGATGTGCGGGAGGTGACCGAGTCTTACTCGGCCTTTGATTTTGTAGAGGAAGCCAAGCAGGCCATCGAGGATATCACAGCTCGAGGGAAGTTGCCCATCATTGCAGGTGGGACGGGCCTCTACATCCAAAGTCTTCTTGAAGGCTATCATCTTGGTGGTGAAGTTCCCCATGAAGAGATTCTGGCCTATCGGGCTCAATTAGACTTGCTTTCAGACGAAGACTTGTACCAAAGAGTGGCGGAGCAAGGACTTGTGATTCCTCAGATCAATCGTCGTCGGGCCATGCGGGCTCTTGAAATTGCGCATTTGGGGAAAGACCTAGCAAACGAAGAGACCGATTATGAACCTTATCTGATCTGCCTAGATGATGATCGGTCCTTGATCTATGATCGCATCAATCGTCGAGTAGATCGCATGCTAGAGGAGGGCTTATTAGAGGAAGCCCGTTGGCTCTATGACCATTATCCAGATGTGCAAGCCAGTAAAGGGATTGGCTACAAGGAACTCTTTCCTTACTTTAAGGGGGAGCAAAGCCTTGAAGAAGCCAGTGAGACCCTCAAGCGCAACACCCGGCGTTTTGCTAAACGGCAACTGACCTGGTTTCGAAATCGGATGGAAGTAACCTTTTACGCCATTTCTGCCCCCCACTTCAAGGAGCAGGTTCTTGCAGATGTAAAGGAGTTTTTAGAGCATGATTGAAACAGAAAAGAAACAAGAACGCATCCTATTGGTCGGTGTGGAACTACAAGGCATGGATAATTTTGATATGTCGATGGAGGAGTTGGCCAGTCTAGCTAAAACAGCCGGTGGTGATGTCCGGGGCTCTTATACACAAAAGCGGGAGAAATACGACACCAAGACCTTTGTCGGCTCAGGAAAATTAGAAGAAATTGCTCAGATGGTCGAAGCAGATGAGATTACGACAGTGGTAGTCAATAACCGCCTAACACCCCGGCAAAATGTCAATTTAGAAGAAATCCTTGGGGTTAAGGTCATTGACCGGATGCAGCTGATTCTAGATATCTTTGCCATGCGAGCTAGGAGTCATGAAGGGAAGTTGCAGGTGCACTTGGCCCAGCTTAAATACCTCTTGCCACGCCTTGTCGGTCAAGGGATCATGCTCAGCCGTCAGGCTGGGGGAATTGGTTCTCGTGGTCCAGGGGAAAGTCAGTTGGAGTTGAACCGCCGGAG
This sequence comes from Streptococcus sp. F0442, assembly GCF_000314795.2. Classification (GTDB taxonomy): domain Bacteria; phylum Bacillota; class Bacilli; order Lactobacillales; family Streptococcaceae; genus Streptococcus. The sequence goes on along the minus strand of NZ_KB373314.1, from coordinate 565,376 downwards.
CGTTCGCAATCAAATCACCGATATCGAGCGCCAGCTCAAGGCAGTAGAAAAGAATCGGGAAACCCTTCGTGAAAAACGCTTGGAATCACCTGTCTTCAAGATTGGTTTGATCGGCTATACCAATGCAGGAAAGTCGACCATTATGAATCAGCTGACCAGTAAGAGCCAATATGAAGCAGATGAACTTTTTGCGACCTTGGACGCCACAACCAAGAGCATCCACCTAACAGGCAATCTGCAAGTGACCCTGACCGATACGGTTGGCTTTATCCAAGATCTGCCAACAGAGTTGGTATCGAGCTTTAAGTCGACCCTGGAAGAAAGTAAGAACGTGGATCTCTTGGTCCATGTCATCGATGCTTCTGATCCCAATCATGAAGAGCATGAAAAGACCGTTCTCTCTATCATGAAGGACCTGGATATGCTGGAGATTCCTCGCTTAACCCTCTACAACAAGGCGGATAAAGTAGCGGACTTTACCCCAACCCAGACACCTTTTAGCTTGATTTCAGCTCGCTCTGAGACAGCCCGTGAGGATCTGCAGGCTTTGTTCCTAGAAAAACTGAGAGAACTCTTTGTTCCCTTTACCATTCGCGTTCCCTTTTCAAAATCCTATCGGACACATGACTTAGAGACGGTCGCGATCATTGACCAGCGCGAATTTGAAGAAGATGTCGAGGTCATTCAAGGCTATATCGCAGAGAAAAATAAGTGGAAGTTGGAAGAATTTTATGACGGATTACGTTGATTTAGCAATAAAATATGGAGGCTATACCAGCCTCGATCGGGTCTATCTGACCAATCTTTTAAGCACGATCCCTGAGGAATTGCGTCTCCGTGTGATTACGCCTCCCCCAAGTGTGATCAACGCTTATTTCGCAGAGCTCTACCAAAAGAAGAGTCCCAAGGAGGCCATGGATTATTTCTTGGACTTGAGCCGAGCATTTGACTTATTCACAGTTCAGAAAAGCTTTAATGAACAAAAACCTTTTATCCGTCTCAACTTATCAGGTCAGTCTTATGGCTTGGCCTATGTAAATGGAGAGATAGCCTGTGTCTTTGCTGAACATCCAGTGGCGGAAATCACCCCTTCGATTTTATTCGAAATCGCAGAGATTTTTCCGCATTGTTTGGTCTTTGAAAAAGATGGCAAGATCTGTCTGCAAGAGGCCGGCCCAGAAGTGGTCACTAAAACAGAAGCCCTCTCAGCCCTGACGGATTTGATGACATTGGAAGATGGACGCTTGAAACTGTCAGGTTATAACCAGGAGGAGCTGCTTGAGCATGCTCAAGCCTATCCTTTCAACCATTCGTTCCGTTCAGAGAACCGGACGGCCATGATTTATATAGATAGAAAGTAGACAATGGACATTCAATTTTTAGGAACGGGAGCTGGGCAACCCTCAAAAGCCCGGAATGTATCGAGCTTAGCACTCAAATTGCTGGATGAGATCAATGAAGTCTGGCTCTTTGATTGTGGCGAGGCGACACAGAATCAAATTTTAGAAACGACCATTCGTCCGCGAAAGGTTAGCAAGATCTTTATCACTCACCTACACGGAGACCATATTTTTGGTTTGCCAGGTTTCCTCTCTAGCCGGGCTTTCCAGGCCAATGAAGAGCAGACGGATCTGGATATCTATGGACCAGTAGGGATCAAATCTTTTGTCATGACAAGTCTTCGCGTATCGGGTTCTCGCCTGCCTTATCGCATCCATTTTCATGAATTCGATGAAAACTCTCTAGGAAAAATTTTAGAAACTGATAAATTCACGGTTTATGCGGAAGCTTTGGACCACACCATTTTCTGTGTAGGTTACCGGATTATGCAGAAGGACCTTGAAGGAACACTGGATGCAGAGAAGTTGAAGGCGGCAGGAGTTCCTTTTGGACCGCTCTTTGGGAAAGTCAAAAATGGGCAAGACGTCACCCTGGAAGATGGCACCAAAATCATTGCAGCCGACTATATTTCAGCCCCTCGACCTGGTAAGATTATCACGATCCTAGGAGATACACGGAAGACAAATGCTAGTGTACGACTAGCAGTCAATGCGGATGTCTTGGTCCATGAGTCCACCTATGGCAAGGGAGATGAGAAGATTGCTAAGAAACACGGCCACTCGACCAATATGCAGGCGGCAGAAGTAGCGCGTGAAGCTGGAGCCAAGCGCCTTCTTTTGAATCACATCAGTGCTCGCTTCTTATCAAAAGACATCAGCCAATTGCGCAAGGATGCGTCCAGCATTTTTGAAAATGTCTATGTGGTCAAAGATCTAGAAGAAGTGGAGATCTAAGATGCGAACCATCATTATCACAGGAGCAAGTGGAGGATTGGCACAGGAAATGGTCAAGCTCCTCCCTGAAGACCGGCTCATTCTCTTAGGGAGAAATCAAGAGAAACTGGAAGACCTCTATGCTGACCATCCTCAAGCCGAATGCATCGGGCTTGATATCACCGATTCCTCAGCCGTCCAAGATTTGGTAGAAGAGCTCTATCAGCGCTACGGACAGATCGATATCTTGGTCAACAATGCAGGCTATGGGATTTTTGAGGCCTTTGATCGCATTTCTGACCAGCAGGTGCAGGAGATGTTTGAAGTCAATACCTTTGCCCTCATGCAGCTTTCACGCTTGATGGGTGCGCACATGAAGGCAGCAGGAAAGGGGCACATTGTCAATATCGTCAGCATGGCGGGCCTCGTCGCAACTGCCAAATCCAGCCTTTATTCGGCCACCAAGTTTGCGGCCATTGGCTTCTCTAACGCTTTGCGTTTGGAACTCATGCCCTTTGGTGTCCATGTGACGACAGTCAATCCAGGCCCAATTCGGACCACTTTCTTTGATCAGGCAGACCCAGACGGAAGTTATGTCAAAGCTGTAGACCGGTATATTTTGGAACCGGACTTTGTGGCTAAGAAAATTGTCAAAAATTTTGGAAAAGCAAAACGTGAGCTCAATCTGCCTTGGCTCTTGAACCTGACCCACAAGCTCTATACCCTTTTCCCACGCATCTCAGACAAGCTAGCCTGCAAGATGTTTAACTTCAAATAGGAGGAGATAGATGGCCACAAATATTCAAGCCTATTTAGAGAACCTTCGGCAACCCTGGGGACAGATCTATTATGATATCCTTTTTGAACAATTACAGGACATCAAGGGAAAGCGAGTGCTCGATTTTGGCAGTGGTTTCGGTCTTGTAGCCAACCACTTGGCGCAAGACAATCAAGTCCTTGCTGTGGAGCCTAATGAGGAAATGGTGGCCTTGCGGGTCCAGGATCATCCTTACCAGCAACTGGTCGGGAGTTTGGACCAAATAGAAAGCTTTGAAGATGCCAGTTTTGAGGTCATCCTTTGCCACAATGTCTTGGAGTATGTGGAGGATCGCAAGGATGTTCTCAAGGAATTCACCCGTCTCTTGAAACCAGGAGGCCTGCTCTCTATCGTCAAGCACAATGAGGTTGGCCGCGTCCTACAGACCGTCGTCTTTGAAAATGATTCTCAGAAGGCCCTTGATTTGCTAGCAGGTCAGGATCTGGAAACCCACTCCATGGGCTTGGCTCAGGCCTATGATATCGATGCAGTAGTAGAAGACCTAGCCCTCGAAGTTCAGGACTACCAAGGAATTCGTGTCTTTTATGCCTTGCAGGACAATCGCTTCAAGAGCGAAGAAGGCTGGCGAGAGTCTATGCTCAAAATGGAGCTGGCCGTTTGCCAAGAGTCCCCTTACAGAGATATCGCCTTCTTCCAGCACTATAGCTTAAAAAGGAGTTAAGATGTTACATTATAAAAAAGAAATTCCAGAGATGACAGACCTACTCGCACTCTATAGCTCAGTCGGCTGGACCAATTATACTAACAATCCAACCATGTTGGAAGAAGCTGTCAAAGCCAGTCTCTGGCAGTTGGCGGTCTATGATAAGGAAGAGTTAGTAGCCTACATTCGCTTAGTAGGAGATGGCCATTCTGTCATTTTTGTGCAGGACCTATTGGTGCGACCAGATCACCAGCGCCAAGGCATTGGAAAGAAACTCTTAGAAGAGGCTTTAGCGACCTTCCCTACTGTCTATCAACGGCTCCTTGTTACTGAACGAAGTGAGAAAAATCTTGCCTTTTACCAATCCCTGGGTTTTGTCGAACTGTCAGAGCAAGCCTGTACAGGGATGATTTATAAAAATTAATATCATACAAGAAAAAGATCTAGTCACGTTTGACTAGATCTTTCATGTTTCTTAGAAGTCTTCTTTCTTCTTAAGTGTTATAGAAGCAATAGCTGTAGCGACGAATGTCAAACCAGTTACAAGAAGTCCTAAATGATCTTCAGTTCCTGTTGAAGGAAGAGATTTTTTATTTTCTTTAGGTTTGTCACTAGATTTAGGAGTTTCACTAGATTTAGGTTTGTCGTTAGACTTAGGTTTATCTCCATTTGGTGATGGAGGTGTTGATGATTTAGGTTTATCTGTTGATGGTGGAGGTGTTGATGATTTCGGTTTATCTGTTGATGGTGGAGGTGGAAGAAGTTTATTCACCACGTTTCCTTTATCAACAACAAGGTTTGTAGCAGCAACATAGTCGCTTACAGAAACTTTGATAACTTCATTTGAAAGTTGGTAATCACTTGGAGCAGAGAGCTCTTTGATTACGTAATCTTTCGCTTCAAATCCAACAAAGCTTGCAAGTCCATCTTGACCAGAAATTGCTTGCGCTTGGCCTTGTCCATATGGGTTTGCAACAGGTGTCACACCATCTGCTTCAAAGAGTCCAAATACAGCACCGGCAAGGTAATCACCCTTTTCATCTACTTTACGAACCTTAAGGGTGTAAAGTTTCAATTCAGGAATATCAATTGTTGGTGGAGTTGGTGGGATGACCTTGTTAATAAAGGTTTTCTTGTCACCATAAGAAACTACCGCTTGGATCGCATTTGATGCTTCATCTTTTGTGACAGTAACTGTGACATCCACTTGACCTTCATCGTATTGGATGTTTGCCTGATCAGCTGGTACGACTTCTTTAATGGTATATTGATGAGTACCAATCATCGCTTCCGTGTAGGCGATCGCATCAAATGTCACTGTACCATCTGCAGCATTTTGTTTTGTTTGAAGAACAGTTCCATTTTCGTCCAAGAGGTTAAAGCTAAATTCACCACCTTGAAGGTCACGACCTTCTAAAATCTTGCTTGTGGTAATTTGTTTTTCACTTGGAGTTGGAGGTGTCGGAGGTGTATACGTGTTGGTAAAAGTAAGAGTATCCATCTTACCATCGTATTTCACATCCGCAGTCAATTGTCCAGTTGCATCTTTTGTGACAGTTACTGTTACAGTATGAACAGTTTCATCATAAGTAATAGCGGATTCTGGCGTAGCTGGTTTTTGTTCAGCGATTGTGTAGGTGAAAGTACCGGCCTTGCTAAAGGTTACTGGATTGAAGAGAATATCACCATTCTCACCATTTGTCTTGGTATCAAGGACTGTACCATTTTGATCCTTGAGAAGGAAAGTAAATTCATTAGCTTTTAATGTACGATCGCTCGAACCATTGATCGCCAAAACTTTTTTAGCCTTAAATTGAGCTGACGTTGGTTTCACTGTTGGAGGAACAGGCGTTGGAGGTGTCGGAGGTGTCTTCGTATTTGTGAAGGTATTACCTTTTTCAGTATCTCCACCTGAGTAAGTCACAGTAGCGACGAGTTTGTCGTTTGCTTTCTTCACAGCAACAGTAGCCGTGATGGTTTGTGTGCTATAGTTGATAGAAGCATCCGTACCTTTGTTTTCGGTAATGGTGTAAGCGTGTGTTCCTTCTGCAGTATAAGAAAGTTCCTTAAAGGTTACAGTACCATCTGCCTTGTTCTTGGCAGTTTCAAGGGTAGTGTTTCCTTCTTTTAAGACAAATTCAAATTGATTGTCTGCCATCGGTAAGGTTGTTTCATCTTCTTTAAAGAGCTTTTTCACTTGAAGTGTAGCTGTTACACTTTCTGTTTTAGGAGCTTCTTTTTTGTTGATGAACGTATCTGTGTTAGTTTGACCATCAGAGTAGTTGATTTGTTCGACAACTAAAGCATTGTCTTTTTCAACCACTACAACCGTAGCCGTGATGGTTTTATCACTGTAGGTAATGGTTTTGTCACTACCTTTTGTTTCAGTGATGGTATAGGTGAATGTTCCTGCGTGGTCTACAGTGATGGTATCAAAAGTAATCGAACCATCTTCTTTGTTCTTAGCTGTACCAACAACTTTATCGTTTGCATCTTTTGCAACAAACTCAAAGTCATCGCCCTTCAGTTCGCCACCTTCAAATGCTTTTTTAAGTTTTAAGGTTACCTTAGCATTTGAAACTTTTGGTTTATTTTGAGTATTGGTGATCGTATTTTTTTGTTCACCATCTCCACCTGAGTAAGTGACAGTAGCAACGAGTTTGTCGTTATCTTTCTTCACATCGACAGTAGCCTTGATACTTTGTGTACTATAGTTGACACTAGTATCTGTACCCTTATTTTCAGTGATGGTATAAGTATGAGTACCTTCTTTATTGAAAGTCAGAGACTTAAAGTTAACAGTGCCATCTGCTTGGTTCTTGGCAGTTTCGACTACTTTGTTATTTTCGTCTTTCAAGACAAATTCGAATTGACCTTCTGTGATCGGAACTTGTGTATGTTCCTGATCGCCGGCTATTTCGAAAGTTTTTTTAATAACAAGATTTGCAGTGGTTTCAGTAACTTTTGGTTTATTTGAAGTGTTTACAACTTTGATAACATTCGACTCATTGATTGGTTCAACTTTTGAAGTATATCCATCAGGTGTATTTGTTTCCACTACGGAGTACTCAATCTTCTTACCGTCTTTGATACCTGGTAATTTAGTAAATTCTGCTTGCCAACCAGAAGCCTTTGTCAAGGTCTTAGTCATTCCGTCTAATTTTTTACCATCAGCTACTAATTGAACAGTGATATCTTTACGATCTGCTTCGCTATCGCCAACCCATTCTTTTTGAACTGTAACAGTCTTGTCACCAGTTACCCAGAAGTTCAATTCTGTGTTATTCCAGAATGCAGGATCTGTTTGTGGTGTTTTGATTTCATCAGCTGTTAACGTAGCATTGTTATCTACGCGAATAGTTGTCTTAGGAATTAATGTTTGGTATTCAACGATCAATTCATCGCTAGACGCTGTTTTAAATACATCACTGACATCTGATAAATTCACGGTAAATCCATTACCGTCTGCATCGAATTTCACATGTTGCCAGAAGTCCCATCCTGAAGCAACCACTTGTCCACCTTTTCTTAATGTGAAGGATGGTTTCAAGTATGTTCCAACGAAGAATTCACTTGCAGCGTGATTGGCAGCTGGAGCAAAAGTGATTTTTGAGTAATCGACAGCTGGAGCTTGGATTTTATCTGATACAACAGGATTTGTGATGGCTTGTTTCTTACCATCTCCGTTAATACGAATGAACCAAGTAGTGAGGTAATAGTCATCTCCAACGTTCATCCATGCATAGTTTTCAGATGCATCTAATTTGAATTGTTTAGAAACAAAATCACCAGTACGATTATATTTATTTAAGACAGATTCAAATACGCCGGGTCCATCAGGACGAGTGATGATGACAGATTCTGAACCGACTTTAGAAGTGGCAGTCTTGTTTCCAGGGTTTCCTGGAGTGTTATCCCATTCCGCTTTGTATGAGAATCCACCTTTTACGTTTTGGTTCATTGATTCGATTGCTTTTTTGAAAGTAAAAGTAATCTTTTTACCTGTCATCGAAACAGTCGCCACTTCAGCACCGTTTGCTTGTAGTGATTGTGTTGCGATTTCAGTGATATTGACACCTTCTGGAGCATCGATTGTGAAAGTGTCGCCTTCTTTAACAGATTTACCTGTTAAATCCCAGTCAAATGAAAATGTAACTTTTTGTCCACTTGTCTGAGCCTTTAAATTGGTGACAGTTGGTGAAACAGTGGCTGCGCTAACAGGTTTGATCACAGACAAGCCTAAGGCTACCACACCGATGATAGCTACAAATGCAACTATCTTTTTATAAAGAGATTTCAATTGGCCTCATTTCCTTTCTTTTGCATGCCTTCTCCCATTTTTCTATATAGTGATATATCCTAAAACAGAAAGGCTTCTAATTTCTACTCCTTGAAACTAGTCGCCTTATTTGATGATGGATCTATAAATGATCTGTTAGCTAAAAGTAACAACCTCAGCGATCAGATCCGCATCAAAGCCTCTAATTACGTTTGTTTACATAGAAAAATAAGGTAAATGACAAGCTTAGTAATGTTAAAACGATAATAAACGTTTGAAATTATAACAGAATAATCATCCCATCACATATTTAAAAAGATTATTATCATAATATATTATAAGTTTTTATACCTATAAGTCAAGCCAAATGAAACAAAAATAGAGCTTGCTGTTCATTTTATTTCAAGATCTGTCTGACCCTTTATTTCCCGACATTTCCTGCTTTCATGATATAATATTCAGATAAGAAAAAGAGGAGACCAAAAGCTAGATGATCACTTCAAAATACGATTGGCAGTTAGCTTCGCCAAGTGCAGATGAGGCCTTTTTAGCCCTTGCTAAAAAAGCAGGCCTGGAAGCGTCCGTAGCAACCTTGCTGTATGAGCGTGGCATTCAGACCAAAGAGGATTTAGAAGACTTTTTAGAGCCCAAGCTGGAGAAGCTTCACGACCCTTATTTGCTCCATGATATGGACAAGGCAGTGGAGCGCATTCGTCGGGCCATCGAAGATTACGAGCAGATCCTCATCTATGGAGACTATGACGCGGACGGGATGACCTCGGCCTCTATTATGAAGGAAACCTTGGAGCAGATGGGAGCAGAGGTGCAAGTCTACCTACCCAACCGCTTCACAGACGGCTATGGTCCCAATGAGAGTGTCTACAAGTACTTTATCGAGCAGCAAGGTATTTCTTTGATTGTCACGGTGGACAATGGTGTCGCGGGCAATCAAGCCATCGCTATGGCCCAGGCAATGGGAGTAGATGTCATAGTAACGGACCACCACTCTATGCCAGAGGACTTGCCGCATGCTTATGCGATCATCCATCCAGAGCATCCAGATGCGGCCTATCCCTTCCATTATCTAGCAGGCTGTGGTGTGGCCTTTAAATTGGCCTGTGCCCTCCTAGAGGAAGTGCCCGTCGATCTCTTAGACTTGGTCGCGATCGGGACCATCGCTGACATGGTGAGCCTGACAGATGAAAATCGAATTCTGGTCAAATACGGCCTGGGGGTTCTCCAACATACCCAGCGCATGGGCTTGCAGGAGCTTTTGGAGATCGCAGGGATTCGTCCGGAGGATGTTAATGAAGAAACAATTGGCTTTCAGATCGCCCCTCGTCTCAATGCCCTTGGTCGCCTCGATGACCCAAATCCAGCCATCGAACTACTGACTGGTTTTGATGATGAAGAAGCGCACGAAATTGCTCTCATGATTCATCAAAAGAATGAAGAACGCAAAGAGATCGTCCAAAGCATCTACGACGAAGCTAAAACCATGGTCGACCCAAGCTTGTCTGCCCAGGTCTTGGCTAAAGAAGGCTGGAATCCGGGAGTGCTTGGCATTGTTGCCGGTCGTCTCTTAGAAGAACTTCACCAGCCGGTCGTTGTTTTAAGTATCGAAGATGGACGAGCTAAAGGAAGCGCTCGCAGTCCTGAGTCAGTCAATATCTTTGAGGCTCTCGATCCTCACCGGTCACTCTTTGTTGCCTTTGGAGGACATGCCGGTGCAGCAGGGATGACGCTCGAGGTGGACCAACTCCCTGCCTTGTCTCAGGCCCTTACCGACTATATTTCAGAGCAAGAGATAGATCTCAGCAGCAAGTCTAGCTTAGCGATCGATGAGGAACTGCATTTAACAGAATTAACGCTTGAAACCTTGAAAAGCTTTGATCGCTTGAGTCCTTTTGGCATGGATAATAAAAAGCCTGTCTTTCTGATCCGTAACTTCAAGGTAGAAGGGGCACGCTCAATGGGAGCTGGCAATACTCACTTGAAACTCAAAATTTCTCAAGAAGATGCGACCTTTGAGGTGGTTGCCTTTGGCTTGGGAAGCTTAGAAACAGAATTTGCCCAGGCGCAAGACTTAGAGCTAGCCGTGCAATTGTCTGTCAACCAATGGAATGGCCAAACGACCCTTCAGCTCATGCTGGTCGATGCGCGTGTGGACGGCGTCCAGCTCTTTAATATTCGCTCTAAAACAGCCAGCCTCCCCTCAGGTGTTCCTGTTCTTGATTTTACCAAAGAACTGCCTGATCTAGTAGGAGCAACTGCTGTAGTGGTTGGAAATATCCCTGAGGATATAGAGCAACTGCGTCACATCTTTCAAGAGCATGATTTCCAGGTCGTCTATTTCAAAAATGAAATCGCCAAAGCCTACTATCTGACAGGCTACGGTAGCAGGGACCAGTATGCCAAACTCTATAAAACCATTTACCAATACCCAGAGTTCGATGTCCGTTACAAACTCAAAGACCTAGCGGCCTATCTCAAGATCCAGCAGATCCTCTTGGTCAAAATGATCCAGATCTTCCAAGAGCTGGGCTTTGTGACCATTGAAAATGGCATCATGAAGGTCAATAAAACAGCAGAAAAACGGGAAATCGCAGAAAGCACCATCTACCAAAAACTCAAACAAACGGTGAAAGAGCAGGAATTGATGGCCCTTGGAACAGTTCGTGAAATCTATGATTATCTGACAAGACAGACCTTATGAAAAAACCTCTAAAACAGTTTCTCTGGCTTACTCCTATCCTACTTTTTTGCCTTTATTGGTTGGGAATCTACCTGAGCTTGAAGAACCCCATGGAAGAAATTAACTATTCTGAAAATGGTGGATGGATGCGCTATGTGATGTTTAAGCCTTATACAGAAACGATAGGGAACGATGGTATTTGGAAAGAAAACGAGGATTTTCAGACCTACC
>NZ_KB373314.1:407094-554317 GCF_000314795.2 Streptococcus sp. F0442 | reverse complement strand
TAAAGAAGATACTACCTACGAGGGCCAACAACTCCTTGAGCAACTTGCCACCTACGGCAAAGACCGTACTTGGTTGAAAAACCAAAGCAAGAAGGTCGCCGAACAATAATCCTGGGTACTTGGTTTAAAAACGGAAGCTCCCGTTATTCCCTGAAAAACTTGGGGGATATGAAAATCGAGTACAAAAAATTGATAGAAGGACAGTAAAAGGCTCTTCTAACAATTATTATCCCGCATCTTCTTCAGATGTGGGATTTTTTAGTGTATATAAATATAATAGGAGATCAGTTACAATGAGGCTTAGATACTACTAACTAAGCTTTTTTTAATTATAAAAGGATGTTATAATACTTCTAACTAAGTGGAAAACTAAGAGTGGTCTCTTAAAAAAATTATTTGGAGGAATTAAATGGCCTTAATACAATCAAATGCTATTTCAGCTGCAGATGCAATTAGTGAGCTGGTTTCAGTTGATACCAGTAATGTGCAAAATCAGCAAGTTTCATTTTCTTACACCCAAGAAATTACAGGAATGGAAAATGGAAAGGAGGTAACAAATTCAGTTCTTCAGGCTATTAGCGAATTTAGTCAAGCAGTTCTAATTCAAGCCAACAAGTTCCCTCAAATTGCTGCTGTAATTGAAAAGAGAGATATAGAGGAATCTCAAAGATGGAATCATTAAATAAAAAAATAGATAAGAGCGAAAAAGAGCGCTCTACTTTGACTCGAAAAATTATAGAACTTGAAGAAAAGGAAGATGATTTAAAATTATTACAGAAGCGACATGAAAACAGAGTTCTTTATTTAGCTGAGCAATTTGAACAGCTGTCTTCTGGCGTGGACTCATTACTAAAAGAATCGGATATGTCAACACAATTTAGAATTCAGGAGTTAGAAAATAATCAAGAACTGCGTCGTCAAATGTCCGAATATGTGCAAATCCATTTTGATGACATAGAAAAATGGAGTCAATCGATCCGTCGAAATACGGATGAACAAAGAGATAAACTAATATCAGAAAGGAATCGATTGCCTTGGGAGTGAAATATAGTTCTGCAGAATCTAGTGCATTAATTGAAGCACTATCAAACAATATAGAAATTGCAAATGAAATTACAGAAAGATTATCAAATGGTTGCGATTATTTGGTAAGTTCTTTGGATTCAGGTAAATTACAGGGAGCTGCATATACTGCGGGTAAAGGACTTTTTACCGATATTATTATCCCTGCAATTACGAAAATCAAGGAAGCAGTGGATGATATTCAGATCGAGTTGAATTCATATAAAACAGCAAATGAACCTGTATCTCAATATGGAAATCTTGATTTAGAAGAATTAAAAGCTCTCAAAAAAAGTAAAGAAGACATGTTAACAGTTGTTAATGAACAGATTGCTGAGCATGAGAGCTTTTTTAATAAATTAAAAGATACTTTTAATTCCGATGCCCATCGTGAGACTTCTCGTCAATTGACTGACTCAAAAAATAATCTAGAGTCAGAAATTCAGAGTGTGACAAAGAAAATTAATGAGTTGGAATTGTTTGTATCTCAAGTCGCATCATTTTTCTCAGACAGTTTAACTGTTCTTCAACTTGCTATTCAAGGAGCAAGTCAGTTAAGTCAAGTGGTTGTTGATGCTAATGGTAATTACTATACAGATGGTCTAGATATGACTTGGGTTGTTGAATTAAAGGCTCAGAAAATAGTAAGCGAATCCCCAAGTTTACAAGATCTGTCCCTAGAAGATGCAATGTTTGCACAGAACCTGATGGTGCAGTATGGATTTAACGAGCAGACGGCAAGGGAAATCATAAAAGTCAGAGATGGCATTGATAAAAAATTCCCAGATAAGTCTCAAGAGGAAAAAGATTACATACTTCTTAGGGTTCTTGGAAGCGCCTCATATACGGGATTTAAGTGGGATCAAACTGCGGGTTCTTTAGTTAATTATTTTTACGATGAAGAGATAATAAATCGTGTTCTTGTTCATTTAGTGAAGAGCTTTGATGAAATTATGGATGAACTAGGATTAAGTAAAGAGGAGTCAAAACATCTTTATGGAATGTTATCCTTACAGCATGCAGTATCAGGTTCGAAACGTAAAATTGGTAAGTTCAATGATAAAGAATTACATGACTTTGGTATTGAAGCAGAGAATGTTTACAATATTTCCGCTAATGAAGTTCAATCGGTTGCAAAAAGTATGTATCGAAAAGCTGACTTTACTCACCAGTCTATCACAATGGCCACACATCTAAATTCTAGATGGTTTGCTTTAGCTGATTTTTATGGTGGAAGAAAAAATGTTAATGACTTATCGGGCTGGGAAGGTGATACTACTACAAATGCGACCGATATGCAACCAAGTATTGGAATGGATGATTATCTTGCAGACTTAGATTCTGTTAATATTGTAAAACGTATGACTTCGAATACTCAATCTTATACGCAAGCAATGAATAGTTACTTCAATGATCTGCAAAGCTCTCCAAATTTAAGAGAGAAAGAATTTAAACAAAACGTGGATTTGAATGAAGTTAAATCAACTATTTTTGAAAGTCTAGTACCAGTTTATGAAAGATCTTCAGAGGAACAGTCAATGGAATATCTGAAGGAACATGAAAAGTATAATTCATCCTACCTGTTCATTGAAAGTTTGGAAAAAGAAGAAATGCAATATAAGAAAGATGAATAATGAAGCAAAAACTTAAATTATTTGTTTGGTTGATTCCCGTCCTACTTTTTTGCCTCTATTGGTTAGGAATCTACCTGAGCCTCAAAAACCCCATGGAAGAAATCAACTACGCTGAAAATGGTGGGCTGATGCGCTATGTGATGCTTAAGCCCTATACAGAAACGATAGGGAACGATGGTATTTGGAAAGAAAATGAGGATTTTCAGACCTACCCCTATTCTAAAGGAATTGTCGATGCTAACGAAGAACTGTCCGTGATGATGTTTAGGGGAACGCCCAACTGGACCTATATGTATGATCTTCAATTGGAAAAAGGTGTGACACTTGGTTTTATATTTAAATACAACTCATCCAAAAAGTTGTTTTTCCAGAAAGAGGTCTACCTTTATAAAGAAGATACTACCTACGAGGGCCAACAACTCCTTGAGCAACTTGCTACCTATGGCAAAGACCGCACTTGGTTGAAAAACCAAAGTAAGAAGGTCGCCGAGCAATATATCCTGGGTACTTGGTTTAAAAACGGAAGCTCCCGTTATTCCCTGAAAAACTTGGGGGATATGAAAATCGAGTACAACAAATTAATAGAAGGACAGTAAAAGGTTCTTCTAACAATTATTATGAAAGTGGGACAGAAATCGGTCATTCGTTAGAATTCGATTTCGTCGTCCCACCTCCGCACAGTTGAGTAGGGCTGTAAAAGCTGATGAAATCAGCGTAGTAGAGCCCACTCAACAACTGCGTCTTGCTCGACAATCCAAAGACAATTGAGAGGCTAGGACTTTTGTCCCAGCCTCATTTTGCTGTTGCTGCAGGTATGGGAAAATGATTTGGCAAAAATGATGCAAGTTAGTAGAATTCATGGTATAATGGAATGTAAAAATTTTTTATGAAAGAAAGTTAACCATGAATTTAAAAGATTACATTGCAAGCATTGAAAACTATCCACAAGAAGGGATTACCTTCCGTGATATCAGCCCTTTGATGGCAGATGGCAATGCTTATAGTTATGCGGTTCGTGAAATCGTTCAATACGCAACCGATAAGAAGATCGATATGATCGTCGGTCCTGAAGCGCGTGGTTTCATCGTTGGATGTCCAGTCGCTTTTGAGTTGGGAATTGGATTTGCACCTGTCCGTAAGCCTGGTAAGTTGCCACGTGAAGTCATCTCTGCTGACTACGAAAAAGAATACGGTGTGGATACCTTGACCATGCACGCAGATGCCATCAAACCAGGTCAACGTGTCCTCATCGTCGATGACCTTTTGGCGACTGGTGGTACGGTGAAAGCAACCATCGAAATGATCGAAAAACTCGGTGGGGTCGTTGCAGGGTGTGCCTTCTTAATCGAGTTGGATGAATTGAAAGGTCGCGAAGCGATCGGCGATTACGACTACAAAGTTTTGATGCATTACTAATATAGTCTAATACTATAACTGGCTACAGAAAAACCATAATTGAAAACTATAAGCTCCTATCATATAATGTTAGTTAAGAACTTGTAAGATGGGAGCTTTTTATGCCAATTACTCTAGATAAAAAATTACCAGCAGTCGATATCCTTCGTTCAGAAAATATTTTTGTCATGGATGATGTTCGGGCGACTCACCAGGATATTCGGCCCATGAATGTTCTCATTCTTAATCTGATGCCGACCAAGGTTGCGACAGAAACCCAGCTCTTACGCCTCTTGGCCAACACACCCTTGCAGATCAATGTAGATTTCCTCTACATGGCAAGTCATGAGTCCAAGAATACAGCGGCAGAACATTTGGAGAGCTTCTACAAGACCTTTGAGGATATCAAGGATAATTACTATGACGGTTTGATTGTGACAGGAGCCCCTGTCGAAAAGATGGACTTTGAAGAAGTGGACTACTGGGATGAGTTGACCCAGGTCTTTAAATGGGCCAAGCGTCATGTTTTTTCCACCTTGCACCTCTGTTGGGGAGCTCAGGCTGGTCTTTACTACCGTTACGGGATTCAAAAAGTAGAGCTCTGTGACAAGCTATCCGGTATCTATGACCAAGTAGTGGTGCGTCCGGAAAGTCTTCTCATGAGAGGCTTTGACGATCGCTTCCTTGCCCCTCATTCTCGCTATACGGATGTTCCTTTGAAGGAAGTCCTTGAAAAGAGCAATCTTCAGGTGATCGCGCAAGGAAATGAAGTTGGCCTTTCCATCATTGCCAGTCCAGACATGCGTGAGGTGTATAGCTTTGGCCATCTGGAGTATGATCGCGATACGCTGGCAAAAGAATACAACCGAGATGTCAAGGCAGGCTTGGATCCGGATGTTCCTAAGAATTATTTTGATCACGATGATGCCAGTACAGAGCCTCGCATTCGCTGGAATCTAGCTGCGACAACCTTCTTTAGTAATTGGATCAACTATGCGGTTTATCAAGAAACACCTTACCGCTTGGAAGAATTGGAAAAAGATATTTCATTTTATGGTTACCTATAAAGGGGAATTATGACATATTCACAAGCATTTAAGTATGGCAACTTGGTTCTTCCAAGTGCCTTGCTTTTTCATTATCATGAGTTATTTGACCAGGCAGATGACTACTTGGTTTGGCAGTTTTTCTTCCTTCAAAATACGACCGGTCAAGAGACCTTGACTCCCAATCAGATTGCCAGTCATCTAGGAAAAACGGTGACAGAGGTCAATCGGATTATGTCCAATTTGACCACCAAGGGACTTCTTCAATATCGGACGATTGAGCTCAATGGAGAAATTGAGGCCATCTTTGATGCGACCATTGCCCTGGAACGCTTGGATGAAATTCTAGAGGCTCAGACACAAGGGAAGACACAGAATGCTCCTGCCAAGGGAAATGTCATCAAGGACTTGGTGGAAACCTTCCAACAAGAACTGGGACGACTCTTGACGCCTTTTGAGATTGAAGATTTGACCAAGACCGTGCGGGAGGATCAGACAGATCCCGATGTGATCAAGGCAGCGCTACGAGAAGCCGTCTTTAATGGCAAGCCTCACTGGAAATATATCCAAGCTATTTTGCGAAATTGGCGCAGTGAAGGTATCAATAGCCTGGTCCAAGTAGAGGCGAAACTACAAGAACGCGAGCAAGCCAACCCACGCAATGTGACGGTTTCAGACGATTTCTTACAGGCCATGGATTTGTGGAAGGATTAAAAAACTGAGAGTGGGACAGAAATCGGTAATTCGTTAGAATTCGATTTCGTCGTCCCACCTCCGCACAGTTGAGTAGGGCTGTAAGAGCTGATGAAATCAGCGTAGTAGAGCCCAGTCAACCACTGCGTCTTGCTCGACAATCCAAAGATAATTGAGAGGCTAGGACTTTTGTCCCAGCCTCATTTTTTCGTTTATAAATAGTCTGCGTAGGCTTCCTCTAGTTTGGTCAGGAGTTCTTGTTTTTCCTCTTCACTAGCAAAGGAAGCCTGGATGGCATCGACATTGTGCTGGTAAAAGTCAGCTGGTGTCGTTTGGAAGTGGTGGTGGTAAAGAGTGTATTCCTTGGTCAAATCCGTATCAGATACGGTCCGGTTATCGGTGTTGATACTTATACGGGCTTGAGCTTCCTTCATCTTGAGGTAAGGGAAGTCTCCCACAGTGGCCGCTGCCTTGGTTTGAAGGTTACTGGTCAAACAGAGCTCACCGGTGACCCCATTTTTCACAAACTCTTTTAGAAGTTCTGGTTCGTAAGCTAATAAGGTCACATGGCCATTTCGTTTGATACCATAGGCTATGGATTGAACGACGTTGGCTGGACAGTGGCATTCACCTGCATGCAGGGTCATGGGACGGTTGTAACTTTTGACCTGTTGGATGAGGGCATCAATGGCTTGTGGAGGGTAGTGATGCTCATCCCCAGCGAAGTCAAAGCCGACAAAATCCTGATCCCTAACTTGGTTGGCTTCTGCCAGGATGCGAGAGGTGAGCTCTGGATCGGACTGGCGCATGCCACAAACGAGGGCTTTGGCTGTAATGCCAAATTCATCCTGGGCTTGGCGCAATCCATCACAGACAGCATCGATAATTTCTGGTACGGTAAGTCCTTGGTCCATGGACAATTCTGGGGCAAAACGAACCTCGATATAGATGACATTCTCCAGAGCCGCTTGCTTAGCGACATCGTAAGCAGCAAGGGTCAGGGCTTCCTTGGTCTGAAGGAGAGGGCGAATGTAGTCAAAGGCCTCCAAATAGTCCAAAAGATTCTCACAGTGGGCAGGGGCAGTGACATGGTGCTTGAGCTCTTCATCGCTAGCAGGAAGGTCAATATTGGCCATGGCTGCCAATTGGCGAATAGTCGGAAGAGACAAGGAACCGTCTAAGTGGCAGTGGAGTTCTGTCTTTGCCAAACTATGAAAGTCAATTGTGGACATATTTTTTCTCCTTAAAATGTATTTTTTCTATACTATCATTTTGCCAAGAAAAGTCAAGTAAAGCTAGCGTAGCAGATTTTTGAAAGTAGCGCCTGGATTTGATATGCTAGTACTAGCTTAGAAAAAGGAGAACAGAGATGTCAGATTATCAATTACCGGAAGTATGGGAAGCACCAAATCAAATGGGTGGAGCCTGGGGTAGCTTGAACCAACCAACAGCAGGTGCCCGCTTTGAACAAAGCCTTCCAAAAGGCGACCAGCCTTTCCAACTCTATACTCTTCCAACCCCAAATGGAATCAAGGTGACTATTATGCTGGAAGAACTAAAAGAGTTGGGTGTAGATGCGGGCTATGACGCTTATCGCATCAAGATTGGTGATGGGGATCAATTCGGCAGTGACTTTGTGGCCATCAATCCAAACTCGAAAATTCCAGCCATGTTGAATCAATCAGGTGACCAAGCCATTCGGGTCTTTGAATCAGCCAATATTCTCTTGTATCTAGCAGAGAAATTTGGACAATTGATTCCGACAGATCCTGCTAAACGGACCGAAGTGCTCAACTGGCTCTTTTGGCAGACAGGGGCTGCGCCTTTCTTAGGGGGAGGATTTGGCCATTTCTTCCACTACGCTCCTGAAAAAATCGAGTATGCCATCAACCGCTTTGCCATGGAAGCTAAACGCCAATTGGACCTACTGGACAAGGAATTGGCGACTAGACCTTATATTGCAGGAGAGGACTATACTATTGCAGATATTGCCATCTGGTCTTGGTATGGCCGTCTAGCCCAAGAAAAGGTCTGGGATCGTGCTGGAATTTTCCTAGATGTGAAGGAATACAAGCATTTGCAAGCTTGGACAGAAAAAATTGCTAATCGCCCAGCAGTGCAACGTGGCTTGGAAGTGGAATATAAGGAAATTGACTAAAGTCTAGTATCGGCTTGTTGAGGATGATTGCGAGAGTTTCCGCCGTGAGTATAGCACATGAAACGTATAAGTTTCATGTGCCCGGAAGTTTTGAGACAATAGACTCAAAACTTAGTCATGGAACTTCTACGAAGTTCGCTGACGTCCGGACTCACCTAAGGAAAGTCTAAAATAATACCTTTCCATAATAGACAGGGCGCCGTTGCGCCTTTTTTTAACGGTGCAAACATGGTATACTAAAGGATGGAATAAAAGTATAGAAAGAAGCACATGGAATTTACGAAATTATCAAATCGCTTGGACTTGGTGGCTAGCTTCGTCCCAGCTGGAGCGCGTCTGTTAGATGTTGGAAGTGACCATGCTTATCTCCCAATCGCTCTTTTACAGGAAGGCAAGATTGAGGCTGCTATTGCAGGGGAAGTGGTTGAGGGACCTTATCAGTCTGCCCTGCAAAACGTCGCTGATAATGGTTTAGAGGACAAGATTGAAGTCCGCCTAGCTAATGGCTTGGCTGCTTTCGAATTGTCCGATGACATTTCTTGCATCACCATCGCAGGAATGGGCGGACGCTTGATTGCAGATATCTTAGCAGCTGGACTTGAGAAATTAGCCGGTGTCTCCCGCTTGGTCTTGCAACCCAATAATCGGGAGGATGAATTGCGGACTTGGTTAGTAGACCATGATTTTCGCATAGTTGATGAAGCTATCTTAGAAGAAAATGAGAAGTTTTATGAGATCCTTGTGGTGGAACAGGGTTCTCAAGAGTTGTCAGCTACGGAACTGCGTTTTGGACCCTATTTGATGCGGGAACAAGCTCCAGCCTTTGTCCAAAAGTGGTCCAAGGAGGTAGAAAAATTAGCCTTTGCCTTGGAGCAGGTCCCAGATGAAAATCAATCTGCCAGAGCATCGTTAGAAGAGCGCATCGCCCAAATCAAGGAGGTCCTAAATGCTAGCAAGTGAAGTTATCAAACGCTATGAAGCCTACTGTCCCCAGGAACTTTCCATGGAGGGAGATGTCAGTGGGCTACAGGTCGGCACCCTGCAAAAAGACATCAAGAAGGTCTTGGTAGCCCTAGATATCCGGGAGCAGACGGTAGCGGAAGCCATCGCCCATGGGGTGGACTTGATCATGGTCAAGCATGCGCCCATTTTTCGTCCTATTAAGGATTTGGTAGCCGATCGGGCTCAAAATCAGATCTATATCGACTTGATCAAGCATGATATCGCAGTCTACGTCAGCCATACCAATATTGATATCGTACCAGATGGGCTCAACGATTGGTTCTGCCAGCTCTTGGAAATTGAAGATACAGAACCCCTCAGCATGACAGGAGAAGGACTCGGAATCGGCCGCATCGGTCGGGTAGCTGCCCAAACTTTTGGACAGTTGGCTAGCAAGGTCAAAGAAACTTTTGGCTTAGATGCTTTGCGCTTGGTTGGTTATGACCAGGCGGATTTGGAACGGGTCATTGAGCGCGTAGCTATCTGTGGAGGAAGTGGTCAGTCCTTTTACAAGGATGCTCTCGCCAAGGGAGCAGAGGTCTATATCACAGGAGATATCTACTACCACACAGCTCAGGACATGCTGAGCGATGGGCTTTTGGCCTTGGATCCAGGACACCATATTGAAGTTCTTTTTGTGTCGAAACTAGTCGAAAAGCTCAACCAGTGGAAGGCTGAGGAAGCTTGGGAGATTGAAGTGATTGGCAGTCAAGCCAGCACCAATCCTTTTTATCATATCTAAGGGGTCATGATGAAAGTTGCCATTATCGGTGCAGGGATCGTGGGATCCACTGCAGCCTATTATTTATCCAAGGAAGCACAGATAGATGTCACCGTCTATGATCACGGAGTTGGCCAAGCAACCAAGGCAGCGGCTGGGATCATTAGCCCTTGGTTTTCCAAGCGACGAAACAAGGCCTGGTATCGCCTGGCTCGGCTGGGAGCTGATTTTTACCAAGAATTGGTAGAGGACCTGGCCAAGGACGGAATCGAAACAGACTTTTACCAGCAGACAGGGGTCTATCTCCTCAAGAAAAAGGAAGAGAAATTAGATGAACTCTATCAGTTGGCGCTGAGTCGACGGGAAGAATCTCCCTTAATCGGGGAATTGGCGGTTTTAACCAAAGAAGAAGTAGGTCAACAGTTCCCAGGTCTGCAAGGCTTTGAACAGCTCCTTTATGCCTCAGGTGGGGCCCATGTAGAGGGAGCCCTTCTAACTGAAACCCTTCTAAAGGCAAGTGGCGCAAGAGTGATCAAGGAAGAGATTGCTCTCACAATCTCGGATCATGGCTATCAGATAGCAGAAGAGAGCTATGACCAAGTCATCCTAGCGACAGGAGCCTGGTTGGGGCAAATCCTTGAGCCACTTGGCTACCAAGTAGATGTCCGTCCCCAAAAAGGACAGTTGAAGGATTATCAGCTAGACTTAGTTACTGATGATTATCCCGTGGTCATGCCCGAAGGAGAGCTGGATATCATTCCCTTCCAGCAAGGCAAGATCAGTATGGGAGCCACCCATGAAAACGAGATGGGCTTTGACCTGTCGGTGGATCAAGCTTTGCTGAATCAGATGGAAACAGAAGCCTTGACCTACTATCCAAAACTAGCTCAAGCGACAGTTGTCGGTGAGCGCGTGGGTACCCGGGCTTATACCAGCGACTTCTCGCCCTTTTGGGGAGGCCTTCCCGATCAAGCTGGTACTTATGTCGCCAGTGGCCTAGGTTCGTCTGGTCTTACAACCGGTCCGCTCATTGGTTGGCACCTAGCCCAACTAGTGGCAGGAGGAAAGGTGCGCCTAGATCCAGCAGATTATCCAGTTGAACAATATGTGAAGAAGAGAGTGGGACAGAAATCGGTAATTCGTTAGAATTCGATTTCGTCGTCCCACCTCCGCACAGTTGAGTAGGGCTGTAAAAGCTGATGAAATCAGCGTAATAGAGCCCACTCAACCACTGCGTCTTGCTCGACAATCCAAAGATAATTGAGAGGCTAGGACTTTTGTCCCAGCCTCTTATTTTCGAAAGACCTTCCTTAATTCGGATAAAAATAGTAGAATAGAACAAGTGAATGAACAAGGAACTGGGAGTTGTTATGAATTGGTTTCAATCACAATCCGTGGTCTTACAGGCCTTTCTCGCAGGATTGTTTACATGGGGCTGTACCATTATCGGGTCAGCCATCGTCTTTTTCTTCAAACATATTAGTCGAAAATTACTAGACATCATGATGGGCTTTGCGGCAGGGGTCATGATTGCGGCATCGTTTTGGTCCCTCTTGCAACCCTCGATTGAGTATGCAGAAACCTCCTATGGAAGTTTGGCTTGGTTGCCAGCGGCGATTGGTTTTCTAACTGGAGGATTCTTCCTTCGCTTGATCGACGCCATCGTCCCTCACCTTCATATGACGAAGGAGATTGAAGAGGCAGAGAGTATCCATACGCCGATAGAGAAGAAGTTGTCTAAGACGACCCTCCTCTTTCTCGCTATTACCATCCACAATTTCCCAGAAGGATTGGCAGTCGGGGTTGCCTTTGGAGCTCTGGCTAGTAATCCAAGTCCAGAAGCCTTTATCGGGGCGATTGGTTTGGCTATTGGGATTGGCTTGCAGAATATCCCAGAAGGGGCTGCCCTCTCGATTCCAATTCGGACGGATGGAAAATCTCGTCTCAACGCCTTTTATTGGGGATCTATGTCAGCCATCGTGGAACCAGTAGGAGCCCTGCTAGGGGCAGTAGCGGTCCTATCTATGACGGCCATCTTGCCTTACGCCCTCTCTTTTGCGGCAGGTGCAATGATCTTTGTAGTGGTCGAAGAATTGATTCCAGATTCCCAGACCAATGGCAACACAGACGTTGCGACCTTAGGTCTCATGGTTGGCTTTGTCATTATGATGATCCTAGACGTCGCTTTGGGATAAGTGACTGAAAAGGAGAGCGTCAGGACAAGCTCTCTTTTTGATTGCTTTTATTGTCTTTGAGAAAAAGATAGTCAGATATAGCTCGAAGGTATCTCAAAAAGGGATCTTCATTAGTAAGGAGTATCGTCTTATGGTAAACATCAAGTTTAAAAATAAAAACAAAAGGATGATGATGGTCATCGCTTTGGCTCTCCTTATGGCAATTGGAATTTCTTTGTTTTACGTGAATAAAAAATTAGAGGAAAAGCAACGCAATAGAGAGTATGAAGTCAGTCTTGTAAAGACCTTGAAGAATTCTTACGAGGGTATTGAGGAGATTGAGATTAAAAACCCATCCTATAGCTCCATTCCTTCAGACGCATGGGGAGCTGATGTCAAAATTACATTTGTTGATGGGACTTCAAAGCAACACCAATTGGCCTATGATAAAGATGCTCATAAAATGAAGATAGGGATCTATGATAACCAAGATGAGGGATTTCAAAGGTTTATGGATTCTAGGAAAGGAACGACCAATTCGGGAGTAAAGGTAAGGTTTTCAGACGGCTCAGTCAAGGAGCAGTAATCTATTTGAACCATGAGTAAGACCAATGCTAACAATTCTACAACTCTCATTTCCTTGTAACATAAATGCAAAGTGACTTTTTTATATAAACATGATAAAATAAGGGTAATGACAACGTAGAAAGGCCTAACATTATGAAAGGTATTATTTTAGCCGGTGGCTCAGGAACTCGCTTGTATCCATTGACACGTGCGGCTTCCAAACAGTTGATGCCCATTTATGACAAACCAATGATCTACTACCCATTGTCAACCCTTATGTTGGCAGGGATCAAAGATATCCTGATCATCTCAACTCCGCAGGATCTTCCTCGTTTTGAAGAGCTTCTTGGAGATGGTTCTGAACTTGGGATTTCCCTCTCTTATGCTGAACAACCAAGCCCAGATGGATTGGCTCAAGCTTTCATTATTGGAGAAGAATTTATTGGTGATGATCATGTTGCCCTCGTACTTGGAGATAATATCTTCCACGGAAATGGCTTAACCAAGATGTTGCAACGAGCGGAAGCCAAAGAAAAAGGAGCGACTATCTTTGGTTACCAAGTCAAAGATCCAGAACGTTTTGGTGTGGTAGAGTTTGATGCGGACATGAATGCCGTCTCAATCGAAGAAAAACCAGAACATCCAAAATCGAATTTTGCGGTGACTGGGCTTTACTTCTATGACAATGATGTGGTAGAGATTGCCAAAAATATCAAACCAAGTCCTCGTGGAGAGCTTGAAATCACCGATGTCAACAAGGCATATTTGGAGCGTGGAGATCTCTCTGTTGAGCTCATGGGCCGTGGCTTTGCTTGGTTGGATACAGGAACTCATGAAAGTCTCTTGCAGGCTTCTCAATATATCGAGACGGTTCAACGTCTTCAGAATGTCCAAGTAGCTAACCTTGAGGAAATCGCCTATCGTATGGGCTATATTACTAAAGAGCAAGTCTATGAATTGGCTCAACCTCTGAAGAAAAACGAGTACGGACAATATTTGCTCCGTTTGATTGGAGAAGCTTAATGACAGAACAATTTTTCGAGAAAGAATTAGCAGCCCGCAAGATTGAAGAGATTCCAGGTTTGATGGAGTTTGATATTCCAGTTCGTGGGGACAACCGTGGTTGGTTCAAGGAAAACTTCCAAAAAGAGAAGATGCTTCCTCTTGGTTTTCCAGAAAGCTTCTTTGCGGAAGGCAAGTTGCAAAACAACATTTCATTCTCTCGTAAGAATGTCTTGCGTGGCTTGCATGCAGAACCTTGGGATAAGTACATCTCTGTAGCAGATGAAGGAAAGGTTCTCGGTACTTGGGTAGACCTTCGTGAAGGTGAGACCTTTGGGAACACTTACCAAACTGTGATTGATGCTTCTAAAGGAATCTTTGTTCCTCGTGGTGTAGCCAATGGGTTCCAAGTTTTGACAGACAAAGTTGCCTATACATACTTAGTCAATGACTACTGGGCATTGGAGCTCAAACCAAAATATGCTTTTGTCAACTATGCAGACCCAAGCCTAGACATCCAATGGGAAAACTTGGAAGAAGCGGAAGTTTCAGAAGCAGACAAGAACCACCCATTGCTCAAAGACGTCAAACCCCTAAAAGCAGAAGATTTGTAAAAATGAACCTTGCAGAGCAGTATCGCGACTGCAAGGAGCCTGGTAGGATTGTTCCTGCCCTAGTGGAAACAAGATTGCCGTAGGGAATCTTGTAGGGAAATCCGGAGACATGGACTCCGGATTTATCCATGAAACCGAAGGGTTGCTGGCGTCCCTCACTAGCCAAAGGAACAATCTAAACTAAAAACTATTTGGAGAAAAAATGACTGAATACAAAAACATCATCGTAACCGGTGGCGCTGGTTTCATCGGTTCAAACTTCGTACACTATGTCTACAACAACCATCCAGATGTACATGTGACTGTCCTTGACAAACTCACTTACGCTGGTAACCGTGCCAACATTGAAGAAATCCTTGGGGATCGTGTTGAATTGGTTGTGGGTGACATTGCTGATGCAGCCTTGGTTGACCAATTGGCTGCTAAGGCTGATGCGATTGTTCACTATGCGGCTGAAAGCCACAATGACAATTCATTGAATGACCCATCACCATTTATCCACACCAACTTCATCGGTACTTACACACTTTTGGAAGCGGCTCGCAAGTACGATATTCGTTTCCACCATGTGTCAACAGACGAGGTCTATGGGGACCTTCCATTGCGTGAAGATCTTCCTGGACATGGGGAAGGTCCTGGTGAAAAATTCACTGCTGAAACCAAATACAACCCATCATCCCCTTATTCATCAACCAAGGCTGCTTCAGACTTGATTGTGAAGGCTTGGGTTCGTTCCTTCGGTGTTAAGGCAACCATTTCAAACTGTTCAAACAACTACGGGCCATACCAACACATCGAAAAGTTCATCCCACGTCAAATCACCAATATCTTGTCTGGTATCAAACCAAAACTTTATGGTGAAGGCAAGAACGTCCGTGACTGGATCCACACCAACGACCACTCAACGGGTGTATGGGCTATTCTCACTAAAGGCCGTATCGGTGAAACCTACTTGATCGGTGCTGATGGTGAAAAGAACAACAAGGAAGTACTTGAACTGATCCTTGAAAAAATGGGTCAACCAAAAGATGCTTACGACCGTGTAACAGACCGTGCTGGTCACGATTTGCGTTACGCGATTGATTCAACAAAATTGCGTGAAGAGTTGGGTTGGGAACCACAATTCACAAACTTCGAAGCAGGTTTGGAAGAAACCATCAAGTGGTACACCGATCACCAAGAATGGTGGAAAGCTGAAAAAGAAGCTGTCGAAGCCAACTACGCAAAAACACAAGAAGTTTTGAAATAAGGATGTTAGTCCAAGTGGGAAACCGCTTGGACTTTTTCTTGCTTTTCTAAAAAAGTCACTAAATAGGGAATTGATTTATGGTATAATAAGAACAGTTTCTATATTGAATGAAAAGGGGAAGTGATGATGAATCAAAGAGATTGGGTAGAATATTTTGAAGCGATCAATGGTCGCAAACCAAGTATGCAAGAATTTCAAGAAGCGCGTGAAAAAGGGGAGTTTGTCGTAGAACAGAAAGATGCGCCTGCTCCTGCACCAGTAACACCAGCTCCAGCAAGCGAAGAGCAGGCTCCTGCTCAAGAAGCACCTGTTGCATCTAGCGCACCTTTTTCACAAGAGTCTACGCTTTTGTCCCACCGCAACCATCAGCGGAAACCCTGCAACCTGTTCCAGGACAGAAAAGACCGAAATTGAGTTTTAATAAACCAACAAAGTTCGGTCTTGCAGTCGTTGCTATTGTTACAGCAATCACTCTTGTTTGGATCTTTTTCTTTACAGGGACACAAAGTCTGGATGGAATTTGGTTGAGCAACACGGATTCGATGCCTGTGGTCTATGAACTAAATGGAAAGACAAAGAAAGTCAATACAACTCATCCGATCAAAAAAATCATCGAAGGAAAAGAAGCTAAAAAGGAATTTGTTCAGAAACTTTCGGCATTAAACTTACCGAATATAAAGACGCTAGCGGATGTGGATAAAAAGTTTCATTTGAAGACCAAAGAAGTGGTCATTTTTAAAACAGACGGTTCAGCACTTTATAATTTGCTTCAGTCCAATGGGACAAATGTCATATTTTCTGATGATTTGGATGATCTAGCATATTATAAATCCAATTTGTCAGAATTTAAGAAGAGAGCCGTTTTCCAAAAAATCGAATACCCTGATGTTTTGGTTGGAAAATGGAAAAATGTGACTAATAATGATGATCATTTAGTTTTTCAAATAACGAAAAATGGCGCATCTAATACTGATGTCACTGCCATTTATCCACTTGTAGATACTGATCGTATCAATGATAAGAGTGGAAATTCTCATTCTTCGGATGATAAAAAAAATACTGAGTTTGAACAGGTTAAAAAAGAGATTAAAAATCAAGGTTACACAGTGAAAAGTGCTAGGGAGGTATATAAAGAGGCTTATACTAATTCCTACATTGTGCCTGTCGATGGAGGGAAGAAGGTTATTGTTCTAGACAAAGACTATAATTTTAAGTCGATGGTGGAAAAAGTGAAATAATGAAGAGAGTGGGACAGAAATCGGTCATTCGTTAGAATTCGATTTCGTTGTCCCACTCAACCACTGCGTCTTGCTCGACAATCCAAAGAAAATTGAGAGGCTAGGACTTTTATCCCAGCCTCTTTCTTCTCCAAATTTCATCGGAAAAAATGATTTAAGTCTAGGCAAAAATATGGTAAAATGGATAAGATGTAGTGGAGAGGTTAGGACCTTTTCAAGCGATTAGAGGTATTGGAGTAGAAAATGCAAAATAGACCTATTATTATTGGTGTTACTGGTGGTTCTGGTGGTGGAAAGACCAGTGTATCCCGTGCCATTTTGGCAAATTTTCCAGATGAAAAGATTGCCATGATTGAGCATGATTCTTATTACAAGGACCAAAGTCATTTGACTTTTGAGGAGCGGATCAAGACCAACTATGACCATCCTTTTGCCTTTGATACGGACTTGATGATTGCGCAGATCAATGAACTCTTGGCAGGTCGTCCGGTGGATATCCCAACCTATGACTATGCAGAGCATACGCGCAGTAGTAAGACCTATCGCCAGGAACCTCAGGATGTCTTTATCGTGGAAGGAATCTTAGTCCTTGAAGACAAGCGCCTTCGAGACTTGATGGACATCAAGATTTTCGTTGATACGGATGATGATGTTCGGATCATTCGCCGAATCAAGCGCGATATGGAGGAGCGTGGACGGAGTCTCGATAGCGTTATTGAGCAGTACCTTGGAGTGGTGAAACCCATGTACCATCAGTTCATTGAGCCAACCAAGCGCTATGCGGACGTGATCATTCCTGAAGGAGTGACCAACACGGTAGCGATTGATTTGATCACAACCAAGATTGAAAAAATCCTCAACGAAGCGCGTGAGGGAAAATAGAAAAAGAGAGAAGAAGGGCAACTGGTCACCAAGTGTCTACGGATATGAGGAGTGACGGAATGTCTCAGTAGTTGATGAGACTCTTCATTCGCTAAAAGACTCAGAAGAGTTCTCAATCAACTTTGTGGGGGTAGTATGGGAAATGTTTATTTAAACATTTGGTACCACTCCCTCTTTTTCCTAAGGAGAATGGAAATGAAAAGGGAGTTTCATTCGCGGACCAAGGCTTTCGCTTGTTTATTGACCATGTGTGCTGGTTTTTCAGATGCTTATACCTTTATTTGTCGGGGTGGGACCTTGGCGGCAGGCCAGACGGGAAATGTGGTCTTTCTATCGGTTGGTTTGATAGGCCAGCAGATCTCAGATGTAGAAGTGAAGTTAGCCACGATGCTGGCCTTTATGCTGGGGATCTTTTTAATGACGGTCTTGCGTCGCTTGATTGATAATTCAGTCTGGCGCTTGAGTACCCTAGTGCCCTATATCCTCACAACTTTGGTGACGGGATTTTTGCCAGCATCGGTAAAAAATGTCTTCATCGTGCCTTTTTTTGGCCTGAGTTTAGGAATCGTAGCGACCTCATTTGGAGAAGTAGGTAGCTATGCCTACAACCACTCTTTTATGACCGGAAATCTCAAGAAAACCATGGTGGCTTATGGAAATTTTGTCAGAGAAAAGGAGATGAAATTCCTCTGGGAAGCCATCTTTATGACCTGCTTGATCGGGAGTTTCGTCTGTGGGGCCATTTTTTCGACCTACTTGATCCAGTTTTATGGATTAAAGACGATTTGGCTGGTGGCCATCATCTTGACCATCTTTTTAATCTACCGGGCCATTCAATATTTTGAAGTCTTTCACTTCAATCGGCGGCATGAATAGATAAAAGTATCATAAATAACTTTCCTTAGGTGAGTGCGGACGTCAGCGAACTTCTTCGAAGAAGTTCCATGACTAATTATTGAGCCTAAGGTCTCAATAATTCCGTGTGCCTGAAGCAGTTAAGCTTCAGGCACTTTTCTCACAGCGGAAAGTTTAGTATATTCTTTATCAATTTAAATTAATGAGACCTCGATTTTATCTCTTTGCAGAATCGCTTAAGTTATTTTACTAAAAATTAGGGGTCTTCGGAATATATAGTGGAATTACTTTCTTAATAGTTTAAAAACAACTGGTGTTTAAATCGGATTTTCTGGTGGGATGTTAGGATAATCAATAGTATTATATAAAAGTATCAATCACATACGAGTGATACTTTGGGAAAAAAATAAAATAGTCCAATTTACTTGACCGTGTACTATGGTACATGGTTTATAATATTCAGGGGGTGAAATAAGATGATTTATCGCATTAGTGAGTTTGCAGATAAATGTGGAGTTAATAAAGAAACGATCAGATATTACGAGCGAAAAAATTTATTACAAGAACCTCACCGAACGGAAGCTGGTTATCGGATATATTCATATGATGACGTTAAGCGTGTTGGGTTTATTAAACGAATACAGGAACTTGGTTTCTCTTTAAGCGAGATTTATAAATTACTTGGTGTTGTAGATAAAGATGAAGTTCGTTGTCAAGATATGTTTGAATTTGTTTCTAAAAAACAAAAGGAAGTGCAAAAACAAATAGAGGATTTAAAACGAATTGAAACTATGTTAGACGACTTAAAACAACGATGTCCAGATGAAAAGCAATTACATTCGTGTCCAATAATAGAAACATTAACATGAGAGATTAATTAACGAAAGGAGCTTTTTTATGAATAAATTTAAGGTAAACATTTCAGGAATGACTTGTACGGGTTGTGAAAAACACGTAGAATCAGCACTTGAAAAGATAGGTGCTAAAAATATTGAGTCTAGTTATCGTCGTGGTGAAGCAGTATTTGAACTGCCCGATGATATTGAGGTTGAAAGTGCAATAAAGGCGATTGATGAAGCAAATTACCAAGCCGGAGAAATTGAAGAAGTATCATCACTAGAAAACGTGGCGTTAATTAATGAAGAAAATTATGACCTTCTTATTATTGGTTCTGGTGCTGCTGCCTTTTCTTCGGCAATTAAAGCTATAGAATACGGTGCAAAAGTTGGAATGATTGAGCGTGGAACGGTTGGGGGAACCTGTGTGAATATTGGCTGTGTTCCGTCAAAAACTCTTCTTAGGGCAGGGGAAATCAATCATTTATCAAAAGACAATCCGTTTATAGGTTTACAAACATCCGCTGGAGAAGTGGATTTAGCTAGTTTAATCACGCAAAAGGATAAATTGGTGAACGAACTTCGGAATCAAAAATATATGGATTTAATTGATGAATATAATTTTGATTTAATTAAAGGTGAAGCAAAATTCGTTGATGCTAGTACGGTTGAGGTCAATGGGGCAAAGTTATCTGCAAAACGCTTTTTAATTGCAACAGGTGCATCGCCTTCGTTGCCCCAAATTTCAGGACTTGAAAAAATGGACTATTTAACTAGTACAACACTTCTTGAGTTAAAGAAAATACCAAAACGATTAACTGTAATTGGTTCAGGATACATTGGAATGGAGCTTGGACAACTATTTCATCATTTAGGTTCAGAAATAACGCTTATGCAAAGAAGTGAGCGACTTTTAAAGGAGTATGATCCTGAGATTTCAGAGTCAGTTGAAAAAGCGTTAATTGAACAGGGTATAAACCTTGTCAAAGGGGCAACTTTTGAGCGTGTTGAACAAAATGGAGAGATAAAAAGGGTTTACGTAACAGTAAATGGCAGTAGAGAAGTCATTGAATCAGATCAGTTACTTGTTGCCACTGGAAGAAAACCAAATACGGATTCTTTAAATTTAAGTGCAGCAGGTGTTGAAACTGGAAAAAATAATGAAATCCTGATCAATGATTTTGGTCAAACAAGTAATGAAAAGATTTATGCAGCAGGAGATGTGACTTTAGGACCACAATTTGTATATGTAGCAGCCTATGAAGGTGGAATTATTACTGATAATGCTATTGGTGGATTAAACAAAAAAATAGATTTATCGGTAGTTCCTGCTGTTACGTTTACGAATCCGACGGTTGCAACGGTTGGTTTAACAGAAGAACAAGCAAAAGAGAAAGGGTATGATGTGAAGACATCTGTATTACCTTTAGATGCTGTTCCAAGAGCAATTGTAAACCGTGAAACAACCGGTGTATTTAAACTAGTAGCAGATGCAGAAACACTAAAAGTATTAGGGGTTCATATTGTATCTGAAAATGCAGGAGATGTCATCTATGCAGCATCATTGGCTGTTAAATTTGGCTTAACGATAGAAGATTTAACAGAAACCCTAGCACCATATTTAACAATGGCTGAAGGGCTAAAATTAGTTGCACTTACGTTCGATAAAGATATTTCGAAATTATCTTGTTGTGCAGGCTAAGGGAACTTTTTTACAACTCCCTATTCAAGTGAACCAGCTAATGCTTTAAGGGATTTTCTAAGTGAATTTGTGGTCACAAAAATAATTTAACACTGATGATTTCGACATTACAGACAACTTAGGTGTCGATTTTTCCACACTTATTAAGAATTTGGAGAAGGGTGATTTATAAGCCCTTTTCCACCATAAAATCCGAATACCCAAAATTAGTTTATCTATATTCCAGAGGCTGGGACAAAAGTCCTAGCCTCTCAATTATCTTTGGATTGTCAAGCAAGACGCAGTAGTTGAGTGGGCTCTACTACGCTGATTTCATCAGCTTTTACAGCCCTACTCAACTGTGCGGAGGTGGGACGACGAAATCGAATTCTAACGAATGACCGATTTCTGTCCCACTCTCTTTTCTTTCACTGTTTGAAGCTTAATTTTTGGGCAAAGATTTGGTATAATGGAAGGTATGAAACAATCGGAAAAAGAATCACAATACCAACTTTTACTGGCACAGTTAGACGCTCTCTTAACAGGAGAAAGCAATGCCTTGGCCAATTTGTCTAACGCCAGTGCTCTCTTAAATCAAGCCCTGCCTCGTTCTGTCTTTGCGGGTTTTTATTTGTATGACCAAACGGAATTAATCTTGGGACCCTTTCAGGGTGGTGTCTCTTGTGTCCACATCGCACTTGGAAAGGGTGTCTGTGGAGAAGTGGCCCAGAAGCAAGAAACCATGATTGTCGATGATGTCCGCCAACATGCCAACTATATTTCCTGTGATAGTAGGGCTATGAGTGAAATTGTGGTGCCTATGGTCAAGGACGGTCAACTCCTTGGGGTTTTAGACCTGGACTCAGAATGCGTCTCTGACTACGATCAGCTGGATCAAGAGTATTTGGAAGAGTTTGTCACCATCTTGATCGAAAAGACAAATTGGGACTTTAAGATGTTTGGAGTTAAGAACTAATGTATCAAGCTTTATATCGGAAATACCGTAGCCAGACCTTTGGTCAATTGGTCGGCCAGCAAGTGGTGGCACGGACATTGAGGCAGGCAGTGGAGCAGGACAAGATCAGCCATGCTTATCTCTTTTCTGGACCTCGTGGAACTGGGAAAACGAGTGTGGCCAAGATCTTTGCTAAGGCTATGAACTGTCCTAATCAAGTCAATGGGGAGCCGTGTAACGACTGCTATATCTGTGAATCCATCACCAATGGGAGTCTAGAAGATGTAATCGAGATCGATGCAGCCTCTAACAATGGGGTCGATGAAATTCGCGATATTCGCGACAAGTCGACCTATGCTCCGAGTCTAGCCAAGCACAAAGTCTACATTATCGATGAGGTCCACATGCTCTCGACAGGGGCCTTTAATGCCTTGTTGAAGACGCTGGAAGAGCCGACGGAAAATGTGGTTTTTATCCTCGCAACGACAGAGTTGCACAAAATTCCTGCAACTATTTTGTCACGGGTCCAACGCTTTGAATTCAAATCCATCAAACTGCCAGATATTGTCCAGCATTTGGAAAATATCCTAGCTACTGAAGGGATTGCCTATGAAGCAGATGCTGTCCAGATCATCGCCCGGCGCGCTGAAGGTGGGATGCGGGATGCCTTGTCGATTTTAGACCAAGCCCTAAGTCTGACTGCGGGTAGTGAGTTGACGACCGCGATTGCTGAAGAGATCACGGGCTCCATCAGTCTAGCTGCGCTCGATCAGTACGTGGCTGCCATCCTAGCTCATGATGCGACGGCTGCGCTGGACCAACTTGCGATTATCTTTGATAATGGAAAGAACATGGCCCGCTTTGTTACGGACTTACTTCAATACCTGAGAGATCTCTTGATTGTCCAAACAGGTGGAGAAAATACCCATGCTAGTGATTTATTCGCAGCCAACCTTGCAGCCGATCAAGCTCGTCTCTTTGCTATGATTGATCAGGCGACGACTAGTCTAGCAGATATCAAAAACAGCCTGCAACCGCGCATTTATACTGAAATGATGACCATTAAATTGGCTGAAAGCACATCTCAAGCTTCCAACGCCGCAGTAGTTGAACTTCCTTCCAATGTGCTAGCTCAGCTGGAAGACTTGAAGAAAGAAGTCGCTCAGCTAAAGCAACAATTGATCCAGGCCGGTGCTAGCCTTCCTGCTTCAAAACCGACAGTAGCTCGTCCAACCAAGTCTAGCAAGGGCTATCGGGCAGATCGCAATAAGGTCAACGCCATTTTGCAAGAGGCGGTCGAAAACCCAGAGTTGGCACGAACCAACTTGATCCGTCTTCAGAATGCATGGGGGGAAATTATCGAGAGCTTGGCAGGCGCAGACAAGGCTCTCTTAATCGGATCCCAGCCGGTCGCCGCCAATGAAAATCATGCGATTTTAGCCTTTGAGTCTGCCTTTAATGCTGAACAGACCATGAAGCGGGACAACCTCAATACCATGTTTGGAAATATCCTCAGCAATGCTGCTGGCTTTTCTCCAGAGATTTTAGCGGTTTCTCTAGAGGAGTGGACTCAAATCCGGGCAGAGTTTTCAGCTAAGACGCGTGGACAGAAAGCGGAAGTGGTGGAAGAAGAGGAAAGTTTCATCCCTGAGGAATTTACCTTCCTATCCGATAAAATTACCCTTCAAGACGATTAATACATGAATTTTTTACTGATTCATGGTAGAATAATGATATGAATACAAAACAATTTGTGATGCTAGCAGTCTTTACTGCTATGGAGACTTATTTTTTCAATGAAGCGACCATGGCGGGTCAGATGCTCTTTGCATTCTTTTGGGCCGTCTTGATCTTGCGCAATCTTCAAACGGCCTATATGGTGGAGAAAATTGCTAATGCCATTGAAAAAGAAATGAAGAAGAAAAGAAAATAAAACCTTTGAAAAGAAATCTTTTTTCAAAGGTTTTTTTCTATGGCGATAGATGAAGTGACTCTGAACGACTGCTCAGCTTTCCTAGATTTTTCTAGGAAATTTTTTCTATTTCATAAACATTTCACATTTGTCCTCTATAATGAAAGCAACAAATGATGAAAGCGTCCACAATGCATCGCTGTGGGCTTTGAAATGGAGGGTGAGTTCATGCTCTTACAACAGGCAATTGCCTATATTACTCGAAAAAGAACGAGGAATCTGGTTCTCTTTCTGATTCTCCTCTTGATCCTCTCTTGCTTATATTTCTGTTTTTCACTGATGCAAGTAGGAGGAAGGCTGGAGGACCATATCAAACAGTCGGCTGGGACCAGTTTTGCCCTGACCAGTAAGCAGGGGAATACTCCCTTTGCGCTGAAGGAGGCTGAAAAGGTGCAGCGACTAGCTGGGGTGGGAGCCATGGTTCCTCAATATGAAAGTCCCGTTCGCATTCTTGGTAAAGAAGCGGTGACGGGACAGCAGTCGGTAGAGCGGGACGATTTGGGGCAGGAAGCCAAGCAAGCGCTAGGCGCTGTTTTCACCCAGAAGACAGACCAGCACCTGGATTTCCGCAGTGGTAGTTTCCAACTGGTGCAAGGCAAGCACTTATCCGATCAGGCTCGCGGCCAGATCTTGATCCACCAAGAGTTGGCTAAGAAGAACAAGCTAAAGGTCGGAGATTCCTTGACTTTATCCAGCTTTCAGATGGGAGAGACTCCTGCCAAAGAGCAAACCTTTAAAATCGTTGGCATTTTTTCGGGTAAGAAACAGGAAAAATTCACAGGGATGACCTCAGATCTGAGTGAAAACCAAGTCTACCTCCCTTATGAGGATGCGACCAAGCTCCTAGGTCTCAGTCAGCAAGAAGTGACCCAGGTCACCTTTGGCGTCAAAGATCCTGAGAAAATCGATGCCCTCTTGAAGCAAGTCAAAAGCTTGGATCTGGATTGGCAGTCTCTCCGTTTGGTCGAAGATCGCAAGGCCTTTGACCAGATGAAAGAATCCTCCCAGACCCTAGAAGGCCTGGTACGGATCATGATGATCGTCCTCCTAGTGACGGGAGCAGGTGCTCTATCGCTCTTACTCAGTCTCTGGACACGGGAGCGGATCCATGAAATCGGGGTGCTCTTATCCATTGGGAAGAGCAAGGGCCGGATCTTTAGACAGTTCCTCTTGGAAGTGGTGCTGGTATCCTTACTAGCGGTGATCCCAGGCTTTCTCATCGGGCGGATGGTCAGCCATCGTTTTTTAGAGCAGTTTGTCGGACAGACGGGTCAACAGCAGACCCTAGACTTGCTCAACCAAGTCCCTCAAGGCCTTTCCTTAGGAATCGCCTATGCTAGCCTCTTGTGCTTGATCCTTCTGTCGCTCGGTGTAACGACCAGCATGATCTGGCGCAAGACCCCAAAAGAAATATTAACAAAAATGAGTTAAGGAGAAATGACACATATGTTAGAACTCAAGAATGTAGCCTATAGTTACCAAAGCTATAGTGAAGATATCCTCTCAAATGTGAACTATCAGTTCGAAAATGGGACATTTTACAGTATTATTGGTCAGTCAGGAACTGGGAAATCGACCCTCCTCTCCCTCTTGGCTGGTCTGGACAATCCCAAGAAGGGTCAGGTTCTCTTTGATGGGGAGGACATCCAGACCAAAGGGTCTAGCTACCACCGCAAGCACCATGTCTCCCTGGTCTTCCAGAATTACAATCTAATCGATTATTTGACGCCACTGGAAAATGTCCGTCTGGTTAACAAACAGGCTGGGAAAGAGATTCTCTTGGAATTGGGATTGGACGAAACGCAAATCAAACGCAATGTCCTGCAATTATCTGGAGGACAACAACAGCGGGTGGCCATTGCGCGTGCGCTCGTTTCAGAAGCACCTGTCATCTTGGCAGATGAGCCGACAGGAAACTTAGATGAACAGACAGCCGGTGACATTATTGCCATTTTGAAGAAGTTGGCCAAGGAACGTCAAAAATGTGTCATTGTCGTCACCCACAGTAAGGAAGTGGCAGAGGCCTCCGATGTGGTCTTGGAATTGAGTCGCCGTAGCCTCGTTGAGAAGAGCAAGTAAGGAGGGAATGCTATGTTGCGAAATGCTTTTGCTTATATCACACGTAAATGGCCCAAGTCTCTCTTGCTCTTTGCCATCATTCTCCTCATGGGGACCTTGAGCTTGATTGGACTCTCCATGAAGGGAGCGACCCAACAAGCTTCATCGGAAAGCCTGGGATCCATCACCAATAGCTTCTCCATGCAGATCAACCGCAGGACCAATCCAGGAACCCCTCGGGGAGCTGGGAATCTCAGAGGAGAAGATATCGAAAAAATCAGCCAGGTAGAGGGGATCACCTCCTCCATCAAGCGGATCAATGCCATCGCAGATATCCTAGACCACGAGATTATTGAGACTGAAGAAACCCTGCAAAATCAATCTCCAGAGCGGGCCAAGCACTTTAAGAACACCTTGATGGTGACAGGGGTCAATGACTCTTCTAAAGAAGATAAGTTTGTCTCTGGAGCCTACAAGCTGGTCCAAGGAGAGCACCTGACAGACAAGGACAAAAACCAAATCCTCATGCACGAAGATTTGGCGAAAAAGAATGGTCTCAAGGTGGGCGATAAGGTGCGTCTCAAGTCCAATCTCTACGATGCTGACAATGAAAAAGGGGCTAATGAAACTGTCGAAGTAACCATTAAAGGTCTGTTCTCAGGGAAGAACCAAGCTCCTCTAACTTACGCCCAAGAATTGTATGAAGATACCCTCATTTCTGACCTAGATACAGCTGCCAAGCTCTATGGCAATACTGTTCAAACAGCTACCTATGAGGATGCGACCTTCTTTGCCAAAGGGGATCAAGACCTCGATAAATTAATCGAAAAAATCAAAGCCTTGGATATCCCATGGAATTACTTTGACTTGGTTAAGAGCTCTTCCAACTACCCAGCCTTGCAAAAATCGATCAGCAGCATGTTCCAAGTGGCGGACTACTTGTTTATCGGTAGCCTCATCTTTGCTAGCTTGCTTCTCACCCTTCTCCTCGTCTTGTGGCTCAATGCCCGTCGCAGAGAAGTGGGTATCTTGCTGGCTTTAGGACTTTCTAAGGTGCAGATTGCGGGACAATTCGTGGCAGAATTAGTCATGATTTCCATCCCAGCCTTCCTCCTCTCCTATGGAGTTGCAGGACTTCTTGCCAAAGCAGTCGGAGATACGGTGCTCAAAAACGTCACCAGTGGCATTGCCAAACAAATGGCTCAAGAATCTTCTGCAGCCAACCTTGGTGGAGGAGCTGAGGCGGAAAGCTTCAGTAAGACCCTGACAGATCTCCATATGGACATCCAACCGAGCCAATTGCTGGTGATTGTCTTGGTCGGTGGGCTCCTCTTGATTCTCGTATCCATCCTTTCTTCACAATGGCTCTTGCATAAGAAACCAAAGGAACTTTTGGTGGATGTCGAATAAGAGATTGTTTCCTAAAATAGAAATAGGGTATAATAGGAGGTAGAAGTTTCTTAGATAAAAAGGAAAGTGTATGAAGATACTAATCGTAGAAGATGAAGTCCTGATTCGAGAAGGGATGAGCGACTATCTTATGGAATGTGGCTATGAAGTCTTTGAAGCAGGCGATGGGCAGGAGGCCCTGGACCTCTTTCACAGAGAAGCGCCGGATCTAGTCTTGCTAGACATCCAGCTTCCTATCCTCAATGGCTTGGAAGTGCTCAAGACCATCCGGAAGACCAGCTCAGTCCCTGTTCTCATGCTGACGGCCTTCCATGATGAGGACTATAAGTTGACGGCCTTTGGAGAGTTGGCAGATGGCTATCTGGAAAAACCCTTCTCCTTGTCCCTTTTGAAGGTCCGTATCGAAGCTATTTTTAAAAAGCTCCAGCCTTCACGGGTCTTCACCTATGGAGAGGCACGGGTGGATTTTGAGAGCTACACAGCCAGCCTAGCAGGCCAAGCAATTTCCATGAATGCCAAGGAGTTGGAAATCTTGGAATATTTGCTCCAGCATGAGGGCAAGGCCCGGACCCGCTCTCAAATCCTCGATGCCGTCTGGAAGGAGACGGAGGAGATTCCTTTTGACCGGGTGATCGATGTCTATATCAAGGAACTACGAAAAAAACTAGAGCTGGACTGTATCGTAACGGTACGCAATGTCGGCTATAAATTGGAGAGACCATGACCAAACGGAGTATCTTTGCAAAAATCTTTCTGATCACCTTTGCCCTTTTTAGTAGCTTAGTCATCCTTCTCCATGCTTCGGTTTACTTTATTTTTCCATCGACCTATATCGAGTCCCAGCGCCAGACGATTTTGAAGAAATCGCAAGCCCTGGCTAAGAGTTTCCAGGGCCAGGAAGAAGGGACCATTGAGTCGGTCATCGACCTTTATTCCAAGACCAATGATATCAAGGTGTCTATCAAAGGCAAGCAAAAACAAAATGCCCTAGAGGTCAAGGATGACTTGCTCCTGAACCCTGACAGCCAGAACAATTCCCTGGTCATTGAAGAGCGAAAGATTCAGACCAAAGAGGGGAAAGACTTGACCTTGCAATTCTTAGCGACTGTCGATTCGCAAAAGGAAGCGCGGGACATCAGTCTGGGCTTTCTTCCCTATAGTCTCCTTGCTTCCTTTGTTCTGTCGCTAATTGCCTCCTATCTCTATGCCCGCATGATTTCTGCTCCGATCCTGGAGATCAAGCAGATGACCAAGCGGATGAAGCGCTTGGATCGGACAGCTAGTCTCCCCATTCATTCGCAGGATGAGATCGGTGTTCTCAAGCAACAGATCAACGACCTCTATCATCATCTTTTAGAGGTGATCGACAATCTAGAGCAACAGAAACAGGAAAATCTGAAGTTGGAGCAGATGAAGGTGGAATTCCTACGTGGGGCTTCGCATGAGCTCAAGACGCCTCTGGCCAGCTTGAAGATTATCCTAGAAAATATGCGGGATAAGATCGGTCGCTACAAGGATCGGGACCGCTATCTGTCGGTCTCTCTCGATATCGTCGATGAGATGAACCAGATCGTCCTGGAAATTCTATCCCTGTCCTCTGTCCAAGAATTGGCCGGAGACAAGGAGTGGATCCAGCTGGATCAAGTCTTAGAGCAGATCCTCGACCAGTACAAGGTCTTGGCTCAATCCCGCGCGCTCACGATTGACAATCAAATCCCTGATAAAGCAGTTTATATGGACCCAGCCATTCTGAAATTGGTTCTCTCAAATGTCATTAGTAATGCCGTCAAGCATTCGGATGCCGGTGGAGAGATCCAGCTCCGTCTCGAAGAAGAAGGGACGCACTTGGCGGTTGAAAATACCAGCCAGGAAATGGTAGAGACCGCTGAGATGCCAATGACTGCTAGCCGCCAGAAGAAGGAAGGTGGCTTGGGGCTCTTCGTGGTCCAACACTTGCTAGACCATGAGGAACTGGCCTACCAATTTGATAAAACGGCTATGGGCTTACGCTTCCGTATGGAACTGCCCAAAGATCCGCAAGAATAAAAAACTAGCGAACAAGAGAGATTCTTGTTCGCTAGTTTGTATTTAATCAACCTTTTCTACCTTTAGCAACTGGCCGTGTTTTAATTCATAAATGGTATCCACATAGGTCAGGATGGAGCGGTCATGGGTCACCATGATGGCGCTCTTGTTTTTGGATTTGACTTCTTTCCGGATCAACTGGGCGATTTCTTGCCCTCGATCTGGGTCTAGGCTAGCGGTTGGTTCATCAGCTAAAATGACCTGCGGATTTCCGATGAAGGCTCGAGCGATGGCTGCCCGTTGTTTTTGCCCACCGGACATCTGATTCGGGTATTGGTGGTAACAAGCTTCGATGCCAAGATCTGCCAATAAGGTTTTGACTTCCTCTTGGCGTTTTTTCTTGTCCTTTTCCCCCTTCAATTTGGCCACCAGTTCTAACTGGTCACCGATTTTCATATAGGAGAGGAGCTGGTGATCTTGAAAGATAAAGCCGAGCAATTCTAGGCGTTTTTGCGTCCACTGACCTTGGTTGAGGCCAGTCAAGTCTTGGCCAGCGATAGAAATCCGCCCCTCGTCCGCTGATAAGAGTAAACCAGCGATAGCTAAGAGAGTGGATTTACCAGATCCTGAAGGGCCCAAGATGG
The DNA here is from genome assembly GCF_000314795.2 of Streptococcus sp. F0442. Lineage (GTDB taxonomy): Bacteria > Bacillota > Bacilli > Lactobacillales > Streptococcaceae > Streptococcus. Next base: position 524,444 of record NZ_KB373314.1, on the reverse strand, counting down.
CTACAAATTCGTTGGGTTCGACGCTTAACTCTAGCTGGTTGAGGACATGGTGCATCTGGTTGCCATCGGCGTAGGATTTTCTGATATTTTCTAATGCGATAATGGCCATCTTATTCTCCATTTCCACCAATGACTTCGATTGGATCTACTTTTTTGATTTTGACAAGGGACAAGGCACCACACAAAATAGAGGTCAGGATAAAGCTAACCGAGATGGTGAGGTTGTCTTTCAGGGTCATAAAGGAAGGGACGCTATTGGGTAAAAATGGCGCCATCATGGTTGCCAAGCCAAGACCCAGCAGTACTCCGATAAGGGAGATAATGGTGAGCTGGGATAGTTGGACATAGGTAATCTGGCTCATGGACATGCCAATGGCCTTTAGGACACCAAACTGTTTTAACTTTTGCAGGGTGAGGATATAGAAGAAGACCCCAAGGATAGCAGAAGAAGCAAGCAAGAGCACCCAAGTAATCATCCGTAGCGTCAGGTTTTGAGCCTTGTAGCCAGGGATTTTATCAATCACTTGCTTCTTATCTGCCACCATCAAGTTGCTGGATAGATCGTTAGAAGTGATGCTCTTCTTGGTCACAAGGGTTTGGGCTTGCCATTGATAGCTTGGATCTGTTTTTTGCCGCATGCCTGTGTAGGTCTCCGAGCTGATAAAACCAATCTCGCTATAGCCGTATTTGGCATTTTTCGAAAAGGCCACGACCTTGAGTTTTTGCTTAGAGGTTTTGTCGATCACTTGATCGCCGATTTGGATTCCCTCATCCTCTTTGAAAGAATGGTCTAAAATAACCTCGTTTTTCTGTAAGTCGGAGATCTTGAGATCGGCACCTTCCATGATTGGATTGAGGATTTCTTTTTCATTGTGATCGGTCGCGAAGTAGGTGATATCCAGGGTATTGGAATCCTCTGATTTTGAGACGGTTGCCCGCTGGATCGACAAGCCAGAATAGTCCATCCCTTCTATCTTTTGGACTTCATCTATATCTTTCGCCGTAATGGTTGAAAAGGGGATAATCCCTTCTGAATCCGTCGAAAGGATGTAGTGCAGGGCCCCATAGTTATCGATTTGGGCCGATACTGAACGGCCCAGTCCATTTGTCAGGCCGGACAAAAACACCACCATAAACATGAGAATGGTAATGAGAAGTTCAATCAGGATAAACTTCTTGGGTTGGTATTTAATTTCATTCCATGCAATTTTCATTATCGTCTCCTTTTAACACGGAGGTGCTCAAGTAGCTTGGCACCTAAACATACTCTACCATCATACCATAAGTGGGGGGATAATAGGGGGATGGTGTTTGGAGAAGTATAGATGAATGAAACAGTTCAAGTTTTTATACATATAATATTATGGATCACCTTGACAATCCCTGCTAAAACTTGTAAAATGCAAGGGTCTTGGGAACCTTTTTCAGTGGTTCTCTCGATTTATAATAGAAGGAGTATGGTATGGATGTTGTTATCTTAATTTTGATCTTAATAGTTGTCATTTCAGCTTTTGTTGTAGGGATTGTTTATTGGGCCGTCAGTTATGCTCAGAAAAGCAATAAGGAGTATCAGGCTTTTGCTTCCTCGCATGGTTACCAATTTGATCGAGCACAGGGGAATGACTATTACAGAGATTATTCGAAGAAGAAGATGGATCAGGATCGGACCATCACTCCTTTCCAAAGTCCCTTTGTTGAAAAATATGCCAACTTTACGCACTATCCCTTTGGCCGTGGTCATGAGCGAAAGGTATCCTATGTGATCTCAGGTGCTTACAAGGACTGGCAATTTAGAGCCTTTACCTATCATTTTGTGGGTAATACTCTGGAGCAGACAGGGCCTGGTGGAGTCTTCAGTGTGGTCATGATTGAGTGTCCTCAGCCACCGCAGGTCCAGCTACCGGAGCAAGTCTTTTATGAGAATGGTGTGTTGTGCGATTACCAGCACGAAAATATCAATGTAGAAACCCTTCATGATCGGATCGAAAAATTAGGAGAGCTGGCAAAAGGCTTGTAGGATGAGCTGTCAGGAAGAATTCTTCAAAGAAAGTTCACTAGGATGATTGAGACAAGAGGCTGGGACAAAAGTCCTAGCCTCTCAATTATTTTGGGATTGTTGAGCAAGACACAGTGGTTGAGTGGGCTCTACCACGCTGATTTCATCAGCTTTTACAGCCCTACTCAACTGTACGGAGGTGGGACGACGTAATCGAATTCTAACGAATGACCGATTTCTGTCCCACTCTCTCTTATGCTCAGATTCATTCTGACACCTAGCTTTTATGGTATACTAGTTCTATGCAATTTTTCACAATCCTATGAGTCTAGGGCTGTTTTACAAGCGAGTGAAGGAGTCCGAGACTTTTGTAGGATAGGGATAAAAACAAGCAACCAAGCTACGAAGACTATGCCAAGAAATACTTGAAATAGACTTGGGTGAGAAAGGGACGGATATGTTTTTTAGAAGACGTCGTTTTTATTTGAATCAATATTACGACAAAGCTATTTATTTTGATCGTCAGACCCATGAAGTTTTAGAGGCGCCAAAGAGTAAACTATTAGATACAGAGAAGTCAAATAAGATGAATCGACATATTCCTCTATTAGTTGTTCTCTTTATAGCTAGCGGAAGTGGCATTTCTTCCTTCTTTAGTCTATTTTTACAAGGAACTTATAGCATGACAACTTTTTGGAGTGTTATTCTTATCTGGATAGCAGAATTTGCTTTTATCACTCTCCTTGTAGAACGAGCCTTGTATAGAAATGTCAATAAAGCTCAAGTGACTACCCAAACGGTTTGTCTGACTACTATGATTTATCCCGATGACGAAAATCAAGACGAAGAGGAAAAGACGGAAAAAGGTTTTAGTAAAGGTGCTTTTTTATATTTTAATGCACTCTTATTTACTATTCCTGCAGTAGGTTTCTACTATGTCTATGATTTTATTTCCCGCTTTAAAGACTTGTTGGGGCAACCGATTGGAGGAGAGATTTTTAAGATTATATTTGCAGGTCTTTTGTTGGGAGTTGCTTTTGTTGGGTTCAATCAAAATAATTTCGTTAGAATCTTGAAATTGTCACAACGGTTTGAGGAGGGAAAAATTAGTGTGATATGTAGAGCTGATGACGATCCAGATGTCTATCTAGAAGTGAGGATGGGAACAGATCAAGAACCTGTCATCACCGAACTACAGAAAGATGAAAACCAAGTTTTGAAGTAGAAGGTAGAGATTGGAAAATAGGTTCCTTGGATAAAATCAATCAGACCAGATAAGTAGGGGGAGTTCATGACAAAAGCTTCAAAGAAAAAGCAAGTAGTGATCGAAGAACGCTACCACGGCCCTTTGATTACAGATGGGGTTAGTCTAGGCTATATCAAGCTTCTACCTTGGATTACACTAGCAGTCTCTTTTATAGGAATTTTTGGTACGACCTATATCGATCATATCGGCATTTATAAAATCTTGTTCATTGTTTGCATGGTTATTAGTGGTATAGCTATCCCACTCTCTTTCTTTGATCGTTTTATTGTGAGATTTAAGAGTTTTATCTATCTTTTTGTTTCCTTACTTGTTTTGATTTTTATCGTTGACATGACTTTTATAGGCTTGATTATGCTAGTTGGTGATGACGGGATCTATTCAGTCTGGGCACTTATTTACGATCTCGTAGCTCTCTGTATCCTACTTTTTTCTATTGGTCTCTACTCCTGGTATTATCTTCCTAAAAATCAGGGGAAAATCTGGGCTTTCAACCGATGGGAGACTTATGGTGGTAAAGACAATGCCAAGAAGCAAGAGCGATTGTTTAATGTTGGAGTTGCTTTTGTGGCTGTATTGTTAGCGCCAGCTATTATTACTGGCTACATTGAGAGTATTTTTGGTGTTTTCTTGGGCATCTTGATGAACTTCGTTTTCCCAGCTCTTATAGTGGACGGAGTTCAGGCGGCACGCTATGTACGCAAACACCCAGAATATGAGGAGTAGATTTTTCATTTTGAAGCTTGTTCCTAATGGTTAGGGAATTTTAAGAACTTATTTTCATGATTAGAAAGAGGTATGTATGTTTTTTCTCGGACGACGTCGTGTCTTTATCGGCGAATGTGATGGTCAGGCGGTCTATTATGACCAAAAGACGCGGGAGGCTTTAGCTGCTCCCAAGAGTGTCTTGCTCAATACTGAAGGGGCTCGAAAGACCAACGCCTATATTCCTGAATTGGTGATTTTCTTCATGGCTGGTGGAACAGGTGGCTTTGGCTTCCTTGCGGCAATGAGTATAGGAGTTTATAATTGGACCAGTCTGACTTTTATCCTATTATTGTGGTTGGCAGAGTTTTTGTTCCTGTTTGCGATTCTTGAACGAGGGCTATATAAAAATGTTCGCAAGGCCCGGCCGACGACAGAGAAGGTCTTTTACTATGCGGCTTCTCATAACTTGATGGTGGGGGAAGATAACTTTGATCCAGCTAAGTTGTCAACGAAAATCTTCCGATTCGTTCGTTTTCTAATCATTGCCACTAATATCTACTTGTTCTATGTTTTTTATAGCTGTACTCAAAAATTTGGTCAGGAGATTGAACTAGGTAATGAATTCTGGATGGGTGGATTATTATTCTATGTACTCGTGCTAATGTATAATCAAAACAATCCAGTTCGTTTTGTGAAAATTATGAAACTATACAGCCAAGGGAAAGTGCTCTTTAAGAAAGAGCAGGACGACAGTGGAGCGTAAAGAATGAAAAGAATTGGTTTATTTGGTGCTGATTTTGAAAACAGTAAGAAAATTGTAACCAGTGGGAAGTATTCATTGACAGCAGGGATGCCGAATCCTATCCATATGAGCCTTCTCAATCGTCTCTTTACAGTTATTTTTTGTGTATTTTTCTTTTTTGGCATCATGGTCTATTTTTTATTAATCTCTTTGCCTAGTAATTTAGGGAAAGGTACAGACGTCCGTTATCTTTCTTATGATGCTGCTATCTTAATTCGGTCTATAGGTGCTTTTTTAAAGCCTGTTAGCCTCCTAGTTTATGTAGGTTTTCTTGTTGCTTCTATACCAGTTTTTTGGCCGAAGAAGCGCTTGAGTAGTCAACTCTGGACCTATTTTCCTTTTTATTTCCCGTGGTTATCTGGGGCGTTTATTTCAGGACTTTACTTTGCGAGTGCTGTAGCCTATGATGCCTATACTCTGCTGGGCTTCTGGCTTCAGTTGATAGTGGGAATTGCTTTCTTTATTTGGATAGTTATCAATAGTATTCAAAATCTCAAGAGACGATTAAATGATGAGGAGCCAAAACCAATTCTGAAGAAAGTCGTGTTGATGACACTAGGAATGATGGCCCTTCTTTTTTCTGTATCTTTAGTTGATCATCTGGTAAATAAGTTACCGATTTTGTGGTATTTCTATCTTTTCGGCTTGTTGTTAATTGTTTTGTTTGTTTCTTATGCTTATTTAGTGGCCTTTCTTATCAATGCCCACATTGTTCAAGCCTATTATATCCATAAGTATCCGATGGAATACAAAGAATATCTGGGAATTAGCGACCGTGAATGGTACAGCAAACGCTATTACAAAATGTTGGTCAAAAGTGGTCAGCTAGAAGAGGAGTAAATCCAGAGTAATGAAGGAATTGAGGAGTAAGGAATGAAAAGAACCAGTTTATTTGGAGCTGACTTCGAAGACAGTAAAAAGATCGTAACCTATGGGAAGTATTCATTAACAGCAGGAATGCCAAATCCCATTCATATGAGCTTTCTCAATCGGCTCTTTACAGTTGGTTTTTGTATGTTTTTTGCTTTTGGCATTGTAGGATATTTTATATCAATTCATATGCCAAGTAACATCGGTTTAGAAGGTGAAGTATATTATATTTCTTATGCTTCAACAGTTTTGATTCGTTCAATGGCGGTGTTTTTAAAACCTATAAGTCTGCTATTCTACTTAACTTATCTATTCGCTTCTATTCCTGTTTTTTGGCCGAAGAAGCGCTTAAGCAGTCAGGTCTTTACCTATTTCCCTTTCTATTTTCCGTGGGCATCTTCTGTATTTTTAGCAGTCTTCTATTTAGCATGTGCTGCAGCCTTCGATGCCTATACTATGCTGGGCTTCTGGCTTCAGTTGATAGTGGGAATTGCTTTCTTTATTTGGATAGTTATCAATAGTATTCAAAATCTCAAGAGACGATTAAATGATGAGGAGCCAAAACCAATTCTGAAGAAAGTCGTGTTGATGACACTAGGAATGATGGCCCTTCTTTTTTCTGTATCTTTAGTTGATCATCTGGTAAATAAGTTACCGATTTTGTGGTATTTCTATCTTTTCGGCTTGTTGTTAATTGTTTTGTTTGTTTCTTATGCTTATTTAGTGGCCTTTCTTATCAATGCCCACATTGTGCAAGCCTACTATATCCATAAGTATCCGATGGAATACAAGGAATATCTGGAAATTAGCGACCGCGACTGGTACAGCAAACGCTATTATAAGAAGTTAATCAAAAGCGGTCAGCTAGAAGAGGAGTAGTGGGGTATGAACCGTCAGTCAGAAGCATTAAATAAGGAATATTTTCAAGCGCTGGGTTCCACGCGAGCTTCTGTTAGAATGTTGAGTTTGGCCTGGGCGGGTTTGTTTGTATGGAGCATCGACCTGACTCATCTATACTTTTTTATCAAGGAGCAATTCACAGTAGATCCCTTTTCGAATGTCCCTTTTCGCTTTCTGTGTCTCCTTCTATTACTCATGCTGGTCTGTCAAATCATGTCATTCAGCAAACCATTCATCTACAAGCATCAATTCTTTAGTACTACGATGCTCTTTGTACTGATCAATGGGATCCATCTCTCATTAGTTTTAATGGATTATATTCTCACTATTTTAACGAATGAGGTTCTAAAAGATTCGCTGATCTACTCGCTGATGTATTGGTTGAGTTTCACTGTTTTATTTATCGGTTTGACGGTTTATAATGTCAGCTGGTTAAAAAAGCAATTAGGACGAGGGTTTTCAGAAAAACGAGCTGCTGGGAATTCTATCGCCGCCTCTAGTGTCTATAGCAAATCCTCCCTCTGGATTATTTTCGGAATCACTGTGTTAGGCGGAGGGTTGTCTAGTTTATCTGGTTATTATGTGCAAACATTTGGGATTGTGAGCAATATAGTCTTTACTTCAGCTTTTTCAAGATTAATCGTCGAAGTTGGCTATCTCCTTTATCTGAGAAGTAAGGATAAGACCTATTGGGAAGAAGGACCGAAGAAAGACCAGGGTCAGTTCTTTTTGAAAACCATAGATCTCAAAAAGGCCAAGCACCGCTTGATTACAGAAGTTGTCTTATTTTTGACTTTAGCAGTGTCTTTAAAACTATTGAATATAGATGCTGAAAATAGCCCAATTTGGCTCATAGCAACCATAAGAATTTTTGGATATGCAATTCTTTTGGATGCCACAATCAGTTTCGTTTATTCTCAGATTAAAAAGAAGAGATAGGGAGAACATGAAGAAGAAAAGAATGCTTTTAATTTCACTGTTTATAGTTTTTTGCCTATCTTTTTCTGGCATTCAGTACTATAGGAATCAGCGGATTCACAATATTTTTGATGAAATATACTATGAAGAAAGTGATTACCATGCTGTTGAGTTTTTATGGCGCCGAAGGGCATTTAGAGATTTGAAAGAAATGAAAATTATTGATGTTGACTCGAAAGAGTCTGAAAGACATCGAGTTGAATATGATGATAAATTTTTACCAGATAACGTTACTTATCTCATTTATTCTTTCCATTTTTCAGACCCCAAGAGTCCATATATGCTCATAGACATTCGATTGAAAGTTCCTAGTACAGATCATTCTATCAATGTAAATTACTATTATTATCCTAAATCCGCTACATTTGATCGTTATATGTGGTACTATGATGATGAGAGTTCAGGATATTTTCGCAAATCTCAAGTGGAAGCCTTTCTGGCGGAGCATGGAAAGACTGTTGAAGATATTCGCAAGGAAGCAGATGAGGTGCTCCGTAATAAAGTCCTGAAAGACTGGACCTCCATCAATTCTAGTCGCTTTAGCTCCAATAATTGGGGGGATGTGACCGTCAAGGATATTTGGAGAGAGGATCTTGGAGCAGATTAAATAGAAGGAACATAAAGAGTAGGAATCGCTTTTATGACAGTTTAAAAATGAATCTTAAAGTGTGAGTACCCATTCTAGTTGCAAGAAAGGAAGACAAATGATAACACCCCTGATTTCTATTATTTCTCTCGTCTTACTTTTACGTCGTTTTAAAAGCAAACGTTCACGAAAAATTATCGGCTTCTTATATGCTTCCTTTGCGGTTTGGTTTGTTTATTCGATTTTTACTTATGGGAGCTACACCCTCCAGCCTGGTCAAAGTGTTCAATTGAGAGTTTATCCCAATACGGACCAACTAGAGTACAATTCGGAACTCCATTTTAAAAAATTAGATGATGCGAAGTTAAAATTGTCCGGTCGAAAAGGTTGGGGGATGAAAGATAGTAATATAGTCTATAGTGTTGAAAAGCAAACAATAACGGAGCTCATTTTTTTAAAAGACAAAACAGAGCGTAAAGACTTACCGAATGATAAAAGTAAGGGCATCTATTTAGAAAACGATGGAATAGTGGTTCAAGGGGAAGTAGAGGAAGTATTTGGGGTGACGGAACGAAAGCCCTACAAGATCACCATCACCAATGTAGACGATAAACCGGCCCACTTTAAAGCGCAAGTGGTGGATCGGTAACTTTTTAGAAATTATAAACAGTTGATCCACAAGTGCCTCGTTCTAGTTGCAAGAAAGGAAGACAAATGATAACACCCCTGATTTTTATTATTTCTCTCGTCTTACTTTTACGTCGTTTTAAAAGCAAACGTTCACGAAAGATCATTGGCTTCTTATATGCTTCATTTGCAGTCTGGTTTGTTTATTCGTTCCTTACTTATGGAAGCTACACCCTCCAGCCTGGTCAAAGTGTTCAATTGAGAGTTTATCCCAATACGGACCAGTTGGAGTATAGTTCGGAATTGATTTTAGAAAAGAAGGATGATCAAAAAATCAAATTATCTGGAATGACTGTTTGGTCTGAACAATTTGGTGATGTGTTATTTGAAGTAGAAGGACAAAAGGTCGTGAAGATCGGTGATACTGAAAATGCTTCTAAGGAGCTTCCTAACAATCAACAGGATATTCAAGTGGTAGAAGATGGGATTGAGGTCACCTACCAAGGCGAGAAAGTTTTTGATGTCACGAATAACAAGAAATTCACCATCACCATCACCAATGTAGGCGATAAACCGGCCCACTTTAAAGCGCGAGTGGTGGATCGGTAAATTGTACCTCTATCTACTCTACTCGCTTTACCCCAAAGAACTGGGGCGACGTGACCGTCAAGGATATTTGGAGAGAGGATTTTGGAGCAGACTAGTGATATGTCTCAATCTGAGTTGCTGAGGAGGAATGAGGGAGCAGTGCGTGTGAAAAACAAAAGAGAACAACTGAATAAATGGAATCTAGGATGTTCTGGAGTAGTTGCTATTGTAGCAATTGTGTTTACATGCTGTATTTATTTGTATTTCAAAAATGCGAGTTACACCTTGAAACCAGGTGATTACATAGTTTTAAAAGTTCCAACCTCAAAACAAAAAGAATTTTCCCCAAAATTATATCTATCTAAGATTTCTGGAGGGAAATTAGAATTATCTGGGAAAACCTCATGGTGGCAGAAGGGAGAAGGTAACCTCGTAGGAACTAACTATGATGTTTTGAAGCAAGAAATTAGCGAAATCTACACATCATCAAGCAATATTCCAACAAAAATAATCAAAAATGATCCAGATAATAGTATCTATTTATCAAAAGAAGGTGTCGTTCTTCAATCTAAAGAATCTTGGGAATTTGAGATTCCAAACTCAAAACAAATAAAAATAACAAATATTTCAGACAGGGATATTAGGTTTGAAGTGCAGGTGACAGGTGGATAGAAGAATAGCCCAAAGGGAACTTGAACTTTTGGACTTTATTGATAATAAGTAACCACCCTCGCGGTGGTTTTCTTGTGGTTTGTCCAGAGCTGGTGCATATGGTTTATGGTATACTAGTCATGTTGTGAATTTGAACTTTGATCAATGGTAGTAGCTGTTGTTTTCTTAATGTGGATTAAGCTGATAATTAATTTTATTTCAACTTATAAATTGAACAAATATCGTTATATAAAAAAAAGAGGTATTATGTCTATTTCGTTTACTTATTGTGGAGTTGCATGTGGAGTCCTTTCTATTGATAATAAATTTTATATAGGAATTGATCCTGATTTATCTCCCAAAGGAACTTTAGTTCAGTTTAAAGGATTTGTGTCCGAGAAACAAACTAATGTCAATAATGATAAGTCTCTTCTTAATAAAGTTGATGTATGGCTAATAACTCATGGTCATCATGATCATTTAGATGATGTAGGAAGAAATTATTTAAAGGGTAAAACTGTAATTTCTCCTAATAAGAAAATCTTAAATGGGTTATCTGGCTTAAATAACTTTGTTTTAAAATGGGGCGAAGAAAAGCAGTTTTCTGTCGGGGACTATCTTATTACTATCAAAGCCTTACCAGCCTATCATGCTAGTAATTTCATTATGCAAAAAATAGTTGGTAAAGTTAATGGTTATCAAATATCGATTGCAAGTTCATCAGAAACTAAGGTGATTTATTTTACGGGTGATACTATTTTCTATTCAAATTTAACAAAAAGTGTTCCAAAAAATATAGATGCTATTTTTGCTAATTTAGGTGCTGTAAAATCTGATTCGTTTGGTGGACCATTTACAATGGATTTGAAAATGCTAAACCAAATGAATGATCTACTTCAACCTAAAAATATTTATCCAATTCATATTGAAGACTATAGTCATTACAATACGACAAATAAAGAAGTCGAAGACGCAAACTATACGGTTTTATCTATTGGAGAAACTATTGATATCTAATTGATTAGATGAATAAATGTATAGTAGAAAAGTTTTTGAATAAAAATAATCCAAAGTAGGTCTTAAAATAGAGTTTACTCGTGCCAATACAGATAAAGATTGGGAAGCAGAGGCAGAATTTTTGTAGCTGTGTATTATGAAATTCGGATGAAGAAGAGAAATTTTGTATTCTATTCGTTACTAGTAGTTCTGTTATTATCTTTCAGTGGTTTTCAGTACTATAGGCATCAACGGCTACATTATATTTTTGATAAAATATACTATGAGAAAAGTGATGTCAGAAGCTATTTGTCTGACATCTTTTTATGAATAATCATCAATGTTACTTTCGTGCTTTTGATACAATATAATAAAAGCACGAAAGTAACAACCGTGAGGCTGAAATGATTCAAAAACAAATACAGGAAATGCTAGATCATCAGTCTATTATTAGAACATCGGATGTAGTTAAAAGTTGAAAGATGGATTGGTGCTGAAAGGTTATCAACTGCACCATGAATTGCCACTTGATGATAGTGGAACCAACGACTTTAGCATTTTGGTCTTGATAAAGAATGGACTTTACCATAAAGTTATTACCAATTATCAAAACAGTATTGCTAGAACAATGAAAATCGGGGACAGTAAGGAAGTTTTGTGGTCTATCATTGTAAAAAAACATATATAATTAGTGAGGTAAATAAATGTGGCTTGAACTTTTAGAAAAAATAGAAAGAATTGAATCTGGTTATGGGGAAAAGTTAAATTCTCCAATTAATTTAGATAAAATTAAATCTCTTAGCAAAAATGAAATAAACGAAGTTAAAATATTTATAGAACAAGAATATTCACGATTTTTAACAAAAGTAAATGGTCTTGATTTTAATGGGAGTGTACTTTATGGTTTAAAAACAGATGATAATTGTTCTGCTGAGGTTTATGATTTCTTTGAGTATAATAATATTTGGCATGAAGTTGAAGAAAATAAACCGTTTGTTTTTATCGGAGAGAACAATATTAGTTGGTTTGTACATAATCCTAGTAACGATGAATATTTGGAATTAGATATGCCATCTGCGGAGGTAGTAGAGAAATTTAATTCTTTGGATGATTTACTTGAAAGTTTTCTTTCAGATGCTATTGAATATGCCTCTTAAAAAGATAGGTAAAATATGATAAATAATTTTCCAACGGCAGATATGGAAACCTTTCAAAGAGAGAATAATGGCAAATAGTTATATCTAAAGAACAAACCACCTTTGAGGTAGTTTTCTTTATGACTTGATCAAAGCTGGTACATATAGTTTATGGTATACTAGAGGCAGAGTGAAACGTGAATAGAAAATAAATCGGAGGAAAACATGCTAGAAAACTTTGTAAAAGTAGCAGATATGCCCCAAGAAGTGATTGAAAAATACAAGGACCAAGTCCCTGCTGAGTTGGTTCAGATTTGGCAGGAGGATGGTCTAGGAACCTTCTTAGATGGTTATCTAAAAGTCATCAATCCAGACGATTATCTTGAACTTCTCCAAGATAGTTATTTCAGAGGAGATATCGCTTTTCCGATGTTCGTAACAGCATTTGGAGATATTATTACTTGGGAAGAGAATGCCTATGTGGGAATTGTCCAATATAATATTCAAGATTTGGATATTATGATTAAGCGTATGGATCGTTTCATAGAGTATGTTGATGATGAAGATTTCAAAGACGATTATTTCGATATTCCACTCTACAAAAAAGCTGTTGCCAAACATGGTCAACTGGCCTACGATGAGTGTTTTGGTTTTGTCCCGCTCCTGGCATTAGGAGGCTTTAAAGATGTGGATCACATGGATAAAGTAAAAGTTCTGGAGCACATTTACCTCATGTACCAACTCACAGGCGGAGTGTTTGACGATTGATAAAAAAGAACCACCCTCGCGGTGGTTTTCTTGTGGTTTGATCAAAGCTGGTACATATGATTTGTGGTATACTGGGATTGTAGAGAAACGATGCTAGAACCCAAATCGGAGGATAAAATGGAAAAACAAATTAATGAAAAAATGACAGAGATTGTATATAAAGTGAATGATATGATTCCAGTTGAGTGGGATGATCTTTATATCAATTTTGAAGTAGATAGAACTCTAAGTGGTGGAATTAATTTTTTCTTTAAATATGATGGAGAATATCATTATTTCTTTTATATACCGCGAGATTTTGGTGTTTCTAAGTCGGAATTTTTTGATGAGCATGATAAATTATTTGGAAAAGCACAGGAATTAAAAAAAGTATTTATAGATAATGAATTGAGTGATTGGTCAGCGGGGGTGATTCATTTGGATGAAAATAACAATCTGTCAGTCGATTTTGATTATGCACCTTGGCTCGAAAGTGATTTTGGGCCAAGTGCAAGAACCTCCTTTTTCCAATATAAATACCTAGGCAAACAACCAGCTAATGAAAAAGAACTAGAACAGTTCAAAGCCATGGAAGCCTTCCAAAGAGAGCATAATAGCAACTAGATGAAACAATCAAAAAACCACCCTCGGGTGGCTTTTTCTATACTTGATTTTACCATTTGGTCAAGGAGATTTCTCCGCTATTGAGCCAGATTTCTTCTTGATTTTCTAACTGGACCAAGAGTTGGCCGGTATCGGAGATGTCTTTGGCGATGCCCTGATAGGTCTGCTGGTTCTGCTCAAAGGTGACAGTTCGTCCTAAGACCAGGGAGCGCTCTTTGTAGAGGTAGACTAGTTCATCGATATCCGTATGAAGAAATTCCCTCCAAATCTCGCTGATGAGGTCATTGCGGGTGATGGGACAAGGGCCTTCAAATAAGGAACCAGCCTTGCTTTCTAGATCTTCTGGGAAAGTAGGGATGGCTAAATTGAGACCGACTCCGATAATGACATCTGTGACAAGGCCAGTCTCGATGGATGTGATGGCTTCGGTTAGGATTCCCCCAATTTTTTTATGGCGGTAGTAAATATCGTTGACCCATTTGATATCGACATCGATCAGGGTCAGATTTTTAATAGCCTTATAGATGGCTCCTGCGACCATGAGGGTATAAGGAGGGAGCTCCGCAGGTGGGAGTTGGGGCTTGAGATGAAGAGACATATAGATGCCGCCTTGATCGGGAGAGTAGTAGTCGCGACCAAAGCGGCCCTTTCCAGCAGATTGGGACTTGGCCAGGTAGAGAGCCCTGCCCTCTTTATGGGCTTCCATGCCTAATTTTGCGTCCAATTGGGTAGAATGACATTCTTCATTCAAAGTAACGGTCAACTGGGTATTGCTGGCGATGACTTCAGGAAGCAGAATATCGCCTGAGACCAGTCTATAACCCTTCTTTTTTAGGGATTCGATGACGACCCCATCTTTTTCCAGGCGCTGAATAGCCTTCCAGATGGAGGTGCGGGAAACACCTAATTCTTTTGCCAACTGTTCCCCGTTGACGTAATCATCTGCCTGAGAAAGGGTTTGAAAGAGGATTTCGTGTGTTTTCATAAGACTAAGACCTCCTAGCGACTGCTGTCTCGAATCGTCAGTTTGGTGGCTAATTTGACCATGCAGGGGACACTTGGTTGACTCCCTTGAAAGGTTTGCCGCAACATCTGAATGGCTTGCTTGCCCATTTCTTCTGTGTAGACGGTCACTGTAGAGAGGGCAGGAAAGACATACTTAGCAATCGAGGTATCATTGAAGGAAATGAGACTGACGCGATCAGGTACTGTGATTTGGTGCTCCTGAAGGGACCGAAGGGCTCCGACAGCTATGGCATCACTGGCCATGAAAAAGGCAGTTGGTAAATCGTCGCCCAGTGCTTGAATCAGCTGCTCCATCATCTGATAGCCTGACTCAGTTGAGAACTGACCGACAGCTACAAAGCGCTCTTCATAAAGCCCTTTTTCCGTGAGAAACTGTTGAAAGACTCGTTGACGAGGATCCGTCTGAAGCGGTGTCGCATCTGCGGTCTCTTCTTGACCAACCAAGAGTCCGATCTCCTTGTGATGATGTTCAAGGAAATGCTCGAGAGCGGTGATAACAGAATCTTCTAAATCTGTCGTCACGCAAGAATGCCCCAGATAGAGGGTATTGCTATCGACAAAGATCAGGGGTTTGCCGTAGCTTTCCAGATCTTGAATGGTCTTGGGACTGAATTTCCCAAGAGCGATAATGCCGTCTGCCTCATGAATCAAGGACCAATCGTCATTATTGAAGATACGAAAGATCTCATAGCCTAATTCCTGGGCTTGTTTTTCCAACCCCATCCGAATGGCATAGTAGTAGAGGTCATCTAATTCTTCTTCACGCGTGTACCATTCAAAGATGACGATTTTATGAGAGTCTTCGACTAGTTGAGGCGCTGTTTTGCGGCTCTTCTTTTGGTAATGCAGGTCCTCAGCGATGCGAAGAATCCGACTGCGCGTGTCTTCACTGACCGATAAGGTCGCATCCTGGTTGAGGACGCGAGAGACCGTTGCCTGAGAAACGCCTGCTTTTTCCGCAATGTCTTTAATCGTTGCCATAGTTTATCCTTTATTGATTTCTACTTCCAGTATACTCTAAATACTAGTAAAAAGAAATAAATTTTTACTAAATTTTATGTTTGTTACGATATTGGCTGGGAGTCAGTTGGCTATAGGCCTTAAAAGCCTTTGAAAAATAGAGGGGATCTGAAAAGCCAACCGAGTAAGCTACAATCTTAATGCTTTCGTCTGTGTTGGTCAGTAACTGTTGGGCACGCTGCATGCGGACCGAGTGCAAGAATTCTTTGGGAGAGATCTGGTGAAACTCCTTAAAAACAGTTGTCAGGTAAGAGCGATGAACATTGAGGTCATCAGCGATCTCTTGAATACTGAGATGCTCTTTATTGTAATGCGTCTCAATCACATGCTTGCAGGTCAGGTAGAGTTGATAGGTTGGAGATGGATGGCTCCGATGGATATCGGGAGCCACTTCACTGATAAGAAATAGCAGTTCATAGATCTGAGAGAGAAGGTGGAGTTGGTAGTGCGAGGTCATCTTGGAAGCCTCTGCCTTGTGGACAAGCTGCCCCATAAACAGCCCGATCCGTTCTGTGTCCACCTCTGTTTTCTTTAGAAAGCCTTTGGCATGTAAGGTTGAAAAGCGCATGAAATCACTCACCTTGGTGCCACTAATCCCAATCCAGTAGTAGGACCAAGGTTCTTCAGCATCTGCCTGATAGTAGGTCACCTTATTTTTTGGAAGAAGAAAGAGATCCCCAGCTTCTAGGTGGATTTCTTTTTTTTCAAAGTGGAAGACTCCCTTTCCCTTGGTAACAAAATGCAGTACAAAATTATCTCGGACGCTAGGACCAAATTCATAATTCTTCGGACAATCTTCGTAGCCATAAAAATCAAGGGCTAGGTCAATAGTGTCGGTTTGGTATTCAGAAAAGACTGACATGGTTGAACCTCCTACCTAACATTTTACCATATATGTGCAACAAAATTCTATTTTCGGAAGCGTTTACAATAAGTAAAATAAAGACATGCTAAAAAAGAAAGTTATTGGAACCGAATTTAAAAATACATAGTGATATTATTTCGGGCCCAATGGAGGAAGATATGGCAATTCGTATTGAACAGAATTTGTTCTATGTAGAAAGTAAGGGACTGAGCCTGATCCTTGAAAATCGAGATGGCTACCTGATGCTTAAGCATCTGGGGCGTCCGATCCCGTCTTATCATTTTTCCAATACCGTACATGAAAAAGATCATGCCTTCTCTGGAAATCCAACACCTGACAATCGCATCTTTAGTCTAGATACCCAGCGTCAGGTCTTGGGACAGCACGGGCTTGGAGATTTCCGAAAGCCGTCGATTCAAATCCAGCACGGCGTTACAGAGGTGACGGATTTCCTCTATGTCGGAGCTAATATCTACTCTGGCAGTGTCGAGGCAACTGGTCTTCCCAATCCTCACTCGGTAGATCAGGCTGAAACCTTGGCCTTGGTCTTTGAAGATGATCAAGCGGCCCTGCGTTTGACCCTCTATTACACAGCCTACGAAGATCGGGCAACCATCACTAGCTTTTCAAAGATTGAAAACTGCAGTGATGAAACCGTTGTGATCCACAAGGCTCTCAGTGTGTTGGCCGATGTCCCAGCAGGTGACTATGATGTCATCACCCTTCAAGGGGCTTATGCGAGAGAAAAAACAGTCCGCCGTCAGCAAGTGGAGCAAGGAATCTTCTCCATCAGCTCCAACCGTGGTGCTTCTGGACACGCCCAGACCCCGGCTCTTATTCTTGCCGATCATGAAGTGACAGAAGATGCGGGCTCTGCTCTGGCTTTCCAACTACTCTACAGTGGGAATTTTGAAGGATTTGTTCAGAAAAATCAACTCAATGAAGTTCGGGTTGGACTGGGGATCAATCCTGAAAACTTCTCCTGGGAATTGGAACCAAATCAGAGCTTTGATACGCCAGTAGCCATGATCACATGCTCCCATAAGGGATTGTCCGGTCTCAGTCAAGAGAGTCAAGCATTTGTCCAAAACCATATCATTCCTAGTCCCTTTGCCCATAAAGAACGTCCAATTCTTATCAACAACTGGGAAGCGACCTACTTTGATTTCAAGAAAGACAAATTATTGGAGCTAGCAGACGAAGCTCAAAAAGTGGGGATCGAACTCTTTGTTCTTGATGATGGCTGGTTTGGCAATCGTTATGATGACAATCGGGCCCTTGGTGATTGGACCGTCAATGAAGAAAAATTAGGTGGAAGTCTAGCAGAATTGATCCAAGGCATCCATGACAAGAAACTTCAATTTGGCCTTTGGGTGGAGCCAGAAATGATTTCTGTTGATAGCGACCTTTATCGGGCTCATCCGGAATGGGCTATTCAAGTCCCAGGCTATGAACACACCTATTCACGGAATCAACTGGTGCTTGATTTCGCAAATAGAGAAGTGGTAGCTTATATCAAGCAGGTCTTGGATGACTTGCTTGCAAACCATGAAATCGACTATATCAAATGGGATATGAATCGCAATATCACCAAGCTTGGAAATGGGAAAACCTACCTGGAAACTAAGATGCAATCCCATGCTTATATCTTGGGTCTCTATGAAGTGGTTTCGTACTTGACGGAGAAATACGAGCACATCCTCTTTGAGTCTTGCTCAGGTGGTGGTGGTCGCAATGACCTGGGGATGATGCGTTACTTCCCACAGGTCTGGGCGAGTGACAATACGGATGCCATTGCCAGACTTCCGATCCAGTATGGATCTAGTTATCTCTATCCAACTATTTCTATGGGAGCTCACGTGTCAGCGGTGCCAAATCACCAGATGGGACGGATCACACCACTAGAAACACGTGGCCATGTAGCCATGATGGGAAATCTAGGCTATGAATTGGATCTGACCAGCCTTTCTCAAGAAGAGTTGGATCGGATCGCAGCTCAAGTTGCTCATTACAAAACGATTCGACCCCTTGTCCAATTCGGGGAACACTACCGCTTGATCAATCCAGGTCATGGTAGCAATCAAGCAGCCGTCCAGTTCACTTATCAAGACCGTACGGTTGTAACCTATGTAAGGGTCTTATCAACAGTTGAGGAGATCGAGCCAACTCTGAAGCTCAAAGGTTTGGAAGAAGATGCGCTCTATAGCTTAGAAGGGACAGATCAAGTCTATTCAGGAGCTGAGCTCATGTATGCTGGCTTAACCGTCGTTCTTCCTCAGGGAGATTTCCTCACTAAACAATATGTTTTTGTCAAAAAATAAAAGGAGACAGCCAAATGAAATGGTATAAAAAAATCGGACTTCTTGCGACTACAGGCTTAGCCTTGTTTGGGCTCGGTGCTTGCTCTAACGATGGAAAATCTGCGGATGGTACAGTGACCATCGAGTATTTCAACCAGAAAAAAGAAATGACCAAAACCTTGGAAGAAATCGCGCGTGATTTTGAAAAGGAAAACCCAAAGGTCAAGGTCAAAGTTGTCAATGTACCGAACGGTGGTGAAGTATTGAAAACACGTGTCCTCGCAGGAGATGTGCCGGATGTGGTTAATATATACCCACAGTCCATCGAACTGCAAGAATGGGCAAAAGCAGGTGTCTTTGAAGATTTGAGCAATAAAGACTATCTGAAACGCGTGAAAAATGGCTATGCTGAAAAATATGCCGTGAACGGAAAAGTCTACAACGTTCCTTTTACAGCTAATGCTTATGGAATTTACTACAACAAAGATAAATTCGAAGAACTGGGCTTGAAGGTTCCTGAAACCTGGGATGAATTTGAACAGTTAGTCAAAGACATCGTTGCTAAAGGACAAACACCATTTGGAATTGCAGGTGCAGATGCTTGGACACTCAATGGTTACAATCAATTAGCCTTTGCGACAGCAACAGGTGGAGGAAAAGAAGCCAATCAATACCTTCGTTATTCTCAACCAAATGCCATTAAATTGTCTGATCCGATTATGAAAGATGACATCAAGGTGATGGATATTCTTCGCATTAAAGGTTCGAAGCAAAAGAACTGGGAAGGTGCTGGCTATACCGATGTTATCGGAGCCTTCGCACGTGGGGATGTCCTCATGACACCAAATGGGTCTTGGGCGATCACAGCGATTAATGAACAAAAACCGAACTTTAAGGTTGGAACCTTCATGATTCCAGGAAAAGAAAAAGGACAAAGCTTAACTGTTGGTGCAGGTGACTTGGCATGGTCTATCTCAGCTACTACCAAACATCCAAAAGAAGCCAATGCCTTTGTGGAATACATGACCCGTCCAGAAGTCATGCAAAAATACTACGACGTGGACGGATCTCCAACAGCGATCGAAGGGGTCAAACAAGCAGGAGAAGATTCACCGCTTGCTGGGATGACCAAATATGCCTTTACGGATCGTCACTTGGTCTGGCTGCAACAATACTGGACCAGTGAAGCAGACTTCCATACCTTGACCATGAACTATGTCTTGACAGGAGATAAACAAGGCATGGTCAATGATTTGAATGCCTTCTTTAACCCGATGAAAGCGGATGTGGATTAGGAGTAGAGAGACTATGAAAAAAGTATTACAAAAATATTGGGCATGGGCTTTTGTGGTCATTCCCCTCTTATTACAAGCAATTTTCTTCTATGTGCCGATGTTCCAAGGAGCCTTTTACAGTTTTACCAACTGGACAGGATTGACTTATAACTACAAGTTTGTCGGCTTGAACAACTTTAAACTCCTCTTCATGGATCCAAAATTCATGAATGCGATTGGCTTTACCGCGATTATCACCATTGCCATGGTGGTTGGTGAGATTGCCCTTGGGATCTTCATTGCGCGTGTCTTGAACTCTAAAATCAAAGGTCAAACCTTCTTCCGTGCATGGTTCTTCTTCCCAGCTGTTTTGTCTGGTTTGACAGTAGCTTTGATCTTCAAGCAAGTCTTCAACTACGGTCTTCCAGCGATTGGGAATGCCCTTCATATAGAATTTCTCCAAACCAGTCTTTTAGGGACTAAGTGGGGAGCGATCTTTGCGGCTGTCTTTGTCCTTCTTTGGCAAGGGGTGGCCATGCCCATCATCATCTTCCTAGCTGGTCTGCAATCTATCCCAACTGAAATTACAGAAGCTGCGAAGATCGATGGTGCGACGAGCAAGCAAGTCTTCTGGAATGTTGAATTGCCTTACTTGCTACCAAGTGTCTCTATGGTCTTTATCCTAGCCCTAAAAGGTGGGCTGACTGCCTTTGACCAAGTCTTTGCCATGACCGGTGGTGGTCCAAACAATGCCACAACCTCACTTGGGCTCTTGGTTTATAACTATGCCTTTAAAAACAACCAATTCGGTTATGCCAATGCCATTGCCGTAATCTTGTTCTTCTTAATTGTAGTGATTTCGATCATCCAATTGAGAGTATCTAAGAAATTTGAAATTTAAGAGGAGAAGCACGATGAAACAAGATGAAAGAAAAGCCTTGATTGGCAAATACATTCTATTGATTCTAGGATCGGTTCTGATTTTAGTGCCGCTCCTTGCCACCCTCTTTAGTTCCTTCAAACCCACCAAGGATATCGTAGACCATTTCTTTGGATTCCCGACGAATTTCACATGGGACAACTTTAGCCGTCTCTTGGCGGATGGCATCGGAGGCTATTATTGGAACTCTGTCGTCATCACTGTCTTGTCTTTACTTGCAGTAATGATCTTTATCCCCATGGCGGCCTACTCCATCGCCCGCAATATGAGTAAGAGAAAAGCCTTTATCATCATGTACACTCTCTTGATTCTTGGGATTTTCGTACCTTTCCAAGTCATCATGATTCCGATTACGGTTATGATGAGTAAACTCGGTTTGGCTAACACCTTTGGTTTGATCTTGCTCTACTTGACTTATGCGATTCCACAGACCCTCTTCCTCTATGTGGGCTATATCAAAATCTCTATTCCAGAAAGTCTGGATGAAGCAGCAGAGATCGATGGGGCTAATAAGTTTACAACCTATTTCCGCATCATCTTCCCAATGATGAAACCCATGCATGCGACAACCATGATCATCAATGCCCTTTGGTTCTGGAATGACTTTATGTTGCCACTCCTTGTCTTGAACCGGGATTCCAAAATGTGGACTCTGCCATTGTTCCAATACAACTACGCAGGCCAATATTTCAACGACTACGGACCAAGCTTTGCCTCCTACGTTGTCGGCATTATCAGTATCACCATTGTCTATCTCTTCTTCCAACGCCATATCATCGCAGGAATGAGCAACGGCGCAGTGAAATAATAAGATACAAAGCCCGTTAAAAGCTCACAGTGTACCCTAGGGCATCCACATCCGTAAACGACTGAAGTAGTAACGGCTGTGGAAATATAGGGAATCTTCCAAGAAGCCTTGGCTTCTTGGAGGATTCATCTTTTTCACACAGAGCTTAGGGCGTGTTCAATTTAAGATACAAATGGACGATTCAGCTTGCTGATTTAAATCGTATCCGATGAAGCAATTCTTAAAATACATAAACTCATAAAAGCCAGGTCTCTTCAGACTTGGCTTTCAAAAAAGGAAAGGAAACCATTATGCCAATTCAAAACAAAACCATGTTAATTACTTACTCAGATAGCTTAGGAAATAACCTTAAGGATCTCTATGAAAATCTGGAGAAATATTTTGGAGATGCAGTCGGTGGGGTTCACCTCTTGCCTTTTTTCCCATCAACCGGTGACCGTGGCTTTGCGCCTGTAGACTATGATCAAGTGGACCCAGCCTTTGGAGATTGGGAAGATGTCAAACGCTTGGGCGACAAGTACTATCTCATGTTTGACTTTATGATCAACCACATTTCCCGTCAGTCTAAGTATTATAAAGATTATCAAGAAAAGCACGACCAAAGTGCTTACAAGGATCTTTTCCTAAACTGGGACAAGTTCTGGCCGGAGAATCGTCCTACTCAAGCAGACGTAGACTTGATTTATAAGCGCAAAGACCGAGCTCCTAAGCAAGAAATTACCTTTGCGGATGGGACAACTGAGCATCTCTGGAATACCTTCGGGGAAGAGCAGATTGACCTGGACGTGACCAAGGAAGTGACCATGGACTTTATTCGCAAGACTATCGAACACCTGGCAAGCAATGGCTGTGACCTCATTCGTTTGGACGCCTTTGCCTATGCAGTCAAGAAGTTGGACACCAATGATTTCTTCGTGGAGCCAGACATTTGGGATTTGTTGGATAAGGTGCGCGATATGGCAGCCAGCTACGGTGCTGAGCTCTTGCCAGAGATTCATGAACACTATTCCATCCAATTTAAGATTGCCGATCACGACTATTATGTCTATGACTTTGCCCTTCCAATGGTGACCCTCTATACCCTCTATAGCTCAAAAGTGGAGCGCCTTGCTAAGTGGTTGAAGATGAGTCCAATGAAGCAATTCACGACACTCGACACCCATGACGGGATTGGGGTGGTTGATGTCAAGGATATCTTGACAGATGAAGAAATTGACTATGCATCAAATGAGCTCTACAAGGTAGGAGCGAATGTGAAACGCAAATATTCAACAGCAGAATACAACAACTTGGACATCTACCAAATCAATTCGACCTACTATTCAGCGCTTGGAGATGATGATGGCAAGTATTTCCTAGCCCGTTTGATTCAAGCCTTTGCGCCAGGCATTCCACAAGTGTATTATGTTGGATTCCTAGCTGGGAAGAATGATTTGGAACTCTTAGAAAACACCAAGGAAGGCCGCAATATCAACCGTCATTACTACAGCAATGAAGAAATTGCTCAAGAAGTAGAGCGTCCAGTTGTGAAATCCCTTCTCAAACTCTTTAGTTTCCGGAACAACTCGCAAGCTTTTGACCTAGAAGGAAGCATTGAAGTGGAAACACCAGATGAACATACCATTGTCATCACGCGTCAAAACAAGGACCAGACTGTCACAGCAACAGCCCGAATCAATCTTGCTGACGGGACTTACCAAGTGACAGAAAACGGTCAAGACATTATGTTTTAAAAACAATTAAAGTCAGGCGAGACATGTTTCGGATATTCCCCTTTTGCTTGGACAGATTGCTGGAGATTTTATGATTTTACAGTTTTTCTCCAATATTTTTAAAACAAAGGATGTTGCACCCCTTTCTAGTAGCATCTCTACCCTGCAAGTGATCCTTTTGTTACTTTGACCTTGTCAGGGTTTGACCATTCAAGATCTGCTATGATCTTCGCAAATTTTGTCTCTATCTATCTTAAAAGCTTTGTATGATACTAGGAACTTTGATACAAGAAAGGATAAATATGAGGGATCTCATTCTCTACCAGGAAACATACAAGCAGTTTCATCTGCGAAATGATTTTATTTCTTATATCTTTATGATTTCCCATGATGGGAAGTTGCTCCATCTTTATTATGGACCGACCTTACCAGAAGGGGATTATCGTCATTTGGTGGAAATGAAGCACCGCCCTATGACCACTTACCGGCAAGAAGGGGATCTTCTGTATTCACTCGAACACCTGCAGCAAGAATTTCCAGAGTATGGGGCGACAGATTTTCGCCATCCTGCCTTGGAACTGTCTTTGGAAAATGGTTCTCGGCTGACAGATTTTATCTATAAGGATCATGAAATTTCAAATGGAAAACCAAGATTAGAAGGTTTACCAGCAACTTATGTTGAAAATGAGGATGAATGTCAGACCTTGCAAGTCAATCTGACCGATTCGGTGTCGGGTGTGGAGGTGAGTATTCAGTATAGTATTTTCCGAGACTTCCCTGTTATAACGAGAAGTCACCTGATCAACAATCAAGGTTCAAGACCTCTATCCATCGAAGGAGTAACTAGTCTTTCTTTAGACCTACCTGATCGAAACTATGAGATGATACAGCTTTCTGGAGCGTGGGCTCGTGAAAGGCATATTCATTCCACATCGTTACGTCAAGGAATCCAGTCGATTGAATCAACGCGTGGAATCTCTAGTCATCTGCACAATCCTTTCATTGCCTTAAAACGGCCAGAAACCACTGAGAATCAAGGGGAGGTTATTGGACTCAGCCTGATTTACTCAGGAAATTTCCTCCTTCAAGCAGAAGTGGATACTTTCGATGTCACCCGACTTCAAGTGGGAATCAATCCCTTCCAATTTTGTTGGAAATTAGCCCCTGCTGCTAGCTTTACAAGTCCAGAAGCAGTTCTGGTTTACAGTAGAAATGGTTTAAACGATATGAGTCAAACTTTCCATCGTCTTTATCGTACCCGTCTAGCTAGGGGAGAATGGCGAGATAAGGAGCGGCCGATTCTACTAAATAATTGGGAAGCAACTTACTTTGATTTTGATCAGGAAAAACTGCTCAGGATTGCGCAAAATGCCAAAGAAGTTGGTGTTGAATTATTTGTGTTGGATGATGGCTGGTTTGGAAAACGAACTAATGATCGAGTTGGTCTTGGAGATTGGGTTGCCAATCGCGAGCGATTTCCAGATACAATCGGGGCTTTATCAGAGAAAATTCATGATATGGGCTTGAAATTTGGTCTTTGGTTTGAACCGGAAATGGTCAACAAAGATAGTGATCTTTACCGTTCTCATCCAGACTGGATCCTAGAAGTAGCAGGTCATTCACCACGTCATGGACGAAATCAATTTGTCTTAGACTTTAGCCGTGAAGAAGTAGTAGATGAAATTTATGAGCAAATGGCGCGTGTGATTGAAGAGACGAAATTAGACTATATTAAGTGGGATATGAACCGTCCGCTTACAGATGTCTTTTCTAAATCCTTGGCTCCAGATCAGCAAGGAGAAGTGTTTCATCGTTATGTTCTAGGATTATACCACTTATATGATCGTTTAACGACAGCATTCCCTTCTGTTCTCTTTGAATCTTGCGCTTCGGGAGGCGGTAGATTTGATCCAGGTTTGCTTTATTATGCACCCCAGACTTGGACCAGTGACGATACAGATGCAGTTGAACGGCTTAAGATCCAATACGGAACCAGTCTAGTCTATCCACTCTCGACGATGGGAGCACATGTGTCCATTGTACCTAACCATCAAACCAATCGAATCACACCGCTTGTGACAAGGGGAAATGTCGCTTATTTTGGGGTCTTTGGTTACGAGTTGGATCTAGCAGACCTGACGCAGGCTGAGAAGGAAATAGTAAAAGAGCAAATTGCTTTTTACAAAAAAGAGCGATCCCTGATTCATCAAGGAAATTTTTACCGTTTGCGCTCTCCTTTTGACTCAAATCAAGTCGTATGGTCGGTTGTCAGTCACAATCGTTCCCGAGTGATTCTGGCTCAGTATAAACTATTGAATGAAGTGAACCGTGCTTATAATCGTGTGTATCTGCAAGGACTGAATGCAGATGCTCTCTATGAAGTGGATGGGAAACAGTTTAGCGGTGCAGAACTGATGTTAGCAGGTTTTAGTCTTTCAGACGCTTCCTGTGGACAGCCTTTAAATCAAGAAAAACTGAGTTGTGATTTTGACTCTCACATTTGGGTGTTTGAAGAAGTAACATAATAAGAGAAGCGAGTATCTAATTTTAGATAGTCGCTTTTTATGATTTAGAATTGAAATCGTTTACACGACTATAAAATCATGGTACAATATCTATGAAGAAAGGAGGTCGCTTTATGAAAAAAATCATGTATCCATCTGCGGCCCTATTAACAGCTTTTGCTCTATTGTCCGTCCAAACGGCAAAAGCAGACACAGCTCAAGCACCGGATCAAGGCAATGAACCGGCAGCAACAGTCGAAGAGGTTGTGGCTTCTCCAGCTCCAGAAACCTCTACAGAAAATCAGGAAGGGGTAGCAGATACGTCAACTGTGACTGATCGTGAAGCAGTCCCGGCAACTTCCCCAACGGAAACAACAACGGAGAAGGCATCTCCTTAAGTGGAAAAACTGCTTGAAGACATGCCTCTCAAGCAAAAGGTTACGCAAATGATCATGCCGGACTTCCGTAAGTGGCAGGAGGCAGGTCAGGAGTCACCACAAGATCTCACCAAGGTCAATGCTGAAGTGGCAGAAGCTATTGATAAGTATGACTTTGGAGGTGTCATTCTTTTCGCTGAAAACGTCAAAGAAACCAAGCAGACACTGGCTCTGACACAAGATATGCAAAAGGCGGCTATTGAAAACAAGGCCAATAACGGGAAGATTCCGCTATTGTTAGCGATTGACCAAGAAGGGGGCATCGTCTATCGATTGGGTAGCGGTACAGCTCTCCCCGGAAATATGGCCATTGGAGCGACCAATGATCCTAAACTAGCTAAAGAGGCTGGTCAAATCATCGGACGTGAACTTTCTGCACTAGGCTTGAATGTGGACTTCGCACCTGTATTGGATACCAATAACAATCCTCAAAACCCTGTCATTGGGCTTCGTTCCTTCTCCTCTGATCCAAACCGGGTTGCTTACTTAGGAATTCCAATGATGAAAGGGATTCAAGACTACAATGTCGCTGTAGCTGCTAAGCATTTCCCAGGTCATGGAGATACAGCGGTCGATTCCCATACAGGTCTCCCATTGGTGGATAAATCTCTTGCCGAACTTGAAAAATTGGAACTCCTTCCATTCAAAAAAGCCATGGATGCTGGCGTAGACCTCTTGATGACGGCCCATATCCAATACCCACAAATTGAAAAAGATCAGGTTGTGTCAAAAGAAACTGGTGAGAAAATTTATGTTCCGGCGACACTCTCTGATGATATTTTAACGGGCTTGGTACGGAAGAAATACGGCTATAAGGGTGTGATTGTTTCTGATGCCATGGGAATGGATGCTATCGCTAAGAACTTCGGTGAAGTCGAAGCTGTAAAAATGGCCATCAAGGCAGGAGTTGATTTGGTCTTGATGCCAACGACCCTTCGCAGTAAAACCGATTTAACCAAGATTGATACCATTGTCGATGAAGTGGTGCGTGCGGTGCAAACGGGTGACATCTCAGAAGAACGTTTAAATGAGTCAGTTCGTCGGATTCTCACCCTCAAAGAAAAACGTGGGGTCCTGAATTTTGATCCGAGTGCTCGGACGGCTGAAAAAGCAGAAGAAGCAGTCGGCTCCAACCTTAATCGTGATTTGGAACGCAAGATTGCGGCAGCAGCGGTGACGGTTGTAAAAAATGAAGACCACACCTTGCCATTTAAGGTTCAAAAAGGAGATCATGTCCTCCTCCTAGGAGCGTTTGAAAATGAAGTCCCTGGACTAAATTTGGGTATGCGTCGCTTAATGGCAGATGGGGTGCTTCCAAAAGATACCTCCTTTGTGGCCAAGAACTTCACCAAAGAATCCACCCTTGATAGTCTAAAAGAAGACCTCGAAAAAGCCACTCACATCGTAGTGATTTCAGAGATCGGTTATGAAGGGCAACTGGATAAAAATTTCTGGCGGACCAAGATCCCAACTGAAATCGTCCAATATGCCAACACCAACCATAAGAAGGCAGCTGTCCTTTCCATCTCGAAACCTTATGATGTAGCCAACTATCCAGCAGCCAAAGCTATTCTAGCAGTCTATGGAAATAAGGGAATGGATCCGACAGAATCCCTCAAACCAGACAATGCCTTCGGTCCTAATATTCCTGCAGGAGTGGAAGTCATCTTCAATGGCAAGGAACACCTAGGTACCTTGCCGGTGGATATTCCAAAAATTGTAGATGGAAAAATGTCGGAAACAGAGTATGCTTACCGTATTGGTCATGGTCTCTTCTATCCAGCACCTGCTCCATTACCAACACCAGAAGCCCAAGACCCAACTTCACCAGTTCTAGATCCAACCCATCAGACAAAACCAGTAGTGGTTGGAAACACAGAGACACAGGTCCTTCTTAGCAAACAAGAAAACGCAAGCTCTCTTGATGGTCCACAAGTTCGTCCGGTCTCTGTGTCACATGACACTGCTCAGGCTCCTGAAAGTGTATCCGCTAGTCCTGCTTCATCGGTATTGCCAAAGACCGGGCAAACCGAGAACCTCCTAGCCCTTATGGGTGTCAGCCTCTTAACCTTCCTTGGATCTTTTGTCTATCCAAGAAAGAAAAACTAAAGAATGAAGAATCTCAATTGGGTCACTCTCAATTGAGATTTTTTAGTAAAAATTTACTAAAATTAAATTAAATAGAATAGTAGAAGAGGTATAGATAGGGCAGGAAAGCTCTATTGTATGCTTTTTGAAGACAATTTAAAAAATAAATAAAAGTTTACTAAAAACACTTGAAGTTTTACTTTTAATCGATTATAATAAAAGTATAAAAACGTTTACAAAACAAAAAGGAGTTTCTCATGACTACATCAATCACGTCTCAAGATCTACAAGAAAAGTTTCAGGCTGTCTTTGGCGAGAAGGCTGATCATACCTTCTTTTCACCAGGACGGATTAATTTGATCGGTGAACACACAGACTACAACGGAGGGCATGTCTTCCCGGCAGCCATTACGCTTGGTACCTACGGAGCTGCAAGAAAGCGTGAGGATAAGGTCTTGCGTTTCTTCTCAGGAAATTTTGAAGACAAAGGGATTATTGAAGTCCCACTGGATCATCTTCGTTTTGAAAAAGAGCACAACTGGACCAACTATCCAAAAGGTGTGCTCCACTTCTTGCAAGAAGCGGGTCACGTCATTGATAGCGGCATGGACGTCTATGTCTACGGCAATATTCCAAACGGATCCGGTCTTTCTTCTTCAGCTTCCTTAGAGCTCTTGATTGGCGTCATCGCTGAGAAACTATTTGATCTTCAGTTAGACCGCTTAGATCTAGTCAAGATCGGCAAACAAACCGAAAATCATTTCATCGGTGTCAACTCAGGTATCATGGACCAATTTGCCATCGGTATGGGGGCTGATCAACGGGCGATTTATCTCGATACCAACACCCTAGAATATGATTTGGTACCGCTCGATCTTAAAGACAATGTCGTGGTCATCATGAATACCAACAAACGCCGGGAATTAGCGGATTCCAAATACAATGAACGTCGTGCGGAATGTGAAACCGCCGTCTCTGAACTCCAAGAAAAACTAGACATCCAAACCTTAGGGGAATTGGATCTCTGGGCTTTTGATGCTTACAGCTACTTGATTAAGGATGAAAATCGCATCAAACGGGCTCGTCATGCTGTACTTGAGAACCAACGGACCCTCCAAGCACGCAAGGCGCTTGAAGCAGGTGATTTGGAAGGCTTTGGCCGTCTCATGAATGCTTCCCACGTATCCTTGGAGCATGACTACCAAGTGACTGGTCTAGAATTGGATACCTTGGTGCATACAGCCTGGGAACAAGAAGGAGTGCTTGGTGCTCGTATGACGGGAGCAGGCTTTGGTGGTTGCGCCATTGCCCTCGTCAACAAAGATAAGGTTGAAGCATTTAAAGAAGCTGTCGGCAAACGCTATGAGGAAGTTGTCGGTTATGCGCCAAGCTTCTACATTGCAGAGGTTGCTGCGGGGACACGAGTGTTTGATTAAAAAGGAGATAGGATGACAGAACTGGTATTAGATGCATTTGTCACAGCCATCATTGCGGCGAGTGACTACGAAGAGATGGATCGGATTTATCTAAAAAACCGCGTTATGAGTCGCATTGGAGAAGAAGGGCTAGAGGCCCCAGCTCATCAGGCTGACTTGATCGCACTCAAAGATCAGCTGGTGGAAATTGCGGTTGCGAATAATAAGATCCAAGATAGCATGGCCGCAAAGGACAGCTTGGGTGCAGAGTTGATGGATTGGATCACCCCCAGTCCTAGTCAGGTCAACCGCTATTTCTGGGAGACTTACGGTCAGTCCAAGGAAGATGCGATTGCGGATTTCTATGCCCTTTCTAAGCGCAATGATTACATCAAGGTCAAGGCGATTGCGCAAAATATCGCTTTTGAGGCAGAAACTCCCTATGGCTCCCTTGAAATCACCATCAATCTGTCAAAACCTGAAAAAGATCCTAAAGACATCGCAGCCGCGAAGCTGGCTAAAGCTAGTCATTATCCAGCCTGCCAACTGTGCTTTGAAAATGAAGGCTATCAAGGTCGCCTAGACCATCCTGCCCGTGCCAATCATCGGATCATCCGCTTTGACATGGACGGTCATGACTGGGGCTTCCAGTATTCCCCTTATGCCTACTTCAATGAGCACTGCATTTTCCTCGATAGCCAGCATGTTCCTATGGCCATTAGCCGCAAGACCTTTGAGCGACTCATGACCATTGTAGAGACTTTTCCAGGCTATTTTGCAGGCTCCAATGCAGATCTACCCATTGTAGGGGGATCCATCCTGACTCATGACCATTATCAAGGCGGACGCCACACCTTCCCTATGGAGCTAGCAAAACTTGACCAAACCTTTACCATTCCTGGCTTCGAAGAGGTTCAAGTGGGCATCGTTCGTTGGCCCATGTCGGTCTTGCGTCTGCAGTCAGATAACAAGGAAGAGCTGATTAACTTGGCAGATCATATCTTAGAAAGCTGGCGAGGTTACTCGGATCCAGCTGTGCAAGTCTTAGCCACATCTGACGGTCAACCCCATCATACCATTACCCCCATTGCACGAATCCGAGATGGGCATTATGAACTGGACTTGGTGCTCCGTGACAACCAAACCTCACCAGAGCATCCAGAAGGCATTTACCACCCGCATGCGGATGTGCAACACATCAAAAAAGAAAATATCGGCCTGATCGAAGTCATGGGTCTAGCCATTTTACCACCTCGACTCAAGGAAGAGCTCAAGCAGGTTCAAGACTATCTGCTTGGACGAGAAAGCAGTGTGGCTAGTTACCACCAGGACTGGGCTGCTGACTTGAAATCCACTCACCCATCCATCACAGACGAAGCAGAAGCAGAAACTATTGTTCGTGAATCAGTTGGTCAAATCTTTGCGCGCGTGCTCGAAGATGCCGGTGTCTACAAGCGAACAGCAGAAGGCC
The DNA here is from genome assembly GCF_000314795.2 of Streptococcus sp. F0442. Lineage (GTDB taxonomy): Bacteria > Bacillota > Bacilli > Lactobacillales > Streptococcaceae > Streptococcus. The sequence goes on along the minus strand of NZ_KB373314.1, from coordinate 493,111 downwards.
AAGCAGCCTTTAGACGCTTTGTTGCGACACTTTAAGTGTGGAGAAGAGGCAGAAATTTGGTACAATAAAAGAGAAGACAAAGAAGCGAAAGGAAAACAAATGGCAATACTCGTACTCGGAGGAGCTGGCTATATCGGCTCCCACATGGTAGACCGTTTGGTCAATGAAGGAAAGGAAAAAGTCGTCGTGGTCGATAGCCTAGTCACAGGCCACCGTGCATCGGTGCATCCAGATGCTGTCTTTTACCAAGGAGACCTGGCGGATCAAGACTTCATGCGCAGGATTTTTAAGGAACATGCAGATATTGATGCGGTCATCCACTTTGCGGCCTACTCACTAGTCGCAGAATCTATGGCAGATCCATTGAAGTATTTTGATAACAATACAGCTGGCATGGTCAAACTCTTGGAAGTCATGCATGAATGTGGAGTGCACTACATCGTCTTTTCTTCAACCGCTGCCACTTACGGTATTCCAGAAGAAATTCCGATTCTTGAAACCACTCCACAAAAACCAATCAACCCTTATGGCGAAAGCAAGCTCATGATGGAAACCATTATGCGCTGGGCCGATCAAGCCTATGGCATCAAGTATGTGCCCCTTCGTTACTTTAATGTAGCGGGTGCTAAGCCAGATGGATCGATTGGCGAAGACCATGGACCAGAGACCCATCTCTTGCCAATCGTCTTGCAAGTAGCCCAAGGCAAACGTGAGAAGATCGCAATTTTTGGAGATGACTACAAGACACCAGATGGCACCAATGTTCGGGACTATGTCCATCCATTTGACTTGGCAGATGCCCATCTGCTTGCGGTGGAGTATCTCAGAAAAGGGAATGAATCGACTGCCTTTAATCTGGGCTCATCGACCGGATTCTCTAATCTTCAAATCGTTGAAGCAGCCCGCAAGGTGACGGGACATCCGATTCCACTTGAGCTGGCCGATCGTAGACCAGGAGATCCAGATACCCTGATCGCATCCTCTGAGAAGGCGCGTGCAATTCTCGGCTGGCAACCAAAATTTGATAATATCGAAACCATCATCCAAACAGCCTGGGCTTGGCATTTCAGCCACCCAGATGGCTACAATGATCGATAAGGAGGGGACTGCAACCATCATTTTGAGGCTTTTCTAATAACATCTAAAACGACAGTTGATCTTGCTAAATGACTCATTTCAGACGTCAGTCATTTCCTTAACCATCATAAAATAGTGAGGGATTCAAAATGAATAAAACCACAAAATTGTTAGCCGTCTTCTTGACAGCGGGTCTTCTTTTAGCTGGTTGCGCACAAAAAGAGACTACAAAATCTACTAGTCAATCGTCCAGTAAAGCGACGAGTAAAGCAACAAGCAAATCATCCGCTAAAGAAAAGACAGAAGAGTCATCAACTGATGAAAGCAAAAAAGAAGATGCACTAGCAGGTGCTCAAAAAACCGTTCTTGAAACGAGTGATGAAGCAGGTAAGACCACTGTAACCTTGTATTACAAGGGAGATACCTTGTTGGTACAAGAAAAAGTTGATGATTACGACGTCTCAAAAGTGCCTGGTGAGAACCCTCTTGAATCCATGAAAGAAGCCGTTGCCAAGAGCCAAGAAACATTCAAAGATCTGATGGGCCATGGATTTGAACTGACATCAGAATATAAAGATGGAATCTTTTATATTCGCAATACCATTGATTACACAAAAATCGATTTGAAAAAATTAAAAGAAATCGTACCAGGCTTTAATCCGCTAGATGACAATACAGTCAGTTATTCAGTAACGAAAGACAGTCTGATCAAGGGCGGAATGGTAGAAAAATAAACAAAATGGAGAGCAGCTCAGTTTGCTGCTCTCTTTTTGTTTTAGTATGAATTCATGGCCATATTTTGGTAGAATAGGATTTAAACAAAAGTGAGTTTAAAGAAATTTAACTTAACTGTAGTATGAAAAAATAGCATTAGTTAATGAGGTTTTTCTAATGATGAACAGTAGTATGAAAGAAATTTTTTTAGAAGAGATCGATCATTTGTTGTCTATCATTGACAAATATAATATTAAAAATATTGGTCCACAAGTGGATGAGCTACATATTTTGAAAGAATATGTAAATACTAATAAAGAAATGAGTTTAAGGGATAAATTGACAATTTATCAAGCCCTTTTTCCACCACATGGGGGATTATCTGACATTTACTATTGGAATAATGATATTGAAATAAGAAAACAGACTAACGAGACTATTGCTGAATTAACGATGATTATTGCTAATTATTTATTGGAACGGTAACCTTTGCTGATATTAACGAATTATGTAAAGCCATTAAAATTAGAACTCGAATGATGAATTAAAAAAGTAGATTTTTACTTAGATTGAAATAGAAATAATAAAATGATAATAAAATTAAAAAACAAAATTGAATCCGAAGTTGCAAAAATTGGAAATTTAAAATTAGATGAATTTGGAATTTATTTTTCCGAACAACCTCCCTACTTTCCAGAAGGAATTTCTGTAATAGAGGATGGAAATGGAAGATATAATCTGGCTTTTACTGAACGAGGGGAAATAAGATCTGAGATTTCTAAATTAGATGATAACGAGGTAATTTATCAAATTTTAAAGATAATCATGAAAAATATTTCATCACATAACATTGATGAAAAAGATGTAGATTTAATTGATAAATTGATCAAAAATAATGAATTTGAAAAAGTTAGTCAATTGGTTGAGAAAGTAAAAGAGAATAGATATAGATATGAAAAGGAATTATTTGAAAAGATCAGCCCATTATATACATCATGGTACGAAAGAGAGCATTCATAATTTATATAATTCAGATTGCTAAGTAAATGTGGATTGAAGAAGCAAACTTCCAGATGATTATGAATCGCAGCTTAAGTAAGGAACGTATAAAATGAAACCAACAAAATTTGAATGGGAAGATGTTACCCAATTTGAGGAAATTGAAGGATATGGAAAATCCATTTGGAAAAATGAGGACAAATATTATTTAGTTTTAGAAGAAGGCACCGTAGCTTCTTGGTTAGTAATCTATGAACTCCCACAAGAATTATTTGCTCTATTAGAGAGTGGGGAGAGAACGTTCCAAGAAGTTTCCTGGAAAGTTCAGAATGACTCTTAGCCACCGACGGAAGAAGAGAGAAAAGAGTCTAGAAGAAAATTTATAAGTAAATATCCAGCTTCTTTGATAGATGTCCCTAAAAATAGGAAACTGTTCTCTAAGGAAGAACTTGAAGAATTGATTCCAATTGCGGAGAAACAGTGGATTGAATCTGAAGGCAAACTTCCAGATGATTATGTATTACCACTTAAGTAAAAGAGGTATAGAATGAAACCAACAAGACTACAATGGGAAGATGTTATCCAATTTGAAGAGGTAAAAGGATACGGTCAGCATATCTGGAGAGATGGTAATCATCTTTATTATGTTGATGAGGAGGGAGGAATTGCCCCTCAGCGTGTGGTTTATGAATTCCCATTAGAACTATTTCAATCACCCTACCAAGTTTTTCTGAGTTACTTGAAAAGTCTAACTTAATTTGACAATTTAGGCAATAAAGAAATCCTAGACAAGCTTTTGAGCTATTCAGAAGACTTGAAATACCACTATAATCTCTATCAGCTCTTGCTTTTTCACTTTCAGAATAAGGAACCAGAGAAATTTTTTGGACTCATTGAAGACAATATAAAGAAGGTTCATTCTCTTTTTCAGACTGTCTTTAAAACATTTCTAAAGGACAAAGGGAAAATCATCAATGCCCTTCAGTTATCCTATTCCAACGCAAAATTGGAAGCGACTAATAATCTCATCAAACTTATCAAACGCAATGCCTTTGGTTTTCGGAACTTTGAAAACTGCAAGAAGCGAATTTTCATCGCTCTGAATATCAAAAAAGAAAGGACGAAATTTGTCCTTTCTCGAGCTTAGCTTTTCTTCAACCCACTACAGTTGACAAAGAGCCGTAGATTTTAGGTATTTACCTTGTCTACTTAAGAGGTATCATATCATCGAGATAAAGGTGATTTGTTTGTTCCTAAGAATGAGGTTTTAGGTTTGACTCGTGGCAACTTCTGGAAAAAGCTTGTCTAGGATTTTTGGAGTGATAGCTTGTCCAGGACCTTCAGCACAATAGGTGTGAATATACATAGAGGGATTGAAGTTGAGCTCGATACAAGTGCAATGAGGTTTTTCCTTGCTAGCAGGCTGAGTTTTATCTGGAATGATGAGGTCAACCCCGCAAGCCCAGGCCCCCATGCTAGTCGCCATAGCTGCAGCTAATTCTTGATAGGATGAATCCATGGTCTCAGTGACATCAATAGAGTCGCCACCTGTAGAGATGTTGGAGTTACGGCGGAGATTGACCTTTTTCCCTTCTGGGAGAATATCATCAGGTGCATAACCTTGCTGAGTTAACATCAGTTGTTCGATGTCTCCTAGCTCAATGATTTCCAGAGGTGAGCGGTGGTCACGGCCTCGCAATGGATTGGCATTTTTCTGAGCGACTAATTCACGAATGGTATGTTTGCCATCACCGACAATATTAGCAGCGACACGAAGGAGGACGGCCTCACAACTCCTGTCCAGAATGAAGAAACGGTATTCGGTTCCTGGGATAAATTCTTCAACAAGAACAGCTGTATCTTCTGCAAAGGCAATCTCGAGAGCTTTCTTATAGTTATCAAGGCTGGCAGGCTCTTGGAAAATGGAAATGCCCAGACCGAAGTTGGTTGATTTTGGTTTAACCACAATTTGCTTGCCCTTGATAAGAGGATAGTAGGTTAGACCTTGTTCTAGACTGGTAAATTCGTCGCCGGCAGGGACAGGGAAGCCAGCATCAGCCAGGATTTTTTTGGTCACGGTTTTATTAGCCATGGCAAGAGGAACTACATAGTTGTCTTTTGAGGTCATGTTACCATTTTTGACGTACTCAACATGATCTTTATGCCAGAGTTTAAGGAATTGATCCTGCTCATCTAGGATTTCAAAATGAAGCCCTTTTTGAATGGCATCAAAGAGCAGCATCTGGGTAGAAAGTTCCATCTCCTCATAACCCTTAAGGGCATAGTGGGCAGTCCAGTCGTAATCATGATAGGCAAGCGCCTTGTCAAGGGCAAAGTCAGAAAGGGACTTGTCTTTGATATGAGGAAGAAGTTGAGCAGCTAGTGTCTGACTGGAATCTGCAAAGGCATCTTTAACTTGTTTGACCAGACCTTGATGATAGTCACCAAGCCCAAAATGTTGCACCAGTTGGTCTAGAGCTGTCGTAATGTTCTGAGTTTCAGCTTCAGAAGGTAGAGGTTCTAAAGGATGAGAGAGGGCAATTTTTTCATTCAGCGCGTGACCTTGAGCCAGAGCCTGATCAACATTTTCAGGGGCATCCAGCCAGAGGAAGGCTAGAAGGAGTAGGTGTACGGTATCCATGGTAGTTTGGCTAATACCGATACGCTCAAAGGGGTTGAGGTCGAAGTTGCGGAATTCTAGGTAGGTGATTCCCTTGTCAAGGAAGGAGCGATTAACCTTTTGTCCACGGAAACGAACAGCCGAGTAAAATTCCTTTTCCGCAATCAAATCACCTTGTTCGATATAGTTTTCGATGGCAGAGACATAGTCTTCTAGGCTTGCAAAAGATACTTGTATTTCTTCCTTATTGACATAACCATGGTCGCTGTTTCGGAAGGAACGCACGAGTTCTGGCACTTCTTGGTCGAAGAAGCCTTGCTCAGCAACAGGTGCAGCACCAAAGAGATAGGTAATCACCCAACGATAGCGCAAATAGTTCTGAGCCAGCTTAAGATAGAGGGCGTTTTTGAAAGCAATTATATCAATCTGGTCACTTTCTTGGAATAGGGCTTCAACCAAATCTTTCCCTAGTTCCATATTATAGTGGATACCTGAGATAGCTTGTAGTTTAGTTCCGTATTTTTCGGCCAGGTAGTTACGATAATGGCGTTCAAATTCATTTTCCAGTTGGGCAACTTGGATTTCTTGGGCGTTGATACGAGGAGGCATGGACAAGGGCCAGAGAAGTTCATCTTTACTGATGGAACGTCCAGCTACATCGGTAATGGCTCCAAGAAATCGACGAGCCTCAGTGGTAGATTTAGCAACTGGTGTGATGAGTTCCATCTGAAACTCACAAAAATCTGTTTGAATATAAGGGTGGAAACTTCGAGCTCCTAGGCAGGAAGGGTGAGGCGTATGTGCTAATTTTCCCTGTCTATCGACACGAAGACTTTCGCGTTCAATTCCAAAGTTAGCTTGAAGGATAGGGCTAGTAGGCTCCAGCTTTTGAAGCAGTTGATTTATAGTCATAGAGTCACCTTTTCATCTAATGTTAGTGATAGTCTATTATAAATAGGAGAAGAAAACAACTTTCCGCTACGGTTAAGGGGAATTTCCGAATGTTTCAGATAAGAATTCTTAAAACCAGTTGTTTTTTAGCTCTATTATATGCAAAAATTGTAAAATACCCACTGATTTTTATGTAAAATGTTATTTCTCTTGGAATTTAAATCAAATTAGCCTATACTAATGACGTATATATGAGAACGAAAGAATCCCTAGGGTCGGCACTGCACCCATAAAATGAGACACAAGAAAACACTCCTGTTGAATTCTGGTAAACTAGAAACAGGGGTGTTTTGTTATGGTCAAAAAGCATATTCAGTAGAAACTAAGCAGCCTGTATCGAAATGAAGAAGGCAGGCAAATCAAATAAAGTTATCATGGATACCCTCAGCATCAAAAATGCTAGTCAGGCCAAGACTTGGTGGCAATGGTATCAGAATGATGAATTGTACCGTTTCCACCAACCTGTGGGGAAACAATATACTTATGGTAAAGGGATGAAACAATTATCTGAAGTAGAACAGTTACGTTTGCAGGTAGAATTACTAAAAAAGTATCAGAACTTGATAAGAGAATCGACAAAGTAAGTCTTATCAAGCTAGTAGAAGAGTATAAGAAAACGTGTCCTGTATCTATTATTTTAGAATGTTTCGGCGTCAAACGCTCCACCTTTATCGCTGGAAACAGGAGTGTAAGAATTCTCAGAAAAGAGGCGAAATAGCAGATAATGGCTGTATCGAATGGTTTCACTCTGTTCTCAAGTCTGAAACCTTCTATCTCCATAAGTGGAGAAACATAACTGAGGTAGTATAACAGATATTGTCAAAAATTACATCATATTTTATCCTGATAATTATGTATCACCATTGAAATAGCCTGCGTGGAACTTGTTTAGACACCGTTAGTTGTGGACAAGTTTCTTTTTTTACTTTAGGTGCACTAGATGAATTTCCCCCAAAATGTGTTGAAAATATAAATAGAACTCTGGCCTTCTCCTAATGCAAGTGTGAGAAGAGTTGAAAAACTCCAACCTGTAACCTCTCCTCTAGCTATTCTACCTATTTCATGCTAGAATAAAGAAAAACACATTTGGAGGCATTATGAATCAGACAGTGACTTATTTGCAGGAATTGACAGCCATTCCTTCACCGACCGGTTTTACACGTGAGATCGCAGACTACTTGGTCAACACCATTGAAGGCTTTGGGTACGAAGTAACTCGGACTGCTAAGGGTGGGGTAAATGTGACCGTGCCTGGTGTGATCACAGACAAGCAACGCTATGTCACAGCCCATGTGGATACCTTAGGGGCTATTGTCCGCGCTGTGAAAGCAGATGGTCGCCTCAAACTAGACCGTATCGGTGGTTTCCCTTGGAATATGATTGAAGGGGAAAATTGTACAGTCCATGTAGCCAATACAGGAAAGACCCATTCGGGGACAATTTTGGTCCATCAGACTTCTTGCCACGTCTACAAGGATGCGGGAACTGTCGAGCGGACTCAGGACAATATGGAAGTCCGTCTGGATGAAAAAGTGACCAATGAGAAAGAAACCCGTGCCCTTGGCATTGAAGTGGGTGATTTTGTCAGCTTTGATCCACGGACCATTGTGACAGACACCTGCTTTATCAAATCTCGTCACTTGGATGACAAGGTGAGTGCAGCGATTCTCTTGAATCTTCTGCGCGTCTACAAGGAAGAGAATATTCAATTGCCAGTAACGACTACCTTTGCCTTTTCAGTCTTTGAAGAAGTGGGGCATGGAGCTAATTCTAGTATCCCGTCTGAAGTGGTAGAGTACTTGGCAGTGGATATGGGGGCTATGGGAGATGACCAAGCGACAGATGAATACACGGTATCCATCTGTGTCAAAGACGCTTCAGGACCGTATCACTACGAATTCCGTCAGCATTTGGTAGCCTTGGCAAAAGCCCAAGAAATCCCTTATAAGTTGGATATCTATCCTTTCTATGGATCAGATGCCTCTGCAGCTATGAGCGCAGGAGCAGAAGTGAAACACGCTCTTCTCGGGGCAGGGATCGAGTCCAGCCACTCATATGAGCGGACCCACTTGGATTCTGTAGTCGCAACAGAGCGCATGGTCGATGCCTACCTCAAGAGCGACTTGGTAGAAGTTCGCTGACGTCCGTACTCACCTAAGGAAAGTCTCAAATTAGTTTTAACCGAAAATAAAAAGAGGCTGGGACAAAAGTCCTAGCCTCTTAATTGTTTTTGGATTGTCGAGCAAGACGCAGTGGTTGAGTGGGCTTTACTACGCTGATTTCATCAGCTTTTACAGCCCTACTCAACTGTGCGGAGGTGGGACGACGAAATCGAATTCTAACGAATTACTGATTTCTGTCCCACTCTCTTTTTCGAAAAAAAAATAATTTTCTGACAATTTCTTTCCTTCTGAAATTCTTTGTGGTATAATCTTAAAATAAACTTAAAATTTCTTAAGGAGTTTTACATGAAAAAAAGAAATGTCATCGCACTTGCGGGAGTTGCTCTCCTTTCAGCAGGTATCCTAGCGGCTTGTTCTGGTGGTTCTAAATCATCTAGTTCAAGCAACGGCCAAAAATTCTCATATGTCTATGAGACGGAGCCTGAAAACTTGAACTATATCACATCTGGTAAAGCAGCAACCCATGAAATCACAGGGAACTTGATTGATGGTTTGTTTGAAAATGACAAGTATGGAAATTTGATTCCTTCTCTTGCAAAAGATTGGACAGTTTCTCAAGATGGTTTGACTTATACCTATAAACTTCGTGATGATGCCAAATGGTATGATTCAGAAGGAGAAGAGTACGCAGATGTAACAGCTAAAGATTTCGTAACAGGAATCAAATATGCGGCTGATAACAAATCAGAAATGCTCTACATTATCCAAGATTCTATCAAAGGCTTGAATGACTACGTCAGCGGAAAAAATAAAGATTTCTCTGCTGTAGGAATTAAAGCAGTTGATGATCATACCCTTCAAGTTACTTTGAACCAGGCAGAGCCTTTCTGGAATTCTAAGTTGACTCTTGGAATTACCTTCCCAGTCAACGAGAAATTCGTGAAATCAAAAGGGGATAAATTCGCCCAAGCAAGTGATACAAGCTCCCTTCTTTACAATGGTCCTTACATCTTGAAGAGCTTCACTTCTAAATCATCTATCGAGATGAGCAAGAATGAAAACTACTGGGATAAAGACAATGTTCACGTCACAGATGTTAAGCTAGAGTATTATGATGGTCAAGACCAAAGTAAAATGGCCAATTCATTTGAGGACAACGCTCTTAGCCTTGCTAAATTGTTCCCAACTGGACCTGGATTTACAGACCAAGCTAAGAAGTTTAAAGATGAAATCATCTACACTCCACAAGATGCCAGCACCTTCGTGATCGGGGTTAATATCGACCGTCAGTCATACAAGTACACTAAAAAAACAACAGATGAAGAAAAATCATCTACTAAGAAAGCTCTTTTGAACAAGGACTTCCGTCAAGCGATCAGCTTTGCCTTTGACCGTAAATCTTATGCTGCCCAAGCAAATGGTAAAGATGGAGCAAGCAAACTGATCCGTAACCTCTACATCCCACCTACATTCGTTCAAGCAGATGGCAAGACCTTTGGTGAAATGGTTAAAACTGAGTTGGTGACTTATGGAGACGAGTGGAAAGATGCAAATCTTGATGATGGTCAAAATGGTCTTTACAACGCAAAACAAGCCAAAGAAGAGTTTGCGAAAGCTAAATCTGCACTTGAATCAGATGGTGTGAAATTCCCAATCCACTTGGATATGCCAGTAGACCAATCGACCCCATCTAAAGTACAACGTGCTCAATCCTTCAAACAATCAGTTGAAAGCTCACTTGGAAAAGACAACGTTGTTGTCGATATCCATATGATATCAAAAGAAGATCTCTTGAACGTAACCCTCTTTGCTGCTAAAGCAGAAGACGAAGACTGGGATATCTCAGATAATGTTGGATGGAGCCCTGACTACCAAGACCCATCAACTTACATGGATATCTTGAAAGCTTCATCTGGTGAAAATACTAAGACTTTCCTTGGATTTGATCCAAGCGAAAACAATGAGGCAGCTAAGAAAGTTGGCTTGTACGACTTTGAGAAGATGATAACGGAAGCAGGAGCTGAAACAAAGGATCTTAACAAACGTTTTGAGAAATATGCAGCAGCTCAAGCTTGGTTGACAGATAGTGCCTTGGTAATTCCTACAACATCTAAGACTGGTCGTCCATTCTTGACTCGTGTAGAACCATTCTCAGCACCATTCGGCTGGACCGGTGGTAAAGGGAAAGACAACGTTGTCTATAAAGGCATGAAGCTTCAAGACAAGCCTGTAACAACCGAAGACTATAACAAAGCTCTTGAAAAATGGAAGAAAGAGCAAGCAGAGTCTAACCAAAAAGCTCAAGAAGAATTAAAAGATCATGTGAAATAAGTATCTTTAGATCGAGGCAAATTTGCCTCGATTTTTTCTTGGAAAGAAATTGATATAAAAGCGCTTACATAGTATAATAGCTATATTGATTACAAAATGTAAGGAGACTGACATGAAAAAGAAAACAATGGTTTCCATTGTCGCATCAAGCTTACTGCTCGCGCCAATGGTTTTGCACCAAGTAGTAGCAGCAGATGAGCAGACAGAAGAGTTAGCCCCATCGACAGAAGTGGTCCATGCTCCATCTACTGAAGCAACACCGACAGCAAGCGACACAAGCACTAGCTCTAGTGAAGAAGGGATAAGCTCAAGTGAGGCCTCGTTGGTTCGGGCGGCAGGTGCCAATCAAGTAGCTCCTACAAGAGAAGCCCACACAGCCCTAAGTGAGCCTACTGTCCCAGTAGCAACTCCAGCAGCAACAAATAGGGAAGCTGGACCTCAATCCACTCCTACTTCAGAAGCACCGGCAACAAGTCAGGATTTGGCAAAGGTCACAGATTCGACCCTTGCAGCGGATCAGAGCTCTAAAGAGTTGACTGTCCAGGATGCTGTTAATGGCTTGCTTCAATGGGCAGCAACAGATCCTAGCCAATTGGGCCAAAGCCAAGCAGATCGCGAACGCTTTGCCAAGAGTTTAGGCTTGATTGAAAAATCAGAAGATCTGACTCGTAAGGTTAGTCAGCCAGAATTGGCCAAGATGTACGAAAGAGCTAAGAAACTCTACGATGCCTATCGTGCTGAAAAGAAAAGCCCGCTCTTTTTAAATGGTCGTGCCCAGCCGATTTTCCCTTATACGACGGGAGAAAAAGAAGACCAAGACTACAAATATGAAGACAGCCAAATTGTACGCTTCCCAGTCTATGTCGAAACGGACTACGATACCGATGCAGATGGCAAGCCTGACTTAGTCAAAGCCATTGTTCAATTACCAAAAGCAGTCGCTCAAGGGGATTTTAAGGCAGCAACCATTCTGGAAGCGCGTCCTTACGTAGCGGGAACCTTGGATGAAAACTATGTGACTCTTGAAAGTCTGGGCTTGCCGACAGATGGATCCTACGACATGAAGAAGTTGCGGGAGCAACCAGCTAAACGCCAAGCAGTCGCCAGTGAAACAACAGTAGAAGCAGCGAAAAAAGCCAAAGCATCGGATTGGTACTACTACAGTCCCTACGAGTATATCTATGACTACGAAGATCTCAACTGGTACGACTATTTCTTGGTCAGAGGCTATGCCTTTATCTCAAGCGCTGGACTTGGGACCAAGGGATCAGAAGGATTTAACACGACAGGGTCTGACCTCGAAATCAATGCCTTCAAGAATATCATCGAATGGGTCAATGGCAAACGCAAAGCCTACACCGATAAGACAAGCAATATCGAAATCAAGGCAGACTGGGCAAGTGGCAATGTCGCAATGACCGGTCTATCCTGGGCTGGCACCACAACCTTTGGTGTGGCAGCGACTGGCGTAGAAGGCCTAAAGACCATCGTTCCAGCAGCAGGGATTGCTTCTTGGTATGATTATTTCAATAGCCAAGGGACCCAATTTGGCAATGCACCTTATAGTGACCTTTCATGGCTCTCCCTCTACGTTAGCACGCGGATGCTGGACCAAGACGATTGGGCAGGGATTTGGCAAAACTATTCCAACTACATCAACCAATTGAATAAGGACCAGTACGCTCATGATCGCAACTACAGTGATGTCTGGAAGGAGCGGGATTATACCCTTCATCCAGAAAATCTCAAGACCAGCGCCCTGATCGTCCATGGCTTGAATGATGACAATGTCAAGACCAAGCATTTTGAACTTATGTACGATGCCCTCAAGAAAGCAGGCCAAGATGTCAAGCTCTATCTCCACCAAGGGGATCACGTCTATCCAGCAGCGATGTCTCGTGGCTATGGGATCACCGCCAAGGGCCAAGATTTCTATGACCTACTCAATACCTGGCTGACCCATTACCTCTATGGTGTGGACAATCACATCGAAAGTTTGCCAGCAGTTCTAGCTCAAAACAACTATGATCCAAGTAAGTGGACCAGCTATGATAACTGGAAGAGCAGTCAACGTCTCTTCTTGAATGCTCAGTCGAAACGCTTGGAAGAAACCATTTCAAGTGACTATGCGGCTGCGGGTGTTGAGATCGCTAACCGTAATGAAACAGTCAGCAAAGCCTCTTCTAAGGCTAATCTGACCTTTGTTTCGGATGTCACTGAGGACACTACGATCAAGGGCCATATTCCCGTTCGTTTCAAGGCAGCTCTAGCCAAGGGTCAAGGAAAGAATTTCCAAATCAACGCCCTCTTGATAGACGTGGCAGATGAGGACTTTGACGTGGTGGGAAATGGTAGCGTCAAGCAAGATAAAACAGCAGATGGTTTCTGGATGGGAAGCAATTTAAGCAACTTATCTGTAGCCGAATACGAAACCATCAAGACCAAGTACAAGGTGATCGCTAAAGGATGGATCAACCTTGCCAATCCTGAGTCCGGCTACGATTCAGCAAGTTCACGAGCTAGTATCGAGCCAAAAGTTGGGGAATACCACGATTACACCGTTTATCTCCAACCAAATCTCTATACGGTTAAAAAAGGTCACAAGTTAGCTCTAGTCTTTAACACCTATGACCCGTCTGATTTAACGGTGGAGCATCCATATGAAGTGAGCTTCAAGACAGATTCTATCCAGGCGGCGATTCCAATTGTCGAAAAGACCCGCGCCCAAAAGGCAAGCTATTTACCAAGTGCAAGCGATACAGACTATGCAAACCTGCCAGAAGTTGAAGGATCTGCTCTAGTAGCACCAGAAGTACACGACAAGGAGGAATATATCCTTCCAACCCCAGAACATCTTGTCCAACCAAGCCCAACTATTCCTGACAAGGTAGAGGAGATGAAGACAGGATCAGCTACACAAGAGCAACCTCATCATTCAGTAACAGTATCCTATGGCCCTCAATTTGTTTCACCAGGATTGGTAGAAGATTTTCCTGCTACCAACTCTACAGCAGGAGGAGAACATCTAAACCATACGCTTCCACAAACAGGGAACAAAGACCATGCTCTGGGTCTCTTAGGTGTGATTACCTTGACAGCTTCTAGTCTCATTTTTTGGCGCAAGAAGAAAGAAGAGGCGTAAAGAGTAACCGTAGCAAATATTTCTAAAATGGCATCATTTAGTGTAAAATAAAAGTAGAAATGCAGAATCAGTAGTCACTACTGAAAAAGGAGGAAATATGGCACACGTAATTACAGATGCAACTTTTGAACAAGAAACCAGCCAAGGGCTTGTCTTGATTGACTTTTGGGCAACTTGGTGTGGTCCATGCCGCATGCAAGCTCCAATCTTGGATCAGTTGGCAGAAGAAGTACATGAAGATGATTTGAAAATCTGCAAGATGGATGTCGATGAAAATCCAAACACAGCGCGTCAATTCGGTATCATGTCGATCCCAACTCTTCTCTTTAAAAAAGATGGACAAGTTGTCAAACAAGTAGCTGGAGTTCATACGAAAGCCCAATTAAAAGAAATCATTGCAGAATTGAGCTAAAAAGAAGACTCGTTTTCCAAACTGGAAAACGAGTTTTTTTTGATGCTCTTTATTTCTCTCAAATAGACGCGATACCCATTGACAGCGTTTTCTCATAGTGCTAAAATGAAACTGTATTTCCTATAAAATTTTTACAGGAAAAAAATCTCCTAGGAAGCTATAGGTCCTAGGAGAAAATTACATATAAAGGTTATTGTCCCTCTGTATCTTGGGCTTGCCAGACGCTGATGGAGCGTTCTGCCACTGGGAATTCAGCAGTACCGTCTTCTTGAACTTGGACAGTTTCAGTACAATTTTCTAGGACGTCATAGTAGGTGAGACCTGCGTATGATGAGCCAATCTCCATGACTTTTGTAGCAGCTTGGTTATTCGAAATCAAGCAGGCAATTGGTGCGGAATCTTCTCTTCCTGAGCGTGTCCAACCGATGCAATTTGGATCATCGAAGTAGTCCGTTTCTTCCCCGTAGGCCAGATCTTTACGAACCCATAAGAGACGATCGAGAACCTCTTGGAAACTTTCTTGCGCAAATTTGCCCTCGATACCGTAGTAGTCTCCATAGAAGACACAAGGCAAACCAGCTTCACGAAGTAAAATCAAGGCATAGGCTGCAGGCTTGAACCATTCTTCAATGGTAGACTCCAAGGCTTGCCCTCTCTGGGTATCATGGTTGTCCACAAAGGTTACAGCCTGTTCCGGATGATTTAGGGCCAGTGTTCCATCAAAAATGGTTCGCAGGTCGAAATTTTCACCCTCTTGGCTAGCTCTGAAGAGGTTTTGGTGGAGAGCTACGTCGACCAGGTCATACAAGTAATCAATACTTTCCAAATACTCATCGTTGGTCTCTTTATCCCCATTCCAAAACTCGCCAAAGACGTAGAAATCTTCTCCAAATTTTTTAGTGATATTGTGGATGAAATTCTTCATAAAGAAGGAGTCGATGTGTTTGACGGCATCCAGACGGAAACCTTCTACACCAGTCGTTTCGATAAACCATTCAGCCCACTGATCGAGATTTTCTACAACCTCAGGGTGTTTGAAATCGATATCGGCGTACATGAGGTAATCGTAGTTTCCATTCTCCTTGTCCACCAGATCCCCATGAGCCCAACCTTTGTTGTCTCCTTGGATTTGGTAGATCCCATTCTTATTACGAGAAGCATCGTAGTCAGTACCGGTGAAGTGGTACCAATGCCAGTGGAAGTCATTATAGGCTCCATTTCGGCCATCAAAGGTAAATTTAGTCCATCCTTGAATGGTGAAGGGCTCAGTGAGGATGTTGTTTCGATCCATGGGATCGACCTCAACGACCTCGAACTCCTCTAGACCATCTGCTGCAGCTTTGTGGTTAAGAACGACATCAGCCATTGGTTGAATACCCACAGCTTTGAGGGCTTGAATGGCTTGCAGATAATCTTCTTTGAAGCCATATTTGGTACGAATCGTCCCTTTTTGGTCGAACTCTCCCAAATCAAAGAGGTCATAGACACCGTAACCAACGTCATTGTTAGAAGTAGCTTTAAAGGCAGGTGGCATCCAGACTTTACGAATACCCAAGTCTGCTAAGTGTTGCGCATCTTCTGCAAGACGCGTCCAGTGGTTGCCATCAGCTGGCAGGTACCACTCAAAATATTGCATTAAGGTTTGATTTTCCATTGTTATTTCTTCTTTCATGTGAATGTTCCTATTTTACCAAAAATAGTTGGATGCGACAAACGTTTGCACTGGAAGCAAGCCCTTTCTAGAAAAGAAATCGCATACAGGAAAGAAGTGAAGTCGGGAGATAATGGCATAGAGTCAGGGTTACCTGTTGGCCACAGAGACATAGAAGTCTGATAGTAGGGATATCCATTATTTTATTTATATTATAGTAGCAAAGAAGGGTGGTTTTAAAAGTGAAAGGAACCAATAGAGAGAGCATCAAAGCGATTTTTACCCAAGCCTTGGCGATTCCAAGCTTCACCAACACGGAGACAGAGCAAGGAATCGAAGCCTTCCTGGATCAACGGATTGCCCAAATCCCCTATTTTAAGGAACATCCGGACCACTTTGGGCGCTATCAGGTGCCACAGGATCATTTGCATCGGTCGGTCAATTGGGCCTTGGTCGATAAAGGCAAGAAAAAAACTCTTATCTTGTTTCACCACCATGATACAGTCGATCTAGAAGACTATGGACATTTGTCGGAAATAGCGCTCGATTCTGATAAAGTAGCAGCAGCCTTGAAAACACTAGATATGCGACCAGATATGCAGGCTGATTTAGCTTCTGGGGATTGGAAATTTGGCAGAGGATCTTGCGATATGAAAGCAGCCTTGGCCCTTCAATTAGGGGTTCTTGAAGCCTATGCGGCGGATCCCTCAGGAGGTCAGGTCAATCTGCTCTATCTCTCTGTTGGAGACGAGGAATCCTATTCACGTGGGATGCGGGGAGCTTTGGGGCTCCTGACAGATTTGCAGGAAAAGTTTGATCTGGATTATGTATTAGCAGTAGATTCGGAGCCCTTTGAATCGGATCTAGAAAAAGAAAAAGTCCTTCACATTGGCACAGTGGGTAAACTCATGCCAGTCGTTGTGGCGCAAGGCGTCTTATCCCATATGAAGGAGCCTCTTAAAGGGATCAATGCCTTGTCGCTCTTAGTGGCCATCGCAAGCCAGCTAGATCTTCATCCCGATATGGCAGATCAGGCGCTGGGAGAAACGTCTCCCCTTCCTTCTTGGTCCTATCTCAGAGATTTGAAGGAGCAGTACGATGTATCGACAGTACTCTATGCGGCTGGTTATTTCAGTGTGCTGCATTTGAAGAAAACACCCCAAGAGCTCTTGCAACGAATCTATGAGCTTAGTCAGGAGGCCTTGGATGCCTTTTACAAGAAGTATGAGCACTTGCAGGATCGGGCTGGCCAAGACCATATGATTGCAAGGCCAAGAGTCATCACCTACCAAGAGCTAGAGGGACGATGCCAAGCCTTAGAGGGTTACCAAGCCTTTAGGGAAGCTTCTAACCAAAAAGCGGAACACGATTTTCGTAATGGGACCAGCTACCAGAGCCTTGCCATCCAGCAAATCCAGCGACTGCTAGAGTTTCTCGGAGATAAGGATCCAATGGTGGTCATTGGTTTTGCGCCCCCATATTATCCTTCTATGAATTGTCGCTTTTTGGACAATTCAGAACTCAAAATCGAGTCCTTGATCGAGGATTACCGCCAGTATCTGGACCAAAAGGGTTATACCTTAAAAGTCGAAGAATACTTTATGGGGATTAACGACACCAGCTATTGTGCCTTGGAAAAGGATGTGGCCTCTTACCAAGTCGTCCTTGACAGCCTAGCCACTCCGGCTCAAATTTATGATCTGGATCTGGAAAAAATTGCTCGAATTCAGGTTCCAGCGATCAATCTCGGGCCCTGGGGCAAAGAATTGCATAAGCGAGGAGAGCGGGTTTACCAAGAAGATTTCTTGGCGACCATTCCAACCTACCTGCTAGATTTGCTCTATCATTTCGATGATCTCTAATGACAATAGAAAACAAACACGATCCCAATGAGGATCGCACAAGGAGTTAGCATGATTACATTTCACGGAGTTACCAAAGATTACGATGGGCACATTGCCCTCAACCACTTGGATCTGACCATCGAAGATGGGCAAATTGTCGGCCTGATTGGCCACAACGGAGCCGGCAAGTCGACAACCATCAAGAGTTTGGTCAGTGTCATCACCCCAACCACTGGGACCATTGAGGTAGATGGTCAGGACCTTTATAGCCATCGGCTAGCGGTCAAAAAGAAGATCGGTTATGTGGCAGATTCACCGGATCTATTCTTGCGTCTCACAGCTAATGAATTCTGGGAGCTGGTTGCGACCTCTTATGATATGAGTCAGAAGGACTGTGATCAACGCTTGGAAGAGCTTCTCAGGATCTTTGATTTTCAGAGTCACCGCTATGAAGTGATTGAATCCTTTTCACATGGGATGCGCCAGAAGGTCTTCGTCATTGCAGCCCTCTTATCAGATCCAGATATCTGGGTCTTGGACGAACCGATGACCGGGTTGGACCCACAGGCTTCCTATGATTTAAAACAAATGATGCGGCAGCATGCGGATCGCGGAAAGACGGTTATTTTCTCTACCCACGTCTTAGAAGTAGCTGAACAACTCTGTGATAAGATCGCCATTCTCAAAAAAGGCAATCTCATTTTCTATGGGACGATCGAGGAATTGAAGGGACAACATCCAGAACAAAGCCTGGAAAGTATCTATCTCAGTCTAGCGGGGCGGAAGGAAGAAGGTGGCGATCATGCGTCTTAAGATCATCCAACAGTTGGTCAATGTCAATATCATCTATGCCAGCCAGCCAGCTCAGATCGCAAAATTACGTGCCAAACAGGCCAAAAGACCGGACGTCAAACTCAATGTTGCCCGAAGATCGGTATTGAACTATCTCTCTTTAGGGTTTTTCTATTTCGTCTTGTTTGGTTTGCTCTTTAGTATCTATGATTTTGTCCATCAACCAGCCTTCTTTGTCAACATAGTGGCCCTTTTTTCCTTGATGACCATTTCCCAAGGTTTTATGAGCTTTTACAATGTCTTTTATGAAAGCAAGGACCTGCAGTTTTACCGGCCCTATGCTTTCTCAGATGCAGAAGTCATAGCAGGAAAGAGCATCTCAGTCATCCTGACTCTTCTCATGGCTATCCTTCCCTTGATCAGCTATTTTCTGATCCTCCCTGTACAGGCAGGTGGCTTTAATCCGTTAGGGATCCTACTAGGTCTCTTTTGTGCTTTGATTCTCTTAGCCGTTCTCTTTTTAGCGACGATCATCCTATCCCATCTGATCACCAAGACCCTCTTTTTCAAAAAACACACGACCTTGGTCTCTAATCTCATGGTCGGAATCGGCTCCCTCTTGAGTTTAGGGGCTTATCTTTATCTAAATCTAGTCCAAACTCACCGGGTAGAAGTGACGGGTGGCGCAGAGATTCCCATTCTATTTCCACCTTTTACGGCCTTTCATCAGTTCATTCTCCATCCTTTTGATGGTGGAGCGATCCTTGGCCTTCTGGGCTGGATAGCGGTGCTGTTGGTCTTGATCGGCCTAGTTCGCAAAATCGTGATCCCACAATTCTATGATGCAGCCCTTGCAGTTGCGACCAACCAAACTGTCAAAGAGCGCGTAAGAGTGCTCCATGTTGGTCAGAAAGACTCCTTTAGACGATTTGTCATTCAGTATCATCGCAGACTCTTGCTTGATGGAACCCTTATGGTGCAAGTACTCTTGATGATGAGCATTCTGCCTTATATTTTCCTACTCAGTGGAGCAGCAGGAGCATCGAAAAATATAGGAGGCCTCAGTCCTTACTTGACGCCCCAGTATTTGGTGCCACTGGCTCTCGTTGCCTTCTTGATCGGTGTTTTCAATAGTTTTGGAGGCTTGACCAGTATCGGTATCTCGCTGGAGCGTGAAAACTTTGAGTATTTGAGATCGCTCCCTATTGATTTCAAACGCTATCTCTTCATGAAGTTTTGGTTGCTCTATCTAGTGCAATCCATTCTTCCTGTCATTCTTCTGGTTGGTGTTTGTCTCTATTTTGGCGTCCATCCATTAGCCATCCTAGCCATGTTGCTGATCTGGGTCGTAACGACTATTCCGATCTGCATTCGAGACTATGTTAAAGATTTTCAAAATTTTAGCACCAATTGGACCAATATCACGGAGTTGATGACCCGTCATCGTGGGAATGCAGCTCTTCAGTCTATTCTCTTGATTGTCTTTCTCTTTGTGATGTTTCTCTTAATCATTGGCAGCTTCATTTGGACCTATCATTCCGTCAGCACCCTCCTGGCTGTGATACTTTATAGTATCATCCTGCTAATCGGAGCAGGAATCAGCTATAGCATCTACCGCAAAAAAATCCGCACTCTCTACCAAGAGATCGGAGAATAAAAAGAGAGAGTGGGACAGAAATCGGTCATTCGTTAGAATTCGATTTCGTCGTTCCACCTCCGCACAGTTGAGTAGGGCTGTAACAGCTGATGAAATCAGCGTAGTAGAGCCCACTCAACCACTGCGTCTTGCTCGACAATCCAAAAACAATTGAGAGGCTAGGACAAAAGTCCTAGCCTCTTTTTAGTGGTAACTTAGATCTCATAGCCCATGAGGAGGCCGCCTTCTTCGGCGTAGAAACTACAAAGTCCGGAAGTAGGAAGAACTTCGATGTTTGCACGGGCAAATTTTTCACGAACCAATTCAGAGAATTGCTCGATAAATTTTTCATTGTTGCGGTGGGCGATGGTAATATGCCCGCCATTATAGCCTGCCTTGATTAATTCATCAAAAGCAGCCTTGATCGCTTTCTTTTGGCCCCGTGCTTTTTGAAGCAACTCGAGGGTACCCGTCTTACTAGCTTCCCCAACCATACGGATATTGAGGAGCCCGACAACCGTTCCAATCAATTTGCTGAGACGCCCATTTTTGACCAGATTATCAACCTTGGCCAAAACAAAGAGCAACTTGGTTTTTTCTTGATATTTGGTGATGACTTCGACCACTTGATCAAAATCGAGACCTTCAGCGACCAACTGATTGAGCTTGCGAACGATTAGGTCCACCTCGCCCCCAGCTGACAAGCTATTAATGACGTGAATATTGGTATTCGGATGCTCTTCCAGATAAATTTTCTTGGCCACCTCAGCACTATTGTAACTACCAGAAAGGGTACCTGTGATGGTAACAACGAAGATATTATCCGCCCCTTCAAAAGACTTCATATAGTCATCTGGACTTGGACAGGCAGATTTAGAAGCAGTCGCAGTCGCATACATCTCTTCCATCATCTGATCGATATTGAGGTGGGCGTCATCTGTATAGATGGTCTCGCCCACTTGGATGGTCAATGGAACACTGATAAACTCTGTATCTGGTGCCAGATTGTCCAAAGAGCGGTAGTCGCAGCCTGAATCCGCAATAATTTTCCATTTCATTAGTAATTACCTCATAGTTATATAAAAATGTACATTGACAAGTAGTATGTCTTCTTTTACAATTATATCATGAAGTACAATGCTATCCAAGCAGATATCATCAGGTGAGACAGATAGAAAGTAAATGTTATGGCAGAAAGAAAAATATCTGAGAAATCCTTGGAAAATCTCAAACGATTTAACCAAGAAAACAATGCGATTACACGAGAATCCATCGAAATCTCTCTCCTGCAATTGTTGGAGAAAAAAGATCTGAAAAAGATCACCATCTCTGAGCTGGTTCAGCGTGCAGGTGTCTCTCGCGCGGCCTTTTACCGCAATTATGGATCAAAAGAAGAGATTCTAGAGTCCATCTTTCAATCTAGTATCGCAAAGATTACCAAGTCTTTAGATGGCTACAACCTTAAGACAGACCTCTACCAGGTCTGGGTCTACCTCTTTAAGGAAGTCAAGAAAGAAGCCAAAATCATTAGCCTAGCCATTGATTATAATTTTGAGCGACTCTTGACCAAGGCAGTCTATGATTTTCTAGAAAAACGAAATGGCAGCTCCTCAAATGGCGCTGGCAGCTACCTCAATTCTTTCTGGAGCTCCGCCATCGTCTCTGTCATCTCCAAGTGGATCAAGGATGGCATGAAGATCCCCGCTGAGAAGATCGCGACTCTAGGGCTCCCCCTCTTTCCACAAAAGAAGAAGTAAGAACCACCGAGAGGTGGTTTTTTCTTGCAACTATTTCCAACTAGTGAGGAAGTTGCCCCAGTCGCAAAATTTCGGTATCATGGTAAGAGTTAACTTGTAAAGTTAAACCATTAAGTTGGACTTTTAAGTGATTTATTTTAAGACAGAGTAAACAAATGCTAAATCACAACAAGCTACTAACTAAGGAGATTTATGGTGAAAGATTATAAAGAACTAAGAAGACGTTACAATATTCCAGCGATAGTCATTCTGCTTATTCTAGCTCTACCATTTTTATATATCGTGCAAGTGACCCAAAGTAAAAGGATCGCGACCATTTGTTTTTTGATTTACTTACTGATGGAGCTGATTCTAGTTATCATTAAAGATACTCTTTTAATCAAAAAGTTGAATAGTCTTATCTATAAGGGAATAAATCTTGACTTGATGGCAAGCTATATTCTGAACCAAAAAAGAAAGAGTATCAAAACTATTAAAGCGCGTGTACAGGTTGCCACTATTTTCTATTTCTATAGGATTGGTGACTTTGGATCCATTGAAGCGGTTGTAGACGAACTCAAAAAGAATCAAAAGTTTACAGATGCTGAACAAGTAAAATTAAACGAAATTTTATTAAATGCGTACCTATTTTCTAGACCTGATTTGAAGGAAGATGAGTTCGAGGAATTGCTCTCTGACTATTTAGCAGATGTTGAACCACTCAAGATGGCATACAGAGCTCGCTATGATCTACTGGTCAAAAAAGAGCCCAATGATGCCGTTCTAAAGGAAGTGACAAACAACAAGTTCTCACAATTGGAATCTATGTATCTGAAGGCAGTCAATGAGTACCTCAAAGGGAATAGAAATAAGGCAATGGAGCTATTTCGTACCATTGCGAAAGAAGATGAGGGATTGTATCTGGTCCGAATGGCTCAGGCCTATCTAGATAGTGAAAACTCGGGAGAAAAGAGTGTTTCACTTGATGAAAGACAAGAAGAAGTCACTGTGAAACTATTGCGAATGAAGCTGATAGAAGTGAAACCATCTAAATCTGCTAAATCCACAAAAGGGCTTGCTTTTTTCAAAGGCTGGAAACTCGCACTTCTTTTAATTCCGCCGTTTTTATTGTATGCGATGGTTTTAGTCGTAGTAGCAGTTATCAAAAAAATAGGGTCGTTCGTTCTCTCGAAATCTGAAAAATAGATAATTGGACTGAGTAAAATATTGAAATTAACTTTTATAAAAGACTTATTTGAAAGGAAGATATGCTAAATAGACTATTAAAAAGCCCTATTTTAAGTTGTTCAATGATATTTGTTATCTGCTCAGCAGCAAGGCTATTCGAATACTTCTATATAAGGACAGATGAAACTTTTTTATCGGAGAATTTTCTACACAAGCTATTTGGAATACTTTTATTGTGGGGAATTCTTTCAATTAGCAAATTATGATGGATAGATATTGGTTTTACACGAAACGGAATTATAAGTGGTATAGGAAATGGCCTGATCTTTGGTTTAGTGTGCTCCATCTTTGCATATACAGTTGAGTGTATTGTTCTCTTGTTTCTTCATGGCAATGTTCACTTATCATTTTATGCGAGTGGTTTCTCTTTGACTGATGAAAAAGGAACACAAGCAGGCATCTTGTTTATCTTGTTAAGTGTCTTATTTAACCTGATAAACGTGTGGATGGAAGAAGGAGTTTTTCGTGGCCTTTTCACCAAAATTCTTGAAGGGATTTCTTACCGTAAGAGTCTATTCTTTATAGCCTTCCTATTTGGAATATGGCACTTGGCAATGCCGTTCAGAGATTATCTTCAAGGAGAATCTTCCCTCACAAATCTTATTGTTATGGGAATTGGTTATGTCATCCTATCGGGAATGATGAGCATCAAATGGTCCTTACTCTACAAAATGACAGGTTCCTTGTGGCTAGGATTAGGAGACCATCTTTTCAACAATCTAGCTTCAAATCTGGTTCATGTTGTCTCAAATTCTGAAGGGGATAGTTTGCAGATAGTAAGAATTCTTCTGTGGCAGTTGTTGTCATTTGCAATTGTTTTAATCATTTATACAAGAAAGTCAAAGACGATAGCTAATCAATGATGAAGCTTTTTTAGGAATTTTTGAATCCTATTATAGTTTATAAACCGACGGTTTAAAAAGGAATTGTTTATAAGGAAGTAACAAAAACCCCCTGTCTGAAATGATCTCAGACAGGGGTCTTTCTTTATTCTTGGATCATGGCTAGGAGATCCTCTCCTGTAGTGGTTGGAAGGATCCGAACTCGTTTGAGGGAATAGAGGCCATCAGCGGAGCTGGCGAGTCCATTTTTAGTGGTGAGGCCTAGTTTGTAGTCGGCTTTCTTGGCTTGGTCGATTGTGACCTGGCTGTAGCGACCAGATGGGTAGACGATAACGCTAGTATTTTGATCCAGCACCTTATCCAGCAGGCGTTTAGAAGCGACGAGCTCATTCTTTTGGGTCTCAAGGCTGGAATTGGCTAGGTCTGGATGATTGACCGTATGGCTTTCAAAGGTTAAGCCAGCATGTTTCATCTCTTTGATTTGGTCAAAGGTCAGGACATTTTCTTTTTCCTGTTGGGTAAAGTCCGTGATGATATTGTTGGTGGCTGTCATCTTGTATTTCTTAAGAAGTGGAAAGACAATGGTATAGAAATCCTCGACGCCATCATCAAAGGTCAACCAGACATATTTCTTTCCTTTTGGAACTTCGTTCTTTGCGAGGATCCGATAGGCCTCCTCAGGGGTCAGTGTGTAGTAACCCGCTTTTTTCAGGGCCTTCAGTTGGCTTTCAAAGGTTTCTGGATCAACTATCAGATTGGCATTGGCAGCTTCGGACTCAGCCATATTATGTACAGAGTGGTACATGAGGATGGGCAGTTTGACCGGCTTTTTTACTCGGGTCCACTCGATAGAGGAGCTTTGTTCATCTAGTGAGCGCGTCATGGCAGTGTTACTTGTATTTCTGTCACTCGGCTGAGTGATGCGCTTGATCAGAAGAAAGCTACAAATAAAGATAGAGACCAAAAGAAGGGCATTGATCCCAAGGAGGATTTTGATTTTTTTAGGGACTCTTCGTTTACTCATGGTGTCACCGCTTTCATTGTTTTCTTTATTGTACCACAAATTCTATGTTTTTTTCCAGAACTTACTACAGGCAGATTCTGTCATGAGAATTCAGACTTTTTAAGGCAATTGGCTGTCAAAAGCCCAAGTTTTTGTTATAATGGACCTATTATAGAAAATTCAAGGAGACCCATAGGATGTCTGTTAAGATTGCCTTACTAGGATTTGGTACTGTTGCTAGTGGCGTACCATTTTTATTAAAAGAAAACCATGAAAAAATTACCCAGGCAGCTCAAGATGAAATCGAGATTGCTAAGGTATTGGTTCGCGATGATGCGGAAAAGCAAAGCTTGCAAGCTGCTGGTCATGACTATAACTTTGTGACCAATGTCGATGAGATCATTGAAGATAAAGAGATTGTCATCGTGGTTGAATTGATGGGCCGGATTGAGCCAGCGAAGACCTTTATCACCCGTGCTCTTGAAGCAGGTAAGCATGTCGTTTCTGCTAACAAAGACCTTCTAGCTGTTCATGGAAGTGAATTGTTAGAGGTTGCTCAAAAACATCAAGTAGCTCTTTATTATGAAGCGGCCGTAGCGGGTGGGATCCCAATCCTTCGAACTTTGGTGAATTCCTTGGCTTCTGACAAGGTGACCAAAGTGCTCGGTGTGGTCAATGGAACATCTAACTTCATGATGACCAAAATGGTGGAAGAAGGCTGGACTTATGAAGATGCTTTAGCAGAAGCGCAACGCCTTGGTTACGCTGAAAGTGACCCAACCAATGACGTCGAAGGGATCGATGCTGCCTACAAGATGGTGATTTTGAGTCAATTTGCCTTTGGGATGAACATCCAATTTGACCAAGTAGGTCACAAAGGGATCAGCCAGATCACTCCTCAAGATGTCTCTGTTGCTCAAAGCCTTGGTTATGTGATCAAACTGGTCGGCTCGATCGTTGAAACGCATTCAGGGATTGCAGCAGAGGTGACGCCAACCTTCCTTCCAAAACAACACCCACTTGCTGGTGTGAACGATGTCATGAATGCGGTCTATGTGGAATCCATCGGGATTGGTGAGTCTATGTACTATGGACCTGGTGCTGGCCAAAAACCAACTGCGACAAGTGTCGTTGCCGATATCGTTCGTATTGTCCGTCGTCTAAAAGAAGGAACGATCGGTAAAGCCTTCAATGAATACAGTCGTCCTCTTCAATTGGCTAAGCCTGAAGATGTGAAGAACAATTATTACTTCTCAATTAAGGCACCAGATGCGACTGGTCAAATCTTGCGTCTCGCGGAGATCTTTAATGCAGAAGGAGCTTCCTTCAAACAAATCCTTCAAGAAGACACAGATGGTCACTATGCAAGTGTGGTCATCATTACCCACCAAGTCAACCAGACACAATTCAAGAACTTGGTTGAAAAACTGGATTCAGAGCCGAATTTCGAACTCTTGAATACCTTTAAGGTCTTGGGAGAATAAGCATGAAGATTATTGTTCCAGCAACCAGTGCCAATGTAGGGCCCGGATTTGATTCTGTTGGTATCGCTGTTTCTAAGTATTTGACCATTGATGTGTTAGAAGCGCAAGAAAACTGGTGGATTGAACACGATTTAGGAGAGGAGATTCCAAGCGATGAAGAGAATCTCTTGCTTCAAACGGCTCTCAAAGTCGCAGCCGATTTGCCTCCTCATCGTCTCAAGATGACCAGTGAAGTTCCTTTGGCGCGTGGACTTGGTTCTTCTAGCTCTGTTATCGTAGCGGGGATTGAGTTGGCCAATCAACTGGGTAAGCTAGCTCTAAGTGATGAAGATAAACTAGAAATTGCGACAAAAATCGAAGGTCATCCTGATAACGTAGCCCCAGCTATTTTTGGAAATCTGGTCGTAGCTAGCTATGTGGATCAGCAGACCAATCATTTGGTCCTTCCATTCCCTGAGTGTGACTTGGTAGCCTTTGTTCCCAATTACGAACTTAAGACCAGTGATAGCCGAAATGTCCTTCCTAGTGAGTGGACGTATAAGGAAGCTGTGGCAGCTAGTTCAATTGCAAACGTGGCCATTGCTGCCCTTGCTAAGGGAGACTTGAGAGTCGCAGGAAAAGCTATCGAAGCGGATCGCTTCCATGAACGCTACCGCCAACAGTTGGTTGCAGAGTTCCCTCAGGTGAAAGAAGTTGCGCATCAACACGATGCTTATGCCACTTACCTTTCTGGTGCAGGGCCAACGATCATGAACCTTTTGGCACCGGAGTATACCGCATCCTTTGTAGCAGCTCTCACAGCACTTGGGCTAGATGGTCAGATTTTCCAACTTAAAATCGACACATTTGGCGTTCGTGTCGAGAAATAAGACTAAATGTAACACAATTGAAAAAAGGATGTATACATTTGTATATGTCCTTTTTCTTGATCCTATGGTAGAATAAGGAACTGTATGGGGAAATGCTCAAGCTTTCCCAATCATGTAGGGGGAAAAATGAAACCAGAATATTTACATAATATTGCTACAGATCTTGGTCTGCAGTTTGATAGTGAAGCGCGTGTCATGTATGGAGAGCGCGAGGGATTTTTATTAGTCATTGAAGGAACGGAAACCAAAAATGTTTTTAACATTTCATTCAGTGCTAAGCAAGGATCAGAGGGAGATTTGATCGAAGAGGGAAAAGACATCTGGGATGACTTAAAAACACAATCAAAAGCCATTCATGCGATTTCCTTCAATGATTATCTAACAACTGTCGTCGTCAAAGGTGGGATGACCAAAGGGAAGGCTGTCGAAACCTTGTGGACAGCCATCCAAGATATTGTCGATTTCTTGCTCAACCACCAATTCGTGCAAGTCAATGCGGCAACGGGTGAGGAAGAACCAATTGGTCTGTATCAAATCGGTGATACCATCTATTTAATCGATGATGCTACCTTCCAGGACTACCATGCAGAGGTTCAAGATACGGTTCAAGCATACGACGATCGGAAAGAAAACTTCCTTTTGGGGATAGTTGGGGCCGTAATCGGTGTGATCATCGGTGGAGCAGTTGCCCTCTTAGTAGCGCGTCTCGGCTATGTATCTGTTTTGGCAGGTGCAGCCCTCGGTTTTTGTACCATCAAGGGTTATGAGATTCTTGGTAAAAAATTGACTAAAAAAGGTGTGGTAGTTTCAGCAATTTTAATGGTCTTGACGGTCTTTTTGGTCAACCAATTAGATTATACTTTGGCGCTTATGAGTGAACTGGATTTGCCATTTGATATGACCTGGACGCTTCTCAATGAAGCGACATTCCAAGGGGACGTCCCAGATAACTTTTATTTGAATCTAGGCTTGTTAGCTGTCTTCACTCTTGGTGGTGCTTGGATTTCAGTTCAATCAGCTCTGGAAGGGAAAAAGAATCGTGCCATCGCACGTAAAATTGCCTAATTTATTAGAAAAGAAAAAAGCTGGGCAGGCCGTGTCCAGCTTTTGCTATTTCCTAGTAGTGAGTGCGTCCAATACTTTTTAAATTGGCTTGAAGAGGCTGGTGAATTTACCAGCCTCTTTCTTTATTGGGGGTCGAAAAAAAGTCAAAAATTTGGTATAATAGTTTGTATTTTATAGAGAGAGAACATATTGAAAGATGATCGAAAAAATGAACCAAATTCTTGAAGGGATTGATATCCGTTTTCAAGAACCATTAAAACATTATACCTATACAAAGGTTGGGGGAAATGCTGAATTTCTGGCCTTTCCTCGCAATCAATACGAATTAAAACGCATTGTACGCTTTGCGAACCAGGAGAATATTCCATGGATGGTCCTGGGGAATTCTTCTAATATTATTGTCCGAGATGGGGGCATTCCTGGTTTTGTTATTATGTTTGATCGCTTGAGGGACATTAGTGTAGATGGCTATGTGATCGAAGCAGAAGCAGGTGCAAAACTCATCGAAACGACTCATGTAGCCCTGTACCATAGTTTAAAGGGATTTGAGTTTGCAAGTGGTATCCCAGGAAGTGTCGGTGGGGCTGTTTTTATGAATGCTGGAGCTTATGGGGGAGAGATTGCTCATGTTCTGGTATCTTGTAAGGTCTTGACCAAGGAAGGGGAAATTGAAACCTTGTCGGCGAAAGAGTTGGCTTTTGGCTATCGTCACTCAAAGATTCAAGAGACAGGTGCTGTCGTCATCTCTGCCAAATTTGCTTTGTCTCCAGGTAATCATGAGCAAATCAAACAGGAGATGGAGCGTTTGACCCATCTTCGTCAGCTCAAGCAACCTCTTGAATACCCTTCTTGTGGATCGGTCTTTAAGCGTCCAGTAGGCCATTTCGCTGGTCAGTTGATTAGTGAAGCAGGACTAAAAGGCTATCGAATCGGTGGTGTTGAAGTCTCTGAAAAGCATGCTGGCTTTATGGTCAATGTGGACAATGGAACAGCTAAGGACTATGAAGATTTGATCGCTTATGTCATTGAAGCAGTCGAGGCTCATTCAGGTGTCCGTTTAGAACCAGAAGTTCGCATTATCGGCCAAGCCTAAGAACGTTAGTATTGAAGAACAATTGATAGTGTAAACATCGATAGCATCTGTTGGAGAGGGGGTGAGTGCCTATCGATACCGTAAATAGGTGGGGCAGTCTAGTAAGTCCCCGAGAGGTATTGGTGGCCTGACAGGTTTTCCTGTCAGCCGCTGCGTTTTCGTTTGAAAAGCAGTTTGGTAATCGCAGTAAAGAAGGAATTTATGTGAATTGAAAAAACCAATTATTGAGTTTAAAAATGTTTCAAAGGTCTTTGAAGATAGCGGAACCGTTGTCCTAAAGGATATCAATTTTGAATTGGAAGAAGGGAAGTTCTATACCCTGCTCGGTGCATCTGGATCAGGGAAATCGACCATCCTTAATATCATTGCCGGTCTTTTGGATGCTAGCGCTGGAGATGTCTACCTTGATGGGGAGCGGATCAATGATGTCCCAACCAACAAGCGGGATGTCCACACAGTCTTTCAGTCCTATGCTCTGTTTCCTCATATGACGGTCTTTGAAAATGTGGCTTTTCCCCTTCGTTTGAAGAAGGTAGACAAGGCTGAAATCGAGAGACGAGTAACAGAAGTCCTCAAGATGGTGCAATTGGGAGGCTTTGATAAACGTTCCATCCAGAAACTTTCTGGTGGGCAACGCCAGCGGGTAGCTATTGCACGGGCTATTATCAATGAACCACGAGTGGTCCTTTTAGATGAGCCTTTGTCTGCACTTGACTTGAAACTTCGAACAGACATGCAGTATGAGTTGCGAGAATTGCAACAACGCTTGGGCATTACCTTTGTCTTTGTTACCCACGACCAAGAAGAAGCCCTTGCCATGAGTGACTGGATTTTTGTCATGAATGAAGGGGAGATCGTCCAATCTGGGACACCAGTTGATATCTATGATGAACCGATCAACCACTTTGTAGCCACCTTTATCGGGGAGTCCAATATCCTTTCAGGTCGCATGATCGAGGACTACTTGGTTGAATTCAATGGCAAACGTTTTGAAGCCGTCGATGGGGGAATGCGTCCAAACGAACCAGTCGAAGTCGTCATTCGTCCTGAAGACTTGCAAATCACTCTTCCTGAAGAAGGCAAGCTCCAAGTGAAGGTGGACACCCAGCTCTTCCGTGGTGTGCATTACGAGATCATCGCCTATGATGATTTGGGAAATGAGTGGATGATTCACTCAACCCGTAAGGCTATCGTGGGAGAAGTCATTGGGCTAGACTTTGAACCAGAAGATATCCACGTTATGCGTCTCAATGAAACCGAAGAAGAATTCGATGCGCGGATCGAAGAGTACGTTGAAGTGGAAGAGCAAGAAGCTGGTTTGATTAATGCCATTGAGGAGGAAAGAGATGAAGAAAACAACCTCTAATCTATTTATCCTCCCCTATTTCTTGTGGATTTTTCTCTTTGTCTTGGCTCCTGTAGTCATGATCATCTTTCAATCGTTTTTCAACGTTGAAGGGCAGTTTTCACTTGAAAACTACAAAGAGTTCTTTACTTCGCAAAATCTGACTTATTTAAAGATGAGCTTTAATTCGGTCCTTTATGCCGGAATTGTCACCTTGGTGACGCTCTTGATCTCCTACCCAACTGCTTACTTTTTGACGCTTCTCAAACACCGGCAGTTGTGGTTGATGTTGATCGTCTTGCCGACCTGGGTCAATCTCTTGCTCAAGGCATATGCCTTTATCGGAATCTTTGGCCAAAACGGCTCCATCAATAGCTTTTTAAGCTTTCTCGGAGTCGCTCCCCAGCAGATCCTCTTTACCGATTTCTCCTTTATCTTTGTAGCTAGCTACATCGAGTTGCCTTTTATGATCTTGCCGATCTTTAACGTCTTAGATGACTTAGATCCAAACTTGATCAATGCCAGCTATGATTTGGGTGCCAATCGTTGGGATACCTTCCGTCGTGTGGTCTTCCCCTTGTCCATGAATGGTGTCCGCTCAGGTGTGCAGTCTGTCTTTATTCCTAGTCTGAGTCTCTTCATGTTGACACGGATGATCGGTGGAAACCGCGTCATTACCTTAGGGACTGCGATTGAACAGCACTTCCTGACAACACAAAACTGGGGAATGGGTTCTACCATCGGAGTTGTTCTGATCCTTGCCATGCTCTTTACCATGTGGGCAACGAGAGAAAGGAGAGAACGATGAAAAAAGTATCTCATTTCTATCTAGGTTTCGTCTTTCTGATCCTCTATCTTCCGATCTTTTATTTGATCTTTTATGCTTTCAATGAAGGGGGAGATATGAATGCCTTCACAGGCTTCACACTTGAGCATTTCAATGAGTTGTTCGCAGATAGTCGCCTGATGCTGATCTTATCAGAGACTTTCCTGTTGGCCTTCTTGTCAGCCTTGATTGCGACGGTGATCGGAACCTTTGGAGCCATCTATATATACCAATCAAAGAAGAAGTTAGAAGGACCATTGCTTTCCATCAACAACATTCTTATGGTAGCGCCAGACGTTATGATCGGGGCCAGCTTCTTGATTCTCTTTACGACGGTGAAGTACCAGCTAGGTTTCCTTTCTGTTCTGGCTAGTCACGTGGCTTTCTCGATTCCTATTGTGGTCTTGATGGTTTTGCCACGTCTCAAGGAAATGAACCGGGATATGGTCAATGCAGCCTATGACTTGGGAGCTACCCAAGTGCAAATGCTCAAAGAGATCATGTTGCCCTATCTGACACCAGCTATTATCGCCGGCTACTTTATGGCCTTTACCTATTCTCTTGATGACTTTGCCGTGACCTTCTTTGTAACCGGAAATGGTTTTACAACCTTGTCTGTAGAGATCTACTCACGTGCGCGTCAAGGGATTTCCCTCAGTATCAATGCCTTGTCCGCCCTTGTCTTTCTCTTTAGTGTGCTCTTGGTCATCGGTTATTACTTTATTACCCGTGAGAAGGAGGAAGCAGCATGAAAAAACTTTATTCATTCCTAACTGGGATTGTCCTTGTCATTCTGGTCCTCTGGGGAATTAGTCACCAGATCGAAGCGAGCATGAATACCAAGAATAGTGACAAGCTGGTCATCTATAACTGGGGAGATTATATTGATCCTGAATTGCTCCAGGAATTCACCAAAGAGACAGGGATTCAGGTGCAGTATGATACCTTTGATTCCAATGAAGCCATGTACACCAAGATCAAACAGGGGGGCACGACCTACGATATTGCGATTCCTAGTGAATACATGATTGCTAAGATGATGGATGAGCATCTGGTTGAAAAATTGGATCAATCCAAGATCAAAGGGATGGAAAACATTGATCCAAAACTCCTGAACCAATCGTTTGATCCGGGCAACCAATATTCCGTTCCTTATTTCTGGGGAACCTTGGGGATTATCTACAATACCAAGATGGTCAAAGAAGCACCAGAACACTGGTCAGATCTCTGGCGTGAAGAGTACAGAAATGACATTATGATGTACGATGGGGCGCGTGAGGTAATGGGAATTGGTCTCAATACCTTGGGCTATAGTCTCAACGAAAAGGATCCAAAGAAATTGCAAGAGGCGGTGGATAAACTCTACACCTTGACGCCAAATATCAAAGCTTTGGTGGCAGATGAGATGAAAGGCTATATGATCCAAAACAATGCAGCTATTGGGGTGACTTTCTCAGGGGAAGCCAGCCAAATGTTGGATGCCAATGAGGATCTTCGCTATGTCGTCCCAACGGAAGCCAGCAACCTTTGGTTTGATAACATTGTCATTCCAAAAACCGTTAAAAATAAAGAAGCAGCATATGCCTTTATTAACTTCATGCTTCGTCCTAAAAATGCTTTGAAAAATGCTCTTTATGTCGGCTACTCAACGCCAAATAAAAAAGCCAAAGCCATGTTGCCAAAAGAAATCCAAAATGACCAGGCCTTCTATCCAAGTGATGAAACACTGGACCATTTGGAAGTCTATCAACAACTTGGAAAAAAATGGCTCGGAATCTATAATGATCTTTACCTTCAGGTCAAGATGTATCGAAAATAACACAAAAGGAACCTCCGGGTTCCTTTTTGATTACCTTAGAAAAGCTCTAACTAGTGAGTTAGATTGAGATTCAAATGAAAGATGCTATAATAGTAAAGAAAGTGACTGGCCCATTCAGTCACGAAATGATTGATAGGAGAAAAAGAAATGAAGAGACGAGTGGAATTATTTTTGATCATCCTGTTACCGATTCTAGGACTTTTACTTCTAGGAGGAAAGATCATGAACATGACGAAGAAACCAGAACAGAAGGTAACGGCTTCTTCTTCAAAGAAAGTTGTACAAAAATCAAAGGAAGAAATAAAAAAAGAGCAAATCGCTTATCTCAAAGAGCACGAGCAAGAAATCGTCGATTTTGTGAAAGCTCAGAGTCCAAAAGTTGAATCCGTTCAGATTGATTGGGATGAAACTCAGATGAGTGATGGTGGACTTACAACTCCCGAATATAATATGAATGTTTTTGGGCGCATTAATCATATTGACGATTCTGGTTGGGGAATAGATATTCCAATTAATAATGATCAGTCAATTGAAATGCGAGAAATGTTTATGCTCCATGAACTTACGATTGGCGGAAAGCCTATTTCCTAATCAAGTACAATGGATTTTGAAAATGAACTGTTTTAGAGAAAGATAGAATATGATAAAACAAACGACGTTTAAATTAATCACTATATTAGCTCTCCTTGCAAGTATAGGAGGATGTACCATAAATTCAAAAGAGCAAACGAAACAAGTACCAATTGCAACCTCTTCGACAAGCAGAGAGGACAAAGAAGCGATAAATAAAAAACAAATCGCTTATCTCAAAGATCATGAGCAAGAAATGACGGCCTATGTGAAAGCACATAATGCTAACATTACGCAGGTGTCTTATGACTGGGACAGTATTAAAAGAGTTGTAGGAGGTAATGGAACACCTCAGGGAGGTGATGAAATACTATTAGTATTCGGTTATGCCAATGGAAGTGATCTAACAAATTTTAGCCTGAATTTTACCTTAGACGAAAATAAGATGCCTAAAATAGATTCAATTGGTTCAGACAATTTATATCGGGTAGAAAAGAAATGATCCGTCCGTTAGATAATGAGAGATGCAATAGAGGAATCAGTTTTAAACGAAATAAAATTATGAAAAAACAAATAAACAATCTGGTGATCACAATTACTTTCATTTCAACACTTGGATGTCTAGTAGGATGTGTGAAGCAAGAACGTGAAAAGAGCAGACAAGAGAAAATTGTCGCATCCTCATCAATTAAAGAAGACAAAGAAGGCATTAAACAAAAACAGCTCGCTTATATCAAAGAGCACAAGCAAGAAATCGTCGATTTTGTAAAGACTCAAAGTCCAAAAGTCGAATCCGTTCAGATTAATTGGGATGAAACTGAGTGGGGCGTGGGAGGAAATGGAACACCTCAAGGTGGTGACGAAATGATTCTCATTTTTGGAGGGTTTAATCAAAATCCTGAATCCAGTTGGCGAGTTGATGTGGTCGTGGAAGATGGCAAAATTAATTTAAAGACGATGTCTTTGGGCCAATACTTAAGGATGGGTGGAAGAATTTTCGAATAAACAAGTTGATAGATCAATTCGAAGTGTGTAGATTGGAGAGAAATGAATGAAGAGACAAATGGAACTATTTTTGATCATTTTGTTACCGATACTAGGACTGGTTTTTCTTGGAGGAAAAATCATGACCCTGACCAAAAGGCCGGAGCAGAAGATAACAAGCACTTCTTCAAAGAAAGCTGCTCAAAAAACAGAAGAAGAGATAAAAAAAGAACAACTGGACTACCTAAAAGAACACGAACAGGAGATTGTTGATTTAGTCAAAGCTCAAAATTCAAAAGTTGAATCCGTTCAGATTGATTGGGATAGTATGATCATTGAAGAGTCAGGAAACGGAACTCCGCAAGGAGGAGGATATAATTTATCTATTTCAGGTCAGGTTAATCATTTGGAGAACACAAAATTTTCGGTAGATTTTTATCTAGAAAATCGAGAAAGTTTGCCTAATATTGACAGGATGGGTATGTTAAATGATATCTATATTGACGAAAATGGTGGCTGGAAAATCTTTTAACAGAAACTTTAAAATAAAACTAGAATGAGGAAAAAATGGCAAATTGGAATTTAAAAAGTTTTGATGATATTTACTCGTCTATTGCTGAAAGTGCCTATAAAGATCGTCCAAATTCCTTCCCAAAATTATTTAATAAAAATAAATCTACTGAGATTGATTATTCAAAAAGTAAAAAGGATAACGAAGGTCAAATCACTAAAGGCGGAGGTACGGATCTGCCAAATGGTGGCAAGGTTTATCTTCAACCGGACAGTAAAAAGTTATTAGAAGATGAAGAAACTGGCTACAATGCCTATTATGTTACAGATACTGAGACGATCAATGCGAATACGCACCAGACTTATTTTGCTATTCGTGGAAGTGATGGTTTTGGAATTAATTTACCACAAATTAAGAAAGGAAATTTTAAGGAATTTAACTATCAAGATTGGATCAATAATGATGCAGCTTTTGCACTTACGGATGCGATTGTACCCCAAGCAAAATATGCTACAAAAGGGATGAAAGAAAAGATCACTGAATTAGAAGAAAAAGCCGCCCCAAATGCTAAAATGGATGTAACTGCTCATTCGCTTGGAACAATGGTATCCGTACAAGGTTTGGCAGGATTATCTGAATCAGAATTGAATCACGTTGGAAAAGCTGTTCTTTTTGATGGCCCAGATACAACAGCAAGTTTAAAAAAAGCTGGGTATAGTGATGAAAAACTGAAATTATTGGATAAAAAATTGTTTATTATGTCAATCCTTTTGATCCAGTTAGTATGCTCAATCGTGATAAACCATGGGATAAACAACTAGGTCAAGTCAACGTAGTTGTCCCGATTAAGTATACTAGTATGATGGACAAGTATTCTTCCCATGATTTCGGTGCCTATCAAATAGACAGTTATGGTAATATCCTAACAGCATCGGAATCCTATCATCCAGAGTTGTTAGTTGCAGGTCAGAGACTTGCTAAGCTGAACAGAAGAACTATAGATAACCTGAAGAATTATCTTCCTGAGGAAGCAATTGAACGCTTTGTGACAATGAAACCAGAAGTATTTCAAAAACTTACTTCATTGTTACATGAAGCATTTAAAGATCCTTTGAATCATAAGACAGAAATTTATTTAATATTACGTGACGGATTTGGTATTGGTATCACTGATGTCACGAAAATAATTGCTAATCTACCTTCAATTGGTTCAGAAATTTTAGTATATTTACAAGAATATGATAAAATTATAAAAGATGCTCAGAAAGCTTCTTTGGAATGGGATCGAAAAAATTTAGACCTCAAGAATCCTAATAATTTGCACAACAGAATTAAAAGTGCTGGGAGTTATGCGGAACGAATCTTACTTCGTACAGAATTATTATATGCGGCAGTTCAGTTGGCAGATGCAGAAATTGAGCAAAAGGTTTCAGAAACAGAGAAAATGATCACGACTGCGGAAGGAAGCGTAAAAGTATCGGTTGAATTATCTAGAAATACTATTTCTGCATTAGGATGGGCATTATCAGCAAGTGAAATAGAAAGTTTAATGACTGATTTGACTTTTGAACATTTGTGGGATAGCGGAATTGCGGAGACCGATAAAAGTAATTTAAAGAACTACAAAGAAAAAATGAGTGGCTTCTCAAAGAGTATGATTCAATGTGCCCAGAAACTTGTAGAGGTTGATGCAGAAGGTGCTACTGAAATTTTTGGATCTTTAACATAAAAGAAGCAAGGAGGAAACGATGCCAATAAGTTTATCATTTAAAAATGAAAAACTAGTGGAAGTACTGAAAGCGCAGCAGAGATTAGCAATAAAAGCGGCTGTTGCAGTAGCAGTAAATGCTATAAAGTTAACAAATGCACCTCTACAACGAAACTTGAAATCAAAAGCAGAGGAATTAGAAAACTATGCTAAAAAGACTTACAGTGAAAATATCACGGATGGTCTTGAAGGACAAGCTGCAACTGCAGCAAAAGACTATTTGTCTAAAGTGAGCAAACCAGAACTTACTAGTCCGCTTAGAAATTGAGAATTGATAGAAGATGAAGGAAGATCTTTATAAATTAGAATTTGAATTTGATAGCAAGATGAAACAGTTAAAGAAAAAAGAGGAATCTCTTGAAGAAGATCTCTCTTATTTTCTGCAGCAAACGGACCAGTTGAAAGAAGAAGTCTATCGCATGGCAGAAGGTGAGTTACCTGCAGAAGTTCATACTTATTTTTTCCAAATGGATGAAAATAGTGAACGATTTAGACGTGACGTCTTTGAACAATTGGATCAAATCCAGGAAGAGCGCTCAAAGCTCAAATGGGAGTATGACAACGAGATCGATGCTTTCTATAAACATCAGAAAAAAACTGAATCAGAAGCTAGAAAAAATCAGTAAGATTGTCCTTACTGATTTTTTAGTTGGTTCCGGATGATGCTGTATCTGCGCCACTGTCTGTTGCTGTGGAGCCTTGGTCTTGTGCGGCAGACGAACTAGATTCTGTAGCGGATGAGCTATCGGTTTCTTTTTGTGAACTTGTATCTGTATTGCTTGAATCGGTTTGCGTATTGGCATCTGTATTGGTAGCGCTTGAGTCAGACTCCTTATCGTGAACCACGACGACGCTGGTGCTGCTAGATGGTTTGTCTTCTGTTTTTTGGTTGTCTTTATTAAGCAGGCTTATAATGGTAAAGGAAGTGACGATAATCCCTAGAAGACTAGCAATTGTAGCTACAACCGTTTGAAATAGTGATAGACCTTGTTTTACCTTTTCACCGCGAGAAGGTTTGGTATCTACTTGTTCCTCAGGTTTTTGATTCTTGTTACTTCTTGAATATTGTGACATGTTTGTTCTCTTTCTATCATGAATTTTTTTTAACACTTTCCTATTATAAGTCATTTTCTGAAAAATGTCTAAAAAGAACTGAATTTTATAGAGGGATTTCACCTCATCTATCTTTATCAAATCCTTGTCCCAAGCTGTTAGAAATGATAAAATAGAAGTTACGTAAAAAGAAAGTGATGGATGCGTAGGACATGATTTATTTTGACAATTCAGCAACGACCAAACCTTATCCGGAAGCCCTTGCTACCTATACGGAAGTAGCGACTCGGATTTGGGGGAATCCTTCTAGTCTGCACAATTTAGGAAGTCAAGCTACTCGTATTTTAGAGGCTTCCCGGAAACAGATTGCGGAGCTAATTGGCAAGAAAGCTGAGGAGATTTATTTCACGTCTGGTGGGACAGAAGGGGACAACTGGGTCCTCAAGGGTGTCGCTTTTGAGAAAGCTCCTTATGGCAAGCATATCATTGTCTCTGACATCGAGCATCCTGCCATTAAGGAATCGGCTACTTGGTTAGAAACGCAGGGATTCGAAGTGGATTATGCGCCAGTGGATGCCCGGGGCTTTGTCAAAGTGGATGCCTTGGCTAACCTACTTCGTCCGGATACGACATTGGTCTCTGTCATGGCCGTCAACAATGAGATTGGCTCCATCCAACCCATCCATGAAATTGCTGCTCTCCTAGAAGATCGCCCAACTATTAGTTTCCATGTTGATGCGGTTCAAGCCTTGGCCAAGGTAGCAACGGCGGGCTATCTACCAGAGCGCGTGGACTTTGCGACCTTCTCTAGTCACAAATTCCATGGTCTTCGTGGGGTTGGATTTGTCTATATCAAAGAAGGCAAAAAGATCACCCCTCTCTTAACGGGTGGGGGCCAAGAAAAAGAAATGCGCTCGACAACTGAGAACGTGGCAGGTATCGCAGCAACCGCAAAAGCCCTACGCTTAGCTATGGAAAACCAAGAAGCTTTTGCCAGTAAGACCCAGCAGATGAAAGAAGTGATCCGCAAAGAATTGGCCAACTATCCAGATGTCACTGTCTTTTCTTGTGAGGATCACTTTGCCCCTCACATCTTGACTTTCGGGATCAAGGGAGTTCGTGGTGAAGTAGTGGTCCATGCCTTTGAAGAGTTTGATATTTACATCTCGACCACTAGTGCCTGCTCGTCCAAGGCTGGAAAACCAGCTGGTACCTTGATTGCCATGGGGGTGGACAAGAGTATTGCCCAGACAGCTGTTCGCTTGAGTCTCGATCTGGAAAATGACATGAGCCAAGTCGAGCAATTCTTAACCAAATTCAAACTGATTTACGAACAAACACGAAAAGTACGTTAATTTTAGAAGGAAATCAACATGACCTTAACCTATTCAGAAATTATGATTCGCTATGGAGAGCTTTCTACGAAAGGAAAGAACCGTATGCGTTTCATCAATAAACTTCGCAATAATATCCAAGATGTTTTATCTATTTATCCAGCTGTCAAAGTGACAGCGGACCGCGATCGGGCCCATGCTTATCTACATGGGACAGATTATGAACCAGTAGCAGAATCGCTCAAGCAGGTTTTTGGAATCCAAAATTTTTCACCTGTTTACAAGATTGAAAAATCAGTCCCAGCCTTGAAAGTAGCAGTGCAAGGGATTATGAAAGAGATTTACGAAGAAGGCATGACCTTTAAAATCTCAAGTAAGCGGAGTGACCATACCTTTGAGCTCGATAGCCGCGAGCTCAATCAAACCTTGGGTGGGGCTGTCTTTGAAGCGATTCCAACCATTCAGGCACAGATGAAAAAGCCAGATATCAATCTGCAAGTCGAAATCCGCGAAGAAGCAGCTTACATCTCTTATGAAACCATTAAGGGAGCTGGTGGCCTTCCTGTTGGTACATCTGGCAAAGGGATGCTCATGCTATCTGGTGGGATCGACTCTCCAGTAGCTGGCTACCTAGCCTTGAAGCGTGGGGTGGATATCGAGGCCGTTCACTTTGCGAGCCCGCCTTATACTAGCCCAGGTGCCTTGAAAAAAGCCCAGGAATTAACACGGAAGTTGACCAAGTTTGGTGGCAATATCCAATTTATCGAGGTGCCCTTCACAGAGATCCAAGAGGAAATCAAGGCAAAAGCGCCCGAAGCTTACCTCATGACCCTGACCCGACGCTTTATGATGCGCATCACAGATCGTATTCGTCAAATCCGTGGTGGCTTGGTCATCATCAATGGAGAAAGCCTCGGTCAGGTAGCTAGTCAAACGCTAGAGAGCATGCAAGCCATCAATGCCGTGACCAATACACCGGTTATCCGTCCGGTAGTGACCATGGACAAGTTGGAAATCATCGATATTGCCCAAGCGATTGATACCTTTGAAATCTCTATCCAGCCTTTCGAGGATTGCTGTACCATTTTTGCGCCAGACCGTCCGAAGACCAATCCCAAACTCAAAAATGCGGAGAAATATGAGGAACGCATGGATGTGGAAGCTTTGGTTGAGCGTGCGGTAGCAGGGATCATGGTAACGGAGATCACACCAAAAGCAGAAAAAGATGAGGTCGATGATCTGATTGAGGACCTTTTATAATAGAGACTGAGATTTTCCAGCCTCTTTTTAAAAAGAACTAGAAGGAGAGAAGATGAAAAAAATTATCGTGTTAATAACGAGTTTGCTTCTTTTGACAGGCTGTGTCAAAGTATCTTTTACGAGCTCAAATAAAGAATCAAAATCTAGCCAAACCTCAAGCAGTAAGAAAGAAGCCCTCACATTTGTTAGAGCTGACCAGTACAAAGATCAGGACAATGAGATTTTAGAACTTGCTGAAAAGTTTATCAAAGACAATCCGACGCTTGGGGATGCCGGAAAATTATTTGTCTTTTTCCCAGGTTATACTTTTGGAGATGAGGAAACTCGCTTGGCCCTGTTCTTAATGGTGAATCGGACCACTACAACCATTGATCGAGATGCCTCCTTTGTTGTGAACTTGGAATATGATAGAGCACCGATTCTTGAAAATATTACGGTAGATTATCAGATCAGCGAATCAGGTGTTTTAAAACCGAATATGGTTTCAGCTATTCCTCTCAAAATCACCAAAGAGCAAGAAGAAAAATTGAATAGCATGACCGATTCGTCGAAAGCTAAAATGAGTTTTAAAGACTTTAAATATAAAAGCAAGGGATAAGAGGAAGAAGAGAAAAAATAATTAGACTTCAATCGCCCTGAACCTAGAGCTATCTTCTAGGTTGAGGGGCTTTTTGATATCAAGATAAAGAAAGGGATCTAGTCTGTAATGGGAAGGCTAGATCCTTTAAAATATAGAGGGTTACAAGATATATTTAGTAAGCATAGCTTAGTTTTTCGCTTGAATCGCTGCTTGAGCGACGGCTAGTCTGGCAGCAGGAACCCGGTAAGGAGAGCAGGAAACATAGGTGACTTGAATGTCTTGGAAGAAGGAGATCGAAGAAGGATCTCCGCCAACTTCGCCACAGATACCGATAGTGAGGTTCGGTTTTACTTGACGGGCCTTGCTGATAGCAATTCTCATTAATTCACCGACTCCCTCCCTATCGATTTTTTGGAAGGGATCAAAAGAAAGAATATCCTTGTCCTTGTAGTGGCCAATGAATTTACCAATATCATCCCGAGAGAAGCCATAGGTCATTTGGGTCAAGTCATTGGTGCCAAAGCTGAAGAAATCAGCCTCTTGAGCCAGTTTATCTGCGGTTAGGCAGGCGCGGGGCAGTTCAATCATGGTACCAATTTCATAAGGGAATGGCTCCTGACCATACTGTTTGAAAAGCTGTTCAATATGCTGAACAAGATACTCTTTGATGCATGCTAATTCTTTTTGATCAGCAATTAAAGGAACCATGATTTCCGGCTTAATCTGTTGACCTTCTTGATGCAATTTGATAGCACTTCTAAAAATAGCTTCTGTCTGTATCTTGTAGATATCCGGCTTGGTTATGCCGAGACGGCAACCCCGGTGTCCCAACATAGGATTGCTTTCCTGCAGACTTTCAATGCGGTCGGCAAGTTTATCAGGAGATTTTTTTAGTTTGCTTGCTAATAATGCAATTTCTTGGGAATCCTTAGGTAGAAACTCATGCATGGGTGGATCGAGCAGGCGGACAATCATTGGTTTATCTTGAACGGTTTGGAACATTTGGTAGAAATCTACTTCTTGGAATTCTAGGAGCTTATTGAGGGCTTCTTTTGTTTCTTCTTCAGTATCCGCTAAGATGAGGCGACGCATTTCAAGAATCCGTTCTTGTCCAAAGAACATGTGTTCCGTCCGGGCCAACCCGACTCCTTTGGCCCCAAAGTTCATAGCGGTTGTCAAGTCTTTGACGGTTTCTGCATTGGCTCGAACTTGGAGGATGGCGAATTCATCTGCCCAAACAAGCAAGCGCTGGAGGTCTTGGTTGTTCTCAACTAGGACAGTTGGAAGTTCGCCACGATAAATGCGACCAGAATAACCATCTACGGAGATGAGATCTCCCTCCCTTAGAACCAGATTGCCACAGGAAAGGGTTTTATTTTCTTCACTGATAGTCAATTCTCCGCAACCTGCGACACAGCAAGTTCCCATGCCACGAGCTACAACAGCAGCGTGGGAGGTCATTCCCCCTTG
Source organism: Streptococcus sp. F0442 (assembly GCF_000314795.2). Lineage (GTDB taxonomy): Bacteria > Bacillota > Bacilli > Lactobacillales > Streptococcaceae > Streptococcus. The sequence continues at coordinate 449,959 of NZ_KB373314.1, read as the reverse complement.
GCTGGTGACAATGGCTTGGCTGACAATCATCCCTTCAATATCTTCAGGAGAAGTTTCTTGTCGAACCAGGATGACTTTTTTCCCTTCTTGATGGATTTCTTTAGCTCGGTCGGCAGTAAAGACGATTTGGCCAGTAGCTGCCCCTGGGCTGGCTGGTAGGCCTTGAGCTAAGAATGGTGCTTTCTCTAAGGCCACTTCCTCAAAGACAGGATGGATTAGTTGACTGATGGAAGCAGGAGCAACTCTGAGGAGAGCTTCTTCCTTACGAATCAGACCTTGGTCTACCATATCTAGAGCAATCTTTAAAGAAGCTTTGGCTGTTCGTTTTCCATTTCGGGTTTGGAGGATGTAGAGCTTGCCTTTCTCAATGGTAAATTCAATATCCTGCATATCCTTATAGTGGTTTTCAAGGATCTTGGCGTAGTCACTGAAAGCCTGATAGGTTTCAGGTTGGATTTCTTTTAAGGCTGCAATCGGCTCAGGAGTGCGGATCCCAGCTACCACATCTTCCCCTTGAGCATTTAGCAAAAATTCACCAAACAGTTCTGCCTCCCCAGTTGCAGGGTTTCTAGTGAAGCAAACCCCTGTCCCACTGGCTTGGTCACTATTTCCAAAGACCATGGCCTGGACATTGACAGCTGTTCCTAAATCATGAGGGATCTGATGAAGCTCCCGGTAAATTCTAGCCCGCTTGTTATTCCAGGATTTAAAGACTGCTTGGATGGCAGCATAAAGTTGCTCATTCGGGTTCTCAGGAAATTGCTTTTTGTGTGTGGAGTAGAGATCTTTATAGTGTTGGATCAATTCTTGTTGCTGGGCCAGGTCAAAATCATGGACCTTTTTATTCTGTTTTTGTTCAAATGCTGCTAGTTGGTCATCAAAAAGTCCCTTATCGATACCATAGACCACATCAGCAAACATCTGGAGTAGACGGCGATAGCAGTTGTAGGCGAAATCAAGATTGGTTTCTTTGGCCAGTAATTGAGTCCGTTGATCATTGAGACCAAGATTGAGAATGGTATCCATCATCCCTGGCATGGAAAACTTGGCCCCGCTACGCACAGAGACTAAGAGCAAGTGAGGATCCTCTCCGCTAAAGGACTTACCCGTTTTGTCTTCCAGTTGAGCAACCGCTTTCAAAATTTCCTCTTTTAAAGAGGAATCAAAGAAGTCAGGATGATCGAGATAGTGGATACAACTTTTTGTGGTGATGGTAAATCCAGGAGGAACCGGTAGTCCCAGATGGCTCATCTCAGCTAAATTAGCGCCTTTCCCACCCAGGAGATCATTGTCCTTCGCACTTCCTTCTTCGAAGGAGTAAATCCATTTTGTCATATAAGCCTCCAAAAAAACTAAATATGTGTCACATTTAAGACAAAAACATTGTATTATACATCACATAAATTTGTCAAATAAAACATACATCTTTTTCTGTTGACTAATTGGATTATTTTGCTATAATATTCAGTAAAAAATGATGATTATTTGAAAGTAAAGGATGAAAATATGATGAATATTGCTTTGAAGATGTCTGATATAATCATCATGGAGCTAGAAATAGAAAGGCTAGGAAATTTTGAAATTAAGTGAACGTCAAAAGAAAATAGTTGAAATTGTTAAAATGCATCAGCCCTTAAGTGGGGAGAAGATTTCTGATTTATTGGATATTTCAAGAGCGACCCTGCGCCCAGATTTGTCCTTTCTGACCTTGGTTGGTATGTTGAAAGCGACTCCCAAAATTGGCTATACTTATTCTGGATTAGATCTAGAAACACTTTTCTTTTTTGATACTTTTCAAAAAGAAGTAGCAGAGATCATGACCTCTCCGGTTTTAGTCACCCATGATTCCTATATTCAGGATGCCATTATCACCCTATTTATGTATGATGCCGATGTCCTCTATGTTATCGATGAAGACAAGCTCTTACTGGGAATTATGTCCCGTAAAGATTTATTGAGAGCATCTCTTAATTCAAGTATCCAGACGACTCCTGTAGCAGTTTGTATGACTCGAATGCCACATATCATTACCTGTACAAAAGACATGAACATCCTAGAAGCGGCTGCCCTCCTGCAGGATCATGCCATCGATTCCTTACCGGTAGTCGATGAGGAAAATGACCGAAAAATTGTGGGAACGGTGACCAAATCAGTCTTGCTCGATTACATTATCCTACAAGCAAGAAATGCTGAACTGAAGAGTGAAGAGGAATAAATATGAAAAAAGAGATCATTGTATATAGTATTTCAGATTCTTTGGGTGGAACTTCCCAAAAATTATTGTCAGCAGTTACGGCACAGTATCCAGATATCATTTTTAATAATAGTTCCCGTTTCCCTTTTATCAATCAAGAAGAGGAACTCTTGGATATCTTATATGATGCCTTAAAGGATGATGCGCTTGTCATCAGCACCTTGGTCAATAGTCAGTTAGCATCAGTAGCCAGGGAATTTAGCCAAAAAAATGGTCTGGCTTATTTAGATCTCATGCATCCATTTTTTGAAATCATTCAAGAAAAGACCGGAACCAGACCAATCGAAGTTCCAGGAACCTTGCACCGCTTGGACAGTGATTATTTTAAAAAGATTTCAGCAATTGAATTTGCTGTGAAATATGATGACGGTAAGGCACCCCAGGGATTTTTAGAAGCCGATTTGGTCCTGCTTGGTGTTTCCCGTACATCAAAAACACCCCTGAGTATTTACCTGGCCAACAAGGGCTATAAGGTTGCAAATTTGCCTTTGATCCCAGAAGTTCCTTTACCTCAGGTCTTGGATAAGGTTGATTCTCGTCGCTTGATTGGTCTAATCTGCGAGCCCGAAAAATTAATGAAAGTTCGAAGCCATCGCTTGGATTCTTTAGGATTAACACAAGAAACAAGCTATACGGATTTAGAAAAAATCTATCAAGAATTGGATTATTCCAAGAAGGTCTTTAAACAATATGGCGCTCAAGTCATCAATATGACGGATAAATCGATTGAAGAGACAGCTTTCCTAATTGAGGAGCAAGTAAAGAAGATGAACTGATTCTTGAATCAGTCTAGATTGGGTTGTAACTGCAGATTCCTTGGAGAAATGATATGGAGCAATATAAGCGTATTTTACTAGAGAAATTTGATTCTCGTCAAAAAGTCATTACTGAACTCACTAATCTTGAGGCCATTTTAAACCTACCAAAAGGGACAGAACTCTACATAAGTGATATTCATGGAGAATTTGCGGCTTTTGATTATATTTTGAGAAGTTGCGCTGGAATTTTAAATGAGAAAATTAATGATTGCTTTGCAGCTTCCTTGACACAAGAGGAAAAGAATACACTGTCAGCTCTGGTATCTTATCCAGAGCGAGTTTTGGAAGGAGTGAATAAGGAGAAAGAGTGGTATAAATCAACGATTTCTCAACTCTTGACTCTATTGAGTTTTGTAGCAGCTAAATATAGCCGTTCCAAACTGAGAAAGGCCTTGCCCCAGGAATATGCCTATATTATAGAAGAACTGATCTATAGTGATCTTACGCTAGCTGATAAACATTCTTATTTCCATACTATCTTAAGTTATGTTATTGAACTAAGAGAAGCGGATCCCTTTATCTTGGGAATTGCCAGCAGTATTCGTCGCTTATTGATAGATCACCTGCATGTGGTAGGAGATATTTTTGATAGAGGGGCTGGAAGTGCCCAGGTAATGGATGAGCTTCTTCAGTTTCATTCCTTAGATATTCAATGGGGCAATCACGATATCATTTGGATGGGAGCTTTTTTTGGATCCAAGGCGTGTTTATTGAATGTATTGCGCATTGCAGCACGCTATGGTTATTTATGGGATATCGAAAAAGCTTATGGCTTAAACATTCGATCCTTAACCTTATTTGCGGATAAAACCTACAAAGCCAATCCTAAGTTTAGGCCTATCCTGGGGACAAGAGAGGAGGAATTTACACCAGAAGAAATATTACAGCTGGAAAAGGTCCATCAAGCGCTGGCCATTCTCCAATTTAAGATAGAAACTCAATTGATGAAGAGACGGCCAGAATTTAAGATGGGAAATCAAATCTTGCTGGATAACATTGATTATTGGAAGAATACAATCAGCATTGACGGGAAGAGCTATTCCTTGAAAAATACCTGCTTCCAAACCATAGATCGGGAAAATCCTTCTGAACTATCCTCAGAAGAAAAACAAATAGTAGACAGTATGCTGGCTTCCTTCCAAGGATCTCCCAAAATGGCCAAACATATGGAGCTGTTAATGAAAAAAGGTTCCATGTATAAGGTTTACAATCATCACTTGCTTTTTCATGGTTGTATTCCCTTGAAACCTTCTGGGGAATTTCAACCTCTGCTTCTTCATCAAGCCCAGTATGCGGGGAAAGAATTACTAGACTTTTTCGAATATCATATACGCTTTGCGGCAAAAAACAAAGAAGTTGGGGACGACCTTTCAACGGATTTAGTATGGTATTGCTGGCGAGGGCAATTATCTCCTCTCTTTGGGAAGAATAAGATGACGACCTTTGAACGGTATTTTATTGAGGAGGCAGAAACGCATAAGGAAATAGAAAATGAGTATTTTAGCTATCGCAATTCAAAAAAGATTTGCCAATTAATTTTAGAGGAATTTGGTCTTGAAGCCAAGGTATCTCGCATTGTGAATGGACATACACCAGTGAAGACAGGAAAGGGGGAATCGCCCATTCGGGGTGAAGGACTACTCTTTGTCATTGATGGGGGTCTTTGCGAAGCATATCAAAAGAAGACAGGTACAGCAGGCTATTCACTCCTTAATAATTCCTATGGTTTTCAACTGGTAACCCATCAGCCCTTCCAAGACATTCAAAAGGTAGTAGATTCGCCATTTGAGCAAACTTCCTTGAAGAGGGTTATTGAAGACCTGGAGGACCGTACTCTCATCCAATCCACCACCATCGGTCAGAACTTACTGGAACAACAGCAAGAACTGATCCAATTGCTCCATGAATTTTATGATGGGTGAGATCATTCATAAAAGGAAACAACTAAATCATAAATAGCTTCTTTATAAAGATAGCTGAGATTTATAGAAGTCATTTAATTCTAGTAAACACTTAAAAGAATTTTTTAAAAGAAAATTCGTTTTCAAAGCGCAAAAATGCTTGTCTTTGTCTGATAGAAGTGATATACTAAGAGAGTTGACTATGCACATGCCTGTGCAACCGCTCGATCATCGTTGCTCATTTTCATGAGAATAAGTGGTTCGTCCCACGATGCTAGGCGAGTCTTCACAAAAATACGGGGAAACCCAAAAATACATAGGAGGTGCATAATGAGCACATACGCAATCATTAAAACTGGCGGAAAACAAGTTAAAGTTGAAGTTGGTCAAGCAGTCTACGTTGAAAAATTGAACGTTGAAGCTGGTCAAGAAGTTACATTTAACGAAGTTGTTCTTGTTGGTGGTGAAAACACTGTTGTCGGAACTCCACTTGTTTCAGGAGCTACTGTTGTTGGAACTGTTGAAAAACAAGGAAAACAAAAGAAAGTTGTTACTTACAAGTACAAACCTAAAAAAGGTAGCCACCGTAAACAAGGTCACCGTCAACCTTACACTAAAGTTGTCATCAACGCAATCAACGCTTAATTTTTAGGAGAACACATGATACAAGCAGTCTTTGAACGAGCCGAAGATGGCGAGCTGAGGAGTGCAGAAATCACTGGGCACGCTGGAAGTGGCGAATACGGCTTTGATGTCGTGTGTGCATCGGTTTCTACGCTTGCCATTAACTTTGTCAACTCTGTTGAGAAATTTGCAGGCTATGAACCGGAACTAGAATTAAACGAAGAAGAGGGTGGTTTCATGCGGGTCACAATCCCGACAGACATTCCACCTCATCAAAGAGAAATGACCCAACTATTCTTTGAATCATTTTTCTTAGGGATGGCAAACTTATCGGAGAACTCATCTGAGTTCATCCAAACAAGAGTTATCACAGAAAACTAACATGGAGGAAAACAATTATGTTGAAATTGAATCTTGCTAACTTGCAACTTTTCGCCCACAAAAAAGGTGGAGGTTCTACATCAAACGGACGTGATTCACAAGCAAAACGTCTTGGAGCTAAAGCAGCTGATGGACAAACTGTAACAGGTGGATCTATCCTTTACCGTCAACGTGGTACTCACATCTACCCAGGTGTGAACGTTGGACGTGGTGGAGACGATACTTTGTTCGCAAAAGTTGAAGGCGTAGTACGCTTCGAACGCAAAGGTCGCGATAAAAAACAAGTTTCTGTTTACCCAATCGCAAAATAAAAAGGTTCAGTGAACTTTTTTATTCCGAGCCTTGAAATAAAAAGGTAAGGATGCTTTAAATAGCATAAAATAAGGCTTTCCGAATATATCGGAGAGCTTTTTTCATTGTTTTTGATAGAATTATTTGTTTAAGTCTGTTAATATAATGTTTGATTTTGTGTTTTTTAAAAAATGTAGTATAATAGAGACAAATATAGCAGGAATGGAAGTAGTACCATGAAAGATAGCAGACATGTTGAAATTCTTCAGGAACTGGATCGAAAAAGTGTGGTATCAGTCAAAGAACTCAAGGAACTCTTTGGGGTGACAGACATGACCATTCGTCGCGATCTGATCGATCTTGAAAAACAAGGTCTTTTAGTTCGTGTACATGGTGGAGCCCACAAAAAGGTAAAAGATAGCTTGTTAGAGGCTTCTCACAGTGAGAAAAATCTCATCAATATTGATGAGAAACGAACCATTGCAAAAAAATGTGCAGAGTTGATCGAAAATGGGGATACCGTCTTTATTGGGTCTGGTACGACAACAGATTTTATCGGGGACTATTTAGAAGGAAAGGAAATCAGTATTGTCACCAATTCCCTCCCCATTTTTGAAAAGCTAAAGGATTTTCCAAATTATGACTTGATCTTAGTTGGTGGTCGCTACCGAGTGAAGACACAAACTTTTGTAGGTCAATTTGCTAATAAACTCTTGAAAGAAATCAAGGTTTCTAAAGCTTTCATCGGGGTCAATGGCATCGATGGGCATCATGTTTCCACAGCCAATGAAGAAGAAGGAAATGGTAATGCCATTATTCTAAACAATGCAATTGAGAAATATGTGGTTGCTGATAACAGTAAGTTTGATAGCTATTCTTTCTATAGTTTCTATCGAGTGGAAGACCTGAATGCCATTATTACTGATGATAGTATTCCAAAGAAGATCAAAGACAAATATGCCTTGTATACGAAAATCATATAAAACAAAATATGGTGTATTTATTATTAAAAAATGTTCAAAAACAAACAATTTAATGTTGACTTTCGTTCGAAATAGGTGTAATATAATATCAAAAGTAAGAAAATGTTTCTTTGTGAAAAAATAACAACAGAAATATTGACGAAGCGAATAAAAGGAGGACAGGACATGTCTATTGTACTTGGTGCAGATGCTGCAGGATTAAGATTAAAAGATCTCGTAAAAGACTTTCTTTTAAAAGAGAGTTTCGATGTTGTGGATGTAAGCACAGATGGTCAAGATTTTGTTGATGTGACATTGGCAGTTGCGAGCGAAGTGAACAAAAACGATCAAAATCTTGGAATCGTGATTGATGCTTATGGAGCTGGTCCGTTTATGGTTGCGACTAAAATCAAAGGAATGGTGGCAGCAGAAGTTTCAGATGAACGTTCTGCTTATATGACTCGCGGCCACAACAATTCTCGAATGATTACCATGGGTGCTGAAATTGTTGGGGATGAATTGGCGAAGAACATTGCCAAAGGATTCGTCAATGGTAAATACGACGGAGGTCGTCACCAGATCCGTGTCGATATGTTGAATAAGATGTGCTAATGAGAGGAGAATTCAAATGAGAATTGCAATTGGTTGTGATCACATTGTGACAAATGAAAAAATGGCTGTTTCTGATTTTTTGAAATCAAAAGGATATGAAGTGCTCGATTTTGGAACCTATGACCATACGCGGACACACTATCCCATCTATGGTAAAAAAGTAGGAGAAGCCGTAGCAAGTGGCCAAGCAGATCTTGGTGTTTGTATCTGTGGTACGGGTGTTGGGATTAACAATGCTGTTAACAAAGTACCTGGTATCCGTTCTGCCTTGGTACGCGATATGACAACTGCTCTCTATGCAAAAGAAGAATTAAACGCTAATGTCATCGGGTTTGGGGGTAAAATTACTGGTGAATTGCTCATGTGCGATATCATTGAAGCATTCATCCACGCTGAATACAAACCAACTGAAGAAAATAAAAAATTGATCGCTAAGATCCAACATGTGGAAAGCCATAATGCACATCAAGCGGATGCTGATTTCTTTACAGAATTCCTTGAAAAATGGGACCGTGGTGAATACCACGACTAAGAGGTGACGTATGATATTAACGGTCACGATGAACCCTTCGATTGATATTTCTTATCCTTTGGATGTACTCCAGTTGGATACAGTCAATCGTGTGGCTGAGGTGAGTAAGACAGCTGGTGGGAAAGGTCTTAATGTTACTCGTGTACTTTCTGAGATAAAGGATCCAGTGGCAGCGACTGGTCTACTTGGTGGTCGAACGGGGCAATTCATTCTCGATCATTTAGGAGAAGGGATAGAGGAACGTTTCTTTGAAATTGTTGGAGATACACGTAATTGTATCGCCATCCTTCACGAAGGCAAGCAAACAGAAATCTTAGAAAAAGGTCCTACCATTTCTGAAAAAGAAGGGCAAGACTTTCTCGACCATTATCGTCACTTGGTTGAACAAGTAGAGGTTGTTGCCATCTCTGGAAGTCTTCCTGCTGGTTTACCGGTGGACTACTATGCTAGCCTTGTCAAGATTGCAAGGGAAGCTGGGAAACCAGTCGTACTCGATTGCTCGGGAGCTTCTTTAGAAGCTGCCATTCAAGCAGCTGTCAAGCCTACGGTCATTAAACCAAACAATGAAGAATTATCACAGTTGTTAGGAAAAGAAGTGAGTAAGAATGTGGAAGACTTAAAAGAAGTTCTTCAGGATTCTCTCTTTGATGGCATCGAATGGGTGATTGTCTCCCTTGGTGCAAATGGCGCTTTCGCTAAGCATGGGGATGTCTTCTATAAGGTAGATATTCCTAAGATCGATGTCGTCAATCCAGTCGGATCTGGAGATTCTACTGTTGCAGGGATTGCATCTGGACTCTACCACCATGAGAGTGATGCAGATTTACTCAAAAAAGCAAATGTCCTAGGAATGTTAAATGCTCAAGAAGCACAAACAGGACATGTCAACATGGGGCACTATGATGCCTTGTATCAACAATTAATCGTAAAAGAGGTATAAAATGGTATTAACAGAACAAAAACGCAACTATTTGGAACGTCTCAGCACAAAAGATGGTGTCATTTCAGCTTTGGCTTTTGACCAACGAGGTGCTTTGAAACGTTTGATGGCCAAATATCAAGATACAGAACCAACAGTCGCACAAATGGAAGAATTAAAAGTCCTTGTAGCTGATGAATTGACAAAATATGCTTCCTCTATGTTATTGGACCCAGAATATGGTCTACCTGCTACAAAAGCCTTGGACAAAGATGCTGGTCTCTTACTTGCCTATGAAAAAACAGGTTACGATACATCAAGCACAAAGCGTCTACCAGACTGCCTCAACCTTTGGTCAGCAAAACGCATCAAAGAACAAGGCGCAGATGCTGTGAAATTCTTGCTCTACTATGATGTAGACAGTGCAGATGAACTCAACCAAGAAAAACAAGCTTATATTGAACGCATCGGTTCTGAATGTGCTGCAGAAGATATTCCATTCTTCCTTGAAATCTTGGCTTATGATGAAGGAATTGCGGATGCTGCGTCAGCTGAATATGCGAAAGTGAAACCTCGTAAGGTGATTGAGGCTATGAAAGTCTTCTCAGATCCTCGTTTCAATATCGATGTCTTGAAAGTGGAAGTTCCAGTTAATGTGAACTTCGTGGAAGGATTTGGAGAAGGAGAAGTAGTCTATAGTCGTGAAGAAGCAGCTGCTTTCTTCAAAGAACAAGAAGAAGCAACTAACCTTCCATACATCTATCTCAGTGCTGGTGTATCTGCAAAACTCTTCCAAGAAACCTTGGAATTTGCGCATGAGTCTGGTGCTAACTTCAACGGTGTTCTTTGTGGACGTGCGACATGGGCAGGTTCAGTAGAAGCCTACATCAAAGATGGAGAAGCAGCTGCTCGTGAATGGCTTCGTACAGAAGGTCGACAAAATATTGAAGAATTAAATGACGTCTTGGCTAAAGTAGCGACACCTTGGACAGAACGCGTATAAGATTCAAATGATGATTGCCTCCTAAAGCAACAGTTAGAGAGTGGGACAGAAATCGGTAATTCGTTAGAATTCGATTTCGTCGTCCCACCTCCGCACAGTTGAGTAGGGCTGTAAAAGCTGATGAAATCAGCGTAGTAGAGCCCACTCAACCACTGCGTCTTGCTCGACAATCCAAAGATGATTGAGAGGCTAGGACTTTTGTCCCAGCCTCTTCATTATTTTAAGGTCTTGTTTCTTTTTTATAAAAAAATGTTTAAAAATTTTCGCTGTAAGGGTTTACAAAACAAAAAGCTTATGATAGAATAAGTTTATAAAGTTGAATAGCAGTGAGCGTTACTAAGTTAGATTAGGCGTGACCACAAGTAGACTGAACAATTAGTGTAGGCTAATTTTTTCAGTTGCTTCGTGGTCATTTTTATTTGCTTTTAACAAATTTTACAAAGGAGAGCCTCATGTATCGTATTATCCATCCAATGAACAATAATGTTGCTTTGGTTCAAAATGAACTACAACAAGAGTTAATTGTTGTTGGGAGTGGGATTGCTTTTGGGAAAAAGAAAAATGATCTAGTAGCTGATGATAAGGTCGAAAAAGTATTTCGTTTAAACACGGATGAGTCAAGAGAAAACTTTATGGCCCTTCTAAAGGATGTTCCTCTTGATTTCATTACAACCACTTATGAAGTGATTGATACCTTGTCTAAGAAATATGCCTATCCTGTTCAAGAATATATCTATGTGACATTAACTGATCACATCTTTTGTTCTTACCAGGCAGTTCAACAGGGAAGATATAAACACAGTGACCTTCCTGATGCGTCTGCTATGCATCCAATTCCCTATAAAATCGCAAAAGAAGCGATTGAGATCTTTCGAAAGCGACTCTTGGATCAATTTCCTGACGATGAAGTGAATCGCATCGCTTATCATTTCATTAATGCACAAGGGGAAATGATTCATGAGCAAGATCCAGATGTCCAGGACCGACAAGTTATTTTGAAAGCTGTAGAAGAAAAACTAGCTCAAAATGGATTGAAACGGAAAGAAGAAAACAGTCATTTCTATGATCGCTTTATGATCCATCTCAATTATTTCCTAGATTCGCTAGATAAGGGAAGAGAAGATCCAGAAGGTTTGAGCGAGATGGAACAACTGATCCAGCTAAGTTATCCAAAGGCTTATGAGATTAGTCATCAAATTTACCAAACCATTGCTGAACAGACAGGAGCCAAGATATCTCCTAATGAAAAAGTCTATTTAGCCCTTCATATTCAACGTCTATTATAAAAATTTTCAAAAGGTATCATAAGGAGGAACCAACATGAATAAAGAAGAAGTCCAATTACTTGGGTTTGAAATTGTCGCTTATGCCGGTGACGCTCGATCAAAATTAATGGAAGCCTTAAAAGCTGCTGAAAATGGTGATTTTGCTAAAGCAGAATCCTTAGTAGAAGAAGCAGGGTCCTGTATCGCTGAGGCTCACAAATCTCAAACGACCATGCTAGCGCAAGAAGCAGCAGGAGAAGAAATCCCCTATAGCATTACCATGATGCATGGTCAAGACCATCTCATGACAACGATCCTATTAAAGGACGTGATTCACCATCTGATTGAACTATATAAAAGAGGAGCGAAATAATGAATAAACTGATTGAACTGATTGAAAAAGGGAAACCTTTCTTTGAAAAGATTTCTCGAAACAAATATTTGCGAGCGATTCGGGATGGCTTTATTGCAGGGATGCCTGTTATCCTTTTCTCATCTATTTTCATCCTAATTGCGTATGTTCCAAATGCATGGGGCTTCCATTGGTCAAAAGAAATTGAAAACTTCTTGATGACACCTTATAGCTATTCGATGGGAATTTTGGCTTTCTTCGTAGGTGGGACAACGGCTAAGGCTTTGACTGATTCAATGAACCGTGACCTCCCAGCAACCAACCAAATCAACTTCATTTCTACAATGTTGGCTTCTATGGTTGGCTTCTTGCTCATGGCTGCTGAACCTGCTAAAGATGGCGGATTCTTAACAGCATTCATGGGGACTAAAGGGTTGCTAACAGCCTTTATTGCAGCCTTTGTTACCGTTAATGTTTACAAGGTCTGCGTGAAAAACAATGTGACGATTCGCATGCCAGACGAAGTTCCACCAAATATCTCTCAAGTATTTAAAGACTTGATTCCATTCACTGTATCAGTGGTTCTCCTTTATGGACTTGAATTGATTGTTAAGGGCGGTCTCGGTGTAACAGTAGCTGAATCTATCGGTACGCTTCTTGCTCCTCTCTTCTCAGCAGCAGATGGTTATGTTGGAATTACGATCATTTTCGGTGCTTTTGCATTCTTCTGGTTTATTGGTATTCACGGCCCATCTATCGTTGAGCCTGCGATTGCAGCGATCACTTATGCAAATGCCGAAGTCAACTTGAACCTCCTTCAACAAGGTATGCACGCTGATAAGATCCTTACATCTGGTACACAAATGTTCATCGTCACTATGGGTGGTACTGGTGCAACTCTTGTTGTTCCGTTCATGTTTATGTGGTTATGTAAATCAAAACGAAATCGTGCTATTGGACGCGCTTCAGTAGTTCCTACATTCTTTGGTGTAAACGAACCAATCTTGTTTGGTGCACCACTTGTTTTGAACCCAATCTTCTTTATCCCATTCATCTTTGCACCAATTGCAAACGTATGGATCTTTAAGTTCTTTATTGAAACACTTGGCATGAACTCATTTACTGCCAACCTTCCATGGACTACACCAGGACCTCTTGGTATTGTTCTTGGTACAAACTTCCAGTTCTTATCATTCGCTCTTGCAGCATTGTTAATTGTAGTAGATATTGTTATCTACTATCCATTCCTCAAGGTTTATGATGAACAAATTCTTGAAGAAGAACGTTCAGGTAAAACTAATGATGAATTAAAAGAAAAGGTAGCTGCAAACTTTAACACTGCAAAAGCAGATGCTATTCTTGAAAAAGCTGGAGTAGATTCAGCACAAAATACAATTACTGAAGAAACAAACGTCCTCGTTCTTTGTGCTGGTGGAGGAACAAGTGGTCTTCTTGCCAATGCTTTGAATAAAGCCGCAGAAGAGTATAAAGTTCCAGTTAAAGCTGCAGCAGGTGGCTATGGAGCCCACCGTGAAATGTTGCCAGAATTTGACCTTGTTATCTTGGCGCCTCAGGTTGCTTCCAACTTCGAAGATATGAAGGCTGAAACAGATAAACTAGGCATCAAATTGGCGAAGACAGAAGGTGCTCAGTACATCAAGTTAACCCGTGATGGAAAAGGTGCTCTAGCCTTTGTTCAAGCTCAATTTGAAGAATAAGAACTAAAAAGTGAGATGGAGATGGATGGCTCACTAACTCCTCTCCCCTCGCTTTTCATTTTATCCAATCAAGAAATAGGTGAAAATATGACAAAAACACTTCCTAAAGATTTTATTTTTGGTGGCGCAACTGCAGCTTATCAGGCAGAAGGTGCGACTCATACAGACGGTAAAGGACCTGTTGCATGGGATAAATATTTAGCAGACAACTATTGGTATACTGCTGAACCAGCGAGTGATTTCTACCATAAATATCCAGTAGACTTACAGTTGGCGGAAGAATATGGCGTAAACGGAATTCGTATTTCTATTGCTTGGTCACGTATTTTCCCAACTGGCTATGGTGAAGTCAATCCAAAAGGGGTAGAATTCTATCATAAGTTATTTGCAGAATGCCATAAACGTCATGTAGAACCATTCGTAACTCTTCACCACTTTGATACTCCTGAAGCTCTTCACTCAAATGGAGACTTCTTGAATCGTGAAAATATCGAACACTTTGTAGATTATGCTGCTTTCTGTTTTGAAGAATTCCCAGAAGTAAACTACTGGACAACCTTCAATGAAATTGGCCCAATCGGGGATGGTCAATACTTGGTTGGTAAATTCCCACCAGGTATTCAATATGACCTTGCCAAAGTCTTCCAATCTCACCACAATATGATGGTTTCGCATGCTCGTGCTGTGAAAGTGTACAAAGACAAAGGCTACAAAGGTGAAATCGGGGTTGTTCATGCTCTTCCAACTAAGTATCCATTGGATCCTAAAAATCCTGCAGACGTACGGGCTGCTGAGTTGGAAGATATCATCCATAACAAATTTATCTTGGATGCGACTTACCTTGGACACTATTCAGATGCAACCATGGAAGGGGTAAACCACATTTTGTCTGTTAATGGTGGTAGTCTGGATCTTCGGGACGAAGACTTTGCAGCGCTTGAAGCAGCTAAAGATTTGAACGACTTCCTTGGAATTAACTACTACATGAGTGACTGGATGGAAGCCTTTGAAGGTGAAACTGAAATCATCCACAACGGTAAAGGGGAGAAAGGAAGCTCTAAATACCAAATCAAAGGTGTTGGACGTCGTGTAGCTCCTGACTATGTACCTCGTACTGACTGGGACTGGATCATCTACCCTAAAGGTTTGTATGATCAAATCATGCGTGTCAAGAAAGATTATCCAAACTACAAGAAGATCTACATCACTGAAAACGGACTTGGATACAAAGATGAATTTGTGGACAACACGGTTTACGATGATGGCCGGATTGATTATGTGAAACAACACTTGGAAGTATTGTCTGATGCGATTGCCGATGGTGCAAACGTCAAGGGTTACTTCATCTGGTCATTGATGGACGTCTTCTCATGGTCTAATGGTTATGAAAAACGTTACGGACTCTTCTATGTTGACTTTGAAACCCAAGAGCGCTATCCGAAGAAATCGGCTCATTGGTACAAGAAAGTAGCTGAAACTCAAGTGATTGAATAAGTATCAACTGGAACTGTTTTAGTTCCAGTTTTTTATTTTCACTTGATGAAGGTCTCTTAAACGCATCTCTTCTTTCAGCCCCTAATTTATGGTATAATAGATCGATACTGTAATAAGGAAAATAGAATGAATATACAACAATTACGATATGTAGTGGCGATTGCCAATAGTGGTACTTTTCGTGAGGCTGCTGAAAAAATGTATGTGAGTCAGCCGAGCTTGTCTATTTCAGTACGCGATCTGGAAAAGGAACTGGGCTTTAAAATTTTTCGTCGAACTAGTTCGGGGACATTTTTGACCCGTCGGGGAATGGAATTTTATGAAAAAGCGCAGGACGTGGTTAAGGGGTTTGATATTTTTCAAAATCAATATGCCAGTCCTGAAGAAGAGAAGAAAGAATTCTCTATTTCTAGTCAACACTATGACTTCTTGCCACCATTGATGACGGAATTCTCGATCCGCTATCCGGAAAATAAAAACTTCCGCATCTTTGAGTCAACGACGGTCCAAATTTTGGATGAAGTGGCTCAAGGGCATAGTGAGTTAGGGATTATTTATCTCAACCGTCAAAATACCAAGGGGATTATGCAACGGGTTGATAAATTAGGGCTTGAAGTAGTGGATTTGATTCCTTTTCAGACTCATATTTACCTTCGTAAGGGACACCCTCTGGCTAAGAAGAAAAAACTGGTCATGGAAGATCTAGCTCAGTTGCCAACTGTTCGCTTTACCCAAGAAAAAGATGAGTACCTCTATTATTCAGAGAACTTTGTCGATACCAGTTCGAGCTCCCAAATGTTCAATGTAACCGACCGGGCTACCTTGAATGGGATCTTGGAGCGGACAGATGCTTATGCGACTGGATCAGGCTTTTTAGATAGCCAGTCAGTGAATGGCATTACCGTGATTCCTTTAGAAGACAACTTGGACAATAAAATGGTCTATGTCAAACGCGAAGAGATGGATCTCTCCCCTGTAGCAGAGAAGTTTGTCGAGGTCATGGTAGAGTATTTTGATCAAAAGAGGTAAGAAATGAAGAGAAAAACAATGGTTCCAGTAGCAATCGTGCTATTGGTCCTACTGGATCAGTTGGTCAAATGGTATGTAGTCAAGAACATTCCACTGGGTGTCGTTAAGTCTTTTATTCCCCATGTGGTCAGCCTGACCTATCTTCAAAACACAGGTGCAGCTTTTTCGCTTCTTGAAAATCAGCAATGGTTCTTTACCCTCATCACGCTAGTCGTGATGGTGGGGGCCTTTTACTATCTCTATAAGCACCTCAAGGGATCGCTTTGGATGGTGACAGGCTTGACCTTGGTGATTGCGGGTGGATTGGGGAATTTTATCGATCGCCTGCGTCAGGGCTTTGTAGTCGATATGTTCCACCTGGATTTTATGAATTTTGCCATTTTTAATGTAGCAGATAGTTATTTGACAGTTGGAGTTTTCTTGCTCCTGATCCTGATGTTGAAAGAGGAAACGCATGGAAATTAAAATCGAAGTAGCCGGTGCGCGACTGGATAAGGCTTTGGCGGATTTGACTCCCTTGTCACGAGCTGTAGCCAATGAGCAGATCAAAGAAGGAAAAGTTCTGGTCAATGGAACTGTGAAAAAAGCTAAGTATACGGTCAAAGAAGGAGACATCATCCAGTATGAAGTCCCAGAAATGGTAGAGATCAGCTATGAAGCAGAAGATCTGCCCTTAGACATCGTCTATGAGGACCAGGATGTCGTCGTCGTCAATAAACCCCAAGGCATGGTTGTTCACCCAAGTGCGGGTCATACCAGCGGGACCTTGGTCAATGCACTGTTATACCATGTCAAGGACCTTTCAGGGATCAATGGAGAATTGCGTCCAGGGATCGTTCATCGGATCGACAAAGACACGTCAGGCCTCTTGATGGTCGCAAAAAATGACCAAGCCCACGTCGCCTTAGCAGAGGAACTCAAAGACAAAAAATCTCTCCGGAAGTATTGGGCCATTGTCCATGGCAATCTTCCTAACGATCGGGGCATGATCGAAGCACCAATTGGTCGCAGTGAAAAGGACCGGAAAAAACAAGCAGTGACGGCTAAAGGAAAACCTGCAGTGACCCGTTTTCAAGTCTTGGAACGCTTTGGGGATTACACGCTGGTAGAGTTGCAACTGGAGACCGGTCGGACCCACCAAATTCGGGTGCACATGGCCTATATCGGCCATCCAGTAGCTGGAGATCCTGCTTATGGTCCTAAGAAGACACTCAAAGGGAAAGGACAGTTTCTGCATGCACGGACACTCGGCTTTACCCACCCTCGCACAGGAGAGACTTTGGAATTTACTGCAGAAGTGCCAGCAATCTTTGAGAAAACGCTGGAAGACCTTCGAAAAGAATAATGAAGAATGGCTGAATGGAGATTCAGTCACTTTCATTACATACGAAATAAATAGTATTAGAAAGAAACATAGAGATGAAAGCAAAACGAATCGTCTTTAAAGTAGGGACCTCGTCTTTGACCAATCCCGATGGGAGTCTCTCCAGACAGAAGGTCAAGGTCATTACTCAGCAGTTGGCCCTCTTACACGAATTGGGGCATGAGTTGATCATGGTTTCATCAGGGGCGGTTGCTGCTGGGTTTGGTGCCCTTGGTTTTAAGAAACGGCCGACTAAGGTGGCAGACAAGCAAGCCTCTGCGGCAGTTGGCCAAGGCTTATTGATGGAAGAATATACCTCTAATCTTCTTTTACGCAACATTGTTTCTGCACAAATTTTATTAACCCAGGATGACTTTGCGGATCAACGTCGCTATAAGAATGCCCACCAGGCCCTTTCTGTCTTACTCAACCGTGGGGCGATTCCGATTATCAATGAAAATGATACGGTTTCTATCGCTGAGCTAAAAGTTGGTGACAATGATACCTTGAGTGCGCAGGTTGCGGCCATGGCCCAGGCGGATCTTTTGGTGCTGTTGACGGATGTGGATGGCCTCTATACAGCCAATCCTTCTCAGGATCCAACAGCCAAGCGTTTGGAGCAGATCGAGCACATTTCTCGCGAGATGATCGAGATGGCTGGAGGTGCGGGTAGTAGCAATGGAACTGGCGGAATGCTGACCAAACTCAAGGCAGCGACCCTGGCGACAGAGTCTGGGGTTCCTGTCTATATTTGCTCATCTCTCAAGCCTGATGCCTTGATCGAAGCGGCGCAAGAGCAAGCAGATGGCAGTTACTTCCTAGCAGAGGACAAGGGTTTAAAAACCCAGAAGCAATGGCTAGCCTTTTATGCAGAAAGTAAAGGAGCTCTTTGGGTGGATGCTGGAGCTGCTGAGGCCTTGTTGCAATACGGAAAGAGCTTATTAATTTCTGGTGTGACCAAGGCAGAAGGGGATTTTTCTTATCAAGACATCGTCAGCGTCTATCATCAAGAGTCAGGACAATTACTAGGGAAAGGGAAAGTTCGTCTCGGCCAGTCGGCTGTGCGCGATATGCTCCAATCTAAAAAAGCCAAGGGAATCCTCATCCACCGTGATGATTGGATCTCGGTAACTCCTGAGATTGACTTACTCTTTACAGAATTCTAAAGGAAAATGTATGGAAACAACACAAGAACAATTAGCCCTAGCGAGATCGGCTAAGAAAAGCATCAATACGGCCAGTACAGCTCTTAAAAATCAGGCCTTAGAAGCTATGGCCAGCCAGCTTCTGAAAGCGACGGAAGCCATTTTAGCAGCCAATCAAATCGATATGGAAGTAGCACGCGGGAAGATCTCTGAAGTCATGCTAGATCGCCTATTTCTTGATCAAGAACGGATTGAAGGGATGGCACAAGGGATCCGTGCTTTAATCGATCTGCCAGATCCGATTGGGGAAGTGCTGGATACTGAAGTTTTGGAAAATGGCCTTGAAATCCAGAAAATTCGAGTAGCCATGGGCGTCATTGGGATCATTTATGAAAGCCGTCCAAACGTAACGTCAGACGCTGCAGCGCTTGCCATCAAGAGTGGAAATGCAGTGGTTCTTCGTACTGGAAGGGATGCTTTTCATTCTGCCCAAGCGATCGTGACCGCTCTTAAAGCTGCATTGGAAGAAGCCGGACTCAATCCAGACCTTCTCCAATTGATCCAAGATACGAGTCGAGCTTCCAGCCTTGCTATGATGAAGGCCAAGGGCTACCTGGACTTGCTTATTCCACGTGGCGGTGCTGGCTTGATCCAAGCAGTGGTTGAAAATGCCATTGTCCCCGTGATCGAGACAGGAACTGGAATTGTTCATGTCTATGTGGACAAGGAGGCTGACTTCCAGAAAGCCCTAGCGATTATTGAAAATGCCAAGACCAGTCGCCCTTCTGTCTGCAATGCTATGGAGGTCTTGTTAGTCGATCAAGCGATCGCGTCTGATTTCTTGCCCTTGGTCAAAGAGCGCTTAGTGGATGAGCGGGAAAGATCGGTTGAGTTGCGTCTAGATGAAGACGCACAGGCTATCATTTCGGGGACAGCAGCGCAGGAGCAGGATTTTGATACCGAATTTTTAGATTATATATTAGCAGTCAAGGTTGTTGATGGAGTCGAGGAAGCGGTAGGCCACATAGAAGCTCATAGCACCCATCATTCGGATGCCATTGTGACTGAAAATCTTAAGACAGCCGCTTATTTTACCAAGCAAGTAGATTCAGCAGCCGTTTATGTCAATGCGTCTACACGCTTTACAGACGGGGGTCAATTTGACCTAGGTTGTGAAATGGGGATCTCGACCCAAAAACTCCATGCGCGTGGACCAATGGGACTGAGGGAGATGACTAGTTACAAGTATATCGTCAGTGGAAATGGTCAAGTGAGGTAAGTCATGAAAGTAGCATTTATCGGTCTTGGAAATATGGGAGCTAGTCTGGCCAAAGCGGTCGCAAAAGAAGTGGCTAGCACAGACTTGCTCTTGGTCAACCGTTCCCCACAAAAGGTGGAAGAGTTTATTAGCCAGTATGGGGGAACAGCGTCTGATCTTGAACAAGTCTTTCAAGAGGCGGAGGTCATCTTCTTAGGTGTCAAACCCTACCAAATCTGCCCTTTACTTGAAGAGTACCAGGACATTTTGGGCCAACGTTCCAATCTCCTGTTGGTTTCTATGGCAGCAGGTCTGGAACTGGAGCAAATGGCAAGTGTAGTTAAAAATGAGCGAGTGGGTCTCATCCGCATCATGCCTAATACGCCCGTAGCCATTGGTCAAGGTGTCATCAGTCTGACCCGCTCCCAAGCAGTGACAGACCAGCAAGTAGCCCAAGTCAAACAGCTCTTAGCAGGAGCAGGGGCCCTCTACGAAATCGAAGAAAAATTGATGGATCCTGCAACTGCTATCGCAGGCTGTGGTCCAGCCTTTGTCTATCAGATGATCGAGGCCATGGCAGATGCAGGAGTTGCCATGGGATTGCCACGTAGTCAGTCTCTTCAGATGGCGGCTCAGACTTTCAAAGGGGCCGCCAGTATGGTCATAGAGACGGGGCAACATCCTGGAAGCTTGAAGGATGCTGTTTGTAGCCCAGGTGGCTCAACCATCGCAGGAGTCAATCGCTTAGAAAAAGACGGTTTACGGGGCGACATTATTGCAGGTGTGGAAGCGGCCTACAAACGCACCCATGAAATGGGACAAGAGGCAGGGCGAAATTAGATAAAATAATTGGTCAAAACCAAGCTTGTAGAACAGTGACGAACTGTTCTTTTATACAAATCTAACAAATTCAGAGTTATCAAATCCTCTATTGAAACTTTTCGCTGTGAGAAAAGTGCCTGAAACTTAATGGCTTCAGGCACTCGCTAGTTTTGAAACCTTAGGTTCAAAACTAAGTCATGGAACTTCTATGAAGTTCGCTGACGTCCGTTCTCACCTAAGGAAAGTTTCTAAGAGGAGTTCATTTTCAATTTAAAAGATTGGTTTTTTAGCCAATCTTTTTTTACGTTAGAGCGACTCTATCTCTACGAAGCCATTTTCAGTCAGACGATAGATTTTTTGGCAGACTTCTTTGAGGAAGGTCCGATCGTGGGAGACTGTAACCAGTCCACCTGGGTAGTCTACGAATAGGCGACGAATTTCTGGTTGGGAAGTGGGGGAAAAATTACGAGTAGGCTCGTCCAAGAGCAGAAATTGGGGACTTGTGAGTACTAATTGAAGGAGGAAGAGTTTTCCTTGCTGGCCACCAGAAAGTTCAGAGATAGGATGATACATTTCAGAATAAGTAAAGTTGAGGGAGGCTAAATGCAATTGAATAGTGTTGATTTCTTCGCGATCACCTGAATGCTGTAGAAATTGAACGGGTGTCTGAGTCATAGGGAGGCGTTCAGTGTAATCTTGAGGCATATAGGCAGTGCGGATACTCTCATTATTCTGTAAGATCTCCCAGATCATTTTTAGAAAAGTGGATTTTCCTACACCGTTGGAACCGATAATCCCTATTTTATCCTGTCCTAGAAGAGTAAGGGAGAGGTTCTTGACTAGGACACGATCACCAATTGCGAGCTCTTCTTGATCTAAGAGAAGGACACGTTTTTGAGGAGACAAGGGAGTTAGGGAAGGGAAATGCAGATTAATGATTTCCTCATCATAGGGTTGGGAAGTCATGGATTGGAATTCTCGCTCGTAGCGCTTTTCTTGTGAGAGGAGGGACTTCATTTTCTTTGCTAGGAGACGTCCAGCAGTGCTATCCTTAGTGTTTCGTAAGGATGTTTCGACTTGCTGACGGACGCGACGTTGCTTCTCCATTGTTTTTTTGTAGGCTCGTTGATCGTTGGCCGCTTGCTGAGTCTGTTGCTTGAATTGTTGCTCCCTCTGGCTACTGTAGTCTTGATAGCCTAGGTGCTCTACGATGGTTTCAGCTTCCTTGCGGTGTTTGATCTGTCTGAGATGTATGATGGTATCCGCCGTCTGAGTCAAAAAATCCTCATGATGGGAAATAAATATGATGGTTTGGGGATTGGTTTGGATCATCTGCTGGAGCCAATCCAAGGTCTCCAAATCCAGATCATTTGAAGGTTCATCTAAAAATAGCAATTCATGAGGACGACAAAGTTCGTGAAGCAGTTGGACCTTGAGGGCTTCTCCTCCAGATAGACTTCCGATAGCTTGGTCGCTTGCAAATCGGTCGCTATTAAATTGCAATTGATCAGCCAGTCTGTAGAGGGTGGCATAGTCTAGCTCGTCTTCTCCAAAAAAATATTCTTCCAAGCTTTTTTCTTTCAATGCTTCCGGCAAAGCCTGGGGAATATAGGCATAGGAGTGAAAATTAGTGGTGATTTCTCCTTCTATGGTCAGATAATCTGGTAGAGATTTTGGGGACATAAGGACCTGAAGTAAGGAAGATTTTCCATTCCCTTCTTCGCCAATAATAGCAACTTTTTCTCCTTCATGAATGGTCAGGGAAAGATCTCGAACCAGATCGCGTAAATCTTTTGTATGTCGGATAGTGAGGTGGGATAGTTTTAGCATAAGATTCCTTTCTACTGGGACAAAAAACAGCTCTACCTATTTAGTAGAGCTGTATTCATGTGGAACCCAAGCAGAAAAAGACCTTATTTAGCCAAAAAAAGCTGGAAAATAGGCAAGAGGGTACACAAAAAGAGATAGAACAAGCAGTCCACTAAATAAAGTATTTTATTTAACGAAACTTAGTTGTTCATATCTCCTTACCTCCGAATATGATTAAATTTATTCTATTCCTTTTATTCGTTATTGTCAAGGAATTCCTTGCTTCTTACTCACTTTTCTTTTCGGACTCGGGGGGATTTTATGGTATAATTAAAGGTATGCATACAAAACCAACGTCCGCTTATGTCCACATCCCATTTTGTACCCAGATTTGTTTTTATTGTGATTTTTCGAAGGTCTTTATTAAGAACCAACCGGTCGATGCCTATTTGGAGCATTTGATCCAAGAATTTCGTCGGGAAGAAATCTCACACTTACGGACTCTCTATATTGGGGGTGGGACACCGACAGCTCTATCTGCGGATCAGCTAGCCTATCTGATTAAGGAGCTGACCAAGTCGCTTGATCTGTCTCAGATGGAAGAGTTGACCATCGAGGCCAATCCTGGTGATTTGGATCCGGATAAGATTGCGGTCTTGAAAGATTCGCCGGTTAATCGGGTTTCATTGGGCGTGCAGACCTTTGATAATCGTTTGCTCAAGAAGATTGGTCGGAGCCATCAAGAGCAGGATATTTATGACAATATCGACCGTCTGAAGCTGGCTGGTTTTGACAATATTTCGATCGACCTCATCTATGCCCTTCCGACGCAAACCATGGACCAGGTCAAAGAGAATGTCGCTAAGGCTCTTGCCCTTGACATTCCCCATATGAGCCTCTATAGCTTGATTCTTGAGAATCACACAGTCTTTATGAACCGCATGAGACGGGGCAAGCTTCCTCTACCTAAAGAGGAGTTGGAAGCAGAGATGTTTGAATACATTATTCAGGAGTTGGAGCGAGCGGGCTTTGAGCATTACGAAATTTCCAATTTCTCCAAGCCTGGTTTTGAAAGTCGGCACAATCTCATGTATTGGGACAATGCTGAGTATTATGGTTTGGGAGCTGGAGCATCCGGCTATGTCGATGGGATTCGCTACAAGAATCATGGCCCCATTCGTCACTATATGCAGGCTGTCGAAGAGGGAAATGCGCGTGTCCAAGAAGAGCATCTGACTCAGACAGAAATGATGGAAGAAGAGATGTTTCTAGGACTACGTAAGAAAACAGGCGTTTCCAAGAAGCGTTTTGAAGAAAAGTTTAGTGTGAATTTTGACCAACAATATGGATCAGTGGTTGAGGAATTGACCCAGCAGGGCCTTTTGGTACCTGACAAGGATATTGTACGAATGACCAAGAAAGGTCTCTTTTTAGGAGACACTGTAGCAGAGAAGTTTATTTTGGAGTAGAAGATGGCAAAAACATTTGAATACAGCATGAAAATTCCGTTTGATATGAGCGATGTCAATGGTTATATTAAGATTCCCCAATTGATCTTGTTGTCTTTACAGGTATCGGGCATGCAATCGATTGAGCTGGGTATGAGTGATATGTACATTTTAGAGAACTATAATCTGGTCTGGATTATCACGGATTACAATATGAAGATCGATCGTCTCCCTGTGTTTGATGAAAAGATCACCATCGAAACCTATGCCAAGAGTCACAATCGACTCTTCTGCTACCGGGCCTTTAATATCAATGATGAGGAAGGCAATACTATCATTGAGATGGTCGCGACCTTTGTCTTGATGGATCGGGATACGCGCAAGGTCCATCCAGTTATGAGCGAAATCACGGATGCCTTTGACTCTGAATTTTCAAAAACCATGCTCCGTGGTCCCCGTTTCAAAGAATTAGAAGGCGGCGTCGAACAAGAATACCGGGTTCGCTTTTACGACTTGGATATGAACGGACATGTCAATAACAGTAAGTACTTGGACTGGGTTTTTGAGGTGATGGGAGCAGACTTCTTGACCCATCATGTCCCTAAAAAAGTTCATCTGAAATATGTCAAAGAAGTGCTAGCAGGAGGTCTCATCACCTCTCAATATGAACAAGAGGGCTTGAAAACTCAGCATCAAATTACTTCAGATGGTCAGATCAATGCCCAAGCTGAAATTGAGTGGGAAGAAGTAGAAGAAAAGGGTTGGAATTATGGAAAGTAGAAGATTAAAAAATAAAAAACAGGAACTTGAAAGCTATCAAAAACGGGTTGTGGCCTATGCCAAGCGTCAAAAGAACCCTTTGTACATGTTGGGAGATTGGCTCTTGACTCTTTGTGCTTTGGGCATCATCCTGGTAGAGGAAATTTATAAATTTTTCCGCTATCGCTTGAATTTAGATAGTTTTAGTCGCTTTTTAAGAGAAGATGTACGCTGGTATCGGGTCTGGATCCATTTCACCTTGGCCTTTCTTTTACCGGTCATGATCTTCTCGATTGGAATTACTAGCCAATCAGGATCCTTCTGGTCCAATTTCTATCACCGCTTGTCTCAAGGCGTGCTCTTTAGCACAACAGTCAGCCTCGCTGCGACCTTGGTGACGGATTTTGTGGAGAATTTGCAACCAGAAACTAAGTCTGACGGGAAAAATCGGAGCACTAAACGCACGGTTTATCAAATCAGTGTGGATCAGGCAACCGTGATAGGCTTGTTATTGACCATTGTGATCCTCATGGTAGCATCCTTCTTGTTCACCCAATCGGGAAGTCAAGGGATTAATTTTACAGGTTTGGTGTTACAATTTGTCCTCTATGCTGGAGCATTGCTCTTGTATGGGTCTGGGGGACGAGTCGATGCAGAGAAGTTGCATGAAGAAGCTGACACAGAAAGGGAAGAATAAATGCACTATAAGGGCTATTTGATTGATTTGGATGGCACTATTTACAAAGGAAAATCACGAATTCCTGCAGGAGAAGCTTTTGTTCATGAACTGCAGGCGCGTGAGATTCCCTATCTCTTTGTGACCAACAATACAACCCGCACACCAGAGACTGTTCGGGATATGCTGGCGACTAACTTCAATATTGAAACCCCTGTGTCGACCATCTATACAGCTACCCTTGCGACCATTGACTACATGAAGGACCAAAACTTGGGCAAAAAAGTCTATGTGATCGGAGAAGCGGGGCTCAAAGAAGCCATCGAAGAAGCTGGTTTCATCTTAGATGAAGAAGCACCTGATTATGTCGTGATTGGCCTCGATTGGCAAGTGGATTATGAGAAATTCGCTACTGCGACCTTGGCGATTCAAAAAGGGGCCCACTTTATCGGGACCAACCCTGACCTCAATATTCCAACAGAGCGTGGCTTGTTGCCGGGTGCAGGATCTCTAATTGCTCTTGTCGAAGCAGCAACACGGGTGGAGCCAGTGATCATTGGGAAACCAAAGGCCATCATCATGGATAAGGCTATTGAACACCTAGGTCTTGAAAGAGAAGAAGTCGTTATGGTAGGGGATAATTATCTAACAGATATTCGTGCTGGTATTGACAATGGGATTCCGACCCTTCTGGTGACGACTGGTTTTACCAAACCAGAAGAAGTGCCAACCTTACCCATTGCACCGACACATGTCGTTTCTAGCCTAGCGGAGTGGGATTTTGATGCTTAGAAGTTTGAGATCCATAAACCAAATCTTCTTCATCCTATCAGCTGCGATTCTTCTCACCATTGCTCTAGCCTGGGCCATCTATCCGCTGGAGATTCATTGGTTGGGGATTCAAAGTCGGACTGGTTTTTCGGCATCTGTCATCATGAAGAATTTCAATGTCTTGATGAACTACTTGACCAATCCTTTTCAATGGGTGTTGAAGATGCCCCAATTCCCCTCTTCCAAAAATGGCTTGCACCATTTCGAAGCCGTCAAGTACCTGTTTCATTTGGTGACGGTCGTTTTCTTGGTCACTCTACCTGGTTTTATCCAGTTTCTACGAACAGTTGTCAAAAAAGGCTATCTTGCCCTGTACCGTGGTCTATTTTTTTGGATGATGCTCCTACCGGTAATGGTTGCGGTGATGGCTGTCATCATTGGCTTTGATCAATTCTTTACGCTCTTTCATCAGATCTTATTTGCTGGGGACAATACCTGGCTGTTTGATCCGCGCGTGGATTCGATTATTCTAGCTCTACCAGAAGACTACTTTATGCATGCCTTTTTGATCTTCTTTGTTCTATATGAAGGTATGTGTGCGACTTTTTATCTATTTTCTAGGAGAACCAAATGAATCAATACAACCGATTATTAGACCCCAAAAAGGATCTAGGAAAATTTTCTGGGACGCTTGCCATTTATCTCTTGGTGATGACCTTGGTGACCGTGCTGTGGGAAGTGCTCCTAGGCCTGATCCTTTCAGGTTCGCTCAGAAAAGATCCAAGTAAACTAGCGGAGAGAATGACTAGCCTGAATGTTTGGGCAGGAGTTCCCTATTTTATCTCCATTTTTATTGGCCTCTTTATCTTTAATGCCTATCGCAAAAAAGCCCTCTTTAAGTTTGATCTCAAGCATAAGGGACGCAAGATGACACCTTCTGTCTTCTTTATCCTTCTCGCCTTTTTAGGCTTCTCCCAAGTCTTCTCATCTGTCATGACGCAAGTGATTGAGCGCATGTTTGAGACCATTGGCCTTTATTCACCAAGTCCAGATATTGGCGATACCATTGAGCGGTCTTGGACCATGCTCTTGTATGCTGGTTTCTTGGGGCCGATCACAGAAGAGTTTTTCTTCCGTGGTGCTGGCTTGCGAGGCTTGGAGCGATTTGGAAAAATCTTTGCCATTGTCATGACGGCTATTTTATTCGGCCTCTTCCATGCCAATTTTGACCAGCTCTTTTTTGCAAGTATCATTGGTCTAGGATTTGGCTACATTACTTTTGAATACAATATCTGGTGGGCGATTTTCTATCACATATTCAACAACTTTGTCATTTCCCAAGGCTTGCACTATGTGGCCTATCATGTGGATGAAGGATTAGCAAGTTGGCTCCAAATCGGCGTCTTAGCTATTGGATCCATTGTCATGCTTGTGGTTCTTGCGACCAAATGGCCAGCTATCAAGGCCTATATTGAGGCTAATAAACCTCAACCAGGAGTTTTGCAGCGTTCACTCGCTTCTTTCTGGTTCTGGTTCTTCGTCTTATTCACCATCTTGATGTCCATTCTGCCTTATGTGATTCCGATCTTCCAGATGGCCAATCTTAAGGGGTAAGCTTGATCGATTATTATCAAAGAGGGATCGTTTTAGATCCCTCTTTTTTGCTATAATAGAGAGAGTAGAATACAAGGAGAGAAACTGTTTGATAGCTGACGGGGCATACATGTTCTTCTCCGATTTGGGACATGTAAGAGCCTAATTAAACCCTCAGAGCTAGTGGAAAAATATAAATCTGAAAGATATGTTATTTGATAGAAAAGGAAATGTATGGAAACGGAAAATACAGTGTCCATTTGGATTGGAAATTTTGCTGATCAATCTCAATTAGACCATTATTTGCAGATACACTATGATGAGGACGGAGAGGCAGTTCCGTCTCAATTCTTAATCGAGAATGGCATTGATTTGGATGATATTGATGACGATTGGCTAGAAGCTCAGCTTTATGATAGGAACCACTCAAACCTCGAACAGATGTTGAAAGGTGCATCCTATGAACAGACTATTCTTCGTAATTTAATAGGGGAAGGAATCAATGCGGTTATTCCTCAAAGCAACACCATCATTTTGCTTTACAATTATGATTGTAGTAGCAATAAAAAAGTAACGGACAATACAAGATTTGTCGGAACTGTAAGCTATAAAGAGGCGTAGTTTATTTATTGCAAGCTAGTGATATAAAAGGAAAAACAAATGAAATGTAATGATAGCTTATTATACTTCTTTCAAGAATTGACTTTTAATCTAGTCGATTTAATCAGTCATATAGAATACAAGGACTTCGTTATGGATTCCTTGAAGCTTGCTAATCAATCGCTTGACCAGGATAGTAAGATTTGTCCGGATCTTTTGTATAGTCGTTTGGAGAATATGGACGAAAAGGATATCTTGACATTTATGGAGCTGGATAATGAGACCAATCCTCTTGTATGGAGCTGCATTGCCAATTATTTTGTTTTGGTTTGCTATCATTCGTATCAGCATTCTGGAGAAAAGTACCTGCCCCAAACAATTGAAAGTGTGGATGTGGAAACGCTAGAAGCTTATGTTTCGAGTTACCGACAACTGCTAGCTGAAAACAATCAATTAGTGCAGCAACTATCCGCATTAGACCTTGAACAGGTGTTGAAAGATCCCCTGATTGACAATTACTTTGGTGAGTTGCTTCAAGAAATCAAGTTGAAACAATGATTTAGCAGTTTTAAATTGACGATAGGACGTTCCAAAATTAACTCGCCCAGATAGTACTAGACAAGGAGAGTATATGTTTGACAGCTATTTGATGCTTACTTTTTCAGAAGCAATTGCACATCAGTTAAGCTCGCCCTATAACTTTCATATTCGGATAGCCTTGGATGCGTGTTGGAGTTTTTTGGAGAAGAGAGATAAAAATGGAGATGAGCTCTATGCTCTATTAGATGATAGTACGGACTTTGGTGGACTTTTTATCTTTATGCAATTAGATGATAATGAGTCGCATGTAGCATCCTGGGATAATATGACTTATGCGATAGCTACCACTGCAAAAGCAGCTTATTCATTTGCAAATAAGAAAGAGATACCGTCTCCTTTGGAAAATATCGACGATTCTTTAATAGAGATTTTCATTGAGAATTTAAAAGAAATCAATAGTAATTTTTATGAGCACGTACAGGATGTCAAAGACTTCCTTGCGCGTGATCAATTGCCATCAAAGGAAGAAGCTTTAAAAGAATTAGAGAGAATGGGATTGTTGCTATGAAAAATTTTGAAGATAAATTATCAGAGATTCAAAAAGATATGATTAGTCTAGCGCTTGAACTAGCAGAAGGAAAAATAGATACTGCCTATATTTACGGTTCCTGTGAGAATCATTCCTTATCTTTTAACAGCTTTTTTGCTAAGGATAAGAAGCTATATACGATCAATAAGCTAGATGAGCTGGGTATAGAGAATTTAACGACTGATAGAATGTTTCAGTATTTAGACATTGGAATAAGTGACTTAGAGCGATTTATAACATTATTTCAAGAGGATAAAAAACAAGCCCCAACTCAACTGAAATTGGTATATGATAATGTGAATAAAAAAGCTAAGGCTCAGTATTCCTATGATTTGTTTTATTCCAACTCAGACAAAATAACAGCAGATGATATTTTTGAACAATGGTACAGCGAAGTGAAAGAAGTAGTTGAGAGAAATAATGAGTTTTGAAGATAAATTTATGGAAGTTCAGGTTAGCATGATTTCATTAGCGCTGGAATATGTCCAAAATCAAGCAGATAGAATTTATATTTATGCGATAGCGGACAGTTTGTATAGTTTTAATCTCTTCTATGAGATTAAGGGAAATATTGTACACAAACACTTAGTAAATGATTATTTACCTAAAGACTCTCATGTTGATATTAGTTTACAAACAGCCTTGTTGAAGGAAGGTGTCAAGGATGTAAAATCAATGCTTGATGTTTGCCAAGAATACAATCGCGAGCATCCAACTGAAATGTGGTTGGTTTATGATGCTCAGAAAAACAGCCTTGATAGTCGCTATAGCTATGAAGGGCGTTATGACAAGGATGAAGAGTTGCTTCCAAGTCTAGAGTTTGAAAAATGGTTTGAGGAAGTAAAAGGCGAGAAACTGTAGGAGAAGAATATGACACAATTTGAAGATAAATTTATGGAAGTTCAGGCTAGCATGGTTTCATTAGCAATGGAATATGTTCAAAATCAGGCAGAAAAAATATATATTTATTGCATTTCGGAGGAAGCATTGCAATCATATAAAGTTTTTTATAAGATTAATGGTGTTGTAATTGAAATGGATAAAGTTAATGAAGTTGTGGCAAAAAAAGTAGATGATTCAGATAATATGGCATTCGCTCTATTGGGATATGGAGCTGAAGATATACAAAAAATGATTGATGTCTGCCAAGAATACAATCGTGAACATCCAACTGAAATGTGGTTAATTTATGATGCTAAGAAAAATAGCCTTGACAGTCGCTATAGCTATGAAGGGCGTTATGACAAGGATGAAGAGTTGCTTCCAAGTCTAGAGTTTGAAAAATGGTTTGAGGAAGTGAAAGTACAGGAATTGTAGTAGTTACAAATGGCACAATTTGAAGATAAATTTATGGATGTTCAGGCTAGTATGATTTCGTTAGCACTAGAATATGTCCAAAATCAGGCAGAAAAAGTATACATTTATTGTATCTCTGAAGAAGCATTACTTTCTTTTGATGTTTTTTATAAAATTAATGGAGTTTATGTCAAATTACACAAGGTTAACACTGTTTTAGAGACTAAAGTAGATGATTCTGATAATATGATGTTTTCGGTATTACGATATGGCCTTGAAGATATACAGAAATTACTTGATGTGTGCCAAGAATACAATCGCGAACATCCAACTGAAATGTGGTTGATTTATGATGCTCAGAAAAACAGTCTTGATAGTCGCTATAGCTATGAAGGGCGTTATGACAAGGATGAGGAATTGATTCCACGTCTAGAATTTGAAAAATGGTTTGAGGAAGTAAAAAACAAGCAACTGTAGGAGAAGAAGATATGACCCAACAAGATCAAGTAATGATCTATCCCTTGCCAACTGATTAATGAAGTTATAAATATTGATGCTATCTTTGATATAATACCGCCATTAAAAATGATGATATAGAGCAGTGAACGAAAAAAAATCGTAATGATATTTTTGAGCTTTCCATTACGTTTTATGCTACAATGAAAGCAAAAATAGTTCGTTTAGGTTAGAAAGGAGAAGCATAAATGCGTGGCTATAAAATTAAACTATTATTATTTTGTCTCTCTCTTCTAATCCTGACCTCAATAGCTTATTTTAGCAATAAATTAACATGTCCCCTTTTTTTAAAGCTTATATTTTACTCAATAATCATTGCCTATTGTTTCAATATAGCTTTGAGTTTTTATAGTAAGAGGTAGAGCTAGTTATCCACCTCTACTTTATTTTGACAATATTAAAGTGAACGCAATATAATAAGGTTTTATAAGAAAAATGAAGAATACAAGTTCAATTTTAATCGGTCATTTTTCAGATCTTATTTCGTTAAAAATCAATTAATTTAGTAGATTATAGAGAGGTTGGCTAAGTGCTAGACCTCCCTTTTTGCTATAATAGAGAGTATGAATAACTTGATTAAATCCAAGCTCGAGCTTTTGCCGACGAGTCCGGGCTGTTACATTCACAAAGACAAGAACGGAACCATCATCTATGTGGGGAAGGCCAAGAATCTTCGCAATCGGGTGCGGTCCTATTTTAGAGGGAGCCACGATACCAAGACGGAAGCACTAGTATCTGAGATAGTGGATTTTGAGTTTATCGTCACCGAGTCCAATATTGAGGCCTTGCTTCTTGAGATCAACCTCATCAAGGAGAACAAGCCCAAGTACAATATCATGCTCAAGGACGACAAGTCCTATCCCTTCATCAAGATTACCAATGAGCGCTATCCGCGCCTCATCATCACGCGCCAGGTCAAAAAGGATGGTGGTCTCTATTTCGGTCCCTATCCAGACGTAGGAGCGGCCAATGAGATCAAGCGACTTTTGGACCGGATTTTCCCATTCCGCAAGTGTACCAATCCTCCTTCCAAGGTCTGTTTTTACTACCATTTAGGGCAATGCATGGCTCACACAGTCTGCCACAAGGACGAGGCCTATTTCAAGGGCATGGCCCAGGAGGTTTCTGATTTCCTCAAGGGGCAGGATGATAAGATTATCGATGATCTCAAGCTCAAGATGAATACCGCTGCGCAAAACATGGAATTCGAGCGGGCAGCCGAGTACCGCGATCTGATCCAGGCTATTGGGACCTTGCGGACCAAACAGCGAGTCATGGCCAAGGATTTGCAGAACCGGGATGTTTTTGGCTACTACGTGGACAAGGGCTGGATGTGTGTGCAGGTCTTCTTTGTCCGTCAGGGCAAGCTGATCGAGCGTGACGTCAATCTCTTCCCTTACTACAATGATCCGGACGAGGATTTCTTGACCTATGTGGGGCAGTTTTACCAGGAGAAATCTCACCTGATCCCCAATGAAATCCTGATCCCTCAGGATATCGATGAGGAAGCGGTCAAGGCCCTTGTAGATACCAAGGTCCTCAAGCCCCAGCGTGGGGAGAAGAAGCAGTTGGTCAATCTGGCCATCAAGAATGCGCGGGTCAGTCTGGAGCAGAAGTTCAATCTCCTTGAAAAATCCATGGAGAAGACCCAAGGTGCCATTGAAAATCTTGGAAAACTCCTGCAAATTCCAACTCCTGTACGCATTGAGTCCTTTGATAACTCCAACATCATGGGGACCAGTCCGGTTTCAGCCATGGTAGTCTTTGTCAATGGGAAGCCAAGTAAAAAGGACTATCGCAAGTACAAGATCAAAACCGTCGTCGGGCCAGATGACTATGCCAGCATGCGGGAAGTCATTCGCAGACGCTACAGCCGTGTCATGCGGGATGGCCTGACGCCACCAGATCTGATCGTCATCGATGGGGGACAGGGGCAAGTTAATATCGCTAAGCAAGTCATCCAAGAAGAGTTGGGACTGGACATTCCCATCGCAGGTCTTCAAAAGAATGACAAGCACCAGACCCATGAATTGCTCTTCGGGGATCCTCTCCAAGTCATCGGACTCTCTCGCACCTCGCAGGAATTTTTCCTCCTGCAACGGATCCAAGATGAAGTCCACCGTTTCGCCATCACCTTCCACCGCCAGCTTCGTTCCAAGAATTCCTTCTCCTCTCAGCTGGATGGCATCGAAGGCTTGGGACCAAAACGCAAGCAGTTACTGATGAAGCACTTCAAGTCACTGACCAAAATCAAAGAAGCTACTGTGGATGAGATCGTCACGGTCGGTATCCCAGGAGCAGTGGCGGAGGCAGTGCAAGAAAAGCTTCATCAAGGAAAGCAGGAAGAAGCAAGTCCCTTGATGGAAGTGGCGGAACCGGTAAAAGACTTGCATTAAAGGATTTTATTTTTAGGGGAAAAATAAATGGAACTTCTTGATACAAAAATTGAAAGTAACGGTTATATTTTTTATGGGAAATTCTCTGAGGGTCTTTTCCAAGAGTGGTTAAAAATCACAACTATACTGGCATCTAAATGTGACCTTCAAAATGAGCTCTTGTTTCAGGTTGGGTTTAGTATCTATAAGCTGATAGAAGTAGAAAAACAGCAGTTTAGACTTGTCTCCATTGATTATGAAGCCAACCCTTTTAAAGATTTTACAGAGGATTTAACGGTAGCACTTTGGATTCAGTCCGAACAGGCTAGTCTTGCTAAAGAATTGCAGATAAATCCCTCAGAAATTCGATTTGACGATAAAATTCTAATTGCCAGAGGTGTCTTCGAGGATGAGCATGCCTATCTGCAACGACAAAATACTCAAATCCAGAGAGATTCAGGCTGGTTTATGGGCTACCAAAGGCAAGATAATGAAGACTTTGTTGGCATTCACGCTTTCGAACTATTGAAATGGAATCCAAAACTTATAAAAGTGTTGGTCTTACCAACTGATTATCTAGTTATTGTTAATGATGGAGAAATCCATTCAATTTTAAACGATTGCGATGAAGAAATTTTTCCGATTTCGTAAGTCTATTCATTAAATGTAAGAGAAACCATCCAATTCAAATGGATGGTTTTCACTTTTTGTACTCGTTTTTGGTATACTTAATGCATAAAGATTTTTTAACTATAAAGGAAATGTTATGTTAAGAATTTTTCCATTTGATCAAATAGGTGTTTCCGATGCATTAGTTCAATTCGAAAGAAAATATAAGTTAATATTACCTGAAGAATATAGAAATTTTTTGTTAAAATACAACGGTGGAATTACGTTGCAGACAAGCTTTAAAATAAAGAAAGAAAGTTCAGATATTCGAGCTTTCTATGGCTTTGAAAATGCTGAGTATGAATATAACTTCCAGTATTTAATGGATCATGATTTTCTATCAGATTATATTGAAGTTGATTATTTACCAATTGCAGAAGATAGTTTCGGCAATTATATTCTTCTGGGAATTGCGAAACAAAATTATAATCAAATAGCATTTTTTGATCATGAGAAGCAAAAAATTATCCCTTTTCTTGTTTCATTTAAAGAATTTTTGGGAAGTATCAAAAGTAAAGTTTGTAAGATTAAATCCATTGATGAAAGAATTCAAAAAATGAAAGAGGTAAATAGTCCAGTTATTGTTGACGACGAATTAAAGGCAATCTGGCAAGAAGAAATTGATAAGTATGCAGGACGTGAGCAAGTCATTGTTAAACTGTAGCCTTAATGTTTAAAATGTGATATCCGAGTGTTATCACATTTTTTATTTCTGTAAGATTTTGTTATACTTAATGAACACAGATTTTTCAACTATAAAGGAAATGCTATGTTAAGGATTTTTCCATTTAAAACAGATGGGGTATTAAATGAAGTAGAAAAATTAGAGAAACATTATTCTATTTCGTTACCTGAAAAATATAAAGAGTTTTTATTAAAGTATAACGGAGGAGATACAATTGATGCTACCTTTAAAATTGAAAAAAAAGGTTCAGACATCCATTCGTTTTACGGTTTTTCTTCAGCTAAGTATTATTGTAATTTTAAATACTTAATGGAAAAAGGTTTATTAGAAGATTTTATCGACAACCATTATTTACCAATTGCTAAGGATAGTTTTGGTAATAGTATTTTAATTGGTATCGATGCTACAAATTATAATAAAATAGCTTTTTATGACCATGAAAAACAAAAATATTTTTCTTTTAATATTGATTTTATTGACTTTCTAAAGAAAATAAAAAGTCCTGTAGTTTATATTCCATCAATTGATGAACGTATTAAAGAAATGGAAGAAATTGGAAGTCCTATTGTAGTTGATGATGAATTAAAAGCATTGTGGCAAGAAGAAATTGATGAATTCGCAGGCCGTGAGCAAGTCATTGTTAAACTGTAATCTTAATGTTTAAGATGTGATAACCAGGGTGTTATCACATTTTTTTCTATAGATTTGATATACTATGTAAAGTGACTGACTCGGATGAGATTTAATGATGTGAAAAGGAAGAGTTTATTGAGAAGGAACAAATGAATATGAAAGAAGTATTGGAGAAATTGTATCAGGTTTGTTCGTCATTAAATAATAAATTTAATGGAGAATTCCTTAATCAGGAAGATTTAGATGATTTTATCGACGATATTCAATCAGATTGGGATTCAAGTGTTGACCAATTAAAAACTGGTCTTGAGCTTTTAGAAAGTCAAATGTATTCTATTGAATCTTCAGAAAATAAGTCTTATACGAATGGGATTCTTGAGATTGTTTGGGGACTTAGACGACTGGAAGTCTTACTGGATGATGCCGATAAAATGTTAACAAACCTCAATAAAAAATTCTTGCTTCAAAGTGGTGAGATCACTCTAGAAGAATACCTAGATGATGGTCACTTGAATGTTGAGGTTGTAGAGGATGAAGAGGATGAAGAGGATGACGAAGGGGATATCTAGTTCATTCTAGAACCTAATTATAATGCAGAATTTTTTGGGATGGCAAGGTGGAGACTGGGAAAAAAATTAATATGGTGGATAATTTTCAATAAAAGGAACTAGTAATGAGTACAGTAGATCTAATCATTAATCACATTACAAATCAAACAATGACATATAAGATGTTAAGAGAGTTTACTCCATTTTCTTTAAGTGAAATAAAATATAGAATAGAAAAAAACGAACCAGTTATGTCAGTCAATGATTTGAAACTAGATGAATTAAAGAAAATTAGAGAAGTCATAAACAGGTTAAATAATTTAGGAACTAAAGTGATCGTGAAGGATGTTACGGGTGAAA
The DNA here is from genome assembly GCF_000314795.2 of Streptococcus sp. F0442. GTDB lineage: Bacteria > Bacillota > Bacilli > Lactobacillales > Streptococcaceae > Streptococcus. The sequence goes on along the minus strand of NZ_KB373314.1, from coordinate 413,349 downwards.
TAACTTTAGAAGTATTGAATAATATGATTGCCAGTTATGAAGGAATCGCAGAAGACACAGAAGAAATAGATGAACTTATGTTTTCTGATGAGGACTAGAATTTCATAAACTAATTCATAAAAGGAGAAATTGTGCATAAATTTATCGCTAAAGTAAAATCGAATTGTAATGAGATAAAAATCGTGAAAATTATACGAGATTTTAGCCATGAACCAATTGGAATAATTAAAGAAAAAATAGCCAATAATACATCTGTAGTTGAAACAGAATATTTGAATTTAGATCGATTAAAGTTTTTTAGAAAAACACTAGAAGAAATAATTGAATTGGGTGGGAAGGTTCAATTATTTTTTGATAATGAAATTGTATCTATGCAGTTTTTAAGTAATGTAATAGAATCACAGGAAGATACAAAAAATCAAATTGAGCAAGATGACTCTTATATGTTCTATGAAGAAGATTGAAATTCATAAAATGAAGCAGATTTATTATTTTTAGAATAAACAATATCCTATTATATTTAATCATCATTTTCGTGGATAGCATGGCAGAAACTGGATAACAAGTTTACCAGATAAACGAATTAATATAATGCAAGATTTTTAAAAGGGTGAAATGATGTCAGTAGTCTATTCAAAAGTTAAAATATCAGATAATATTTTTGAAGCCTGTAAATTGATAAGAAACTCTATTGGTTTACCAATTGGTGAAATTAAAAATAAGATCCAAAAGGGAGAAGTTTTATTAGAATGTGATTATCTGAATTTAGAGGAATTAATAAAAATGAAGGACCTCCTAGGTACCCTTAAAGCATTAGGTGCTCAAATATATTTATATAAAAATAATCACGAAGTAAATATGGAATTCCTTAGTAATACAATTGAGTCATATAAAGGAATTGCTGAGGACAGAGAAAAGATAGATGAACTGATGTTTTCTGATGAGGAATAGTTAACTCATAATTCGAAACAAATTTATCATCTCTAAAACGTATAATAAGCTCTAATAAGATAAACCATCTAATTCAAATGGATGGTTTTCACTTTTTGTACTCGTTTTTGTTATACTTAATATACACAGATTTTTCAATCCATAAAGGAGTAGTTATGAACCATCGAATCGCCATTTTATCTGATATTCACGGAGATACGACAGCCCTGGAGGCAGTGATTGCGGATGCGCGTGCTCTAGGCGCGACGGAATACTGGCTTTTAGGGGACATTTTGCTACCGGGACCTGGACGAGAGGACCTTTTTGACTTGCTGGATGCGATTCCGATTACAGCGGCTGTTCGAGGAAATTGGGACGATTGTGTTCTAGAGACCTTGGATGGCGAGTACGGACTTGAGGATCCGCAGGAGATCCAGCTTCTTCGTCTCACTCAGTACCTCATGGAAGGACTAGATCCTAAGCGGATCGATTGGCTTCGCTCGCTTCCACTAGTGGGGAAGAAGGAGGTCAATGGCATTCGCTTTTCACTAAGCCACAACTTGCCAGAAAAGAATTATGGTGGGGACTTGCGTCCAGCTAATGCGACGGAGAACTTTGATCAATTGCTGGATGATCAGACAGATATGGCCATCTACGGGCATGTCCACAAGCAGTTGCTTCGTTATGGTAGTCAGGGCCAGCAGATTCTCAATCCAGGGACTATTGGCATGCCTTATTTTGACTGGGAACCAATTCAAAACCACAGAGCCCAGTATGCACTGATTGATGTTGAAGAAGATGGGGTGACCAACCTGCAATTTCGCAAGGTGGCCTATGACTATGAAGCAGAGCTTCAAGATGCCAAGGACAAGGACCTTCCCTATATTGAACTCTACGAAGAATTGAGACGAGAGGATAATTATCCAGGCCATAATAGTGAGTTGCTAGCTAGCTTAAATGAGAAATACAACTATGCCAAGGTAGTAGCTGCCTATTTTGACCTTTCCAATGAATCCTAGGTGGATCTCTTGTGTATTCAACCTATCCAAAAAGAGGTGGATCTTCAAAATGTCCGCTTCTTTTTTCACAATCTTGGGCTGTAAAACCCTGCAAGCTCTTTCATTTTGTGTTAAAATAGAGGTAATAGAATTAGAAAAGGAAGTTGACTATGAAATTCCTAGAACTCAACAAAAAACGTCATGCAATCAAGCATTTTACTGGCCAGCCGGTCGATCCAAAGGATGTACGGACAGCTATCGAAATTGCGACCTTAGCTCCAAGTGCTCACAATAGCCAACCTTGGAAATTTGTGGTCGTTCGTCAAAAAAATGCTGAATTGGCAAAATTAGCCTATGGTGCAAACTACGATCAAGTCATGGAAGCCCCTGTGACCATCGCCCTCTTTACAGATACCGATTTGCAAAAACGGGCTCGCAAGATTGCGCGTGTCGGTGGGGTTAAGAACTTCACAGATGAGCAGTTGCAATACTTTATGCAAAATCTTCCTGCTGAATTTGCTCGCTATGATGCCCAACAAACAAGTGATTACTTGGCTTTGAATGCCGGTCTTGTGGCTATGAACTTGGTACTTGCTTTGACGGACCAAGGTATTGGAACCAATATTATCTTGGGATTTGATAAATCAAAAATCAATGAAGTATTGGACATTGAAGAGCGTTTCCGTCCGGAAGTCTTGATTACGGTCGGCTATGCTGCTGAGAAGGTAGAACCTAGCTACCGCTTACCAGTTGACGAAATCATTGAAAAACGCTAAGCTATTCAGCAAATAGAAGATAGAGGAGGAATGCATGACAACAGTTGATTTTAAAGCAGAAGTAGAAAAACGTCGCGATGAGATGATGGCTGACCTATACAGCCTCTTGGAAATCAATTCTGAACGTGATGACAACAAGGCAGATGCAGAGCATCCATTTGGACCTGGTCCTGTAAAAGCTCTTGAAAAATTCTTAGAAATTGCCAAGCGTGATGGCTATGAAACTAAGAACGTTGACAATTATGCTGGTCACTTTACCTTTGGTGAAGGAGAAGAAGAGCTTGGGATCTTTGCCCATATGGACGTCGTGCCTGCAGGTAGTGGTTGGAAGACAGACCCTTACAAACCTGAAATTATCGATGGCAAGCTCTATGCGCGTGGCTCATCTGATGATAAAGGGCCTACAATGGCTTGCTACTATGGTTTGAAGATCATTAAAGACTTAGGACTTCCAGTTTCTAAGCGCGTGCGTTTTGTAGTCGGAACGGATGAAGAATCAGGTTGGGCTGACATGGACTACTATTTCAAGCATGTCGGTCTTCCAGAGCCAGATTTTGGCTTCTCTCCAGATGCGGAATTCCCAATCATCAATGGGGAAAAAGGAAACATTACGGAGTACCTTCATTTTGGAAATGACAACACTGGGAAGGCTAAACTTCATAGCTTTACAGGTGGTCTTCGTGAAAACATGGTGCCAGAGTCTGCGACGGCAGTCGTTTCTGGACAACTTCCAGATCTTGCTGGCCTCTTAGATGCCTTTGCCAAGGAACACCAGCTTCAGTATGAAATCTCAACCGTGGATGAAGAAACCTATACCGTTACGATTATTGGGAAATCGGCTCACGGATCAACTCCTGAAGATGGGATCAATGGTGCAACCTATTTGGCTCTCTTATTGAACCAATTTGATTTTGGTGGCGCTGCTAAGGCTTACCTTCATGTGACAGCTTCGCTTCTTCACGAAGATTTTGCTGGTGAAAAATTAGATATTGCCCATACAGATGCCAAAATGGGACCATTGAGCATGAATGCAGGGGTCTTCCATTTTGATGAAAGCCAAGCAGACAATACCATTGCCCTCAATATCCGTTACCCTCAAGGAACAGATCCTGAAACCATCAAAGCCATCCTTGAAAAGATCGAAGGAGTGGCTACAGTGAGCTTGTCAGCCCATGGTCACACACCTCACTATGTTCCGATGGATGATGAATTGGTATCCACTCTCTTGCGTGTTTATGAAAAACAAACTGGTCTCAAAGGACACGAACAAGTGATCGGTGGTGGTACCTTTGGTCGCCTCTTGAAACGTGGTGTTGCCTTTGGAGCTATGTTCCCAGATTATGTCAATACGATGCACCAAGCTAATGAATTCGCAGATGTTGAAGATCTCTATCGTGCAGCAGCTATTTACGCAGAAGCCATCTACGAATTAATCAAATAATCCACTGCTCGGCCAGGTTTTCTGGCTGAGTTTTTCCATAGAAGGAGTTCGTATGTCAAGGATTGAAACCATTAAAGAAGCTATTATGGCAGACCCTCAAAATAAAGCTTATACGGATAGAGGGATTGAGCCACTCTTTGCAGCTCCAAAAACTGCTCGCATCAATATTATTGGACAAGCTCCAGGAATGAAGACGGAGGAAGCTGGGATTTACTGGAAGGATAAGAGTGGTGACCGCCTGCGCGAATGGTTAGGAGTTGATGAAAACACCTTTTACAATTCTGGTTTGTTTGCAGTTATTCCCATGGACTTTTATTTCCCAGGGCATGGAAAATCTGGTGACCTTCCCCCTCGCAAAGGCTTTGCGGAAAAGTGGCACCCTCAACTCCTCAAGGAGTGTCCGGATATTGAGTTGACCCTCTTGATTGGACAATATGCCCAAGCCTACTACCTTCATGAGAAAGTTAGTGGCAAGGTAACCGAACGGGTACAGCATTTTAAGAACTATTTGCCAACCTATTTTCCACTAGTTCATCCTTCCCCTCGCAATCAAATTTGGATGGCTAAGAATCCTTGGTTTGAGGCAGAGGTGGTGCCAGAATTGCAAACGTTGGTTCAACAGATCATTCAAAAATAAAGGAGATCGGAGATGGAGGCATACCAACAAGTTAAGGACAAATTAGAAGAACTTGGGATCAAATTTGATGTAGTGGAACACCCACCTGCATTCACGACTAAGCAGGCCGATTCTTACATTGAAGGCTTAGAAGGTGTGCGGACCAAGTCCATGTTTTTGACCAACAAGAAGAAAACCCAATTCTATCTGCTTATCATGGACGACAAGAAACCATTGGATATGGATGATTTCAAAGAGCAAGTGGAAGCCAACCGGATCCGTATGGCTTCAGCCGAATCCCTAGCAGAAAAAATGCAATTACCGCCAGGAACGGTTTCTCCATTTGGTTTATTAAACAATGAAGAAAAAGATATTCGAGTCTATTTCGATAAAGACATTGTGTCAGAGGAGATCATGACCTTCCATCCCAATACCAATGAAAAAACCATCTTTATTAAGACCCAAGACTTGTTCCGATTTTTAGAGTCAATTAGCTTTAACTATGAAATTCTAACCCTTCCATAACAGACCATATAGGAGAAATCATGAAAGAAATTCTATTTTCAAGCTTTTACCAAGCTTATCAAAAAGGAGACTTACACGTTCTTGATGTACGCGAGCAGGAAGAGTATGATGTGCTTCATTTAGATGGAGTTCGTCTTCTTCCCCTATCGGAGTTAGCAGATCGCTACCAGGAATTAGAGAAGGATCAGTCCTATTATGTCATCTGCAAGTCTGGTCGACGCTCAGCACGCGCTTGCCAATTTTTGGAAGAGCAAGGCTATGATGTGACCAACGTCCAAGGTGGCATGGATGCATTTGAATCCTAAAAAAAGACCTCTGAAAAGAGGTCTCAGATTGAAGATAAAATCAAATTAAAAACTTTCCTTAGGTGAGTACGGACGTCTGCGAACTTCTTCGAAGTTCCAAGACTAATTATTGAGCCTAAGGTCTCAATAATTCCGAGTGCCTGAAACGTTATTGTTTCAGGCACTTTACTCACAGCGGAAAGTTTTGGTATTTTTTTGAATCGATTTTAAAATTGGAACTCATTTTTATTTCTTTGAAGAATAGCTTAACTTATTTTACTTTAAAATAGTTTGTCTACATTCTACGACCTCTGAAAAGAGGCGTTTTTCTTTACTTATTTCTAGAAATGTATAGAATTTGTATGTTTTTCAAAAGATATTACAGGGATTTTCCAGTCTTTCATTGAAAATGGTTCAGAAATTTTGTATAATACCCTAGTATGAACAATAGTTAAGGAGATTAAATATGTCAAAACAAGATTGGCTGGATTATTTTGAAGCCGTAAATGGTCGTTCTGCTAGTGCAGAAGAAATTGCTCAAGCACTTGCTGCTGGAGAGTTTCAAGAAGAAGTAGTGGTTCCAGAAGCATCACAAGCCCCAGAGTTTGTCGCAGCACCAACTGCACCTGTGGAAGAACCAGTTGCAGCTCCAGAGGCTCCAGAATTTGTAGCAGCTCCACAAGAA
>NZ_KB373314.1:269453-406994 GCF_000314795.2 Streptococcus sp. F0442 | reverse complement strand
GAGGCTCCAGAATTTGTAGCAGCTCCACAAGAACCAGTTACAGCGCCACAAGCCCCAGAGTTTGTCGCAGCACCAACTGCACCTGTGGAAGAACCGGTTGCAGCGCCACAAGCCCCAGAGTTTGTCGCGGCGCCAGCAGCACCAGCAGCACCAGCAGCACCTACAGAAGAACCAGTAGCAGCTCCAGTTCAAGAACCGGCACCTCAAGTTGCTCCAACGAATGGTCCTGCTTTCCAACAAGCTCCACAACAAGCTTACCAACAACCTAATCAAGCAGCTTATCAACAAGCTCCTTACCAACAAGCTCCTTACCAAGGTCAACCAGGACAACCTTATCCTGCCCAACCAAGTCAATTTGGTGTAGCCGTTGGTGGTTACTGGAATTGGTTCCTTTCAGCTTTGAAACGTCCAACAGCTGTAGAAAATCCAAAAGCTCTTAACGGAATTTTACAGTATGTCTTGACTGCTTTTGTCTTGACCTTGGGCACTTTCTTCACAGCTAGTGGAGCTACAGGTGGTTATGGTGCAGATTTCCGTGCCTTTCTGATCATCTTGATCATGGCTTTTTTCAATATCTATACCTTCCAGGTAGCAGGTTTCTTTGTCCGTCGTGTCGTTCTTCAAGATAAAGAATATTCATACGGCCGTTCATTTGAAGAGTTTGGACGTTTGTCTGTTTACACCTTGCCTATTTCTCTATTTGCTTTCTTAGTTGGACTTGTAAAAGCTTATGAATTCTATGGATTCCTTAACTTCTTGATCTTCTTCTTGTATACAGTTGGAACCTTGTATGTAGTATACCAAGCCTTGAACAACACAAAATTTAAAGCAGATAAATTCATATTGCTTGTAGCTTCCATTGCGATTTTAATTGTCTTTGCAGCTCTTGTTGTTTACTTGGATCGTCAAATTTTGGAACAAGCTATTATGGGATCTATTACAAATACTCCAAATTTTGGAGACTTGGGTAATTTTGGATACTAAACATATCACAAAAAGGAAGGTGGGAATACCCACTTTCCCTATTTTATAATGAGGGAGAAGAGATCCATGCAGAAGAAATGGGTTGAATTATTTGAAAAAGTGATCGGTCGCAAACCGTCACCAGAAGAGTTTATGGCTGGGAAAGCCTGTGGATTTGATTTAAAACAAATTCAGTCTATCGCAGGCAATGCCCCAGAAGAGAATCTATCACCTGTCGAGGAACCAGTGCTTGAACCAGTTGAAGAAGTAAAGAATGTCGATCCACTTCTAGCAGCTCGTCAGGCTTGGTTGCAACATTTTGAAGAAACCTATGGTCGCAAGCCAAGTGCGGAAGAATTTACCGCGGCTAAAAGTCAAAACTTCGAGTTTTTTGTAGGACCTGTGCCTGAAGCAGAATTTGCAACCCCAGATTCAACAGAAGAAACACAGGAATATGTCGCTCAAGAGCCGACTCAAGAGTTTGCTCCACCACTTGCTGCAGAGCAAACCCAGGTCTATCCTGAAGCAAACTTTACAGAAGCTCTTCCAGCTCAGGAAAAACAAAAGGCACCTAAAAAGCAAAAAACAAAGAGTGGGAAGAAAGGTTCCAAGAAGAAAATTGGGATTATTGCTGCTCTTATCCTTCTTGTCATCGCATTAGTAGCCACTTTCTTTTACTTCCAGTCTACGACACGGGTCGAAGTCACAGCTGATCAATTTATTAAGGCTGTTGATACCAAGGACTATCGAGAAGCAGCGGACTTGCTTTCAACCGATAGCGATAAGTGGACAAAAGACGAAGCTGAGAGCTTTATCACCAGTATGGAAGATCAAGGCATCGATATTGGTACAGAGTTAAACAAGATCATTGATGATGGTGGTGAAGGCACCTATACGGATAAATCTGGAAACAAGATCTTTGGTCTGGAAAAGGCCGACAAGAAATTCGGGATCTTCCAAGAATACCGTGTGTCTAGCTATCCGATCCACGTTAAGGTCAAGACCAATTTGGATCAGGCTAAACTCAAAGTAGCAGATAATAAAACAGTGACCTTGAAAAAAGATGAGGTCACAGATTTAGGTTCTTTCCATTACAATGCAAAAGAAATGGAGTTGACCGCGAAAACAGAGGTTGGAAATGTTACTTCTAAGATCCACCTCAATCCTAAGAAAGCCACTAAGAATGCATTAGAATTGCAACTGAATTCTGAAAAACGCAATTTAGAAGTTGAGTTTCCAGAAGAAGTTGAAAATCCAACAGATGTGAAGGTTGTGGTCAATGGCAAAGAAGTTGGAACGAGTACGACTTTTGAAGTCGATAGCATTCCTTATCAAGAAATTGAAGTGCATGCTGTTTTCAACATGAATGGAGAAACCTACACAACTGAAAAAGCCAAGGTGACCATTGAAGAGGGGGAGAACGATCCGATCGAACTCAAACTAGCAAAGGATACCTATAAACGCATTAAGAGTGCTCAAGATGCTAAGAAAGCACAAGAAGCCAAGGAAGAGCAGAACCGTACTTTGGCAGAAGAGTTCTTGAAAGAGTATCGTGAAGCAGTCTTTAGCTCTGTCTCTAATCGAAACAATACCTATTCCAAATATTATGACACACAAAGTCAAGCCTACAAAGAGATGGTTGAATTCACAACCGGTGATGGTGTTCGCAAGGCTAAGATTGACTACTACACTCCAGGAGCTTTGGATATCCAAAGTGTCACGGAAGAAAATGGTGTGGTAACCATCAAGACCTATGAAGATTTCACGGTCCATTATACAGATAGCCATCCAGATTCACAAAACCGCAAGTACAAGACTTATACCTTGAAAAAAGTAGGTGCAAGTTATGTCATTACGGATATTGTCGTTACAAAAGAATCATAGGAGATTCCCCATGAAAGCAAGATTTTCCAAATTAACTTTGGTGACAGTTGCCTTGTTAACCCTGACAGCATGCTCCCAATTTCAATCAAGCAGTTCCAAATCTTCTGAAAAAGAAGAAACCTCACAAACAGCTAGCAAGTCTTCTAAAGAGACGTCTTCAGTAAAAGATCCATCTAAAGAGACAGGGAAAGAGGAGTCATCAAAAGCAAGCAAGTCAGATGTCAAAGTGGACTCTGGTGTTAGCTATAATGGTTCCTATTATAGTGTCAAAGGGAAATATGGCGAAGTCATGATCGCTAACAAACATTATCCTTTGGCGCCGGACTTTAATCCAGGTGAAGATCCTGAAGCTGTTTCGGCCCTTCATGGATTGATTGCAGCCATGCAGGCAGAAGGTTATCCGATCAGTGACCAATATAGTGGTTTTCGTAGTTACGATACCCAAGTTGGCCTCTATCAAAACTATGTCAATCAAGATGGTCAGGAAGCAGCAGATCGCTATTCAGCAAGACCTGGTTACAGTGAGCATCAAACGGGTTTAACTTTTGATTTGATTGATACTAGTGGGAATTTGCTGACAGAGCCTGCGCCAAGTAAATGGTTGCTCAAGAATGCTGCCAAATATGGTTTTGTAGTTCGTTACCAAGAAGGAAAAGAAAAGGTGACAGGTTATATGCCAGAAAGCTGGCATCTTCGCTATATCGGAAAAGAAGCACAGGATATCGCGGACTCAGGCTTGAGTCTGGAAGAATACTATGGCTTCACCGGTGGCGATTACGTTGATAAATAAAAAGATTGGGGATTGTACCCCTAACCTCAGATTGAAGACAAAGTCAAATTAAAAACTTTCCTTAGGCTCAATAATTCCGAGTGCCTGAATCGTTATTGTTTCAGGCACTTTACTCACAGCGGAAAGTTTAGGTATTCTCTTGATTCAATCTAAAAATTGGAACTCATTTTTATTTCTTAGCAGAATCGTTTAATTTATTTTACTTTAAAATAGTTTGTATACATTTTAAGGTTGGGGTTAAAATCTCCAACCTTTTTTATTGTGTGTTTTTTAGAAATGCATCTAGCTCTTTTTGGTTCTTGAGAGTGATGAATTTATCGGGATAGGTAGAACGGATATTTCGATACCTTTTTTTGGCATTCTTAGTTCGACCGTCCCAGAGAATCCAACGGATGAATTTCCAATCAAAGCGTTCAGGGCAGCCTGCTGCCATACTCTCACGGACTCGGCCTTTATAGAGACGGTATCGTTTCCATCCTCTATAGAGGCAGTTCCAACGGGAGAAATTTAGAAAGATAATCTGGTCGGCTTGATCCATTCTCTCCTCATAGCAGCACCAAGAGTAATTGCCGTCAATGACCCAGTCTCTATGATTACTGAGAAACTGTTTCATTTCTTGCTCCATCCAATCCCGGTCACTGTCTATCCAACCCGGTTGAAATTGAAGGGTGTCCATATGTAGCTTGGGAATGGAGTAGTAGCGGGCTAAGGTTTCAGCCAACGTTGACTTGCCAGAACCTGAATAGCCGATAATCGAAATTTTCATCGTATCTCCTCATATCGAAGCAACAAAAAAAGCTCCGGAGAGCTCATTTTGTATGCAATTCTTGATTAACCAAGTTTCGCTGCAAGACGTGCTTTATCACGGCTAGCTTTGTTTTTGTGGATCAAACCTTTAGTTTCTGCTTTATCGATAGCTGAGCTAGCAGCGCGGTAAAGTTCTTCAGATGGGTTTGCTTCAAAAGCTTTGATTGCAGTACGCATAGCTGATTTTTGAGCTGAGTTTTTTTCGTTTTGTTTAACGTTCAATTCAGCGCGTTTGATAGCTGATTTAATGTTTGCCAATTTTTTCACCTCCAATGATATTCTAACTCTCTTATTATATATGAAAAGTTTCCTTTTGACAAGCCTAAAATAGCTTTTCCTTAAAAAAGTCCCGTGAAAAGGCGACATTCATTATCTCTTGAGATAAATTTCGTCGATTTCATGGTTGTTTGCCTTATGGAGAATCAAATCAGCCCGGTTACGGGTTGGTTGAATGTAGTGCTGAAGGTTCACTAAATTAATGGATTCCCAGACTTGATGGGCCATCTTTAAAACATCTTCTAGTGATTGCTTTGTAAAACGATAATAGTAGTTATTGGGATCATTCTGTGCTAAGTCCAGGAGTTTTTGGAAGCGATCGATATACCAGGACTCAATATCGTCTACCGCAGCGTCTACATAGATCGAAAAATCAAAGAAATCTGTCATATAAAGACTGTCATTTTGAGGATTTTGGAAAACATTAATCCCTTCTACAATGACAAAGTCAGCTGGCAATATTGTTTGCTTTTGATTGGGAACAATGTCATAAATTTCGTGAGAATAGACTGGAATCTCTACGCTCTTATTATTCTTGATCTGATTAAGAAAATGAAGGAGTAACTCCATATCATAACTTTCTGGAAATCCCTTTCGATTGAGAAGTTCCTGTTCTTTTAAGACAGCGTTGGGATAGAGAAAGCCATCCGTTGTTACCAATTCAACAGTAGAGCCTTCAAAGGTTCGAGAAAGTAGGATTTGGAGGAGACGGCTAGTGGTTGATTTCCCAACAGCCACACTTCCTGAAACCCCAATGATGAAGGGTTGGCGCTCACTGTTTTTTTGAAGGAAAATACTTTTAGAGAAGGCTAGATCCTCCTTGGAGCGTTTGTAGATTCCGATCAAGTTTGTCAAAGGTAGATAGACATCACGGACATCCTGAAGGTTGATGCGGTCGTTAAAACTCTTGATCGAATTGAGTTCAGTTTGAGAGAGGGGCGGGGTGGTTTTACGGTGCAGATTCTGCCAGGTTTCCCGATTAATTTTTTCGAAATGTAGAAATTCTTTGTCCATTTGGTACTCCTATTGTAGTCTTTAGTATACCAATTTTTAGAGGTCATGTAAACGATTTAAAAATAGAATAAATTATGATAAAATAAACATATGAGTAAAATGTATTTCGATGTAAACCCAGACGCAGAACATGATATTCATGATTTGTCTGTCGTTTTATTGGGACAAAAGATGAACTTCTATACAGACGCAGGTGTCTTCAGTAAAAAAATGATCGATTTTGGAAGTCAGGTGCTCTTATCAACCTTGGATTTTCAAGAAGGAGATAGCGTCCTTGATGTGGGCTGTGGCTATGGCCCGATTGGATTGTCTCTAGTCAAAGCGCAGGGTGTTGCCGTGACGATGGTTGATGTCAATGAGCGGGCACTGGAATTGGCTAAGAAAAATGCAGCCCGCAATCAGGTAGAAGCCCAAATTTTTTCTTCGGATGTCTATGAAGCAGTAGAAGGGGTCTTTGACCATGTCATAAGCAATCCACCGATCCGAGCTGGTAAGAAAGTGGTTCACCAAGTGATTACCGGTAGTTTTGAACATTTGAAACCAGGTGGCGACTTGACCATTGTCATTCAGAAAAAACAAGGTGCTCCAAGTGCTAAAGCCAAAATGGAAGAGACATTTGGTAATTGTGAGACTGTGAAAAAGGACAAGGGTTATTATATTTTAAGAAGCGAGAAAGTATCATGAGAGCAGTAGATATCATTCAGAAAAAACGAGATGGCCTTGCCTTAAGCAAGGAAGAAATTGAATGGTTGATTGAAGGCTATGTGGCTGGAACCGTTCCGGATTACCAAATGTCTGCTTTTGCCATGGCCGTATATTTTAAAGGGATGACAACGGAAGAAATCTCTTATATGACCATGAAGATGGTGGAAACAGGGCAACAGTTTGACTTATCAGCGATTCCAGGGATTAAGGTTGATAAGCACTCGACTGGCGGTGTCGGCGATAAGGTAACCTTGATCTTAGTGCCTTTGGTAGCAAGTTTCGGAGTTCCGGTTGCCAAGATGAGCGGCCGTGGCTTGGGTCACACTGGTGGAACCATTGATAAATTGGAATCCATTAAAGGATTCCAAATCGAACGGAGTCAAGAGGAATTTATCCAGCAAGTACAGGAAATCGGCTTGTCGGTCATTGGGCAATCCGACCAACTTGTGAAAGCAGACAAACTCTTGTATGCTCTTCGTGACGTGACGGCGACAGTGGATACCATTCCTTTAATTGCTAGCTCCGTCATGAGTAAGAAAATTGCATCTGGTGCAGATGCCATTCTTTTGGACGTGACAGTGGGCGAAGGAGCCTTCATGAAGAATATCGAAGATGCTCGTCGTCTAGCACGCACCATGGTGGATCTTGGAAATGCAGTGGGACGGAAAACCATCGCTGTCATTACAGATATGAGTCAGCCTTTAGGAACCAGCATTGGTAATCGTTTAGAAATTTTAGAAGCCTTGGATATTCTTAAGGGGCAGGGCCGAGCGGACGTAACGGAGTTTATTTGTGAGTTAGCGCAAATCATGTTGAAATTAGCTAATGTAGATCAATCGATTGAAGCCATACAGGAGCAGTTGACTAATGGACAAGCCTTGGCAAAATTCGAAGAAATGGTTCTTGCCCAAGGTGGCGACATCGAAGATTTGCATCGGCCTGTTAAAGTGGATCAGGTCATTGAAGTAACAGCGGATCAAGATGGTTTCATTGCAGCCTTGCCAGCCATGGAGTTTGGGCTATTTGCCATGCGTTTAGGAGCGGGACGTGCTGTCAAATCAGATCCTCTGGATTATGAAACAGGTATTGTGTTTGATAAAAAAGTGGGAGAGCAGGTAAAAAAAGGTGAACGAATCGCGCGCATCTACATGAATGAAAAAAATTCACAAGAAAGCGTTACAGAATTCAAAAAAAATGTTAAAATACTAAAAAGAGCTGAAAGCGTTACAGAGATTATTGAAATAATATCTTAGGGACCTTTAGGAGATGATATGAATTTAAATAAATATATTGATCACACTCTTTTAAAACCAGATGCACAACAAGAACAAATCGAAAAGTTGATTGAAGAAGCTAAGAATTATGATTTTGCAAGTGTCTGTGTCAATCCTACATGGGTGAATTTTGCTGCGGAAGGTTTGCGCGATTCAGACGTTAAAGTTTGTACCGTCATTGGTTTTCCTTTGGGAGCAAATACACCATTTGTCAAAGCGTGTGAAACAAAAAATGCCATTCAAAATGGGGCCGATGAAATTGATATGGTCATCAACATCGGAGCTCTTAAGTCTAAGAATTTAGCACTAGTTGAGGAAGATATTCAAGCAGTAGTGGAAGCGAGCGGTGATAAGCTTGTCAAGGTCATTATTGAGACCTGTCTCTTAACAGATGATGAAAAGGTCCTTGCTTGCCAAATTGCTAAGTCAGCTGGAGCAGATTTTGTGAAAACCTCAACTGGTTTCTCAACTGGAGGAGCGACTGTAGCAGATGTGGCCTTAATGCGCCAAACAGTAGGACCAGAAATGGGTGTCAAAGCTTCTGGTGGGGCTCGATCTTATGAAGATGCTCTTGCTTTTATCGAAGCTGGTGCGACCCGTATTGGGACTTCTTCTGGTGTAGCGATTGTGGAAGGGAATCTAGCTGATGGCGACTACTGATTTGATCGAATTAGCAGTTGAAGTGAGCAAGCAGGCCTATGTACCTTATTCTCATTTTCCGGTGGGAGCTGTACTGTTAACAAAGAATGGGGACATCTATACAGGTGTCAATATTGAAAATGCTAGTTTTGGATTAACCAATTGTGGGGAGCGGACAGCGATTTTTAAGGCTGTCTCTGAAGGGGCTCGCGATTTTAAAGAGCTCATTGTCTACGGGCAAACAGAGAAACCAATCTCACCATGCGGGGCCTGTCGTCAGGTGATGGCTGAATTTTTTGAGCCAGACCTTCCTGTAACCTTGGTATCTCAAAATAAATCGACGGTCGTGATGACGGTCAAGGATTTACTTCCATATTCCTTTACAGACCTTACTTAGAGAGTCTGTGAGGCGGTCTGTTGACCCTTTCAATACTTCGCAACAATGTTGCACAACAATTTAGGAGGTTCAGTAATGAACAAGAAACAATGGCTAGGTCTTGGTCTAGTAACTGTCGCTGCTATCGGACTTGCAGCATGTGGTAATCGTGCGTCTAAAAAAGATAGCGCTAACTCAGAATCTAAAACAGATTTGAAAGCTGCTATCGTTACCGATACTGGTGGTGTGGATGACAAATCATTCAACCAATCTGCTTGGGAAGGTTTGCAAGCATGGGGGAAAGAAAACGGTCTTTCTAAAGGAAATGGTTTTGATTACTTCCAATCAACAGATGAATCACAATATGCAACAAACTTGGACCAAGCTATTTCTGACGAATACAAATTGATCTTCGGTGTAGGTTTTGCCTTGCGTGATGCAGTAGAAAAAGCAGCTTCTGACAATGAAGACACTAACTTTGTTATCATCGATGACCGTATTGAAGGTAAAAAGAATGTAGTATCTGCAGTATTTGCGGATAATGAAGCTGGTTACCTTGCTGGTGTTGCTGCTGCGAAAACAACAAAATCAAAACAAGTTGGTTTCGTAGGTGGTATGGAAGGTGAAGTTATTTCACGTTTCCAAGCTGGTTTTGAAGCTGGTGTTAAATCTGTTGACCCATCTATTAAGGTTCAAGTAGACTATGCTGGTTCATTTGGTGACGCCGCTAAAGGTAAAACTATTGCTGCTACTCAATACGCTGCAGGTGCAGACGTTATCTACCAAGTAGCTGGTGGTACTGGTGCAGGTGTCTTCTCTGAAGCAAAAGACTTGAACGAGAAGAAAAATGAAGACGAAAAAGTTTGGGTTCTTGGTGTTGACCGTGACCAAAAAGCTGAAGGCGAATATACTTCTAAAGATGGTAAAAAATCAAACTTTGTATTGGCTTCTTCTTTGAAACAAGTTGGTAAATCAGTACAAGACTTGGCTAAATTAGCTTCTGAAGGTAAATTCCCAGGTGGTGAAGTGAAGACATTCAGCTTGAAAGATGGCGGTGTTGACTTGACAACGGACAACCTTTCTGCAGATGCTAAAAAAGCTGTTGAAGATGCAAAAGCTAAAATCCTTGATGGTTCTATTAAAGTTCCTGAAAAATAATATTTGATTGGACCGGCCCTGCCTTATAGGGCCGTTTCTTTTAAAGTGAGACTTTTTTGTCTCAATAAAATTTGTTAGTGTGGATCTAATAGATTTTATTGAAATAAAAATTTTTGAAAGGAAACAGCACATGACACATCAATATGTCATCGAAATGCGTGAGATTACCAAAAAATTTGGTGAATTTGTAGCAAATGACAAGATTAACCTTCAGTTGCGCAAAGGTGAAATCCATGCACTTCTTGGAGAAAACGGTGCAGGAAAATCTACCCTGATGAATATGCTAGCTGGTTTGTTGGAACCAACGAGCGGAGATATCTTGGTAAATGGAACAACTGTTAACCTAGACTCACCTTCAAAAGCAGCTTCTTTAGGAATTGGAATGGTACACCAACACTTTATGTTGGTTGAAGCCTTTACTGTTGCTGAAAATATTATCCTTGGTTCTGAAACCACTAAACATGGTGTTTTAGACCTTAAAAAAGCCAGTCAAGATATTCTTGAATTATCTAAAAAGTATGGTTTGGCAGTAGATCCCTATACGAAAGTTGAGGATATTTCTGTTGGTGCTCAGCAACGTGTAGAAATTTTAAAGACGCTTTATCGTGGAGCCGATATCCTGATCTTCGATGAACCAACTGCGGTTCTAACCCCTTCTGAAATCGAAGAATTGATGACTATCATGAAAAACTTAGCGAATGAAGGTAAATCGATTATCTTGATTACGCATAAGTTAGATGAAATTCGTGCTGTCGCAGACCGCGTAACAGTCATTCGTCGTGGTAAATCCATTGAAACAGTTGAAATTGCAGGTGCTACAAACCAAGATTTAGCTGAAATGATGGTCGGTCGTTCTGTTTCCTTTAAAACAGAGAAAGGTCCTTCTCAACCAAAAGAAGTGGTCCTATCTATCGAAAACTTAGTAGTTAACGAAAACCGTGGTGTGCCTGCTGTTAAGAATCTATCTTTAGAACTTCGTGCAGGTGAAGTTGTCGGGATTGCGGGGATTGATGGAAATGGTCAGTCTGAATTGATCCAAGCCATTACTGGTCTTCGGAAGGTGAAATCTGGTTTGATTAAGATTAAAGGCAAGGATGTTGTCGGACTTCGTCCCCGTCAAATTACGGAGATGAAGGTGGGACACGTTCCAGAAGATCGTCATCGGGATGGATTGGTTCTGGATATGATGATCTCTGAAAACATTGCCTTGCAAACTTATTATAAGGAGCCACTCAGTAAGAATGGGATTTTAAACTATCCAAAAATCACTTCTTTTGCTAAGAAACTGATGGAAGAATTTGACGTTCGTGCAGCCAGTGAAGTGGTTCCAGCTAAAGCTCTTTCCGGTGGTAACCAGCAGAAAGCCATTATCGCTCGTGAAATCGACCGTGACCCAGATCTCTTGATTGTCAGTCAACCAACACGTGGCTTGGACGTTGGAGCGATTGAGTACATTCACAAACGTTTGATCCAAGAACGGGATAATGGGAAAGCTGTACTTGTTGTTAGCTTTGAACTAGATGAAATTTTGAATGTTTCTGACCGTATTGCGGTTATTCATGATGGGAAGATCCAAGGGATCGTAACCCCTGAAACGACGAATAAGCAAGAACTTGGAATCCTGATGGCAGGAGGAAAGGTTGAGAAGGGAGCATCAAATGAATAAGAATGTAAAACAAATTGCTGTTCCATTGGTGTCTGTCTTTCTAGGTTTGATCTTAGGGGCCATCATCATGTGGATCTTTAGCTATGACGCGCTTTGGGGATACGAACTTCTCTTCAATAAAGCCTTTGGCTCAGTGAAAAGTTTGGGACAAATCTCTCGTGCGATGGGGCCACTTATCTTAATCGCCCTTGGATTCTCGGTAGCTAGCCGTGCCGGCTTCTTCAATGTCGGCCTTCCAGGACAAGCCTTTGCAGGATGGATTATGGCGACTTGGTTTGCTTTGTCCTTCCCAGATTTACCACGTGTTGTCATGATCCCGATGACAGTTTTAGTGGCAGCTATTGCAGGAGGATTTGTTGGATCGATTCCAGGTTTCCTTCGTGCTTACCTCGGTACTAGTGAAGTCATCATCACCATCATGATGAACTATATTGTTCTCTTCTCAGGGAATGCCCTCATTCACAGCTTCCCAGCAAGTATTATGAAGAACAAAGACTCGAGTATTGATGTTGGAGCGAATGCTGTTTATCAAACACAATGGTTGAGAGAATTGACCAACAAATCACAAATGAATATCGGTATTTTCTTTGCCCTTATTGCAGTTGTAGTGATTTGGTTTGTAATGAAGAAAACGACCCTTGGATTTGAAATTCGTGCCGTAGGTTTGAATCCGAATGCTGCGGATTATGCAGGGATGTCTGCTAAACGGACTATCATCCTTTCAATGATCATTTCTGGAGCCCTAGCTGGTATTGGTGGGGTTGTAGAAGGATTGGGTACTTACTCAAATGTTTATGTCCAAGGTAGCTCAATGAGCGTTGGATTTAACGGAATGGCAGTAGCCCTTCTTGCTATGAATTCACCTATTGGTATTCCATTTGCGGCCTTCTTGTTTGGAGTTCTTCAAGTTGGTGGTGTCGGAATGAAGCCAGCGGCTATTCCGGAAGAAATTGTTCAAATCGTAACAGCTTCTATCATCTTCTTCGTATGTGCTCACTACATTATTGAAAAAATGATTTCGATGCGTTCAGCTAAAAAAGGAGGAGCAAACTAATGAGTATTGTAACGATTTTAAGTATTCTTGTTTCCTCTATGATTGTGTATGCAGCGCCGCTCATCTTCACAAGTATTGGAGGAGCTTACTCAGAACACGCAGGAGTTGTCAACGTTGGTCTTGAAGGAATCATGGTGATGGGAGCCTTCGCAGGGATTGTCTTTAACTTGACTTTTGAACCTACTTTAGGAAGTTGGACACCTTGGGTTTCCTTGATTGTTGGAGCAGGTATCGGAGTTCTCTTCTCTTTGATTCACGCGGTCGCAACGGTGCATTTTCGTGCAGATCATATCGTCTCAGGAACAGTCTTGAACTTGATGGCAGCACCATTGGCAGTCTTTCTTGTTAAAGCGATGTACAACAAAGGACAAACGGATAATATCAAAGTTGCCTTTGGGAAAACATCGATTCCATTTCTATCCAAAATTCCAGTCATTGGCGATATCTTTTTCAATAATGCTAGTATTATCGGCTGGATAGCCATTCTCTTCTCATTCTTTGCTTGGTTTGTTATGTTCAAGACAAAATTTGGATTGCGTCTTCGTTCAGTTGGGGAGCACCCACAAGCAGCGGATACCTTGGGAATTAACGTTTATAGAATGCGTTACCTGGGAGTTATGATTTCTGGAGCCCTAGCTGGTATTGGAGGAGCCATTTATGCGCAATCCGTTTCAGTTAACTTCGCAGTAACAACCATCGTAGGACCTGGATTTATCGCCCTTGCAGCTATGATTTTTGGTAAGTGGAATCCTATTGGTGCTATGTTGGCTAGTCTTTTCTTCGGAGCTTCACAAAGTTTGGCGGTTATCAGTAACCAATTAGCCTTCCTTAAAGGAGTTCCAACTGTTTACTTGCAAATTGCACCGTATGTCTTAACCATGATTGTCTTGGCAGCCTTCTTCGGACAAGCAGTTGCTCCGAAAGCAGATGGTGTCAACTATATTAAATCGAAATAATACAAAGAGAGACACGGGGTTTCCTCGGTCTCTTTTGCTTTCTAAAGGCGCCTCTTAGTCGCAATTTCTTTGGATTTAGGGTACAATAGGAATACAACTTTTCACGTATTGGAGAAACAAATGTTTAAATGGATCAGACGCCTAATTGGCTTGTTTATCGTTTTATTTATTTTATTAGTGCTCTTGTTGGTTCCTGGATCTATCCCTGAAGGGGAGCAATTAAGAAACGTGCAGGCAGGAAGCTCATTTATTGAACTAGCTCAAAATGCGGTTTCAAATGCCTCTGTGAGTACGGAGGGTCTTTCTACTGAGCTGACTCTTAATTCTGTGCAATTGAGCCAAGTCGTAAAAACTAGTGCAGGATCAGCTCTTGAAAATTCTGACTATGAAAAGATGGCTCTTGGGATGGATGGCAATGACCTTCATGTCAAAGTTCCAGTATCGCTTGGACCTGTTGATAGTTACCTGGATTTGACGATGATGGGACAAGTCGAGAATAATGTTATGAAGTTGACTGTAACAGGTGCTAAATTAGGGAAAATGCCTATTCCGAAATCCTTGGTTCTCAACTATTTGAAAGATCAATCCAGTCAAGACGGATCAGCCTTGACAGTGAGTGGGGATCAAATCTTGCTAGAGATTCCTCAGGCTGGTTATAGCATTCCAAAAGCGAGAGTAGAAAATGGCAATGCTAAAGTGACAATTCGTATATCGTTATTTTAAATCTTTGAAGATGGAGTTGTGATGGTTGTCTTTGAATTTTGTGCGGAGAATTTAACCTTGCTTGACAAGGCGATTGCTGCCGGTGCTAGTCGCATTGAACTATGTGATAACCTTGCAGTAGGAGGGACTAGCCCCAGTCTGGGCGTGATCAAAGAAGCGCTCAAACTCACAAGCGAGAAGTCTGTGGATCTTTGTGTCATTATTCGTCCGCGTGGAGGAGATTTCGTCTATACAGCTTCTGAAGTCGATGCCATGTTGACAGACATTGGTGCGGCAAAAGAATTAGGGGTGTCTAGTTTTGTGCTTGGGGCGCTGAACGAGGATGCTCAGTTGGATCGGTTAGTCATCCAGAGATTACTGGCTGCATGTGGGGACTCAGAAGTTGTCTTTCATATGGCTTTTGACGAGCTAGCAGTTGAGGATCAGCTAGAGGCAATTGACTGGCTCGCTAGCCAGGGTGTGGCTCGTATTTTGACACGTGGTGGCAGTCTAGACGCAACACTTGAGCAACGCTTTGCCCACTATCATCGTTTACTGGCTGTAGCCAAGGGAAAGATTCAGATCCTACCAGGTGGGGGCGTAACGCTAGAGAATCGTCAGCTTTTTTTGAAGCAATTAGGCGTTCATCAACTGCATGGGACACGCATCGTGTTTTAAAGGATTAGATCACTAGCTTAGGCCGTTTTATGGTTGAGTTATCAAGGTTGGGCACATTGTTCCCAGCCTCTTCTCGTTCAGTCATGCATAAGGGAGAGAAGATGTTTTTAGAGCATTATTTTGACAAATATAGCTTTCAGCCAGATAAAGCACAGGCATATGGTTTTAAGAAAATGGATGGCATTTTCGAATACCAATGCCCAGTCTTGTCTGGTAGTTTTTTCTTAAAGATGTGGATTAAGGCTCAGGAGGTTTCCTTTAAGGTCTATGATCAGGATACAGGAGATGAATATATTCAGATCCATCTAGAACAACTCCAAGGACATTTTGTCGGTCAAGTTCGCGAAGTTTGTCAGGAAACCCTGGCAGCCATTCGACAGTCATGTTTCGAGGTGGAAGATTTTCTCTACCCACAAGCAAAACGTCTCATGAACTATATTTCCCAACGCTTCCAAGGAAGGATTGAGTATTTATGGGAAAGATCTCCAGATTCAGGTGCTATTCGTCATCGAGACACTCTCAAGTGGTATGGGGTGTTTATGGCCATTGATTGGAAAAAATTGGATGCTGGTAAATCTGGAAAAATTGAAGTCTTGAATGTCAAGACCAATCAAGTTGCGGATTTAACGCAAGAGAAGGGGATTTATCCGGCATTTCATATGAATAAAAAATATTGGGTGAGTATCCCATTAGACAATACATTAGCTGATGAAGAGCTATTTGCACTAGTGGATCGGAGTTGGCAACTCACAAAAAAGGGGAAATAAAATGAACCTGTTAGGGAAACTCTCATGGTTTTTTAAAGTCGAAAAGAAGGGCTATTTGATTGGGATAGGGTCCTTGATTTTGGTCAGTTTTTTAAATCTCATTCCTCCAAGAATCATGGGAATGGTGATTGATTTGATTGATAATAGACAGTTAAGGCCATGGCGGTTATTTATGGATATCGCACTTTTAGTCATTGTAGCTCTTACCATGTATGGACTTCGTTTTATTTGGCGTCGCTATATATTTGGAACCGCCAATAAGTTGGCCCGGATTTTACGTTATCGCTTGTTTAAACAATTTACATTCATGTCGCCTTCTTTCTATCAGCGCTATCGAACAGGGGATCTCATGGCGCATGCGACCAATGATATCAATGCAGTAACCATGTTTGCAGGTGGTGGGGTCATGTCTGCAGTCGATGCCTCTGTGACAGCCTTGGTAACCCTAATTAGTATGTTTTTCATGATTGATTGGCGCTTAACCCTACTAGCGATTGTCCCCTTGCCGGTCATGGTCCTAGTGACTTCAGCTATTGGACGCAAAAATCATCAGGCCTTCAAGGAAGCCCAAGAAGGCTTTTCAGAATTGAACAACTTTGTTCAGGAATCAGTTTCTGGTGTTAGGGTAACCAAATCCTTTGGCTTTCAAGAAGATGAGATTCAAGCCTTTGAAAAGACCAATCAAATGGTCTTTCAAAAGAATATGACTTCAGCTAGTTATAATGCTTTATTTGATCCGACCACTCTTCTTTTTGTAGGTCTCTCCTATGTCTTAACCCTTTATTTTGGGGGCCTCTTTGTCCAGGAGGGGAGCTTGACGGTTGGTCAAATCGTCACGTTTATCACTTATCTCAATATGTTGGTGTGGCCCCTACAAGCCATGGGATTTTTGTTTAATATTAGTCAGAGGGCTAGCGTCTCTTATGAGCGAATTGAAACACTTTTAGCGGAAACGCCTGCTATCAAAGATCCAGTTCATCCAGTCACAGGCATTCAAAATGGAGATTTGGAGTATGCTATCGAAGAATTTTCCTATGAGAAAGAGCCTGTTCTTGAAAAGGTTTATTTTCGCTTAGAACAAGGGCAAACTCTTGGCATTGTGGGACCAACTGGATCTGGAAAGACCACCTTGTTGCGTCTCTTACTTAGAGAGCACGACTTAGATCAGGGAGCTATCTTTCTAAATGGGATCATCATCAAAAACTATCGGTTGGACGATTTGCGCAGCTTGATTGGCTATGTCCCTCAAGATCAGATCCTCTTTGCCATGACCATTCGCGAGAATGTGGCTTTTTCTGATCCACAGATCAAGGAAGAAGAGTTAATCGATGCCCTGAGAACTTGTGGGGTCTATGAGGATATCCTAGCCATGCCAGACCAGATGGAAACAGTCATCGGTGAGAGAGGAGTTTCTCTCTCCGGAGGGCAGAAGCAGCGGATAGCTATGAGTCGAGCCTTGGTCATGAATCCGGAAATCCTAATTTTGGATGATTCCCTCTCTGCAGTAGATGCTAAGACGGAGCATCAGATTATAGAAAATATGAAGCAGGAACGCGAGGGGAAAACAACGATTATTACCGCCCATCGCTTGTCTTCTGTTGTACATGCGGATTTGATCCTGGTAATGGAGAATGGTCAGATAAAGGAGCGAGGAAATCACGAGGAATTAATGGCCCAACAAGGTTGGTATTATGAAACCTACCAAGCGCAACAATTATCGGAAGAAATGGAGGGAAGGCTCAATGAAATCATCTGAAGCACCTGTCATGAAGCGTCTCTTGACATACATGTGGCGCTATAAGTGGTTGACGGCTTTGGCATTGGTCTTTACCTTTTTGACCAGTCTCTTGTTAACAGCGATTCCTCTTGCGGCGCGTTGGTACATTGACCACCTGGTGGATCCAAAAGAAGCAGATTCACCGGTTATGAATGCTTTTCAGTTTCTTATTCTTTATTATGGACTATTTATTGGGCGCGTGCTTGCAACATATCTGAGTCAATTGACCTTTTCACGTGTCTCCAATTCGATTGTAAGAGATATCCGGCTAGATGTTTTCCGCAATCTACAAGGGTTGTGCATGGCTTTTTACGACCAGACAGCAGCAGGTTCGATTGTTTCCCGTGTGACCAATGATACACAGGCAGTCGCAGATATGTTTTCCACAGTCTTCTCAAGTCTGGTTTCATCCTTTTTACTTTTTGTAGTGACCTTGGTGACCATGTTTAGTCTGGACTGGCATTTGACTATTTGGATTTTGCCTTTTCTTCCGATTATTTGGTTTTCTATTAGTCTCTATCGCAAGTTATCCAGTCGTCTGGTCAAGATGACCCGACAGAAATTATCAGATATCAATGTGAAATTATCTGAATCCATAGAAGGAATGCGGATCGTGCAGGCTTTCCGTCAAGAAAAACGTTTGACGGATGAGTTCGAACAGATTAATGGGGAACATTTGGACTATGCCAACCGGTCTGTGGATATCAATTCCCTCTTTTTAAGGCCAGCGATGACTCTGTTACAGGTGTTGGCCTATGCAGTTATTCTGACCTTTTTCGGCCTCAATTGGCAGTCCTCTGGCTTTACAGCGGGTCTTATCTACGCTTTTATTCAGTATGTTAGTCAGCTGTTCCAACCCTTGATTGATGTTACGCAGAACTTTGCTACTTTGCAGACCTCTACCATTTCTGCGGGTCGTGTCTTTGAAGTGATGGATCGATCAGATAAGGAACCCAAGCAAGCCGGCAGCCGAGAAGAAATCAAACGAGGAGATATTCGCTTTGAACATGTGTCTTTTTCTTATGATGGTAAACAAGAGGTCCTGAAAGATATTTCGTTTGAGGTCAAAAATGGAGAAACCATTGCCTTTGTCGGCCATACTGGTTCTGGTAAATCCTCTATCATCAATCTCTTTATGCGCTTTTATGAGTTTGATCGTGGTCAGATTTTGATTGATGGACACGATATCAAAGAATATAGTCAAGAAGCCTTGCGAAATGCTATAGGTTTAGTCTTGCAAGAACCCTTCCTCTATCATGGAACCATTGCTTCCAATATCCGAATGTATCATGAAGAATTGTCGGATGAGAAAATACAAGAAGCTGCGGAATTTGTGGATGTTGCAGACTTTATTGAGAGTCTTCCTGATGGCTATGACCATCCAGTAACTGAGCGAGGATCGACTTTATCCACTGGTCAGCGTCAGCTTCTTGCTTTTGCTCGGACCATTGCAGCCCGGCCAAAGATATTGATTTTAGATGAGGCGACTGCAAATATTGACCAAGAGACTGAAGAGTTAATTCAAAACTCTCTGAAGAAGATGCGCCAAGGTCGGACGACCATTGCCATCGCCCATCGACTCTCAACCATCCAGGATGCTACCTGTATCTATGTTCTTGAAAAGGGAAGAATCATCGAAGCGGGGAACCACGAACAACTCATTACTCTTGGTGGAACTTACAAGAAAATGTACGACCTCCAAGCAGGCATGATGAAATAAAGACAAACAAGGAGAGTGGGACAGAAATCGGTCATTCGTTAGAATTCGATTTCGTCGTCCCACCTCCGCACAGTTGAGTAGGGTTGTAAAAGCTGATGAAATCAGCGTAGTAGAGCCCACTCAACCACTGCGTCTTGCTCGACAATCCAAAAACAAGAGGCTAGGACTTTTGTCCCAGCCTCTTGTTTTTGTTGATGGAAAGCTGTAAAATAGAGAAAAGAACAGAAAAGGAAGCACAAGCTATGTCAAATGATCTTATCCTGATGGGGGTTGTCCTTGTCTTGTTTGGACTTTATTTCACTCTTCAAGTTGAGCTCAATAAAGTCAGAAGTCAATTTACCCATTATCTCCTTCAACCAGGTAGTATCCCCAAGGAACAAAAGGAAAAGTACCTCAAAGAATCTGAGATGGAAGCGATTCGCTTAATTCGTCTAGACTATCATGTCGGTATTCAAAATGCTAAAATAATCTATGAGCAGTTGAAGAAATAGATGAAAACCTCGTATAGTTTTATACGAGGTTTTCTGTTTTAAATAAGGAGGAGAGTTCAGGTAAAACACGAGCAACATCAGCTGATTTGATCTTAACTAGTTGATAAGGACAGTTAGCAATATAGGCTGCTTCAAAAAAATCAAGAGGGAGGCCACTGTGTTTTAAGGCCGCAAGGGATCTAACGTGGCTGAGATCAACTAGGACCCCGTCGTGGTTCAGGGTGAGTTGAGATAGGAGGGAAGACTGAGAAATTAAGGTCTTCAGATTTGTCTCTTCCTCTTTTCTTCGAGCTAGGAGTCTTTTTTTATTTGTTAGATACATCCCGTTATCAATATAGAGGCTTAAAGCCTTTTGCATGATGAGGTTGCTATCATAGTCTAGAATGGTCTTATAGGTTAAGACCGGCTTTAGGAGTTCCTTGGGAAGAATCATGGACGTGATTCGAAGGGCAGAAAAGAGATTGGTCGAAAAAGATTTGATATAAATGACCCGGTTGTTCCGATCCAGATAATGAAAAGAAGGAGCATTACTGGCATCGAGATCGGCCAGATAGTCGTCCTCGACTAGGTAGACATCATATTGATCCGCTAGTTGTAAAATAGCTTCTTTCTCCTTAGGGGAATAGCTATGACCGAGTGGGTAGTGAAAACGGGGGATGGTGTAAAAGAATTTGATATGGCCACTTTTAAAAATCTCCTCAAGGTTTTCGAGATCAATCCCCTTTAAGGTTCTCTCGATCGTCCGGTAGGGAAGTTGCTGAGTATCGAGGAGCTGGTTCATCCGATGATAAGTCGGTTGCTCGATCAAAATCTGCGATTTTTTATTGGGGAAGTCAATCTGGCTGAGGATATTAAGCGCCTGCTGAGTTCCAGAGGTCAATACAATCTGATCTGCAGTTGTATAGATACTTTCCTCCTCTAATAAAGCCTGAATAGACTGGCGTACCTCTTGCAAGCCCGCCTGATCTGAAAAATTATTAAATAAATAATTTTCACGACCGATTAAGGTTTCATTGATACAAGTCCGAAAATCTTCAAAAGCTTGGTTCCGGTCTTCCTCGAATTTAAGAGGGAGATCTTGGTGGCGACCCGGCTCTTGCTCCAAAACATAGAAGCCACTTTGAGGCTTGGCGTAAATCAAGTGCTGATAGGTTAAGTCTAGCAAAGCCCGCTGAACGGTATCCTTACTGCAAGTAAATTGACTGGCCAACTGGCGAACAGAAGGAATTTTCTGCCCGGTTTCAAGTTGGCCCTCTTGAATAGCTTCTTTTAAAAATGCGCTAATTTGTTGGTATTTGCTTGTTTTCGTCATAGCTGTCCCCATACAGTTTTTTTCTATTGTACAGGAAAAGACACAAAAAAACCACTCAAAAGAGTGGTGGCAGGATTACATAAAGTATACAATGGCTAAATACTGAAGAGCAGAAGCCGCAAGGATAAAGAGATGCCAAATCATGTGGAAGTATGGTTTTTTCTTAGCATAAAAGCCAGCTCCAACAGTGTAGCACAGGCCACCCATGAGCATTAGTCCCCAAAAAACTGGTGTTGTTTGGCTAATGATTTGAGGAATGATAAAGACAACCAACCAGCCCATGATCAAGTAAAGAGCTAGGCTGAACTTCTCATTGACTTTTTTAGCAAAGATTTTGTAGAGGATACCAAAAATAGTAGTGCTCCATTGAATAAAGATAATGCTATAGCCCATCCAGTTGTTCATCAAGGTGAGGACAACTGGCGTGTAACTGCCTGCGATCGCAATGTAGATCATGGAGTGGTCGATAATGCGAAGCACATACTTTTGAGGAGAATCATAAGACATGGCATGGTAGATAGTCGAAGACAGAAACATCAAAAAGAGGCTAATGACAAAAATAGAAGTCCCAAAAGCACTAAGAAGACCGTGCTGCTCAAAGCTGTAGATAGCGGAAATTGGAAGCAGAATCAGCATGAGGAAAGCCCCAACCGCATGGGTAACGCTGTTTGCAATCTCTTCTCCAAAAGATAATTTTTTACTTAGTTTCATGGTGTAATTCATCTGGTTCATCCTCCGTTTTTGATGGTTGAATATAAGATAGAGTTTCTAGATACAGTTGTACGGTCTGACAAGCAGAGCGAATAATTGGAGCAAGTGGCTCTTTTTGCTCATTGAGATAAGCGACAAAGCTATTGTAGAGAAGATCGGAGCTAGCCTCTTTTTGTAAAAAATTCAGGGTAGAAGAGATCTCCTGGATCGAAAAGACCGTTTTTAAGGTTGTAATAGCGATTAAGCGAGCTACTTGGTGACGCTGGTATTTTTTCTTTTCAGGCTTTTCGATGTAACCATGTTTCACGTAATTGTTGATCATGGCAGCCGTCAAGCCCTTGTCTGAAGAAGAGAGAACAGGTGCACATGTTTTATTGACATAAAGCAGGACCTGATCGAGATAGAGGTCTAGCTCAGGCAGTTGCTCCCATGTTGGATAGGAAAAAGTGGACACAAAATCTTCACCTTTCTTTAATCTGGTTTTCATAACTAGATAATAACATTAATAAAAACTCCTGTCAAGAAAATTTGAAAAATATGGTACAATAGGACTATGAAACTATTAATTCCATCCGCTAAAGAACTGAACGAACAGGCTCGTACCGTCGAGGCAAAGCCCTTATCCGATCATACACAAACAATCCTCCAAACTTTAAAGGACTATTCGCTAGCAGATTTGGCTAGCTTTTACGGGATTTCAGAGGAAAGAGCCCAGGTAGAAAAGGAGAGGATTGAGTCTCTATTAAATGGGAGTGCCAAGTCCTATCCTGCGTTAGAACTCTTTGACGGCCTGATGTACCGAAGCATCCAGCGTCAGGACTTATCCAAAAAAGAGCAGGCCTATCTTCAGGAACATTTGTTGATCACCACTGCCCTTTATGGAGTTATCCCAGCCTATGAAGGGATTGCTTCCCATCGTCTAGACTTTATGATGAAGCTAAAACCTGCTGGGCAGTCTTTAAAGGTGCTCTGGAAAGAGGAGTACGATCGATCTATAGAAGAAGAGGAGCAGATCCTATCACTCTTGTCATCTGAGTTCGAAATGGTCTTCTCAAAAAGCATTCGAGAACGAATGATACAGATTAAATTTATGGAGAACCGTGGTGGCAAACTTAAAGTTCACTCGACGATTTCAAAAAAAGCACGAGGTGCTATGGTCACTGCTATGATGAAAGCAGGTATTAGCCAGCTAGAAGATCTGAAACTATTAGAAGTAGCAGGTTTCTCATATCGTGAGGATTTATCGCAAGAGAAAGAATGGGTATTTGTGAAAGAATAAATAAAAATGAGGCTGGGACAAAAGTCCTAGCCTCTCCATTGTCTTTGGATTGTCGAGCAAGACGCAGTGGTTGAGTGGGCTCTACTACGCTGATTTTATCAGCTTTTACAGCCCTACTCAACTGTGCGGAGGTGGGACGACGAAATCGAATCCTAACGAATGACCGATTTCTGTCCCACTCTCATTTTTTTGATCTATCAGATAAAGAGAATGCACCACGAAAACTCCAAAATGAAGAATTTTGGAGTCATTACCATCTTGATTTGTGCAATTAGGCGATGTGTTTGAATTTCTTCAAAAGTTCTGTCAATTCAGCTTGTTCGCCACTGTTAAAGACTTGCATCAAGCGTTGGATATTTTTGATATGATCTGGAAGTGCTTCCTCGATCTTTTGACGACCAGCATCTGTAATCGAAACAAGATAAGCACGACGGTCTTCTGGATCTGTTTCACGTGTAATCCAGCCATCACGAACCATATTACGGATTACAACTGTCATATTTCCGGAGGTCGCAAGGATGCTGTCGATCAAATCTTGAATGCGGAGATCGCCCTTAGTATACAAAGTCTCAAGTACAGAGAATTGAGTTGGTGTCAACTGGTGCTTTTTAAAGATATGCGCTTCAGATGCACGGATCAATCGTTCTGCCTTGTGGAAGACGATCATGGTTTTTAAATCTACGTTTGCTTCTTTGAATAATCTCTTTAAATTTTCCATATCTATATTTTATCAATAAATAGTGTTTCTGTCGTTTAATTTTATTTTCAAATTAGTTACAAAATTGTAACAAATTTATCCAACTATGAACAAATGGTGTTAAAGATGTTAATTTTACTTTGTTGCTCAAACAATTTTATACTAAAATATTATAAAAGAGATGAAATATTAGTAACAATTCTTTCTTTAAAAAATCTATAGAATTCTAAGTGGCTTTGGTGTATAATGGGGGAGTGAAACAGAAAAAAAATCTTTTTATCGTATGGCAACACGTTATAGGAATTTGTATCGTAATAGTTACGGTTCTCTTTTCTTGGCTATTTCTTGCTGAAAAAACTTCTGATCGCATGCACAATCAAATTGCGCAAGCAAGAAAAGTAGCTTTGTCTCACTCTTCCTTAGCCACAATTGATAGGGAGAGTTTCTTTCATGGTAAAGAAGCTTATGTTTCCTTTATCGGGAAGGACCAAGAGGGGCAAAAGCTGGCGGTCTTGGTCGCGCAGGCAAATGATCAGGTCTATACTTATCCTTTAGTAGAAGGGACTAGCCAGAAGGAGGCTATCGCGCTTGTGAAAGAGGAGAGTCAGGACGCGATTGATCGAGTAACTTTTGGTCGCTTTAAGGGAAAACCGATCTGGGAAGTTAAGTCTGGCAGTTCTTATTATGTGGTGGATTTTAAGACTGGGAAAGTAACTAGTGTTTTTTAAGATTTGAGGAGGAAATATGAAATTATCAAATCGTGTATTGGAAATGGAAGAAAGTGTGACCTTGGCAGCAAATGCGCGTGCTAAAGCTTTGGCAGCTGAAGGTCGTGATATCTTGAGTTTGACGCTTGGTCAACCTGACTTTGCGACTCCAAAAAACATTCAAGAAGCAGCAGTTGCATCTATCGAGGATGGTCGAGCTAGCTTTTATACGGTAGCGTCTGGACTTCCAGAATTGAAGGATGCCATTAGTGACTATATGAAAGAGTTTTATGGCTATGCTGTCAGCCGCAATGAAGTAGTAGTCGGTACAGGTGCCAAGTTTATCCTTTATGCTTTCTTTACTTCTGTTATCAATCCAGGTGATGAAGTCATCATTCCAACACCTTGCTGGGTCTCTTATGTGGATCAAGTCAAGATGGTTGAAGGAACACCCGTTACTTTCCAAACAACAGAAGAAAATCACTTTAAGGCAACAGTTGAGCAACTGGAAGCAGCACGGACAGACAAGACCAAGGTTGTCTTGCTAAATTCGCCATCCAATCCAACAGGAATGATCTACAGCAAAGAAGAACTCGAAGCGATCGGCAACTGGGCTGTTGAGCATGACATCTTGATTTTGGCAGATGATATCTATGGTCGTTTGGTCTATAATGGCAATACTTTCACGCCAATTTCTAGCTTGTCAGAAGCGATTCGCAAGCAAACCATCGTGATTAACGGCGTTTCCAAAACTTATGCTATGACCGGATGGCGTGTTGGGTTTGCAGTGGGGGATCCTGAGATTATCGGGGCTATGGCCAAGGTGATCAGCCAAACAACTTCGAATTTGACGACGGTTTCTCAGTATGCTGCCATCGAAGCACTCACAGGAGATCAATCTTCTATTGAGACCATGCGTCAAGCTTTTGAGGAACGCTTGAATACCATTTATCCTCTCTTGAATGAAGTGCCTGGTTTTGAAGCTATCAAACCTCAAGGGGCCTTCTATCTCTTCCCAAATGTGAAGAAGGCCATGGAGATGAAGGGTTACACGGATGT
Organism: Streptococcus sp. F0442; assembly: GCF_000314795.2. Lineage (GTDB taxonomy): Bacteria > Bacillota > Bacilli > Lactobacillales > Streptococcaceae > Streptococcus. The sequence goes on along the minus strand of NZ_KB373314.1, from coordinate 381,532 downwards.
GACAGAATTTACCACAGCGATTTTAGAAGAAGCGGAGGTGGCTCTGGTAACCGGTGCAGGTTTTGGTGCCCCAGAAAATGTACGCTTGTCTTATGCGACAGACTTGGATACGCTAAAAGAAGCGGTTCGCCGTATCAAGGCCTTTATGGAGAAATAAAAGAAAAGACCTTTGTCTCAACTGACAAAGGTCTTTTTGATAGGCTAGGAAATTCCTGCTTATAAATAATCGACAGCAAGGATAGTATGTCCTTTTTTAACAGGAATACGTGTCTTTGCGCCATTGTTCCCTTTTGGAAGGCGGAATTTTTTTACTTCTGGACTAGCTGGTTTACTTTGAACTTTTTTACCAACTGGAACCCGTGTTTTTACTCCATTATTCCCTTTTGGAAGACGGAGTTTTTGACTAGGTTTTTCTGGTAGCTGAGGAGTTACAGGTTTTTCAACAACTGGTGTGGTGTCTTCTTTATAGAAATAGGTTACTGTAACCAGGTTTGAAACATGGAGTTTATGGGAAGTTAATTCCCCTTTGTCAGCAGATTGGTAAGTATAAGTTTTTCCATTGGCTTGGATCTGAGCAGGTGCTTTAGGAAGACCAGCTTCATAAGCCAAATCAAGGCTCCGCTCGACGCTATTTTCTTGGGAAGGAGCAATTTCTTGTCCCTTATCGTCTACAAAACGAGCACGTTTTACAACTTCAGGATTCAAATCGATATCATCATAGAGATGGATGACTTCAATGACGGGCGCGGTGGCAGTGCCTTTTTCAGGAGCGCTCTTGTAATGGAAGCCATCTTTAATATCAAGCTCAGAATAACGTACTCGATACCATGTTTTTCCATTTTCGTCTGTAACGGTTGCTGGTCCATTTCCAGATACGTCATATTCGGTAAAAGCACGTGCCTCAACTGTCTTGTAGACGACATCTGTTGAAGATGCAACTGGAGAATAGTCTGGTTTAAGAGTCCGACGACGATGGATAACACGAATTTCAGAGATTCGTGGATCTAAGGGAGCTTCTGTCGGAGTTTCTTCACTTGTACTGAGGCTTAAAGGTGCTTCTGGAGTTACTGGTGTAACAGTTTCTTCTGAAGCAAGCGGAGCTAGGGAAGGGGTTGCCTGTAGTTCAGTCATTGGTGCTTCGGCAGATGCAGTTTGCTCCTCTGCATAAGTGGTAGTAGCAAGACTGAGGGCTAAAACAGCAGCGCACAATCCTGTTGTTAGTTGAATTTTCTTTTTCATATTTTCCTCCTTATTATGTAGTGATATTATAGCTTGAAAAAGTTTTCTCTGTCAAAAAAAAGCAAGTTTCATGACCTGAAATGCAAGGATTTCAGTTTGAAAAATCAAATAAGTGTGGATTTTTTAAAAAGTGGTTCAAGATTTTGAGAAAACAAGGGCTATTCAACAGATTGGGACGTGTGATCAATTAGAGAGTCATGTCATCCGTTAAAATTTTGATATTTCGACGGTAGAGGATAGCTATTAGCTTCTATTTGTGGTAAAATGAGAAATGATAATGTCTTCGGACAAGTACAATGAGAAAAGGAAGATGTATTATGACAAAACGGATTACCATCATCGAAGTAAAAGACTACGTCGGTCAAGAAGTGACTATCGGTGCTTGGGTAGCGAATAAATCAGGAAAAGGGAAAATTGCCTTCTTGCAATTGCGTGATGGAACAGCCTTTTTCCAAGGTGTGGCTTTCAAACCAAACTTTATCGAAAAATTCGGAGAAGAAGTGGGGCTTGAAAAATTTGATACCATCAAACGCTTGAGCCAAGAAACGTCTGTTTTTGTGACTGGGATTGTCAAAGAAGATGAGCGCTCAAAATTTGGTTATGAGTTGGATATTACAGACATCGAAGTCATCGGAGAATCTCAAGATTACCCAATCACTCCAAAAGAACATGGAACAGACTTCTTGATGGACAACCGTCATTTGTGGTTGCGTTCACGCAAACAAGTAGCAGTGATGCAAATCCGTAACGCTATTATCTATGCAACTTATGAGTTCTTTGACAAGAATGGCTTCATGAAATTTGATAGCCCAATCCTTTCAGGAAATGCTGCAGAAGACTCTACAGAACTTTTTGAAACAGACTACTTTGGAACACCAGCTTACTTGAGCCAATCAGGACAGCTTTATCTTGAAGCAGGTGCTATGGCCCTTGGTCGCGTCTTTGACTTTGGACCAGTATTCCGTGCGGAGAAATCAAAAACTCGTCGTCACTTGACTGAGTTCTGGATGATGGATGCGGAGTACTCATACTTGACACACGACGAGTCACTTGACTTGCAAGAAGCTTATGTTAAAGCGTTGCTTCAAGGTGTTCTAGATCGTGCTCCTCAAGCCTTGGAAACTTTGGAACGTGATACAGAGCTCTTGAAACGCTACATTGCTGAGCCATTTAAACGCATTACTTACGATGAAGCGATTGACCTCTTGCAAGAGCATGAAAACGACGAAGATGCTGACTACGAACATTTGGAACATGGAGATGATTTCGGTTCACCACACGAAACGTGGATTTCAAACCACTTTGGTGTACCAACCTTTGTGATCAACTATCCAGCTGACATCAAGGCTTTCTACATGAAACCAGTTCCTGGGAACCCAGATCGCGTGCTTTGTGCAGACTTGCTCGCGCCAGAAGGGTACGGAGAAATCATCGGTGGTTCTATGCGTGAGGAAGACTACGATGCCCTTGTCGCTAAGATGGAATCACTTGGAATGGATCTTACAGAGTACGAATTCTACCTTGACCTTCGTAAATATGGTACAGTACCACACGGTGGATTTGGTATCGGTATCGAGCGTATGGTCACCTTCGCAGCTGGAACGAAACACATCCGTGAAGCTATTCCATTCCCACGTATGTTGCACCGTATCAAACCTTAATAACTATAAAAACGCCGTCTGGCGTTTTTACTTTAATGAAAGAGGTGGAGAAAATGTAGGCAAATCTAGGTAAGTCTTTTAGAAACCCTCATACTACATATGGAAAGAGAGAAAACAATGTTTAAAAGAACTTACAAAGGCAATATTCCACTCCTAGCAGGTCTGGAATTCACATCTTATTTTGGAATTACCAGTTTTTGGATTTTATTCTTTATTCAAAATGGTCTTTCCTTGCTTCAAATCGGTTTACTAGAAAGTATCTTTCATGGGACCAGTCTCTTGTGTGAGATCCCATCAGGTATGTTGGCAGATCGATTTAGCTACAAGGCCAATCTCTATTTGGCTCGCTTGGCCAGTATTATGTCCTCTATCTTGATCTTACTTGGTCAGGGGAATTTTTGGATTTATGCGCTTGCTATGATGGTCAATGCTTGGTCCTACAATTTTGACTCAGGGACCAGTACCGCTTTCTTATACGATTCTGCGGTAGAAGCAGGGCAAAAGGACCGATATCTTCAGATTTCTAGCTTTTTGTCTGGGGTGGCCGAAGTCACCCGAACTTTAGGTACCGTTGTGGCAGGCTTCTTTGTTCATGGAGCATTGGCTTGGACTTACCTGATTGCTATTGGACTCTCCTTGCTTTCCATTCTCTTGATTTTTCTGATGAAAGAGCCAGAGAGCAAGAGTAGTGAAAGAAATCATTTGACCTTAAAACGGATATTGGTAGTAGTGAAACAAGAATGGCAGGAAAAACCTGTCTTGTTTTACTGGATGCTCACCTATCAGCTGCTAGGAACCATCATGTGTATGTTTTATTTTTACTACCAACAGAAAATCAGTGACTTAGCCAGTTGGCAAGTTTCGCTCATTATGTTGATTGGCAGTGGATTCAATCTCCTAGCGGTTTATCTGGCCAGTCAAATCGGGAAAAAATGGAATAGTAATCAAGTCTTTCCAATTCTGGTTGCGTTGACAGGTTTGGCCTTGCTTTTGGTAGCTTTCAAGACTCCATTTGCCTATCTGAGTGTCTATCTTTTGACCAATGCACTATACGCAGTTTATCAACCCATTTACTACAATGAGCTACAAGCTTATTTACCTTCTAGTGTACGAGCAACCATGCTGAGTATCAATTCCATGATGTTTAGTCTTTCCATGATTGTGATCTTCCCACTTACTGGTTGGTTGATCGATACTTGTGGATTTGTAGTTGTTTTTCTTGTGCTAGGCCTGATAACACTCCTTTCTTTCCCACTCTTACTGATTGGATTGAGGAAAATGGGCAAGATCTTAAATAAGGGGACAAAGATGGAATAACATTCCTGGCCTTCATTCGTCTAAACAAGTGCAAATGAAACAAGAGCATGCTGAATAAGCTGGTCAAGAAAAACCGAACGAACTCTCTCTGCTTTGCAGGGAGAGTTTTTTTATCTTTAAAAATTGTGATAAAATAGGTACATCTCTTACAATTAGAATCGAGTAGTATGAAATCTTTATTGAAGTATTTTAAGGGCTATCTATGGGAAACTTTTCTAGGGCCCGTGTTTAAGCTTTTAGAAGCTATTTTTGAATTGTGTGTCCCCTTAATCATCGCCCACTTAGTCGATCAGGTCATTCCGAAAAAGGAAACGAGCGCAGTGGTGATGACGGTCGGTGTTTTGTTTTTATTTGCGAGCTTTGGTGTCGTCGTAGCTATTACGGCCCAGTATTTTTCTTCTAAAGCAGCTGTCGGCTTTACCCGCGAGATGACCAAGGATTTGTATGAGAAGATCTTATCACTTCCAAAGGACAAGCGCGATAGGATCGGGACTTCTAGTTTGGTAACCCGTCTCACTTCTGATACCTATCAAATTCAGGTTGGGATCAACCAATTCTTGCGCCTCTTTTTGAGAGCACCGATTATTGTCTTTGGTTCTATCATCATGGCTTTCACCATCAGTCCTAAACTAACCCTTTGGTTCTTGGGGATGGTGGCGATTTTAACCTTGATTATTGTGATCATGTCTCGGATTGTCAATCCTCTTTTTGCCAAGATCCGGAAAATCACAGACCGAATGGTCACAGTGACGCGTCAGCAATTTCAAGGGATGCGGGTGATTCGGGCCTTTGGACAACAGTCTAGTGAATTAGAGGACTTTAGAGAGGTCAATCAGGACTACAAGATCTGGCAAATTCGCGCTGGTATCTGGTCTAGTTTGGTCAGTCCCTTGACCTTCCTTGTGGTCAATACGACCTTGGTTTGTGTCATTTGGCAAGGACAATTGAATATCTCTGCTGGTCTTTTAACCCAAGGGATGTTGGTCGCTTTGGTCAATTATTTATTACAAATTTTAACAGAATTGATCAAACTGGCGATGCTGGTCACGTCTTTAAATGTCAGCTATATTTCAGCTAAGCGTGTTCAAGAGATTTTTGATTTGAAGGAAGAAGACCTCTTAGAAGCTCTGCCAGAAGAAACTGCAAGAGAGCAAGAAGCGATCAGTGCAGAGGAAGTTTCTTTCACCTATCCAACGGCTTCAAGCCCAGCCCTAGAGGGAATTTCTTTTGATCTTGACCAAGGACAGATGCTGGGAATTATCGGTGGTACAGGATCTGGGAAGTCCACCCTTGTTCAGTTATTGAGTCATTTGTATGCTGTTAGTCAGGGAAAATTAGCCCTCTATCATCAAGGTCACTCTCCTAGAACTCTCAAGGAATGGCGGGAGTGGATAGCTGTAGTCCCACAGAAGGCAGAGCTCTTTAGAGGAACTATCCGCTCGAATCTCTTATTAGGGATGGATGAAAGTCTGACGGATCATGATTTGTGGTGGGCGCTAGAAACGGCTCAGGCGGCTGATTTTGTCCGTGAAAAAGAAGGAAAGCTGGATGAGCCGGTAGAAGCCTTTGGTCGAAATTTTTCAGGTGGCCAACGCCAGCGGTTGACCATTGCGCGTGCTCTTTTGAAAAAGGCCCCTTTCTTGGTTTTGGATGATTCGACTTCTGCCTTGGATTATTTGACGGAGGCTCGTCTCTTAAAATCGATTAAAGAAGAATTGAGTGACACAAGTTTGATCTTAGTATCTCAACGAACCAATAGTCTCAAGTCGGCTGATCAGATTTTGGTCTTGAATAAGGGGCATCAAGTAGGACTGGGAAATCATGATTTCCTCTTGTCCACGAATGAGATTTATCAAGAAATTCATGATTCACAACACGGAAGGGAGGAAGCATGAGTCAAAAACGTTCCAGTTATTTAAAACGTCTCTTTAGAGATTTTGCTCACCATCCCGGTCTCCTGATTCTAGCCAGTATTGGAACTATCGTTCAAGTTGGCTTAACGGTTTGGTTACCGATCCTGATCGGACATGCGGTTGACTTGGTCATGAATCCTCAAGGGATGAAAGTCTTATGGCCCGTTTTGATCCAGATGCTTCTAATCATTGTGGCCAATACCTTGATCCAATGGATTAATCCTCTTCTCTACAATCAATTGGTTTATCGGTTTAGCCAAACCCTAAGAGAAAAAGTAATGGAAAAAGTGCATCGCTTGCCCTTGTCTTATCTGGACAAGCAAGGAAGTGGGGATTTCGTCAGTCGTTTAACAACCGATGTAGAGCAACTTAATAGCGGTCTTCTCATGGTCTTTAACCAGTTCTTTGTGGGCCTCTTAACCATTCTTGTCACCATCGTGACCATGGCAGGATTGGATTTCTTTATGATGGTAGCAGTTCTGGTATTGACCCCATTGTCTCTCTTGATTGCTCGTTTCATTGCCAAGCGCTCCTATACGCTTTTCCAAGCACAAACCAAGGCGCGTGGCCTGCAAACTCAGTTGATCGAAGAGTCTTTGACCCAGGAAAGTTTAATCCAGTCCTTTAACGCTCAGGATCAATTCCGTAAGGCTTTTAAAGGAACGAATGAAAGCTATGCCAAGTATTCCCAATCTGCTGTCTTTTATTCTTCAACGGTCAATCCTGCAACTCGCTTTGTGAATGCCTTGATTTATGCGGTAGTGGCTGGATTTGGAGCCGTACGGATTATTTCGGGATCTCACTTTACTGTCGGTCAATTAGTGACCTTCCTCAATTATGTCAACCAATACACCAAACCCTTTAATGATATTTCTTCTGTCTTGTCAGAACTCCAAAGTGCTCTTGCCTGCGCAGAGCGCCTGTACAGCGTATTGGATCAAGTTGAGATCGAAGAGACGGGACATCGTGTTATAGAAACTCAGGATGTCAAAGGAGCGATAGGTTTTGAGCACGTCGCATTTGGCTATGATTTAGGGAGGACCTTGATCAAAGATTTAACCATTCAGGTTCCAGCCGCTAGTAAGGTAGCGATTGTAGGGCCTACAGGAGCAGGGAAGTCGACCTTGATCAATCTACTCATGCGTTTCTACCCTGTGAACTCTGGGATGATTACGATTGATGGGGTGCCGATTACGGACTACACCCGTGCTTCCTACCGCCAACAGTTTGGTATGGTTCTACAAGAAACCTGGCTCAAGGTCGGGACGATTCATGAAAATATCGCTTTTTCTCGTCCAGATGCGACCAGAGAAGAAGTGATAGAAGCAGCCAAAGCGGCCAATGCGGATTTCTTTATCAGGCAGTTGCCACAAGGGTATGATACTTATCTTTCAGATGCTGGAGAGTCTTTGTCTCAAGGACAACGTCAGCTCTTAACGATTGCGCGTGTTTTCCTTTCCGTTCCTAAGATTTTGATCTTGGATGAAGCGACATCGTCCATTGATACTCGGACTGAGGCCTTGATTCAAGATGCCTTTCATCAACTCATGAAGGGACGGACCAGCTTTATCATCGCCCACCGCTTATCGACCATTCAAAATGCCGATATGATCCTTGTCATGGTGGATGGCGATATTGTCGAGCATGGCACTCATGAAGAGCTAATGCAAGCACAAGGTGTTTACTACAAGATGCAAACAGCTCAGCAACAGATTCGTTAACATGAAAAGCATTTTCAGATTTGAAAATGCTTAGATTGAAGATAAAGACATATTCAAAACTTTCCTTAGGTGAGTACGGAAGTCAGCGAACTTCTACGAAGTTCCATGACTTAGTTTTGAACCTAAAGTTTCAAAACTCCCGAGTGCTAGAAACTGATTTGTTTCTAGCACTTTTCTCACAGCGGAAAGTTTCAATATTTTCTTGATTCATTTTAAAAATTGAAAATCATTGTTGTTCCTTTTAGAAACGTTTTACTTATTTTATTTTAAAATAGTTAGTCCACATTCTAAGCATTTTCAGGTTTGAAAATGCTTTTTTAGTCTAAAAAAAGCATCTAGCAATTTTGCTAGATGCTTCAGGAACCACTCGTTTTTATCTCAATTAAACGTTTAAAACCTTATCCAAGAATTCTTTCAAACGTGGGTGTTGGGGGTTATCGAAAATTTGGTCTGGTTTGCCGTCTTCGAGGAATTCACCATCTGCGGTGAAGATGACGCGGTTGGCCACTTGGCGGGCAAATCCCATCTCGTGGGTGACGATAATCATGGTCATCCCTTGCTTGGCCAAGTCCTTCATAACGTTCAATACATCTCCAACCATCTCAGGGTCAAGGGCAGAAGTCGGTTCGTCAAAGAGCATAATATCTGGATTCATGGCGAGTCCACGGGCAATGGCCACACGTTGTTTTTGACCACCGGAAAGGCTGTTTGGATTGGCATCGGCTTTATCTGCGAGACCAACTTTTTCTAATAATTCCATCCCGACTTTTTGAGCTTCTTCGCGAGTCATCAGTTTGTGCTCTACTGGCGCAAACATAATGTTTTCTAGGACGCTCATGTGAGGGAAGAGGTTGAAGTGTTGGAAAACCATCCCAATATTTTCACGGACCAAATCAACATTGGTTTTTGGATCGGTTAGATCATATCCATTTACGGTAATTTGACCTTTTGTAACTTCTTCGAGGAGATTGAGACTCCGAAGGAAAGTAGATTTACCAGAACCGGACGGTCCGATAATACAGACCACATCCCCTTCGTAGAATTTCGTTGAGATTCCTTTTAAGACCTCATTTTCACCATAGTATTTGTGGAGGTCATGGACATCAATTTTTAATTTAGCCATTAGTTAACCTTCTTTTCTAATTTTTTTGCAAATCGTGTTAGCAAGGTGATAATCACGAGGTAGAAGACGGCAAGGATAGCATACATCTTGAAACTTTGGTAGTTTCGAGCAATGATGATCTTACCAGTTTGGAAGAGTTCTACCAATCCGATTGCAGACACAATAGTCGTATCTTTCAGGGCAATGACGAATTGGTTAACAAAGTTTGGAAGCATGAGTTTGGTTGCTTGTGGCAAGATGATCTTGCGCATGGTCTTGCCATAAGAGATCCCAAGGCTTCGGCTGGCTTCCATCTGTCCAATCGGTACAGCTTGGATCCCCCCACGAACAATTTCTGCGATATAGGCAGCAGCATTGAGAGAGAGGGCGATGGTACCTGCGACAAAGTCGTTGATTGGGGATTGATGACCTGTGACCGATTCAATCAAGTTTGGAATTCCCCAGAAGATGAAGGCAGCGAGGATCATGAGTGGGATCCCACGAATAACATCGACAAAGATTTCTGCTGTCCAGCGGAGCCACTTATAAGGGCTAACACTAAACATCCCAAAGATAACACCGATCACCATAGCAATCGCGAAAGAGAGAAGTGCAAGGGCAAGGGTTACACCCAAACCACTTAACAATTGTTTGTAGTTGTTTTGAAGTAAGCCCCAGATCGTTGTTTCATCTGCTGTTGTACTTGAAGTACTTGATTTGCTATCTGACTTAAGATATTTATCGAGAATCTTTTGGTATTGGCCATTTTTCTTTAAGTTTGCAAGACCGTTATTGAACATCTCGATCAATTCAGGATTTTCACCTTTTTTAACGGCAAATGCTAGTTGACCACTTGGAGTTCCTTCGATAGGTGTTTTGAATTTACGTCCTTGTTTAATAGCGTATTTGATGACGGGTTCGTCATCCATAATCGCAGCGACAGAACCTGAGTTCAAGCTGTCGTACATAGAAGCCCCGTCAGAGAAAGTTTTGATCTTGTAGCCATATTTATTTTTATTCTTTTCAAGGAAGGTCTGCGATGCAGTTCCGTTTTTAACACCGACCGTCTTACCTTTTAAGTCATCGTAAGAATCAATCTTACTATCTTCTTGGACTGCAAGAATAGAGTTAGCAGTATAATATGGTTCAGAAAAATCAAATGTTTCTTTCCGAGCATCGGTCACGGTCATCCCTGCGATCATTCCTTGCGCATGACCAGATTGGACATCACTTACCGCAGCGTCAAATCCAGGGTTATCAATTTCAATGGTAAATCCTTGGTCTTTGGCAATGGCCTTGATCAAGTCCATATCGATCCCTGTATACTTATTTTTCCCATTCTGGAAAACGAATGGTGCAAAAGATGAGTCACTTGAAATTACATATTTTGACTTTTTAGGCGTTGCTTTTTGTCCAGCAGGAGTAGTTGTTGTTGGAACAGCACTGTTAGCAGTTGATTGGCTTTCACCGGTCCATTTCTTGATGATCTCATCAAGTGTTCCATCAGCTTTCATTTGAGCGAGGGCCTTGTTAAATTCAGTGATCAACTTTTCATGATTTCCACCTTTTTTAACACCAAAGGCAAAGCCACCGACTGCTTCCCCGTCCATATTTATCGCTAGGTCCTGACCCTTTTGGATGGCATATTGAATGACGGGTTGATCATCCATGACTGCATCCACTGCACCAGTTGATAAACTGTTGTACATGAGATCACCCGTATCAAAAGTCTTGATCTTGTAGCCGTATTTGTCCTTGTTTTTGTCGAGGAAGCGTTGGGCTGCAGTACCGTTTTTGACACCGACTGTCTTCCCTTTTAATTGGCTGTACTTCGTGATTTTGTCGGCTTTTGTAGTTGCAATGACAACCTTTGTATCGTAGTAAGTATCAGACATGGTGAAGACTTTTTCACGTTCAGTTGTTTTGGTCATTCCGGCCATAATGGCATCCGCTTGACCAGCTTGGACAGCATTAACTGCAGCATCAAATCCAGGGAAGGATTTATCTAAATCCCAGCCATTGATTTCAGCGACCTTGTCCAAGATTTCTACGTCAATTCCTTTATAGGTTTGATCTGAATCCTTAAATTCAAACGGAGCATAAGCTGTGTCGAAAACGACCTTGATCGTCTCAGCATGAGCATGACCAGCGAATGCTACCAGTGGAAATAAGAAAAGCAAATAGGCTAGTAATTTTTTCTTCATTTCTGTCTCCTTTTTCTTCATTTCTCTTTGGGTGTTTGACCCATGAGTGCATTGACCAAAGGATGGCCTGAAAAAACAAAACATTCATACCAAATAGAGTATGAATGATCTTATGTTTTTCTATAAAAGCTATTATATCAGAAAAGTATCAGTTCAGCAAGAAAAATCAACTTTCGATGTTAGGTTTTCTGACATGAAGTGGTGTTGCAGGTCTGGATTTTCTTTGCTACAATGGACCTATCAGATAAATGGAGGTTATTAGATGAAGAAAGGGATGATCATTCAAGGTATCAAAACGAAAGCTTCTGTGCCAGTTTTCGTTTCTACACTATTCTACGTGTTTTTAGCTTCCTTCTTTATAGAAGGAGGACTATGGATCAGTAGTGAATTGGTGGGACCATTTTCCATTGCAATAGGTACTCTAACAGAGTTCTTCTCACCAGGAAATGGGGTTGCAAGTATTCAAGAGTTTTTCTACCATTATATTCTCTATTATGAGCTCTTCAGTTTTGTATTTATTCTCTTACTCTTTATTTTTTGGGTGAAGTTCATTGAGAAGAATCCCTTATCGACTTTAGGTTTTGTAAAAAAGAACTGGCTAAAGTATCTAGGTTGGGGAATCTTGATTTCACTGCTTCAAATGGGTGTGATTGCCCTTGTCTACCAAGTAAGTGGAATTGGGTCTTTTGAACTGAATGAATTAAGTTTAGAACCCATCCTCTTTATTCTAGGTTTATTCCCATTTTGGCTCCTTCAAGGTGGGACAGAAGAAGTAGCGACGCGGGGTTGGCTCCTGACTCGGATTGCTGCAAGAACCAATCTTCCCTTAGCAATCGGGATTTCTAGTAGTCTCTTTGGCATTCTTCATCTGGGAAATGCAGGAGTGACCTTCTTATCCGTTCTGAATATCATCCTCGATGGAGTGCTGGCTGCTCTGCTTTTTATCTATACGGATAGTATTTGGCTAGTGGTCGCCCAACACGGCACCTGGAACTATGTACAAGGCAATCTCCTTGGTTTTCAAGTCAGTGGGACGGGGGCAGATGCCTCTATCTTTACCTTTACCATGGGGTCAGGACCTGACTGGTTGACTGGAGGGGAATTTGGAGCGGAAGGATCGATCATCACAACTCTGGTTCTTCTAGTATCCGTCGTGATTGTTTATCGTTTAGGAGAGAGGAAAGAAAGAGTTTAATGACTAACTTCTGTGTAATGTCTGAAAGTCATATATGAAAAAGACAAACACCAAAAATGACGTTTGTCTGTATTCTGAGTCGAACACATATTGATGAGTTCGGCTTTTTCTATATAATAATGGGAATGATTAGCTTGACTTGTGCACCATCATGAATATTTTCTAAATGCATCGTTCCATTATGAAGTTTCATGACGCGTTTTACGAAAGATAAACCAAGTCCATAGTGACTTTCTTGAGAGGATGTTCTTGCTTGGTCATCTTTATAGAAAAGATTTCCAGCATTCTGTAATATATTTTTTGAAAAAGTAGATTGATTATTCCATATGGTTAGAACTAATCGATTATTTTCTTGTGACATTGTTAGCTGGATCTTTGCATCATTATCTTTTTGATGTTGTATTGCATTATTAATAACATTTGTGATTGCTCGAAAAAATAAATTGGAATGAATAGCAATTTGTGTCGAAGAATTTACTGTGTTAGTAAAAACAAAATGTGTATTTCTCGGGAGTAAAGGTGTGATATATTCCTTCAATTGATGAGTTACTTGTTGAATCGATATATTTTCAAGTTGAATATCATGGTCGTAAAAGGTTTTGGAGTATTGGATGAAGTGGTTGAAATAATCGTTTAATTGAATACTTGCTTGCTCAAGATCTTTTAGACATTCCATTGTTTGAGGTGTTTGCTTGGTAGATTGTAGGAATTCAGCATTTCCTCTGATGACAGTTAGAGGGCTACGAAGATCATGTGCAGCGCTAGATACTTGAAACATGAGTTCTTTTTTTTGTTCTTTTTCATGTTCAATCCTATTTTTTATATCAGATTGCATTTTTTCGATTAGTTCATTTGTTTCAATGAATTCTTTAATCTGCAAATGGTGATGTTCATTTTTGGTGAAATATAGACCACTATGATAAACCATGTTCATTTCTTTTTGAATCTTGGTTAATAATTGTCTAATATTTATTACAATGATAAAAATCAAAATGATGCAAAGATAAATCCAAGAACTGACGCTAAAAAATAAAGCAAAGCGATTGGCATTTTTCTCATTAATTCCAGATACAGAAGATAGAAGAGCGGGGAGTATGTAAAAAAGTATCAGACACAGAAGAAATTGCCAAATGATTTTAAGGTAGGTACGCTTAATGAGTTGCTTGATTGTCAATTCTTTTTCCATTTGTATCCTCCTCCCCATACTGTTTTGATAGGATCAATTTGATGAGCCTTGAATTTTTGTCTAATTTGATAGATGTATTCAGTGATTGACCGTAGTTGAGCATCAGAGCTTACGGGATAGAGGTAATCGTAAAGTTCCTCTACGCTAAATATTCGGTTCTCATTTTTAGCTAAAAGATAAAGTAAATCAAACTCTCGCTTAGTTAATGAAATTCTCTTTGAATGATAATAAACTTCTTGACGATCTCGATAAAAAGTAATATCTGAATTCATTTCTTCTTTAGAGGCAGGGTGAGATCTTTCTTCTCTCCGAAGATGCATTTGAATTCTTGCAATCAATTCTTTAATGCTGAATGGTTTTGTAATGTAATCATCGGCTCCGGCTTGTATTCCTTTTAGTAAATCTTCTTCAAAATCTTTAGCGGTTAGAAATAAGATTGGAGTAGCAATTTGTGGACGAATGGAACGACAAATTTCTAAACCAGAAATAGGCATCATGACGTCAAGTAAAATTAGATCAAATCCAGTAAAGTCACAGATATTGATCTCCTCTATATTTTTACGAGTTTCTACGTGAAAGTTGTTTGCTTCTAATGCATTCCCTATTAATCGTAAGATTTTTTCATCATCGTCAATGGCTAAAATTTTATACTTCATAGTTCCTCCAATTATATGAGCATATTATAGCAAATATAGAATGTAATTTGTTGAAAATAAAAAAAATAATTATTCTGAGAATTTCCTGATTTTCTCCTGTTATACTTGCTCCAAGTGAAGGTGGAATTTCACTAAAAGTCAGAAGGGAAAAAGAATGAATGATAACAATTCAAAAGCTACATAAGGAATATAATAATAAAATTGTCCTTCAAAACGTCTCTTTCAAAGCTAAGAAAGGTGAGATTACTGGATTGATTGGACCGAATGGATCTGGAAAATCAACTTTAATCAGAATTTTACTTGGCTTAGAAAATAGTCAAATGGGAATGGCATTGATCGATGGCAAAAAATACTCTCAATTGGGAGATAATCCTTTTTGTATTGTTGGATCGTTCCTTGACAGTTGCCAACCTTATCCAACCAGAACAGGATTTCAGCATCTTCGGTGGATTGGGTTGGCTTGTGGGGTTGATAGAAATAGGTGCAAGGAATGTTTAAAGTTGGTGGGGTTAAGTGAAGCTAAAAATAAAAAGGTAAAAGACTATTCATTAGGAATGAAGCAACGTCTTGGGTTAGCAACAGCCTTATTAGCAAATCCTGACATCTTAATTTTAGATGAACCAATCAATGGACTAGATCCAGAAGGAATTCGCTGGGTACGTAATTTTTTGCAGTCTTTTGTCAATGAAGGTAAAACTGTATTAATGACAAGTCATTATATGAGTGAGTTAGAATTAACTGTAGATCATTTGGTTGGTATTTCTAATGGCAAAATTGTTATTGATGCTCCTACAAAAGACATTTTGAAAGAGTTTGGATCTTTTGAGGAAGCATATTTTAAGGCGCTCGAAGGGAAAGAAGGTGCATAATATGCTGAAGCGTTCCTTTTTTAGTGACGTTTATAAATATAGTAGTTTACCTACTTTTAAAGTTACTTTTTTTCTTATTTTGGGAGTCAGCATATTTTTTTCAATTCAAAATATCCAGGTGATAAATGCCTTAGTAGAAGGAAATGGACAGGCGGTTAACCTTGATCCATCTATGTTATCATCGAATCCAGTCTATACAGTCAGGGATGCTCTCTTATCCTCCCCCTACCAAGCAAGTGTTATTTTCTTACCAATCTTGGTTTCACTCGTTTATTCAACCCATTATCAATTTGGTGATGATTATTTTAGCCAGTTATTGATTCCTAACTGGAAAGTTCGTCTTACTGGGTTTATTGCAAGTTCGATTGTCCTATCGTTACTCTCTACTTTAATATTTTCTATAGTAAACGCTGTTATTTTATTCGTTTTTCTAGATTCAACTCTAAAGAATTTTTTAGAATTGACATTGTTTTTAGATGTCACGGTGAGAGTTATGATATTTGCAATCGTTCTTACTTTATTAGCTTTACTTTTCGTAATCGTAACGAAAAAATCAATGACCGCATTAATTGCAGACGTTTTATTATTGGTAATCACCTTATCAGGTATTCTAAGAGGAATTTCCTCTAAAATAGAAAATCTATTGCCTTTGATTGGAGCAAAGTCATTTGCATTTGGTCGAATTGAAGGGACTCAAACGAGCCAATTGTACGGCTTTACACTTTTAGTAGTAGAAGGGATCTTGTTCTTGGTGTTCATAATGGTTGTAGAAATGATTCGAATGAGGAGGAAGAATGGCAAGAATATTATTTAGTCTTATCGTCAAAAAATATAGTTTAAAACCTGTAAAGTACCAGATAGCTATACAGTCACTTTTGATAGGTTTTGTGTGTCTCTTCGGTGTGTTACCAGTTTCAATCAATGATACTGTTTTACAATTATCTATAAAGCAAGCTCTTGTTTTTACCTCAATGCTCTCTGTTAGTATAGGGTGTGTTAATGCATTTGTTGAGTTACAATCACACGAAACAAAACTAGTTTATTTGGTAAGTGGAAAAAGGATCTTAAGTTCAATTAGGATCCTGTTCGTAGAGTTATGTGATGTAGTACTACAATCAACCTTGTATTTCATTGTATTGCTTATATGGTTTCATTTTTTTAGTAGCGAAAAAGCTGTCAGTTTAGAAATTTTCAGCTTCTATTTGATTGGCTCCATCCAATACTTTTTGATTTCTTACTTTTTAAGTTATTTTTTCAAAAGTCCAATGGGGAGTTTAGCTATTTTATTGCTATTTCCTATTTTAGTACAACCATTCATAGAAAGAGTAGTGGAACCATTGACTAGTTACCTATTTTATAATATTGTTGCAGATACAATATTAGGGAGAGCTTCCAATCTGCAACTCTGTATTTACGTTATTGGACTGGTATGTTCACTTGGAGCAACTCTCTACTTCTTGGTAAGGAATCAAGAAGTTAAGTAGTAAATAAAAATGATACTGATGAGCAAACTTTTCTAATTTTGGGAGAGTGGGACAGAAATCGGTCATTCGTTAGAATTCGATTTCGTCGTCCCACCTCCGCACAGTTGACTAGGGCTGTAAAAGGTGATGAAGTCAGCGTAGTAGAGCCCACTCAACCACTGCGTCTTGCTCAACAATCCAAAAATAATTAAGAGGCTATGACTTTTGTCCCAGCCTCTTGTTACGTATTGCATGGTTTTAGAATAAAAGACAAGATTTTCGAAGTAATTGCGAGAGTCTTGTTTAGTTTTTATGCTAATGCGTGTCCAATTAATTAGATTGTAATTCGCTCATGTACCAATTTGATGGATCGTTCTGTAACCTGTTGTCTTCTCTCTTCATTCCTCATCTCAGAGAATTCTAATGATTTATGGTAAAATAAGGTCTATATATGTGAGGACAAAGAGATGATTAATCGAATTACAGATAACAAATTTAAACTAGTATCCAAATACCAACCGTCTGGGGACCAACCGCAGGCCATTGAACAGTTGGTGGATAACATCGAAGGTGGCGAAAAGGCCCAAATCTTGATGGGGGCAACTGGTACGGGGAAGACCTATACCATGAGCCAGGTCATTGCCCAGGTCAATAAGCCGACCTTGGTCATCGCCCACAATAAAACGCTGGCGGGACAGCTCTATGGGGAGTTCAAGGAATTCTTTCCAGAGAATGCGGTCGAGTATTTCGTATCTTACTACGATTACTACCAGCCAGAAGCCTATGTGCCATCGAGCGATACTTATATCGAGAAAGATAGCTCGGTCAATGATGAGATTGACAAGCTTCGTCACTCAGCAACCTCCGCTCTTTTAGAACGAAATGACGTCATTGTAGTCGCGTCTGTTTCATGTATCTATGGATTGGGTTCTCCCAAAGAATACTCGGATAGCGTGGTGAGCCTGCGCCCGGGTCTGGAGATTTCTCGTGATCGTTTGCTCAATGACTTGGTGGACATCCAGTTTGAACGCAATGATATTGACTTTCAACGGGGAAAATTCCGTGTCCGTGGAGATGTGGTCGAGATTTTCCCAGCTTCGCGTGATGAGCATGCCTTTCGAGTCGAGTTTTTCGGGGATGAGATCGAGCGGATTCGTGAGATTGAAGCTTTGACCGGCCAGGTTCTAGGAGATGTGGACCACTTAGCCATTTTCCCAGCCACTCACTTCGTGACCAATGACGACCATATGGAAGTGGCCATTGCCAAGATTCAGGCGGAACTAGAGGAGCAGTTAAAAATCTTTGAAAAAGAAGGCAAGCTCTTGGAAGCCCAACGCTTGAAACAACGGACTGAGTATGATATTGAAATGTTGCGAGAGATGGGCTACACCAATGGTGTCGAAAACTACTCTCGTCATATGGATGGCCGGAGTGAAGGAGAACCTCCTTACACCCTCCTTGACTTCTTCCCAGAAGATTTCCTCATCATGATCGATGAAAGTCACATGACCATGGGACAGATCAAGGGCATGTACAATGGAGACCGCTCGCGCAAGGAGATGTTGGTTAATTATGGTTTTCGTTTGCCGTCGGCCTTGGACAACCGACCACTGCGTCGTGAGGAGTTTGAAAGCCATGTCCACCAGATTGTCTATGTGTCAGCGACACCAGGTGACTATGAGATGGAACAAACCGATACCGTCATCGAGCAAATCATTCGTCCGACAGGTCTTCTAGATCCCAAGGTGGAAGTACGTCCGACCATGGGACAAATGGACGATCTCTTGGGTGAGATCAATGCGCGTGTAGAACGTGGAGAGCGGACCTTTGTCACCACCTTGACTAAGAAGATGGCAGAAGACTTGACCGACTACTTTAAGGAAATGGGTGTCAAGGTCAAATACATGCACTCGGATATTAAGACCTTGGAGCGGACGGAAATTATCCGTGATTTGCGTCTGGGCGTTTTTGATGTCTTGGTCGGTATCAACCTTCTTCGCGAAGGGATTGACGTACCAGAAGTCAGTCTAGTGGCCATTCTCGATGCAGATAAAGAAGGCTTCCTCCGTAATGAGCGTGGGCTTATCCAGACCATCGGGCGTGCAGCCCGTAATAGTGAGGGTCACGTGATCATGTATGCGGACACCATGACCCAGTCTATGCAACGTGCGATTGATGAAACAGCCCGTCGTCGTCAGATTCAGATGGCCTATAATGAAGAGCATGGCATTGTGCCACAAACCATTAAGAAGGAAATCCGAGATCTTATTTCTGTTACTAAGGCGGTGAGCAAGGA
Source organism: Streptococcus sp. F0442 (assembly GCF_000314795.2). GTDB lineage: Bacteria > Bacillota > Bacilli > Lactobacillales > Streptococcaceae > Streptococcus. The sequence goes on along the minus strand of NZ_KB373314.1, from coordinate 362,710 downwards.
AGAAGACAAGGAAGTGGATATCACCAGTCTCAACCGCCAAGAGCGCAAGGAACTGGTCAAGAAACTGCAAGGTCAAATGCAAGAAGCCGTCGAAGTGCTTGATTTCGAGCTGGCAGCGCAAATTCGCGATATGATGTTGGAAGTCAAGGCCTTGGATTAGAAAGGATAAAGAGATTGAAGGTTATCATTAAAACAATGGAAACTCCTGAAGAGATAGAAGGAAAATCTCTCGTTCATTGGCAAACGTGGAGAGAGGCTTATGACGATCTTTTACCCGCGGATTTTCAGGAGACGATGACATTAGAAAAATGTCGATTCTTTAGTCAAAAATATCCAGAAAATACCTTGATTGCGATGGATGGAAAGAAGGTCGTTGGATTTATCAGCTATGGAAATTACCGTGATGAGACCATTCAAGCTGGTGAAATCATTGCCTTATATGTTTTAAAAGATTACTATGGAAAAGGTGTGAGTGAACAGTTAATGCATACTGCATTTGTTGCTCTCGATTATTTCTCTGAGATTTATTTATGGGTATTGAAAGAAAATAAGCGAGCTATTGCTTTCTATCAAAAAATGGGTTTTACTTTTGATGGCCAAGAAAAAATACTTAAACTTGGAAAACATGTTAAGGAATTGCGGATGATATGTTCTTCAAATAAAAATTCCTAAAGGACCTATCTATCAATCTTTGAACCATTATCAATTAATCAAGTAAAAAAATAAAAGAGATAGAATGAACCAAAGAGATGAAGGAGAAGACGAATGAAGATTTTAGTCATCAATGGACACCCGGATAAGGAAAGTTACTGTCAGGCTATTTTTCAAACCATTGTTGAAACTATTGACTTAAATCGCCACGAGCTTAAAGTGATCAGTCTCAATGAAGAGGATTTCGATCCTGTTCTTCGCTACGGCTATCGAAAGCGGATGGAGGAAGATCTCTTTATCCTTCGTTCTCAAGAATGGATCCAGTGGGCGGATCACCTGATCTTTGTCTATCCCATCTGGTGGAGTAGTATGCCTAGCCTTATGAAGGGCTGGATCGATCGAGTCTTTACACCGGGGATTGCCTACTCGGCCAATGATCAAGGAAGTTTCATATGGAATTACCTTAGAGGCAAGCAATTTAAGAAGTTGCTTAAAGGAAAAACCGCCAGTATTTATGCGACCTCCATGGCGCCTACTTGGTGGTACAAGATTTTTTCAGGCCCTCTCAACATTCCGGATAGTTATGGCATCTCTGTTTTGAAGAATGCCGTCTTGAACCATTGTGGGATCAAAACCAAGCGCGTGTGTATCTTGGGAGAGGTTGGACGGGATGTGAACACTGCTAGCATCCGGGAACAGCATCTCCAAAAGGTCGCAGAAGAAGTGAAGAAGCTTTGATCAGAGATGAGAGACTACTGATAAGTTAGTGTCTTTAGTTGTATTTTGAATAGGTTTTAGTTAAACTATTAATATAATTCATAAAACATAGGGATGATTCAATATGCTGCTTTTTATCTATATGATCTATGTCGTTCTTTCACTATCCAAAATGAAAAATGAAGGAAAAAGGGTCTCTATTTTTACTAAGGTGATTGTTTACGGCCTATTGATTCTCTCTTTGTTTATGTTCTATTTCAGATTTTTGGCATTTTTATTTAGCCCATTGCCATTTTTTGGCTTTCTAGCTGCTCTTGCTATTGGCGGTATGATGCTATCTCTTAAAATAGTTATTGCCCTTGCTTTGCTTTTGTTATCTCTTAGCCTATACTTAGATAGCAAAAAAAGTGATCCGGATACGCCTCTTGTTGATCATTGGTTACGATTGGGTGTTCATATTCTTTTGATCATTATTTAGGGCAAGAACTCTACTTTCAAGCCTGAATGTGGAGTTTTTTGTCCCTTGAGATTTGCAACCCACCAGAGATGGAAGTGAAAAATCTTAAATGAAGGTATCCATTCAATGCACATTGATGTAGTTATGGATTCGCTTTATAATATGGTTAGTTACAGCATTTCTAAATAAGGAGCCTTCTCTATGCTAAAGCAGTTAAATGGTTTTAAAAAGTTATATTTATTCTTCTTAGCTTTTTTCGTTATTGAAGTAATACTAGTTTTTTTGGGTCTATCATTTACCCCTCTACTTAGTTGTCTCTGGTTTGATTTCTTATTTTTAGTTCTTTTTTTCCATCTTTGGTCTATCTTTTATAAAAAGAGAGAGTTCAAGTTTTTTCATCTAATCTTACAATTTTTGAGTGTCATTCTAGCATTTTTCATTTGGTTCATTCTCCAAGTGTCTTTTACAGATTCAGCTAATACCATAATCCCTCCAATCCATCATAATTCGGAAATACGAGGGAATTATGTTGAAATCCCACATGGAGCGATCCCTATACGGAGTCGTGATTACTATGAACTGGTCAATCCCATCATCATGAAGCTAGAAGTGAAATACAGAGAAGATGGATGGTAAATCCATAGAAAGGAAATATATGTCACGTACAACGCCTACTATACTGTGCAATCTTTGCATGGTTGAAGATCTTGAAAATGGGAAAGTAGTCCTCCAATACCGCTCACCTGAAAAGACTCACTGGGCTGGCTATGCTTTTCCAGGTGGCCATATCGAAGAAGGAGAAAGCTTAGTAGAATCCGTCATTCGTGAGGTCTACGAAGAGACAGGACTGACAATTGCAGATCCAAAACTGGTCGCAGTCAAAGACTGGGAGCCAGATGAGGGAGGCCGCTATATTGTCTTTTGCTACAAGGCAACAAAATTCACCGGCCAGCTAAGATCGTCTGATGAGGGAGAAGTTTCTTGGGTTGAGAAGGACCAATTAGAAAAGTTGGACTTGTCCTACGACATGCTTCCTCTACTGGAAGTGATGGAAGACCCAGATTTATCCGAGTACTATTATCGAAAACGGACAGACGATGGCTGGGATAAATTAAGATTTTAAGCAAAGAGCTAGACCTATCTAGTTCTTTTTAGCTCTAAGGAACTGCCCCTTTTCTTGTATCTAGTCTTTAATTGTAGTATGATAGAGGAGTTGAAAAGATGGTAGAAAAGGTGGCAAATAGATGAAAGATTTTCACTTCGATGCGATTGCTGCATTTGAAAATTATGATATTAAAAAGATGAGAGATGGCCATGTCATTGTGACAACCAAAGTCGTTGAATCCTCTCTCAATTATTATGGAAATGCGCACGGTGGCTATCTCTTTACCTTGTGTGACCAGATTAGTGGCTTGGTCGTGATTTCTCAGGGAGTAGACGGGGTAACCTTGCAGTCTTCTATCAATTACTTGAAAGCAGGTGCTTTGGGGGATGTTCTGACCATTCACGGGGAATGTGTCCACAGTGGGCGGACGACTCGAGTTGTAGATGTCGATATTACGAATCAAGACGGTACCAATGTCTGCAAGGCAACCTTTACCATGTTTGTTACGGGGGTGAGAGATGAATCCGCGCAAGTACGCATTTAAAAACTATATTTTTGATTTTTATGGAACCTTGGTCGATATCGAAACCGATGAGTCAAGTCCAGTCTTATGGGATACCATGGCTCAGATCTACCAATCCTACGGGGTAAGTTACACAGGAGAAGGTCTGCGCCTGCGTTATAGAGAGTTGGTGCAACAAGCCGAAGAAGACTTGGCTAAGGAAAAACAAGTTGCCTATCCTGAGATTGATCTGACGGTCATTTTTGTGCAATTGTATTTAGAAAGTCATCCAAGTGGAAACAGTGTTGCCCACCTCAAAGAGTGGGGACGTTTGATTTCACGGACTTTCCGTGTCCTTTCTCGCAAACGATTGGAGCTTTATCCTCACACGAAAGAAGTATTAGAGGATATGAAAGCTGCAGGTTGCCGGATCTATCTCTTATCCAATGCCCAAGCAGATTTTACCAATCCTGAGATTGATTTAGTAGGCTTGAGAGAACTTTTCCACGCCATTTACTTGTCATCAGATGCAGGGATTCGCAAACCTCAGCCAGAGTTCCTCTTGGAAGTCATCAAAGAACACCAGTTGAACCCTGAGAAAACAGTCATGGTGGGGAATGACTTTACAACAGATGTCGCTGTCGCCCAAAGTATCGGGATGGAGAGTATCTTGATCAATACCTTCCCATACTCTGAAGCTGAACTGCGCGAGAAGAGTCAAGCAGGCGTGCGCGTGATTCAAGACATTCAAGAATTGCAAGAAGTTTGAAAGATATTATCTATGTAAGGAGGCCAAGTCGCCTCCTTTTTATACAGTCGAGCAGGATTTGTCAAATGTTCGCTTTCATGGTATACTATGGGAGTTAATTTTTCTAAGGAGATTGAAATGAATAACTTACCAAACTGTCCAAAATGTAACTCTGAATATGTCTATGAAGATGGAGCACTCTTGGTTTGCCCAGAGTGTGCTTATGAATGGAACCCAGCTGAAGTCGTAGAAGAAGAAGGTGTCGTAGCCATCGACGCAAATGGGAATAAATTGGCTGATGGCGATACCGTGACCTTGATCAAAGACTTAAAAGTCAAGGGGGCACCAAAAGATTTGAAACAAGGAACGCGCGTGAAAAACATCCGTATCGTCGAAGGCGACCACAATATCGATTGTAAGATTGATGGCTTTGGCGCAATGAAACTCAAATCAGAATTTGTAAAGAAAATCTAAGGATAAGAAGAAGGGCCCAGCCCTTTTCTTTCAGGAGAATACTATGAAATTCAAACTATTGTTTAGCTATCGTTTTCTATTGTTTATCTTGAGTGTCATCGGCGTTTATCTGCAACTGACCAAGCATGGTGGTTTTGGGATGATGCTTTATTACACTATTTTGTCCAACATGTTGGTCATGTTCTTCATGGGAGACATGGTCTGGCGCATGCTTCGGGGTCGATCAACCCAGACCCAAGGTTACCTTCGCATAAAGGGGGCGGTCACCATGTCCATTATGATCACCTGTGTCATCTACCACTTTATGCTAGCTCCCATCGCGACACCTGAGAAGTTTTACCGCTTGGAAAACTTCCTCTGTCACTATATTGTTCCCTTGATGTTCTTCTTTGACACTCTAGTGATTGATAAGCCCAAGCAATACCGTAAGCTGGATCCTTTGGCTTGGACCTTGCTTCCTGTAGCTTATATGCTTTTTGCTCTTCTCAATGGTTTGGTTCTTAAGTGGCCGATTCCAGGTGCTAAAGATAGTCCCTTTGCCTATTTCTTTATCAATGTCAATAAATACGGCTGGGCTTTTGTGGGCAAATGGGTGGTGATCATCTTTATCGCCTACCTTTTAGCGGGCTATGTGCTCTATGGGATCAAAAATATCAAGCGAAAATCGTCTGTTTCTTAGTAAAAACCGAACGTTCTTTCATGTAAAAGTGCAGTTTTTAAATTTTTTTGAAAAAAATTGCGTTTTTTCTTGCATGTCGTTTGAAACTGTGATATAGTTATCTCAATTAAATAAATCCTTTAATCCTGTCCCGTGAGGCAGGCAAGGAGACTGTGAAAAACAATGGCTAGGACCATAGGGCGAGACTCTATCCTCTTAGACCATTCATTTGCTGAACCTCCTTGAAAAAGGAGGTTTTTCTTTTACCACTAAGGAGGACTGAATGAAAACCAAAGAAGTCGTTGATGATTTGACGATGAAGCGGGCCATTACCCGCATCACCTACGAAATCATTGAACGAAACAAAGATTTAAGCCAGATTGTGCTGGTGGGGATCAAGACGCGCGGTGTTTACATTGCTCGCCGGATCCAAGAACGCCTCTCTCAGCTGGAGCAAATTGATGTTCCTGTTGCAGAACTCGATACCAAGCCTTTCCGAGATGATATGAAGGCAACAGAAGATACGACAGTGTTACCAGTTGATATCGCTCACAGAGAGGTCATCTTGATCGATGATGTCCTCTATACAGGTCGCACGATTCGCGCTGCCATTGACAATCTGGTCAGTCACGGTCGTCCTGCTCGAGTAAGTCTTGCGGTTCTAGTCGACCGTGGGCATCGGGAGTTACCGATTCGTCCAGACTTTGTTGGGAAAAATATCCCGACAAGTAAGTCAGAAGAAATCATTGTCGAGATGGTGGAGCTAGACGGTCAAGACCGCGTCCTCATCAAAGAAGCTAATTAATTTGTAACCATCTACATCCAAACTAAAAGGAGAATCATCATGTCTGAAAATCAAATCGCTCTTAAAAACCTTGTCTCAATGGAAACTCTTACCAACGAAGAAGTAATGGCTTTGATCAAGCGTGGGATTGAGTTCAAAAACGGAGCTAAAGTAGCCTACGAAGACCAACATATCGTCTCAAACCTTTTCTTTGAATCTTCAACTCGTACCCATAAAGCCTTTGAAGTAGCAGAGTTGAAATTGGGATGTGATCTCCTTGACTTTGATGTGAAGACAAGCTCTGTAAACAAAGGGGAAACACTCTACGATACCATCTTGACCATGTCTGCTCTTGGAGTTGATGTCTGTGTCATCCGTCACCCTGAAGTGGACTACTACAAAGAATTAGTGGAAAGTCCAACCATTACAGCTTCAATTGTCAATGGTGGGGATGGTTCAGGTCAGCATCCAAGCCAAAGCTTGCTAGATTTGATGACCATCTATCAAGAATTTGGTCACTTTGATGGCTTGAAAGTTTGTATCGCTGGAGATTTGGACCACTCACGTGTGGCAAAATCTAACATGCAAATCTTGAAACGTTTAGGAGCAACGCTTTACTTCGCTGGTCCAGACGAATGGAGAAGTGAAGAATTTGAAGAGTATGGAACCTTTGTCACTATCGATGAAGTGATTGAAGAAGTAGATGTGATGATGTTCTTGCGTGTGCAGCACGAACGTCATGATTACGAATCACTCTTCTCTAAAGAAAACTACCACCGTCTTCATGGTTTGACACAAGAACGTTATGACCGTATGAAAGATACTGCGATCTTGATGCACCCAGCACCAGTCAACCGTGACGTTGAAATTGCGGACCACTTGGTAGAAGCTCCTAAATCACGCATCGTAGAACAAATGACCAATGGTGTCTTTGTCCGTATGGCTATCATTGAAGCCGTCCTTAAAGGTCGCGAAGCAAAATAAGATAACTGATAATCCATTGAAAGGAAAGAAAGAGGACAGAGTAGATCGCTACATGGAATCTGACTTTCCTTTTTTTGAGGAACTGTGATAAAATTGGATTAGTGTAAAAGAAGGGAGGGGTTCGATGAAACGATTATTGGTCCTAGAGGATGGGACTGTATTTGAAGGAGAAGCCTTTGGTGCAGATCTATATGTGACTGGAGAGTTGGTCTTTACCACAGCCATGACAGGTTATCAAGAATTGCTCACGGATCAGGCTTTTAGTGGCCAGATTCTCTCCTTTAGCTTCCCGGTTATTGGCGCAGCAGGGATCAATCGGGATGATTCTGAATCCATTACACCCACTTGTTTAGCAGTAGTGGTTCAGCATTTGGTGGAGATGCCGAGCAATTGGCGGCAGCAGATGACCTTGGATGAGTTCTTAAAGCGAAAAAAAATCCCAGGTATTGTAGGGATTAATACCCGCCAGGTTGCAAAAATTGTCCGCAAGTATGGACGGATGAAAGCGACTGTGATTAACAAGGGGGATTCGATCGAGCATATCTTGGATCAGTTGCGAGCGACAGTCCTTCCAAAAGACCAAGTACGTCAAGTCTCGACCAAAACAGCCTATGCTGTACCTGGTTTTGGAAAGAGTATTGCCTTGATTGATCTAGGGGTCAAGCACTCTGTCTTACGCCAGCTGAGTCAAAGGGACTGTAATGTGACAGTTTATCCCTATGATATCTCATATTTTGAGCTGATGGAGCAACAACCAGATGGGGTGATTTTATCCAGTGGGCCAGGCGATCCCCGTCAGGTGAAAAAACTCTGCCGCTTGATCAAAAAAATAAATGGTCAAATTCCGATCTGGGGCATGGGCTTGGGAGCACAGGTGTTAGCTCAAGCTTATGGAGCAGAACTAGCCCCTATGGAAGTTGGTCACTTCGGATTGAATATTCCTGTTCGTGAAATAGCAACAGGAAAAATTGAGTTGACCAGCCAAAATCACTTGTATAGTATTAGACGAAATAGTCTGCCCCATGATTTATTGGTCACACATGAAAATGTCAATGACCATAGTATTGAAGCTTTTCGTCATCGTTACCAACCAATTTTAGGGGTTCAATTCCAAGTAGATGCTAGTCCAGGTCCAAGAGAAAATCTCTATTTTTACGATGAATTTTTAGAGTTGATTGATGCCAAAATTCACGAAAGTAGAAGGGAGAAGGAATGATGAAACAAAACCAGAAATTGCTTCTCCTGTGTGGAGATTCTTATCAGGATATTAGCCTCTTGGCTGCGGTAAATGAAGCACAAAAACTCAATGCCAAGGATGGGAATGCTCTTGTCCTTTACTTGGGCGAAGAAAATGCTATCACCCAAGAAGCTGCAGATATAGTTGTAGTTAGTAAGCTCAAGCTGGATGCTCTTAGGACGACTCTTCTTTCTTATACTGGATCTCGCTTGCTCTTAGCTTTCGCGGACAAACAGATTTTGAATCTCTTGTTTCGTTTGGAAGAAACTGGATTTTTCAAAGATGCATCGATCATGATTGTCGGACCAAGCCTCCAACGCTACCGTAGCTTTTATCAGCAGGCAGATCAACGACGTCTCTTTCAAGAGCTGGGCTATCAGGTACCGGCTTCGGCACTGGTGAGCTCAGTTCGAGAAGCTATCGAGTTTTCTGAAGGCATTCAATTTCCTATTATGATCTGGCCCGTAGCGAGTAAGCAAGGGCAAGGGCGAAAGATTGCTCATAATCTGGATGATCTGTGCGAAGCTGTAGAAATGGGACTTTCGGTTTCTCCAAGTCAGCAGTGTTTGCTGGAGTTTTCGACCTATGGCTTTAAGGAACTGGATTTTGTAGTCATGCGGGATCGTGAAGACAATCACTACTTGGCGGCCTCTATTGAAAGCATTGATCCTGTCGGGATCCACTCCAGTGACTCTTACCAATTCATGCCAGCGATCACTCTGACTGACCGGGAGTTTCAAAATCTTCGTGAAGCTGCTATTCATATCTGTCGGTATCTGAAGTTGACAGGAGCCATCTCCATTAAGTTTGCCTTGGATCCGATGAGCTATGCCTTCTACATCTTAGAGGTTAATCCATTTGCTTCAGATAGTATCTCGATGGCCTCTATGGGATTGGGCTATTCCTTGTTTGAGCAAGGCGTGCAGCTACAATTTGGGCGCTCTCTCGAGCATTTGCCTCACCCCTTATTACAGGATCTAAAGGCCGTCTATGAACCGAGTTTGGACTATATATTCTTTAAGATCCCGATTTTTTCAGATACTGCACAGAATGCTCGTCTCAATACCCAAATTCACTCTTATGGGGCAGTTTATGGATTTGGAAAGAGGATCGATGAAGCTTACCAACAGGCCTTAGAAACCATTAAAGATAAAAAACTGCTGACTGTCTTTCCTGAAGAAATGAGCGATGATGAATTAATTCAGAAAATTGCTCGTCATATGCCCCATCGGCTCTTCTATATCTTAGAGGCTCTGAAACGTGGTTTTGAGTTTGAGGAACTCTTGGATTTAAGTAAATTATCCCCTATTTATTTGCAGGTCTTGGCCAATCTTGTAGCGATGGAAAAAGCAGCAGAAGTTGCAACAAGCCCAGCCTTTCTTCCGGTTGAGCCATCAGCTGGCTTATATGAGGTCAAAGCAGGAGCAGCCTATTATCTGACCCAAAATGGGACCAATGAATCATTCGGTTTGGATGCTGCGTGTGTCTTGGTGGATGATCTAGAAATTCGGGACCCGAGTTTTTACCAAAAGGTACGAAAGAAGGGACAAGAGTTAAAAGAAAAAGGACAACAGGTGATCTTAGTCACCAATCGTCCTTTTACAGAATCTTTGGCAGATAAAGTCTATTATCTTCCTATCAATGAGACAAGCCTTAACTTAATTCAGTCCATTGATCAGGTAAAAGATATTGTCAAGCTTTCTAACCTACAATAAAGGATCCGGACAATCTATCCGAATCCTTTTTGTTTCTTATTTTTTGGTCACAATACCGATAATGGTATCAACAGCGCGTTCCATGGTTTGGAGGCTAACGTATTCAAAGCGACCGTGCATATTTTCTCCACCGGCAAAGATGTTTGGTGTAGGAATTCCCATAAAGGAAATTTTAGACCCATCTGTACCACCGCGGATCGGTTCAATGATTGGAGTGATGCCAAGATCTTCCATGACTTCCTTAGCAAGGGTAATCGGCGTCATATCTTTTTCAATCACTTGCTTCATGTTGTAGTACTGATCTTTGAGGGTGAGGAGAACGCGTTCGCTACCGAGTTCTGCATTCATCTGATCCGCAATAGATGTCATGAGGTCTTTGCGTTTCTCAAAGCTTTCAGTTTCAAAGTCCCGAATGATGTAACTGGCACTTGCTTCCTCAACAGTTCCTTCAATGTTCATCAAGTGGTAGAAGCCTTCATAGCCTTCGGTTAATTCAGGACGTGCTCCTTCAGGTAGTTTGTTATGGAAATCAATGGCCAATTGAAGGGCATTGATCATTTGACCTTTAGCTGTACCTGGGTGGACATTGCGTCCTTTGAAGGTGATTTCAGCTCCAGCTGCTGAGAAGGTTTCGTATTGAAGCTCCCCAAGAGGACCGCCATCAACCGTATAAGCAAAGTCTACATCAAAATCTTCTGCATCAAATTGATCTGCTCCGACGCCGATTTCTTCATCTGGACCAAAGCCGACACGGATCTCCCCGTGTTTGATTTCAGGATGCGCTGTCAGATATTCGATAGCCGTCATAATTTCAGCTATACCAGATTTATCATCTGCTCCCAGAAGAGTAGTACCGTCCGTCGTGATCAAGGTTTGTCCCTTGTAGTTGTTCAAATGAGCAAAATCAGCTGGATCCAGTGTGAAACCAGAGTCCCCAAGGGCAATGACACCCCCATCATAATTCTCAACGATTTGTGGATTGACATTTTCTGCATTGAAGTCAGCAGTGTCCATGTGAGAGATAAATCCAATCTTGCGCGTAAAGCTTGGATCATTAGCTGGAAGCGTTCCAATGGCATAGCCATTTGGTAGGTAGTAGACATTTTCAAGACCCACGCGTGTCATCTCAGGGATCAAGACCTTGGTTGCAAAATCAACTTGTGATTGGGTACTTGGAGTGGTTGTAGAGTTTTCGTCTGAACGTGTGTTGACCTTTACATAGGTAATAAAACGGTCCAAAAGATTTGCGTATTTCATAATTATTCTCCTTTTTCAGTTTCAATTAATTTGTGAATAGCATGGGCCACGCCATCCTCATCATTAGCCAAGGTGATGAAGTCAGCTATTTCCTTGACAGCAGCATTGCCATTTCCCATAGCGACGCTATAGCCAGCAAAACGAAGCATTTCAAGGTCATTATTAGCATCTCCAAGAGCCATAACCTGGTCTCGACTGTAGCCTAAAGTTTGGCTTAATGCTTGAAGAGCAGATGCCTTGCTCGCACCTTTAGGAAGGATTTCAAATAGGATATTCTGTGAACGAACAGTGTTAAAATCAGCTTCTAATGCAGCCTCGTGCTGAGCTTGAAAGACATCAATAGCAGAAGGAGCTCCTACATACATAGCTTGAAAAATAGGAACAAGGTTGGGTAGATCCTCTTCTGAGACAGGTGTCGGTTTACTATTTACGATGCCGGCATCCATCGTAACCAGTTCACTGGCTTCAGGTGCGACCACTAGGTAGTGATCCATGTCAAATAAGGTCAGCTGGACGCCTGAATCTTTCGTCAAAACATGCAACCGGTGCATGTCCTCAAGGCTTAATTCTTCCTTGCCAATGATTTCCCAATTCTGAGTAGACAAGGTTGTACAGCCGTTATTGATAATCATATAGTAGTTGCCATCCGGAAGACCAATCTCTTCAAAGATGGGACGGACACCCGTTAAGGGACGTCCCGTACAGATCACAATATCATAGCCAGCTTCATGGGCCTTGTGAAGAGCTTCGATATTGCCTTTAGACAGCGACTTATCTTCATGCAAGAGAGTACCGTCCAGGTCAATCGCGATTAATTGAATCATTTGGTCTCCTCCAAATCGAGAGGAACAAAGCCATCAATCACTTTTCCAATCACCCCAGGTTCCTCATCTAGTGGAATAATCTGATCACTATATTTCTTATTGAGGGAAACGAGTCGTACCCCGTTGGCCTCACGAAAGACACGTTTGATCAAAGTTTGCCCATCAAAATCAATGGCATAAATAGCCCCTGCCTGATCGTAGTAGGTTTGCTTGATTAGCACAACAGCTCCCTTTTCATATTTGGGCTCAAGGGAGTCCGTATGAATCCAAAAAGCCAAATCGTAAGGAATCTTTTGATCAAACCAAACGATATCAGCTTGCTTCTGATTTTGATATGCTGCAAAAGAATCATAGACAGAATAAGAGTGGTATTGCTTTTCAATTTTCTGTCTTTCTTTTTGATGGGTCAAGAGACTCTTTCCATAAGAAAGAAAATTTTCTTGATTTCCTTCATCGAGCTGTTTATACAATCGTTCGATTTCTGAATCAATGACCACAAAATCATTGCGCAATCGAGGGTCAATTTCAGAAACTGCTACCTGGAAAAAGGCTGCAATCTTCTCTAAATTTTCAGGAACGGGAAGAGAAGTTCCTTTTACATATCCAGTCAAGGTACTGGCAGGGATTCCAGTAATACGAGATAATTCGATTTGTTTTTTCCCTTGTTCTTTCAGTAATTCTCTGATTTTTTCCGATATAATCCGTAATGCCTCTTTGTCTTGAGGGCTTGCTTTTCCACGGCCTCTAGCCAACGTACTCACCTCCTTGTATTTACCTTTTCTATTATAATGAATTAAATCGAAAAAGTAAATAGAAATCCCTGATAAATGTTAAAAAAGATGAATTCGATATAAATCAGATTTTTGATTGAAATTTTATTTGCATTTCCTTTACTTTTTGAGGGAAAAGTTCTAATATGAAAGCAGATAATTCATGGAGGTTGGAGTATGATTCGTACTGTTCAAGTCAAAGATGCAGGCCAAATTAGAGATTTATGTCACCAAGCATTGGGGTATGATTCTACCCTTGAGAAAGTGGCGGCTCAGATCGAAAAATTCAATCTGCCAGACTCGGGTCACTTTTGCTTTGTTTATGAAGAGGACCAAACAGGCACTATTCTTGGTTATGTCGAAGCAGAGGCCTATGAGAGTGTATATAGCGATTCGGGTTTAAATGTTTTAGGACTTGCTGTTTTTCCTTCTGCTAAAGGACGTGGGATTGGTCGCCAATTGATGGAGCGAGTTGAAGAATTTGCCAAAAGCAGCCATTATGCTTTTATTCGTTTAAATTCTGCATCTCATCGAAAAGAAGCCCATGTCTTTTACGAACGAATAGGCTATGATGGAAATAAAACGCAGAAGCGATTTTTGAAAATAATGGATTAAGATAGGCAAAGGCCTATCTTTTTTGTTATAATGAAGAGTACGATTAATTTTACTAGGAAGATGATTATGCCAAATTTTGAAGAATTAAAGAAACGACAAGAGAAGATTCGGAACTTCTCGATCATCGCCCATATTGACCACGGAAAGTCAACCTTGGCCGATCGAATCTTAGAAAAAACCGAAACCGTGTCTAGTCGGGAGATGCAAGCCCAACTCCTAGATAGCATGGACCTGGAACGGGAACGTGGAATCACTATTAAGCTCAATGCCATCGAGTTGAACTACACGGCTAAAGATGGGGAAACCTATATTTTCCACTTGATTGACACTCCGGGACACGTGGACTTTACCTATGAGGTTTCGCGTTCACTTGCTGCCTGTGAGGGTGCCATTCTCGTAGTGGATGCCGCTCAAGGGATTGAAGCCCAGACTCTAGCCAATGTTTACCTTGCTTTGGACAACGATTTGGAGATTCTGCCAGTTATTAACAAAATTGACTTACCAGCTGCAGATCCAGAACGTGTGCGCACAGAAGTAGAAGATGTCATCGGCTTGGATGCCAGTGAAGCAGTCCTAGCTTCTGCCAAGGCTGGTATTGGGATTGAAGAGATTTTGGAGCAGATCGTTGAGAAGGTTCCTGCTCCGACAGGTGATGTTGAAGCGCCACTTCAAGCCTTGATCTTTGATTCCGTCTATGACGCCTATCGTGGGGTTATCCTTCAGGTACGGGTTGTCAACGGGATGGTCAAACCAGGCGATAAGATCCAGCTCATGAGTAATGGAAAAACCTTTGATGTGACTGAGGTTGGGATCTTTACTCCTAAAGCAGTTGGTCGTGATTTCCTTGCGACAGGAGATGTTGGTTATATTGCAGCCTCTATCAAGACCGTTGCAGATACCCGTGTCGGGGACACTGTGACCTTAGCGACCAATCCAGCAAGTGAGCCACTACATGGATACAAGCAGATGAACCCAATGGTCTTTGCAGGTCTCTATCCGATCGAATCCAATAAATACAATGACCTTCGTGAAGCTTTGGAAAAATTGCAATTGAATGACGCTAGTCTTCAATTTGAACCGGAAACTTCTCAAGCTCTTGGGTTTGGTTTCCGTTGTGGTTTCTTGGGACTTCTTCATATGGACGTTATCCAAGAGCGCTTAGAGCGTGAGTTCAATATTGACTTGATCATGACAGCACCGTCTGTTATCTACAAGGTCAATTTGACAGATGGCGAAGCACTAGATGTGTCTAACCCGTCTGAGTTTCCAGATCCAACCAAGATCGCTTCGATCGAAGAACCTTATGTTAAAGCACAAATCATGGTGCCACAAGAGTTTGTCGGAGCTGTCATGGAATTGGCCCAACGCAAACGTGGGGACTTTGTGACCATGGACTACATCGATGAAAATCGGGTTAATGTCATCTATCAAATCCCACTGGCGGAAATTGTCTTTGATTTCTTTGATAAATTGAAATCCTCTACTCGTGGCTATGCTAGCTTTGACTATGAGTTGTCTGAATATCGTCCATCTAAATTGGTTAAGATGGATATTCTCCTCAATGGAGATACCGTCGATGCCCTCAGCTTTATCGTTCACAAGGACTTTGCCTATGAACGTGGGAAGTTGATTGTTGAGAAGCTCAAGAAGATTATCCCTCGTCAACAGTTTGAAGTGCCTATCCAAGCAGCCATCGGTCATAAGATCGTAGCCCGTACAGATATCAAGGCTCTTCGTAAGAACGTCTTGGCCAAGTGTTATGGAGGGGACGTCTCACGGAAACGCAAGCTTCTTGAAAAACAAAAAGCCGGTAAGAAACGGATGAAAGCTATCGGTTCGGTAGAAGTACCGCAGGAAGCCTTCTTGTCAGTTCTGTCAATGGATGAAGAATAAGAAAGAAAGTGCCCCCCTAGAGGGCACTTTTGTTTTATGTTTGATATTAAAAAGAAATGAACGGGATTAGTGGGCTTGGATCAGATGTGACACTTTTCCTATTTTAAAATACCCTCATTCATGGTAGACTAGAAGTAGAAAACGTTCTCAAGGAGGTTGATCATGAAACATAAATTACTAGTCCCATCCCTTACGATTCTTTCTGCCTGCACACTAATGGCCTGTAGTCACACCACTAAAAAAGATACAGCAGTTTCTTCTGCAAAAGAAAGTAGCAGCAAAGTCGAAAAGAAAACAAGCAGTTCTTCATCAAAGGATGCTCCATCTAAAAAGGAAAGCAAGTCAACTCAGGAAACCAAGCGGATTGGAAATGCCGATTATGGATATATCGATATTCCAAGTAAATGGATCAAGTTTACGGATCTTAGTGGGGTTGAGGGGGTCCAATACACAGATGGAAGTGCCTATAACATTGTCACCTTGAACAGCTTTACGCGGGAAAAAGCCAAAGCTCCTGCTGATATCGAGTTTAATGCTGAATTTCTAGCCAAGAAACTGGCCGTTATGTGGCAAGATAACCAGGATGTTGATAAGATGACGGGAGCGCGGACTAAAGTCGCAGGTCTGGACGCTTACCAGCTTCAAATTGTCATGAAATCTGGTCAATACCTGATTACTTGGATCTTCCAGAAGGGTGAAAAAGTTTATACCATTTCTTTTGAAGGGGATGCAGAAACGTTGAAAACCTTTATCCCATACATCGAAGACACTTGGAGTCTGGATGGAACAGGTGCCGTAACGGATTGATGAAGTGAGGCTAGAATCATTTCTAGTCTCTTTATACTATAGAAATCGCACTTTCAAATCCTAAAAAATCATGGTAGACTAGAGGAAAGAAAATTCATCATTGAGGAGAGAATATGAAAAATAAGTTCTTACTCGCGTCTGTTACGTTTTTGTCTGTTGTAAGTCTTTCTGCTTGTACTAGTCCGAAGAAAGTGTCTAAAAAATCATCATTGGATACTAGTTCCACTCATGTGGTGAAAGAGACTACAAAATCAAGTAGCAAGGTAGAGAAAGAAATATCGGATAGTGATAAGGAGGATGTGAAAACTAAACGAATCGGTTCAGCAGATTATGGTTACCTCAATATCCCGAGTGACTGGAAAAAGAATGATAGTATCCAAGTCGGAGATAATATTCAGTATACAGATAAAAACGCCTTCAATATTATTGTTTTAAATGCTGCCAATAGAGAAAAAGCAAATGTCCCCGAAGGAGTGAAATTTAATGCCGAGATGATGGCCCAAAGATTTGAGACTAGGTGGAATGACCCTAAACTTGTTGAGAAAATGATAAAATCTACAACGACCGTTGGAGGAAATGAGTCGCTTAAAATACATATTTTTCTCAAGTCAGGCTTGCAGGTTGCTGGTTGGGTATTCCAAAAAGATGATAAGGTTTATTTGATTGTTGTTGAAGGATTTGAGAAAACAATAACTCAATTTACACCTTATGTCGAAGACACTTGGAGCTTAGACGGAACAGGTGCTGTAACGGATTAATCAAGTGAGATAGATCGCTGGATCTATCTTTTTTCATAGTCTTTGTGGTATAATCTTTCTATTGTTTAGAAGAGGAAATAGAGGATGACACAGGAAATTGACTTAGAAAAATACCATCAGTTAGCGCTCCAAAAGCAAAAGGAGCATCGTAAGGTATTGGCGAATCTGAAAAAGAAGCCACCTAAGAATTTAGATAAAATAGCGCAAGAAATTCACGATGAAGTCTTTCAAGAAATTGATTGTACGGCTTGTGCCAATTGCTGTAAGACCCTAGGACCCGATTTTAAGGAAGCAGATATCACGCGCATCGCCAAGTATTTCAAAATGAAACTGCCTGCTTTTGAGGCGGAATTTCTTCAAGTGGATGAAGATGGCGACAAGGTTTTTAAATCCATGCCATGTCCTTTCTTGGGTGGTGATAATCTCTGTTCTATCTACGATGTTCGTCCGAAAGCCTGTCGGGAATTTCCTCATACAGATCGCAAGAAGATCTACCAGATCAACCATCTGACCATCAAGAATACGCTGACTTGCCCAGCAGCTTATTTATTTGTAGAAAAATTGAAGGATCGTTTGTAATGGCATACACATTTTTACTATTTGACCTAGACCACACCTTGTTAGATTTTGACACAGCGGAGGAAGTGGCTTTAACGCAATTCCTCCAAGATCAGGGGGTTCAAGATATTCAAGCCTTTAAGGATTACTACAAACCCATGAACCAAGGGCTCTGGAAAGATTTGGAGCAAAAGAAGATTAGCAAGAAAGACTTGATTAACAGCCGGTTTGCCATCGCATTTGCTCATTTTGGTAGAGAGGTAGATGGTGAAGAGATGGCCTTGCGCTACCAGGACTACATTAGTCAACAGGGACAGAGTTTTCCAGGAGCAGAAGACTTACTGGCCAAATTAGTAGAAAAAGGTTACCTGCTCTACGGTGCTACCAACGGCGTTACCGCTATTCAGCAAGGGCGTTTAAAGAAATCTGCCATCACCCCTTATTTCAAAGAAATCTTTATCTCTGAACAATTAGGGACTCAAAAACCGGAACCGGCCTTTTACGAAAAGATCGGTAACTTGATCCCAGGATTTGCCAAGGAGCAAGCACTCATGATTGGGGATTCTTTGACGGCGGACATCGCTGGAGGGAATGCTGCGGGGATTGATACTGTCTGGTACAATCCAGATCATAAGGATAATACCAGTCCAGCCGTTCCGACATATGTTGTTTCTGACTATCAAGAACTACTGGCTATCCTTAAGTGAAGATTTATTTTAAACTAGCTCTCAAGCTGGTTTTTTGTTATTATGGAATAATGAATATAATAAAGGGTAACATCAAAAAATGGTTTCTCTATCTGCTTCGTGCATTGTTCACAGGGGTCGCTCTCTTGATTTGTTTTCTCTTTTATTTTACTAATCAAGAAGAAAAAGAAATCCAAGAGCAAATTTCTGGTTTTTATCAGGAAGCGGGATTTAAAGGAGACCTACATTTTAAAGCAGCTGAACTCCATGGGATGTCGACCAAATATGCCTATAGCTATCAAGAAAGGGTTGAGGGAAAGACGGTCCAGTTTGACTTTCCCTATGCGACTCATCTATCAAAAGAAGAAACTGGGAAAAACTATGACACGGCAGGAGAACTGGCTCAACATTACAACAGTTGGTTAGTAGCCCCGTTTTTTGAAAGAGGCTTTACGGAATCTCAAGGGTTTCAACAATTAAAGCAAGAGATAAAAGAGCGATTTCATCAACAAGGCCTCGAGGTAAGTGAGGTTGATCTCAACTTACCAATCCAAAATCCCGATTTTGAAGATCAATTGGCAACAGACTTACTGGCTGCTGAAAAAGCTGGAGAAACAGAACTTCGAGGGATTCTGAACTTGGATTATGCTACCTACCGCCAAATTAAGGGATTTTCCTTTACCATTACAGTGACTTCCCTCGCCAAAGAATTTGAAGGGAAGCACTTGGATATATCTGGTCTTCCTCCTGGGAACTATGTGATTGAATCGGCTTCCAAAAATGAAGAATCTTATTACTTTGAGATCAATTAAAAAATTTTTAATAGTGTCAAGTTTTTTTCTTGACAGGTCTATGAAATGTGTTATAATAGATCATGTGCTAAATAGCTTGTCTATTTCACCGAAAATTAAAATATAGAAAAGAGACTTATAAAAATGGCAGTTAAAATTCGTTTGACTCGTATGGGTTCTAAGAAAAAACCTTACTACCGTATCAACGTAGCAGATTCACGTTCACCACGTGATGGACGTTTCATCGAAACAGTTGGAACTTACAATCCACTTGTTGAAGAAAACCAAGTAACTTTGAAAGAAGACCGCGTTCTTGCATGGTTGGCTGATGGAGCTCAACCTTCAGATACAGTTCGTAACATCCTTTCAAAAGAAGGTGTTTTGAAGAAATTCCACGATTCTAAATTCTCAAAATAATCATAAAGTAGGTTGATGTATGGATACGATTGAAAATCTTATTATTGCAATTGTGAAACCTTTGATTTCACAACCGGATGCCTTAACCATCAAGATCGAAGATACTCTGGAATTCTTGGAGTACCACCTTGACCTTGATCCTAGCGATGTTGGTCGTGTAATCGGTCGAAAAGGTCGCACCATTTCTGCGATAAGAACGATTGTCTACTCTGTCCCAACTGAAGATAAAAAAGTAAGAATCGTTATTGACGAAAAATAAAAAGGCGGGACTTGGTCCTGTTTTTTATTAGAAGGAGAAGGAATGAAAGAAGTGACCATTCAGCAATTACAAGCCTATTTAAAAGAATATTACAAAGATAGTCGTACGGAAGAAGGTCTGTTTATCAAGCTCGTCGAAGAGGTTGGGGAAGTTGCCGAGGTCTTAAATGGTCGTTCTGGACGAAAAGAAGGGGTTCAGGACTCAAATGAGGAATTGGCCAAAGAACTGGCTGATATCATTCACTATACAGTCGCTATCGCAGCTATCAATGACATCGACCTCACTAAAACCATCTTTGAAAAGGATAAAACAGCAGCTGTCAAATACCAGCACGAGAAGGATTTGGAGCAGTTTCTAGCAGAAAAGAGCATTTGAGAAAATCCCTTGAACGTGATAAAATAGAGTGAATAAACTACACTGGAGAAATCATGAATTATTTTAACGTTGGGAAAATTGTCAATACCCAAGGCTTACAAGGTGAGATGCGGGTCTTGTCTGTGACAGACTTTGCGGAAGAGCGCTTTAAAAAAGGAGCAGAGTTGGCTCTCTTTGATGAAAAGGATCGTTTTGTCCAAACGGTAACCATTGCTAGTCACCGCAAGCACAAGAACTTTGATATCATCAAGTTTAAGGATATGTACCATATCAATGCCATCGAGAAATTCAAAGGCTTTAGCCTCAAGGTTGCGGAAGAAGACTTGACGGATTTGGAGGAAGGCGAGTTTTATTACCATGAGATCATCGGCCTTGATGTATACGAAAATGACCACCTGATCGGTCAGATCAAGGAGATCCTGCAACCAGGTGCCAATGATGTCTGGGTAGTCAAACGAAAAGGCAAACGAGACCTTCTTTTGCCTTATATCCCACCTGTGATCCTCAATATTGATATTCCAGGAAATCGGGTGGATGTAGACATCTTAGAAGGGTTAGACGATGAAGATTGATATTTTAACACTCTTTCCAGAGATGTTTTCGCCTTTGGAGCATTCCATCGTCGGAAAGGCGCGTGAAAAGGGACTTCTCGAGATCAACTACCATAATTTCCGTGAAAACGCGGAGAAGTCACGTCATGTGGATGATGAACCCTATGGTGGCGGGCAAGGCATGCTCTTACGTGCTCAGCCCATCTTCGATGCCTTTGATGCCATCGAAAAAAAGAATCCGCGCGTGATTTTGTTGGATCCTGCTGGTCGGACTTTTGACCAAAGTTACGCAGAAGAATTAGCTCAAGAAGATGAATTGATCTTTATCTGCGGTCACTATGAGGGCTACGATGAGCGGATCAAGACCTTGGTAACGGATGAGATTTCACTGGGGGATTATGTACTGACAGGTGGGGAACTTGCGGCTATGACCATGATTGATGCGACAGTCCGCTTGATTCCAGAAGTGATCGGCAAAGAATCCAGCCACCAGGATGATAGTTTCTCGTCTGGTCTTCTAGAATACCCTCAATACACACGGCCTTATGAATACAGAGGAATGACAGTTCCAGATGTTCTCATGAGTGGACATCATGAAAATATCCGTCAGTGGCGCCTCTATCAGAGTTTGAAAAAGACCTTGGAGCGTCGCCCTGACCTGCTAGAAAACTACGAATTGACAGCAGAAGAAGTGAAGATGTTGGAACAAATTAAACAAGAAGACTAACAGCCTTAGCTATTTTAGATTGAAGACAAAGTCATATAAAAAAACTTTCCTTAGGTGAGTACGGACGTCAGCGAACTTCTTAGAAGTTCCATGACTAATTATTGAGCCTAGGGTCTCAATAATTCCGAGTGCCTGAAACATTATTGTTTCAGGCACTTTTCTCACGGCGGAAAGTTAAGGTATTTTCTTGAATCGATTTAAAAATTGGAACTCATTTTTTTTGCAAAATCGCTTAACTTACTTTACTTAAAAGTAGTTTGTCTACATTCTGTAGCAGCCTGTGCTGTTTTTCTTTTGCCCTAAAATTTTATTAAAAAATCTCTTTCAACCTACTAGTTATTAGTACCAAAATGTGGTATGCTAAGGGGAGATAAACTTCAAGAAAAAAGATCAGGTTTTGGGGGTGAGTTTCATTGGGAAAGAAGTTAGGAAAATCGGTTTTTACGACAGGAGTTGCGGCGACAACGGTACTGTCTGGAATGTTTCATCATAAGGCTAGTGCGGAAGAGGTCAAGCAAAATGAAAATGCTGAAACCAATAGCACTGAGGTAGTTGAGAAACCTATTACAGTCGATGAATTGAAGCAAATTACGGCTCAAAAAGGTCAAGTAGTCAAAGATGTCCACTACCAGGAGCAAAAAGTGATTGACGCTCAGATGGATGTCAGGGCAGCCGGTCAAGAGCTAGAAGAAAAGAAAGAAGAAGTGACGGAGGCGGAAAACCTCATCGCAACGACTTCAGATGCACAAGTTCAAAATGCAGAAAATGGGGTTAAGGTAGCCCAAGCTTATGTCACCATCGAAGAAAATAAGGTTCGAGAAGCAGAACTTGCACATGATCAAGTCTTAGAGGCCGTTCGTCAGCAGGAAAATCAAGTCACCGCTCAGGAATCTTTGGTCGATGTGGCAGAGAATGAGTTAAAGCAAGCCAAGATGCCGATTTCTAATGATGAGAACGTCCTGGCCCAGGCCTTGGTGGAGCAAAGTCAAGTCGAGCAAAGTATTCGAGAATCTCAATATTATCTGGCAACCTTGCAAGAGAGTCAGCAGAATGGGTCTGACACAGTGGCTCAAATTGAGAGTGACATCCAACTCGCCCAAACGCGACTCACAGATTTGAAGGCCGTCATTGCGACAAAAGAAGCGGAGTTGGCAGCCTTAGAGCAAGCAGCGGCTAATAGTCCAGTTCAATTGAGCCAAGCGACTTACGAAGGCTACTTGCAACACTTAGCAGACAATGGCAATGAAGCTGCAGCAAGTGCCTTAGCCTTCTATAAACGTGGGCGGGAAGAAGATGGCATAACAGTGGGAGACTCTGGTTCACTCCAAGCCAATTTGCGGGCTCTTGAAATCGCAGATGCTATCAATGCATATCGTCGCAACGCAGGTCTTGCTGAATTAGAGCTGGATCTCTATTCCCTCCCTGCTAGCCAAGTGCAGCTGGAATACTTTAAAAAGGCCAACTGGCATATGTTTAAGTATTTGCCAAACGAAAACATCGCTTATGGCTTCTCGCCTGCTGGTGCAGTTGACTTTTGGTACAATGAAAAAACGGCTTACCAAGAGGTAGCAGCTCAATACGGTCTGCCAACAGATGAAACACAGATTGATGCCAATGACATCTATATGAAGATCGGAGCTGAAGCCTTTGCTAAGGTTGGTCATTACCTGCAAATGATGGACAACAAAGCCACTGCTTTATCAGTCGCTTATGATCCGAGCAAGGCTATGTCAGAAGCGGCTTTCATACACAGCCCAGTCACCTCAGCTGTATCAACAAGTGCTCTTGCTTACCAGTTGCGCCAGGGAGCTGGTGCTACGACGACGAGAGCAGATGTCAAAGCGAAGTCCGATGAAGTAGCCAATCTTAAATTGGACAAGGCCAATCTAGAATCTCAAATCATCATCTTGCAAGGGAAGTTAGAGGATACCCGCCATTCCAATTCGAATGTGGAAGTCGAAGTGGCCAATGTACAAAAGGCCATCCAAAATTACAAACTTCTTCTTCTTAGCAAGGACCATGCGGTCGAAAAAGCGAAAGCTACACTGGAAGTATCTCGAGGTCGGATTGAGTCGACCATTCATCCGAAAGAAGTCGCTCTTCAAAAAGCGCAAGACCTGTTAGCAGCTGCGCGTGAGAAATTGAATCTTTTGAAAGCAGAAGAAGCAGAAAAAGCACAAATTGTTGAGGAAGCTCACGAGGGCTTAAAGGCAGCTCAAGAGCGTCTGGTTGCTGCGGAAAAACGTCTTTCTGACGTCCAAAATGCTCCAGACTTATTGGTGAAAGCCCAGTCTGTTTTGGCAGCTGCGGTGGCTAATCTTGAGCATAAAAAGGATAAATTAGAAGCAGAATTCAACACCCTTCAATCCTATCAAGGTATGGTTGAACACTTGAATTCTCAATATGAAGATTTGGCGTCACGTATGGATCCAGCTATTTTAGAAGCAGCAGATATGCCGATGGATATCCGATCAAGCAATCCAACAACCTTCTCAGATAGACCTGCAGTTCTTCCAACTCACACTAATAGTCCGCAAGTGCAAGCACCAAAAGCTACTCCGGCTCCAAAACAAGAAGCCAAAGTAGAAGAAATCAAACCCAAAAAAGAAAACAGCCAAGCTGTCACAGGATCGGATTCATCCAAATATGCAGCAGCAACAACAGGTGTAGTCGTTGGGCTACTTGCCGGATTGTTTGGTTTCAAGAAAAAGAAACAATCTTCAAATAATGATTAAGACATACTGAGAATAGAGTGGATGCTTAGACACTTTATTGCTTAAAATCTTCAAAGAAAATTTATGAGGGTGGGAAAAGAACTCTTTTAACAAAATGAGTTCTTTCCTGCTCTTTTTTTATACGCTTTTGGAATTTTTGAAAGAAAATGATAGAAAATGATAAAAAAGTGTTGACATTTTTTGAAGAAAGAGTATAATGGTTCTTGTAATCGATTGCAAAAGGAGGAGAAATGCTCAAGTCTGAACGAAAACAATTTATCCTCGAAAAGGTATTAAAGGAAAAATTTGTTTCCTTAGAAACCCTTGTACATGAGTTGGGGACGTCTGAATCAACCGTTCGGCGAGACTTGGATGAGCTAGAAGCTGAAAGCAAACTTCGCCGGGTTCACGGCGGTGCGGAAAGCCTGCATTTTCTTCAAGAGGAAGAAAGTAATAAAGAAAAATCTATCAAAAACATTCAAGTTAAGTCAAAGATCGCTGTAAAAGCGGCGGAATTGATCAAAGATCATGATGTGATCTTTATCGATGCTGGGACGACCAATGAACTTTTGGTACAAGAAATTGTCAATCCAACGGTAACTGTGGTGACCAATTCGATTCACCATGCGACCAAGTTGGTCGAGCGAAATGTTCCGACGGTCATCATCGGTGGAAAGGTAAAATCTTCTACAGATGCAAGTATCGGAGGGATCGCGCTCAATCAAATCGGTCAGTTGAATTTTGACAAGGCCTTTCTTGGGATGAATGGAATCGATGATGAATTTTACAGCACTCCAGACCTGGAAGAAGGATCTGTCAAGCGTGCGATTATCGAAAATGCAAAAAAAACCTATATCCTAGCGGATGATTCAAAAATTGGAGTGACATCCTTTGTAAAAGTGGCTCCGATCAAGCGAGCCATGATTATCACCAATCAATGTGAACCGCAACGATTAAAGGTTTTAAAAGAAAAAACGGAGGTTATAGAGGTTTGATTTATACAGTAACACTGAATCCAGCCATTGACTACATTGTCCGTCTGGATCATGTAGAGACCGGGGCGGTCAACCGGATGGCTTCGGAAGATAAATTTGCCGGTGGTAAGGGAATCAATGTCAGTCGTGTCTTGAAGCGGCTCGATATCGAGAACACAGCGACTGGATTTATCGGTGGTTTCACCGGACGCTTCATTGAGGACGTACTGACTAGCGAAGCTATTTCAACCAACTTTGTGACAGTGGACCAAGATACACGGATCAATGTCAAGATCAAGGCCGATGAGGAAACCGAGATCAATGGGAACGGCCCAGAAGTGACGGAAGCGCAGTTGCAAGAACTGCTCAAGATTCTTTCTAGCTTAACAGCAGAAGATGTGGTGGTCTTTGCAGGATCTGCCCCATCTTCACTTGGAAATACCATTTACAAAGAATTGATCGCAGCAACTCGTGCGACAGGTGCACAAGTCGTTTGCGACTTTGAAGGGGAAACTTTGATTGATTCCTTGGAGTTTAATCCGCAATTGGTTAAACCAAACAACCATGAGTTGGGAGCTATTTTTGGCGTGACCTTGACGGAATTGCCAGAAATCGAACGCTATGCCAAAGAAATCTTGGCCAAAGGAGCACAAAACGTCATTATTTCCATGGCAGGTGATGGTGCTCTCCTTGTCAGTCCAAGCGGTACTTACTTCGCAAAACCAATCAAAGGGCAAGTGAAGAATTCAGTCGGGGCTGGAGATTCTATGGTAGCAGGCTTCACTGGTAAGCTCGCAACGACAGGAGATATCATCGAAGCCTTCAAATGGGGCGTGGCTTGTGGAACAGCGACCACCTTCTCAGATGATTTGGCGACAGTTGATTATATTAAAGAAACTTATGAAAAAGTAGAGGTAGAAAAACTATGAAAATTCAAGACGTTTTAAATAAAAACGTGATGTTGTTTGATCTCCAAGCAACAGATAAAGAGGGTGTGATCAATGAGATGGTCCAATCGCTCGTTGACAATGGTGTGGTGACAGATTTTGAAACCTTCAAGACTGGGATTATGAACCGTGAAGCACAAACTTCAACTGGTTTGGGTGACGGAATTGCTATGCCCCACAGCAAAAATGAAGCTGTCAAAGAAGCAACGGTCTTGTTTGCAAAATCAAACAAGGGTGTGGACTATGCATCACTTGATGGCCAACCAACAGACTTGTTCTTCATGATCGCAGCTCCAGAAGGAGCCAATGACACGCACTTGGCAGCCCTTGCTGAACTGTCTAAGTACTTGATGAAACCAGGATTTGCAGACAAACTTCGCCAAGTAAGCACCCCTGATCAAGTCATTGCAGCCTTTGATGCAGAAGAGCAAGAAGCTGCAGCTGAAGAAGCGAAAAAAGCAGAAGCTGTCAAAGAAGCAGCTTCATCTGACAAACCGCTCATCGTTGCTGTTACAGCATGTACAACAGGGATCGCTCACACTTACATGGCAGAAGAAGCCCTCATCAAAAAAGGTGAAGAAATGGGTGTTACGGTCCGCGTTGAAACAAACGGTGCATCCGGTGTAGGCAACCGCTTGACAGCTGAAGAAATCGCCAAAGCTGAAGGAGTCATCATTGCAGCGGATAAGGCAGTTGAAACAGCTCGTTTCGATGGCAAAAAATTGATCTCTAAACCAGTCGCAGCCGGTATCCGTCAAACGGAAGATTTGATCCAAACCATCTTGGATGGCAAAGCAGATGTCTTCCACGCAGAAAATGCGGTAGAAGCAAGCGCTAGCCAAGAAAAATTGAGCTTGGGTGGAGCCTTCTACAAACACCTGATGAGTGGGGTTTCTCAAATGCTTCCATTCGTTATCGGTGGTGGGATCTTGATTGCCCTTGCCTTCTTGATCGACCAAATTCTTGGGGTGCCTCAAGATCAATTGTCTCAACTTGGTTCATACCATGAATTAGCAGCTCAATTTAAAACAATCGGTGGTGCAGCCTTTGGCTTCATGCTTCCTGTACTTGCAGGTTACATCGGATTCTCCATCGCTGAAAAACCAGGTTTTGTAGCAGGTTTCGTTGCTGGATCCATTGCTAGCTCAGGTTCAGCATTTGGGAACATCGCTTTCGGTGCTGCTAAAGGTGAATTACCAGCAGCCGTATCATCTGGTTTCCTTGGAGCTTTGGTAGGTGGTTTCCTTGCAGGTGGAGTCGTTCTCGTGCTTCGCAAAGCCCTTGCAGGTCTTCCACGTTCACTCGATGGTATCCGCTCGATCCTTCTCTTGCCTTTACTTGGTGTTGGTTTGACAGGATTCTTGATGTTCCTTATCAACATCCCAATGTCAGCGATCAATACATCTTTGAACAACTTCTTGACTAGCTTGTCAGGTAGCTCGGCAGTTCTTCTTGGTCTCCTTGTTGGTGGTATGATGGCTGTCGATATGGGTGGACCAGTCAACAAAGCAGCTTATGTATTTGGTACAAGTACGTTGACAGCTTCAGCCCTTACTAGTGGTGGTTCAACCGTTATGGCGGCCGTTATGGCAGCTGGTATGGTTCCTCCATTGGCAGTCTTTGTAGCAACTGTCTTGTTCAAAGACAAATTTACTGAAGAAGAACGCAACTCAGGTTTGACAAACATTATCATGGGTCTTTCCTTCATCACAGAAGGTGCCATTCCATTCGGTGCAGCTGATCCAGCGCGTGCGATTCCAAGCTTCATCGCAGGTTCGGCTTTGACAGGTGCCCTTGTTGGTCTTGCAGGCTTGAAACTGATGGCTCCTCACGGAGGAATCTTCGTTATCGCCCTTACATCAAATCCACTTCTATACATCGTGTTTGTATTGATCGGTGCAGTCGTAAGTGGTATCTTGTTCGGATTGCTTCGCAAACCTAAAAACTAAATATGATTAAAAGGTTGGGAATGCCAACCTTTTTTACTGCACAAAAACACCAACTAGTGATGAAGTTGCTTATCTCTATAGATTTCGATATGATAGTAGAAAGCAATTTTTATTGGAGGAATAATGAGAAAAATGAAGAAAGTTCTCATTTTGGGAATAACAGTAATTGCCTTATCAGGACTAGCAATCATCAGTTCTCAATATCCAAACTTGTTTTCTATTAATAGCCATACAACAAAGAAATTCGGTCGTAAGGAACAACAGTTAGAAGATGTAAAGAAGCACGGGCAAGAAATCGAAGATTTTGTAAAATCGTTAAGTCCTAAAGTTGAATCTGTCCAGATTGCTTGGGATGAAACGCAATGGGATGAGATAGGAAATGGTACGCCACAAGGAGGTGGCGAAATTGTTATGGTCTATGGAGGATTTAATCATATTCAAAATTCAAGTTGGAGTGTTTTGGTCTATTTAAAAGACGGTAAAAATGGCGAGAAAGATTTAATCGAAGGAATTGGTAGCGGTAGTCCACTGCGTGTAGAAGGAAAACTTTTTGACGAGTAGCCTTCTAAAAAATTTTAGCAATTTATTAGATTTATAATAGAGATGGAAAAAAGATAAATGAAAAAGAAAATAATTATTGCTGCTTCGTTAGTTTTATCAATTGCAGTCGCTGTTTTTGGACTTTTTACCTATCAACACCACCAGAAACAAGAAAAAGCTAAACAAGAACGTGAAAAATATGAGAAATATGACTACTACACCGGTATATGGGAAATCGATTCTTATAAATTTTTGGAGGATGGTGAGGGTGTTGCAGTTCATTGGAAGTCACTGACTCCTGAAGAAGATAAGATTTTTGCTAAGTACCATCCAGATGAAGAAGAAAATTTATTAGGAGCTCATGGAGCATCTAATAAGCGTTATATAGTTCGTACCTATTTCCACAATTCAACCTATAGATGGACACAAAAGTTACCTAAAGAGGACCCAGATGTTTATTTTGCTCTATCTATTTATCGAATTAGAGATCAAAAGTTAGAAGGAAGTCGGGTAGATCTCTATAAGTTGGTGGAAGACTATAATTCGAATTATGTTCCAGAAAAAACAGGTGGTATTGAAGAAATTAACGGTAAAGATTATTTACCGATAAAAGTATATAAATTAGATTCGAGGAATTC
Source organism: Streptococcus sp. F0442 (assembly GCF_000314795.2). Taxonomy (GTDB): domain Bacteria; phylum Bacillota; class Bacilli; order Lactobacillales; family Streptococcaceae; genus Streptococcus. The sequence goes on along the minus strand of NZ_KB373314.1, from coordinate 333,628 downwards.
AGGGACTAGACAACTTTGGCTAAATCTCGAAACGAAGAAAATTGAGTGGGAGGATTCAAAAGAGCAAAGACATCCGGAAACTCCTTCTGTTGATTTAGGACAATTAAAAGTTACTCTAAAAAATACAACGAAAATATATCGAACCACTAATGCATATGATGACTCATATCAGAATCAACTAACATTCTTTCCTAATAATTTAAGGAGAAGCGTACTGGAAAAGTCTGATCCAAAAGCCTATCAATTACTCCGTAAAAAAGATTCTCAATTATATATTTTGCTTGATGCTAAATTGAATTATGATAGAGTCTATGGTAATGTTCAACAGTTTATTGATTTATATCAACTCTTTGTTCCAGCTAATACAAATCTTTATGAAGGTATTACAATTCCGGCAGAAATGAGTAAAGATGGACAGGTCCATCAAATAAATACTAAAGAAGAGTTTGAAGCTTATTATGATGTGGAAAAGGACAATGAGCTAACCAAGCAACGTAGGGTGTTAGTGGAGCAAAACTAGTTATTTTCTTTTCTAACATAAATATCATCTAGTAATGAAGTTGCAATCTATTCTTATTTCGATACAATTATTATAACTTTTCCTTTTCAAGGAGGACGGATCGTGAAAAAAGGGAAACTGGTCATTCTTTTAGCTATTGCCTCTGTAATAGCAGGAGGTGTGATTATCGCTAGTCAAAAACAAGATATCTTTTCAAATGGTACTCAACAGAACAAACACCATAGTCCCAAAGAGAAGCAACTGGCTTATTTAAAGGATCACGAAAAGGATATGGCTGATTTTGTAAAATCTTTGAGTCCTAAAGTTGATAGTGTTCAGTTTAATTGGGATAGTATGGAAGTTGGTGAAATAGGAAACGGAACTCCTCAAGGTGGCGGGTATATGTTAACATTGGACGGTAGAATCAATAATAATAAGGATACTAAATTTACATTAGGGATTCCTCTAAAACGAGATTCTAATGAAGTTCCTGAGGAACTGGTTATTTATGAAATGCAACCCATAAGAATTTTAAGAGATGGTGGGTGGTTTTTATATGACTAATCGTCATTCAAAAGCCTTTATCTTGTTTTTTCGAGCATGACAAAAGGATAATAAGCCAAACAAGCTAATAATTGATCAGAATTCGTTATCCTCTGTCTAAAGAATGGTCTGGCTTCCCCGGCTTTTTCTTCTTGTACCAACGAAAAAATCACCTCATTCGACATTGGTATCTTGCTCCGAATTATGATATAATAAGCCTATCGCATATTTTTAGGAGAATAAAAATGGATATTCAACGTGAAAAAGAATTTGTCAGCCAATACCACTATGACGCTCGTAATTTTGAGTGGGAAAAAGAAAATGGCATTCCCGAAACAAAAGTAGATGTAAACTTTCAATTAATCAATCGTGATCAACAACAAAACACAACGTCTTTGATTGTGATTTTGAGCTACATGATTGTATTTGACGGCTTTGTGATCAGTGGAACCATCACTCAAATTAACCACTTGTTTGGTCGTTATGTCAATGAACCAAGCGAATTCAGCAAAGACGAAGTGGAAGAATTGGCTCGTCCTTGCTTGGATATGCTCAACCGTTTGACTTATGAAGTTACAGAAATTGCCCTCGATTTACCGGGTATTAATTTGGAGTTTTAATCAATGAAATTAGCAGTGATTACGGATTCGTCTGCCTATTTACCGCAGCACCTTCTCCATCACGACGACTTATTTATTTTAGACATTCCGATCTATATCGATGGAGAATCCTATGTGGAAGGGAAGAATCTGACACACGACGAGTTCTACCAAAAGATGGCTGCGTCTAAGGAATTACCAAAGACTAGCCAACCGAGTGTGGCAGCGTTAGAAGAACTCTTATCTGGTTTGACAGCTAAAGGTTATACGCATGCTCTTGGTCTCTTCTTGTCATCAGGCATTTCTGGATTCTACCAAAATATCCAATATTTGAAGGACGAATTTGAAGGCTTGACCGTCGAATTTCCTGACTCAAAAATCACTAGCGCTCCATTAGGAATGATGGTAGAAGATTGCTTGAAATGGGCTGGTGAAGGTCGTTTATTTGATGAGATTGTGGCCAATGTCCAACACCAGATTGATGGGACCACTGCCTATATTATGGTCGATGATTTGAATCACTTGGTCAAGGGGGGACGCCTGTCAAATGGCGCTGCCATCATTGGTAATCTCTTGAGTATCAAGCCGATCCTTCACTTTAATGACCAAGGTGTCATCGAAGTTTTTGAAAAAGTCCGTACGGAAAAGAAAGCCATGAAACGCTTGGTGGAAATCGTTGATGAAGGACTCACCGGAGGGCATTACCAAGTCTTTATCATCCATGCTAATGTACCTGAAAAAGCCGAAGCGCTTCGTCAGATGTTGGTGGCTGAAGGGGTAGAGGGAGAAATTCCTTTTGCCACCTTTGGAGGCGTGATTGGGACGCACTTAGGTGACCATAGCTTAGCAGTTGGGTATATCCCTATCGTTTAAGGAGAATTCTATGTCAATTAAAGTCATTATCGCAGGTTTCAAGGGAAGAATGGGACAAGCAGCCTACCAGATGGTTTCTGAAGATCCTGAGCTAGAATTAGCTGGCTTGATCGATCCATTCACAGATGAGACTGACGTCGCAGGAGTCCCTGTCTTTAACCGCAAAGAAGATGTCGTGGGTCTTGAAGCAGATGTTTGGGTGGACTTTACCATGCCAAAAGTCGCTTATGAAAATACTCGCTTTGCAATTGAAAATGGCTTTGCGCTTGTTGTAGGGACAACTGGCTTTACACCTGAGCAGATTCAGGAATTGACAGACCTTTCGCGTGAAAAGGAATTGGGTGGCTTGATTGCTCCGAACTTTGCTATTGGAGCTGTGCTCTTGATGCAATTTGCAGCGCAAGCTGCCAAGTATTTCCCAAATGTGGAAATCATCGAATTGCACCATGATAAGAAGAAAGATGCACCTAGTGGAACAGCGATTAAGACAGCTGAGCTGATCTCTGAGAAGCGCGAGAAAATCCAGCAAGGTGCAGCAGACGAAGAAGAGTTGATGTCTGGAGCAAGAGGGGCAGATTTTGAAGGGATGCGCATCCATTCGGTTCGATTGCCTGGCCTAGTGGCTCACCAAGAGGTGATTTTTGGTAGCCAAGGCGAAGGCTTGACTCTCCGTCATGATTCCTATGATCGTGGTTCCTTCATGACAGGAGTAAATCTAGGGATTAAAGAAGTTATCAAGCGTCATGAGCTTGTATATGGTTTGGAACACTTACTATGAGATTAAAAAAGATGCCTTCTGAGTTTCAGGAGGCTTTACCAATATTAGAGAAGATTAAAGCAGCTGGGTTTGAGGCCTATTTTGTGGGAGGATCTGTCCGAGATGCTCTCTTGGATCGTCCGATTCACGATGTCGATATCGCTTCCTCCTCTTATCCAGAGGAAACAAAGGCGATTTTTGATCGAACAGTAGATATCGGTATCGAACACGGGACCGTCTTGGTTCTTGAAAATGGTCAAGAATATGAAATTACGACCTTCCGGACGGAGGATGTCTATGTTGATTATCGCCGACCAAGCTCCGTGTCTTTTGTCCGCTCACTAGAAGAAGACCTGAAGCGCCGCGATTTTACCGTCAATGCCTTTGCCTTAAACGAAAAAGGAGAGATTGTTGACCTCTTTCAGGGGTTAGCAGATTTAGAAAACAAGGTCCTTCGGGCCGTTGGACTTCCTCATGAACGGTTTAACGAAGATGCGCTCCGCATCATGCGAGGCTTTCGTTTTCAAGCCAGTCTTGGCTTTGAATTAGAAGCAGCAACCTTTGATGCTATGAAGGAGTGTGCTCCTTTGCTAGAGAAAATCTCTGTTGAGCGCACCTTCATCGAGTTTGATAAGCTCTTACTTTCTCCATACTGGAGACAAGGCTTGGAGGCCATGCTTGCAAGCAAAGCCTATCACTATCTACCAGAAATGAAGGATCGCAAAGAAGCACTTGAGCGTTTGTTTGACATAGAGCTTGAATTTACCTTTTCAACTTCTGAGCAAGCTTGGGCTGCTCTGGTTTTAGCACTAGACATCCAAGACATTCCAAAATTCTTTAAGAAATGGAAGACCTCAAGAGACTTTGCCAAGACGGTGGAGCAGATCGTGGAGATTCTTAAGCTTAGAGAAAAAGGAAGTCTAGACAAGCGTGCTTGCTACAAGTATGAGAAGCGTTTGTTGCTAGTGGCTGAAGAGCTTCGGGAAGCGTATGCCTTGAGTGTGGATTATTTGGCTATTGAGCGTGTCTATGATAGCTTGACCATTCATGATAAGCATGAGGTTGTGGTTAATGGCGGTATGTTGATCAAAGAATATGGCTTCCAACCTGGTCCAGCCTTAGGTGAGGTTTTGACAAAGATCGAATATGCCATTGTCGATGGGGAACTGGCCAATGAAAAAGAAGCCATCATTGCCTATATCCAGCAAGCAAAAAAGGAGGAAAAATGAGCGATTTTATTGTCGATAAATTAACCAAATCTGTCGGAGATAAGACCGTCTTTCGTGAGATTTCCTTTATTATTCACGACTTGGATCGGATCGGATTGATCGGGGTCAATGGGACTGGAAAAACCACTCTGTTAGATGTGTTGTCTGGTCGCTCTGGCTTTGATGGAGATGTGAGTCCTTTTTCTGCCGAGAGTGATTATACGATTGGTTACTTGACGCAAGAGCCAGACTTTGATGATCAAAAGACTGTTTTGGATACGGTGTTATCTAGCGATTTGCGCGAAATGCAACTGATTCGCGACTATGAATTCTTGATGGCGGATTACCGAGAAGAGAACCAAGCACGTCTTGAAAAGGTCATGGCGGAGATGGATTCGCTCAATGCTTGGGAAATCGAGAGTCAGGTCAAGACAGTCCTTTCAAAACTTGGAATTGAGGACTTGAATGCAAAAGTTGGAGATCTATCTGGGGGCTTGCGTCGTCGGGTACAGCTGGCCCAGGTTTTGCTGTCTCATCACGACCTGCTCTTGTTAGATGAGCCGACCAACCACCTAGATATTGATACCATCGAATGGCTGACCAATTTCTTGAAGAACTCTAAGAAAAGCGTGCTCTTCATTACCCATGATCGTTATTTCTTAGATAATATTTCAACACGGATCTTTGAGTTGGATCGAGCTAGTTTGATTGAGTATCAAGGCAACTACCAGGATTATGTCCGCTTAAAGGCTGAGCAAGATGAGCGAGATGCAGCCCTTCTTCACAAGAAGCAGCAACTCTATAAGCAGGAGTTGACCTGGATGCGGCGGCAACCCCAGGCGCGTGCGACCAAGCAACAGGCACGGATCAATCGGTTCCATGATCTCAAACAAGACTTGTCTGGTCAAAGCAACCAGACGGATCTAGAGATGAACTTTGAGACCAGCCGGATCGGAAAGAAAGTCATTGAGTTTAAAGATGTGAGTTTTGCTTTTGAAAACAAGCCGATTTTACAGGACTTTAACCTCTTGGTGCAAAATAAGGACCGCATTGGAATCGTTGGGGATAATGGCGTCGGCAAATCAACCCTGCTTAATTTGATCGCCGAGCGACTCCAGCCTCAGTCAGGGCAAGTGATTATTGGGGAAACAGTGCGGGTGGCTTATTTCTCTCAACAGATCGATGGCTTGGATGAGACCAAACGCGTGATTAATTTCCTCCAGGAAGTTGCTGAGGAAGTGAAGACGACTGTCGGAACAACTTCGATCGCAGATCTCTTAGAGCAATTTCTCTTCCCACGCTCTATGCATGGAACCTTGATCGAAAAACTCTCCGGTGGGGAGAAGAAGCGCCTCTTTCTCTTGAAACTCTTGATTGAAAAACCCAATGTGCTTCTCCTCGATGAGCCAACCAATGACTTGGATATCGCTACCCTGACGGTTTTGGAAAACTTCCTTCAAAACTTTGGTGGACCAGTCATTACCGTTAGTCACGACCGTTATTTCCTAGACAAGGTCGCTAGCAAGATCCTGGCTTTTGAAAATGGGGGCATTCGTGAGTTCTTTGGCAATTATACGGATTATTTAGATGAAAAAGCCTTTGAAGCAGCCCAGGTAACGGCTAGTCAAAAGATTGAAAAAGAGAAGCCTGTCAAGCCAAAAGAAGAGAAGAAGCGCATGAGCTACATGGAGAAGCAAGAGTGGGCAAGTATTGAAGCAGACATCGAAGCGATTGAAAATCGAATTGCAGAGATTGAAGTGGAGATGAATGAAAACGGCTCTGACTTTGGCAAGTTGTCAGCCCTTCAAAAAGAACTGGATCAGGAAAACGAGCGACTACTTGAAAAGTATGATCGTTATGATTACCTAAGTGAATTGGATGAATAAGGAGGCCCTATGAATCAATTGAATCGGATATCCCTTGGAATTTCAGCTACTATGTTTACCATTATTGGTATTGTCTTGTTTATCAATCCAATTGAGCACATCGGCTCTTTTAGCTGGTTGATCTCCTGTGGCTTCTTTTTAATTTCATTTTCACGTTTTTCACGCTATTACCGATTGCGTCAGTCAGGTATTATCAAGCAGCAACAGCTCTTTCACAGTATGGTTGCCTTGGTGTTCGCGGTTTACTTACTACTATATGGCTACAAGACCTTACCGATTGTCTTCCCAGTCACCTTAGGGATTTGGCTGATCTATCGCTCTATTTTAAATTTCCGAAAAGCCAACTTCTATTCCAAGAAGATTGAAGAGCTTTCCAAGCGCTATATTTTCTTTGCCTTGGTGCAGCTCTTTATCGGCTTGTTCTTAATTGTCAGTCCATTATCAATCAGTGTCATTCTCCTGAATATTATTGGTTTGATTTTCCTGCTTCTAGGATTTCAATCCTTCAGCCTCTTGCTAAAAAGTTAAGAAAAGTTACGTGCAAACCTTTGCATTTGCCTAAAAGTCTGATATAATAGAACTGTAAGTGTTTACAAGTTTGAAAGGAGTTACAGATGTCTAAAAAAATTATCGGTATTGACCTTGGAGGAACTTCCATCAAGTTTGCTATCCTCACTTTAGATGGTGAAGTTCAAGAAAAATGGTCTATTAAAACAAATATCTTGGATGAAGGTAGCCATATCGTCGACGATATGATCGAATCAATCGCGCATCGTTTGAAGATGCTTGAACTTGATGCTTCTGAATTCCAAGGAATCGGAATGGGATCGCCTGGTGTTGTTGACCGTGAAAAAGGTACAGTTATCGGGGCCTACAACTTGAACTGGAAGACCCTTCAACCCGTTAAAGAAAAAATCGAAAGTGCCCTTCATATTCCATTCTTCATTGATAACGATGCCAATGTTGCTGCCTTGGGTGAACGTTGGAAAGGGGCTGGTGAAAACCAACCGGATGTTGTCTTCATGACACTTGGTACAGGGGTCGGCGGTGGTATCGTCGCTGAAGGTCGTCTCTTGCACGGTGTTCGCGGTGCGGCTGGGGAACTTGGTCACATCACGGTTGACTTTGATGATCCAATCCAATGTACTTGTGGTAAAAAGGGCTGTCTTGAAACGGTTGCATCTGCTACAGGGATCGTCAACCTCACACGTCGTTATGCAGACGAGTACGAAGGAGACTCTCAATTGAAGATCTTGATCGACAATGGTGAAGAAGTAACCGCTAAAACTGTCTTTGATCTAGCAAAAGAGGGTGACGCTCTTGCTTTGATCGTTTATAAGAACTTCTCACGTTACCTTGGACTTGCTGCAGCCAATATTGGTTCAACCTTGAACCCATCTAAGATCGTTATCGGTGGTGGGGTATCTGCTGCTGGAGACTTCCTCTTGGATGGCGTGCGCAAGGTCTTTGAAGAAAATTCATTCCCACAAGTACGTGAATCAACCCAATTGGCGCTTGCTACATTGGGAAATGACGCCGGTGTCATTGGTGCCGCATCTCTAGTATTACAATAAGATTAAAAGGAGATTTGCCTCTCCTTTTTTCTTTATCCTGTGATATAATGTAGGCAATAGTAGATTAAAGGAGGAGATATGACAAAAGCAGATACGATTTTTAAAGAGTATATTCGGAAAATCATGGAAGAAGGTGTTTGGTCGGAACAGGCCCGACCTAAATACAAGGATGGTAGAACTGCCAACTCCAAATACATCACGGGTGCCTTTATGGAGTTTAATCTTGCAAAAGGCGAGTTTCCCATTACGACCCTTCGTCCTATTGCTATTAAATCAGCTATCAAAGAGATGCTCTGGATTTACCAAGACCAGTCCAATCGTTTAGATGTCTTAGAAGAAAAGTACAATGTCCATTATTGGAATGACTGGGAAGTAGGGGATAGTCGTACCATCGGTCAGCGCTATGGTGCGGTGGTCAAAAAGCATGACATTACCAATAAAATCCTCAAACAATTAGAAGCCAATCCCTGGAATCGCCGCAATATTATCTCGCTTTGGGATTATGATGCCTTTGAAGAGACAGAAGGTCTTCTGCCATGTGCTTTCCAAACCATGTTTGACGTGAGGCGCGTGGAAGGAGAAATCTATCTAGATGCGACCTTAACCCAACGTTCGAATGATATGTTGGTGGCCCACCATATCAACGCCATGCAGTATGTAGCGCTACAGATGATGATTGCCAAACACTTTGGCTGGAAGGTCGGAAAATTCTTTTACTTTATTAATAATCTTCATATTTATGATAATCAATTTGAACAGGCAGAAGAATTGCTCCGTCGCGAGCCTTCTGATTGTCAACCGCACCTGGTCTTGAATGTGCCAGATGGAACCAATTTCTTTGACATCAAACCAGAAGATTTTGAACTGGTCGATTACGATCCAGTGAAGCCACAATTAAAGTTCGATCTTGCGATTTAGTGATAAAATAAAGGTTTTTCAAGCCCTTTATTTAATAGGAAAATAGTTTTGAATTTAAAACGAATAAAGCTATAAATTTTTACTCATTTTTGAGTCAAAATGTTTTGAAAATCATTCGTGTTTTGTTAAAATAGATAAGGTTTGGAAGAAAACTATTCAATAAAAAAAGAAAGTTAAACTATAGAAAAAAATGGAGGTCCATTAGATGGGGAAAGACTTATTTAATGATCGTATTAGCAGATTCTCAATTCGTAAACTGAATGTGGGTGTTTGCTCAGTACTATTGGGAACACTTGTTATGGTTGGTACAGCAGCAAGTGCAGCCGCAGAAGAAAATACAGATACGACGAGTGAAAGTGTAGCAGCTGTTACGGCAGCATCAGAGGCGCCTGAAGCGTCAACAGCTACAGCAACTTCAGCAACATCAACTGCTGAAACTACTAGTACAGCAGCGACAACGTATGAAGCAAGCCCAGCTGTTACGGCAGCCGCAACTTCAACAGCGCCTGCTTCAACTAGTCAAGCAAGTAGCACAAGCACAGCAGCGTCTGCAGCCTCGACTGCACCAGCAACATCAACCACTGCAACACCAAAATTAGAAGCAACTACGCCAGCAAACAAGGCAGCAGAAGCAACTACAACAGATAAGAAAAAAGAAGTAGCTGCAGGTGTCGAAGCTCCAGCTACTGAAACTACTGCTGTGACAGCAGAAACTTCTGGTCCTAAACGTCGTAATCGCCGTGCATTGGGTGATGCCAATGATCCAAACTTGATTGCAGATGATGTTGAGGATGCAACTTCAACTCCAAAAGTTGAAAAACCTGGCTTTACAACAAATGTTGATGCCAAATCTATGGCTAGCCAGATCTCATGGTTGGACTTTGGAGATGTAGCTAACTGGACAGGAACTACTACAGTATTAGTTCCTAAAAGTGAAGTTAAACCAACTGAGAACTTAGAAGAAAAAATGGCTCTTCAAGTTGGGTCTACCTATACCAAGGAAATCATGCCTGGTTATGTAGTTACTGTAAAAGTCAAATCCTTGAAACCATTCCAAGCGACTGAAATCTATAAGAAACGGATGGAAAATCAAGGGGCTACAGAAGCAGAAAAAGCAACCTATGATCCAAATGCAAAAAATGGTTATGTAAGTGGAGTCACTTCAAATGCTGCTAAGCAAGCTTTTAACGATGGTGAAGAAGCCAAAGTCATCGCTGATCCCCAAAATAATTGGACTGAAATCAGATTTGAGAATATTGATACGAAAACCAAGAAGACTACCATAAGTTCAGCTTTGAATGGTGGAAATATTGGAGTTCAGTTTGAAATCTCTGCAACCTTCCGAGGTAAGACAGTTAAGCCAGCTATTGTTATGGCTGATGGGGAGTCTGCTAACCCAGGTGAATTAGTTATGTTCACTACCAACGGACAAGGTTGGCAGCATATTGGAGAATGGAAAAAGTATACCAGACCAAGTACTTCTGAAACATATTCACCACAAGATACTGAAAATCTTTTTGGACCTAATCCTAAATTTAATAATACCAACTTAAACCAACTTCGTAGATCTACTGAAGTTGGACCAGAAAAGAAACCAGTAGCTTGGAAGTATTTTGGAAATCCTGACCAAGTTACAGGTGGTCTAGGAACCGGTATCTTTGGACCTAACATTTCTGCAGGTAATTATACTGTTCCAATCGTTATGACGCGTGGTGCCTCTGAAGTGGGGCTTTATGTCGCTTCAGGTGGTAAACAGTCAGCAATGCTAGGATTCTTCCCAATTGATGAAGGGGACGCTCCTGAGTCATACGGAAAAGCTATGCATACCATTGCAACTGTAGACGGTGTTACTGGAGCTAAAGTAAATCAACCGTATCTTGGTAACGTGAGTCCTGATATGGATGAAAATACTTCTCTTGACTGGTTCGGTGATGATAAGGCAACTACGGCCGATGAAGGAATTGACCAATTGCTTCCAGATGAGCTTAAAGGTACAACCAATGAGATGATCAAGATGGACCGTACACGCCCAGGTAATTACAAGCTGACAGTAGAAGCTCATACAGATGGAGCTTCAGAAGCACATATCTATGGTTGGGTAGACTTTAACCAAAATGGTAAATTCGATGAGGATGAACGCTCAAATCTCGCTACAATTACACAAGATGGCACTGTTGAGTTGACCTTTGCAAATAGCAAGACTTATATCGACCCTAGCGTTAAAGAACTAGGTGCTCGTGTTCGTATTGCCAAGAAAGCTACCGAGATTGAGAGCCCAACTGGTATGGCCTTCTCAGGGGAAGTGGAAGACTTCAGAACTCAAATTACGCACCCACCAAAAGGGGAATTCAAGGAAACAAGTGGTCCTCAAGGGGCGAAGCAAACTGCAACTGTAACCTTTACAGCACGTGGAGAACACAAGTATGAGCTTAATTCTAGTGCCGTTATTGACGAAACGGTAGAACCATACATCGTTGATAAAGATGGTAACCGAGCAACTCTTGATGCGGATGGTTACTATGTCGTTCCAGGACAAGGTAAGTACAAGATTACTGCCAATGGTAAGGACGTAGACGTTGAATTTATCCCAGAAGATAACTTCCTTGGAACAGCTGATGGTATTTCTATCCGTCGTTCAGATAACAACGGTTACGATACTGGTTGGTCAACAAAATTCCCAGATCAAGAACCAAACATTAATGGTCAGTTGAATACCATGGATGGTCAATACGTTCCAACAGTCACTCCAATTGAAATCGAAGGAGTTGACAAAACTTCGACTGATGTTCAAGGTGCGACTCAAAAAGAAACTCCGACCTTTAACACAACTGCGACTAACTCAAATGGTGACAAGATTGCAATCACTCCAAGTGCAGAATATCCTGCTAAGTTGGTGGATCCTGCCACAGGTCTCACTACTGATGCGCCATCTGTAACAGTTGAAGGGGAAGGAACTTATACGATTAATCCTTCAACGGGTGAAGTAACCTTCACTCCAGACCCAAGCTTTACTGGTACAGCCAAAGGTGTGGATGTTTCATTGTCAGCGCCAGTTGGTAGAAATAAAGATGGTAAGATCCAACAGGACTACATCAAGACTGCAACAGCTAAGTACACTCCAACTGTCACACCAATCACAGTGACTCCTACAGACAAGGTTTCTGCGGATGTTCAAAACGTTCCTCAAACCCAAACACCAACCTTTGATTTGAGTAATGATAAGACTGCTAAAATCACAAGCAAGAAATTGGTGGATCCCGCAACTGGTCAACCAACTGATGAAACAACTGTGACAGTAGCAGGTGAAGGTAGCTATACAATCGATCCTACTACAGGAGCGGTGACCTTCACACCTGAAAAAGACTTTGTTGGTACTGCAAAAGGAGTTACTGTTCAGGCAACTGCTACTATTACAAATGCTAATGGTAAGACTGCAACCATTACTTCAGATGCGACCTACACACCAACTGTTGTGCCAGCAGTTCCAACTGCAAACCCAGCAACTTCTAAAGATATCCAAGGTGCAACACAAACAGGAACACCAACCTTTGCAGGAACTACTGTTCAAGTAAATGGTGAAGATAAAGCTATTACCATTAAAGACAATAGCTACACATTGCTAGATAAAGATGGTAACGAAGTTTCAAGCACACCAGCCTTTGCTGAAGATGGTACAACTGAAATTGGTACTTTCTCTATTGATCCAGCAACAGGGCAAGTAACCTTCACACCAACAGACAAATCATACACTGGTAAAGTAACCCCAGCTAAGGTTCAAGCTGAAAGTTCAAACGGTATCAAGGTGGATACAACTTACACACCAGAAATCGTTCCAGTAACCCCAACAGCAACACCAGCTGAAACAAAAGATGTTCAAGGTGCAACTCAAACAGGTAAACCTGAATTCAAGGGTGGAACTGTAACAGTTGATGGCGTTGAGAAAACTGTTGAAATCAACGAAGATGTTCCAGCGACATTTGACGATGGTTCAACAACTAAGACAGTAGAAGGTGTTGGTACTTACACAGTAGCAGCAGACGGTACTGTTACATTTGTACCAGAAAAATCATTCGTGGGAACTGCCCCAGCTGTAACCGTTGTCCGAGAAGATAAGAATGGAACCAAAGCTTCTGCAACCTACACACCAACAGTATTGCCAGTAACACCAACTGCAACACCAGCAGAAACAACAGATATCCAAGGTGCTACACAAAAAAGTAAGCCTGAATTCAAGGGTGGAACTGTAACGGTTGATGGCGTTGAGAAGACTGTTGAAATCAACGAAGACGTTCCAGCGACATTTGATGACGGTTCAACAACTAAGACCGTTGAAGGTGTTGGTACTTACACAGTAGCTCCAGATGGAACAGTGACATTTGTACCAGAAAAATCATTCGTTGGAACTGCTCCAGCTGTAACCGTTGTCCGTGAAGATAAGAACGGAACTAAAGCCTCTGCGACCTATACACCAACTGTAACTCCTGTTAAACCAACAGCTACACCGGTTGAAACTACAGATATCCAAGGTGCTACACAAACTGGCAAACCTGTATTTACTGAAGGCGATAGCCGTGTGCCAATGAACGATGATGTTCCAGCAACATTTGACGATGGTTCAACGACTAAGACTGTAGACGGTGTTGGTACTTACACAGTAGCAGCAGACGGTACTGTTACGTTTGTACCAGAAAAATCATTCGTCGGAACAGCGCCAGCAGTGACGGTTGTTCGTGAAGATAAGAACGGAACCAAAGCTTCTGCAACTTACACACCAACTGTGACACCAGTAACTCCAACTGCTACACCAGTTGAAACAACAGGTAAACAAGGTCAAACTCAAACAGGTAAGCCTGAATTTACTGAAGGTGACAGCCGAGTACCAATGAATGAAGACGTTCCAGCTACTTTCGACGATGGTTCAACTACCAAGACAGTGGATGGCGTTGGTACTTACACAGTAGCAGCAGACGGAACTGTAACCTTTGTCCCTGAAAAATCATTCACAGGTAAAGCGCCAGCCGTAACGGTTGTTCGTGAAGATAAGAATGGAACCAAAGCATCTGCGACTTACACACCAACTGTGACTCCAGTAACCCCAACAGCAACTCCTGCTGAATCTGAAGCACCTCAAGGTTTGGTTCAAACTGGAACCGTAACCTTCACTGAAGGTGACCCAGTTGCACCAATCGACAAGAATACCATTACTCTTCTTGATGAAAATGGTCAACCAGCGGCATCAGTAGAAGCGAAATCACCAGCAGGTGATGTGATCGGTACATACACAGTTGATAAAGACACAGGTGTAGTTACTTTCACACCAACAGATAAATCTTACTCAGGTGATGTAGTTCCAGTTAAGGTTCAAGCAGCTGATACTAATGGAACAACAGTAGAAACAACTTACACACCTAAGATTACTCCAGTTGTCCCAACTTCTGAAGATGCAACATCGACAGATATCCAAGGTGCAACTCAAACAGGTAAACCAACCTTCACCGAAGGAAATCCAAATGTTCCAATCGATGAAGATACTCCAGCTACCTTCGAAGATGGCTCAACTACGAAGACTGTCGATGGTGAAGGAACTTACACAGTTGCTCCAGATGGAACAGTAACCTTCGTTCCTGAAAAATCATTCACTGGAACTGCTACAGGCGTAACAGTGAAACGCGTGGATAAGAACGGTACAGAAATCACAGCCAAGTACACACCAACTGTGACTCCAGTAACTCCAACTGCAACACCAGTTGAAACTACAGATATCCAAGGTGCTACACAAACTGGTAAACCTGTATTTACTGAAGGCGATAGCCGTGTGCCAATGAACGATGATGTTCCAGCAACCTTCGATGATGGCTCAACGACTAAGACTGTAGACGGTGTTGGTACTTACACAGTAGCAGCAGACGGTACTGTTACATTTGTACCAGAAAAATCATTCGTTGGAACAGCTCCAGCAGTGACGGTTGTTCGTGAAGATAAGAACGGAACAAAAGCTTCTGCAACTTATACACCAACCGTAACACCAGTTACACCAACTGCAGAAGATACAACATCTACTGACAAACAAGGTCAAACGCAAACAGGTACACCAACCTTCACACCAGGTAATCCAAATGTTCCAATGGATAATGATACACCTGCAACATTTGAAGATGGCTCAACAACCAAGACTATTCCTGGTGAAGGAACTTACACAGTTGCTCCAGACGGAACCGTAACATTTGTACCAGAAAAATCATTCACTGGAGAAGGTACAGGCGTAACGGTTAAACGTGTCGATAAGAACGGTACTCCAGTTACTGCTAAGTACACACCAACTGTGACACCAGTAACTCCAACTGCAACACCAGCTGAATCTGAAGCACCTCAAGGTGTGGTTCAAACTGGAACTGTGACCTTCACAGAAGGTGACCCAGTTGCACCAATTGACAAAGATACCATTACTCTTCTTGATGAAAATGGTCAACCAGCAGAATCTGTAGTTGCTAAATCACCAGAAGGTAAAGAAATTGGTACTTTCACAGTTGATAAAGAAACAGGCCTTGTAACCTTCACACCAACTGATAAATCTTACTCAGGTGATGTGGTCCCAGTTAAGGTTCAAGGTAAAGATACAAACGGAACAGTTGCTGAAACAACCTATACACCGAAGATCACTCCTGTTGTCCCAACTGCTGAACCTGCAATATCTACAGATATCCAAGGTAAAACACAAACAGGTACACCAAGCTTCACACCTGGTAACCCTGCAATCCCAATGGATGATGATGTGCCAGCAACCTTTGAAGATGGCTCAACAACGAAGACCATTCCAGGTGAAGGAACTTACACAGTTGCTCCAGACGGAACTGTAACCTTCGTACCAGAGAAATCATTCACAGGAACAGGTACAGGCGTAACAGTGAAACGTGTTGATAAGAACGGTACTCCAGTTACTGCAACTTACACACCAACAGTGACACCAGTAATCCCAACTGCTGAACCAGCAACTTCAACTGATAAGCAAGGTCAAATCCAAACAGGTAAACCAACCTTCACGGCAGGTCATGAAAATGTTCCTATGAACGATGCAGTTCCTGCAACCTTTGAAGATGGTTCAACTACTAAGGAAATTCCGACTGTTGGTATCTACACAGTAGCAGCAGATGGAACTGTAACCTTCACACCAGACCCACGCTTTGTTGGTGAAGCACCAGCAGTTACAGTGGTTCGTGAAGATAAGAACGGAACGAAAGCTTCTGCGACCTACACACCAACTGTAACACCAATCACTCCAACAGCAAAACCAGCTAGATCAGAAGCTCCTCAAGGAATTGTTCAAACAGGCAAACCAACCTTCACAGAAGGGGACCCAATTGCCCCAATGAACCCTTCAACCTTGAAACTTTACGATGATTCTGGTAACCCAACTGATCAATTGGATGCCTTCTCACCTGCAGGAGATATCATCGGTATCTTCACAGTAGATAAAGAGAAAGGTGAAGTGATCTTCACTCCAACTAACAAAGCATACTCAGGTGAAGTTCTTCCGGTAGGCGTTTCAATGGAAGATGCAAATGGTACCTATGCACGTACAACGTACACACCATACATCACTCCAGTAGTTCCAACAGCAGAACCAGCTACATCAACTGATATTCAAGGTGCTACTCAAACAGGCAAACCAAGCTTCACAGAAGGAAATCCTGCAGTGCCAATGGACGATGATGTACCTGCAACATTTGTTGACGGTTCAACGACTAAGGTTGTTCCAGGTGAAGGAACTTACACAGTTGCACCAGACGGAACAGTAACCTTCGTACCAGAGAAATCATTTGTCGGAACTGCATCAGGTATCGTGGTTCAACGTCAAGATAAGAATGGTACAGTTGTGAAAGCAATGTACACACCAACAGTAACACCGGTAACACCAACAGGTACTCCAGCAGTATCTACAGATGTACAAGGTGCAACTCAAACAGGTAAACCTGAATTCACTGAAGGTGACAGCCGAGTACCATTGAACGATGAAGTTTCAGCAACATTTGACGATGGTTCAACTACTAAGACAGTTGAAGGTGTTGGTACTTATACTGTAGCCCCAGACGGAACAGTGACATTTGTACCAGAGAAATCATTTGTCGGAACTGCACCAGCAGTGACAGTGGTTCGTGAAGATGTGAACGGAACCAAAGCTTCTGCAACATACACACCAACTGTAACACCGGTAACACCAACAGCAGAACCTGCGACTACTACAGACATCCAAGGTCAAACACAATCTGGTAAACCAACCTTCACACCAGGTAACCCAAGTGTGCCAATGGATGATGAGGTTCCAGCAACCTTCGAAGATGGTTCAACAACTAAGGTTATTCCAGGTGAAGGAACTTATACAGTTGCTCCAGATGGTACTGTAACCTTCGTACCAGAGAAATCATTCACAGGAACAGGTACAGGCGTAACTGTCAAACGTGTTGATAAGAACGGTACACCAGTAACAGCTAAGTACACACCAACAGTAACACCAGTTGCTCCAACAGGTGAACCAGTTACTTCAATTGGTAAGAAGGGTGCTACTCAAACAGGTAAACCAAGCTTTACAGAAGGTGATAGCCGTGTACCAATGAATGACAAAGTTCCAGCAACCTTTGAAGATGGTTCAACTACGAAGACAATTCCAGGTGTTGGTACTTACACAGTAGCAGCTGACGGAACTGTAACCTTCACTCCAGAACCTGAATTTACTGGAACTGCACCAGCAGTAACAGTAGTTCGTGAAGATGTGAATGGAACAAAAGCTTCTGCAACTTACACACCAACTGTTCTTCCAATCACTAAATTTGTTGATAAAGAAGGTAAGGAAATCCCAGGATATCCTACAGTTGATGGAGAAGAACCAAAAGCTGAAATTCCAGGTTACCGCTTTGTGGAAACGAAGAAATTGCCTAATGGTGATACTGAACACGTCTATGAAAAAGTTACAACTTCATACGTAGACGAAAATGGGGATCCTATCCCAGGTAACCCTACAGAAGATGGGGAACAACCGAAGAAAGAAATCCCAGGTTATGACTTCGTGAAGACTGTTGTAGATAAAGATGGAAATACTCAACATATCTACAAGAAGACTGTGACACCAACTCCAACGCCGGATCCAACTCCGACACCAGAGCCACAACCACAGCCTACTCCACAGCCGCAACCTACACCACAACCACAGCCTACTCCACAACCAAAACCAGAAGAGCCAACGATTCCTATCGTTCCAGAAACGAAAGAAGAAGTGAAGTATATCGATCCACAAAATCCTACTGCACAACTTCCAAATACAGGAACAAAAGAATCTTCATCTGCTGGTCTTGCAATCTTTAGTGCTTTAGCAGGTCTCTCATTATTCGGATTTGCAAAACGCAAAAAAGAAGACTAAGCTAAATTGTGGCTAAGAAAAACCGCGAAATCCTCGCGGTTTTTTCTGTTTATATTTAAAAAATATCTTCTAAACCAGATAGTTGAAATCAGTCTTTTATAAGAAAATTTGATAAAATAGAAGTATCAGTGTAAAGGATGAGAGAATGAAAAAGATTATTGGTATCTGGGCTCAGACTGAAAATGGTATTATTGGAAAAGACCAAGTTATGCCTTGGCATCTGCCAGCAGAGCTTCAGCATTTCAAAGAAACAACCATGGGGCAAGCGATTCTCATGGGAAGAGTGACCTTTGATGGAATGAATAAGCGGGTTTTACCGGGGCGGACCAGCATTATCTTAACCCAAGATCAGGCTTATGATCCTGAAAATGACGCTGTTCTTGTTATGCACAGCAAAGAAGAAGTTTTAGACTGGTATCGAAACCAGGACAAGAATCTTTATATTATTGGGGGGAGTCAGATTTTAAGGCTATTTTCTGATCAGTTAGAAGAGTTGATCCAGACTGTGATTCATGCAACTATTGATGGAGACGCTTTGGCACCAAAATTTGAAGAGAGTCACTATGAAAGAGTCCGTCAAGTTTCCCATTTAAAAGATGAGAAAAATCCATACGATTTCACGGTCAACTATTACAAGAGAAAGGATTTAGATTAATGGAGCGAAGTGTCTTTGGTTTTTTTACAGCTGTCTTGTGTGTCATCTGTTTGATTTGTGCCTTACAAACCTTTCGTAAAAAACGGTTTGGCCTCGCTATTTTATTCTTACTAAATGCTTTTAACAATCTTGTGAATTCCATTCACGCCTTTTACATGACCTTATTTTAAACTAAATAGAAACAGAAAATGACAGAAAGAGGAAATACATGCCAACGAATCAAAATAATGATATGATGGTTTATTGTTCATTTTGCGGAAAGAGCCAAGATGAAGTCCAAAAAATTATTGCAGGGAACAATGCGTTTATCTGTAATGAATGTGTAGAGTTAGCTCAAGAAATCATCCGGGAGGAGCTTGCTGAAGAAGTCCTTGCTGACCTTAGCGAAGTTCCAAAACCAATCGAATTGCTCAATATCTTAAACCACTATGTCATCGGTCAAGATCGGGCTAAACGTGCCCTTGCTGTAGCGGTATACAACCACTACAAACGCATTAACTTCCACGATACGCGCGAAGACGAGACAGATGTTGAATTGCAAAAATCAAACATCCTCATGATTGGACCTACTGGTTCAGGTAAGACTTTCTTGGCCCAAACCTTAGCACGTAGCTTGAATGTCCCATTTGCTATTGCTGATGCAACAGCCTTGACAGAAGCCGGTTAT
Source organism: Streptococcus sp. F0442 (assembly GCF_000314795.2). Taxonomy (GTDB): domain Bacteria; phylum Bacillota; class Bacilli; order Lactobacillales; family Streptococcaceae; genus Streptococcus. The sequence goes on along the minus strand of NZ_KB373314.1, from coordinate 314,037 downwards.
GTGGGTGAAGACGTTGAAAATATTCTCTTAAAACTTCTTCAAGCAGCTGATTTCAACATCGAGCGTGCAGAACGAGGCATCATCTACGTCGATGAAATTGATAAGATCGCTAAGAAAAGTGAAAATGTCTCTATCACACGTGACGTCTCTGGTGAAGGAGTGCAACAAGCTCTCTTGAAGATCATCGAAGGAACTGTCGCTAGTGTACCACCTCAAGGTGGACGCAAACACCCACAACAAGAGATGATTCAAGTGGATACCAAGAATATTCTCTTCATCGTAGGAGGAGCCTTTGACGGAATCGAAGAAATTGTTAAGCAGCGTCTCGGTGAAAAAGTCATCGGTTTCGGTAAGAACAATAAAGCCATCGATGAATCCAGCTCTTACATGCAAGAAATTGTTGCAGAAGATATTCAAAAATTCGGTATTATCCCAGAATTGATTGGCCGTCTTCCAGTCTTTGCAGCTCTTGAACAATTGACAGTTGAGGATCTTGTCCGTATTCTAAAAGAGCCACGCAATGCCTTGGTAAAACAATACCAAACCTTGCTCTCTTATGACAATGTTGAATTGGAATTCGATGATGAAGCCCTTCAAGAGATTGCTAATAAAGCCATCGAAAGAAAAACAGGAGCTCGTGGACTTCGCTCGATTATCGAAGAAACCATGATGGATGTCATGTTTGAAATTCCTAGTCAAGAAGATGTCAAACTTGTCCGAATCACAAAAGAAGCAGTTGACGGAACAGAAAAACCAGTTCTTGAAACTGCATAGAAAGATTAAATATGGAAATAAACACACATAATGCGGATATTCTCTTAAGCGCTGCGAATAAAAGTCATTATCCTCAAGATGAGATTCCAGAAGTTGCACTTGCCGGTCGCTCAAATGTCGGCAAGTCTTCTTTTATCAATACTCTCTTAAATCGAAAGAATCTTGCTAGAACCTCTGGTAAACCAGGTAAAACTCAGTTGTTAAACTTCTTCAATATCGATGATAAATTACGCTTAGTGGATGTACCTGGTTATGGCTATGCACGTGTCTCTAAAAAAGAACGGGAGAAGTGGGGACGCATGATTGAAGAATACCTGACCAGCCGTGAAAATCTAAAAGCCGTTGTCAGTCTGGTCGATTTTCGTCATGAACCTTCTGCAGATGATATTCAGATGTATGAATTTTTAAAATACTATGAAATCCCTGTGATCTTGGTAGCAACCAAAGCAGATAAAATTCCACGCGGAAAATGGAACAAGCATGAATCTATTATCAAGAAAAAATTAGAGTTTGATCCATCTGATGACTTTATCATCTTTTCTTCTGTAACGAAGGAAGGTTTAGAGAAGTCTTGGGATGCTATCCTAGAAAACGCCTTTTACGAAATAAATTGAAATGACATGAAAATGTCATTTTTGTTTTGGATTTATCTCGCAATTGTAATACAAGTGTAATAAAAATATCTTGTTTTCTTTCTTTTATATGGTATAATTTCTATAAAGATAAAAGATGATAAAAATTTATTGGAGATAAATTGAATTATGAAAAAGAAAATACGTAATAAAACGAAAATATTTGGAGTGCTTGTTTCTGTTTTAGCAGTTGGAACATTTGCAGCTGCTATGAGTGAGCATATAACCTCCGTTGGAGCGAATGATGGTACTTACCAGGCTTATTCTGATCCAAATGAAGCCTTTATCTCACAAATTGGAGAGTCTGCTCGTCAGCTTGGACAAGAGAATGATCTTTATGCTTCTGTTATGATTGCACAAGCACTTTTAGAAAGTGGAGCAGGACAGTCTGGACTTTCTTCCTACCCACATTACAACCTTTTTGGTATTAAAGGTAGTTATGCAGGTCAATCCGCTGTTATGCAAACCTGGGAAGATGACGGCGCTGGAAATGCTTATACCATTAATGACGCCTTCCGTTCATATCCATCCTACTATGAATCTTTACAAGACTATGTAGCTGTTTTGAAACAAGGCCATTTTGCAGGAGCTTGGAAAAGCAATACATCTAGTTATCAAGATGCAACAGCAGCTTTGACGGGTGTTTATGCGACAGATACAAGCTACTATGCAAAATTAAACAATATCATTGAAACCTATAATTTGACTCAATATGATTCTCCAAACGTTCAAGGTGGTATCACAGGTACAGTTTATAATCCTTATCGCCAACAGTTCACTTCTCAAGAAATCCTCAATTTGGATATCGCATGGGCTAACCGTTTGTACTAATGTAAAAGAAAAGCAGGCAGGTGCCTGTTTTTTTATTTTTTTGGTTACATTGATTTAAATCGAATATTTTTTTGCAACTTTTTTCCTGAAAGCCTTTTCAGAATTTTTTATCTATGATATAATGAATTAGTTCACAAAACTAAAATTTTTAATCAAGGAGATTCAGATGGGAGAATCAAATTTTGTTCTTAAGGTAGAAGCAGCATGTCAGAAGAAGGAAGAACTGTACACAGCTTCTAAAGCTCGTTATGCAGTTCGCTCCATGTTTGCGGGTGCATTTCTGACAATGAGTACTGCAGTAGGGATTGTTGGGGCAGATCTTCTCAATACCTTTTTGCCAGGTTCTGGTCGTTTCTTGTTTCCATTTATTTTTGCTTGGGGATTGGTTTATTTACTTTTCTTAAATAGTGAGTTAACGACTTCCAATATGATGTACCTTACTGCTGGTGTTTATTTAAAGAAGATTAATTGGAAGAAAGCTTTAGAAATTTTACTCTATTGTACATTCTTTAACTTAGTCGGTGCTTTGTTTCTGGCTTTCCTCTTTGGACAGACAAGTGCATTTGCAAACCTAAATCCAAAAGGCTTCCTTGGATCGGTTGTTGAGATGAAGCTTCAACGTTCGAATCAATTGGTTTTCTTCGAGGGAGTTATTGCAAACATCTTCGTTAACGTAGCGATTTTGTCCTACCTTTTCTTTAAAGACGAAACAGCAAAAGTTCTTTTGGCTTTGTCAGCAATTTATATGTTTGTATTTCTTACAAATGAACACATTGCGGCAAACTTTGCTTCTTTCTCACTAGCTACTTTTAATTCCATATCTAAAGATTTGCCTCACTTAGAGTTCTTCAATGTTCTTCGTCATTATGCTGTTACCTTTGTTGGTAACTGGGTAGGAGGAGGAGTGATCATGGGCTTGGCCTATGCATGGCTCAATCGTACAAAGACTATCTATAAGGATTAAAAAATTTTAAAAAAGTTTGCAAAAATACTTGCATTCTTTTTTTTTATGTGATAAACTAATTAACGGTTTGAAAAAACTGCCTAAGACAGTAGGGGAGCTCGACTCATAAGAATCCTACCGAGGACAAAACGTATCAATGAAAAGAAGCGTATTGTACTTTCGTGTCTAGGTTTGGGCGCGTTTTTCTTTTGGAAAAATTCCCCAAGCAAAATAATTACGGAGGTGAACACACTAATGAGTGAAGCAATTATTGCTAAAAAAGCGGAACTAGTTGACGTAGTAGCCGAAAAGATGAAAGCTGCTGCATCAATCGTCGTTGTAGATTCTCGCGGTTTGACAGTTGAGCAAGATACAGTTCTCCGTCGCAACCTTCGCGAAAGCGAAGTTGAGTTTAAAGTTATTAAAAACTCAATCTTGCGTCGTGCAGCTGAAAAAGCTGGACTTGAAGATCTTGCATCTGTGTTTGTTGGACCATCTGCTGTAGCATTTTCTAACGAAGATGTTATTGCACCAGCGAAAATCTTGAACGATTTTTCTAAAACTGCTGACGCACTTGAAATCAAGGGTGGTGCAATCGAAGGCGCTGTCGCATCAAAAGAAGAGATCCTTGCTCTTGCAACTCTTCCAAACCGCGAAGGACTTCTTTCTATGCTCCTTTCTGTACTTCAAGCGCCAGTGCGCAACGTTGCTCTTGCAGTCAAAGCGGTTGCAGACAACAAAGAAGACGCAGCTTAATTCTAAGCTACGCAGCGTAGCCTAGCTACAAAAAACAAAAACATAAAATATAAAAACTTATTTGGAGGAAATAACAATGGCATTGAACATTGAAAACATTATTGCTGAAATTAAAGAAGCTTCAATCCTTGAATTGAACGACCTTGTAAAAGCTATCGAAGAAGAATTTGGTGTAACTGCAGCTGCTCCTGTAGCTGTTGCTGCAGCTGGTGCTGCTGACGCTGGTGCTGCTAAAGATTCATTCGATATCGAATTGACATCTGCAGGCGACAAGAAAGTCGGCGTTATCAAAGTTGTACGTGAAATCACAGGTCTTGGTCTTAAAGAAGCTAAAGAACTTGTTGATGGAGCACCTGGCGTTATCAAAGAAGGTGTTGCTACAGCTGAAGCTGAAGAAATCAAAGCTAAATTGGAAGAAGCTGGAGCTTCAGTTACTCTTAAATAATCGAGTTTCCAATCAAAATGAAAACCGAGGTTTAGGCCTCGGTTTTTTTGTCGTTGAAAATAATGATGATAGAATGTGAATAGATTGCTTTTATAAAGCTAACATGTGTAGCTCTCTTTATTTTCTCTCAACCCTACTAAATAGTGCAGTTTTAATGATGTTACAATCATTTTACATTTAATTTATTCCCTTGAGATGTTTCTGATTTGTTGCTATAATGGCTATAAATCATATCATGAAGGAGAAGATGATGAAAAATTTTAAACGTCTTTTGTTAGCTGTTGTAGCTGTCTTTGCAGCCGTCCTTTTGGTAGCTTGTGGCGCTAAAAGCGATAATGGGACATATGTGTTTGAGCCTACTAAGGATGAAATCAAAGATATTATGCCAAGTGAATTTCAATCTTTGATAGGTGATAATTACTCATTCACTATTTCGATTACAATCAATGATAAGAAAGGTGAGATGAAAGTAGACACGAATGCAGGTGGTCAAAATGTTAATCAAGTGATTGAGTTGGAAGTAGACCAAAAAGCTAAAACACTTGTCTCAGAAAATGAGTATGGAAAAGCGGAAATTACTTATCAAGTTTCAGGAAATGTGTTAACGATTAAGGATGTGAAGAATTCTTTGATGGGTGACACAGACATGTTTAATAACTACATGAAAATTGCTAAGTTCAAAAAAGTTAAATAAGCAATCAGGGCGGGATTTAAATTCCGCCTTATTCTATTTCTTTGTTGATACAAGAAATATTACAAGAATATGACATTTATAAACTTTCATTGCGGTGGATTGGAAATGTTGCTATAATAGGGATATTCTAACTAAAAAGGAGAAGTTATGAAAAACTTTAAACGCATTCTTTTAGCTTTTGTTGCCGTTTTTGCAGCAGTTCTTTTAGTCGCTTGTAGTAGCAAGAGTGATAATGGGACTTATGTCTATAAACCTGCAAAATCTGAAGTGAAGGAAATTCTTGGAGAACAAGGGGTAACAGACTCATCTGTAGAAGCCTTGCTTGATCAAGTTAAATTAGAAGTTTCTGTTACTATCAAAGATAAAAAAGGTAGCATTAGCATCAAAGGTGAAGCTTTGGGGAATAAGATGGACCAATCTTATGAAGTAAAAGTAGACCAAAAAGCTAAAACATTCCAAGCTAAAACAGGTGAAGGTGAAAAGATTAAATATAAGGTTTCAGGCGACGTATTTACCTTTGATTTATCTGATCAAGATAGCTCAGATAGTGCAGCTACTTTAGAAATGTTCAAAAACGCTAAATTTAAACGCACTAAATAAAGCAAGTAAAGAGCAGGGAGAACCTGTTCTTTTCCTTTACTTTTGGGTAGGGTTTGGTATAATGAATGTGACTACAGATGGGATTGGGGCAGGATTAAATTTTGCTTAAAATTTATTCGGCCTCGCTCCCTCTTTTCTGTGTGCTTAGGGATATAATTTATGAAAAAGGAGAGTTGCCTATGCTTTATATTTGGTCTTACTTGAAAAAGTATCCCAAGTGGCTAGCCCTGAATTTATTTTCAGCGGTTCTTTTTGTCGTTGTCAATTTGGGATTGCCAACGATCCTAGCTCGGATGATTGACGAAGGAATTAATCCGCGTGATGTAGATCGGCTGTATTTCTGGGGTTGGATCATGTTTGTGATCATCTTGCTAGGGATCTTGGGACGGATTGTCTTGTCATATGCAGTAGGAAAGCTGACTACTACCATGGTACGGGACATGCGCAATGATCTCTATGCAAAACTACAGGAGTATTCCCATCGCGAGTATGAACAGATCGGGGTCTCATCCTTAGTCACTCGGATCACCTCGGATGCATTTGTCTTGATGCAATTTACCGATTCTATGTTGAAGATGGGGGTTATTACACCCTTGATGATGGCTTCAAGTATCCTCTTGATTCTGACAACCAGCCCTTCTCTAGCGTGGATTGTAGCCGTATCGGTTCCCTTCCTTGCGGTCGTTGTATGGTATGTGGCGGTGAATACACGTCCCCTTTCTGAGAAGCAACAAAAGACCTTGGACCGGCTGAATCAGTTTGCTCGGGAGAATTTAACTGGACTTCGAGTGATTCGTGCCTTTGCTCGGGAGGATTTCCAGGAAGATAAATTTGCGGCTGAAAATGACGTCTACGCAGAAAACTCAAATAAGCTCTTTAAATTAACCGGTTTAACAGAACCTCTATTTGTACAGATCATTATTGCTATGATTGTGGCGATTGTATGGTTTGCTTTGGATCCTCTTCATGATGGCAGTTTGAAAATTGGGGATCTGGTTGCTTTTATCGAGTATAGTTTCCACGCGCTTCTGTCCTTCCTTTTCCTAGCCAATCTCTTCACCATGTATCCTCGTACAGCGGTTTCTAGCCGTCGTCTCAAGGAAGTCATGGATATGCCCATTTCGATTGATCCCAATGAAAATGGTGTGACAGAAACAGCAACACATGGCTATTTGGAATTCGACAATGTGACCTTTGCCTATCCAGGTGAGACAGAGAGTCCGGTTCTGCACAATATTTCCTTTAAAGCGAAACCAGGTGAAACCATCGCCTTTATCGGTTCGACCGGTTCAGGGAAGTCTTCACTTGTGCAATTGATTCCGCGATTCTACGATGTCACTCTTGGTAAGATTTTGGTCGACGGTGTGGATGTACGTGATTACAATCTCAAGGCCCTTCGTCAAAAGATTGGCTTTATTCCACAAAAGGCTCTGCTCTTTACAGGGACCATTGCAGAGAATCTTCGCTACGGAAAAGAAGATGCATCTGTGCAAGAGTTGGAAAAAGCAGCTGATATCTCTCAAGCTAAAGAATTTATAGATAGTCGGGAGGATCGTTTCGACACGCATCTAGCAGAAGGCGGAAGTAACCTATCAGGAGGGCAAAAACAACGCTTGTCCATTGCCCGTGCTGTCGTCAAACATCCGGATGTCTTTATCTTTGATGATTCCTTCTCTGCTTTGGACTACAAGACGGATGCCACCTTGCGCAAGCGTTTGAAAGAAGTGACAGGAGATGCAACAGTCTTGATCGTTGCCCAACGCGTGGGCACCATCATGGATGCAGATCAAATTATTGTCTTGGATCAAGGTGAAATCGTAGGTCGAGGAAAGCACCAAGAGTTGATGGAAAGCAATGAAATCTATCGCGAAATTGCTAATTCCCAGCTAAATAGTAGCCCATCCCTCACGGAAGAATAGAAAGGAGAAGCAAATGAAACAAGAACAAAATAGTTTTAGTCGACTATGGACCTATTTGAAAGCTTATCGATTTGAAGTTTGCTTGTCCATTTTTCTAAAAATCATCAGTGTGGTCATGAGTGTCGTAGAACCTTTTGTTTTAGGGCTTGCGATTACAGAATTGACTCAAAATCTCTTGGAAATGGCTAATGGAGTACCTGGAGCTAGTCTGAATGCTACTTATATTGCGATCATTATGACGCTGTATTTGATTCGTGGAGTCTTTTACGAATTAGGTTCTTATTATTCCAACTATTTCATGACCAATGCTGTTCAAAAAACAATTCAGGATATGAGAAATGACTTATCTCATAAAATCAATCGGCTTCCTGTGTCGTATTTTGACCGTCATCAGTTCGGGGACCTCCTAGGGCGTTTTACTAGCGACGTCGAAACAGTCTCCAATGCCCTGCAGCAATCTTTTTTGCAGATTGTTAATGCCGTCTTTACCTTGCTTTTTGTCATCGGCATGGTGCTCTATTTGAACCTTCAATTGGGCTTGGTGGTGATTCTATCAATTCCAATCACCTACTTGAGTGCCCGTTATATTATGAAGAAATCACAGCCTTACTTCAAGCAGCAAGCAGATGTTCTAGGAGCTATGAACGGTTTTGTCCAAGAGAATTTGACAGGCTTTAACGTCCTCAAGCTCTATGTACGAGAAGAATCTTCACAAGAAGAATTTCATGCGATTACCCAGCATTTACAAAAGGTTGGTTTCAAGGCTAATTTCATTTCAGGTTTGATGATGCCAGTTCTGAATGGAATATCCGATTTGACCTACTTGGTGGTCGCTTTAATGGGAGGTCTGCAAGTATTGGCTGGCCGCTTGACGGTCGGGAATATGCAGGCTTTCGTTCAATATGTCTGGCAGATCAATCAACCCATTCAAAATTTAACCCAGTTAGCTGGTCAGCTACAAAGTGCCAAATCATCGCTGGATCGGATTTTCCAAGTCATGGATGAACCGGATGAAGAAGAGGTCACAGAGGCTCTTAGTGAAGATTTGACTGGTCAAGTGAGCTTTAAAAATGTGGATTTCCAATATGTAGCGGGCAAACCTTTGATTCGTGATTTCAATTTAGAGGTCAAACCGGGTGAAATGGTGGCCATTGTTGGACCAACCGGTGCTGGGAAAACAACCCTCATTAATTTGCTGATGCGTTTCTACGATGTGACAGCGGGCTCCATCACAGTGGACGGTCATGACATTCGGCATATATCCCGTCAGGATTACCGCAAGCAATTCGGGATGGTACTTCAAGATGCTTGGTTGTATGAAGGGACCATCAAGGAAAACCTTCGTTTTGGGAATCTGGAGGCCACGGATGAAGAAATTGTAGAAGCTGCCAAGGCAGCCAATGTTGATCACTTTATCCGGACCCTGCCTGGTGGTTACAACATGGAAATGAACCAGGAGTCTAGTAATATTTCTCTAGGACAAAAGCAACTCTTAACCATTGCGCGTGCGCTTCTTGCTGATCCAAAGATCTTGATTTTGGATGAAGCAACGTCTTCCGTTGATACGCGTCTAGAGCTCTTGATTCAAAAAGCCATGAAGAACTTAATGAAGGGACGGACCAGTTTTGTCATCGCCCATCGCTTGTCGACCATTCAAGAAGCGGATAAAATCCTTGTCCTCAAAGATGGCCAAATCATTGAGCAAGGGAATCACCAATCCTTGTTGGCAGACAAAGGGTTCTATTACGAATTGTATAACAGTCAGTTTTCCAACAATGAAAGCTAGGAATGACTGTTTGTTGAAGAGGTTCTGGGACAAAAGTCCTAGCCTCTTTTTGATGTTGGATTGTCGTGCAAGACGCAGTGGTTGAGTGAGCTCTACTACGCTGATTTCATCAACTTATACAGCCCTACTCAACTGTGAGGAGGTGGGACGACGAAATCGAATTCTAACAAATTACCGATTTCTGTCCCACTCTCTCTTTTCTACATTATGAAATAGTATGATTTCATTTTGTATGGTCCGCCATTGACAGTGAGGACGCTAATCTGTATACTAAGGGTATTCTAAAAAGGAGAGCCTCATGATCATTCGTCCCGTTCAGCTAGCCGATGCAGCGGCCATTCGAGCTATTTACCAACCTTATGTGACAGAGACTGCTATTACCTTTGAGGTCGATGTGCCAACTGTCCCAGAATTTGAAAGACGAATCACGAAAACGCTAGCTCAATACCCTTATTTAGTTGCAGAAGTCGGTGGAAAAGTTCTAGGTTATGCCTATGCCTCTAGCTATTATGCACGCGCTGCCTACGATTGGACCACTGAATTGTCTATTTATGTAGCTAAAGAAGCGCGTGGACAAGGGCTTGGATCAGCTCTTTATACTGCCTTAGAAGAGGAGTTGCAAGCACGAGGCTATTTACGCTTTTTGGCTTGTATTGCAGTCCCGAACGAGGCCAGCATTGCTATGCATGAAAACCGGGGCTATGTTCAAGTGGCGCATTTCCCAAGAATTGGCTATAAATTTGATCAATGGCATGATATTGTCTGGATGCAAAAAACCATCGATGGGCCTGTAAATACCCTGAAAGAAGTAGAAGAGAAAAGATAGGTGTTAGATACTCTTTATAGAAGCAAGGTGCTAGCTTCTTGACAGGGTGAGTTGTCCATGGTAAACTAGATTTATGCGATGAGTCGATTGGCTCTTAGGAGCCTTTTGCGCTGAGGAGGTCTACATTCAATTGTAACGCAGGAGCGGACCTTGAACAGTTGTGTGAACCGGCTGTTCTCATCGAAAGATGCCTCAATTCCTTACCGTTTGGTAGGGGATTTTTTGTTTTTCTAATCTTATTTTTTCCCTACAGAAATATAGTTGCTTCCTAGATTTTTCAATGGTATAATGAGGTAAATGTGAGTCAATTAGAAAGCTCATTGGTGCTTGAAAGGAGATGATTCGGATGGTTGATCAAAAGAATCCAACTAGCAAGTGGTCCCAGGAAAGATTCCAACGAATCAATGAGTTGGAAGGGTCAAAACAATTTCAGGATAAACTCCTATTAATGAAGGAGCAGATGACCAGTAATCTTCAGTGGAAGACGGCTACGATGGTAGGGATGCTTCTAGCGATGTTCTTCTTCGCCCTATTCAAGTTAAAGGCTATCGTTCCGATCTTGTTAGGGATCGTTTTCTATTATTGGCCCCAATATATGAAAAGGAAGACCCTCTTCGGGGATAGAATTCACACGAATGATGAGATTTATATCAATGAATTTCTTTGTCCAATTTTGAAGGAAGTCTTTCCAGAAGCGGACTTAACACGAACAGCGACCTACTCGATGGATGCCTTAAAAGTTTTTAGTCCACGTTCTTCGAAATTTCAACTCTTTAATCAGCTGCTTTTTCATGATGAAAAAAATCTAACGGTGACCAACCTGTATGCCTATCATATAGAGACCAGGATTGAGAGAGATTCTAATGGGCATATCGAAACTGTCGAAAAAGAAGTGGAGGATTTCGCTGGTCAGATCTTCTCTTTAAAATCTCCAATTTCATTTCCAGGACACTTGAGAGTTATACCGACTAAGAAATCTTTCTTTTTAAAAAGAGAAGTCAAAGGTGCCTATCCGGGTGCTGGACCTAATGAAGTCCAAATTGAAACAGAAGATATCCAAAACAATGAAAACTACAATATCTATTGTACAGATGAACTGGCTGCTCGAAAATTTCTAAAACCCAAGATCCTAGAATGGTTTGATCAACAAATATCAAAAAATGCCATGTGTGTGTATTTTGTTCAAGATACACTCTATATAGCCTTATATACAAGTCGCTATCTTTTCCCAACGCCAGGAAACAAAGAAGCAATCGAACGTCTTTCGATCGCTGAAGAGTATCAAAAACTTTGTAAGGAAATCGACCTCGTCGATGAATTAACCAATATATTTAAAGGAGAATAACTATGTCAGCTTTAATAATTGCCATTGTCGTTTTTGCTCTTGTAGTTGTTATGTGGTTTATCGGAGAAAGCAATCGCTTGAACCGTTATCAGGTCATGATTGAAGAAGCAAAGAGAACGGTGGATATCACTCTTGTCAAACGCTACGATACCATTTCTGAAATGTTGAAGGCGGCTAAGGCCTACGCCAAACATGAGGAAAAGGTCTTCACGGAATTGGTAGCCCTTCGTCAAGGTGCGTCCATCCAAGAATCCAACCAAGTCATTGCCAATCAAAACGATGTTTTGGCACAAATCCGAGCGGTAGGTGAGAATTATCCTGAGCTCTTGTCTTCAAACCAATTCTTGGCCTTGCAAAAAGAAATTGCTGACGAGAATGAAGATTTGGCAGCTTCTAAACGCATTGTCAATAGCAATATTAGCCAAATCAACCAAGCTATCGTAACTTTCCCAACTTCAGTCGTTGCTGGAATCAAAGGAATGCAACAGGTGCCATTTTTAATGGAGGATACACAAGGAAAGAGGGACTTGAGTGATTTGGATTATGAAATCCATTAAGCTTGGATAAATCATTGATTTTGTTCAGAAAAAAACCGATTTAAGATCGGTTTTTTTGTCTCTTCAAATACAAATAAGTCTTTTCATTTACTGGGAAAAATAGTATAATAGTTGAAATTCATAAATTTTTAGAAAATTTTGAAAGAGGATTTACTATGGGATACACAGTTGCTGTTGTCGGTGCTACAGGTGCCGTTGGTGCTCAAATGATCAAAATGTTGGAAGAATCGTCTCTTCCAATCGATAAGATTCGCTACCTTGCGTCTGCACGTTCTGCAGGGAAAGTTTTGTCATTCAAAGGTCAAGAAGTAACGATTGAAGAAACGACAGAAAATGCTTTTGAAGGAGTTGATATTGCTCTCTTCTCAGCGGGTGGATCTACTTCAGCTAAGTATGCACCCTATGCTGTTAAAGCAGGCGCAGTAGTAGTTGATAACACATCTTTCTTCCGCCAAAATCCGGATGTTCCTTTGGTTGTGCCTGAGGTAAATGCTCATGCTCTTGATGCTCACAACGGGATTATCGCCTGCCCTAACTGTTCAACGATTCAAATGATGGTAGCTTTAGAGCCAGTTCGTCAAAAATGGGGCTTGGACCGGATTATTGTATCCACTTACCAAGCTGTTTCAGGTGCAGGGATGGGAGCTATTCTTGAAACCAAACGCGAGTTGAAAGAAGTGTTGGATGAAGGTGTAGATCCTCGTGATGTGAAGGCGGAGATCTTGCCATCAGGTGGTGATAAGAAACACTATCCAATTGCTTTTAACGCTCTTCCTCAAATTGACGTCTTCACTGACAATGACTACACTTACGAAGAAATGAAGATGACCAATGAAACCAAGAAAATCATGGAAGATGATAGCATCGCCGTTTCTGCAACTTGTGTGCGGATTCCAGTTTTATCAGCTCACTCAGAGTCTGTCTACATCGAGACCAAGGAAGTAGCTCCAATCGACGAAGTAAAAGCGGCGATTGCGGCCTTTCCTGGTGCCGTCTTGGAAGATGATGTCGCTCACCAAATCTATCCACAAGCTGTCAATGCCGTTGGTTCACGCGATACCTTTGTTGGTCGTATCCGTAAAGACTTGGATGCTGAAAAAGGGATCCATATGTGGGTTGTTTCGGATAACCTTCTTAAAGGAGCTGCTTGGAACTCAGTTCAAATTGCAGAAACGCTTCATGAACGTGGACTCGTTCGCCCGACAGCTGAATTGAAGTTTGAGTTGAAATGATTCATTAACTAAATAATTTGTATAGGGGACAGCTACCAACTTTTGGTGCTGTCCCTCTTCCCTATGATTGTCTCAAGAAGGAGTATGTATGTCTTATCAAGATTTAAAAAATTGTAGAATGATCACTGCCTTTATCACTCCCTTCCATGAAGATGGTTCGATAAACTTCGAGGCCATTCCTCCACTCATCGAACATCTTTTAGCTCATCACACAGATGGGATTCTTTTAGCTGGTACCACAGCAGAAAGCCCTACTCTAACTCACGATGAAGAATTAGAACTTTTTGCTGCGGTGCAAAAGGTAGTCAATGGACGGGTGCCTTTGATTGCTGGTGTCGGGACCAATGAGACCCGAGATTCCATTGAGTTTGTAAAGGAAGTAGATCAGTTTGGTGGCTTTGCTGCTGGTTTGGCCATTGTTCCATACTACAATAAACCTTCTCAAGAAGGGATGTACCAGCATTTTAAGGCTATTGCAGACGCTTCTAACTTGCCAATTATTATCTATAACATTCCAGGGCGCGTGGTGGTCGAAATGACACCAGAAACCATGCTCCGCTTGGCCGAACATCCAAACATCATCGGGGTCAAAGAATGTACGACTCTTGCCAATATGGCTTATTTAATCGAGCACAAGCCAGATGAGTTTCTCATCTATACAGGGGAAGACGGGGATGCTTTCCACGCTATGAACCTTGGAGCAGACGGTGTGATTTCAGTAGCATCTCATACTAATGGGGATGAAATGCACGAAATGTTCCAAGCCATTGAGAATAATGATATTAAAAAGGCAGCGGCTATCCAGCGCCAATTTATCCCTAAAGTCAATGCTCTCTTCTCTTATCCAAGCCCAGCTCCTGTTAAAGCTGTCTTGAACTATATGGGATTTGAAGCAGGTCCGACTCGTCTGCCATTGGTGCCAGCACCCGCTGAGGAAGCTAAGCGCATCATCAAAGTAGTAGTGGATGGGGATTACCATGCCAGCAAAGAGATTATTACGGGAGTTCTTCGTCCGGATTATTAAAAAAATGTCGTGAGGAATGTATGTCAGAGTTAGAGAAAACAGAGCTAGAAAAAACGGATTCAGAAAAATCAGAACTAGAAAAATTTAAAGAAGGTCATAGCCTTGAAAAGTTAGACGGTGTGATGATCTATGATAAACCGACGATAAAAACAGGTGAAAAAGCCGGCTGTATCGGTGCACTCTTACTTTTACTGGGATTTGGAACAGGAATCATTCTGTTCCTAGTTCATTTAGTGTTTGACTTTGATTCCAAGTTACTCAATTTACTCTGGGAATCGATCGCTGCTTTAGGATTCGTTTTTAGTTTAGCAGGAGCTTTTCAAATCGGTCCGCTTACGGTTCACCGCTACTCACGAGAAGCCGATAAGAATAAACTTTTTGAAATCGATAGCGCCTACAATCTCTACAATGTTCTCTATAAACCGACTAAAACAGTCCTTCTCCAATATGATAGTGACGAAGATCATCTAATTGCTGTCAATGCTGGTGGTGAACTACTCGTGGAACTCCTTAGAAAAGTAGAGATGGAGAAGTTACCTCTGAAGAAGATTTTGAAGACTTTCCGTTTGGACCATGTCTCTGACCATCTTTGGAGATTGACCTACAGCTATAAAAAAGAAGATGTGGTCATGGAGAAAAGTGATCGTTAGATTTTTTCATCCAAACAACCACGGTGATTCCTGAAAAGAGCTTTGATTCTTGGCAAAAAAATTATATAATAAAGTAGTAGGTCTTCATTTCTTTATAAAGGAAATGGAGTATTCATGAATATTTAAAATAAAGGAGACTCCGATGGAAGTCATTAAACGTAGTGGAGAAGTGGTTGAATTCAACCCAGATAAAATTTACCAAGCTATTTTGAAAGCTGCGCAAGTTGTCTATGTTTTGACAGATGATTTGCGACAAAACCTAGCTCAAGTGACCAAGAAAGTTGCCATGGACTTGGATGAAGCCCAAGTAGAACGCGCAACCATCAGTATGATCCAATCATTAGTGGAACAACGTTTGCTGGGAGCAGGCTATATTACCATTGCAGAACACTACATTTCTTATCGCTTGCAACGCGATTTGGAACGGAGTGGTTATGGTGATCACATCGCCGTACATTTGCATTTTGAGCAAATTCGCTAAGCTAGAGTAGTGCTCGCGAGGTAACGCCATCGTGTTTGAACCACCCTTATAGGGTGGTTTTGACTGTCTAGCAAATTCGTTTATTTCGAAAGGTTTACTTATATGCAAAACCCAACCATCTATACCTATCTCAATCAGGATTTTACAGCTATTCCACTTTTTGATGGATTGAGCGTCGATGGTATTTCTCAAGAAAGTCAGGCAGATTTGCATTTGGCTGATGATTTTCAGTCCCCCTCTGAAGCTGTTTTCCATTTTCTAAACGGTCAATGGTTTCTTGAATGTTTATCTGGGATGATCGAGGTGGATGGTGTCACCTATCCGAAAAATCAACGTGTTTTATTAAATCATCGTTCCATTATTCATCTTTGTGACGCCGACGGCCATGTTTTTCGCTCAAAATTCATCATTGTTGAAATGCAATCTATTGAGTGGAAGACTATAGCAAAAGATGCTTTTCCGTCGGATCTGTCCTCGCTTGCTTCAATTGATTGTGCCATCTTATCTGATCAGTTGGTTGTGCGCCTAGGTGATCAAGTTATTTACCAAGAGCTTCAAGCAGGACCTGTCAGTTCTTCTCAATCATCTGCTGAGGGGTCGAAGTTTTCTTATTCATCACTAACGATTGCTATTCAAGATGTAACAGTCGGAAATCTCTTAAACCGTAAAACCATCCTCAAGGATATTCAAGTAGAATTTAAGCCTAAGGAGATGATACTCATTCTGGGTGGTTCTGGTGCTGGGAAATCTACCTTTATGGAAGCAGTAACGGGACTCGTTCATTCAAATACTAGTGCTTATTTTAATGGAGTGGATTTGTTAAATGATGGGGTGAAACAAGGGGTCATCACCCTGGCTCCTCAATCTCCTGATGAGCATTACCGAATGGAAGATACGGTCTATAAGAATCTAGAAGATGCAGCAAAACTCTATGGTCCATCCGAATTAACAGACAATCCTGAACTTCGAAAAGAAGAAGTGCTATCTGTTCTGAAAAAGCTGGATTTAGAATCTGTCAAAGGATCCAAGTGTTCTTCTCTATCTGGAGGACAAAAGAAAAAACTCACGATAGCCATGGAATACATCACGAGCCCTGAAATCCTCTTTATGGATGAGCCGGATTCCGGTGTTGATGGGAGCATGGTCATGGAGGTCATGACCACATTGAGAGAGATTACAGATGAAGGAAAGATCTTATGTGTCATCACGCATACGCCCGATCGTATTCGTCATCTTTTTGATAAGGTCATGGTGGTCGGAAAGAGTTCGGAAGGCTGTGGTAGACTGTGTTATTTTGGCTCCGTAGACAATGCCCTGAAAGTCTTTGCTGCTCAGAGTTTAGAAGAAATCGTCCATAAAATTTCAGGTGCTGAAAATGCAGCTCTTGTTGACCAATATGTTCAATGGTTTGAAAATGAAAGGAGAGGTGGCCATGCTGGATAAGAAGCAAGTCTCGATTTATTTTAGAAAATTCCTTCGACTCCTTCTCAATAAAAAATCTCTGTTTTTTGTGCTAGAAGCGATTCTTCTTCCTTTCATCATTTCGATCGCTTTTAACGCCAATGAAGTTTTTGATAAATACCATATTACGAGAACTTCTTCCATTATGTTTATTTCTGCAGCACTCTGGATTGGTCTCTTTAATTCAGTGACCAGTATTTGTAATGAGCGTAAAGTCATCAAGTTTGAGTACCAAATTAAAGGTTTGTCCTTACCTTCTTATGTGACGGCGCGCGTGCTAACAGAGTTGGTTCTCTGTTTTGCGGAAGCGATCTTAATGATTGGAACCATTGTTGTGCGCTATCCACATATCCAAGGAAACGGTAGCCAGATATTCCTTTTTGGGATCACTTTGTTTTTAGTGATCTTTACTTCAGATATGTTGGCCTTATTGATTTCAGCCTTTGTAAAAAAATCATCCCAAGCGATGACAGTCATGCCGCTTGTTTTGATGGTTCAATTGCTGTTTTCCAATTTTCTCCAATCTTTGGATGAGAAAATTCCGTTTTTAGTATGGATCTCACATGCGACTATTACGAGATGGGGAACAACGGCCTTCTTTCGGATTGCAAATATGAATAATATGGTCCCGTCTCAAGGTCATACTGACTGGCAAGTTTATCAAAAAGATGGGGTAGGAACCTATGCTTATGATCTACTTGCGATTCTTGGAAATTGGGGAGTCTTGCTTGCTTTTGCAGCTCTATTTATGGTCGCAACTTCCCTCGTATTGACTTCTGTCCGTAAGGACGCTCGATAAATTTAAGGAGATGATGTATGAAAAACTGTACCAATTGCCAGGCACCTATCCATGCTGGTGATGCCTTTTGTTCTAAGTGTGGAGCTAAAGTTCAAGTAGCTGCCCAAGCTGAACCAAAAGCTGTTGCGTTTCAACCAAAGACAGTGCAATTAGGGCCAAGTCCAAGTTCAACTCAAGCCCCAGCACCTAAAAAACCAAAAAGAAACGTTAAAGGAATTTTAGCCGGGATCTTTGTCCTTCTTGCTGTCATTGCTGTTGCAGGTTATTTCTTATTAAACCGTGGTAGCAGTGACACCATTAATTTAGAGGACTATGTGAAGCTGGAAATTGAAGGGACTGATGGTGAAGGCTATTTTGCTGAGAAGTCGCCTAGTTTGAACAAGGAAAGATTAGACGGGGATATCAAGAAAAAGATAGAAGCAGAAGGCTTGAATACCGAGAGTTCAAACTACAATATCGATCAGCTAGTTTCAAAAGTAAAATTTAGTGTTTATAAAGGCGATGAACTGATCGATGTAAAAGAACGGAAAAACCTAAACAATCACGATAAAATTACGGTCAAATTACTTTACGATAAAAATGATCTTGAAGACATAATACCTGGCCTTCATTTTACTGGTACATCTGTAACTCAGGAGGCTGATCTAATCCCGCTTGTAGGTATTGACCCCTTTAAGGGTTTTTATCCAAAGATCAAGGGCATTTCTCCAAATGGAAGTTTATCAAAACCGTCTCAATTTGAAGGAAAAGACTTAGAATTTGTTGCAAAAGCAACCGCTAACGATGGCTTCCCGTTTGATTATTATCTGAATGGAAAAGAAGTTTCAAGTAATGATCCTATTGCAGTTGGTGATGAAATCGAAATTCGTCTCAATGAAAGTGGTAAAAATGCATTGAAAAAAGATGGTAAAACTGTTGAGAAAGGAAAAGACAGTAAGAAATACAAGGTCACTTTGGCTGATTTTGAGGAAGGGGCTTATGTGACTTCCTTGTCAAAAGTGGATGAGGATACACAAGAAGCCATCTCTAAGAATGTAGAGGATGCAGCAAAGGCCTATGCAGCTGACCGCAACTATAAAGACCTTCCAAAATTTGAAGGGATGGCTTTTGCGGCAATCAAAGATGGAGTTGATTGGGGAGGTACATTTGATTCCAAAATCCCGCAATTGGTCTATGTATACTCTATTACCGATACATCTTATGGTAAATCAAAAACAAGTTATTTTGTTATTTCAAACATAGCGGTTATTGAACAGGTCGAAAATCATGGAAAAGCCAATGTTCATAAAAAGCCTGGAAAAACTATTCAAACCTTTGAGAAAAATGCTAAGAAGTACGACTTCCAAAGCATGTCTGATGAGAAAGACTTGAAGAACTACTTTACTAGAAATATCGACACCTATACCTATACAATGGACGATCAATTGAAATCGTTGATCAATTGGACGGAATAGAGCGAAAATGAAGTTGCCTAGGTAGCTTCATTTTTTGTATTCTCATTTAAGGCTGAGAATTCAAGAAAACATGGTATAATAGAGGAGATTGAACTGGAAAGGAAGTGAGATTATGGCGACTATTCAATGGTTTCCTGGACACATGTCCAAAGCTAGAAGACAAGTACAAGAAAATTTAAAATTCGTGGATTTTGTGACGGTTCTGGTAGATGCTCGTTTGCCCCTATCAAGCCAAAATCCCATGTTAACAAAAATTGTTGGTGAGAAGCCAAAATTAATGATTTTGAACAAGGTAGACCTGGCAGATCCTGTGGCAACAAAAGAATGGCAGGACTATTTCGAATCTCAAGGCATCAAAACCTTGGCGATCAACTCCAAAGAGCAGTCGACGGTTAAGAAGGTCACGGATGCTGCTAAGAGCTTGATGGCCGATAAAATTGCTCGTCAAAAGGAACGTGGGATTCAGATTGAAACCCTTCGGACCATGATCATCGGGATTCCCAATGCTGGTAAATCAACGCTGATGAATCGTTTAGCAGGGAAAAAGATTGCAGTCGTTGGCAATAAACCAGGGGTGACCAAGGGGCAACAATGGTTGAAAACCAATAAGGATCTCGAAATCTTGGACACTCCTGGGATTCTTTGGCCCAAATTTGAAGATGAAGAAGTGGCCTTAAAGCTTGCCTTAACAGGAGCTATTAAGGACCAGTTGCTTCCAATGGATGAAGTGACTATTTTCGGTCTCAACTATTTTAAAGAGCATTACCCAGCTGTTTTGCAGGAACGTTTTAAACAAATGGACCTGGAGCAAGAAGCTCCTGAAATTATTATGGAGATGACTCAAAAAATGGGATTTCGCGAGGATTACGACCGGTTTTACCAACTCTTTGTCAAAGATGTCCGCGATGGGAAATTGGGCCGGTATACGCTGGATCGTGTAGGGGAAATTGATGGCAACCATTAAGGAAATTAAAGAACAATTAGCAAACATCCGGCAGTTAGATGACCCTTTATTGGATGAATTGGAACAGGATAGCCGATCTGGTGTTGTCCAAGCGGTCGCAAAGCGAAAAAGAGAAATCCAAAAACGTTTAGATGAAGAAGAGCGCTTGGAAGGAATGCTGGCCTATGAAAAAGAATGCTATGCGCGTGGAATTGAGCTCATTGCAGGAGTGGATGAAGTGGGACGTGGCCCATTAGCGGGACCAGTTGTTGCAGCTGCTGTGATCTTACCCAAAGGTTCTAAGATTCCAGGACTTAACGATAGTAAAAAGATTCCGAAATCCAAACACAAGGAAATCTATGAGGCTGTGCTCAAAGAAGCTATTGCGATCGGCATCGGTGTCAAGGACAATCAGGTGATTGACCAGGTCAATATCTATGAAGCTACGAAACTAGCCATGATGGAGGCTATTGGTCAGCTAGATCCTCAACCCCAGCATCTTTTGATTGATGCCATGAAGTTGGATCTTTCTATCCCTCAAACTAGTATCATCAAAGGAGATGCTAATTCCTTATCCATTGCTGCAGCCTCTATCGTAGCTAAGGTGACTCGGGATCAGATGATGGTGGCATATGACCAAGAGTATCCAGGTTATGATTTTGGTCAGAATGCGGGGTATGGGACAACCAAGCATCTTGAAGGATTGGAAAAACATGGGGTTACTCCTATCCATCGCCGAAGCTTCGAACCCATTAAGTCGATGACAAACTTTGATTAGGAGGAAGAGAGACATGCTATTAGCCTTTGATATTGGGGGAACTTTTATTAAATATTCCTTAGTCGATGAAGCCTATCAGGTGAGTGATTCTTCTAAAGTCCCGACACCAGATACTATTGAGGAATTCTGGGAAGCTCTCGAGCACGTGATTTGCTCGTTCCAAAATCGAATGACTGGGATTGCCATCTCTTGTCCGGGTGAAATCAATAGTCGACTTGGTTTTGTCTTTAAAGGTGGCCTCATTCCTTATTTAAGGAATATTCCTTTAGCTTCTCGTTTAATCAAGGCGTTTCAAGTCCCAGTGACCGTCCTCAACGATGGGGATGCTGCAGGTTTAGCGGAAGCAAGCCTTGGCAATCTAAAAGATTGTCCGTGCGGTGCAATCTTGGTCTTAGGGACAGGAGTTGGTCTTGCTCTTCTTTCTAATGGTGATTTATTGAGAGGATGGCAACTGACAGAATACATTCGGTCTATTGATAAGACAGATAGAACACCAGAAAATCGTCGCTTTCATCGTGAACTCTTTTTTCAAGGTATTTCCAATCTTTTGGAAAACACCGGTTCAGCTGTTCAATTTGTTGAGAAAGCTAGTCACATCTTGAACCTAGAAGAGGCAGACGGTATAGCTGTTTTCAAGGCTCTTGAGCAAGGAGGCAACGAGGAGCTGAAAACCTTGTTTCAGGCCTATTGCTATGATATTGCTATTCTGATTTTTAATCTTCAATCTTTGTTGCGACTTGAGAAGGTGACCATTGGAGGTGGCATTAGTAGCCAACCGCTACTGATCGATGAAATCAATCACCAATACCATGACCTGCTCTCTCAAAAAGGCCATAAACAATTTGAGGCTTTGCCCATTCAAGCAGCTCGCTTCCATAATGAAAGCAACTTGATTGGTGCCGCATCTTACTTTTATTCTTCTACACATCAAAAAAAGTTCTAGAAATAGATCTTTTTTTCTTTTCTTTTTCGAATAGATAAGTAAGAGGAAGTGGAAGGTGACCATGGAGAAATTTGAAATTTTTAAATTAAAAGTAGCTGGCTTATCAAATGAGCAAGTCTTAAGAGTCTTGCATTACTGTAGAAAAGATGAACCCTTACCAGGCTTAGAAGAGATAGCAAGGATAGCTGGCTCTCGCAGTATCATTCATTTTGTAGACAAATACCGGCAACTAGATGACGATCGATTACACAAAGACTTTGAACGATTCCCATCTTTATCCATTTTTGATCCTGAATACCCTGAGGAATTACTACAGATCTACAATCCTCCTGTACTCCTTTTTTACCAAGGGGATTTGGAGCTATTAACCAAACCGAAGATTGCAGTCGTTGGAGCTCGGGAGACCACGCGAGAAGGGGTGCGATCTGTAGAGAAAATTATTAAGGAACTTGGTAATGAACTGGTCATCGTCAGTGGACTAGCAAAAGGGATTGATGCGACAGCGCATTATGCCAGCATTCGCAATGGTGGAAAGACCATCGGAGTCATAGGAACGGGGCTGGATGTTTTTTATCCGAAAAGCAATCAGAAATTACAGACCTACATGGGAGAACACCATCTTGTCTTGAGCGAGTATGGACCAGGACAGGCTCCTTTGAAGTTTCATTTTCCTGAGAGAAATCGCATCATTGCAGGACTCTGTCAAGCCGTGATTGTGGTAGAAGCAAGACTCCGTTCAGGAAGTTTAATTACCTGTGAGCGGGCCATGGAGGAAGGACGAGATGTTTTTGCTATTCCAGGAAATATTTTAGATGGAAAATCTGCAGGTTGCCATCACTTGATTCAAGAAGGCGCAAAGCTTGTCACATCAGGCCAGGACATCCTGGATGAATTGAAATACGAATTGTGATTTTCCTATAGGAGAAGTTCCTAGTTGACATCTTTCTTAAAATGTATTAAACTCAATGAGATTTATACAATACAGAGGGATAAAACGTGGTAACAAAAAAGAAAAGCAGTACAACCAAGAAAAATTTGGTGATTGTGGAGTCTCCTGCCAAGGCGAAAACAATCGAGAAATACCTTGGTCGTAACTATAAAGTCATGGCCAGTGTTGGTCATATTCGGGACCTGAAAAAATCAACCATGTCGATTGACTTCGACAATAACTATGAACCGGAATACATCAATATTCGCGGGAAAGGCCCCTTGATCAATGATTTGAAAAAAGAAGCTAAAAAAGCCAAACAAGTCTTTCTCGCAAGTGACCCGGACCGAGAAGGAGAAGCTATTTCTTGGCATTTAGCGCATATTTTGAACTTAGATGCCAAAGAAAAGAACCGAGTAGTTTTTAATGAAATCACTAAGGATGCGGTCAAAAATGCTTTCAAAGAACCGCGCCAAATCGATACGGACCTGGTTGATGCCCAGCAAGCACGTCGGGTTTTGGACCGGATTGTAGGGTACTCGATCTCTCCTATTCTTTGGAAAAAGGTTAAAAAAGGTCTTTCTGCAGGGCGCGTGCAATCTGTTGCCCTTAAATTAATCATTGATCGTGAAAATGAAATTAATGATTTCAAGCCGGAAGAATACTGGACCATCGATGGCGTCTTCAAAAAAGGAACCAAGCAATTCCAGGCTAGTTTCTATGGGATTGATGGCAAGAAGATGAAGCTCAACACCAATGAAGAGGTGAAAGCTGTTCTTGAACGCTTAGATGGCAAAGATTTTACCGTTGAAAAGGTGGAAAAGAAAGAGCGTCGTCGAAATGCGCCACTTCCATATACAACTTCTTCCATGCAGATGGATGCTGCCAATAAGATCAACTTCCGTACGAGGAAGACCATGATGGTAGCGCAGCAGTTGTATGAAGGAATTAATATTGGTTCTGGTGTTCAAGGTTTGATTACATACATGCGTACAGACTCCACACGGATTAGCCCAGTTGCACAAAATGAAGCAGCCGGCTTTATCGTAGATCGCTTTGGAGAAAAGTATTCCAAGCATGGTAGTCGGGTCAAGAATGCTTCCGGTGCCCAAGATGCCCACGAAGCTATTCGTCCTTCTAGCGTCCACAATACGCCTGAGAAAATTGCCAAGTACCTGGACAAGGATCAGCTCAAGCTCTATACCTTGATCTGGAACCGTTTTGTCGCCAGCCAGATGACTGCAGCTGTCTTTGATACCATGAATATTCGGTTAGGTCAAAATGGGGTCCAATATACAGCGAATGGGAGTCAGGTAAAGTTTGACGGTTATTTGGCGATTTATAATGATTCAGACAAAAACAAGATGCTGCCGGATATGGTAGAAGGTGATATGGTCAAGCAGGTCAATAGCAAGCCTGAGCAACACTTTACCCAACCACCGGCTCGTTATTCTGAAGCGACCTTGATTAAGACGCTGGAGGAAAATGGAGTAGGTCGTCCTTCAACCTATGCACCGACCATTGAGACCATTCAAAAACGCTATTATGTGAAGCTGGTAGCCAAACGCTTTGAACCAACGGAATTAGGGGAGATCGTTAATAAACTGATTGTTGAATTTTTCCCAGATATTGTCAATGTGACCTTCACAGCGGAGATGGAAGGGAAACTGGATGATGTCGAAGTTGGGAAAGAGCAGTGGCAAAAGGTCATCGATTCCTTCTACCAACCATTTAAAAAAGAAGTAGCCAAGGCTGAAGAAGAGATGGAAAAAATCCAAATCAAAGACGAACCAGCTGGTTTTGACTGTGAGGTTTGTGGAAGTCCAATGGTCATTAAATTAGGGCGTTTTGGTAAGTTCTATGCTTGTAGCAACTTCCCAGATTGTCGTCATACCCAAGCGATTGTCAAAGAAATTGGGGTGGAATGTCCAGACTGTCACCAGGGACAGATCATCGAGCGTAAAACAAAACGGAACCGTATTTTCTATGGCTGTAATCGCTACCCAGACTGTGAATTCACTTCTTGGGACAAGCCAATCGGCCGTGACTGTCCAAAATGTGGTCACTACTTAGTTGAGAAAAAAGTTCGTGGTGGTGGGAAGCAAGTCGTATGTAGCAATGGGGACTACGAAGAAGAAAAAGTAAAGTAAGTTTTTAGAATGATCCGATGTCTGTTATAACGGAAATTTTCATAAATGTCTGTTATAATAGACATTTTTTATTTTTTCCGTTATAATAGACATAAGGAGGTGGGCTTATGTATCTTGCTTTGATTGCAGATGTCATCGATTCTAAAATGGTTCAAGCACGTTTCAACTTGCAAAAACAGTTAGAAGAAACGCTTCAAAAGATGAATGGACTTTTTGCGGACTACTTGGCATCCTGTTTTACCTTAACCTTGGGGGATGAGTTTCAGGCGCTTTTAAAAATGAATGCTCCGGTTTTTCAAATCATCGATACCCTGCGTTCAGAACTAAGCCCGACGCAACTTCGTTTTGGGATTGGTCTTGGAGAGATTGTAACAGCTATTGATCCCTTGCAAAGTATTGGAGCAGATGGTCCAGCCTATTGGAATGCACGCGCAGCCATTAATTTGGTTCATCAGAAAAATGATTATGGCAACACCCAGATCTATTTTTCAAGTGGGAACGACAGCCAGGACTTATTGGTGAACGCCCTCATCGCTTCTGGAGAGGCTATTCGTTCAAGTTGGAGAGACAGTCAGGAAGAAATCCTGCTTGATCTTTTAAAGAGATCTGTCTATAGCGAAACCTTTAGCCAGCAGGACTTGGCCCAATCACTGGCCATCAACCCAAGTGCTCTGTCCAAACGTTTAAAGAGTAGCAGTATTCGCGTTTATTTACGGGGACGAGCAGCAGCACTAGCTTGTATTCATAGCTTAGAGAAAGGAGAGGCCTATGAGCGGATTGTCTAGTATCGTAACGAATCCATACTTGATCCTCTTGTTGATTTGTCATTTGTTATCGGATTATTATTTTCAAAGTCAGAAGATGGCAGATCGCAAGGATCAGGATCAGAAAGTACTTGGCCTTCATATTCTGTATGTGGCTTTGCCTTTGTTCATTGTTTCGCTCTTTCATCTAGACTTGTGGTGGATTTGCTTGATCATTTTGCTGACTCATGCGGGAATAGATTATGGTAAGCCCTGGCTTCAAAAAAAGTTAGAACTGAAAACTTCCTGGACCTTTGCGCTGGATCAAGTCTTGCATATCGGTATCATTACTTGTCTAGTCCTTTTAGGAGCGAAGAATGGTTCAACCTATCTGCCTATGGACAGTTTAAATCTGATTTTATATGTTCTCCTAGTTGGGAAACCGACCAATATTGTTTTTAAAATTCTGTTTGCTAAGTATCAACCAACCAGCAAGAAGAAAATGGATACTATCACTGGGGCTGGTTCCATGATTGGCTTTTTAGAGCGTTTGGTGATTGGGGCCTGTCTCGTCTATGGGCAATTTGCTTCGATCGGCCTAGTCTTTACAGCCAAGTCCATTGCTCGCTACAATAAAATTTCGGAAAATCCAGCCTTTGCGGAGTATTATTTGATTGGGTCCTTATTCAGTATCCTCTCTGCCCTCTTAGCAGCCTGGTTGTGCCTATAAGGAAACAAATAACAGACTTAAGCCTAGACAGGAAGGATTAGCCTTCCTGTCTTTTTACCTGGCTTTTTGGTATAATAGACCGAGTAGAAAATTAGAAAGATTTGTGGGTGTCAAACAGTCCAGTGTATTTTACTATGGATTTCGATTCCACCCAAAGAGGTATTAGTGTCATGTCTCAATCTTATATCAATGTTATCGGTGCGGGCCTTGCTGGCTCGGAAGCGGCTTATCAGATTGCCCAACAGGGAATTCCGGTCAAGCTCTATGAAATGCGTGGGGTCAAATCTACTCCGCAACATAAAACAGACAATTTTGCTGAGTTAGTCTGTTCCAACTCTCTTCGTG
The DNA here is from genome assembly GCF_000314795.2 of Streptococcus sp. F0442. Classification (GTDB taxonomy): domain Bacteria; phylum Bacillota; class Bacilli; order Lactobacillales; family Streptococcaceae; genus Streptococcus. Next base: position 287,268 of record NZ_KB373314.1, on the reverse strand, counting down.
GGGATTCGTTAACCAATGCTGTCGGGCTCCTCAAAGAAGAAATGCGTTGCTTGGGTTCGGTCATTCTTGAAGCAGCAGAAGCGACTCGGGTACCTGCCGGTGGAGCTCTTGCTGTGGACCGGGAAGGCTTTGCTAGCCGAGTGACGGAAAAGGTGTCCCAACACCCGCTCATTGAAGTCATTCGCGATGAAATTACAGAATTGCCTACAGATGCGATCACAGTGGTCGCAACGGGTCCTCTAACCAGCGATGCCTTGGCAGAAAAGATCCATGCCCTCAATGGTGGCGATGGCTTCTATTTCTACGATGCAGCGGCTCCGATCATCGATGTCAATACGGTCGATATGGACAAGGTTTATCTCAAATCACGCTATGACAAGGGAGAAGCAGCCTATCTCAACTGTCCCATGACCAAACAAGAGTTTATGGACTTCCATGAGGCTTTGGTGAATGCGGAAGAAGCCCCGCTCAGCTCTTTTGAAAAAGAAAAGTATTTCGAAGGTTGTATGCCAATTGAAGTCATGGCTAAACGCGGCATCAAAACGATGCTCTATGGTCCCATGAAGCCAGTTGGGCTCGAGTATCCGGATGACTACAAAGGACCTCGTGATGGGGAGTTTAAGACCCCATACGCAGTCGTTCAGTTACGCCAAGACAATGCAGCGGGAAGTCTTTACAATATCGTTGGTTTCCAAACGCATCTCAAATGGGGTGAGCAAAAACGAGTCTTCCAAATGATTCCAGGTTTGGAAAATGCGGAGTTTGTGAGATACGGAGTCATGCACCGCAACTCTTACATGGATTCTCCAAATCTGCTTGAACAAACCTACCGTTCGAAGAAACAAGCCAACCTCTTCTTTGCAGGTCAAATGACAGGGGTAGAAGGCTATGTCGAGTCGGCAGCTTCAGGTTTGGTGGCTGGGATTAATGCAGCTCGTCTCTTTAATGGGGAAGAAGCACTTGTGTTCCCTGAAACAACTGCTATCGGAAGTTTAGCCCACTATATCACCCATGCTGACAGCAAGCATTTCCAACCCATGAATGTCAACTTCGGGATAATCAAGGAGCTAGAAGGCCCACGCATTCGAGATAAGAAAGAACGCTATGAAAAAATTGCCGAACGTTCTTTAGAAGATTTGGCCCAATTTATGGAAAAATAGTGTATGAAGTGAAAAAGTTTGGAGAAAATCCAGACTTTTTCTTCTAAAAATGGTATAATGAATAAAATTTAGAATATAGAGAGTTTTCTGACAATGAACAATTCCTATTTTTATTTAGATATGAAGACACACGAGTTGAAAGTGCCTTATACCGGAAAACTCCGTCGTGTGCGAGTCTTATTACCTAAGAATTATGAAACAGATACCGATCGACGCTACCCTGTGGTTTATTTTCATGATGGGCAAAATGTCTTCTATAGCAAGGAGGCCTATGTAGGTCACTCTTGGAAGGTCATTCCAGCCATTAAGCGGAATCCCGATATTAGTCGGATGATTGTTGTTGCGATTGATAATGATGGCTTACAGCGTATGAACGAATACTCTGCCTGGAAATACAAGGAATCCAATATCCCTGGGATGCAATTTGGTGGCAAGGGTATTGAGTACGGAGAGTTCGTTATGGAAGTGGTCAAACCTTTCATTGATCAAGAATATCGAACGCTTGCTGATCGAGAACATACAGCCATGATTGGCTCGTCGCTTGGTGGAAATATTACCCAATTTTTGGGCTTGGAATACCAAGACCAAATCGGTTGTCTGGGAGTCTTCTCATCTGCTAACTGGTTACACCAAGAGACTTTTGACCGCTATATTGAGCGGAAGAACCTTTATGCAGATCAACGTATCTACATCTATGTGGGGACTGAAGAGGCGGATGATACAGATAAAACCCTGATGGCAGGGAATATCAAGCAAGCCTATATTGACTCATCTCTTCGTTACTATCATGATGTCATTCAACAAGGAGTAGCTTTAGAAAATATCGCCATTCGGATTCAGTCTGGAGCTATCCACCATGAAGAGGCCTGGGCAGAGCATTTACCGGAATGTCTGCGTTTCTTAGCAGAGAAGTGGGACTAGAAGCTTTTAAATTTTTATCATAAAGAAAGAGGGAACCTATGAATATTGAACATCTAAGCCACTGGAGTGGTCAACTTAACCGCGAAATGTATCTAAACCGTTATGGACATGCAGGGATTCCTGTAGTGGTCTTCGCTTCATCAGGTGGAAGCCATAACGAATACTATGATTTTGGTATGATTGATGCCTGTGCTCAGTTCATCGAAGAAGGACGGGTTCAATTTTTCACCCTTTCAAGTGTCGATAGTGAAAGCTGGCTTTGTAATTGGAAAAACCCTCACGACCGTGCAGAAATGCATCGTGCCTATGAACGCTACGTGATTGAAGAAGCCATTCCTTTCATTAAGCACAAAACGGGTTGGTTTGACCCAATGATGACAACCGGTTGCTCTATGGGAGCCTACCATGCCCTTAATTTCTTCTTGCAACATCCAGATGTTTTCAACAAAGTTGTAGCTTTGAGTGGTATCTATGATGCTCGTTTCTTTGTTGGTGAGTTTGGTGGGGATGAAGCGATTTACCAAAATTCTCCATCTGATTACATTTGGCATCAAAATGATGGCTGGTTTATCGACCGTTACCGTCAGGCGGAGATTGTCGTTTGTACCGGTCTTGGCGCTTGGGAACAGGATGGCCTACCATCTTTCTACAAACTGAAAGAAGCCTTTGACCAGAAAAATATTCCTGCTTGGTTTGCTGAATGGGGACACGATGTAGCCCATGATTGGGACTGGTGGCGCAAGCAAATGCCATATTTCTTAGGACAAATGTATCTATAAGTCAAAAAGGGAGGAGACTTCTATGAATTATCTTGTTATTTCACCTTATTATCCACAAAATTTCCAACAATTCACCATTGAACTAGCTAACAAAGGAATCACTGTCTTGGGGATTGGTCAAGAGCCGTACGAACAGTTAGATGAGCCTTTGCGCAATAGTTTGACAGAGTATTTCCGTGTAGAAAATATGGAAGACTTAGATGAAGTGAAGCGTGCAACAGCCTTTCTGTTCTATAAACACGGCCCAATCGATCGCATCGAGTCTCATAATGAATACTGGTTGGAATTGGATGCGGCACTTCGTGAGCAATTTAATGTCTTTGGGGCCAAACCTAAAGATTTGAAGAAAACCAAGTTTAAATCAGAAATGAAAAAACTCTTCAAGAAAGCAGGAGTTCCTGTCGTTCCTGGTGCTGTGGTAAAAGCAGAAAAAGATATCGACAAGGCTGTGAAGAAGATTGGGTTGCCATTGATTGCCAAGCCTGATAATGGAGTAGGTGCAGCAGCGACCTTTAAACTTGAAACACCAGAAGATGTCGACCATTTTAAAGCTGAATGGGATGGACATACGGAGTACTTCTTTGAGAAATTCGTCACTTCTAGCGAGATTTGTACCTTCGATGGTCTGGTCGATCGCGATGGTAACATTGTCTTCTCAACTACTTTTGACTATGCCTATACGCCACTTGACTTAATGCTCTACAAGATGGACAATTCTTATTATGTCCTCAAAGAGATGGATCCAAAATTGCGTCAATACGGAGAAGCGATTGTCAAAGCTTTTGGAATGAAGGAGCGTTTCTTCCATATTGAGTTCTTCCGCGATGGGGATGACTATATTGCGATCGAGTACAATAATCGCCCAGCAGGTGGCTTTACCATCGATTTTACAATTATGCTCACTCTATCGACTTGTACAGAGGCTACGCGGCCCTTGTAGCCGGCGAACCTTTCCCAGCTTCTGAGTTTGAGCCACTTTATTGTTTGGCGACTTCACGCCGTGCCAATGCAGCCTATGTCCTTTCAGAGGAAGAAGTTTTAGCAAAATACCAGCATCAATTCCGAGTGAAAAAAGACATGCCTGCAGCCTTTGCGGAACTTCAAGGGGACTACCTCTACATGTTAACAACGCCAAGTCGTGAAGAGTTAGAACAAATGATTCATGATTTTGGCCAACGCGCTGAATAAAATCTTACCGATAGGTGTTCTCCTATCGGTTTTTTATTGCAAAATTAGTAAGGGCAGTTCAGTATTTAAGTTTGTGAATCTTTTATATAATAGTTTGGGAATTCATATCTATCAGTGTTCTAGACGGATTAGTTTGTGAAAGGAAATGAGCATTTGTTTTGACAGTGCTTTCATTTTTGGCTAGAATAAAAGAGAATGAATAAATGCTAAGAAAGGCGAAATAATGGCAACATTAGACAAAAGTCTCTTATTGGAAATGTTCCGTAAAATGGAAGAAATCCGTCGCATGGACTTAAAAATTGCACAGTTAGTAAAAAAAGGGAAAGTGCCAGGAATGACGCACTTTTCTGTTGGGGAAGAAGCAGCAAACGTTGGAGCGATGCTGGCTTTAAACGATGACGATTTGCTGACATCTAACCACCGTGGTCACGGTCAAGCGATCGCTAAAGGTATCGACCTGAATGGCATGATGGCTGAAATCCTTGGTAAGTATACTGGTACTTGTAAAGGGAAGGGAGGCTCTATGCATATCGCTGACCTGGATGCTGGTAACCTTGGTGCCAACGGTATCGTTGGTGGTGGTATGGGGATTGCTGTAGGGGCTGCCCTTACTCAACAAATGCATAAGACTGGTAAGATTGTTGTCTGCTTCTTTGGGGATGGTGCAACCAATGAAGGTGTCTTCCATGAAGCGGTCAATATGGCTTCCATCTGGAACCTACCAGTAATTTTCTACTGTATTAATAATGGTTATGGAATCTCTGCTGACATTAAGAAAATGACCAATATCCAGCACATTCATGAGCGTAGTGCTGCTTACGGAATTCCAGGAATGTTTATTCCTGATGGTAACAACGTCATTGATGTCTATGAAGGATTCCAAAAAGCTGTTGAACACGTCCGCTCCGGTAAAGGTCCTGTCTTGATCGAAAGTGTCACCTATCGTTGGCTTGGTCATTCTTCATCTGACCCTGGTAAATACCGGACTCGTGAAGAAGTCGAAGAGTGGAAGAAGAAAGATCCGATTGAAAATCTTCGTAAGTATCTCCTTGAAAATGAAATTGCGAGCGCAGAAGAATTGGATCAGATTCAAGAAGAAGTGAAAGATGCCGTTGAAGCTTCAGTGAAATTTGCGGAAGAAAGCCCATTCCCTCCACTCGAATCAGCTTTCGAAGATATTTACGCAGACTAAGGGGGAGTAGAGAATTATGGAAACAAAATTAATGTCTTTCCGCGATACCATTATCCTTGCTATGTCTGAGGAAATGCGTCGCGACGAAAATGTATTGTTGATGGGGGAAGATGTCGGAGTTTTTGGTGGAGACTTCGGAACTTCCGTAGGGATGCTAGAGGAATTCGGTCCAGAACGTATTCGTGACTGTCCAATTTCGGAGGCTGCTATCTCAGGTGCTGCAGCTGGTGCAGCCATGACCGGACTTCGTCCAATCGTTGATATGACCTTCATGGATTTCTCAGTGATTGCCATGGATGCTATCGTCAACCAAGCTGCGAAGACGCGCTACATGTTTGGTGGAAAAGGGCAAGTACCGATGACCATTCGCTGTGCTGCCGGTAACGGAGTTGGATCTGCAGCTCAACACTCCCAATCTTTGGAATCATGGTTTACCCATATTCCTGGTTTGAAAGTTGTTGCTCCGGGAACTCCAGCGGATATGAAAGGACTTCTCAAGTCTTCTATCCGTGATAACAACCCCGTTATCATTCTTGAGTACAAATCAGAATTCAACCAAAAAGGGGAAGTTCCTGTTGATCCCGACTATACTATTCCACTTGGTGTCGGAGAAATCAAACGTGAGGGTACTGATGTCACTGTCGTAACCTACGGGAAAATGCTTCGTCGTGTCATGCAAGCAGCTGAAGAATTAGCTGAAGAAGGCATTTCAGTAGAAGTAGTAGACCCACGTACCTTGGTTCCACTTGATAAAGAGATTATTATTAATTCTGTTAAGAAAACAGGGAAAGTCGTCCTTGTCAATGATGCCCATAAAACAAGTGGTTATATCGGTGAAATCTCAGCTATCATTTCTGAATCAGAAGCATTTGATTACCTGGATGCACCCATCCGTCGTTGTGCGGGGGAAGATGTGCCAATGCCTTACGCACAAAACCTTGAAAATGCAATGATTCCAACAGTTGCAAGCATCAAAGATGCCATTCGGAAAACGTATAATAAAGAATGATACATAATTTAAATTATGTGGCATCTATTGAATCAGACGAAGAAACTTTGTATCTATCGATGCAAAGTTCTCTGCGTCCTTGATATCTAAGATTAGAGCACGGGCTAAAAGCTCGGAAAAAAGATAAATCTCCTTGACTTCATCGAAGTCTGCGTTGATTTCCTATTTTTCGGACGCTTTTAAACGCCCTTTGCATCATATAATTGAACTCGGGCTAAAGTCTGTGTGAAAAAGATAAACTTTCCTAGAAACTAAAGTTTCTTCGTCAAGTTTCCTATTTTCACTTTGACTTTTAACGCCCTTAGTATCTTATAATAGAATAGGAGAGGTCATGGCTGATGATAAGCTAAGAGCGACTCCTGCGGCTAGAAAATTAGCGGATGATCTTGGGATCAACCTCTATGATGTTTCTGGTTCAGGCGCAAACGGTCGTGTCCACAAAGAAGACGTGGAAACATATAAAGACACAAATGTGGTTCGCATTTCACCACTTGCAAAACGAATTGCTTTAGAACACAATATTGCTTGGCAAGAAATCCAAGGAACTGGTCATCGTGGCAAGATCATGAAGAAGGACGTCCTTGCTTTCCTTCCTGAAAATATTGAGAAGGATACCATTAAGTCACCTGCTCAAATCGAGAAGGTGGAGGAAGCTCCAGATAATGTGACACCTTATGGTGAAATCGAGCGAATTCCGATGACACCAATGCGGAAGGTAATCGCTCAACGGATGGTAGAATCTTATTTGACAGCACCAACCTTTACATTGAACTATGACGTCGATATGTCTCAAATGTTGGCCCTTCGTAAGAAAGTATTGGATCCAATCATGGAAGCAACTGGCAAGAAAGTCACTGTAACAGATTTGCTTTCTCTAGCAGTGGTTAAGACCTTGATGAAACATCCATACATCAATGCGTCATTGACGGAAGATGGCAAAACCATCATCACTCACAACTATGTCAACTTGGCTATGGCGGTTGGGATGGACAATGGGCTGATGACACCGGTTGTCTATAACGCAGAAAAGATGACTTTATCAGAGTTGGTGGTAGCCTTCAAGGACGTTATCGGACGGACCTTGGACGGTAAATTAGCGCCAAGCGAATTGCAAAATTCAACCTTTACTATCAGTAACTTGGGAATGTTTGGTGTTCAATCTTTTGGACCGATTATCAACCAACCAAACTCTGCCATTCTTGGGGTTAGCTCGACAATTGAGAAACCTGTTGTAGTTAATGGTGAAATCGTGATTCGTCCAATTATGAGTCTTGGTTTAACAATTGACCACCGTGTCGTAGATGGTATGGCTGGTGCTAAGTTTATGAAAGACTTGAAAGCCTTGATTGAAGACCCGATTTCAATGTTGGTCTAATTAACGAGAGAGAATAGAAACAAGAAAAAGAGGGAAATAAAATGGCCTTAGAAGTAATTATGCCAAAAGCCGGCGTAGATATGACCGAAGGACAAATCGTTCAGTGGAATAAAAAAGTCGGCGAATTTGTAAAAGAAGGAGAAATTCTCCTTGAAATCATGACTGACAAAGTCAGCATGGAATTGGAAGCTGAAGAAGACGGTTACTTGATCGCTATCCTGAAAGGGGACGGCGAGACTGTTCCTGTAACAGAAGTGATTGGTTATCTTGGTGAAGAAGGGGAAAATATCCCAACAGCTGGAGCAACTGCACCAGAAGCTAGCCCAGCACCTGCAGCAAGCGCTTCGAACGATGATGGTAAGAGCGATGATGCTTATGATATCGTTGTTATTGGTGGTGGTCCTGCTGGTTACGTATCTGCTATCAAGGCGGCTCAATTGGGTGGTAAGGTTGCTCTTGTTGAAAAATCTGAACTTGGTGGAACTTGCTTGAACCGCGGATGTATCCCAACTAAGACTTACCTACACAACGCTGAAATCATTGAAAATATCGGTCATGCGGCAAACCGTGGGATCATCATTGACAATCCTAGCTTCACAGTGGATATGGACAAGGTTCTTGAAACTAAGAACAAGGTCGTAAATACTTTGGTTGGTGGTGTTGCAGGACTTCTTCGTAGCTACGGAGTGGATGTTCATAAGGGGATCGGTACCATTACGAAAGATAAGAATGTTTTGGTCAATGGTTCTGAGTTACTTGAAACTAAGAAAATTATCCTTGCTGGTGGTTCAAAAGTCAGCAAGATTAACGTTCCTGGTATGGAGTCTTCCCTTGTAATGACGAGTGATGACATCTTGGATATGAATGAAGTCCCAGAAAGCCTTGTGATCATTGGTGGTGGGGTTGTCGGTATCGAGCTTGGTCAAGCCTTTATGACCTTTGGTTCAAAAGTAACTGTTATTGAAATGATGGACCGCATTGTTCCAGCTATGGATGCGGAAGTATCTAAGAACCTTCGTTTGATCCTTGAACGCAAAGGTATGACAATCTTGACCGATACGAAACTGCAAGAAATCATTGAAGAAGATGGCAAACTTCGTATCAAGGTTGAAGGAAAAGACGATATCATTGCAAACAAAGCTCTTCTTTCAATCGGTCGTGTTCCAGATCTTGAAGGAATCGGAGAAGTTGAGTTTGAATTAGACCGTGGTCGTATCAAGGTCAATGAATATATGGAAACATCTGTTCCAGGTATCTATGCGCCAGGTGATATCAACGGTACGAAGATGTTGGCTCACGCTGCCTTCCGTATGGGTGAAGTAGCGGCTGAAAATGCCCTTAAGGGAAACCACGCTGTTGCCAAATTGAACTTGACTCCTGCAGCTATCTACACACTTCCAGAAGTTGCGGCTGTTGGTTTGACAGAAGAACAAGCTCGTGAGAAATATGATATCCAAATCGGTAAATTCAACTTTGCGGCTAACGGACGTGCCATTGCATCAGATGCGGCTCAAGGATTTGTAAAAGTCATTGCAGACAAGAAATATGGTGAAGTTCTTGGGGTTCACATCATTGGTCCAGCGGCAGCTGAATTGATTAACGAAGCTTCAACTATCATTGAGATGGAAATCACTGTAGAAGAAATGCTCAAGACCATCCATGGGCACCCAACCTTCTCAGAAGTGATGTACGAAGCCTTTGCGGATGTACTTGGCTTGGCAGTTCACTCACCTAAGAAGAAATAATATCATTCTTTCAATTAGATTTTCTTAAAGTAGTACGGACGGCAGCGACCTCTATTAGAGTTCCATGCCTAAAAATTGAGCCACTTGTCTCAATTTTTCCGAGAAATGTAACGATAACTCGTTACATTTCTTTTTACTACTTCAGAAAATTAAGTGAAATTCAACTATTTCTGTCTAATGCTCATCCTGCTATGAGTAGGATTTATAAAACGAATTTTTGGAATTACTATGAAATACATTATTAATTATTCAAATGACACTGCTTTTAATATTGCTTTAGAGGAATATGCTTTTAAACACCTTTTGGACGAGGATCAAATCTTCCTTCTTTGGATCAACAAACCATCGATCATTGTGGGCCGTCACCAAAATACCATTGAAGAAATCAACCGTGACTACGTTCGGGAGCATGGGATTGAAGTGGTTCGCCGGATCAGTGGTGGTGGAGCTGTTTATCACGATTTGAACAACCTCAACTACACCATCATTTCAAAAGAAGATGAAAACAAGGCTTTTGACTTCAAGAGCTTCTCGACTCCAGTGATCAATACCTTGGCTCAACTTGGGGTTAAGGCTGAATTTACAGGTCGTAATGACTTAGAGATTGACGGCAAGAAATTCTGTGGAAATGCCCAAGCTTACATCAATGGTCGGATCATGCACCATGGTTGCCTTCTCTTTGACGTTGATTTGTCAGTCCTTGCCAATGCTCTCAAGGTATCTAAAGACAAGTTCGAGTCTAAAGGGGTTAAATCGGTTCGTGCTCGTGTGACCAATATCATCGATGAATTGCCAGAAAAAATCACGGTTGAAGAGTTCCGTGACCTACTTTTGGACTACATGAAGAAAGAATATCCTGAGATGACAGAATATGTCTTCTCGGATGAAGAATTGGCTGAAATCAATCGTATTAAGGAAACCAAGTTCGGTAGCTGGGATTGGAACTATGGGAAGTCCCCTGAATACAATGTCCGTCGTGGCACCAAATTCCCAAGCGGTAAGGTTGAAATCTTCGCAAATGTCATTGAATCCAAAATCCAAGACATCAAGATTTACGGTGACTTTTTCGGTATCGAAGATGTTGCAGCAGTAGAAGATGTCCTTCGTGGTGTCAAATACGAACGCGAAGACGTTCTTAAAGCCCTTCAAACCATTAACCTAGGTCGTTACTTCGCAGGAATCACTGCAGAAGAAATTGCTGAGGCTGTGGTGGAATAAAGTCATAAGAGAGTGGGACAGAAATCGGTAATTCGTTAGAATTCGATTTCGTCGTCCCACCTCCGCACAGTTGAGTAGGGCTGTAAAAGCTGATGAAATCGGCGTAGTAGAGCCCACTCAACCACTGCGTCTTGCTCGACAAAATAAAAACAATTTAGAGGCTAGGACTTCTGTCCCAGCCTCTTTTTTTGAAACTAGTTTCACATAGAAATTATTGTTTTACTAAGGATTTTGTAGTATAGTAAAGGTGGAAAAGTGTATTCGCTTACAAAGAATGTAACTGTAATTTATAAAACTCAGTAATTATTAAACAACGAAATTAATTGACTAGCTAGGTATTACTTTCCTTTTCTGCTTTAGAAAGTGTGATGATATGAAACGTGTTTTTATTATTTTATCAAACCTTTTCATCTATAGCTTTTTGATTTGGATTGCCTTTATTTCTCCAAATACGCTTATCCACCGCAGTCTTCCGGTAGTAGGTGTGGTAAGACAAGATAAGAGCGTCACATATGAAGAGTTATCTTCCAGTTTAGACCGCTTGGCAAGGGAAAATCATAGTATAATTGCCCGTCAGATACAAAGAACAGACTCTAAGGGGCAGGTTGTTTTCACCTATGAAATCTACGGAGAGGGAAAACTTCCTCTTGGGATTAAAAGAGAGAAGAAAGAACTGGCTGCCAAAGAAAGCCTGCTAACGAATTATTATGTATTAACAGGTGAATTGGAAACTGAAAAGCTGGATCAAACTCTTCATACTCTTGGTTTCTCACAAACTTTTATTGAGAAACCAAATCTTCTGCTGACCTTTATTGCCTTTTTTGGCTCAGGTTCACAATCACTTGCCTTAGTCATTTTTATCATTAGTTTTAGCTCTTTTACGATTATTCAAAAAACACAAGAAATGAGAAGTGCTGGGATTCGATATATTTCAGGAATGAGACGCTTGCAACTTTTCGGACATTCTCTAAAAGATGATAGTATAGAGTTGCTTTTGGGATGTATTGGCGCAAGTATAATTGGTGCTGTTCTGATTTATTGCTTTCAATTGACACCTTTTTCCTATTCCATCGTCATTTTCAGTAGTATTATTTACAATGGGATTTTACTAATTTTGTCTGTTTTCTTATCCTTCCTCTTTGCATATAGTATTCAAACGATTCATTTAGTCCCCCTTTTAAAAGGGAAGGTTCCATTGAAGCGCATATTGGTTTTCCTCTTTATTTGTCAATTTCTCGCTGTGGCATTAATTGGCCTTGCGATTCATCGAATCAGTATTTATGGATCAGTCTGGCAAACTCACCGAGAGGGAAGTGAGGCTTGGTTAAAACAGTCGAATTGGGTCCAAATTAGTACAAGTCGGGAGGATTTTTCACAGAAAACAAACAAAGAGACGCAAATTGAGAACAGAGCAAAATGGTCTAAGCTCATCGAGTCTGGCATTGAAAATGGTGGTCTTTTAGCTTATCATCACCTCGTATCTTTTAGTCCAAAAGGAGTTATGACGGATCCTAGTACAGGTAAAGAGTTTTCAATCACAGATTACGATCCTCTTGCACGAACTCTCTATGTAACTCCAAATTACCTCGAAATCCAAGGTGTTCCAGTTTCTCCTGAAGAAAAAGATCACTTAAATCACTTACAAGCAGGGGAATTTGGTCTGTTACTTCCGGAAAAATTAAAAGGTCGAGAAGAGGAGATGATCAAACGATATGAAGATTATCTATCTCCTCGAGATGATCAAGGAAATATCACCTTATCAATGAAGGCGCAGGTAACGTATATTCCGAATCATCAAAAACGCTTTATCTACAACAACACACCAATCAGCTATCAGCAATTCTTTACAGATCCTGTTTTAGTGGTTATACAACCTGAAAGTTTTGGAGGCTATGAGAATCCATATTTCACCCACCTTGATTCCTACCTTTATTTTAATGGGCTTCAGAATAGTAAGAAGCTAATCGCTGAGTATAATCTTGAAAAAAGTGTTAGTCAGTACGACTATGCAGTGGACGTTTACCAGCAAATGGCCCAAAAAATACAAATAGAAAATCTCATGGCGATTGCAGGAGGAGTCTTTGGTATAGCAACCTCTGTTCTTCTTTTTAACACTATGAATTTCCTATATTTTGAAGAGTTTAGAAAACAAATCTTCTTGAAGAAGATTGCAGGTCTGGGATTTGTAAACATTCACCAAATGATTTTGCTCTCAGAAAGTAGCCTCTTGCTATTAGGAAGCCTCTTGGTAATCATTCTCACTTCGGAATGGTGGATTGCTCTTGTCACTCTCTTGCTATTTATTACTAATGCTTGGTTCATTCTCCTGTACCGGTCTCATAAAGAAGACCACTTGTTAGCCACTGTACTGAAAGGAGCCTAATATGATTAGCGTAGAACATTTAACCAAATCATTTGGCCAACGAACTGTCTTTCAAGATTTGAGCTTGCAATTTACAGAAGGTAAGGTCTATGCTCTGATCGGAAATAGTGGGTGTGGTAAAACAACCTTGCTTAATATTTTGGCGAAGATAGAGCCTTATGAAGAAGGGAGTATAAGCTATCAGGGGCAAGAACTGAAACAAATCAAACAGCATCACTTCTTTAAGCGTGAATTAGGTTATCTCTTCCAAAACTTTGGCCTACTTGAAAACGAAACGATCGCTAAAAATTTAGATTTGGGATTGATTGGGCAAAAATTAACGAAAAAAGAGAAGAAGCAGCAAGAGGAAGAAGTGCTCAAAAAAGTAGGATTGGCTTACCTTGCTCTGGATCAAAAGATTTATGAATTATCGGGGGGAGAGGCGCAACGTGTCGCATTAGCTAAAGTTATTTTAAAAGATCCACCTTTAATTTTGGCAGATGAACTAACTGCAGCACTGGATCCAGAAACCTCACAAGAGGTGATGGACTTGCTCTTAATGTTAAAGAATCAAGAGCGTATAATCATTATCGCAACCCATAATCCAGTGATTTGGGAAAAAGCTGACGAAGTGATAAAACTCAACTAGTCCATGGCTGAAGAATGGTTTGATTTTCTACATTATCTTTTATAGCTAGCTATTCATGAGGTATAGGCTGATGAAGAAAAAAGATCTTGTCAAACAAAAATTTTTAAGTTTTATCATCATTGGGATTATCATACTCTTATCAGCCTGCACTCTTGTAGGGCCACCCCAAAAATCTCCTTCCGGTAGTACCAATGTGTCTAGGAAAATAGGATTCGAGGAAAGAAAGGCAGAAGATTTATTAAAAAATTCTATTCCTATTCCTTATCCAGATGGGAAAATCTTTACACCTACCGCGCTGTCAAATGATGGGATTGCTTATGGCGAGGCTGTTGACCAAGGACACGAAGATCAGAATTATCTTGCCTGTATGAATTTACATACCAAGGACTTTCAAAAGATAAAAGATGTTGAAAAGACATCTAATCTGACTCATGTGGCTGTTAGCTATGTAGATCATGATATTGTTGTTTTTGAAGAGTATGATCAACTCAATCAGACAGGGATTTACTATCTTTGGAAGATAAAAGACAAATCTTTAACGACACTGATCGATAGGAAACCTATTGGAACGGTTCCAGTTACTCAAGTAGCTCGATCCAACCAGAAACTCTTTATAAATTATGAAGTAGGCGATAGCCTATATCAAATTGAAGAATTTGACCTTGAAACAGGGTCTCATCAGACGATTGAATCAGAAAATAGCGGTTTTCCGAATGTCTTTAAAGATTACTTGTATTATGTACAAATTGATAACACAGCTTTAACCACAAAAATTGTAGCCTACTCCTTAAGTGATGGGCAGAAAAAGGTTATAGATCAAACAAAGGATGATCAACGCTATTATGTCGATTTATTGACGAATGGGCACAAACTCCTTTACTTGGTTGTAAATAATAAAGACGCTTCATTTACCTTTGAAAATAAAAACTATAAGAAGATATTTTCTACTTCACAGGCAGAAACCTCCATATATCGCAATATTTATCTCACATATATGGGAGAAAGAAGAAGTGAGGAGCGTGTTAAATCTCAATATTATTTGTGGGATTTAAAGCATCGGATTCATTATTTATATGATCATGGCCCCATTTTACTATCGGATAAAGGGATTCTATGGATTCAATTCAAAAAGAAGGATAGTGAGATTCCAAAAGGTGAAATCTACCGAAATGAAAACTCCGTAATGCGCTATCAGGAATGGTAGAAAGGAGAAAAATCATGAGAAAAGTTCATTTATTTCTTGTATTTCTAGCTTTGCTTGGTTTATCTGGCTGTACAGAGACACAAAAAAGAAGCCAAACAAGTCCTTCTAGCACTCGTAAGGTCACATCCTCTTCATCAAAAACAGTTAGTGAAAAAACGAAGGAGCGTACAGAACCTAATCCACCAATGCCAGCAGAAGTAGTAGAGCGATTAAAAATCAAGGAAGGCAGAACGGAAGCCGGTAGTCAGGAAACCTTGCCATCTTCAAGCGAGGAACAAGCTTCATTGAAAGAGAATACGCAACCTTCTCAATCGGTCAAACAAGGAACATCGTCCCAAGAGAATCAAGGGATCCGAAAACTATTGCCTATTTCTTTAAAACTTCAAGAAGAATGGTATTTCTGTGCTCCAGCGACAGTCCATATGATGCTGGCTAGTCGAGGGGTTAGCGTCTCTCAACATCAATTAGCTAAGGAAATGGGGACTTATAATCCCTATGGGACTCATAATCGAGATGCGATTCGCGTATTGAATCAGAATCTATTTGGCTATCCAGAACCAAGTGGAAATCAAGCTGGTTATCGACTAGCTACTGTAACGGACGCTCGTCCAGATTCTGAAGATATCCGAATCTTTAAAGAACGCGTGCGCAAAGATATTGATGATGGCTATCCTCTCTATTACACCTTCAATGTGGCACAAATCTATCCTGGAAAAAGTGGGGAACATAATGTGATTGGAGTAGGCTATGAATTGACAGCAGATGGCAAGGACATCTCAGCAATCTATTATCTAGACCCCGATACACATGTACAGGATCCAACCTATGGAGGCTTGAAGAAACTGACACCAGAGGAGTTATTAGCAGCCATGGTTACATGCGGTGAGAAAAATTATGCCTGGTGAGAAAATATAGTTGTAAAACGAAAGTTAGTTCATGACACGGTCTCTTTTCTTGATATTCAAAAATAATGAGAGTAGAATATAGAGGAAATCTCAACAAAAAAGGGGTTCATATTCGATGATGAAAATTCCAGTTGAAAATCTTGGTCTATTTGAACAGTTAGATCGTATAGTAGTGGCTTTTTTTAGCAAGCAACAACCTTCAAGTCCATATGATTTGAATATCAGTATTACACAAGAACACCTTGACCGGAAAAAGCAAGAGCTCGAACCATTAGGCTATCAAGCTGTCCAACTACCATTAGGAATGGCTTTAGATAATATCATCCAGCAACCTCATTATAAAAATTTAATCCTTGGTGGACTTGCTCCCGACGAAATTATCGTCAGCAAAGAAGAATTAATGCCTTTGAAAGATATTGTAGATAGTTTTTGTATTATGTACGCTGCAGCGAATAACAGACTGGAAAATAGTAAGGCTTATGAATTAATGAAAGATAAGACGGTTTATTTTATTGGTAAACTATTTACAGATTTTCCAAAAACAGGTGATGAAATTGCTTATTTAGGAATTGATCGAATAGCGAGCGATGGTACACCATATGAAGCAGTTAAATGCTTTCTAACGGAAGAGAGTGCAGAGAAGTTCAATGGTGAAAAAAGACCGGTCACCCCTGCAAACTTGGTCTATCTAAAATCATTCTGGGGAAAACCAGTCATTATTGAGCCACACCGTAATTATTGGATCGAATTTTTATAGAAAGAATAAAAGAGCGTAAGATTTCATAAAAAATCCTACGCTCTTTTTCTAACGCTGAAATATTACATAATTTATATTATGTATCTCATAAACTATCCAAGGCATTTTTCTGTTCGTCATTAACGATATGCGTATACAAGTCTGTTACCTGTGTGCTAGCGTGTCCTAGCTGGTGGCTGACCAAAACTTGGGATTTGGTAGCATCATAGAGACGGGTTGCAAGAGTATGCCGCAGTTTGTGGGGGGTTACGCGGACTTTGAAGTCTTCTGAATACTTGGCCACCATCTTTTCAACACTAGAAGCATCAATCCGGTTTGGAACACCTCGATACAAGGTTAAGAAGAGGGCTGTATCGGTCTTCTCTGTCTTGTATCGTTTGTCTCGAATAGCAAGATATTGCTCTAAATAAGGCTTAGCAAAGGCAGCAACATTGACTGAGTCTCGTTTTCCACCTTTTCGAGTGACGTCAATCACCATCATCTTAAGGTTGAGATCTCGAAGATCAAGGTTAACTGCTTCAGAGAGACGGACACCAGAGGCAAGAAGGAGTGCGATAATCGCTAAATCTCGTTCTTTATTCTTATTAAAGGAAGATAAGGCACGATTTGAGAGTGTTTGAGGGTATTCCTGGTCGATATAGTTAAGGAAACCTTCTGTCTCATCACCTAAAAAGAGCTTTTGCTTGATATTTTCAGCCCGAGCAGCCAAGGTTTCTTTCTTTTTCTTGGTAGCAACCTTCTTCATGACATTACGGTAGAAATAAGGTTCCCCTTGCTCGTTTTCAACTTCCTCAGTCAAATACTTATAAAGGCTAGAAAGTGCCGAAAGGGTACGGTTAATGGTTGTTTGAGAAACCCCATTTTTCGTAGTATTGGCATTAAGCAGAGGACGTTCACGCAAGTAAAGTATGAAGGATTCCATATCTTTCTTGGTCATGTGCTCCAGAACCTCTAAAGGGATATTAGCCACGGTGTCAGCATCTGATATACCAGATTCCAAGACCCAGGTGAAAAATCGATCGTATTCCTTTAAGTATTCGTATAAGGTCGTAAAACTATATGGAACGGCCAGTTTTGATTGGTAATATTCTAAGACGTACCAAGGCATGACTTGTTTGAGTTTATCAATCCGTTCTAATAAGATCTCGCGTTTCATGTTTTTCTCCAAATCTTTCTATACTAGTAGTATAGCATAGCTAGATATATTTTTCAAGAAAATTATAGTTTTTCGGAAAGATGTTATAGGGTTTATATAGGTTAACAAAAATTTTTTTTTGAGCAAAAAATGTACTTTATTCCCGCGAAAACTAAATCTTTCGCATACTTAAATTCTGTACATTATCTACTTGAA
>NZ_KB373314.1:0-269353 GCF_000314795.2 Streptococcus sp. F0442 | reverse complement strand
GTACACTTTTTAAAGAATGTACTTTATGCTTCTAATTCAGTTGTATCAATGGTTTAGCTCTAGTTAAGTCAATTGTACATAAACTTTTAGTTTTTTTTAGTTAACAAAAATTTTTTTTTGAGCAAAAAATGTACTTTATTCCCGCGAAAACTAAATCTTTCGCATACTTAAATTCTGTACATTATCTACTTGAAAACTAAAAATACAATCTTTTAAAATAATGTACTTTATAAAAATCTATGATAAAAAAACAAGTTCAAATTTGAACTTGTTTTTAAATTTTCCTATAAGGGACAAAATGTTCTCTTTTTCGTCTACGCCCTTTACAAAACATGCATGGCTCGATAGATCGTTTTACATTTGCAATCTTATCTACAATAGCCATTCTATAACGATGCTCTGGATTATTCTTACAAATCCACCAAAATCTTAATTGCGTATTATTTGGGATTCTTTCTGGATCCCCTAGAATAAGATTGTTAAGATAGTCCCACTCGTTCATCAAATCTTCAAATGAGATATTATCTTGTCTTTCTTTTAATTCTGCACAA
The DNA here is from genome assembly GCF_000314795.2 of Streptococcus sp. F0442. Classification (GTDB taxonomy): domain Bacteria; phylum Bacillota; class Bacilli; order Lactobacillales; family Streptococcaceae; genus Streptococcus. Next base: position 268,802 of record NZ_KB373314.1, on the reverse strand, counting down.
AATGGACACATTTCTTTAAGATCTTTTGTCTCGGAATTTAAATACTTATTTAATATAATGCTGAAGCGCTCATGAAATTCGAAGTTACATTCTCTGCAGCGCCATAAATAAAACCTTTTTTCAGTTAATAATGGAACAAAACTATCTATTGAGACTTTATTATTTGGTGCCCACAATTTTGCTAGTTCAGGGTATAAATAATCAAATGTATTATACCCATTCAGAGGCTTATCGTTGTTACAGAAAGGACAACACTGAGAAACTTCTCTTCGAATTGGGATAGAACATAAATATGTCCCATTACACTTTGAACAATCCCACCAATATTTTTTCGTTTCTATTGTTGTCTGAGATAAATGAATAGGAATTTTATTTTTATCGCTCCATTCTTTGATGAGTTTTGGTTCTTTAAGGAAAATATTATTTTTAAATACCTCAGTCCTCCAGTCACATTGATTGGGACATGTTTGAAAGTTTTGATTTTCTAAATCGGTTCGACTGATCATTTCGGCTGGGCTACATTGAAAGTTGATTTTACAACAAGGACAAACCCAACTAACTACATTATTTGACTTAAACCAATATTCGGAAAAATCCCTTTCATTACTGAGGTCCCAAAATTCCCTCAAATAGGGATGTGTTTCATTTAGTGTATTAAAATCCTGAAGTTTTTCTCTATTTGAACAAAATGGACAAGACCTATCTGTTTTTTCAAATAGTGAGCATGAATACTCTCCGTGACAATTCGTACATTCCCATAACACATGAACATTAGATAATACATCAACTTGATTAGGTGTATTATTGTTCCTTTTAGACCACTCCTTGAGCATGGAAGAATTTAAAAAAGATAGAGGAGAAACATCAAAATCTTTATCCAATAACTCTTCAAATGAAGAATGACACTCCAAACAGTAATGACCACTTCTTTTAATTCGGTTCAATAATCTATCAATAGATAATTCAAATTTGCAATGACACTTATCACATTCCCAATGGATAGGTACTGTTATATTGTAACTCAGCTTCAGTTCGTTAAATTTAAATTTGTTTAAATGTTCGCTATAGATTTTAGCTAAATTTGGATAAATTGATTTGTAATCGCAATGATAGGAAGTTTCATTGCAGCCAAAATGAAATAAATCCCCACTTGTTAGTTGAAATAACCTCTTATTTGTCGCAGAATCTTTCCAACTTAATTGACACGTCGGACATTTAAAATTGAATTTTCTTTTACTATTGAACGGCAAGGTAAGAAGTTTCTCATCTAATTCTTCATCTTGCTCAATGCTGTAGTTTATATAATTTCTGAAATCGGGATAAACCTGAAGGACGCTCTCATTTTCATCAATGGAACGTTCACCTAATCCACAATGGGGGCAACACCTAAGATATTCATAACTGTCAAGCTGCACATCAATGATTTTCGCTTCCCAATGGTGTTGACAATAAGGGCAAGACCAATAGGCATATTTTAAACTATTTGACGATAATTTTTTGGGGTCAAGAACATTTCGTTTTTGATCCCAGTACATGTAAATAGCTGGATTATCTTTAACTTTCTTGTTCATTTCTTTCCTCATTTATAATTAGTTTTGCTGTCTAGTAAGTTTTTAATAGAAACCACTTTAGTTGATTTTTGAGGATTTTCTTGTTCAATAAGACCACCAGAATGAAAATCTATTTCTGAATCAGCGGTGATGATATTGTCTGCTAGGAAATCCTCACTGATAACCTTTTGAGAATATTTTAACAATCCTTCTTCTTTTAAAAGCTCATTCGCAATTTCTGGATAGACACTTGTTTTGATTATTTGTAATAGTTTTTGATTCTCATCACTTAACTCATTTTCTCTTTGTAGCTTCTGTTTTAAATCTTCATTAGTTGACTGTAGTTCAGAATTTAAACTACGTAACTTATCTGCTTCTTGTTTATAGCTGGCCGCAATGTTTGCTATTTTCTTGTAGTATTGGCTAATTTCCACCAATGCTCTTTTCATAGCACCTGGAGCACGATTTTTTGCCATAAAATTGTCAGGATCTATGGTCTTATAAGTAATTACAGCTTCATAATTTTCATCTTGGTATTTAATTTCACTTTCTTTTAAAAAATCCCTGAATCTTTTATTACGTCTAATGGTTGTATCCGCAACATTTTGATAGCCATGATTCCTAACATAGTCACCAAACCGAGGGATTTTTACCAAGCTTAAATCACAGGAACACTGGGAAATTAAATACTGTTCAAACAAATGAATCAATTCATCATCAGAAATTGATTTCTTTCTAGCCATTAGACTTATTCTCCTCTAAAGATAGTTGTTTAGCATTTAAGTAATCTTGATAGGTATTGCTAACTGTTTTTAATTTCAACAAAGCTTCTCCAATATCTTCAATATGACCTTTCCCTTGCCTAACTTTTCTAATCGCTTCATCTACAACCATAGCTTTTTCATCAACTGACTTTTTAAATGTTTTATCCATTGAAAAATAATCTTTACCTGCTTTACGGTAAAAAGGGCAGCTCGTACAAGCACCTAGTTCTGCATGCTCACTAATAACTTTCAGACAATCTGAATAATCACCTTTCGCAAAGCGGGGTGAGTAACACCGTCCTTTATTTTCTAAAGTGATGTATTGTCCTTGTGCTGTATAAAATGGCTGTCTCTTACTTATGGTGTAATTCGTATTCTTACTCGTTAGTTTACGATACATTTGATAACTACGACATTCAATAAATTGGCTTAAATTTGAAAAATAGTGAGATGAAGTTGTCACATCTTCATGACCAGCTAAAAGCATAGCTGTAACAGGACTAGCCCCTTCTGCAATTAAATTGATCATTGCAATGTGTCTCGTATCCCCAATATGAATCAAATTAATCTCGTTTTCATCTAATCTAGCTGGAAAACTAAAATAATTAACTTGATAACCGTATTTTTGAGAAATAATCTCATTAAAAAAATACCTCAAAATAGTATTGAGATTAGTGTAAGTTAAAAATCGGTTATTAACACCTGTTCGACGACCCCAACGGTTATAATGAGGATCAGTCACAAATAATGTATCTAATTTAGTAGAATTATCATTTTCCGTAAGTTTGAGGTAAGTCTTTATTTCAGAAGCTAATGAATTAGTAATTTCATAAGTATTCAAAGTATAATCTTCAGAAATTTTATGTGCAACAAGTCGATCCCTTCCTTTGATTATATTTCTCCTTAATGTAAGAAAATATTTTCCATCTTTCTCGGTTAAACAGTTTCTTTGTATTAAAAGAAATTCTCTTGGCCTTAAAGGTAAAATTGCTGTAATCTGCCACCAGAGATACAATGGATAATAAAATAGACGTTCTTTCTTAGATAATGTTTGAGACCAATAATCATTTAAAATGTCATTAAAAGTAAAATAGGATTGAAATTGCGCTAATTGTCTTTGCTGTTTTGACTTCTGCCTTTTTTGAAGGTTGAGAGTTAATTTATTATCCAATTGCTCCAATAGTTGACTTAGTTGAATATCATCTGAACAGGGAAGATTTGAGAAAAAGTCAATACATAAACCAGGAAATATTACAGAGATATTTTCTAAATCTAAAAACGTATCTTTGGTTGTATTTTTGATAATACGTTTAATATCTCTTAGAAATAGCTGTAAAGTTTCTAAAACATGTTGTTTCATTGAGAAAACAATAAAACTTTTTAAGTAATCGATAAATTCCTTATAAGGCAACTGAAAAATTGATTGATAAAATCTCCTATATTGAAACTCAGGAATGTTAAAAAACAGGCTAATATTGGCATATTCATTTGTAGTTTCCCATTTCTTATGATCAAAATCGTAACTTAGAATAATTCCTTTTTCAAAATAATCATCGAAAACTTCTTTTGCTCGCAGAACACAATCACAGTTAAATGGTTCAAAATAATTTTCAGTTTTAAAAAGTTTAGCTTGATTGTTCAATTTATTAACTCCTTTATTATTTCTTCGTAATCATGCAACACGTCATCCCCATATTGCTCGCATAAAGCTTGCAACATTTCAGTTAAACAAGGTTTTATTTGTTCTTCTAAAATACTCCGAATTTTACCTTTTTCTAAATCAGTTCGAACTCTAGAGTATTGTTTGTTCAAACGATTGAATTCTCCTACTAATAACAATAAAGTAGATTTAGTTTGTAGTTCATAATGACAACCTATGCAATGTTGTCTATCGTCATATGGACAAATCTTTCCAAGTGCAGACAAAAGACACATGCTTTCACCCTGTTTTGAGAAGGCTTCACCGTTTCCTATACGATGACAAATAGTAAGAAGTTGATTAGGCTCTGCTTCTTCTTCTACCAAAATCTTTAATGCCTTTTGCGATTTCACTTCTGCCTGAATACTTAAAGCCAATGTTTTTTCGATCTCATTTGGTGTCAAATCTAACTGTTTAATCATCTGAGTTTGTTGACTAGGACTTAATTCTTTATACTTTCCTCTAGTAACAATCGTCAGGAGCATTGATGGAATCATAGATAAAACACCTCGTTCAAATAGTTCTCTCGCAACCATTTCTGGTTTAAGCTGACTTAGTTGGGCATCTTTTAGGTACGTTGTTGTGGTTTGAGCAAATTCATCGAATGAACCTTTATGGCTACGGGCTAATGCAGCTAAAAAATAGCCTTTAATATTTAACTCAGATTTTTCTTGCAAAACATCATCTGCTAACATGGCAACAGTTTGAAGATAGGATTTATTTGCAGATCTAGAACTAAAATTCCTTTCAAGAAATAAGTCTCCAATTTCTTTCCCCATATATCGGCTAATTCGTTTATATTCTTTTATTTGTCGAATTAAAGGTTCATTATTATTATCTTTATTCAACTGATAATGAGCTTCACAGATAGCCAACAACGTTCCAATCAATACTTGACAGCTCTCAGGGACCTGAAATTTAATCTGACTAATATTTTTAGTTCCCTTTGTTTTGTTTGGAGTAATATTTAAATAAGTTAAACGAGTTGTAATACTTAAAAGAGTTCTTCTTGCCTCACTGCTACTCCAATCCCCACTTCTAACTGATTTTAGAACTTCTTTTGGTGTTCTAGGAAGTTGTGGATGCCCAAGTTGTTCTAAATCTGTTCCACGTAGCGCACATATAAAATGAAGTGCTAGAAATAGCCATGTATCTGCGTAGTCTTTTGAGATTGCTGCTTTATAAAGCATATCTTCTTTTCTAATGTAATCGTCATTAAAAAGAAAATACAGTAATTCTAAATATTCGTCTAACTCATAAGCGTTAGTCTCCTGTTCTAATGTGTATCGAGGTGTAAATTCATATCTTTTGTGATAGTTACATCTCGTTTTATTCATTAACCACTTTAAAAAATCAATAAAAACTTCGCCTTTTTGCTTTTCAAGTGCATATACTGCTTCTTCAACCAACAATTCAATTTCATTATCATTACAGAGGAATAAATCTCTTTTTAGATAATAAGCAAGAAAATCTTGAACATAAAAGATGTTTTCTTTAGATAAGTTGCTATCTTCTGAGTATTGCTGAAAATATTTGTAAGTTAATGGGAATTTTTGTTTAAATATAGGCTGAATTCCTGCTAAACCAGTTGGTCCAAGAAGATAATTGGTTATTTTTTCTATTAATAATTGAGCCTCTTTATCTGAGATAGAATAGTTATCCAAATCAATTTCTATGTTAAACCAATTGTTATCAACTAAAAACTTACTAATTTTGCCTTTATACTGTATATCGTTTTTTCCGAGTTCACTTAACAGATTTTCAATCAAAGATTTAATTGAATAAGTCATACATTACCTTTCTAACTTATCACCAAAAAGTTCATTTGCTTGCCAATTCATATAGTCAAAAACGCCATTGTTAACTTGACCATATTGTTTTGCGATTTCACCTTTATTTTGCAGGTAAACCCAAGCACTCTCAGGAGATTTATCACCTCTTGCAGACATGAGTTCACTAATCTCAGAAACCCCAGATAAGACTAACTGTGTCGTGTACCAGTGTCTGAAAATATGTGGGGAAATATTATGTTCCTGTAAAAGTTGACCGAAGAAAACAACCTCTGCATCATCGGACTTTAAGAAGATTGGGATCATCTCTTCACGAATAATCTTACGAAAACGTTGATAGTATACATCGTATGATAATGCTTTTCCTCGTCTGTTAAGATTTAATGGCCCATAGTCCTTCTCATACTTCTTACCTTCCAGATAACTCATATAGTCGTTATAAGTGTCTAAAAAGACCTCCAAGAAGATATAAGGTACTGCTTGAAGTCTTTCCTTTTTAATCCGTCCAGTCGGCTTTAAATCGCTTCTAAGAGGTATTTCTTTTCGTAGATCGATCTCAATCTTAAATACTTGACCATCACTTTGGTGAAATAAAATACCTGGTCCTAGAGGACTATCTTCACGTCTTACGTTACATGCTTCTGATGGTCTTAAGCCAACAAAGGCCCCCAAGGCCACAACCATGAGTAAATCCTTATGATAGTGTGCAATGTGAGAAAACAACATCTCAAAAGCACTATTTGGCATATCGCGAAAAATAGCTTTCTCAGTGTTGCTATCATCCACGTAGATTTCAAAATTTGGTTCTTTACGCTTTATAACCCGTCCTCTACTATTCGTAAAAGTTGTCGTAGTATACAATTCTTCTGCTTTTAACTTAGCCTTTCCCTCTCGCTCACTTAAATAAAGAGTTAAGAAGTAGAGAATTGCATTTACGCATTTTTCAACAGTGCTTTTCTTTCTTTTCCCGCTATCTTCAGGTAACTGAGATAATCCATAAAGCGTAAAAAACTCTCTGACCATCTCAAGTGTAAGTTGATCTACACTTTTAAGTCCAAGAGTACCAAATATGAAATTAAGAAACTTAACAACGTAAGAAAAGCGTTTATTCCCATCATCTGAAATCGACTTGATTCTTGAAGTAGATTTAACATAACGATGAAAATCAGTAAATTGTAAGTTGCCGTCATCGTGTTTCAGAACGATAAATTGCTTTGTCACGATGTTGTTATCACCTAAAACCAGTGAATGTTTATATACAACAAATCTCATGTTATCTCCTTGTTTAATATGACTGAAGGTTCTGACTGGGGTTTAGGATGTCAATACACAAAAAAACGATCAAATCAGTACCATTTTCCTTTGTGCTCTAAACTGCATAAAGGGAATATCGATGAGTACTTTCATTGATCGTTATTATTATTTAAATTAATTCAATAATAAAAGTAACTTCATCAAAGTAATAAGAGCAATTAATTAGCTCAGCAACAACGATAACCACAGCAACTCCTTCTAAACGATGAAAGGAATATCCGCCGTGGCTATCTATTTACTTTTTTTCTTTTACTTTTGTAAGTTACTTTTGTTATTTTTACTTTTTCTGTATTATATCATATTTTGATTAAATTGTCATCTGAGATAGTGATTTTAAAAAAGCTGGAAATTTTTTCAATTGTATATTTTGACAATAAAAAACACTTTAATATCAATTTAATGATTTTAGAGCGTTTTTAGCTTATTTGATTTTAAAGTTGTCGTCTATTCCTCAGAATTACTTGAAGAACAGGAAAAATTCGACAACAAAGTAAGTCGATCTATTCAGTTATAAAACCTATGAAGGTCTTTCTGCTGGAACTGGCCACTCCTACTTTGGAGATGTAGATTATACTCTTACTTATTCAACTGAGAATATCCCTCATGATTTCTCCTCATGTGCTGAGAGCTTTCTTCTATACTAATAGACGAAAGGGTGTGAAAATGATTTTTAAATGATACTGTGGAACGGAACAGTAGCCCTAGTATTGACTACTGTCGTTTCTATTCATATTGGCTATTCTAGGACTGAGATGAAAAAATCTATAAATGCTCAGAATAAAATTGAACCCGCAAATCTCCCCAAAACAATGGTGAGTCATGTACTTGTATTATTCCGAAAAAATACACCTCTGGTGCAGTGAGACAAATTGGTGTATCTTATAGTGGCTTCGTAGATGAAAGCTATACTCTACTATCACTCTTTGATGATGTAGAACAAATTGAAAAAGATAATAGACTTCAGACAGCTATTGATGTTGTCAGAGAACAGTTTGGTTTTTTAGCCATACAAAAAGGAACCGTCCTAACTGAAGGTTCCAGAAATATTGAACGCAGTAAACTTATCGGTGGTCATTCCGCGGGTGGATTGGAGGGATTAAAATGAAACAAGAAAAAAATACAGTACAATTTTCAGAAATCCGTAGCAAAGGATGTAATGATATTGAAATGCTTGAAAGATTTTTACATGGAATCGTTGAAACAGCAACTTCAAAACTTCGTCAGAGAAAACTCAAAACAACTGAAATATCGATACGACTAGTACATGCTAAATCTGAAAACCGATTACCATTGGAATTTACATTTAGCATTAAGCCAACAAGCTCATCTGTGATAATCTATACTGAGGTAATCAATCGCTTTAAAGAATGTTACACAGGTGGGGGAATTCAAGGTTTTACGATTCAATTTGATAAAAATACCCTTGCCTCTGCATAGAAAGGATTTGATATGATTGACCGTTCATATTTACCATTTCAATCAGCAAGAGAGTACCAGGATACAAAGATGCAAAAATGGATGGGCTTTTTCCTATCTGAACATGCATCAGCACTCTCTGATGATACAAACAAAGTAACGTACATGTCTGACTTATCACTAGAGAAGAAATTATTACTCCTCAGTCAAGTATACGCCGGGCAGCTACGCACACGCATTCAAGTGATTGAAAAAAACAAGCGTGTTTCCTACACTGGAACAATACCAAGTCTGACCAAAGATTTCATTTTGATAAAAACTACAACAGGTCACATCAATTTGAAATTAAAAGACATTATTAGTATTGAACTTGTCGAGGAGGTGCTCTATGAATCAGCTTGAGTTTCAGCGTAATCACCTACAAATGGACTATTATAGCGAGAGCTACCAAGATTTTGAACGTGACTTCTACCGCTACTCTAACATGAATATTCCATTGACCTTCCTAACTGATGATATCCTAAAAACAATGGCGACTTCACGTAAGAATTACTTTGTCCTCAATAAGGAAAAGTCCAGAGATAACCGCGATCACTTCTTCATATTTGAAGTAAGTACCGTAGATGAGAATCCGCTAATCTATCATTATACATATAAGAAAACTACAATATATTTAGCAGAAAAATAGGAGCAGTTCAATTGACTGTTCCTATTTTTAATATTCATAAAATCTAAAGTCTTTATACTCTTTAACAATGGAGTCGCCAACCAGAACAGACTATACTGACCAGCGACTACCTTAAATTTAATGTTTCAGATTTATTTTCTTATCTCTAATTTCATAAACTACATCTGCTACATTTTCGAGTAATCGTTTATCGTGGGTGATAAACACGATAGTTCCGGTGTACTCCTTCATTAGTATTTCCAAAGCCTCTAAACTTGGTATGTCAAGGAAGTTACTGGGTTCATCCATTATTAGGATGTTATATCTACCCATGAGCATTTTAGCAAGCAACAATTTTATAATTTCTCCACCGCTTAAAACAGATAAACTTTTTCCAATATCGTTCTGTTTGAACCCCATAGATGCTAGCACTGAACGAATTTCTGATATATTGTAGTCACAATCCTTCTGCATAAACTCCATAACATTCTGATTACTGTTGTACTTGTAACCATTCTGTGCAAAGTAACCTATTTTTGCCTTAGGCGAAATAGAAATTCCTTCTTCATGGTTTAAGATCATTTGGATTAAAGTTGTTTTTCCGATTCCATTACCACCAGTTAACGCCACTTTTGCTCCTAACGGAATTTGAAAAGATGCATTTTCAAACAGAGCCTTATCCCCAAATACTTTATTAATTTCTGCACCGACTATAGGGTATGGATTATGGAGCTCCAATGCTTTACTTTGCCTGAAACGAATTCTGCGAATGCCTTCCGGAGCTTCTACTTTTCCTAAGGCCGCAATCCTGTGCTCTAGGGTTTTAGCAGCATTATACATCTTTTTTTCCTTACTTCCTATTGATTTTTGATGAGCTAAACGCCCTCCGTCTTCAGTACTTTTTTTCTTTGAAGAACCTTTTGCCTTCTGTTCTATTTTACGAGCCTGTTTTCGCTTTTCCTCCGCAGCCCTTTCCAATCGGGCACGTTCCGCAATAAATTGTTCGTATTCTGCAGCTTGGCTCTTACGTTCTTCCTCTTTCTGACGAAGATAATCAGAATAGTTTCCCCAATACTCAGTGATTTTGCCATCTTTCAGTTCCCATATTTTATCTACTATTTCATCAAGAAAATAGCGGTCATGGCTAATAACTAACAGTGCACCTGTAAAATATTTTAGCTGTCCTATTAGAAAATCAATTCCTTCACGGTCTAAATGGCTCGTAGGTTCATCCGCTAAAATACCATGAACCTGTGCCGATAAGGCCTGTGCTATTTTAAGCCTTGTTTCTTCACCACCGCTCATAGTCTGTATATTTAATTGCTCAACACCTAGCTTGCCTACAAGTGCAAAATCTTTTTCCTCCTGCAGAGTTACTTCGTCCAACTGGGGAATATAGGCAAGTTCACCCAGACGATTCATTTTACATCCTGGGGGAGTTAATTCTCCTAAAAGTACCCTGAGTAAAGTGCTTTTTCCAGCACCATTTGCTCCTACTAAACCAATACGGTCATAATCATATACTTCTAATTCATTTATATCTAAAACATCGCGTCCTTTGAATTCCACACGAATGTCTTTTGCTTTTATTATTAATTCCATAACATTTCCTCCTGTCTATAATCGCATGCTTTCATTTGCTTGTATGCAGGGAAAACCCTGCGATTTTAGCAGGAAGAGTTACATGAAAATAAGATACATAAATATTCCTCCAATATTGTTTATTTTAAATCTAATTTTCTAACCTCAGTTATCATTTGGCAAACTATAGCAATGCCAATAATTAAAATACCTGATAGTAAAAACCAATGATTTACACCGATTTTATCAGCAAAGAATCCAGAAAGAATTAACCCAATTGGCATAGCAAGTGACATGATACTTCCGATCAAAGAAAATACACGTCCTAAATATTCAGGCTTAATTTTCTCCTGAAAAAGAGCTGTTTGCACACCGCTATAAAATGGCACCGAAAGCCCCATTATTGCACAGCAAACTACGAATATTACAAATCCATTTGGAGGAAGTATTCCCGAAACGGCTAAACTGGTCCCCATTATAAAAAATGAACTTGTTATTAGTAATACATGCTTTTCGAAGCCCCCTAATCTTCCTAATAATAAGCCTCCTGCTAGCATCCCAAATGCAAAGGAAATTTCCGTAATAGAAATATGCACAGGCGTTCCATTAAAGTGTTCCATGCTTATTAAAGGAAATAGTGCATTGATTGGCATATAAACAAAAGTATATAGTGTTCCTAAGAGTAATAAGGCAAACAATCCTTTGTTTTGTCTCAGAACCACAACTCCTTCTTTCATCTCCCTTATGAAATTTGGTTCTAAACTTTGCACTTGATTACCCAGCTTAGGTATACGTACAATTGCTACCGTAATAGATGCAATCACAGCACCCAATACGTCGATGGCAATAATAGCATTTAAATCCCAAACGGAGTATAAGAGTGCTGCAACTGCCGGACTAACAATATAGCTTATAGACTGCAAAGACTGACTATAGCCTGCGCATTTCGTTAGCTGTTCTTCTGGTACTAAAAGTGGTGTAACCGCATTGAGTGCTGGGGTATGAAAAGCTGTTCCAATGCTACGGATAAACAATACTATCATAATCATCCAGACAGGTAGCTCCATACAGAATGCAACAATAGCAAGCACTGCACCAGCTGCTGCGATAATTAAATCGGCACCAATCATTATCTTCTTCCTATCATGACGATCCACTAGCACACCAATGGCAGGTCCCAAAATCGCATAGGGTAAAAAACCTACTAATGAAGCCATAGACAAGACCATCGCAGATCCTGTTTTTTCTGTAAGGTAAAAAATAATCGCCATTTGCAGGATGGCACTAGTGATTAATGATACTGCTTGCCCTGCCCATATTGCATAAAATTTTCGTTTCCAATTGTTGTATTTTTCCATTTATATTATCTCCTGCATATTATTTTGCTTGAATTTCTATTTTGAATAGCATTCTAGGCAATAAAAAATGCAGGCCAAACCCCACAATGTGGCTTTTGGTCTGCATACATACAATTTGGAAACATTCATATTAAAGACATAGTTAAATAAAGGTATAGTTAAATAACCAATATCCTCACCGTAACTAATGAATGCTCAATATCGTATAAATAAGCACAACAAAAAAGCCTATCATCGGGTATAGATTCTGCTTTTTTTATTGCCAGCTTATCTTAAACGCATTGAGGCTGTCATAGTTTCGGTTCCTCCTACATCTTTGTTTATATCAATTTACAGTATAACACAACAAGATGATATGTTCAATATAAAAGTTATGGAATGAGACTCATACTTCCAATTCGATGCCAGATTTAAAGGATATGACGAAGTTTTCTTCATAGACTGTAACGCTCTGGATTATCTTCCTTAGTAGCAAGCGATTAGCTTTCACAAAATCTTCTGTTTGTAGTTTTAAAAATTCATCAGGATTTTCTAACTCAACCTCAAAATATTTCATTTTACATTCCCTCATTTCATTTATTGATAAATTGAGTTTGCAAAAAAGAGTGGACAATTTTTGTCTACTCTTAACCTTTAAAATAGTTTTTTTTAATCGATTTGAAGTTGCCTAAATTATTACTTATTCGGTAAAATGAAGTATTGCTTTCAACAGATTTCCTTCAACTACACTTCACTTGATTCAAACAAGGTGGGTACATTTCTATTCCCACAAACTCCTTGTCAATGGAAACAAACACGTACCCACAGGGTAAATGGAAATAGAAACTGATAATTTCTAGCTATCACTTCTACTCATTCCAAAAATTTTCTCACTCTGATACTTACCCACCATAAAGCAAAAAGCCTTGCAATCAAGGCTTTCATTATCCCTTTCGTTCAAAGGTTTCTAAGCTTTTACGAGCAGAGCGACACACTCAGCGGTTCGCTATCTCCGTTCTGTCTGCGTGCTAGCACTTGTCAATCACGGACAGCTATCGCATGGGCGGAAGTAAATGCTAATCTTCGTCGTTTTACTCCTTGACTAGCAAACTTACCGCCTCAACATGTGGTGCTAGCAAGCTTATATATTATAGAACGAAAAGGATAGAGTGTTTTATAAAATTATACTATAAAATGAAAGAGAATTACACACTCAACTCAAACAACTTATAAAACTCACCTCTCCTATCCATCAAATCACTGAAAGAACCATCTTCAACAATAACGCCATCTTTCATAAAGAGAATTCTATCGTATTTTTTCAAAATGTTCTCATTCAACTTGTGGGTTACTACAAGTGCAGTCAAATTTTGAATATCCAAGATTGAACTTTCAATTTCAGTAGTTACTTGATTATCCAAAGATGAAGTAGCCTCATCCAATAATAAGATTGGTGTTTTTCGAATCAAGGCACGCGCAATACTAACTCTTTGTTTTTGTCCGCCAGATAGATTTGAGCCATTCTCTCCACATAAAGTTTGTAGACCAGATTCATTTTCTAAAACATAACTTTCTAAACCCGACTGCTGTACAGCTTGCTTTATTTCCTCATCAGTGAAGGATTGATTAAGAGTAATATTTGCTCTTAAAGTATCATCAAAGATATAAACGTCTTGTTGAACAATTGTCATTAAGTTATAAAGGCTCTCTGCTGAAATAGCTTGCAAATCTATATTATCAATGGAGATGTGCCCACTTGTTACATCGTAAAAACGCAGTAATAGATTGAGCAAAGTTGATTTCCCACTCCCTGACATTCCAACAATTGCAATTTTTTCTCCTTTTTGAATCTTCAAAGATAAATGGTTAAAAATTTTTTCTTTAGTATTAGGGTAAGAAAAGTCTATATTTGAAAAAGAAATAACATCATCGAAATATTCTTTTGTTTCACCAGTCTGAAGCTCAGTTACATCTTTTACCTCAAATGCATCTAGTGTTGCCTGACCTTCACGAAATTTACTTATTCCCATTCCAACTTCATTCAGTGGCATTACTACAAAATTGACCAGTTGAACAATAGCTGTTACACTCCCAATTGTGGTAGAGCTATTAAATACGAGATACATCCCTCCACCAAAGGCTACCAAAAAAACAATCATCCCTGAAAGCTGTGAAATAACATTAGTTAAAACGTCAAATTTCCCTTTTATAAAATTTATTTCATCAAATTTTTCACTTTCATGACTATAATCCTCACAGATAGCATCTTTCACATTAAAACTTTTAATAACAAGAAATCCTGCTAAAATATCTTTAACCTTAGCTAAATACTTCTGATCGGCAACCATAGCTCTATTTTGTAAAGAGGCTGATTTTTGTCCAATAAATCCTGAAATCATCATCGGAATGATGCTAGCAATGATAACTAATAAGGTCAAAAACCAATTACCTATAAACATAGTTAGAAGTGAAAAAATCATTAAGGAAAGGTTTTTTGAAATATTAAAATACTGGTATAGATAATCTTGCTCAATTTTCTTCATATTTTCGGTTAATACGGAAATAAATTTCCCTGATTTTTCTTTAGAAAAGTCTCTATAATCCCTATCTAAAATAGATTGGAACACCTTGTTTTTGTATCTTGACATGATTTGCCTAACAAGTTTATTTCTCAATCGAAGAGATATAAAGTTGAGTGCTGCATAGATGAAAATAACAGTAGCTCCTACTAGTACCGCTTGAGTTAAGGCTTCTTTATTTTGGGACATGCCACTATCAATAATACCTTTAATAGAATAAGCAAAAGCAATATTAGTTAAAGGGACCAGTATATTAAATATCATGAAAGCATAAAAAGCCTTCTGATGGTTCTTTATCAATTGTTTCATCCTTAATCTACCTCATAATTCTTAATTTCATTTAGAAAATGTGAC
The DNA here is from genome assembly GCF_000314795.2 of Streptococcus sp. F0442. Classification (GTDB taxonomy): domain Bacteria; phylum Bacillota; class Bacilli; order Lactobacillales; family Streptococcaceae; genus Streptococcus. Next base: position 253,751 of record NZ_KB373314.1, on the reverse strand, counting down.
ATAAAATATTCTTCTAAGTCAATATTCTCTCTCCTAATCTCTTTCATAGAAACCTGTTCTACAATTTCTCCATTTTTGATAAAGCCAATTTTATCTGCTATCTGTGAAATTTCCGATAATATATGACTCGATATTAGAATAGTAATTCCATGCTCCTTAGAAAGCGACAACAAAAGATTTCGAATTTCTTGAATCCCTATTGGATCTAAACCATTGATTGGCTCATCTAAAATTAACAATTTAGGTTTTGTTAGAAAGGCACGAGCTAAACCAAGCCTTTGCCTCATTCCTAACGAAAAATCTTTTACTTTTTTAGTCGTATTTTTTAAGCCGACCATTCTTAAGGCTTTTTTTATATCTGATTCAATAATATTTTTCCCCATATATTGAGCGTGAATTTCCAAAATTTCTTTTGCAGTGCAATTATCATAAAAAATTGGTGATTCAATAATACTTCCAATCTGACTTAGGATTTCTTCTCTGTGTTCTTGTAGATTTTTCCCAAAAATTTCAATACTACCTGATGTAATTGTTGATAAGGTTAACATACATTTCATTAACGTTGTTTTTCCAGCACCGTTCGGTCCTAAAAAACCATAGATTTCTCCTTCAGCAATTTGAAGGTTGATACCACTTAAAATTTCTTCTTTATCAATTGTTTTAAAAACTTCTTTTATTTCAACAATATTTCTCATTTCTATCTCTCTTTCTATATCCAGCTTTAAATGAAAGAATTTTTCTCCTGGAGCATAAATACCAACTTATACAGCCTCTTTTTTTATAGAAATCATCAAGGAATTATCACATTCCTTCAATTAAATTCAGCTATGCTACTTGATACTAATATCTTGTCTTGAAATATTATAAATTGAAAATGAAGTAATCATTAAACTTATGAAACTTGCAAATATCAAAAAGAATAAGTTATCAGCAATATTATTAGATAAACTTCCTGGACTGGCATTCGAAAGTAATGCTGCTAAACCAAGTCCTGTAAGCATTGTTATAGCTGTTGAATGCTTAATCATACCTAAAACAAATGGTAATAACCCTATTAGTACTGTTCCAAACGTAATTCCAGCTAAGTTAATTAATTGATTAGCTACAGGGATACAACTAGATTCAGTTACAACAGCCATGAATCTAATGAATATTTGAATAACTAAATGTGCAGAAAAATGGGCAATAAATGATATTAGGATGACTAAAAGAATTTTTCCCCATAGTAACTTTATTTTAGAAATAGGGTAAGAAAACAACTGAAAAATTGTTCTTCGTTTAAATTCATCAATGATAATCGTAGATAATAAATAAGATTCGAAAATCAAAAATGCTGCTTTTGTAAATAAAGATGAAAACAATGAAGCTACAATTGCCCAGCCTTCCCATTTACCAGTAACTCTAATAACATTAGAATCCTGACCAGCGAATTCTCCTAGTTTATTGTCAGTACCTAAACCCATAATAATGATTGCTGTAATGCCTAACACTATAAAAATAGTACACAACCAGGCTAAAAATAATTTAGGTTTAGAAATTTTATTTAATTCAATTTTAATAAGCGATAACATAGATTCTTTCCTCCAAAGTGTAAATAAAGAGTAAACTATTCAAACTAATCTCAACAAATATTTAAAAATTAGCTTATTTTTCAGACAATTACACCATACATACTATCGGTATGGCTACACTGAAAAATAAACATACCTACGGTATGTATAGTGGATTTTTAATAACACACTTTAAGTGTGTTATTTTTAAATTATAAATTATGTAATATAGTTTATTCAATTGATAATACATAAATAGAAATTAGTATTAACAAGAATGTCATGCGACTACTTATTTACTATTTTTTTAAGTGATCAAATAAGTTGAAAATCACCTCCATCATTTCATCAGAAATTAACTGTACCCCTAGACCTTCAAAAGTAAGTTTAATGAAATTCATTTTGCGCTTTAATTCTACTAATGAAAAAACGGAAATTTGAAAACCAATCCAAATATTTAGAGTTAAAACAATTAAATCTGCTAGCTCTTCTGGATATTCTGTTTTAATAGACCCATCTTCAACTCCTTCGTAAACTTTTTCTCTAATTTCGGGTAAAAAATCAGAAAATAGACCTAGATACTGCTCTCCTAACAAACGTGGACTTCTAAGCATGATTGAGGCAGAGTAAACGAGCCTTTGGTGTTCAAAATTAGAGAAAGAGTCCATCAAAGAATTTTGTATCTTTTCTAACCCAGTATTTCCTCTCCAATTATAATTTAAAATTTCTTGATTATTTTCGCTAATGATTGTTTGCAGTATATCGTATTTAGACTCAAAATGATGATAGATAACACCTTTTGTTAATCCACCTAACCCATCTATGATATCTTGTATTGACGTATTATCAAATCCTTTTTCTAAAAATAAATTTTTAGAGACCTCTAGTATTTTTTGTCTAGTTTCATGTGAGTTTCTATTTCTTGCCATTCCAGTCCCTTTCTATCATACCAATGGTATGTAATTCTATTGTAGTGGAAGTAACTAATAATGTCAAGTTCTTTATTGGAATATGAAAAACCTTTATAATAAAGGCTTTTCATTATTACTTCGCTACAAGGTTTCTAAGCTTTTACCAGCAAAGATACACACTCAACATGGGTTTTAGAGGACTAAATGGAGTCTGAATTGCCTGATAGAGATGTAGTATTGATTAAGCCATCAACAAAAAATGTACAAAACAAAAATAAAGTACACTACTTAATGAGTGCACTTTATTCTTCTAATTCAGTTTTATCAATGGTTTAGCTCTAGTTAAATCAATTGTACATAAACTTTTAGTTTTTTTTTGGAACAAAAATATCCTAAAGTCTACCCTATCAAAGTGAAAACTGGAAATTTATTAAACCTGAATTTTAGTGAGAATATACTTTACTAAAATCATATAGTTAAAGTCTGACAAGGAATTTGCCAGACTTTTTGTCATCAGTGTTCTTTAATATAATTCATCCCTGATTGATTCAACAAACTCCGTGTAAAAGCGCTGAATGGATTGCTTAACATAATCAGATTGGCGGTCATCAGTCCCATCTAACAATCTCTGATAGCTATCCAAAGATTCTACATCCTTGAGTTGACTTCAAAGGTGTGCCTAATACACCGGCTTCTCAAAGTCACTAAGAAATCCTTTTAGCGATTCTTTTTGCATTCCTTGGTAAATATTTTTATCTAACCGAATACCAAGAGTGTTTAACTCAGTTGATAGGTTGTCGTAAAGTTCTTGTAAGTCCATAATGTACTCTTTGTAAATAAATTTCATGCGGGAATAGAGATATCCATTTGGACATTTGGGAGAATATCTCTGAAATTATTGCTGTCTGTTAATTAAATACTTGCAATATTTTATAGTTTTGGTATAATATAGTTAACTCATCGACCAAGTTGTTGAAGGAGATTGCGATTACGTCCCTAATCATAGGGACGTTTTCTGTTTTTCTCAGTTAGTTTTATATTTATCGTATTCTTTCAGTTTCTTTCGAAGTACATTATCATAGTGTATGTAAAATGCTGTTATCAATAAATAGTAACTAGGTCTTTCTTCAAGTACAATAAAATAGCGATCTACTGGATCTAATAAAAATATTCTATTAGATTTTTTATACGGTCGTTCATATATTAAGAAACAATCTTGTTTGCAAATCTTGTTATGATCCGTTTCTATTGCAGGTCTTAACCAACATAATCTTTCGCTCCTTCTTAAATCAGGTTCTCGTTCTTCTGAATCTATATCAAAATTTTTACAGGTAAGATGAAAATAACTATCTTCTTTACCTTCAAAATACGGATACGACTTTAACTCGACAAATTTCCCTCTAAAAGTTATCTTGAAGTTGAACAATTGCTCTAAAAATACATTCTCATATAAAAAATCATCATAAAGAGCATAGTCACCATTAAATTGATCAAGTGTTATCTTCGGAGGAAGGATAGGACAAAAATCTGTTACGTTACTGCTCATCACTTAACTCCATTTTAAAAATATTGAATTTTATTGCGTTATACTTTGTATTCGTTGTTAACTCATGCTTAGCTCTATTAGAGATTAAATTACTTAGCCTGATTCTAGCTAAACTACTTTCAAAGCTCCTATTTTTATAAGCTACTGCCCCTATCAATAGGTCAGCTAATTGCATTATTGAGTTTTCATGAGAGCGAATTTGTTGAATATTTTTGATATGTTTGGGTGACTGCTTCCAGTTTTCAAGAATATTCTTTAACTTGTTAACTTTTAAAATACTATTTGTGTCTTTTATATCTATAAAAACGTTAACATCATCCTCAAAGAGAAATTTTCTTACTAAATAAAAGTACTGCTTATAGTAAAAATCATCGTGGGTTTGATTATATTTCTTATGGTTTAATTTATTTTTGTCTATTATAACTACTCTAAAATTAAGATGCTCATTATCAAAAAAATAATTTACAAGATCTTCATAAAAGGTAATTTTAGAATTTGAAACTTTCCTCCACTTTATTTCAGAACGTGAAGAAATACCGTGTTTTCTTTTTATTTCTTTTATCTCCTTATAGACAATATTCCTTACATAGTCTGGACAAGAAATCCCTCCTATTAACATTACACTCTCACCATCATTTTCCAAATGACAAGACTCATCACAATATAAGTTGAGCATCTTAATAACTCCTAATTTTTGTAGTAATAATTCTATTATACCACGAACCCCCAGTAAAACTAAGACTTACAAAGGATTATTCTTCAAGAATTAGTATGTATTTTTAAGAACAATAATCTAAAATAGATTGGAGAACAGACATCTTACTTCGGTGTCTGTTTTTCTATACCTAAAAATGTACTTTTGCTCTTCATCAACTTCACCAAACTTTCTTCTAAAATATACATTAAAAAATCTCCTAATGGACTACAATATAGATACCACGATGAACGTTATTCTAGCTTTTTCAATTTTACATAATAAAATAAAGTACATTTTTCAAATAGTCTACATTACTCCTTAAACTCAGTTGTATCAAGGGTTTATCCACTGTCTCGGGAAAAGTACAAAATTTTTTAGTTTTAACATGTAGTAATTTTCAATGAAAACTTTATGTATACAAATAAAAAAAACAATATATTGTGTTTTGCTGAGTCTTTAATAAAAATAATTTTAATTTTTTGTACTTTTTTATTCTATCAAATATCTATCTTAGACTTAAATTTTTTTCATTATTCCATAATTTGGGTTCATCAGGAAAAATATAGTCATGTGTTTTAAAATATTGCTCTCTTACCACATCAATCCACTTATTTAGCATTTTTGCAGCTATTATAGAATCACCAGATGGATATACCATCAAAAGCAACCCCGTAAGTTGCGCTATTGTTATAGCAGAGTGTTCACCAGGTATTGTTAGTCCATAATCAGTATGCCCTACACTTATTTTCTCTTCCCCGTCCATTAGACCTAATCGATTAAATGTGCCTTGTGATGATGCATGTGTGACTTCATTAGAGATTCGATATGGTTGTTGCCATAATTCTGATGGGAAATTGGATTTTTTTCTGATATCGTCAAAACTTATATATCTCTTTTTAGGACTAAATTCACCACAAGCTCTTGCCCATTCATAACGATCTTCTGTATTATGTGATGAAATATAAGCTTCAGCAACTTCCTCTCCATATTCTGAAATAAACGACGCAATAATATTTAATTCGTAAAGTGAACGCCATCTAGAATACGCACCATCAGCAAATCCATTTTTCATTAAAGTGATTATCTCTAAAAATTGTTGTAGACCTCTTCCGTGTATGTATTTTAAGGCTGTGTATTTATGAATAGATTTTTCTCTCTCCTTGTTATCAATTTTATTTACATAATCAGAATAATCTTTTACAGATTCAAGAACCATCATATACATGGTCTCAGATGTAGCAAACGCATTAGACCACTTTTGCTCTATTCTTGCAATTATTTCTGTTTCCTCTCCTCTAAACAGTAACGTATTCTCATGCATTATCATCTTAGCATCTCTTACCATTTGATTTGAAGTGTCATTAATCATTTCTAGATATAATCCTGAAAAATCAGCCTTTTCATATTTTTCATAAAATTTATCAATTTCAGATTGATTTTTTAATTCTTTTACATGTTCTACGAGAATTTCTTTTAGTGTATCTTTAAAAAACTGTCCAAATTTATCGGCCATTATAGCTCCTACCTTTTTAATAGTTTATACATAGTATTTATTGCAATAATCTTCTAGTCTAAAAGAAAATAAATTAGAAAATCTTGTATTTTACGTTTAGAAATAGCGCATCATCTATCATTAATTATACCATCAACAAAATAAAAATCTATATCTTGTGTTAAGTAGGAACATAAATAAGTTTTAAAAAAATGTACAATTGAACCACCACTTCTTCTGCACTTATTAGAGTAAAAAATGTACAAAATAATCCCTTAAATCAGATGATGTTATGAACTAGAAAACATACAAAATACCACTCCAGAATAATGTACAAAATAAAAATAAAGTACACTTTTTAAAGAATGTACTTTATGCTTCTAATTCAGTTGTATCAATGGTTTAGCTCTAGTTAAGTCAATTGTACATAAACTTTTAGTTTTTATAGGACTGTTTTGTATCGCTTTCTATACTAGATCCCTTTTAAACACAATAAAATCAGCAAATCTCACGGATCTACTGATTGTTTTTCTTCTGTATCTTATTTTTCTACATATCGAAAGGAAATCTTGCTACCACAGAGCCAATTGTACACACGATCATTGACTTGGACGTTCATAGCTTCATGGGCATATTCTGGCATGATTAAATGCTCTTTTTGACCTTCTAATCGATTATAAATGGCAAACTGTGTCACAGGATAACAGACATCATCATCTAATCCTGTAATCATATGAACCTGTCCTTTAATGCGATGGGCAAAATTTTTCACATCAATATAGGCTAATGTCTCCATGATTTTGTTTTCCGTTTCATGGAATGGATCATGGAATTTGAAATAACGGAAAAGCTCGTCATAGGCTTCACTGGTGTTCCCCATCTCTAATACACGTCTAAAATCCGATAAGAATGGATAAATGGCTACTGTTCGTTGAATTCTTTGATTCAATCCGGCGGCTACCAGGGCCAGGGCACCACCTTGAGAGGCTCCATAGCTGGCGAGTTTGCTGTTGTCAACTTGAGGAAAGCTAGCTACAATTTCTATTAACTGGTAAAGATCTAAGTAGACATCCTTATAAAATAGCTCATCTGGACCTTCCACAGCTCCGCGGATAATCTGTCCTTTAACCGTATTTCCAAGTGGTGAGCGATCTCCGTCTGTTGAATAGCCTGATTGACCTCTTACGTCCATAGACACAACTCCATAGCCAGCTAGTGTATAAGGCAGCATGTCTGTCCAATCCCAACAACGGCCCATATAACCATGAAAATGGAAAATAACTGGAACCTTTTGATCTGTTTTTGGGAAAACAACTCGCGCATAAACAAGACCATTTCGTGTTCCTTTAAAGCTTAATTCATAACAGTGAACATTTGGAATGCTGAAATCTCGTTCTTCAAGCTTGTATTCAGGCAGTTCAGTCATCTTTGCTAAGGATCGATCCCAAAAGGCATCAAAATCTTCCAGAACTCCATCCCGTCCCTTGTAATCTTTCATTGTTTCTAATAATTTGGGATTTTTCATAAAATCCTCTTTAAGTAGGTGTAATCGCTACCAAAAATGTACTATATTTACTTAAGGATTGCAAGAGACAAATAAAAATTACATAACCGAAATTATGTAATTTGCTTATAGATTCAAAAATAGACTTAATTGTTTCACTAGATCTGGATTAGTGGGTAAAGCTGAATGATGAGCCTTGCGTCCTTTTAAATTTACTTCTGTATAGGCTTGTTTCTCAAAAATTGATTGTGCTGCTTGAGCACTAGAAAGAGGGACGATCCCGTCTGATTTCCCAGCAAAGCTACCGACAAAGTTAAGGACCTCTACTTCTTTTTCTAAGCGATGCTTCCGTGTCTGAAAATCGTCATACATCTCTTGATTGAATCGGTAAGGACTACCAATAATAGCGAGCTTCCTTACGCTCAGCTTTTTCTTTTCTAAAAAACCACTTTCCAATAAGCCAGTCAAAACTAGTCCACCATTGGAGTGTCCGACTGCCTTGAACTCTGTAAAATAATAGTGATCAAGAAGATAGGTTAAAGCGATCTTAAGGGATTCGATTTGCTGCTTGATATTGCTGTAACCATCTCGATTGTTCTCAAAGCCAATCACAATCATCGGATTCGGCTCTTTCGTATTCAGTCTTCCTTCCATCTCTATAGAATCATCTTTGTTGACTTTTATTTTTAAGAGACTCTGTTTTTTTCTAGAAAAGCGATGGAGCATGCGGATGGTTCCGTTGAATCGCTGGATACTGGCTGAACTCCCAGGTACAAAGATGATTGGTCTGATCGGTGGTTTCTTTGACCCTTTAGGAAATTCAAAGGGCTTTCTGTGGGAAGAAAACAGTCTTACAAAGAAACGAATGACTTGTTGAAATAGTTTTTTTAACATGTTTCCTCTAGTAGTAGTTTCTAAAAGAACCCAGAACAGTGTGTTCTAGGCCCTTATTAGAAAAGATTATTTCCGTTTTTTCTTATTCTTGCGCATTTGTTTGGCCATCTTGTTCATCGCCCGTTTCATCATGAATTCGCCGGCTTTTCCTTTGAGACCACCACCGAACATTTGGCTCATGTCAGGCATGCCAGCGCCTCCGCCAAGAGCTGACAAGTCAGGCATCCCGCCTTGTCCCATCATCCCTTCGAGGGCAGACATATCAGGCATGCCACCTGGCATATTCTTCGGCATATTATTTGGATTAAGCCCCATTTGTTTCATCATCTTGTTCATATCGCCAGATAGGACCCCTTGCATCATCTGTTTGGCTTGGTTAAAGTCCTTGATGAATTTGTTCACTTCGACAAAGCTGTTTCCTGAACCAGCAGCAATCCGACGACGACGGCTAGGGTTCAACAAATCTGGATTTTCGCGTTCAGCTGGGGTCATAGAAGATACAATCGCGCGTTTCCGAGCAATTTCTCGTTCATCGACCTTGAGGTTCTTCATAGCTGGATTGTTGGCCATACCTGGAAGCATCTTGAGAAGATCTTCCATTGGTCCCATGTTTTGAACCTGGTCTAACTGGTCGATAAAGTCATTGAAGTCAAAGGTATTTTCTCGCATCTTTTCAGCGAGTTCAAGAGAGCGTTTCTCATCGTATTCTTGTGAAGCCTTCTCAATCAGCGTCAGCATATCCCCCATACCGAGGATCCGACCAGACATGCGGTCTGGGTGGAAGGTTTCGATATCAGTGATTTTTTCACCAGTACCAGTGAATTTGATTGGCTTCCCAGTAATCTGACGGACAGAAAGGGCTGCACCACCACGGGTATCCCCATCAATCTTGGTCAAGATGACCCCGGTCACTTCGAGTTGTTCGTTAAACTCACGCGCCACATTGGCTGCTTCTTGACCGATCATGGCATCGACAACCAAGAGGATTTCATTCGGCTCAGCAAGGGCTTTGACATCACGCAACTCGCCCATGAGTTTTTCATCGATTTGCAGACGACCGGCCGTATCGATCAAGACATAGTCATTGTGGTTGGCTCTTGCTTGCTCCAAACCTTGACGTACGATCTCGACTGCAGGGACTTCTGTACCGAGTGAGAAGACAGGGACATTGATCTGTTGACCAAGAGTCTTCAACTGGTCAATGGCTGCTGGACGATAGATATCGGCCGCAATCATCAAAGGACGTGCATTTTCTTCCTTGACCAATTTGTTAGCCAATTTACCAGCAAAAGTTGTTTTACCAGCCCCTTGAAGACCGACCATCATGATAATGGTTGGAATCTTTGGAGATTTGATAATGTCTGCTGTCTCAGAACCCAAAATGGCTGTCAATTCTTCATCGACAATCTTCACGATTTGTTGGGCAGGGTTGAGGGTTTCAATGACCTCATGCCCTACGGCCCGCTCCCGGACGCGTTTGATGAAGTCTTTTACAACAGGAAGGGCAACGTCGGCCTCTAAGAGGGCTAGACGAATCTCTTTGGTTGCCTCTTGGACATCCGCTTCAGAGATTTTCCCTTTCTTACGAAGATTTTTAAAGACGTTCTGTAAACGTTCGGTTAAACTTTCAAATGCCATACTACTTCTCCTATTACAGGTATTTTAATCTTTTTATTCTCGGTTATCAATGCTAGATAAGACAGCGATCTGCTCTTGCAGATAAGCATCATCAGGATACTTGTCAGAGATCTGGTCGAAAATCTGGCTGCGTACAATGTAGTCCGAGTACATGTGCAACTTCATTTCATAATCCTCTAGAATCTTCTCCGTCCGCTTGATATTATCATAAACAGCTTGACGACTGACACCGAACTCTTCCGCAATCTCAGCCAAGCTGTAGTCATCTGCGTAATAGAGCTCGATATAATTCATTTGCTTGTCTGTCAAGAGCGCTGCGTAAAACTCAAAGAGCGCATTCATTCGGTTGGTTTTCTCAATTTCCATACCTTTCATTATATCAAAAAAGCCCGCTAAAGACTAGCGGGACTTGATGCTTTTTACGTTGAAATGAGAGGAATCATCATCAGAGTTTCAGTGCCAACATATTGACCGTCATCCCTGCCGCAGTTCCCATCAAGAAGATGGTATCACCTTCCTTCACATTGCCATGATCAAGCGCATAGGCTAAACCGAAAGGCACGGCTACCGAAACCATATTGCCATAATCGCTGACAATATTGAGATACTTGTCTTTGCCAACTCCCAATTTGTCCATGACGAGTGGCAAGGCCCGGCTAGCTTGGTGGGGAATAATATAGTCTACAGCATCTTTAGAAATGCCTGATTTCTCTTGGAATTCTTGGAACATTTCTGGAATAACACGAGCAGAAAGTAAGAGAATTTTCTTCCCTTTCATGTCAAACATGAAATCAGTCTTGGTTGCTTCAGAGTACAATTTCGGATGATAAGCTGTCAAACCACCCCGAATTTCAGTATCATGTGCTCCCTCAGACCAGGTACGTTGCATGCTGGCAATGATTCCTTTGTCTTGGCTTGTTGCTTCAAAAATAAAGGCAGCTGCTCCATCGCTGAATAATTCAAAACTCTCTTTTTGTTTAGGATTAAGACCAAGACTTCCTACTTCACTTGAAACAATGAGGACACGCTTGTACTCACCACCTTCAATCAGATAGGAAATGGTGCTTAAGGCTGATACAAAACTAGTACAGGTGGTATTAATATCCATGGCTGGAATCGTCAGTCCCTTGGCCACGCGCTCATGGATCAAAGCAGCCGTACAAGGAATAGGCTGAACGCCAACCGCACTAGCCGAAACCAGGCAGTCGATATCTGTCATTTCAAGCCCTGCATGTTTTAAAGCAGCTTTAATTGCACGCGCTGCTAGATCAATCTGTGTTTCTTCTCCTTCTTTCACCCGGTAACGAGTCTGGTCTTTGAAGTTCACTGTATGAGCTGGAAGCGCTGTTCCATAGCCTTTGATTTGTAGATGTCTTTTTACAGTAGTCATAGGATTCTCCTTTTATTGAAGTCGTTGAACACGTTTTAATTTACGTGTTGGGTCCCATTGGTAATCAATAAATTGAATACTTGGGAGAATGAATTGTTTTTGTTGAGCTAAGAGTTCAAATTGGGCAAAGATCGCCTTCTCAATAAAGTCGGAACGATTACTCAAGGCGATGGTAATAGATCCATCTGTCAGCTGAGTCACTTGATAGTCCTGAATATTTTCAACGAATAAAATGCACCGGCGAATAAAATCTGGATAGATGGTTTGGCTGTTTCCATCAACTTTTTGGAAATAGAAGATATCGTCCGATCGTCCTTCGATTTTCGCGATTTGAGTAAAAACGGATCCACAAGGACAGGGAGGCTTTTCTTCTACTAAAATATCATTGAGTCGGTAGCGATAGATGGGTTGACTGGTTCGTTTAAAATCAGTAATAATCGGATAAAAGCGGCTATCATCCAGATACTCTTTTTCGACATACAAAATATCTTCGTTGAGGTGAAGATTACCTTCTGAACAAGTACAAGCTAAAAACCCTTCTGTCGCTTGGTAGACCTGATCAACCTTTTCTAGTTGAAAGGCTCTGGCGATTGACTGAGCATCTCTATCCTCTAGGATCTCTGCGACAGAGACAACCTTGACAGGGTGAAGAGCAAGTTGCTGATTAGTGACATAGTTAGCTAACTCAATCAAGGTGGAAGCTGGCGCCACTACAATGGTTGGCTGATAGTTTTTGAGGCGCTCTAAATGCTCCTTACTATCCTTGAAGATATCAAAATACTCTAATCGAATAAGGGACGAATTAATGGTTTGATAGAGTTCGTTATCAGCACGTAAGAAAAAAGCAATGCGATGACCAAACAGGTTTCCTTTTGGCAACATCTTAGCTAAAATTGCTGCAGCCCACATACTTCTTTCTTTTTCTGTGGTGACAAAGACCCCTCGGTGACCGGAGGTTCCAGAGGACAAGCCTACTGCTACTTCTCCATTCATTTCGGTAAAATCTCGTGTTTGTTCCCCACGTATGGCCATCTCTAATGCCTGATCTCGATCCACGCTCAGGGTATTAAGTTCATTGAAATGCGTCATCATGAAATTCTTATCCATAGTCCCAAACGATTCAGGAGAATGGGTTTGAAAATAGGGAGAGTGAGATGTGATAAAAGCATGGTAGCGAGCCAATTGCTTTTTTTGGTACTTTTCTAAGGTTTCCTTTGAACGGAATCGATGGCACCATCTCGTTTCAATAAAGGTTTTCAGAAAGACTATTTTTTTCATTTAAAATCCTTTCAATGCGTTCTTGCGGGTCGTGGCTGACCACAACTTGAATGCCCTCTTGTAATAGTTTCTCTAGCAAATCTGCCCCCTGGAGATAGGCCTTCTTATTGTCCTGTACAAAGGAAGGAATGAGACGCATTTTTCGTGTGTAAGGCAAGAGATCCACTCCCCAGCATAGATCTGCACCTATATAGAGTTTTAGCTCATCCATATACAGACACCCCTGCCCTCTTGCATGCCCATCGATAGATGATACGAGAATACTCCCATCACCAAATAGGTCCGCAGTCGGGCGGTAAGGGAAAGCAGGATGCCTTTGATCTGCTTTGAGATAAGTCACACGATCTTTGAAATCAGCTGGAAGAAACTCTTTAAAAATCAGATCTTTGAATTTCGGCTTCTGGTACACTTCATAGACTTCCTGAGTTACAAAGAAATGAGCATTTGGAAAAAGTGCTGCTCCGCCGAGATGATCCGGGTGCAAATGCGAAAGAAACACATAGGAAATGGCTGCTGGATCAATTCCACGCTCTTGCAATAAGTAGTCAATCTGGTCTTCCTTTTTCATCTGCATAGGCGTTGCTAGACGGTACCAGAAATACCGTGCTTTTTTCTTGATCTCATAATGATAGCCAGTATCGTACAAAATATAGCCTTTTTCACGATGATGAATTAAAAAGACACCTGCTGGAAATTGCATTTTTTTATTCGGAATCCCTTTAAATAAGAGTCTAGAATGACTGCTACAAAAACCTGCTGGAAAATAATCAATGTGCTCGATCATGTTGGACATACTTGTCAATCCCTTCTTCAATGGTCATTTTTGGATAGTAGCCAAGTTCTGTTTGGGCCTTTTGAATATCGAGAGTTTGGCTATAACGAAGGAGATAATAAGTGTAGCGAGTCAAGGGGGGTTCAGCTTTCAGATGAAATAATCGATACAGCCCTTCAAGGCTGTACGCCACACCTGCTACTAGACCTGCTGGAATTTTCCGATAGCGGATAGGTTCTCCTAACCCTTTTAGTGTTGTTTCAATCAAATACTTAAAGGTCTTTGGTTCTCCATTTGTAATATTATAAACCTGCCCGTGTGCTTCTTTTGCTTCCAAAGCCAAACGAATGGCTAGAGCGACATTTTCCACACAGGTCATATCCATGAGCTGCTCTCCCCCTCGAATCAACGGAATTCCAATTTTTCGACTGAGGCGTAAAACCCGAGGCAAGATACTGGTATCTCCCACACCAAATAATCCTCTCGGACGCAAGATAATACTTGGCACATCTGGATAGTCAGGAAATAGTTTTTCAGAAGCCAATTTGCTTCTGATGTAATTATTGAGGTGGTTTTCTTTTGGAGCATCACTTTCCTTGATATCGAATTGGTCTTTTCCAGCTGCGTAAATGCTGGGAGAAGACACATAAACCAAGCGTTTTACTGCATATTCACGGCACAAGTCAAGGACATTTTGAGTACCAACTACATTTGCCTGATAGAAAGCCTTCCAAGGTCCCCAAGCAGTGGACAAGGCTCCTGCATGAATAACAGCATCAATTTCCTGAAATGCTTGACTTAGTTCCTCAATAGAGCTCAAATCTCCTTTAACAAATTGGACGCGCTCACTTTCCAGAGCCTTCCCAACTTTTTCGTTTCGGCCAAAGGCTACAATAGAATAGTCGTGATCCAATAACTCCTCAATCACATATTTTCCAAGGAAGCCAGTCGCACCTGTTACAAGAATTTTCATAGTTTCCCATCCGTTCCACGTCTTAATAATCGTTGAATTTCAAACTCTAAGGTATCCAACGGTTTGTAGGTTTTTGATAGTTTGTTAAGTCTCGCTAACTCTTCCCAAGATTCTTTTTCTAAAAGTGCGTTAAAACCTGCTTGAATTTCTTCAGTGCGATTTCGATGAGCTTGAAAAGCAATCCCTGCTTCTACTCCTCGAATGGCATAGTCAAATTGGTCATAATCATGTGGCAAGATCAAGGCTGGTTTCTTAAATTCGATGCACTGATAAAAGATTCCAGCCCCTCCATGGTGAATCACATAGTCTATTTGTGGTATGTATTCTTTGTAAGGGAGATAAGTTACGAGAGTCACATTTGAGGCCACTTCTTCTTCAGAAAATTCTTTTGCTCCATCTCCTAGGGTGACAAAGAAGTGGCATTCTGGATGCTCTTTGGCTAACTGCTTGGTTTGCTGGAGCAAATTTTCTTTTGCCCACGGCAACTGAGTCCCACAAGTCACGAGAACCTTCTTTTTGTCTTCATAAAGGCTGAGATCCAAAGGATAATCTTCTGATTTTTCAAGAGAAGTCCCCAAAGGACCAAGCCAAGCATATTGATGAGGGAAATGTGTTTTCAACTCCAGCTCCATCATCCCAATTCCAAAGATCGCATAAGGAGAATAGATCGTCTCCACTCCATTTTGATTGTATACCTTAAAATTGTAGCGTTTTAAGCGATTACGTAGAAGGAATGCTCCACAGTATTTCGCCACGCGCGTGAGTTTTCGACAGAATCGCTGGATTCTCTCTTCCTTTTTGGAACGAGCAAGGCCCATTCCTCCAAAGAAACAAGGAGGACCATAAGGAGTTTCGATTGCAAATTGGGTTGCCATGGTGGTAATCCAAGGGATTTCCAACTGTTCTGCCACAAAGCCAGCTGATAGAGTGATAAAATCAGCAATGACAATATCTGGACGATTGACACGCCACTCCTCTAACAATTGATCCGATACATGATTAATCAAATCGAGACTCTTGGACAATTGACGATAAGCTGAAAATAGATTGTGTTTTTTATCGTTATTAGCCGCACGTTCAAACTCTTCTACTTTGTCCTCTAGAATCGGAACGACCGTGAAGCCGAGACTTTCTGTGACCGCTTTTTTCTGAGGACCTGTGAAAACCCGGATTTCCATGCTTGGATCATCCAATAAGGGTTTGACGAGATTTAAAGTTGGGTACAGATGCCCACTCAAGGGAACAGCTACCACATCAATTTTAATTTTTTTCATTTTTTCCTGCCTTATATCTTTTTTTAGATCTAAAACTAGCTTCTATCTATTAATTCGTAAAAAAAATCAAAAATTGAAGAAAAAATAAAATTTTTTTAAATTTTTTTTAAATCTTTTATTTTGACCATACTATCACTACTTAGAAAGAACGAGTTCTCACTAAAAAAGCTCCCAAATGCCCGGAGAATCTGCGTCGGACATTTGAAGAGTTTTCTATTTCTGTTCATTGTTCGCTTAATTGTTTTCCAAATAAAATTCGAAACGTTCGCCTACATACTGGCTTTTCACATACTCAAAAGCAGTCCCGTCTTCAAAATAGGAAACCTGTGTCAATCCTAAAATAGCCTGTCCTTTTGAAATCTGCAAATAGTCAGCAATCTTATCTTTAGCTAATCGCGCATAGATAGTCTGATGCGATTTTCCAATCTTATAACCATGTTCTTCCAGAGTTTGGAAGAAATGACTGGTCACCTCTTCGCGATTGAAATTCTTAATAAATTTCTCTGGAATGGAAGCCACTTCATAAACGACAGGAATCCCATCGGCATATCGGACCCGTTCCATCCGAATGATGGTGTCTGTCTTATCGATGCCTAATTTATCCACTTCTTGGAGGCTAGGAATGGTTTTACGGTAAGAAATCACTTGACTAGAAGGTTCCTTACCTTGAGATTTCATAATCTCAGTAAAACTGGTTGTGCCTCGCATTTTTTCTTGGACGCGCGTGCTAGTGATAAAGGTACCACTTCCTACCCGTCTTTCAAGTACTCCTTCTTCAACCAGAAGGGTAATGGCCTGCCTAAGAGTCATCCGACTCACCTGGAATTTTTCAGCTAGATCACGTTCACTGGGAAGCCGTTCTCCAATTTTCCATATTTTTTGATCAATCTCAGATTTAATCTGATCATGGATTTGAATGTAAGCTGGAATCATAACATTGCTCTTTCTCTGTGTTACCTCTATTGTAGCGTAAAATTCCTAATTCTTCAATCAGAGATTGGTAAAGACAAGGCATTTGTGTTAGAATAGAGGAAAGTAAATTTCTATAAGAAGGGGATAAGATGACAAACCTATCAACTGATTTGCATGATGTTGAAAAGATCATCGTGCTTGACTACGGTAGCCAGTACAATCAGCTTATTTCACGTCGTATTCGTGAGATTGGTGTCTTTTCGGAATTGAAGAGCCACAAAATTACTGCAGCTGAAGTTCGTGAAATCAATCCAGTTGGGATCGTTCTTTCAGGCGGACCAAACTCAGTGTATGAAGAAGGGTCTTTCGATATTGATCCTGAAATTTTTGAACTTGGAATTCCAATTCTTGGGATCTGTTATGGAATGCAGCTATTGACTCACAAGCTTGGAGGAAAGGTTGTACCCGCAGGGGACGCTGGTAACCGTGAGTATGGTCAATCTGAGCTTGGCTTGACGGAGTCTTCTGCTCTCTTCGCAGGCACACCAGACAAACAATTGGTCTTGATGAGCCATGGAGATGCTGTTACAGAAATTCCGGCCGACTTTATCCGCACTGGTACTTCTGCTGACTGTCCATTTGCGTCGATTGAAAATCCTGATAAAAAAATCTACGGAATCCAATTCCACCCTGAGGTTCGTCACTCTGTTCACGGCTATGATATCCTTCGTAACTTTGCCTTGAATATCTGTGGTGCCAAAGGTGACTGGACTATGGATAACTTCATCGAGATGCAAATCAAACAAATCCGCGAAAAAGTTGGAGACAAACGTGTACTCCTCGGACTTTCTGGAGGTGTTGACTCTTCTGTAGTTGGTGTTCTTCTCCAAAAAGCCATCGGCGATCAATTGATTTGTATCTTTGTAGACCACGGTCTTCTTCGTAAAGGGGAAGCTGACCAAGTCATGGAGATGCTTGGTGGTAAGTTTGGTTTGAATATCGTCAAAGCAGATGCTGCTAAACGTTTCCTTGATAAACTGGCTGGTGTATCTGACCCTGAACAAAAACGTAAGATTATCGGTAACGAGTTTGTTTATGTCTTTGACGACGAAGCAAGCAAACTAACAGACGTGAAATTCTTGGCTCAAGGAACACTCTATACAGACGTTATCGAGTCAGGTACGGATACTGCTCAAACCATCAAATCTCACCACAACGTGGGTGGTCTTCCAGAAGATATGCAGTTTGAACTGATCGAGCCGTTCAACACTCTTTACAAGGATGAAGTTCGTGCTCTCGGTACTGAGCTTGGCATGCCAGACCACATCGTATGGCGCCAACCATTCCCAGGTCCAGGACTTGCCATCCGTGTCATGGGAGAAATCACTGAAGAAAAACTTGAAACTGTTCGTGAATCAGACGCTATCCTCCGTGAAGAAATCGCCAAAGCTGGTCTTGACCGCGATATCTGGCAATACTTCACTGTTAACACAGGCGTTCGTTCTGTAGGTGTTATGGGTGACGGCCGTACTTACGACTATACCATTGCCATCCGTGCTATCACTTCTATCGATGGAATGACCGCTGACTTTGCGAAGATTCCATGGGAAGTTCTCCAAAAAATCTCAGTCCGTATCGTAAACGAAGTTGACCACGTTAACCGTATTGTCTACGATATCACAAGTAAACCACCTGCAACTGTTGAGTGGGAGTAGAGTAAGTTATTCAAAAAAACGCTTGAAATCAATGATTTCAGCGTTTTTATTTCCATGTTAGTACCAAAACTCATAATCAAAAAACACCTGATAAAAGCCTATATAACTCTAATTCAGGTCTTTTATTTTTATTGATTTATCTTTTGTTCTTTTCTTTTATTTATAGTATACTGACATTAAAAATATATTGTAGGAGAATTTAAATGAAAGATTTTTTTGCAGGATTTGGTGAATTAAACCTTGTTACTTATCTGATATACGTGTGCATTGGCCTCGCTCCTCTCTTTCATATCTTTATTATCGGATCAGAAGTGAGTCCTGGAAAATTTGTTTTAACCATCTTGGGTATCGTTTACGTTATCGTTTTAACGATTGCTAAAATTTATAGGAAATTTTTCTGGAAATCATCGTAAAGAAACATAAAAATCCCATCAGAATATTTGAACCACACCTACTTTAGTCTAATTCTAACAGCTCTCATATTATAAGAAAAAAACACCTGATAAAAGCCAATATAGCTCTACTTCAGGTGTTTTGTTTTTATTAATTTATCTTACTGTTCTTTTGATTTTCTAGCGCTTGTAGCCAATCCAAAACCTGCGAGCATAATACCTAGACCCAAAAGAGTTTGATTACTAGAATCATTGCTTCCTGTTTCAGGAAGTTTAGCCGGTTCTGGTTTGTAAGCAGTAGGTGCTGGTTTAGGAGTTTCTTTCTGCTCCAAAACTGGCACAGTTGTACGACGTTCCAAGTAGAATTGGTAGCTGTCTTTTGTTACCTTGTACTGACGTCCCTCACTGACTGTTTCCACAATCCATGAAGCTGCATCCTTAGTTAAAGAGTCAGCCAAGTTACGATCAATATCCATTAAACGTCCCTCAGACACAAAATCTTTATAGTTTCGTTGATTATACAAGGTTGTCGCTACGATTCTATCAATACCAGCTTTTTTCAGAGTTGTTAATGTCTCAGCGATAGATGGAATTGACGGATCTTCTTTCATCCTAGCATCTGTTAACAACACCACAAACTTTTTATTTTTTGGTGACTTAGACCAGTCATAAGTAGAAACAATCTTTGTGAGAGCAGGAGTTGCTGTTTCAGGAGAATCTCCCCCATGTGCAATCTTAATTTTTTCTAAAGCTTTTTCAAGTTCAACTGGATTTGTTGTAAAATAAGTCTCACCACAACGTGGGTGGTCTTCCAAAAGATATGCAGTTTGAACTCATCGAACCGCTCAACACTCTTTACAAGGATGAAGTTCGTGCCCTCGGAACAGAACTTGGCATGCCAGATCACATCGTATGGCGCCAACCATTCCCAGGTCCAGGACTTGCCATCCGTGTCATGGGAGAAATCACTGAAGAAAAACTTGAAACAGTCCGCGAATCAGATGCTATCCTCCGTGAAGAAATCGCCAAAGCTGGTCTTGACCGTGATATCTGGCAATACTTCACTGTTAACACTGGCGTTCGTTCCGTAGGGGTTATGGGCGATGGTCGTACTTACGACTATACCATTGCCATCCGTGCCATCACTTCTATCGATGGAATGACAGCTGACTTTGCCAAAATCCCATGGGAAGTTCTCCAAAAAATCTCAGTCCGTATCGTAAACGAAGTTGACCACGTTAACCGCATCGTCTACGATATCACAAGTAAACCACCTGCAACTGTTGAGTGGGAATAAAAAAAAGGTCCGGGGGACCTTTTTTTCACGAGCTTTAAAACAATAGAGCGAGTTAAAGGTCCGGGGGACCTTGATTCACGAGCTTTAAATAAGAATTTAGCAGTTCTAAAAATGGGAAATCACACACAAAAAGCACTCTGATGTCTTGTCAGGAGTGCTTTCCTATTTCTACTTATCCAACCAAACTACTAAAGAATTTGACAATCATATCCCAGATAGCTCCGAAGAATCCGGCAATGGCATTCCACACATTTGTAAAGAAATTACCACTGTCTTTTAAAATAGAATCTGTATCAAAATTGATGTTGATATTGTTAAAGGTATCGCCCGCCTTGTCTACGATACTATTTTTCAAATCCGTTAATGTCTTGGTAAAACTTTTACTACTGATAACACTACTCTTTGAAAGATTCACTGCGAAATTGACAATCAAATTAATCTGGTCGCCTGTCACAGTCGTATCTAACTTGTAGTTTTTCAGGGTTTCTTCGACGATTTTCCGGATATCATCCTTACTCAAATCCTGATTGTTCTGTTTGGCATTGGCTACTGCTGTTTTAATGTCAGTCAATGCGACGTTTAACTTATCTGCATCGAAGTTTTTCTTGCCAGCATTCTCTTCATTGATCCCAGCCAAGGTCGTTAATTCTTCTTGAGCCAGATCTTTGCTTTCTTGAGAAACCTTGGCACCATTTTTTTCCAATGAGTAATAAATACCAGCCAAAGCACTTTCCCCAGTTACCTGAATGGGTGAAGCTACAGTAATTTGAGCATGCTCTAATCCAAGTGTAACAGCCGCATTCCGATACATATCTGCAGTAACCTTGGTGATGTTTTGAGGTGTCACGATATTCACTTCTAGTGGCTTATTTTTGCCTAACTTTTGAATTTTAACGGAGGAATAGAGTTCTAGACTATCATCGTTCGCAACGTTCATAATCGAAGAGTAAACCTCTGGTGTCATGGTCTTCCACTCTTCTTTGTCTTTTGAACTATCGTAGTTCAGCAAATTCAAGGTTTGCTCAATTTGCATTTGGTCTAGAGAATAACCCAAAACATAGTCTGGTTTGACATAAGTTTCATCAATGACTTTCTGGACATTGCTATCTGCAGAAACATGTGGAATTCCACTAAAGAGGGCAACTGTCGACGCTACAAATAAAGCAATTTTTCTTAATTTCATTTCTCTCTTCTTTCTATCTCATATCCACGCTGAGTATATTTTATTGACTATTTCACCTGACTAGAGATGAAAAAAAGAAGTCAATAAAAAAGTTATTCACTTCAATGTTTATTATATCGTTTCTTTCTTAAAAGAAGCTTACATTTCTTTTAAGAATGCATGACATTTTTATTTTCCCCAAAGAAACTGGAACAACAACTTATCTACTATTGGATTTTCATGAAGTTGGCTGTGCTGAGCACCTTTGCCATCAATCTTTTCTTCACGGTAGCTTTTTGCGCGCTCTACTACTAGGTAGCGAAGGGCTTTCGAAGAAACATTGAGAACCGATCCATCCGTCTCTCCACCGATATCACCATAGATATTCAGCACATCGATTTGATTTTCAGGATAGACTTCCCGAAGAGCTAAAAGATGCTGGTACTGCTCATTCATTGCGGAGGGTTTACCAGTTTGCGTATCTAGAGTCAACCCCTGGGGTAAATTCATCCCTTCGAGTCCAGCAACATGGTTTGCAATAGCGACCTGCTTGATAATTTTTGGTAAATTCTCATCATTTCCATGTTCCAGAAGATAATATAAGACGGACATATTTCCCATAGAATGAGCGACGACGTTCATCTCTTTAAAATGGTAGGTATCTTGAAGCTTTTTGACTACCTGATAGGCATAATTGCTGATGACTTTTGGATCGGGCGTGCGATTGTTTTGGTATTCCACTTTGATAATTGGATTAACTGCACTTTTTGGAATGGTCCCTGTCAGCCTTACCTGCCCATCTTCAGCCACGTTTGCAATGATAACGGTTTGTGTCACCCCTGCTTTTTTTGCCGCATCTGTCATGTGTTTTTCTGCATTGGCACTCGATCCATAACCATGAAAAAATAAGGTAGGACGAGTATTTTGTAGGTAATTCGTGTTGTCCAGCTGCGTTTTTTGTTGAGACTTCCCCCAAAAAGCGATACATAGGAGAATCAACCCCAAAAGCAGCCCGTAGAATGATTTTTTGTTCAATTGTAACTCCTCAAGATACTTTAAAACTAACTAGTATTTTATCATAGCTATTCAATGATTTCAAAATATTGAGAATGAAAGAGCCAAAATACACAAAAAGATTTATAGATTATAAGAGAGGCTGGGACAAAAGTCCTAGCCTCTTAATTGTTTTTGGATTGTCGAGCAAGACGCAGTGGTTGAGTGGGCTCTACTACGCTGATTTCATCAGCTGTTACAGCCCTACTCAACTGTGCGGAGGTGGGACGACGAAATCGAATTCTAACGAATGACCGATTTCTGTCCCACTCTCTCTGAATTGATTGATTAAAACCATGAAAATAGCTTCATAATTGTCATATTGGTCTGTACTAAACGAGAATAATAAATGTTCCCCCCATTAATGTAGAGTTCCATCCCGTTTAAAAGAGAGATAGGGTGGAGGTAAAGATAAGTTTCTCCGGTTACATTGCCAAGACTCGGAGCTACCACATCCCGCGAATAAGCGCGTGCCAACTCTAGCGAGTTGGTGCCACCGTTTTTAGCGACATAATCAATGTAGTCTTTTCCGAAATTATAGGCTTGAACCGCAGTCCAGCTATCGACCCCTTTTTTCTTAGCTTCTTTTAATTCGTCGGAGAGGGTCTGAATGCCTTGGCGAATACTGGCCTTATTATCACTAATGGTATTGGTTTCCCCACTGGCACTCTCACTTGCCTGCATGACATCGTCCTCTCTTCCTTTGGTTTCAGTATAGATCATAGCCAGAATGAGGTTTTCATTGGCTGTGGTATCCTCCTCGGCAAGGACTTCTCTCACCAGAGTACGGTACTGCATGACTTGTTTGACATCATGGTGGATCTGAATCGCTTTGTAGCCACCAAATATCAGTAAGATGAAAAAGAAGATCTTCACTATGCGTTTAATCATTATTTACTCTGTATATCCTCAATATTCTTGATCAGGATGGAATAGGTCCCGTTATCATTTAAAATAAATTCAACAGATTCTGCATCTTCATAGACGCTATTCGGAACAATTAGTTCGATTCCATTTGACAATGACAATTTTTGATTTTCAAACTTCTTCAACTGGCGGGTTGAATCAATTTCTTCAAAAGTTACAGGTTCAGGGATCGCTTCTTTGACTTGGTCAATAAAACTGAGACGAGCCGTCAGGTTGTCATCAAAGAGATCATCCGCTAATTTCTCTGGAGAGAGTTTATTTTCTTCCTCAATATGGTTGAATATAGCTGATTTAACTTTTGATTGAAATTGGAAATCATCTGTGTTAAAGCTCTCCGCAATTCGTTGGGCCGTTTTTTCTAGGGCTTTGATCGATTTTTTAGGAGAAATCTTGGGTTGTGCTTGCAAGAGATTCTCGGAAAAATAGTTCAAGAAGGTCCCGTTATACTTGATTCGTTTTTCAATCAGGTGGTACTTACGGCTTTGAAGATTGATAACTAAGGCTTCATCGGCACCTGTTCCAAAACCAGGTAGATTATTTTGTGTCAGTTTGATGGGATTATCGACTTCTCCCCCTAGATGGGTCAAAGTCTCCCGTAAGGTGATCCGCAAGAAGGCAAAATGGTCTACCCCTTCTTTTGAGAATTGGATGAATACCAAATCGTTGGTCTTTTGATTCTCAGAGACGATAAATTCTTCTTTCCAGCGATTCGCTACTGCAACTGAAGTGTCTAGTAAATCATCCGAAATTAGCTCAAGAAAAGGGTTATCCTCTTCGAAAATACCGGTCTTGGCATCATCGGAATAGACCCGCTCAATCTTTTTTCGCAAGTATTCCTCAATTTTAGGTGTGATATTGAGGAATTTGTCCGCCAAATAAAGGTCGGTATCATCTGGGCTAAATTGATGAATGATAGCCTTTTTTACGTAAATGTCCATAAGAAGGTTTAGTCCTCGTAAAGTGGGAAGGCATCCGTCAAGGCTTTGACTTGGCCACGAACTTCTTCTAATACAGCTGGGTTATCTGCGTTTTTCAAGGTTTTGATCATCAGTTCAGCAACAGTACGGCTCTCCTCTACTCCAAAACCACGAGCGGTGATGGCTGCTGCCCCAATTCGAATTCCACTGGTCTTGAATGGTGACAAGGTTTCATAAGGAATAGAGTTCTTGTTGAGGGTAATGTTGACCTCGTCCAGTAAGTTTTGCGCTACTTTACCATTTTCAACGACTTTCGTTACATCGACAAGGAAAAGGTGGTTCTCAGTTCCGCCTGAAATGACACGGAAATCTGGATCTTTCAAGAAGACATCAGCCATAGCCTGGCTGTTTTTAATCACGTTAGCTGCATAGTCTTTAAAAGCAGGGTCAAGAGCTTCTTTGAAAGCAACGGCTTTGGCTGCAACGACATGCTCCAATGGTCCACCTTGGATACCAGGGAAGATGGCTGAATTGATCTTCTTGGCCAATTCTTCATCATTGGTCAAGATCAAACCTCCACGAGGTCCGCGAAGGGTCTTGTGTGTGGTCGTGGTCGTGATATGGGCATAAGGAACTGGGCTTGGATGAAGACCTGCCGCCACCAAGCCAGCGATATGGGCCATATCGACCATGAGTTTAGCTCCTACTGCATCTGCAATCTCACGGAATTTAGAGAAATCAATGATGTGAGAGTAGGCTGAGGCACCAGCAACGATGAGTTTGGGCTTGACTTCTTGGGCTTGTTTTAAGATAGCGTTAAAATCTAAGAGCTCTGTTTCAGGATCTACGCTATAAGATACAAAGTTATAAGTTTGCCCTGAGAAGCTTACAGAAGCTCCGTGAGTCAAATGCCCACCTGCAGCCAGATCCATTCCCATAACAGTGTCTCCAGGCTCAATCAAAGCCATATAGGCAGCACAATTGGCCTGACTACCTGAGTGGGGTTGAACATTGGCAAACTTAGCCCCAAAAATTTCCTTAGCGCGTTCGATGGCCAGGCTTTCGACGATGTCTACGACATCAGTCCCGCCGTAGTAACGGCGACCTGGATAACCTTCTGCATATTTATTGGTCAGAATAGACCCTTGCGCTGCCATAACCGCCTTAGAGACGACATTTTCAGAAGCAATCAACTCGATATTATTTTGTTGGCGTTCCTCTTCTTTGGAAATAGCATTCCATAGGTCTGCATCATAGGCTTTGTAATCTTCTTTATCAAAAATCATAGGTCTACTCCTTATTAAATAATTTTTTATATACATTATGACAGAGGAAGGTCATCTTCCTCAAAAGAAAGCTCGGGCACTTGTGCAAGCAAGTCAGCTTTCGTAATAGAACCTTGTCGTAAAATCCTTGCTTTGGCCCCAGAGATATCTAGGATAGTTGAATCTTGGCCAGTAAGGAAAGCATCGTCCTCAAAGCCAGGAATTACCTGATCAAATTCTTTTACAATAGCTTTATACTTTGTTCCGCTAGCATGTCCAGATAGATTTGCAGAAGGACCAACTAAAGGACCATATTTACGAATTAATTCCAAGGTCTTTGGATGGGCTGGCATCCGAAAACCAACTGTATCCATCCCTGAATGAATCCAGTCAGGCACCTTTTCATTTGCTTGAAGAATAATAGTTAAAGGCCCAGGTAAAAATGAATCAATCAGTTTTGTTAAATAGCTAGGTCGATTTTTCGAATAAATTCGAACAGAAGCTTCGTCAGCTACATTCAAGTTTAGAGCTTTCTCTCTCGGTCTACGTTTTAATTCGTAAATATAATCAACTGCCTCTTGATCCAAAGCTTTGGCAAAAATACCATAGACGGTTTCAGTTGGTAGAATGACTGCCCGGCCAGCTTCTAATTCTTTCTCAAATAGATCCATTGTCCACCACCACCATTCTATCCTGTCCAAATTGGTCTTTCAGAACGCGAACTCGTTTGTTGGGAAAAGTCTCTTGAAAGAGCTCCTTTACTTTTTCTCCTTGTTTATAGCCGATTTCTAGATAGATCTTTCCATCTGGTATTAAAACACTTGGTGCTTGCTGAGCAATCTTTTCGTAGATGGCATATCCATCATGATCCGCAAAGAGAGCCAAGTGGGGTTCAGAGGCTAATACATTGACTCCGACTTCTTCTGCATCATCACGAGAGATATAAGGAGGGTTGGACACAATCAGGTCGTAAGGACCTTTTAGATCATCCAATACATCTGAAGATTTAAAGGAAAGGACTGCTTCTAATTGTTGAGCATTTTCTTGAGCAAGCTCCAAAGCCTTTTCTGACACATCACTAGCTTGAACCTGCCAGGTAGGTCTAGCGAGGGCTAAGCTAATGGCAATGGCACCACTTCCTGTTCCAATATCCAGAACTCGTAGGGTTTCTCCGTCGTTTTCCTCAAGTATAAGAGCCACCAACTCCTCAGTCTCTGGGCGTGGAATCAGCACGCGCTCATCAACTGTAAAAGCATGGCCACAGAATTCGGCGCTGCCAATAATATACTGGGCAGGGTCGTGATGTTTTAGCTGCTCAAAGATGGATTTGAGCAAGGCCTGGTCCTCCGATTCCACCTCTTTTTGCAGGGCAAGGACAAAGTCTGTAAAGGTCCAGTTTTTTAAAGCACGATATGCGAAGGAGAGGCTTTCTGCTTCCTCTCCAACGGCTATTAATGCTTCTTCATACTGGGCTAATAATGGTCCCAACAACATTATTTGTTCAACTCTTCTAATTTTTGTGTTTGATCATACAAGACCAAAGCATCGACCACTTCGTCCAGTTTACCAGATAAGATAGTATCCAGTTTTTGAAGGGTCAAGCCAATCCGGTGATCGGTTACACGGTTTTGAGGGAAGTTGTAAGTCCGGATCCGCTCTGAACGGTCACCAGTACCGATAGTTGACTTCCGCTCAGCGTCTTGCTCATCTTGGGCAATCTGAGCAAAGTGGTCAGCCACGCGCGCACGGATGATCTTCATGGCTTTTTCACGGTTCTTTTGTTGCGTCCGTTCTTCCTGCATCTCTACCTTGATGTTGGTAGGCAAGTGGACGATACGAACGGCTGTTGCGACCTTGTTAACGTTTTGTCCACCCGCACCAGATGCGTGGTAGATGTCAATCCGAAGGTCTTTTGGATCAATGTCATACTCGACTTCTTCGATTTCTGGCATGACCAGAACGGTTGCTGTAGAGGTATGGACACGACCTTGGCTTTCCGTCACAGGAACGCGTTGTACCCGGTGAGCACCAGATTCATACTTGAGTTTCGAGTAGACTGATTGACCAGAAACCATGGCCACAACTTCTTTGATCCCACCAACGCCATTGTAGGACGCTTCCATGACTTCAAAGCGCCAGTCTTGGCTTTCCGCGTATTTTTGGTACATCTGCAAGAGGTCACCAGCAAACAACTGTGCTTCGTCTCCTCCTGCTGCCCCACGAATTTCCAAGATAATGTTCTTGTCATCGTTTGGATCTTTTGGAAGAAGTAAGATTTTCAATTTTTCTTCGTACTCTTCCTTTTCAGCCTTGGCATCTTTGAGCTCTTGCTTGGCCATTTCTTCCAAATCTGCATCGCCACCTGCTTCCTTGATCATTTCTTCAGCATCGACGATGTTTTGGAGTACTTGTTTGTATTCCCGATAAGCTGTCACCGTATCACGAGTGGATGCCTCTTCTTTTGAAAGCTCCATAAAGCGTTTGGTATCAGAGACCACATCTGGGTCACTCAACAATTCTCCTAACTCTTCGTATCGGTCTTCTACAGCTTGTAGTTGATCATAGATATTCATGTTTGCTCCTTAATTCTTGGTTGTTAGATCATAGATTGCTACAATTTCGTCTTCTATGACTTGGCCAGTTTCTTTAAATCCATAATGGAGATAACAAGATCTCGCATGTTTATTTTCTGGTTCATATGATAACCAAAGACTTGTTGCTTTTCCAGCTGGCTCTGTTCGAACAAAGTCAATGACTGCATCCATAGTCGGTTTAAAATAGCCTAAACCTTGAAATCGTTTATCGATCATAAAACGAAATAACAAGTAGTTCCCCTTACTGATCCCAATTTTCCGGTCATAGGCAATCATAACAAAACCAACTAATACTTCCTTATCATAAACTGCTAAGGGAGCTATAAAATCACCATTTTTATCATATACATAGGCTTCAGCTAAACTAATGGAATTGGATGCAATAAAATTCCTTTGGTTTGGATGAACTTCTAGATTTAAAACGTCAAAATAATTTTCTATTGTAATATATTTTAAACAAATAGACATTTTTATCCTCTCTAAAACGTTCTAGACGCTTTCAGTTGGTATGTCCGGATTAAAATAATGCTTGCGGCAAACCGAGATATAGGTCTCGTGTCCACCAATCTGGATCTGCTCTCCGTCGTAGACAGGTTTGCTCGCTTGTGTGCGCAAGACCATGGTCGCCTTGCGGGAACAGTATTGGCAGATGGTTTTGATTTCCTCGATCTTGTCCGCTAACAAGAGGAGGTGTTTGGAACCTTCAAAGAGTTCATTTCGGAAATCATTTTTGAGGCCAAAAGCCATCACCGGCACATCCAGTTCATCTACAACCCTAGCCAAGTCATAGACATGGTGGCGTTTGAGAAACTGAGCTTCATCGATTAAGACACAGTAGGGTTTCTTTTCTAGCCTTTGGATATAACCGAAGATATCTGTCTCATCTTCGATGGCCATGGCTTCTCGTCTCATACCGATCCGGCTAGAAACTACTCCAACTCCATCTCGTGTATCGATTGCCGATGTCATGATGACGACGCTCTTGCCTTGCTCTTCATAATTATGGGCCACCTTCAAGATCTCAATGGTTTTCCCTGAGTTCATGGTCCCATATTTATAATATAATTGTGCCATTTTCCTTCTGTTCTCTCTAAAATGTGTTTCATTATCATTTTACCATAATTTTGCTGACCTTTGTATCCCAAAATGTGATAAAATAGTCCTATAAAAAATTTAGGAGGTGGCCCTATGCCATTTGTACGAATTGATTTATTTGAAGGACGCACTTTGGAACAAAAGAAAGCCCTCGCTAAAGAAGTAACCGAGGCTGTTGTCCGCAATACTGGCGCTCCTCAATCTGCTGTTCACGTTATCATCAACGACATGCCTGAAGGAACCTACTTCCCTCAAGGTGAAATGCGTACCAAATAAACAAAACAACCAGAAGCATATTCTGGTTGTTTTTGTTTTTAGGAAATTTGGTATTTCTTTTGAATCTGCCAAAGTCGCATCTGGTAACAAAACCCACTAACGACAATGCTCGAAATTAAACCAATCCAGTAGGCGTACGGACCTAAGTTAGTGACATGATCTAAAAGGATCCCCAAGGGAATAGAGACACACCAGTAACTAAAGACTCCAAGTAGGAAAGGGACAGTTGTATCCTTGTAGCCTCGAAGAATCCCTTGAATCGGTGCTGCGACCGTATCTGCTATTTGGAACAGTAGGCTATAGGTCATAAAGATGGCTGTCTGATGAATAAATTCTGAGTCAGTTCCATAGAGTCCTGCCACTTGATAGCGATACAGATAGAGGAAAGTAAGGGTAAAGAAGGCAAATCCAAAGGCTGTCCAGCGTCCGATCCGACAATATTGGCGAACGACATCGGGACGACCAGCTCCAATCTCGTAGGATACAATAATAGCCATGGTATTGGAGATGCTAGCTGGAAAAGCGTACATGAGAGTTGAAAAATTCATGGCCGACTGGTGACTGGCGATGGTCATAGATGGGAATTTAGCCATGAGTAACCCTACTACAGAGAAGATAATCACTTCAGCAAACACAATTCCACCAATCGGTAAGCCCAATCGAATGGTCTCTTTCATCTCTTTGAGATTGAGAGGTTGAATCTTCCAAAGTTGGTAGATAGCTACTTTAGGGTGTTTGAAAAGGATCAAGAAAGCAATGATGAGGAGAACCCAGTAGGCCAAGGAGGTTCCTAATCCTGCTCCTGCTCCTCCTAACTCAGGTAGACCAAAAGCTCCATAGATCAGCATGTAGTTGAAACTTGCATTTAAAGGCAATAAGAGAAGCATGAGGTACATGGACAAGCGAGTGAGGCCCAAGGTATCCAGCAAGGAACGGACCACGCTAAAGAGTAAAAGAGGCAAAATCCCTAGAGACAGAAAGGCTAAATAATGGGTTGCAATCCCTGCTACGACACTTTCTAAACCGATTTTTCTTAAGACGACTGGTGCGATAACTAGTACAAAAACGATCAATAGGAGAGCCATCATGAAGGATAGATAAACGAATTGATAAAAATCAGAAGCGATTCGTTTTTTATTTCCCTGCCCTAAATGATGACCGATAATTGGTGTTAAAGCTGATACAATCCCTGTTAAGAAGGTGAAAAAGGGATTCCATAGACTAGTGGCAGTTGAGACTCCAGCTAAGTCCAAGGTATTGTATTGTCCCGTCATGGCTGTATCAACAAAGCTGGCTGAATAATTAGCCAATTGGTAGATTAAAATCGGCAAAAACAGACTGACAAACAAGCGCAAACGCTCTTTAAAGTGATGGGTTAGATACATGGTTCTGACTTTCTTCTAATCAAGTTGAATTTTTTCTCCTTCCACTCTACTATATGTTTCCTTAAAAGTCAAAAAAACCAAAGATCCAAGGATCTCCGGTTCATCTGTAATTAGTTTTTATGGCGGTTTAAAATAGCGTTGAGTACGATTGCCAAGACACTTGCGACGACAATCCCGTTAGCAAAGAACATTTTAAATTCACTTGGTAAGCCATTAAAAAGAGTGCTGTTGTTCAAGCCGACCCCTGCTGCAATTGATACAGCCGCGATGAGGAAATTGTGCTCATTGTGTTCGAAATCAACACGCGCAAGGATCTGCATCCCCTGAATAGATACAAAACCAAACATGACCAGCATCGCTCCACCAAGAACTGGGCTTGGGATGATTTGTGCTAAAGCTCCAAACTTTGGAAGGAGACCGAGTAGAACAAGGAAACCAGCCGCATAATAGATTGGAAGACGAGTCTTGATACCAGACAATTTCACTAAACCAACGTTTTGTGAGAATCCAGTGTAAGGGAAGGTGTTGAAGATACCACCAAGGAGAACGGCCAACCCTTCAGCGCGGTAGCCATTGCGAAGGCGCGTGCTAGTAATTGGATCTTTGGTAATATCAGAAAGAGCAAGATAGACACCAGTTGACTCGACCATGGAAACCGTCGCGATAATACACATCATCAAGATTGAGGTGATTTCAAACTTAGGGGCTCCAAAGAAGAAAGGTGTTGGAACATGAAGGATAGGGGCTTGTTCCACAGGTGTATAGTCTACCAAGCCCATAGAAGCTGCCATAGCAGTCCCTGCAATCAAGCCAATCAAAATCGAGATGGATTTGATAAAGCCAGTTGTATAGATGTTTACCACAAGAATGATAAGAATAGTGATCACGGCCAAGAGCAAACTTTGCACCGTTGGTTTGTCAGCATTATTGCCCATGTTACCAATGGCTACCGGAATCAATGTCAAACCAATGGTCGTAATGACAGATCCCGTCACAATGGATGGGAAGAGGTTGGCGATTTTCGAGAAGAATCCTGAGACCAGAACCACGTAAATCCCTGAAACAATCAAGGCACCAAACATGGCCCCACTACCATGGCTAGCCCCGATCATGCTGAGAGGTGCCACAGACTGGAAGGCAACCCCAAGGACCACTGGAAGACCAATTCCAAAGTGTTTATTGAGTTGGACTTGCAGGAAGGTCGCCACCCCACACATAAAGATATCTGTAGAGATGAGGTAGGTTAGCTGATGAGCATTGTAGCCCAAAGCTCCCGCGATCATGATCGGCACCAAAATAGAACCGGAATACATGGCCAATAAGTGCTGCAAGCCTAGAACAGCGGCCTGTGAATGGCTTTCTTGTTTTTGCATTAGATGTCTGCCTCCTTAAATACAACCTGACCATTTTCAAAACGGTCCAAACGCGCGAGGGATACAACTGGAAATCCCAACTCTTCTAATAATCCCCGTCCATCTTGGAAGGATTTTTCAATGACGATTCCAACGGCTTCCACTTGAGCACCAGCTTGTTCGATGATCTGAATCAAGCCCTTAGCTGCTTGGCCATTTGCAAGGAAATCATCAATGATCAAAACCTTATCCGCTGGATCTAAGAATTTACCAGCAATTGAAACCGTACTGGTGACTTGCTTGGTGAAGGAATAAACCTCAGCTGTCAAAATCCCCTCATTCATGGTGATGTTTTTCGCTTTCTTCGCAAAAATCATAGGGACATCCAGTGCTTCTGCTACATAAAGGGCTGGCGCGATCCCAGATGCTTCAATGGTGACGACTTTGGTAATACCCGCATCTTTGAACCGGTCCGCAAAGGTCTGGCCAATTTCTTTCATGAGTTTGAAATCCACTTGGTGGGTCAAAAAGGAGTCCACCTTGAGGATATTCTCACCTAAAACGTTGCCATCTTTTAAGATGCGTTCTTCAAGTAATTTCATACTTCCTCCTACTTTCTATAAAATCCGTTACTTCTTCACAAAACACAAAAAGGCCTGCAAAGCAAGCCTTGAATATCCTCTAACAAAAGGATTTATCTCGACTTACTTATTGTTAGGTGTTCCGGCACCTTGTAGAAACATCACGCCCATTCGTGAAATAAATAAGTAATTCAATTAGTGTGCATCGCCATTCCAGATGGAATTCTTAACGATCACATAGTCAACATGTTTCAAATCTGCTAATCTCCGGCCACCAGCATAAGAGATCGAACTTTGCAAATCTTGTTCCATTTCTGTCAAGGTATCTTGCAAATGACCCTTGGCAGGCAATAAAATCTTCTTGCCTTCGACGTTTTTATAAGCACCTTTTTGGTACTCTGAAGCAGATCCATAGTACTCTTTAAAAGACTCTCCATCGATTTCGACTGTTTTACCAGGACTTTCGATATGACCTGCAAAGAGAGAACCGATCATGACCATAGACGCCCCGAAACGAATCGATTTGGCGATATCGCCATGGGTCCGAATCCCACCGTCCGCAATGATTGGCTTACGCGCTGCTTTTGAGCACCAGCGAAGGGCAGCCAATTGCCAACCACCTGTACCAAATCCAGTCTTAACTTTGGTGATACAAACCTTACCAGGGCCGATTCCGACCTTAGTCGCATCAGCTCCCGCATTTTCCAATTCACGAACAGCCTCAGGTGTTCCGACATTTCCAGCAATGACAAAGGTATCTGGTAATTCTTTCTTGATGTGTTGGATCATTCGAATGACACTATCCGCATGACCATGTGCGATATCAATGGTAATGTACTCAGGCGCATCTGCCTTCAATTGACTCACAAAGTCGTATTCGTATTCTTTAACACCGACCGAAATCGAAGCGATCAAACCCTGCTCATGCATGCGTTTGACAAAAGGAATCCGACCTGCTTCATCAAAGCGGTGCATGATGTAGAAATAACCACCACGTGCCAACTGCTCTGCTACATTCTCATCCAAGATCGTCTGCATATTAGCTGGAACAACTGGTAGCTTGAAGGTATGCTTTCCAAATTGAATGGTCGTGTCTGCTTCAGACCGGCTATTGATGATACATTTGTTGGGAATC
Source organism: Streptococcus sp. F0442 (assembly GCF_000314795.2). Taxonomy (GTDB): domain Bacteria; phylum Bacillota; class Bacilli; order Lactobacillales; family Streptococcaceae; genus Streptococcus. The sequence continues at coordinate 219,774 of NZ_KB373314.1, read as the reverse complement.
AACTGGATATCTTCATAGTCGAAAATAGGAAATTCATTTAACATAGATTGAAAAATCTCTTTTCTAAAAATTGACCTACCTATGCACACAAGCGCATCGCTACGTCTCTTGACGTTTCCTTGATAGATTATATCAAAGATACGGACTTAATGCAACGGGAATGATTTTATAGGAAATAATGTTCGGAAATTACAAGAATAAAACCTGTTTCAAACAGAGAAACAGGTTTTATTTATGAACATTTTGGAGCCAATTGTTGACTTCTCTAGCTACAATTTCTGGTGCCTCTGTATACAGTTCGTGCCCCAAGCCTTCTAGCAAGACTTGCTTGATCTTGGGATCTAGTTGATTCAGAGCTACTTTCCTCCATTCAGGTTCTTCTTGGTATCGAGGGCCAATAAAGAGGACAGACTGGTCCGAAAGTGGAATCTGGTAAGTCTTGATCTGACGCCGTAGACGCAATAAGGCCAAGACCTTTTCTAGATCCAGATTTAATTCATATTGTTCACTCGCTGGATTCCAGCGAGTGCTAGCCTCTACTGCTTTTCGCGCTATAGGAGTAGGATCTGCTCCATCACCGAATTCTGCTAACACGGCTTCTTCCAATGTCGAAAAGACTTGCTGCTGCATGAAGGACGATGTACCTTCTAGTTCTTCTTCAAGAGGCAGGATCTTTTCCATATCCAGATAGCCCCCATCCAAGAGAATCAGAGCCTGGATCTGAGGGAACGCTGCAGCAAGATAACGAGCCAAATCTCCACCCAAAGAATGCCCCAATAAACAGATCTCTTCCGCCTGGCCAATCTGACCTTGAAACCAAGCATGGAGATCTTTTTCTGTCTGAATCATTTCCCCGTAGGGATCTAGAAAGGTCACAGGAAAGCCAAGCTCTTCAATAAGCGGAGCCAGATGGTAGCTATTGCTACCTAGGCCACCAATAAAATAATATTGCATGTGTTTTGTCCTAACTGTTAAAATTCTAAAAACTATAAGTGATCTCGATGTTTTTCGTACCACTCCCTGTATTCTTTATACGTATGGATCGGAGTTTGCTCATTTGTTTTTGGATCTGTTGCAATAACATCTAATTTATCCTGACCAATTGGTGCAAACCAATGGCGCATATCTTGAAAAATAGCTTCCGGATCATTGTATTCTCCTTTGCGAACTACAATCCGTCCTCCTTTTTCTAATTTATCAAAGATTTCTGGAAACTCTTTGATAAAATTGAAAGAGTCATTCTTCAATCCGTTTTTATTTTTATTATAGCTTAGATAAAACGACCCCGTAATTCCGTTATTTTCTATAATATTATCTAAATTAGTGTAAAAGAAAGCAAAAACTTTATTACTACTTTTTGCTTGTTCCATTAACTTGTCTTCAGGAAGTGCCACTCCTATCTGCTCTGTATCAACATCTAAAGCAATCTCTTTCTTATCTTCCTTGTTTTCCTTATTCGTTATGGAAAAAACTAAATAATCTATCCCGTTAACTGTATAATCTCTTGTCGAGTAAAAATCCAATTTATAATCCTGATTATATTTTTGTATAAGTTTAACAACATCAATTCTCTTCGGAGGATTGTTTATATGATTGAGATCATAGACGTTTACGGATAATTCAACTAACCGACTGTTCCCTATGCCAACAAATTTTGCATTACTTGTGACAAAGTGATTGGATAAAACATCTGCCGGAATTGAGTTCTTTGTTTTATAGTATACATAGCGATTCTGAGATCCAAAAGTTTCTATTCTTTCCACCTTTGTTTTAACAATCTGTACTTCATAGTCTTCCTTCCACTGAACATATTTAGGCCAGGCGTAGGAATAAGCTGAGTAGGTAAAGAGAGCTAACAAAGCCAAACCCATAATCACCTTAGTTCGAAAGCTGAGGACCTTTAGGTATTTCATTCGATTCATATACTCCTATCTATTTTTAGCGATCAATCAATTCTTAGTTTTTTACACAAACTATTTCGATTAAACAAGGGGGTTTTGTATTACTCCGGTACTTCTATCTTCAAGCTCATATCTGTTCCTTGCAAAGACTTCTGAACAATTGTTAGAAAGGCTAAACCGTTGTCAGAATTTATCAAATTTTACTTTACTCCTTTTCTGGAAGTAGCAAAATCACTACAATCATTGTGATTTTCTCTGATAGTCCTCCAGCAAGGGAAGTAAATCTGCTCTCCAAGGAAATTTCTTTGTCAATTCTATACACGAAGTTCCCCTTGAACGTTCATATACATATGCCCCAGCGTTTAAAAGAGCTTTGTACAAAGGAAGTAAATCTTCAGTAGAGGCTTTCAATGTTGCAATTGCATATGATAGAGGTGTTCCACCATGAGAATCCTTCACATTCACATCTGCTCCATTCTGTATAAGAAATTCTGCTTCCTCAAAGAGATATTTTGGATCAGCAGGCCAATTTGCTTTTGCAGAACCTAAAAGTAAGTGAAGAGCAGTGCTCATTCTTTTTGATTGATGATTTACATCAATTCCTTGATGAATCAAATATTCTGCAATTTGCATTCTATCAGGATAATTACTAGATTCGGTATATAGTAACTCTAACATAGAAAGACTATCATTTGTAAATTCTTGATGAATCTCCCCATTATAGTATTTCTGAAATGATTTTAAATCTGCATTTCTAATAGACGACTCTAAATCATAAACTCTCATTATTTCTACCATATTCATACTCCTTTATTATATCAAGGAGCCCACTTCTCCAAGAATATTCTTCCGCATAGTCTAGACACGATTTGCCCGATTTATTTTTTTATCATACCTTCTATCCCTTTGAAAAGAATTTCTGAAATAGCCTCTGGATAGCCTTCATAACCATTCTGTTCTGAAAGGGCGTCGATGATATTTCTAATTTGGCCATCCAATATAATGGTTACAGCAGGAACAAGTTCATCTGAACCCTCTTTTTTAAACATTTCTTGCATAATTGATACTTTGTTACTCATATTTTCTCCAATCTGATTTCAAATTTTTCTCTTATTTCTTTCCCGGTGTGTCATGATATCAGCGAATCGTGTTGTGATTGGTAATCTGCTATCTTTTGTCACAAATTCTAAAACAAATTCCCGGGTTGTTTCCAGATCAATCCAATTCCCACAAGAAATACAGATTGGTTTGACATCTTGATGAGTCCGTAAAACTTGCCCATAAATTTCACCGTCTTTTACAATATTTGTATAAGCTCCCTCACGATTTTCAGGGACGGTATATTGTGCGCCGTCAATATGGTAATAGTTTTTAGCGACGCCAATCGTCGGCTTATTTAAGTAGAAAGAAGCGTGTGTCGCTATCCCCATATTGCGCGGATGCAAATATCCATTTCCATCAAACATATACAAATCTGGTATAACACCTAAAAGTTTTACTGCCTCTAAAATCAAAGGTAACTCTCGAAAAGCTAAATAACTAGGAAGATAAGGAACATGGATTTCGTCAGAGTAACTCACTTCCTCCAACACTTCCATAGTTTTACGGTTGATCACAACGATACAAGCGACACCATATTCCTTGTCTCCTTCTTTCCAATAAGCAAGGTCCACTCCTGCCACATATTGGATACCAGAGGGAATGAAATGATTCGTTAAGTCAATCTGAGACCTCAATCGATTTTGTTCTATTTCAAAGTCATGTCTCGTTTCGATAAATCAACACCCCACTTCCTTGCTCTCTCAATATCTGCCTCAGTCGGTTCTAATTTTTCATCGATAATATGGCCAGCCTCATCGTACTCAATATAAGTTACTCTTGCCCCTAAAACACAATATGTCTGTGATTTTAATGCGCCGTTTTCATAGTATTTCTTTTGAAGCCCATCAGCCGCACCGCAATCTTGAGGATTGATGCTTTCAATATTTCCATTAGGATAAAACCATACATTCATTCCATGACGGAGCCCATCTTTAATATAGCCATAATACTCTAATTTACCATCTGGGTATAAATCATAAGCTAAACCTGTAAATGGAATTTCTTCGCCAGATTCATTCTCAGAAACAATCTGCTAACAATACCATCCACCCCAATCAAGCTCTTCTTCAAAACAAATACCATTTTGAAGCACTTCTTCTTTTGTTAAAATCTTATCTTCCATCATTTTTCAACCTTAGAATTCATTTTATAGCGTTCCTTCAGTAACCAAGTCATAAGGAAAATACGGAAGTCCTTCTAACTGTTTATAATCCAATCTCTTCAATTTGCAGAGAGCGCCTGATTCAAAGGACCAGTAACCATAATAATTATCAATATTCTCTTTATGCAAGTCATACCAACCAGTATCCCGATGTCCAGGATACCATTTCTTGGTCACATATTCTTTAAGCAATTTTAGAGCCTGTTCAGAATCCTCTTCTTCAATAATTTTTCTGGTAAAACCATAAGGCTTTGGAAAATTATAATTCAATCGAATCTTCCACTCTGGATGACGAGATTGAATCAAGTAATCGATCAAATAATCCTCTGGATCATCCTTTTTGACTAAGCTAACTAACTGATCAAAAATCTCCTCATCAATCTCTAACAGAATACCAATAGAAAGAGCCCAAATCATTTGAAGATAGCCAGAATTGCTCTGCCAAACTGGAAGAAGGCTATTAACAAAATTAATATATTCCTCCTTAAAATCTTCAATTGGATAACCTGCCGTATAGGTAGCTACTAGAACTTTTTCAGTTAATACTTTAATTGTCCTCTTTGTATTTGCAATAACTTTGTCATTTGTTAGCTTGTATCTTTGAACTCCTTCCTCATTATCTTTTATTAGATTTTGAATTTTTTCTTGCTTTTCGTTTATTGTTTTCTTTTCAAAATCAATTATTTTTAGTATTTTATCGCTCGTTGTTATTTCATCTCTTAAAATCATTATTTACTCCTATGGATTTATATGTGCTTTATCCTATTGATCCGTAGTTCATCTTAATCTATTCCACCTTCCGCAACCAAATCATATGGAAAATACGGAAGCCCTTCTAACTGTTTATAATCCAATTCCTTCAATTTGCAGAGCGCGCCTGATTCAAAAGACCAGTAGCCATAATAATTATCAATGTTGTACTTATGCAAGTCATACCAACCAGTATCCCGATGTCCAGGATACCATTTCTTAGTTACATATTCTTTCAGCAGTTTGAGGGCCTGTTCAGAATTTTCTTCCTCTATAATCTTTCGGGTAAAGCCATAAGGTCTTGGGAAATTATAGTTTATCCGAATTGTCCATTCTGGATGACGAGACTGGATAAGGTAATCGATCAAATAGTCCTCTGGATCATCTTTCCTTACCAAATCTACCAATTTTTCAAAAGTCATTTCATCAATCTCTAACAAAATACCAATGGAAAGGGCCCATAGCATCTCATCATATCCCGAATTACTATGCCAAACAGGGACAAGGCTATCGACAAATGTAAGGTACTCTTCTTTGAATTTTTCAATAGGATAACCTGCAGTGTAGGTGGCTATCATTTTCCTTTCTTGATAAATAGAAATATCTTCTTTAGTTAGTCTAATAACTTCTTCAATTGGACGTTTATAAGGATTAATCCCTTGCTTAAGTTGGTCTAACTCTTGTAACCATTCTTTAATCATCATTTCATTAAATGTAATGAGTTCATTAATTTTTTCTTCTATAAAGATATTATCCCTTTTCATCATTTTTCTCCTTTTGGTATTTGTAACTTTTTTTCGCGTTGTGTGACCAAAAAAATTTAAAAATATCTTCTGTATTAATCACTACTGGATAATTATTTTACAGCCCCTTGTATATTACTCAGTCAGGCCACACAAATAAACTGTCGTTCTACTCCCTACTATCATACCGAAATACAGTTTGAAGTTCAAGTTAGTCACTAGCTAGGGGAAATAGATACACAAAAAGAGACCACAAGGGTCTCTTAGAATGTAAATAAACTATTATAAAGTAGAATAAGGTGATAAAATATCGAAACTTTCCGCTGTGGGAAAAGTGCCTGAAACAATAACGTTTCAGGCACTCGGAATTATTGAGACCTTAGGCTCAATAATTAGTCATGGAACTTCGAAGAAGTTCGCTGACGTCCGTACTCACCTAAGGAAAGTTTTTGATACGACTTGTCTTCAATCTCAGACCGTTGAGCTCTCTCCTGCTATTTGCTTTCTTCTAAATAAACAGGACACAAAAAAATCCACTCACTTGAGGTGAAATGGATTGTTTCTTTATTAACGGTTCAACAAGAAATTGAACAATTTTTCGACAATTTTTACGACCAACCAGCATAAGAATCCGATATAGGTAAAATAGAAAATGAGTGACAAAATCGTAATAATCATGGTTTCCTCCTTCGTCGATTGCAAGTCCTTGTCTTATTATACCTTTTTATGCAATCGAACTCAATAGAATTTTGAAAATTGTCTGATTATTCTTTTTCTTTCTTGTCTTCTTTTGCGTCTTGATCAGCTTCTTCACTGCCTTTATTGACAGCTGTCTTAAATTCAGCAAACATTTTGCCGATAGACTGGCCCAATTCAGGCAGGCGTTTTGGTCCAAAAATCAAAAGGGCACCCAGGATGATGATGATCAAACCTGGTGCTCCAATATCACGTAAAATTCCCATTAGTTTCTCCTTTTTCTCGAATAGATGACTTTACTGATGGCGACACTCACTTCAAATAAGAGGATCAAAGGGAGCGTCATGGCCAAGTCACTGATAAAGTCTGCAGGGGTTAGCACGACGGCTAAGACCAGCAGGACAAAGTAAGCATAACGACGGTAGGTGATTAAAAATTGTGGTGTCAACAGCCCAATTGAGGTCAGAAAAGCGACTAAAACTGGTAACTCGAACAAGACTCCTAAAGGCAGGGTGGTGTGCAATAAGAAGGTTAAATAATTTTGCGCCGTCAATTGGGTATCAAACAGTCCTTCTCCCAAGCGCATCAAGACCTCTAAAATCGCAGGGCTGACAAAGAAATAACCAAATGCAAGCCCCAGCACAAAGCAAATAAAGCTAGCTGGGATGTAGGCAAAGACTGCACGCGCCTCCTTCTCCCTCAAAGCCGGCCTCACAAATTGCCAAATCTGGTAGACAATAAAGGGCAGGGTCAGGCTAAAGGCTGTGAGATTGGCCAGCGAAACATAGATCCAGAGGATATCATTTGGCCCTAGTACCAGCAGTTTTTGATGGAGGCTAGCCGTCAATACTTGGTAGAGTTCTCCAGCAAAAACAAAGGCTACGATGAAGACGATAATATAACACAAGACAACCGCGATCAATCGTTTTCGAAATTCGACCAAGTGCTCGACAATGGTCATTTTATCTGCTCTACTCTTTGCCATGTTGTCTCACCGTGATAAGGGCGATCAGGGCCACAAAGAGTAGTTGAGGAAGAAGAACTTCCCAGCTTGGATAGATACCCGCCCAATCAATGGTAGGAAGTCCATTGACCAAATGACTAGGTAGAATATTGGTCAACTGTAGGGCGTGGATGCTGACACCGAGCATCTTGAAGGCCAAGGCGTAAATCAACCACGTCAGAATGAAAAAGATTCGATGAGGTTGGATCGCTTGACTGGCCTTGGTCATCGCCACTGCAATGATGATGAGAACGGCTATGGCAAGCCCGATTCCTAGTATGAAATGAGCGGTTGTAATCCGTGGAATGATCCCAACATAGAAGAGAATGGTCTCAGCCCCTTCACGAAAGACTGCTAAGAAACTGAGGGCAAACATAGAGACAAAACTTCCTGTAGCCGTTACCGTCTTCATCTGACGGTCCATAAAGGCATTCCACTGTTTGACAGAGGACTTGCTGTGTAGCCAAATTCCTACGAGGATCATCATGACTACAGCGAAAATCCCAACGCCCCCTTCAATGATTTCCCGGTTAGACCCCGAAGTCACAGCTGGAAAAGCTACTTGCAAAACAAGAGCGATCGCTGCACTGGCAAGAACACCAGCAAGAGCTCCACCATAGACCCATTTGAGGCCTTTCCTCATCTTAGCAGCCTTAAGGGTCGTCACAAGAGCCATGACGATCAGAAGCGCTTCTACTCCTTCACGCAGAAGAATCAACATAGCATCAAAAGCGTTGTAAGAAGCTGTCGTATCGATCGCAGAAAGGTCCCTGATCAAGGCTTGTAATTTCTCTTGGTAGGTCTTTTCTGTCCCCTTAACCATAATGACCGGGGATTCACTCTCTACGCGCGTGTAGAGACTTGGATTGGTCGTGCTGACATCCCCCTCGATAGTTGGCCAGATGGTGATGAACTGCTTCATAGTTGCTGCAGCAGATTTATCGTCGCCGGATTGGAATTGGTTTTGCGCCTTCTCCAAAAGCTTGATCCCATCTTTCAGTGTCAAATCCGTACTAGCACTGCTAATCGCTTCTCCTTTTACAAAGGCATCAATCCCATTTTTGAGGTCATCATAGGAGGACTGGATGCTGGTGAAGTCAGTAGGCTCTGTTTCAATGCTACTACGTAAGAGCGAAATGGCCGTCTCGATTTTGCCATAGTAGGCTGTGCTATGATCCCTTACCACTGCTTCGTTTCGTGTCCAGGTATTATTGAGATCTGCATAGGTTTGACGGGTTTTATCCAGATCCTTAGCTGTAATGGCATCTTGTAAGTTCTTAAAATAAGGAGCGAGGCGACTAACGAGTTTGTCTTTTTCCGCCTCTAAATCGATCGGATTTTGCTCTTTTTCAAAAGCTAGCAAGGCTGATGAGATCTTAGTGAGATCCTCTTTGGTTACCTCCCCTTTTATAGCTAGAGCTTGGCTAACTTTTTTTCCTGCCTTGGAATCATGGTGGTCCTTGGTTTTAAAATCAGCCTGAATCTCAGCGATCAATTCCTTGGCCTTATCCTGGTTTTTATTTTCTACAGCGGTTGTTGCATCTGTGATCTTGATAAAGAGATCGCTATAAGATTCCGCAGCCACTGGATGAGTCCAGAACAAGGCAAGAATGCCGAACAAGATCAAGAGTTTATTCAAAGAGTGCTTGACCAAGGTAGCCTCCTTTCTCTACGCCTGCAAAGCAAGCAAAGAGTCCACTTCCAATATGGGTGATGTACTCGTTCATTTTATCCACTGCACCTAGATTGGTTTGGATTTTAACAAAACTGTTTGGATCTTTTTGAAAGGCGATAAAAATCAAGCCTGCATCAAATTGCCCAGTCTGTTCATTGATGCCATCTGAATAAGAATAGGAACGCCGTAAAATCGGACGATCCACTTCTTTGGCCAAACGGACATGTGAATCAACTGGTAGTTTAGATAAATCTACTTCATCAAATTCGTTGGTTTTCCCAAATGGAGCCCCTGACTCCTTGTAGCGACCAAAAGTATTTTCCTGCTCTTGCAAATTGGTCCGGTCCCAAGTTTCCAAGTGCATTTGGACTAGGCGAAGAGCCATATAGGAACCACCCTTCATCCAGTCCTTACTGTCAGTCCAGACGACCTTATCAAAGTCCTTCTCCGTCGTGACATTTGCTGTTCCATCTTTAAAGCCAAAGAGGTTACGCGGCGTTTCTTTTCTGTCACCAATCGCCGCAAAACCGGACTTACTCCACTTCATGGTGATGGTATTGCGACCTTTGCGGATGAGATTTCGCACCGCATGAAAGGCTACTTGCTCATCGTCGGCACAGGCCTGGATGACGATATCGCCACCTGTGTATTTGTCCTGCAACTGCTCCTTTGGAAATGGAGGCAAATCACGAAAGAGCTTGGGACGTTTGGATTCTAAACCAAGTTTTTTAAGAAAATCAGCCGAAACTCCAAAAGTCAGGCTCAAGCGATAGGGGTTGAGTCCTACTGTTTCACCTGTATCTGTTGGCGGCAAGAGGGCATTAGCACCATTTTTTTTAACCAAATGCCCTTCGACTAATTTACTACTATAGTCGGTCCAATCTTTAAAAAGCTGGATGACTTCTTTTTTGTCCGTCGTGTGAAGATCCAGCACCACCAAGTAGCAAGCCTTCTGCATGGCCGTCGTAATCCCTGCTTGATGCTTGCCATAAAAGGAGATGTCTTCATCCCCATCATAAGCTTTTTTACTGGAACTGTCTTGATTAGCGAAAAAAGCAGATGCACCAGAGAGGCCTAGTGCTAGACCGGCCCCTCCAATACCTGCTTTTTTAAGAAATTCACGACGGTCCATTTTTTTATCTAAAAATTTTTCGTCAGCCATTTTTCTTATTTCCCATCTAAAATCACACCCATTTGAGACAAAGGTTCACCAAGTTTGGTCACCGCTTCGGCCAATTCCTTGGTATCTTCCTTGGTCAAATCTGTGTAAGACTTGTAATTTGTTTCATCAGTCATGTGTTTGTCCAATAAATCATTGACATTTTTGAATTCTGCTTCCAAGGTTTTAACCAACTTGGCATCTTTTTTCTCAATCAAAGGTTTAAAGAGAGAGAAAATCTTTTCAGCTCCTTCAATATTGGCACGGAAGTCGTACAGATCTGTATGAGAGAAGACTTCTTCTTCACCCGTGATCTTTTGCGTTGCTACTTCATTTAGCAGATCAACAGCCCCAGTTAGCATCACATCAGGAGTCACATCAACGGTTGCGATCTTAGCTTTCAACTCCTTGATATCGTTCACCAGTTGGTCTGCATATTTTTCTGTGCCATCTGTGGTATTGTTTTCCCAAAGGATGCGCTCAATCCGGTGAAAGCCAGACCAGCCTTCTTCTGATTTATTTTCATCCACATAGTCCACCAAACGATAGTCAATCTTCACATCAGACTCCCCAAAGGTTTCAGCAATCGGTTCTGAGCGTTCATAGGCCATGCGGATCAGGGGATATTGTTTTTTAGCTTCTTCCAAATTCCCAGCTTTTAGGGTATCTCGGAAACCTTCTGTATCCTTGAGCAATTGGTCGATTTGCATTTCGACAAAGTCTTTGTATTCAGCTGTCGCATTGTCCAAGGTCTTCTGGTCAGCCTTTGACAACTGCATCGTTGAGCTGGTTTGCGTCTTTTGACTCGACTGTTTGCTAGTAGAATTTGCACACCCTGCTAAAAGAGCAACACTCAATAAGAGTAGACTATATTTTTTCATGAAAGACTTCTCCTCTTTTGTTCTTGGACTTATTTTACCAGAAGTTTTCTCATTTTTCAACAATTGTCTGAAAATTTAATAATAGAAAGACTTTTCTAAGAAACTGTCTTTTACAAAAGAATATCCTTGACTCGTCCAATTTCAGATTCTTTCACCACCACAAAGATGCTATCACCTAGATACAAGCGGGTCGCACCATTGACCGTATAGCTCTTACCACTTCGCATTTGCGTAGTAATTAAAATATCTTGAGGAAGTTCGAGTTCATGAACTTGTTTCCCTGCAATCTTTTCGGATACAGGAATCTCAATCAAGGTCAACTCTCCTTCTTCTTGCGCCTTATCAGGTAAGAGTTGCTCCAGCATGGCTTCATAGACTGGTGCTCCATGGAAGAGATCCATGATCATGTAAGCCAGCAAGGTGACCATTCCCAGTGGCATTAAACTACGAATATCACCGACCATCTCTGTTACCAAAATCATAGCTGTTAAAGGAGCTTTCGAAATAGCCCCAAAATACCCACTCATTCCTAAAATAATGAAGAGAGGTAATTGATTTTGAGAGATAAAGCCAATGTTTTGGAGGAAAGTTCCAACGATCGCACCTAAAAGAGATCCTAAAGCTAGAATGGGCAAGAAAATTCCGCCAGGTAGACCACTACCATAACTCAACATACTCCAGATAAAACGGATCATAAAATAGAGAAGGATCGATAGAACTGGATACGGTACTCGAGCTAAATCCAAAACCAATTGGTTCCCGCCACCAAGAATTTGTGGAAGGAAATAGCCGATTGGAATAATCAAGACAAAGGCAAATAAGGAAGAGTAATGAGAAGGAACATGAAAAATCTTCTCAAGTAAACGATACAATCGACCGATATTCAGCACCACTACTTCATATACATAGCCTGCTGCTCCCAAAAAGACCCCAAGAAAAAGATAAATCCAATACTGGGAGAGAGGAAGAGGAGGAATATTTTGTGGCATATGGAGAACTGGCGTTTGACCAAAGATATTGAGTGAAATGAAGTTAGCAGTCAAACTAGCCGCAAGGGTTGAAATCCAAAAAAAACGTGAAAAATGATGGTAGACCTCTTCGACTACAAATAAGAGCCCCGCTATCGGTGCATTAAAGGCTGCAGCAAGACCTGCAGCGGCACCACTCGCAATCAATGAGCGCTCCTCTACTGGGCTGACCTTCAAATGATGAGCGATACCTTTTCCTCCCATAGCCCCTAATTGAATACTAGGACCTTCACGACCAAGCATCAGGCCACTACCGATAGCTAAAATCCCTAGGATGTACTTCTTCCATAAGGTATCCCACCAACTTACGGCCAAGAGGCCCTTAAGTTCTGCTTCTACTTGCGGTATTCCGGATCCCTTGATATCCCAATTGGAGCGAATCAGGCGACCTGCTAGAAGTACGATCAAGACATACACACCAAGCATTGCTAAAAAATAGAGAGGATGACGAGGCATTTCCGTGTAAACCCCTTGAACAAAATGAAAAGTATGTTCGATCAAGAAGCGAAAACTTGAGACAATGCATCCTACCACAATCCCAACCAGAACACCTCTGACAATATGTGCCACAATCGAACTAGAGGCAAAATGAAATTCCTTTTTTAAATCTTCTTCTTTTTCAGACATTCCCTAACTCCTTCACATTCTAATCTTCTTTATTATACCTCATTTCACCGCCTCTGAATACATGAAATAAAATAAAAAACAGAACTAGTCCACTACTAGTCCTGTTTAAAATTCATTATTCAGCAGTTAAAGCTGCCATTGTGATGTAGTTGTATGGTTTATTGAAGTGTGGCAAGAAGAACAAGTCAGTCAAAGCCAATTTATCAATTGTCACGTGTTCTTGAATCGCAAGTGAGAACATATGAATTCCCATTGAGATTGCACTATCACGTGATACCATTTGAGCACCAAGAATTTGACGGTTGTCTTTATTGTAGACAATCTTGATTCCAACTTCATGGTTATCGTGTTTGATAAATTCAGGTTTTTGTAGGTCGTTGAATCCTGTTTCACCAGCGTTGAAACCAGCAGCTTTTGCTTTTTCAAGTGTCAAACCAGTTGAAACCATGTGAAGGCCGTAGATAGAGATACCGTTAGAACCTTGAACACCGATTCCTTCCAATTCGTGACCAGTTGCGTTGTAAGCACCCACAATACCAGAACGAACAGCATTAGATGCAAGAGCGATGTAACTCATTTCATCACGCGCATTGTCGTAGATTGTCGCACAGTCACCAACAGCGTATACACCTGGAAGTGAAGTTTCTTGCTTCTTATCAACAAGGAAGGCACCATTGCGGAAGAGTTCGATCTTACCATCAGCAAGAGCTGTGTTAGGGCGGAAACCAACTGCCAAGATCACCATATCTACATCGAAAGTTTCTTTGTCAGTCACAAGGCGTTCCACTTTACCATTTCCTTCAACCGCTTGAACAGTTTGTCCAAGAGCCAAACGAATATTGTTGTCTTCCAAGTTCTTCGCCATGATGTCTGTAAAGTCTTTGTCGTAGTATCCGTTCAAGACAGTATCCACGATATCAACCAAGACAACGTCTTTGCCAAGACGCTCGAAAGCTTCAGCTAACTCAACACCGATGTACCCACCACCAACTACGGCAATGCGGTTTAAGTGTTTGCTGTTGTCTTTCAATTTTTCAATAACTTCTTCAGCATTTTGGTACAATTTTACAAATTGAAGGTTTTCAAGAGTCGCCTTGAACTCACGGTTACCAGGAACAATTTCAACTCCTTTGATCGGAGGAATGATTGGTGTTGAACCAGTCGCAAAGATCAATTTTTCGTATGATTCTTTGTGTTCTTTCCCGTCAACTTCCGCTGTCACAACTTTTTTGTCATAATCGATTGAAAGAACAGGTGAGTTCATATACACTTTTGCACCTTTAGCTTCCAATTTTTCTTTGTCAGAGTAGAAAAGACCTTCAGGACCATCGATTTGTTCACCGATCCAAAGCGCCATTCCGCAACCAAGGAATGAAATGTTAGAGTTTTGGTCGAAAACTACAATTTCATTTTCATATCCAAAATTATCTAACATAGTGTTGATACATGCTGTTCCGGCGTGGTTTGCCCCTACAACAACGATTTTACTCATAGAAAAAATCCTACCTTTAATTTAATTTACCTCTTGAGTATATCATAAAAATGGTATCGTTTACAATGATTTTGCTTAAATTTGTGATTTTTTTTTCAAATTAAAAAGAAATATAGATTTCACATACTGTAAAAAAAGTCAAATAATATGCTTAAAACGATTGTGAAAACGATATCTTTTTGATATACTGTAAGTAAGTGAAAATAGGAAAGGATAGATTTTCAGTGGACCTAAGCAGTCAATCTGAACGCTTGATGGGAACAACGATTACTGTTTCGATCCTGCACCCACAAGCAGATAACCTTCTCGCTCGATGTTTTGAGCTTCTCCGTTCTTATGAACACCGCTTCAGTGCCAATGATGCAAGCTCTGAACTCATGGAGGTCAATCATCGAGCGGGTATCTCAGCAGTTCAAGTCCATCCAGATCTTTTTGAACTCATCTCTTTAGGTACCCGGCACAGTCAGGCACCAAATAGCCATTTAAATATTGCAATTGGTCCTCTTGTTCAGACTTGGAGAATTGGATTTGCTGATGCTAGGCGTCCTGACCAGAAAGAAATCGACCAAGCCTTGTTGAAGATCAACCCTCAACAAATCCAACTAGATCATGAAAACCATGCTGTCTATCTAACACATCCTGGTATGAAAGTTGATCTAGGGGCTTTGGCAAAGGGTTACAGTGCTGACCTCATTGCTACATTTCTAAAGAGTCAAGGAATCTCGGATGCTTTGATCGACCTGGGTGGCAATATTCTGACAGTCGGTCAGAATCCAATTCGAAAACAGCCCTGGCGAATCGGGATTCAAAATCCTGTTAAACCAAGAGGTCACCACTTGCTCTCTCTTTCAATCGAGAACAAGTCTGTCGTAACCTCAGGGATTTACGAGCGTCATCTAGAGGTGGATGGCCAGTCCTTTCACCATATATTTGATAGCAAGACAGGCTATCCTGTTGAGACAGACTTGGCCAGCATTACCATCATATCTGATCAATCCGTAGATGGAGAGATTTGGACTACTCGACTATTTGGGGAAACCCCTTCTTCTATTCTCAATATTGTTGAATCGCTCCCTGGTATCGATACCTTATTGGTTTCGCAATCAGGCAAGATCGCCTTTACAAGTGGGCTTCAGTCCTATATATAACGCTACATCAGAAAGGAAAATTTTTATGACAAAACTAATTGCGATTGTGGGGACCAACTCCAAACGTTCTACAAACCGTCAACTACTTCAATACATGCAAAAACATTTCGCTAATAAGGCGGATATTGAATTGGTCGAAATCAAAGACATCCCAGTTTTTGACAAACCGGCTGACAAGAAAGTACCAGAAGCTATCTTAGAAATTGTTGCCAAAATCGAGCAAGCTGATGGTGTCATCATCGGTACTCCTGAATACGATCACTCTATTCCAGCTGTTCTGATGAGCGCTTTAGCTTGGCTCTCTTACGGGGTCTTTCCTTTATTGAACAAACCAGTTATGATCACGGGTGCTTCCTACGGTACTTTAGGATCTTCACGTGCCCAATTGCAACTTCGTCAAATCTTAAACGCTCCAGAAATTAAAGCAAATGTTTTACCAGATGAATTCTTACTTTCACATTCATTGCAAGCCTTCGACCAATATGGAGATCTGGTAGATTTAGAAGTCATTCAACAATTGGATGCCATCTTCGATGACTTCCGTATTTTTGTCAAGATTACAGACAAATTACGGAATGCTCATGAGTTAATTCGCAAATCTGCTGAAAAATTTAACTGGGAAAACTTGTAGAATAGGAGACGATAAGAATGAAATTTGTTGGAATTTTAGGCTCAAACTATGATCAATCATATAACCGTAAACTCTTGGAATTCATGCAACGCCAATTTAAGCTTAAATTTGAATTGGAAATTCTTGAAATTGATGAAGTTCCAATGTTTAACCAAGATGAAAAATGGGACGAAAGTTTCCAATTGCGTCTTTTGTACAATAAAATCACTCGTGCAGATGGTGTGATTATTGCAACCCCAGAGCACAACCATACCATTTCAGCTGCTCTCAAATCAGTCCTCGAATGGCTTTCCTTTGAAGTACACCCTTTTGAAAATAAACCAGTCATGGTCGTTGGGGCTTCCTACTATGATCAAGGAACTTCACGAGCTCAGGTTCACCTCCGCAAGATCCTTGACGCTCCGGGTGTCAATGCCTATACCCTTCCAGGAAATGAATTCCTTCTCGGAAAAGCCAAAGAAGCTTTTGACGAAAATGGGAATATCAAAAATGAAGGAACCGTTAAATTCCTTGAAACTTGCTTAGATAATTTTATCAAATACGTTGAGGTTGTGTCCAAATTGAAAAAACCAAAGCCAATTGAACCTGAAGACTTGGATTGTAATCATCCAATTTCTACTACTGTCACTGAGGTCGATCCGGATGATCCAGATTGGGTTGAAAAGGTTGCAGAAATCACAGGAGCTGTGTCTGGTGATACCTATGTGAAACTAGACCATGGTATCCTAACTGTTAATCAAATTGATATGTTCTTGAAAGCTATGCCTTTTGAGTTAACCTACGCAGATGATAACAACCAATTCCTCTACTACAACAATGCCCATCAAGATCCAGATAGTATGTTTGCCAAACGGGTACCACCTCAATCAGGTAGCCGTATGTCAACGGTTCATGGATCTCTTCCACCAGCACGTATGAAAAATGTAGAATGGGTGATTGGGACCCTTCGTAATGGAAACCAAGACTATGTCCGTACTATTGTTCCGGGATCACCTGAAGGGGTGATCAACACCCACAACTACCAAGCTATGTACTATGAAGATGGTTCTTACGCTGGTATTAATGAAATTGTCTTTAACTTTAAACCATGGTTGGACTGGTACCTTCAAACAACTGGTCAACGTCTTGTAGGCGGTAGTGGCCCAATTGCTCCTGCTGGCGGTCATGGGGATGCAGATGCAACTTCAGGTGCCTCTGATGCTGGGGGCCACGGCGACGGAGGCCAAGGGGATACAGATGCTACATCTGGTGCAAGTAACTAAAAAACTACAAAAAAATGAAGCTTGATGCTTCATTTTTTTATTTTAACTCACTGATTATCTTCTTGGCATCTTCGTTTGAAATCGCCCCTAGCTGCACATGACCAATCTTCCCTTGGCTATCAATGAAGACTTCTGTAGGAATGGAACGTACTTGATAGTTCGCAAAGGCAGAGCCATCTGGATTATACAAGACGGGCACTGATGGATAGTCTTGTTGGGCAAACCATTCGACGAACTCTTTTTCTGTCTTTTCACCTTGCATTCCAGGCGCCATAACTGTGAGAATTTCAAAGTCGCGATCCTTTTCTTCAACTAATTTATTAAGTTCAGGCATACTTTGGCGACAAGGACCACACCAGGTAGCCCAAAATTTCAAGTAAACCTTTTTTCCTTTATAATCGGAAAGCTTGACTGTATTCCCCTTCATGTCTTTTAGTTCAAAGTCACTGGCTTCTTTTCCTACTAAGGGATGTTTACTTGAGGTTGTGTTGGTCATGGTTTGATTGCTCATATTGTTCATACCACTCTCACTTGATTGCTCCATCGAACAAGCAGACAGTAAAGCGATTGAGAGGATTGAAAAACACGTATATTTGATAAATTTCATAGGTATAATACCTCCATTTGATTTATGAAAAGATTGAAGACAAGCTATTTAATTGTCCCAAGAGTAATAGAATCCCCATAATAATGATGATGGCTCCACCGATTTTCTTCAGCAACAAGAGATGGGGTTTGAGACGATTGAAATAAGGCAATACAAGGCCTGATGCCAGTGCTAAGAGCAAGAATGGGATGGCCATCCCTAGTGTATAGATAAAGAGATAGAGAGCACCTACGAGGGCATCTTGTCCATTGGATGCTGCTAAGGCAAGAACAGAGCCAAGAACAGGCCCGATACAAGGCGTCCAGCCAAAACTAAATCCAAGTCCAAGTAGAAAAGCTGAAAACAATTCATTCTTGTGCTTGTTCGCCCCGAAATCCATTGTTTTTTGCTTTTCTAAGAAGCTAAAGTGAAAGACTTCCATCTGATGAAGACCAAGGATAATGATCAGCGCTCCCATTACGTAGCGGAACCAGTTGGTATACATAACCTGCCCCAATAAGCCAGCTCCGAAACCTATGATAAGGAAAATAACAGAAATACCTGCGATAAAACACAAGGTCTTAACGATGCCATGCCAGCGTATCTTTTTCCCAAAAATCTGAATGGATTTTTCCTGATCACTTCCTAGCAAAACGCCGATGTAGACCGGGAGCAAAGGAAAGACACAGGGAGAGAAAAAGGAGAGAATCCCTGCCAAAAAGACAGTGAAAGAGAAAACGATTTGATTCATAAAATGCTCCGTATATTGATATGTTAGAAATAGTATAACATGCCTTTCCTTAAATTAAAAATTTCTGCTACGTTTTGGTTTTAAAGAATCCATTTCGTTACTAGTTTCAAAATCAAAAAAACTCTAAAGCGGGGAACTTTAGAGTTTCTAGCAAATCCTATTCTTCTTCTGCGCTTTGTTTATTTGGTAAGAACAGAGAAAAGATAATCCCGACTACTGCTGGAAGTAACCATGGAAGAGACTCCGCAGCAAATGGTAAAGTTTTAATGATGTTAGCTAAGCCTGAAAGTTTAAAGGTGCTTGCAAGAACATCTGCAATCGCAACCAAGCTAACTAGGAACATAGTCAGCTGCATTCCTGGTTTTGATAGTTGAGTAAATTTATTTACAATCACAATCAACACAATAGTAATGGTGATTGGATAGAGGACCATCAAAACAGGCAATGAATAGGCAATAATGGCACTCAAACCAAGATTGGCAATTGAGAATCCAATCAAAGTGAAGACTGTCGCATAGACCTTGTAAGAGATTTTAGGGAAGGTGTTATGGAAGAATTCCCCAGTTGACACGATCAAACCGGCTGTTGTTGTGAAACAAGTCACCGTCACCATACCTGCGAGGAAGATTTGAGCAGCTGGACCGAAGATAGCCTTGGTCGCTTCTGAAAGGACATAGACACCTTTATTGGCATCAGATGCCATCACTTTTGCTGGAATTGGGAAATGATTTCCAAGGTAACCCAAGCCAATGTATAAAATACTAAAGCCAATGGCTACGACGATCCCAACGATCCAGATGGTTTTAATGTACTCTTTCTTGCTGGTAAAACCAAGTTGATTGAGGGTGGTTACCGCAATCACACTAAAGGCCACTGAAGCAAGGGCATCCAAGGTATTATAGCCTTCAAGGAAACCTTGACCAAAGGCAGATGCTTGGTAGGCTGCTGTTGCCACTTGTGGCGCGTGTCCACTGTACTTGAGAGCACCTAGGACAACCAGTACAACGATCAAGATAGCAAAGACAGGTGTTAAAATCCGACCAATACTATCTAAGATTTTAGAAGGATACAAGGCAATCAAATAGGCCAAACAGAAATAAATCAAGGTAAAAATGAAGAGACCAAGTCCTCCATTGGCATTTCCTAACAAGGGGGCGATTCCAACCTCGTAGGAAACAGTAGCCGTTCTTGGAATGGCAAAGAAGGGGCCAATAGAGAGGTACAAGGCTACCAGATAAACGATAGCAAACCAAGGGGCGATTTTACGTGAAATCTCGTGAATATAGCCTTTAGGATTGAGCGTCCCAATGATCAAGGTAATAATCGCAATTCCTACTCCTGATAAGACAAATCCAGCAATAGCTGGCCAAAAATGGCTACCCGACTGGGCACCTAGCGCAGGTGGAAAGATCAAATTCCCTGCACCGAAGAAAATACCAAATAACAGCAAACCTGTTAAGGAACCTTTTCGTAACATATGTTCTCCTTTTTATGTTGAATCTTTTCTAGTATAACAGCTTTCTGTCACCACGGCAATTCTTTTTACCTGATTTATTGCATTTAGGAACAACTTATGAATCAAGGTATATTATTAGAAAAAGAAGATGCTACCATAGAATTATATATACTTCTTCATCCATCAACTAAAAAGGAGCTTCTCTGCCAAGAAACAGAGAGGCTCTTTTTGTATCTAATCTTCACTAAACCGTCGGTATTGGATGCGGAAATCAAAATAATTCTCTGCTTGCAGTTTATGGAAGATATCACGGTAGGCCTCCTCATCGAAGCCCTCTCCTCGATAGAGAATCTCAAAACTAAGGTCGTCGTATTCAAGAAAAGCATTGGCTGTTCTAAAGCCATTTCGTATATAGAAATCCATCCGTGCCTGACGTTGCTCTAGATTATCACATTCTTCATCCAGTCGCTCAACCTCTAGGAGCATGGTCCGTTGGTAAAACTCGACTAATTTTTCAATGATTTCTTGGCCATACCCATGACTCCGTAAGTGAGGCATGATGGCAAAGAAGCTGACGTAAAAAGCTTTCTGATTATAGATAGAGAAAGCAAAACCAACAAATTCTTCTTCGTTATAAAAAGCAAAGAAATTGGCATCGTCATTATCTGTATAGCGTAAGTATTCTGATAAAGGAATCCGTTCCTCTTCAGGGAAAGCCTCGATATTCAACCGCTCGACTTTATCCAAATCTGGAAATGTTTCAGTAATTAATTGGCTGGTTAAGCTCATAAAGCCTCCGTTTCTTCCCTGATTATACCAAAAAATGTAAGGGCATTCAACCAAAGACGCTTGTCGCTGTTTTGTGAAGTTGGTATAATGGCACTATGAAAAGAATTCAACGTGTCAATCTCACTGATGATCCTATTTTACCAGCTCTTTTGAGTTTTGCCTTCCCTATTCTCTTATCCAATATCTTCCAACAAGTCTACAATATATCGGATGTTATGATTGTAGGTCGTTTTTTAGGTCAAAGATCACTAGCTGCTGTTGGAGCGACCTCTGCCATTTTTGATTTAATCGTCGGATTTTCTGTCGGTGTTAGCAATGGGATGGGCATCATTATTGCGAGAAATTACGGAGCAAAAAACGAAGACCAATTAAGAAAATCTGTTGCAGCAACTGCTATGATTGGTGGAGTATTAAGTCTCCTTGTTATGCTTATCGGTGCTGTCGGACTCTATCCTCTCCTTCAGTTTTTAGGGACACCTTCTGTTATTTTAGCTCAGTCCTATCTCTATATCTCCACCATTGTGAATGGTGTGGCTGTAACCTTTGCCTATAATCTTTGTGCCGGACTTCTTAGAGCAGTTGGTGATAGCTTGGCCTCTCTCTACTTCTTGATTATCGCCGCCATCCTCAACATCCTTCTGGACCTTCTTTTTATTACCCAGCTCCATCTTGGAGTCCAGTCCGCTGGAATTGCGACTATTATTGCTCAAAGTTTCTCCGCACTTCTTTGTTTCTTTTATATCCGCAAAAAGGTCCCTTTTCTTCTACCAAGTCGAAAAGATTTTGTCTGGGATCAAAGGCTGTATCAGGATTTGATTAGCCAAGGACTGACCATGGGCCTCATGTCTTCGATTGTCTCTATTGGAACCGTCATCTTGCAATCAGCTATCAACAAGCTTGGAATGACCATCATTAGTGCTCAAATCTCAGCTCGCCGGATCATGTCCTTTGCCCTTCTGCCAATGGCCGCTATTTCTACAAGTATGACGACCTTTACCTCGCAAAACTTTGGTGCTAAACAATTCCGACGCATTCAAAAAGGCGTTAAACAAGCTTGTCTCCTCTCTCTTATTTGGTCCATTTTTGTTGCAGTTTTCCTCTTCTTTACAAGCCCCTTCTTTACAAGCCTCATATCTGGATCTAGCGATCCTAAATTAATCGCAAATGCCAGTCTTTATCTGCAGATCAGCTCTTTCTTCTATCCAGTTTTAGGCTGTCTCTTAATTTTAGGAAACACCCTTCAAGGTATTGGCCACAAATTGCCCCCCTTGATCTCTAGCGTTATTGAGTTGACTGGAAAAATTCTCTTTGTGCTCTTGATTATCCCTCATACAGGCTATATAGGAGTCATCCTTTGTGAGCCCTTGATTTGGATTCCAATGACCCTTCAACTGTGGTTTACCTACCAGAAAGCCAGACAAAAGCTTCTTGCACCATAAAACGTTACTAGTAAACAGCAAAACAACTTCTGCTCCATTGAACAGAAGTTGTTTTTTTAAGACGTCTATTAGAACAAGCCGATGGCTGTTCCATCAGTAGCCACATCCATATTCAATGCAGCCGGTCGTTTTGGTAAACCAGGCATGGTCATGACATCCCCAGTCAAAGCGACGATAAAGCCGGCTCCCAATTTTGGTACTACTTCACGGATAGTGATTTCAAAGTTTTCAGGAGCTCCCAAGGCATTTGGATTGTCTGAGAAGCTGTATTGGGTTTTGGCCATACAGATCGGCAACTTGTCCCAACCATTTTTAACAATTTGATCAATTTGTGTCTTGGCTTTCTTCTCAAAGTTCACCTTAGTCCCGCGGTAAATCTCCGTCACAATCTTTTCAATTTTTTCTTCTACAGAAAGGTTGTTATCATACAAGCGTGTGTATTGAGCTGGAGTGGTTTCGATGGTCTGAACCAGAGTTTCAGCAAGGTCAACCCCACCGTCAGCACCATTCGCCCATACGCTCGCAAGCTCAACTGGTACTTGAATTTCAGCACACAATTCTTTCAAAGCAGCAACTTCTGCTTCTGTATCGGTGATGAATTCATTGATAGCTACTACTGCAGGAATACCAAACTTACGGATGTTTTCAACGTGGCGTTTCAAGTTTGCAAAACCAGCACGAACAGCGTCAACATTTTCTTGTGCAAGAGCATCTTTGCTAACTCCTCCATTCATCTTAAGAGCACGAAGGGTTGCAACAATGACGACAGCATCTGGTGAGGTTGGCAAGTTTGGAGTTTTAATATCGAGGAATTTTTCAGCACCAAGGTCAGCACCAAATCCTGCTTCTGTAATCGTATAGTCAGCTAGGTGAAGAGCTGTTGTCGTCGCCAATACAGAGTTACATCCATGAGCAATATTAGCAAAAGGACCTCCGTGGACAAAGGCAGGCGTTCCATAGATGGTTTGAACCAAGTTTGGCTTGATCGCATCTTTCAGGATCAAGGCAAGCGCTCCTTCCACTTCTAAGTTGCGGACATAAACTGGGCTTCGATCATAGCGGTAACCGATGACAATATTAGCCAAACGGCGTTTTAAGTCTTCAATATCTGTCGCCAGGCAAAGGATAGCCATAATTTCAGAAGCAACGGTGATATCGAACCCATCTTCACGCGGAATCCCATTGAGCGGTCCACCAAGACCGACCGATACGTGACGCAAAGCACGGTCATTCAAGTCCACTACCCGTTTCCAGATAATCCGGCGTTGGTCAATACCTAACTCATTTCCTTGATGCAAATGATTGTCGATTAAAGCTGAAAGTGCATTATTTGCCGTTGTAATAGCATGCATGTCACCCGTGAAATGAAGGTTGATGTCTTCCATGGGTAGAACTTGGGCATAACCACCTCCAGCAGCCCCACCCTTAATTCCCATAACTGGACCTAAAGAAGGTTCGCGAATGGCAATCATGGTTTTTTTACCAATTTTGTTCAAAGCATCTGCTAGACCAATGGTGATGGTTGACTTCCCTTCTCCAGCAGGTGTCGGGTTGATGGCAGTGACTAAAATGAGCTTTCCAACCGGATTTTTCTCAACTTCTCGAATCTTATCAAAGCTCAATTTTGCTTTGTATTTTCCATACAATTCAAGATCATCGTCTTCCAAACCAATTTTCTTCACAACATCCACAATCGGTTGAAGTTCAATGCTTTGAGCAATTTCGATATCTGTTTTCATAAGGGACTCCTTTATATTTGATAGACCTATTATACCTAAAATTCGCGAAAATAAAATTGTTTTTCCATATTTGGAATGAAACGTTCGTTATTTATGTAAATTTTATATCTTTCCATAGCTATTTTTTAGATCTTCAGAACTTTACTTACGTATCTTTTTTGTGTAAAATAAGCATATGCATATTTTAATTACATCTGGTGGGACTAGCGAAGCCATCGACAGCGTACGTTCGATCACCAATCATTCCACTGGGAGTCTGGGCAAAATCATAGCAGAAACTGCTCTTACAAAGGGCCATCAGGTAACTTTGATCACAACCCCTACTGCCCTCAAACCTCAACCTCACCCACAGCTCAAACTTCTAGTCATCAATAATGTCGAGGAGCTTCACACACACATGCAAAAGGAAGTTCCACATCATCAAGTCTTGATTCATGCCATGGCTGTTTCAGACTACACACCGGTTTATATGACTGGACTTGAGGCTGTTGAAAAAGCTCCAGATCTTCATAGATTTTTACAACAAAAGAATCAGGAAACCAAGATTTCTTCAAAAGAAGAGTATCAAGTGCTCTTTCTAAAGAAAAATCCAAAGATTATTTCACTTGTCAAAGAATGGAATCCCTCTATTCAACTGATTGGCTTTAAACTCTTAGTTGCTGTTCCTTCTGAAGAATTGATTCAGGTAGCACTTGAAAGTTTAGTGAAAAATCATGCCAACATGATTGTAGCCAATGATCTTACCAAGATACAAGATGGTCAGCATCAAGCCTATCTAGTGACAGATGATCGCGTCCTAGAAGCCTCGACCAAAAATGAAATCGCAGAAACCATTCTAAGATTTATAGAGTAAGAAGGAATATATGACACAGATTACATTAGCCGTTACCGGGAGTATTTCCGCCTATAAAGCAGCTGATATTACCAGTCAACTAACCAAATTAGGACTGGAAGTCAAAGTTCTTATGACTCCTGCAGCTAGAAAATTTATTACTCCCCTAACTCTTCAGGTTCTTTCAAAAAATCCAGTCGGTCTAGATGTCATGATTGAAGAGGATCCACAGCGGATTGAGCACATCGACATCGGGAAAGAAACGGACATCTTTCTTGTAGCACCGGCTAGTGCCAATACGATTGCTAAACTTGCCATGGGGCTAGCAGATAATATGGTGACAGGTACAGCTCTAGCCTTGCCTCAAAGAACAAAA
This sequence comes from Streptococcus sp. F0442, assembly GCF_000314795.2. Classification (GTDB taxonomy): domain Bacteria; phylum Bacillota; class Bacilli; order Lactobacillales; family Streptococcaceae; genus Streptococcus. The sequence continues at coordinate 194,547 of NZ_KB373314.1, read as the reverse complement.
AAATTACTAGCCCCCGCTATGAATACAAAAATGCTGGAACACCCAGCTACCCAACGAAATCTAAAACTCTTACAAGACTACGGCTATCAGATTATTCAACCTCGCCATGCTACTCTCGCTTGTGGCGATCAAGGGTCTGGAGCTCTAGCAACTGTAGAATCTATTGTAAAAGCCGTTAAGGAGCATTGTTTATGAGAAAATCATCTTCTATTTCACGAATTGCCATCTTCTTTGCAGTCATGATTACCATTCATTTTGTGACATCCTTCATTCTGCAATTTGTTCCATCAGGAATCCAACCAACCTTGGTTCATATCCCTGTCGTGATCGCATCTATCATTTATGGACCTCGTACAGGTGCTATTCTAGGACTACTCATGGGACTCTTTAGCCTCACCATGAATACACTGGTTTTAACCCCAGCAAGTTATCTCTTTAGTCCTTTTGTCCCTCACGGAAATCTCTACTCCCTTCTCATCGCTTTAGTACCACGTATTCTCATCGGGGTAACACCTTATTTCGTCTATCGATGGTTCCACAATCGTACAGGACTTATGGTAGCGGGGATGATCGGTTCTATGACCAATACTGTATTCGTTTTAAGCGGGATTTACTTCTTCTTTGGGAACAGTTTTGGAGGCGGAATTCAAAATTTCCTTGGCTTGATTGTGTCTACTAACTCACTCATCGAAGTCATTGCGACAGTACTCATTACTAGTGCAGTCGTCCCATCCCTTGAAAAATTAAAATAGAAAATTAGGTCGAGACAGATTTGTCTGGACCTTTTTTCTATCCAAAATTCCCTCTTTATTTTTGAAAAGATTTACAATTATCGCTAGAATTTTCTGAAAAAATTTGCTATAATGAAAGCGATTAAATATATAGCAAAAAGGAGACGCTTGCATGACTTATCAAGAAAACTACCAAAAATGGCTCGACTTTGCTGAATTACCAGCTTACCTTCGTGAAGAGTTGGTCGCAATGGACGAAAAAACCAAAGAAGATGCCTTCTATACTAACCTTGAATTCGGTACAGCAGGTATGCGTGGTTTGATCGGTGCTGGTACTAACCGTATTAACATTTATGTGGTTCGCCAAGCAACTGAAGGTTTAGCCCAATTGATTGACTCAAAAGGGGAGGAAGCTAAAAAACGCGGTGTTGCTATCGCTTATGACAGCCGTCACTTCTCTCCTGAGTTCGCTTTTGAATCCGCTCAAGTTTTGGCAGCTCACGGTATTAAATCTTATGTATTTGAGAGCCTTCGTCCAACACCTGAATTGTCATTCGCAGTACGTCATCTCCACACATTTGCTGGGATCATGGTAACTGCTAGCCACAACCCAGCTCCATTTAACGGATACAAAGTTTATGGCGAAGACGGTGGACAAATGCCACCAGCAGATGCCGATGCCTTGACAGACTACATCCGTGCCATTGAGAATCCTTTCACTGTTCAATTAGCTAACCTCGAAGAAAGCAAAGCCAGTGGCTTAATTGAGGTGATTGGTGAAGCAGTTGATGCCGAATACCTTAAAGAAGTGAAAGACGTTAACATCAACCAAGACTTGATCAATGAGTACGGTCGCGACATGAAGATTGTCTACACGCCACTTCATGGTACTGGTGAAATGTTGGCACGCCGTGCCCTTGCTCAAGCTGGATTTGAAGCAGTTCAAGTTGTTGAAGCTCAAGCGGTTCCTGATGCTGACTTCTCAACTGTTAAATCTCCTAACCCTGAAAGCCAAGCAGCCTTTGCTCTTGCTGAAGAACTTGGTCGAGAAGTGGATGCCGACGTCTTAGTTGCAACAGACCCAGACGCTGACCGCCTTGGTGTCGAAATCCGCCAACCAGATGGTTCTTACCTCAACCTCTCCGGTAACCAAATTGGGGCAATCATTGCCAAATATATCCTTGAAGCCCACAAAACAGCAGGCACACTCCCTGCTAATGCTGCCCTTTGTAAATCAATTGTATCAACTGAATTGGTGACTAAGATTGCAGAAAGCTACGGCGCAACCATGTTTAACGTCTTGACTGGTTTCAAATTTATCGGTGAAAAAATCCATGAATTTGAAACTCAACACAACCACACATACATGCTCGGTTTTGAAGAAAGCTTCGGTTACCTCATCAAACCATTTGTACGTGATAAAGACGCTATCCAAGCCGTATTGATCGTTGCTGAAATCGCAGCTTACTACCGCTCACGTGGTATGACTTTGGCAGATGGTATCGAAGAAATCTACAAACAATATGGTTACTTCGCAGAAAAGACCATCTCTGTTACCCTTTCAGGTGTGGATGGAGCTGCTGAAATCAAGAAAATCATGAATAAATTCCGTGGTAACGCTCCTAAACAATTCAACAACACTGACATTGCTAAGACAGAAGACTTCTTAGAACAAACAGCTACTACTGCTGACGGCGTTGAAAAATTAACAACTCCTCCAAGTAACGTATTGAAATACATCTTGGCTGATGATTCATGGTTTGCCGTGCGTCCTTCTGGAACAGAACCAAAAATCAAATTCTACATCGCTACAGTTGGTGAATCTGAAGCAGATGCTAAAGAAAAAATTGCTAACATCGAAGCAGAAATCAATGCCTTTGTAAAATGAGCAAGATAAAAGATGAGATCAAGCAATCTCATCTTTTTTCGTATCAAAATAAAGCATTTTTTCGTCCTTTATGGCATACTAGATTTATAAGAAAGCGAGGTAATCTCATGGAACAATTTTTAGAAGATATTAAAGATCTTGAAGTAACCACTGTTGCGCGTGCGCAAGAAGCTATCGACACAAAAGAAACAGCGACCTTCTTTATTGGACGCAAGACTTGTCCTTACTGCCGGAAGTTCGCTGCTAAACTAGCAACAGTCGTAGCTGAAACAAAAGCTCATATCTACTTTATTAATAGTGAAGAACCAAGTCAACTTGATGCTTTGCAAGCCTTCCGTTCTACCTATGGTATTCCAACTGTTCCAGGCTTCCTTCATACAGAAGACGGAAAAGTCAGCGTGCGTTGTGACTCTTCTATGTCAGAAGAAGAAATCAAAGTCTTTGCTCATTTATAAGAAAAAATAGCTAGAGATGATTCTCTAGCTATTTTTCGTTTTCAATAAAAATTGTCAAAATCTTTTAATCGAACTATTATAATAAATATCCTTTTCTTTTAAGAAAAATATTGGAAATTCATGCTCCTCTAGCCTATCATCAAGATTAAAATGTTTTGTATACCATTTTCTATATCTTTTAAAAAGTAATTCTAATATAGCGATTAGCACAAATAACAGGATGAAGATGATACAAAAATAGATTTTATTTTCGTTATTGAACTCTGTTATATTAAAATGTATTATAAAATAAAAATATATAAAGGTACAGATGGGTAATAAATTTAAATAAAGCAAATAACTGAGTAGGAATAGAAATTGGTGTTTCTTTGATCTTTTCATGTAATGCATTTTATATGATCTTGTTATTTTATTAAATAAAGGAAATCTCCCTCTGCCAAATCTATTATATTTTGGTGAGGCGTGGTAACCACACCAGTGAAGGATTTTAAAATTCAACTCACGAATCAAGAAAAATAAATTGTAACAGATAAAACAACAAATTAGAATAGAAATGATGTTTGCATGATTCGTATATAATTGACGAATGATAATGAAATATACAAGACCTAAAAAATAATTGAAACAAGCTAATATAAAATAGAGAATACTAGCAAATATACTACGAGGTCCAATAAAATTTTTATCTGAATAATCTGGTCTATACTCCATATAAGTTACATAATCCTATTCTTTCTTCATAAACTTATGCTCTAAATTGAGATGAACCTTTATTTATTAAAGGCTTCCCAAATCTTTTGCTGGGGTTTGGCAAAAGGATAGGCCGAAAATTCTTCTGGTAGCAACCAAACAGTCGATTCACTGGTTGATTGCTCTCCTTCTTTTACCAAGCCGTATCGAAGTTGAACCTGCCACTTGCGATGCGAAAAAACATGCTGAACGATAGGATAAGACCTATCCTGCCAATCAATGACCAAATCATAGTCCTGCTCAAAGGAGAGAATTTCGGGGTTGTCTACTAAATGACCCTGCCCATCCAGTAGTGACAATTGGCCTAGGTTCTCAGATAGGCTACCCACTTCGATCAAAGGGAAATGCCAAAAACCTGACAAAAGCCCTTCTCGCTCATTTTTCTCCAGCAAATAGCGCCCTTGGCTATCCTTGATAATAAAGGCTGTTAGATAGACAGGTACCGGTTTCTTCTTAGGAGCCTTAATGGGATAACGATCCATGGTTCCATGTTGATAAGCCGCGCTAAACTCTTTTACAGGACTCTCTTCCGGCCGTGGATTGATTGGAGATTCAATATCTGAGCCCAAATCCATCAAAGCCTGGTTGAAATCACCAGGACGCTCTGGATCGATCAAGATTTCCATCATGGCTTGAAAAATCTTGCGATTGGTCGGGATTCCGATATCGTAGTCCACCTCAAACAAACGAGCTAAAACCCGCATGACATTGCCATCCACTGCTGGCTCTGGTAAGCCAAAAGCAATACTGGCAATGGCACCAGCTGTATAAGGTCCAATTCCCTTGAGTTTAGAGATAGCCTCATAAGTGGCTGGGAACACACCCTCATGGTCCTCCATGATTTGCTGTGCAGCTTTCTGCATATTACGGACCCGTGAGTAATAGCCCAAGCCTTCCCAAGCCTTTAAGAGTTTTTCTTCAGGAGCTTGAGCCAAATCAGCGATCGTCGGAAACCAATCCAAAAAACGCTCATAATAGGGAATGACTGTATCCACTCGTGTCTGTTGGAGCATAATCTCTGAGATCCATATTTTATAAGGATCCTGCGTCCTTCTCCAAGGAAGATCTCGTTTATTGCCATCATACCAAGCTAATAATTTTTCTCGGAAAGAGGCAATTTTTTCCTCTTCCCACATGGTAATCCCATAGTCTTTTAAATCCATCATATTCCTAGTATACCACAGAATCGTATTGAGGAAAGGAATTCTGATTTGCACATAAAAAGACTCAGGGAAGTCCTGAGTCTAATTCTTTTTTACTGTTCAACTGCTTGAGCCGCTGTAATCAAGGTCAGTTTGTAAACATCATCAGCATTACAGCCACGAGAGAGGTCATTTACTGGTTTGTTCAACCCTTGCAATACTGGACCAACCGCCGCAAAACCACCAAGACGCTCTGCCATCTTGTACCCAATGTTACCTGCTTCGATACCAGGGAAGATAAAGACATTGGCTTGTCCTGCTACCTTGCTTCCTGGAGCCTTCAAAGCTGCAGTTTCCGGTACAAAGGCAGCATCAAATTGCAATTCTCCATCAATTTCTAAGTCAGGACGAAGCTCATGAGCGATTTTGGTCGCTGCAACTACCTTATCAACACTCTCACCAAAACCAGAACCTTTTGTAGAATAGCTTAACATAGCGATTTTGGGATCGATACCAAACATTTTTGCTGTAATGGCAGAGTTAATGGCAATTTCAGCCAAGCCTTCAGCATCTGGATTAATATTAATAGCGCAGTCCCCAAACAAGTAACGTTCAGAACCACGGACCATGAGGAAGGCACCAGATGTCCGACTAACGTTTGGACGTGTTTTAATGATTTGAAGAGCCGGACGAACGGTTGCAGCTGTTGAGTGGATGGCTCCAGAGACCATACCGTCGACAATTCCCATATGAACCAACATAACCCCAAAGTAGTTAACGTCATCTTTCAAGATTTGACGGGCTTCTTCTTCTGTCATTTTCCCATTACGTCGCTCAACTAAGGAAGCTACCATCTCTTCAAAATCGGGATACGTTTGAGGATTGATGACTTCATATCCTTCTAAAATTCCTTCAATTTCAAGATAAATACCAATCTTGTCAGGATTCCCAAGCAATACAGGTGTTACGTCTGTTTCTTTGACAATGCGTTTTGCTGCTTGCAGAATACGAGGCTCTTCACCTTCTGGTAATACAATACGAGCATTTTTACCAATAAGATTGGCTTTGAGATTTTCAAAAACTTCCATGAGTTTCTCCTTCTAATAATTAATGACTCTTTTTGAGCTGCTCTAATACAGCTTGAAAATCGGGAGGCAGGGGACTTTCTATGACCAACTCCTCCCCTAAAAATGGATGATAATAAGATAAACGGTGACAATGGAGAGCCTGACGCTCGATGCCATCTTCTAAACTCCCACCATAAAGATCATCCCCTAACAGTGGAAAACCAATATGGGAAAAATGAACCCGAATTTGATGGGTCCGACCTGTGTGCAACTGGATATCTACCAGATGAATCTTGCCAAAAGATTGAACGACTTGGTAGCTAGTATGGGCATATTTACCACCCTTAGCGACCTTTCGAGTAATAATCGAATCTTCATCCCGTGCAATGGGTGCAATGATATCACCAACAGGGTCTAACTGGCCTTCTCCCTTAATCAGGGCATAGTAGCGTTTCTGAATGGTCTTGGCCTGTAATTGCTTATCTAAACGGGCATGAGCATAGCCGTGTTTGGCGAAGAGCATAACGCCACTCGTATCCTTATCCAAGCGCGTAACAATATGTACCTGCTGATTCTCATATCCCTGTTTTACATAATAGCCCTTCACAATGTTTGCCAAGGTATTGGAATGAATTGCACTTGGAATCGAGGCGATGCCAAAGGGTTTGTTTAAGACCAAAAAATGATCATCTTCAAACAAAATATCCAAAGGACGATCCAGGGGTTTTAAGGTTTCAAAAGCTTCTTCTGCTGGAATATCAATGATCAAGTGATCGCCAATATCTAACAAATAAACAGCATTTTCTGGCCGACCATTGACAAGGATCTGGCCACCACGAAACTTGATCTTGGCTAAGAGCCCCTTAGAAACCTCGTGCTTTTTCAAGAAAGTCTTGACCTTGACATGCTCATCGACAATGAATTCAAATCTCATTCCCGATCATCTCCGATAAAGGCATCCTTGACCCGATTCCAGAAGCTGGTATGACTAGAACTAGCCACAAAATTGATCTTATGGTTGTCAATCTGGTACTCCACCTTTGCTATATTGCGATAGGAATAAGTTGAATTGTCAACAGAAATAATGTGGAAGCCAGGTCTCGTCGGTGTAATCTCAATCTTATCCTTTTTAGGGACAATAACAGAAGAACCCAAGGTACGGTAAACTCGGTTGTTGAGACTGGCAATTTCCGCAATCTGCAGTGCCTCAATGGTTGGGTGAAGAACGGCTCCTCCCAAGGATTTATTATAAGCCGTACTTCCTGTAGGAGTCGAAACAGTAATCCCGTCTCCTCTGAAGCGCTCAAAATCAACTCCATTGATGGTAAGATCCGCTACCATGGTCCGGTCACTTCTCTTGATCGTTGCTTCGTTCAAGGCTCTCATGGTACGGGTTTCACCATTGTCAAACGTTAACTTGACATTCAAAATAGGGTAGGAAACTTTAGCCCCGGTATCATACTTTAAATTCTCAACTAGCTTATCGATCTCACTATCCAAGTAATCCGTATAGAATCCTAAGTGTCCAGTATGGACGCCAATAAAGCGAACCCGATCCAACTGGTGTTCATACTTGTGAAAAGCCGATAGCAACATCCCATCTCCACCAATGGAAATCACAATATCCGGATGCTTTTCCGTCAAAATAAAATTATTTTTTCGAAGCTTGTAGCGCAACTGCTGAAAAACCTCTTCACTTTGACGCTTGCGATTGCGAATAATGGATACTTTTTTACCTGTAGTCTTCATCTGTGTCATCACTATTTCCAACGCCATCATTTAACTTACGATGAAGTGGATCAAACAGGGCTTGAGCCTCCTGAATCGCATCCCGAATCGCTCCCATCTCTTCATCCAAGAGATAGGCCAGGTTTGCAGTCGTCTCTAAGCGTTTTTTGATCTCGTCTGGAAAGTCTCCTTTATATTTATAATTGAGCGAGTGTTCAATCGTTGCCCAAAAATTCATGGACAAGGTCCGAATTTGAATTTCTGCTAAGATTGTCTCATTACCATCAATGGTATCGACCGGATACTCTACCACAACGTGGTAACTCCGGTAACCACTTGATTTCTTGTGGCGGATGTAATCTCTCTCTTGGACCACGTGCATGTCCTGCCGTTGTCTCAAAACTTCTAGGATCTCTTCGACATCGTCTACGAACTGGACCATGATGCGAAGACCTGCAATATCCTGCATATCCTGTGCCAGATTTTCTTCAGAGATATTTCTCCGGATCATCTTTTCTCGGATGCTCTCGATCGGTTTGACACGGCCAGTGACAAACTCAATTGGAGAATGCTTTTGTTGCTTACGATATTGTTTACGAATCCCACGCAGTTTGATTTTTAATTCCCCAACTGCTTGGATATAAGGGTCTAAGAAGTTTTCCCAATCAATTGCCATCCTACCACCTTGTAATCTGAACCATTTTTGTATACAATAAACACATCTCTTATTATATCATGAATCGCTTTCGAAAAAAAGCAAAGGACTATAAAATGAATCATTTAGAAATTGAATACAAAACCTTGCTAGACAAGGACGAATACCAATCCCTCCTTCCACTTTTTACAGATACAGAATTGGTTGTCCAAACCAACCACTATATCGACACACCAGACCAGCTCATCCGCCAAGAAAAAATGGCCTTACGGGTTCGTACCTTCACCAATCAGGCGGAATTGACTCTCAAAGTCCCAGAAACAGTTGGCCATTTTGAATACAATCAAAATCTAAGTCAAGAAGAAACCAAAGCCATCCTTCAGCATAAAGAGTTTCCTGATGGAGAAATCAAAAACCTCTTGGAGTCAAAAGGAATCCCAGTTGAACAACTTGCTGTCTGGGGAAGCCTGACAACAGAACGATTCGAAAAAGAAACAGCTGCAGGCTTGGTGGCACTCGACCACAGTCTATATCTAGACACTGAAGACTATGAGTTGGAAATTGAGGTGGAAACTGCTGAACAGGAAGAAAATTTTCATCAGTTCATTTCAGACCATGGAATCGTCTACAAGGCTGCAAAAAATAAAATCGCTAGATTAGCGGAAAGATTGTAAAATAGCTGAAATTATCGCAAATTTTTGCTAAAATAGTGCTAAGATTAAAAATCTAAATGAGGTTAGAATCACATGTCAGATAAAAAAAATATGAAACTCTTCTCTCTCAATTCAAACCCAGAGATTGCGCAAAAAATAGCGGATCATGCTGGGGTTCCACTTGGGAAAATTTCATCCCGTCAGTTCTCAGATGGGGAAATCCAAGTCAATATTGAAGAGAGTGTTCGTGGATATGATATTTATATCATCCAATCAACCAGTTTCCCTGTCAACAATCACTTGATGGAACTGTTAATCATGGTCGATGCTTGCCAGCGGGCTAGTGCGAATACTGTCAATGTGGTCATGCCTTATTTTGGTTATGCTCGTCAAGACCGAACTGCCGCTCCTCGCGAACCAATTACAGCTAAACTCGTTGCAAACATGTTGGTCAAAGCTGGGGTAGATCGCGTCGTAACACTAGATCTCCATGCAGTGCAAGTTCAAGGTTTCTTTGATATTGCCGTGGATAACCTCTTTACCATTCCACTCTTTGCAGAGCACTACATTAACAAAGGCCTGACAGGTCCAGATGTCGTAGTCGTGAGTCCTAAAAACTCTGGAGTTAAACGTGCTCGTAGTTTGGCTGAATATCTTGATGCTCCAATCGCGATTATTGATTATGAACAAGATGATGCTAATCGTGATTATGGCTATATCATCGGAGATGTCAAAGATAAAAAAGCCATCTTGATTGACGATATCCTCAATACTGGGAAAACTTTCTCAGAAGCTGCGAAAATCGTTGAACGCGAAGGCGCTACTGAGATTTATGCTGTTTCAAGCCATGGCTTATTTGTAAAAGGCGCTGTTGAACTACTAGACCAAGCTCCAATCAAGGAAATCTTGGTAACGGATTCTGTTGCTCCAAATGGACCAACTCCTAAAAACATTAACTATCTGACAGCTAGCGAACTAATCGCTGAAGCTATTGTTCGCATTCAAGAAAGAAAACCTGTTAGTCCTCTATTTGCCTACCATAAGAAATAAGGTCTGAATGTGATATATTTTGATAATGCCGCAACAACCCCCCTGCTTCCAGAAGTTATCTCCAAGATGACGGAAACGATGGCTTCCACATTTGGAAATCCATCCAGTCTTCATGCTCATGGACGAATGGCTAGTAAGCTCCTCCGAGAGTCTCGTGAGCAAATTGCTCAGTCTCTCCATACCCTTCCAAATCGTATTTTCTTTACTTCTGGGGGATCAGAAAGTAATAATACTGTTATTAAAGGCTATTGCTTGAAACACCAGGCAGATGGCAAACACATCATTACGACCGCTTTGGAACACCATGCTGTTTTAGAACCCATTGAATACCTTGTGGATCGTTTCGGATTTGAAGTCACGATCGTTCAACCAAGAGAAGGGCGTATTCAAGCAAGTGATATCAAAGCAGCACTTAGACCAGATACCATTCTCGTCTCTACCATGTTTGCCAATAACGAAACTGGGGATCTCTTGCCAATTAAGCAAATTGGAGAACTGTTAGAAGATCATCCAGCTGCCTTTCATGTCGATGCTGTCCAAGCAATCGGAAAGCTTCCTGTCTATCCTGAAGAGTTTGGAATCGATTTTCTCAGTGCTTCTGCTCATAAATTCCATGGTCCCAAGGGAGTTGGCTTTCTTTATGCTTCTATCCCTGATTTTGACAACCTCTTACATGGTGGGGATCAAGAAAGCAAGATGAGAGCTAGTACCGAAAATCTTATTTCCGTTGCTGGAATGGCGACAGCTCTCCAAGAAGCTACCCTTCATCAAGAAGAAAATTTCCACCAGGTTCAAAAACTAGGTCAGGAATTGCTCAATGGGTTAGCTGATTACAACTACTACTTAAATGCGAGTGATCATCATCTTCCCTTCGTATGGAACCTTGGTTTTCCAGGGGTGCAAAATGATGTCTTACTGATGAGACTGGATTTAGCTGGTATTTCCGTATCCACTGGTTCTGCTTGTACTGCTGGTACCGTGCAACCCAGCCATGTTCTTGAGGCCCTTTACGGAAAAGATAGTTCACGCTTAAAAGAATCCCTTCGAATTAGTTTTTCAGAACTCAATACTTTAGAGGAGGTTCAACACTTCCTCTCAAAACTAAAAGAAATTTTATCATAGGAGAATTATATGGCATTTGAAACAAGTGTCTCATTGAAAGACTGCAAATATACCTATAGTCTACATCCCAACGTTAAGAAATATACCCTTCGTGACAATACCTTTGCAGTCACAAAAGTTGGTAATTACGAGTTAAATCGTTTGCTTGAAGCTGTTCCAAACAGCGGGGAAGGTTTCTTGTTAAAAATCATCTTCAACAAAGATCTGACTGGATTTAAAATCAATATTACAGACAAGTCTGGACTTCGCCTGGTTAATATCTTTAAAAATCCAGAGAATGATATCATTCAACAAAAATTCTATTTCTTAATGGATAGTCTCGTAGAGAGAGAAATTTTTAACAAAACTGAGGCCTAATATGGTAACCCTAACTTATATCGATGCTTATCAAGTGGAACGGACCATTACCTACTCCAACCTTGCAGCCTGCATTCTAGCTTTTTCGGGCTGTGTAACCTTACCAGACAATTATAAGATCGTATCGATTACATACAAGGGAGATTCCCTCCCCTATACTGGACGTGTCGATGGACTTTACGCTTTTTTGAAAAAGATAGAACAAGCTGAAAACTAAGCTGATGCTGATGGACCTCTCCACCGCCATCAGCTTTTTTCTTTCCATAAAAATATTTTTGAAAAATCATTGTAGATAGTTGATTTTTTCACAATCTTTCTATACAATAAGAGGGAAAGGTTGTGATATTGTGAAACATGATAAAAATACTCCAATTCCACGTGCAACAGCAAGACGCTTATCGCTCTACTACCGGATTTTTAAACGGTTTAATTCTGAAAAAATTGAGCGCGCCAATTCCAAACAAATTGCTGATGCGATAGGGATTGACTCTGCTACCGTTCGCCGAGATTTTTCCTATTTCGGGGAATTGGGAAGACGGGGATTTGGTTACGACGTAAAAAAACTAATGAACTTCTTTGCAGATCTTTTGAATGACAATGCGATTACCAATGTTGCTATCATTGGGATCGGAAATATGGGGAGTGCCCTCCTCAACTATCGTTTCCATGAGCGCAATAAAATGAAAATTGTCATGGCATTTGATTTAGATGATCATGAATTGATTAATACTAAGAGTAAAGATGGTATTCCTATTTTTGGTATTTCAACCATTAAAGAAAAACTCAAACAAGAAGGGATTAAAACAGCTATCCTAACGGTTCCAAGTGTCAAGGCTCAAGAAGTTGCAAACCTCTTGGTAGAAGCTGGTATCAAAGGCATTCTAAGCTTTTCACCAGTACATTTGACAGTTCCTAAAGACGTCGTCGTTCAATATGTCGACCTTACTAGTGAATTACAGACACTTCTTTATTTCATGCGTAAAAATGAAGAATAAAGATCAGCATTAAAACAATAACAACTAAAGGGTTGGAACAGCTAGTTCCAACCCTTTTTAAACTAAATAATCCGTCTCTTCTCGATAACTATAATAGTCATCTTCGGATACAATTAAGTGATCCAATAAGGTTAAGCCCATCAACTCACAGGCCTCTAGAACGCGATGCGTTACTTCATCATCATTCTTGCTGGGAAATACAGCACCAGACGGATGGTTATGCGCTAAGATAATGGAGGTTGCCATGTGTTTCAGTGCATAATGTAGGATTTCTCGTGGTTCTGCAATACTCCGATTTACCGTTCCAATAAAAATGGTCTGTTGATGAATAATTTCATTCTGTGTATTCAGATAGAGGGCAACCAGGTGCTCCTGCTTCTTATGGCCGATTTCCTGTTGAATTTTATGGGCCAGTTTTTGACTGCTCATGATTTGTTCAGAACTCATTAATTCATCTTTATGAATCCTCCGACCAAACTCAAAAACAGCCTGAAGTTCGATGGCCTTAACACGACCAATTCCAGAGATTTCTTGGAGTTCTTCCAAAGTCAATTGCCCCAATTCCTTTAAACTAGTGACTGAACTTAAAAGACCTTGTGCAATCTCGTAAACACTCTGTTGTTTATTGCCAGTCCGTAAGAGAATAGATAGCAATTCCTGATGACTCAACTTCTCCACACCTTCAGAAATCAAACGTTCTCTGGGAAGTAAAGATGGTTCAATAAATGAAATGTCGTACATAATTTCCTCCTCACCTATTAATTCGTAATAAAATGAGAAAATGACGACTTTTCATTATTTACAAGCGATTTCTTGTTTCAAATTGTCTAACACTAAGACTTCATCCTTATTGAAACGAATCTGGTAACCCGTTTGAACTTGTTCTAACTCCTTCAAAAATTGTTGAATTTCACATCGAATCAAGTACTCCTGACTCTGAGGAATCGCCTCTAGTGCTTGGTAGACTTGCTCTACTTCGTAGATGCCTTTCGTAATTAATCCGTTTCGCGGAAAATCATTTACTAAGAGATTGTAGAAATGATGCAAGAGATGATAAATTCGCTCTTTCGTCACTACTCTACCTCCTTATCATACTCTTTCTAATCCTATTATATACTGTAAATCCCTCTATATTATGACAACTTCCTTACATTATATTACCAATCTCTTACAATTTTACAAGAATGCTTCTTCCTTCACAAAGTTCTAGCCATATACATAAAGCCCAGGCATTACTGCCTTGGGCTTTATTTTTTTATAGTTGCATTTGATTATAGGACTTGCTAAATGAATCCAGGATCTCTTTTGGAGCTTTGTCGTAGTCAACAGAAGTTTCCAAATTTCCTTTTACAATCGTACGATAAGTTGCTGCCGCATCCTCACAGGTCACCAGTGTAATTTCATTAACACCTTCACGGTCTTGAATGACATCGACACGGTCTGGTGTCACTGTCTCCACAGAGGAAATCACATAGGTATAGATTTTTTCTTTATCTGTGATGTAGATCTTCATACCAGCTTTGGCTTTCTCTAACGGTGAAAACAACATGGCATTTGCTCCAGTTAAGCCAAATACGTGGTGACTAGCGAGAGAGTAATTCCCTTGTCCCATGACTTGAGTTTCCTTCATGGTACCCGCTCCATAGTAGAGCGCGACATTTTCCAGTCCTTTAAAAATTGGAAGGTTCATATTCAATTCAGGAATCGAAATCCCCCCGATTACAGGAAGCTGTTGAGCCTGCCATTGGGCATTGATAACAGCTTCCGTTGAGAGCGACTCAACATCTTGGAAATCAAAGCTCGTCTTCACTTCTTTATTCTTATCAATGGTCTTTTTGTCGACCTTGCTAACCTGGTATTGGTTGGTATGCCATACCATGATCATATTTCGGATCGGAGCATTGAAAATCAAGAGAAGTGAGAGAATAATCAAGAGTGTTGCAACGATATTGATAAGAGTATTACGTAAACTCTTTTTCTTTTTTCTTTTGCGTGACATGCTGTCCCCTTATCTATTCGTTTTCTTCCACTACTTCTTCATCCTTTTCATCAGGTTGCACCGTTGTAAAGGTCACAATTTTAGCATCCTGATCAAGTCGCATCACTTTCACTCCCTGAGTGGAACGACCTGTCTGAGAAATGTTGGCTACACCCGTCCGGATCATGACCCCAGTATCAGTAATGATCATCAGGTCTTCATCTCCTTTAACAGTTAAAAGACCAGCTAATGCACCATTTTTCTCTGTAATATTGGCTGTCTTGATTCCTTTACCGCCACGGCCTTTAGTTGGGTATTCGCTCGCTATGGTGCGTTTTCCATAACCTTTTTCGGTAATAATCAATACTTCATCCTGATCGGTGACGACACTTGCACCAACAACCTTGTCACCTTCGCGGAGATTAACCCCACGTACCCCTGTGGCAGAGCGTCCCATATTACGTACAACAGATTCGTTAAAGCGGACAGAATAACCATACTTGGTACCAATAATAACGTCTGTATTTCCGTCTGTAAGGAAGACGTTGATCAATTCATCCTCGTCTCGTAGGTTCAAGGCTTTCAACCCATTTTGACGGATATTAGAAAATTCTGCTACATTGGTCCGTTTCACCAAACCTTGTCGAGTCGTAAAGAAGAGATAGGCTTCATCACTTCGGTCTTGCTCAACATTGATAATGGTTTGTATGGACTCTCCATCGTCCAATTTCAACAGGTTAACAATCGGTAGACCCTTGGCTGTTCGACCATATTCGGGAATCTCATAGCCTTTTAGACGATAGACACGCCCTTTATTAGTAAAGAAGAGCAAGTGATCATGGGTGCTTGTAGAAACTAATTCACGAACAAAGTCATCATCCTTGACTCCTGTACCTTGAACCCCACGACCACCACGTTTTTGAGCAGTAAATTCAGCTTGATCCAAGCGTTTAATGTACCCTTTGTTGGACAGGGTAATCAAGACGTCTGTTTCTTCAATCAAGTCCTCATCTTCAAGAGAAAGAACTTCTCCAACCATCAATTCTGTGCGACGAGGATCACCAAACTTGCGTTTGACTTCTTCCAATTCTTCCTTGATGATTGCAGCCACACGCTCTGGTTTTGCTAAAATATCCGTCAAATCAGCAATCAAGGCAACCAAATCATCGTATTCGCTTTGGATCTTGTCGCGTTCCAAACCAGTCAAACGACGAAGACGCATATCCAAAATAGCCTGGCTTTGGCGTTCAGAGAGTTTGAATTTAGACATCAATTCAGCTTGGGCTTCCGCGTCAGTCTGACTATTGCGGATAATCCGGATAACTTCATCGATGTGATCAAGAGCGATTAAGAGACCTTCCAAGATATGCGCACGAGCTTCCGCCTTCTCTTTATCAAAGATGGTCCGACGAGTCACTACTTCTTTTTGGTGCTCAATATAAGAACTCAAAATCTGGCGAAGAGAAAGAATTTTTGGAACACCATTTTGGATGGCCAACATATTGAAACCAAAGTTGGTCTGCATTTGCGTCATCTTGAAAAGATTGTTCAAAATAACACTGGCAGAGGCATCTCGACGTACCTCAATGACAAATCGAACCCCTTCGCGGTTAGACTCATCTCGTACAGCGGTAATCCCTTCGATTCGTTTTTCTTGCACCAAGCGCACGATATGTTCGTGGACCTTGGTCTTATTCACCATATAAGGAAATTCCGTTACGACAATGCGTTCACGGCCACTCTTTGTTTCCTCGATTTCTGTACGAGAGCGAAGAACAATTGAGCCTTTCCCTGTTTCATAGGCCTTATGAATACCTGATCTTCCCATGACCAAGGCTCCAGTTGGAAAATCTGGACCAGGCAGCACTTCCATGAGTTCACGAGTGGTCACTTCAGGATTATCCATCATCAATTTGACGGCATCTATCGTTTCACCGAGATTATGAGGAGGAATATTAGTAGCCATCCCTACAGCAATCCCTGTAGCTCCATTTACAAGAAGGTTAGGGAAGCGTGCTGGTAGCACCAAGGGCTCCCGTTCACTGGCATCATAGTTATCTGCAAAATCAACTGTATTCTTATTGATATCCCGCAACATCTCAAGTGCGATCTTGCTCATACGGGCTTCTGTATACCGTTGTGCAGCGGCCCCATCTCCGTCCATAGAACCAAAGTTCCCATGTCCGTCCACTAGCATATAGCGATAGCTCCACCATTGCGCCATCCGAACCATGGCTTCATAAATAGAGGAATCTCCGTGTGGGTGGTATTTACCCATAACATCCCCTGTAATACGGGCTGATTTTTTATGTGGTTTGTCAGGAGTGACACCCAATTCATTCATTCCGTATAAAATACGACGGTGAACGGGTTTCAGGCCATCACGAACATCAGGGAGCGCACGAGCCACGATTACGCTCATGGCATAATCAATAAAACTCGTCTTCATTTCTGATGTTAAATTAACATCAATTAGATTATTATCCTGCATTCAAAAAATGCCTCTCTTTACTTAATTCACCATACTATTATAACACATTTTAGCCTTTTTTTCTTCTAACGAACACAAGAGTAAAAACGTTTACATAAAGGATTGCCACTATATCAGATGACAAAGACTGGCAAAAGTGGTAGAATGAAATCGTATGAGAATCTATCTCAAAAAAATAAGAAGGAGACGTTTAGACTCATGACTTTGACTAAACAACACAAAAAAGTTATCCTTGTCGGTGACGGTGCTGTAGGTTCATCTTACGCATTTGCACTTGTCAACCAAGGAATTGCACAAGAGCTTGGAATTATTGAAATTCCTCAATTGCACGAAAAAGCTGTTGGAGATGCGCTTGACCTTAGCCACGCCCTTGCCTTTACTTCACCTAAGAAGATCTATGCGGCTGAGTACGCTGACTGTGCAGACGCTGATCTTGTTGTAATTACTGCAGGTGCTCCTCAAAAACCAGGTGAAACTCGTCTTGATCTTGTTGGTAAAAACCTTGCCATTAACAAATCAATCGTAACACAAGTTGTTGAATCAGGATTTAACGGTATCTTCCTTGTCGCTGCTAACCCAGTTGACGTTTTGACATACTCTACATGGAAATTCTCTGGATTCCCTAAAGAACGCGTTATTGGTTCAGGTACTTCACTTGACTCAGCTCGTTTCCGTCAAGCTCTTGCTGAAAAATTGGATGTCGATGCTCGTTCAGTGCACGCCTACATCATGGGTGAACACGGAGACTCAGAATTCGCCGTATGGTCACACGCTAACATCGCCGGTGTAAACCTTGAAGAATTCCTTAAAGACACTCAAAACGTTCAAGAAACTGAATTGATAGAATTGTTCGAAGGTGTTCGTGATGCTGCTTACACTATCATCAACAAAAAAGGTGCTACATACTACGGTATCGCAGTTGCCCTTGCTCGTATCACTAAAGCAATCCTTGATGATGAAAATGCAGTGCTTCCACTTTCAGTATTCCAAGAAGGCCAATATGGTATCAGCGATGTCTTTATCGGTCAACCAGCTGTTGTGGGTGGACACGGTATCGTACGTCCAGTAAATATCCCATTGAATGATGCTGAACTTCAAAAAATGCACGCTTCTGCAAAAGAATTACAAGCCATCATTGATGAAGCATGGAAAAACCCTGAATTCCAAGAAGCATCTAAAAACTAATCAATCAGTGATAAGACTCTCTAATGATAGAGAGTCTTTTTTTACTCTGGAAAAACAAAAAAGGTTGAGAAACTCAACCTTTTTTTCTTTCCACCCTGAGGGAATCGAACCCCCATCTCAAGAACCGGAATCTTACGTGATATCCATTACACTAAGGGTGGCAACTGTTATAGTATATCAAATTTTTAAGTATATTACAAGTAAAAAAAGCTTACCAAAAGGTAAGCTTTAAAAATATTATAATTCGATATCACCAAACAAGTCAGCCATTGAGAATCCAGTTTGAGTTTCTGGAAGATCAAAATCACGTTTTTCTTGTTTTGGACGACGTGGACGTTGTTGACGTTTTTCTTGTTTTTCGCCTTCTTCTTGAGCTGGACGTTCTTCAAGAGCTTTGATAGAAAGTGATACACGTTCATCAGCAGCATTTACTTCAAGAACTTTAACAGTTACTTCTTGTCCAACTTTAAGAACATCTTTTGGATTTTCAACACGTTTGTGTGAAATTTGTGAGATGTGAACAAGTCCATCAATACCTGGCAATACTTCAACGAATGCACCGAAGTCAGTCAAACGTTTAACAGTACCTTCGATGACATCACCAGCAGCTAATTTTTGTTCTACACCATCCCATGGTCCAGGTGTTGTAGCTTTCAATGAAAGTGATACACGACCTTCTTCTTCGTTCAAGTCAAGAACTTTCACTTCGATTTCTTCACCTACAGTAACAACTGATTTAGGTGAAACGTTGCGTTCATGTGACAATTCAGTCAAGTGAACCAATCCATCAACACCACCAAGGTCGATGAAAGCACCGAAGCTAGTGATACGGGCAACTTTACCAGTTACAACATCACCAACATTCAATTTACCGAATACTTCTGCGCGAGCAGCAGCTGATGCAGCTTCAACAACTTCACGACGAGAAAGGATAAAGCGGTTTTCTTTTGGATCTACTTCTTTGATTTTTGCATCAAATTCTTGACCTACGAAACGTTCAGTGTTACGTACAAAACGAGTATCAAGCATTGAAGCTGGAATAAATCCACGAAGTCCTTCAAATTCAACTGAAAGGCCACCTTTAACAGCGCGAGTTCCTTTAACAGTCACAACTTCTTCTTCACGTCCGACCAATTTGTCCCATGCTTTGCGAGCTTCTAAACGTTTTTTAGATACAAGGTAAGTTACTGTATCAGTATCTTTACCAACTACTTGACGAAGAACAAGCAATTCAAGTGTTTCACCTGGTTTTACCAAGTCGTTGATGTCAGCATCACGATCGTTTGTCAATTCGCGAAGAGTCAAAACACCTTCGACACCAGTTCCAGAGATTGCAACGTTAGCTTGGTTAGCGTCAACTGTCAATACTTCAGCAGTAACAACGTCACCTGGTTCAACTTGGCTAACACTGTTTAGCAAATCTTCAAATTCATTCATCTAAAAAATCCTCCAACAATCAAGTTTTCTAAACTTGACATACTTATAATTATTTTTCCTAAGCAAGCACTCGCAACGTAATCAAAATGATCTACAACGACATCTTCATATAAAGAAATAAAATACCTGAGTAGATATTTTACCACCTTATCTGATATTACCTAGAACTGGGGTAGCTGGATTCGAACCAACGCATGAGGGAGTCAAAGTCCCTTGCCTTACCGCTTGGCTATACCCCAAGAATGAAATGGAGAGAGAGGGATTCGAACCCCCGAACCCGAAGGAGCGGATTTACAGTCCGCCGCGTTTAGCCTCTTCGCTATCTCTCCATATAAATCAACAGGATCTATTATACCATTGATTTATTATGATTGCAAGCCCTTATTTGTTCAAATTATAATTTTCTATTAAAATTTCAACGGCTTTTTCAAGTTTTTTGTAAAGGGAATCAACATTTCCATTCTTGATAATGGCAAACTGCTCTCCCATATCTGCAATTTCACCAATCGTTTTCTTTCCAATAGACAAGGTAAATCCATCGAAGGTATCTTTACCAACTGTCACTTTGCTATCCACGATTTGAATCTCAATTTTTTTATCTTTTTTACTCATTTCAAACCTCTTTTCACTTTTTCTATTTTACAAAAATTCTTATAATGACGCAAGAAAAAAGGGAATGGGTTAGAAAGGAATTCCTTCGTAATCCCACTCCCACAAGGGTATTTTGAACCCTTATGAGCTTGAATGAGAACCTTAGTAGCAGATTCCTAAATGTTAATCCACTTTGATAATCCATCCTTCAGGCGCTTCAACATCTCCGAATTGGATCCCTGTCAATTCATCATAAAGTTTCCGTGTGACAGGTCCTACTTCTGTTTCTGAATAGAAGACATGGAAATCATCTCCATGTTGGACACCACCGATTGGGGAGATGACAGCTGCGGTACCACAAGCTCCTGCCTCAACGAAGCGATCTAATTCATTGATATAAACATCCCCTTCTATCGGTGTCATACCAAGACGGTGCTCTGCTAGATAGAGCAAGGAATATTTGGTAATCGATGGTAGGATAGAAGGACTCAATGGGGTCACAAATTCATGGTTGGCTGTGATTCCAAAGAAATTGGCCGATCCGACTTCTTCAATCTTGGTGTGGGTTGCTGGATCCAAATAAATTACGTCTGAAAAATTCCGAGATTTAGCTAATTTACCAGGTAGAAGGCTAGCTGCATAGTTCCCTCCAACCTTGGCTGCACCTGTACCATGAGGAGCAGCACGGTCATATTCATCTTGAATCAAAAAATTAGTCGGCACCAAACCACCTTTAAAGTAGTTTCCAACTGGCATAGCAAAGATGGTAAAGATATACTCATCAGCAGGCTTGACTCCAATGATATCTCCAACCCCAATTAATAGCGGACGGAGGTAAAGAGTTCCTCCAGTACCATACGGTGGAACGTAATCTTCGTTGGCTTTCACAACTGCCTTACAAGCATCGACAAACATGTCCGTTGGAACTTGTGGCATCAGCAAACGATCGGATGTCCGTTGCAAACGTTTGGCATTTTCATCTGGACGGAACAATTGGATGCTTCCATCTTTTGTACGGTAGGCTTTCAACCCTTCAAAGGCTTGCTGACCGTAATGCAAGCTAGGAGACGACTCTGACAAATGCAAAGTCGCATCTTCAGTTAATCCGCCTTTTTCCCATGCTCCATTGCGGTAATGAGCTAAATAGCGAAAGGGTAATTTCATATATGAAAAGCCAAGGTTTTCCCAATCAAGTGATACTGTCATGATCGTACTCCTTAAATTCTTTCTATTCGACCTGGTTCAGGTCCATTCAATTTCTCAATCTATGTAGACTATTGTACACCATTTCATGAGAATTTCAAGTGATATTTTCAATTTTCAGAAAATTTATTTTTAAAGAAAGTCAGTCTTGTAACAGACCGACACTTTCTTTTATTTGATGGTGGCAGAAAAAACTTCATGATCCGAAATGGTGTCATTTATGAAGGATCCATTACTTGTTCTTTCTGAAAGACTTAATTGAGTCAGATCAACCTCTGTCACCTGACCTGTTGTGGAGGTAATCTGAAGGATTTGATCCTGCTCTCCCACTTCTTCCTGGCTCGTAAAGAGATCAAAATCTCCCTGATCTGTATAGACTGGTCCTGCCATGAAGACACGATGTGGCTTAGACTTCAGTTCACGTAAGACTTGAAGACCACGTTTTGCACGGCTGGTCACTGGAATATCATCTTGGGACATCCGTTTGAGACTGCCTCGCTGTGTCAGAATGTACATACTTGGTGTTGTAGACTTAAAGACAGCTGCAACTTTATCCCCGTCTTTCAGGTTAATGGCTTTGACACCTGCTGCCTTGGCACCTACAACCGGAACCTCTTCAATATTGAATCGGAGACCATAACCATTCTTAGTAATGATCATGATGTCCTCGAGGACAACTGGCGCTACTGCTACGATACGGTCGTCTTGGTCTTTTAGCTTAGCATACTTAGTTGATTTAGAACGATAAGTCCGCCATGGGCTCAATTCCTTACGTTCAAAACGCTTGATTTGCCCTTGTTGAGTTGCTGCAAAGTAGGTCACGCCCTCAAACTGATCCACAATCTCTGCAAAAAGTATTTCTTCTTCCTGATCAAAATTGGTCAAGGTTTGACTGAGGTGCTCGCCGATGTCCTTCCACTTGGTATCTGCCAATTCATGAACAGGTCGATAAATGGCATTTCCCAAGTTGGTAAAGAGCAAGAGATGCTGGGTAGTCTTAGCAGGCTCTACGAAAATCAATTCATCGTCGTCACGCTTACCGACTTCTTCAACCGTAGATGCATTGAAAGAACGAGGAGAGGTTCGTTTGATATAACCAGCACGGGTCACGCTCACGAAGGTTTCTTCTTCGACAATGAGGCTGGCTGTATCAATCTCAATTGTTTTAGCAGTATCTTGTAGCTCACTACGACGCGGATTGCCAAAGAGCTTCTTGACTTCACGCAATTCCTTCTTCATGAGATTGAACATGGTCCGTTCATCCCCAATGATAGCGGCCAAGGTCGCGATTTGCTCCTTGAGGTTAGCATGCTCTTCTTCCAAGGTGACGATATCTGTATTGGTCAAACGGTACAATTGCAAGGTGACAATGGCTTCTGCTTGCTCTTCTGTGAAATCATAGCTGATCTTAAGGTTTTCCTTAGCATCTCCCTTGTTTTCAGAAGCACGGATTAAGGCGATGACTTCATCAAGGATGGAAATGACACGGATCAGTCCCTCTACAATGTGAAGACGTCGTTCAGCCTTTTCCTTGTCAAAGCGCGAGCGAGCGACAATAATATCTCGACGGTGAGCAATGTAGCTTGATAAAATCGGTAGAATCCCCACTTGACGAGGGGTATAGTTGTCAATTGCCACCATATTGAAGTTGTAGTTGACCTGTAAATCTGTGTACTTGAACAAGTAGTTCAAGATTAGATCTGCATTGGCATCTTTCTTCAACTCAATGGCAATGCGAAGACCATCCCGGTCAGACTCATCCCGAACTTCTGCAATACCGGCCACCTTGTTATTGACACGAACATCGTCGATCTTCTTGACCAAGACGGCCTTGTTGATCTCATAAGGAATCTCAGTGACGACGATTTGTTGCTTACCGCCTTTGAGTTGCTCGATCTCTGTCTTAGAGCGGACAACCACCCGTCCCTTACCAGTTTCATAGGCTTTCTTGATCTCATCGCGACCTTGGATAATGGCACCTGTCGGGAAATCAGGTCCAGGTAGAAACTCCATGAGCTTATCTACCTTAGCAGAAGGATGGTCGATCATGTAGACCACCGCATCGATGACTTCAGCAAGGTTATGGGGCGGAATATCCGTCGCATAACCAGCAGAAATACCAGTCGCCCCATTGACTAAAAGGTTTGGAAAGGCTGCAGGCAAAACAGTTGGCTCTTTTTCTGTATCGTCAAAGTTCCAGGCAAATGGCACTGTGTTCTTTTCGATATCTTGAAGGAGATAACCAGCAATTTCAGATAGACGGGCTTCCGTATAACGCATGGCTGCCGGTGGATCACCGTCCATAGAACCATTGTTACCGTGCATCTCAACAAGAATCTCACGATTCTTCCAGTCTTGAGACATGCGGACCATGGCATCATAGATAGAACTGTCCCCGTGAGGGTGAAAATTCCCCATGATATTTCCGACAGACTTGGCCGACTTGCGGTAGCCCTTGTCATGGGTATTGCCATCCTTATTCATAGAATAAAGGATCCGCCGTTGAACAGGTTTTAAGCCATCCCGAATATCAGGAAGAGCCCGTTCTTGAATAATGTATTTGGAGTAGCGACCAAAGCGCTCTCCCATGATGTCCTCTAAGGACATATTTTGGATATTACTCATATAGGATACAAAGCCCGTAAAATACAAAGTGAAAATAGGAAATTCTTGCAGTGAGCCATGCTCACAAGAGAATTTATCTTTTTCACACAGTATTTAGGGCGTGTTCAACTCCTTTCAAAGAATGTTGAGTAGATTTTTTAGAAAAAGGAATTCAGTTACTACAAGTAACCAAAGACTTCTTTCTGTAGTTTAAGATGTTTAAAATAGTTGATTGGATTAATGATTCGACAGTTTTTCCTCGGCATAAACCATCATCTTCTTAGCCACTTCCTTATCATAGTCAAAGCCCATCTTCTTGGCTAAATCTTGCGCTTCTCTATGAAAGAGACTCATAGTAGCTAATAAAGACTGAGTGATTTTCTCTATACTTGAAAAATCAAGGAGAGCAGAGAATTCCTTCTCCTTCTCAGCAGGCAAGTAGTTAAAAAGATACTTGTAGTTCTTTTCGATATCAACTGCTCCCCTATCACTTGTCACCTGCCAAGCCAAGATCTTCAAGAGTTCTTGCTGGCAAATGCCATAGAGGTGATCAGTCGCATAGATGAGCTGATTTCTTCGTATCCCTTTGACGACATAAGCCGATACCCACCAAAATTCATTGCAGGATGCTGCAAATTCCTCTTCGGAGGGCGGAGCGGTCCAGTAGCGCTTGGCATTAGGCTGATAGGCTTCAAACAAACCTTTTTCGTCTTTTAGCACTCTGAAACCTGCCTCGCTGTCCACCCACTCTTGGATGTGTTCCTTGGGACAGAGGGTCAAATCGATGCGATTGCCATCTTCAAAGAGCATGAGGTAAAGATGACGATGTCCTAGAATAACATTTTGCTCAATGATGCGTTTTCCAAACTGGTCCAGCCATGATAAATCAGAAATCAGGCCTTCTAGATTATCAACAATATAAACCACATCATAATCTTGAAACTCATCTTTTGGGGACTGAGGATTCGTTCGGGATCCGGATAAAGCCACTGCTTCCGCTTGCAAGTTCTCAGCTATCTGCAAGATCAGATCCATTATTTTATCATCGCAGTTACGATACACTCCATTTAGTTCTTTTTTTATCATATTATTGTTTTATAATTTCAATTATATTAATAACTAGCATCAAAATAATTCAACTTTACTTAATATTTTAAAAGCTTTATTACGTTTTTCACTGTCATCTATCCCCTTAACTTGTGTTAATAAATGGTTGGCATCTATAAGACTATCATACTGACTATATCTAAAGATTTTATTTTCAGAATCATAAACACTTTTTCTCTTTAATTTATCAATTAAATCAGGAGAAACAATTATATTTTCAGAACTATCAAAAATATAATACTTAATTATATTTTCAAATAAACTGTCATTTTCTCCGTTATTATAATTAACATATTCATCTTTAAGCAATTTTAACAATTTGTCATTTAAATAGTCATTTTCTTCATTTGGTACTACACAATAAAAATATGCTGAAAAAACTTTATTATTTGGAATTAAACCAAAACTACATCCCAAATGTTTCGTGACCAAAGAATCGTTATAAGAAATCTCTGTACAACCTGCACCACACCATTTTATTGGTTTATTTTTTAATTTAAATGCATATACTTTAAAATGTCTATCAATTTCAGTATCAGTTAATGGAATTTTCTTAATTACTTTATCAAATTTGGTTTTTAATACTTCTAAATTTGATATATTAGTTTTGGTGTTTGCTATTTTTATTGCATTATCATAAATAATATTCCTTTTTTGGGTTATAACTGAAGAAAGTGATTTCCCGACTCCTTTTTCTGAATCAAGTGTATCTTCATATGCTGCTTTCAGAGCGTAGTTTTCTTTTAAATAATGATATAAAAAGAAACGATAAGAATACAAAAACAAATACTGTTTGACAGAAGGAATCGGTTTTAAAATTTCTATTGGTGAAAAAATATGACTATCATGTTCTTTACAAAATAGTGGCATAGTACCTGCGTCATTTATATTGATTTCATAAAATAATTCATTATGCAAATCAGGATTTTGTAAATTACTAATAATACTTTTAATATCGGTAGAAAAAACAGAATATCCGTTATTAGTTCTTCCTGCAATCTGTTTTTCTAATAAATTCCTAGGAAAAGTATGAGATTTAATAGGTTTCCTATCGCAATTAGGAAATTGACATTTTTTTCCTTTAGATTCAAAAAAACGCTTCATATTATCTCGGTCGAAAGCTTGAAGTTTTTTTCTATCAGTTATAGAAATAGCATGAAGATTATTTCGTTCCATTTGCTTCTTTAGCTTCTCAATTACCAAATGACAATGTTTGTATTTTTTTCCTGAATTACATGGACATTTATCATTTCTTTTGATACACATACTTCAACTTCCTTTTTTTAAAGCATCTTTTATATTTTATTTTGGCTCCTTACTTAAAAAACAACTTCCCCACTCTCCTCAAGCGTAAACTTAACGTTATCTTCAATCCATTGGCGGCGTGGAGCTGCCTTATCGCCCATGAGGACTGAGACACGGCGTTCTGCACGCGCTAGATCATCAATGGTAACACGGATCAAGGTTCGAGTTTCTGGATTCATGGTGGTTTCCCAAAGCTGATCGGCATTCATTTCCCCCAACCCTTTGTAACGTTGGAGGGTTGCTCCACGGCCAAAGGTCCGACGTAGGTCTTCCAATTCGCTATCTGTCCAAGCATAAGCCACTTCTTCTTTCTTCCCTTTGCCTTTAGACATCTTGTAAAGAGGAGGCATGGCGATATAGACCCGTCCTGCTTCAACCAAGGGGCGCATATACCGGTAGAAGAATGTTAGAAGCAAGGTCTGAATGTGTGCTCCATCCGTATCCGCATCGGTCATAATGATAATCTTGTCATAGTTGGCATCTTCGATCGTAAAGTCAGCCCCAACTCCAGCACCGATGGTATAGATCATGGTGTTGATTTCCTCGTTTTTGAGGATATCGCTCATGTTGGCCTTCTCAGTATTGAGAACCTTCCCTCGAAGTGGAAGGATGGCCTGGAACTTGCGGTCCCGACCTTGCTTAGCCGATCCACCGGCTGAGTCCCCTTCGACTAGGTAGAGTTCATTCTTGGCAGCATTCTTGGACTGGGCCGGGGTCAATTTACCAGATAAGAGCCCCTTGTCCTTCTTATTCTTCTTCCCATTACGACTCTCATCACGCGCCTTCCGAGCTGCTTCACGCGCATCCCGGGCCTTAATAGCCTTGCGAATCAGATTGGAAGCTAATTCCCCATTTTCCATGAGGAAGAAGGTCAACTTGTCAGCGACAATCCCGTCGACGACTGGTCGTGCAAGTGGACTTCCTAGTTTGTCCTTGGTCTGCCCTTCAAACTGCAAATGGGCTTCTGGAACCAAGATCGAAAGAACAGCTGAAAGACCTTCACGATAGTCGGATCCTTCTAGGTTCTTGTCTTTTTCTTTGAGAAGTCCTGTCTTTCTTGCATAGTCGTTCATGGCCTTGGTAATGGCTGTCTTGAGTCCTGTCTCATGGGTTCCCCCATCTTTAGTGCGGACATTATTGACGAAGGACAAGATATTGTCAGAATAGCCATCATTGTACTGGAGAGCGACTTCTACTTGGAAGCCTTCTGATTCTCCATTAAAGTAGAGAACCGGCGTCAAGGTTTCCTTATCTTCATTTAAGTACTCAACGAAATCCTGGACCCCATTCTCGTAATGGAAGGCCACATGGTTGTCTTCTTCCTTACGGAGATCAGTCAGTGTCAGCGTTACATCCTTGAGCAAGAAGGCTGATTCTTTGATCCGTTCCGCAATGGTATTAAACTTGAAATCCGTCGTTGAGAAGATCGTAGGATCCGGCATGAAGGTAACCTTGGTCCCAGTCTTAGACTTAGGAGCCGTTCCTATCTTCTCAAGAGTGGTAACAGGTTTTCCACCATCTTCAAAGCGTTGCTTGTAGACTGCTCCATCACGGGTAATCTCAACCTCAAGCCAGCTAGAGAGGGCGTTCACGACGGAAGATCCCACTCCGTGGAGACCACCAGAGGTCTTATAGCCCCCTTGACCAAACTTCCCTCCAGCGTGGAGGATCGTAAAGATGACCTCAACGGTTGGTTTCCCCATAGCATGCATCCCTGTCGGCATCCCCCGACCTTGGTCCGCTACAGATAAGGACCCGTCTTTGTTGATGGTAACGTCAATTTGAGAACCAAAACCAGATAGAGCTTCATCGACAGCATTGTCGACAATTTCCCAGACCAAATGGTGGAGACCATTTCCGTCTGTCGATCCAATATACATCCCTGGACGTTTACGGACCGCATCCAACCCTTCTAGTACCTGAATGGCATCGTCATTGTAATTATTAATGTTGATTTCCTTTTTAGACACAAGGAACCTCCTGTTTGTTCATCTTTTCTATATTACAGCTTTTTAGGAAATTTTGCAAAATTTTTCTTTCTTCTCTCCCTTTAATTAGCCTATTTAAGTACGATTAGCTTAAACCGACTATCCGATGTGACACTTCAGCTAGAAATTTTCTTTTTCATTCAAAGCATTTTTGATATAATGAAACTATGATGAAAACAATTCTTTTACTCGTATTAGCATACTTATTAGGTTCTATCCCTTCTGGTTTGTGGATAGGAAAAGCCTTCTTTAACATCAATCTACGTGAACACGGTTCTGGAAATACAGGGACCACCAATACCTTCCGTATCCTAGGGACGAAGGCTGGTCTGGTCGTCTTTGCGGTTGACTTCCTTAAAGGAACCTTGGCCGTTTTATTGCCGACTATTTTTGGGGTTACAGGGATTTCTCCAATGGTCTTTGGTCTTCTAGCGGTCATCGGTCATACCTTCCCAATTTTTGCAGGCTTTAAAGGTGGCAAGGCAGTAGCGACCAGTGCTGGTGTCCTCATCGGATTCTCTCCTCTCTTCCTCTTTATCCTAGCCATTTATTTCTTTAGCAGCCTCTATCTGACAAGTATGATTTCCTTTTCCAGTGTGACCGTGGCAATCTTGGCTAGTATTGGGGTCCTCATTCTCCCATTGACTGGTTGGATCCTCCCGAGCTACGATATCATCTTTACCATTATCGTCCTCGCACTGGCGACCTTGATTATCATCCGTCATAAGGACAATATCAAACGAATCCTCAACAAGGATGAAAATATCGTCACCTGGGGCAAAAACATTACCCATCAAAAACAAAAAGACTAGGGCTTTTGCTCTAGTTTTTTTATGTTCATCAATAGAAGGTCTCCGAAAGAAAGCAAACAGAAGTCTCCCCTCCACTACTTCTATAACCTCACTTTCAAGAGTCTCTCTATTTCTTGATAAAGAATCTCTGTTGGTTGATAAGCCTTGCTTTGTTGAGCGAGGACCTTTAGATGAGTCCAATCTTCCCTAGAAACCAATTCATTAAATAAGCGCAAGACTTCGGATTCCGTTTTTTTACGAGAGACCAAACCTATTTGGAATAACTCAGCCCGAACTGCATTGTCAAACTGATCATAGTCCTGGGGCAAAATCAAACTTGGAATCCCAAGATCAATACAACCCATCATGATCCCTGCACCTGCATGATGAATGGCAAAGTCCATTTGATCTAAAACATCTGAATAAGGGAGGTAATCAAAGATCAGAAGATTTTCCGACAACATGCTAGGTGGATGCTCCAAACCACTAGGGTCGCCTAGGGTAACGTAAAAGACATAGTCAGGATATTCTTGGCTCAAAAGCTTTGCATACTCCACCATCCGCTCTTTTTCCCATTTTAAATGAGTCCCGCAAGTGACGAAGACCCGCTTGTTAGAGCTAGTGAAATACTGCTTCTGCTCTTGAGGAAGTCTGTCAAAAGATAGACAGCGATAACCAACCCATTTAAGCTGGGATGGAAAATCGTCTCGAAACTCCAACTCTTTCATGCCCAGAGCCAAGATTGAATAGGGAGAATAGATCGCTTCTGTCCCATCTTCGCGATACAATTTGAAACCCTCTAGGGTATCGAGATTCTTCTTAACCAGAGCAAATCCAGCCTTCTTTGCCAAACGAATGACTTTCCTGCCTAGTGCATCTCTCCACTTATAGAAGATGCCCTGATGCGGTTTCCAGCCTCCCAGATATGCAGGGGTTGTCGTACGACTTTCAATCGCTACTGGACTTGGAATGGTCGTAATCCAGGGAATTTCCAAACGATCAGCTAACATACCTGCAGGAGCTGCTACAAAATCTGCAATAACCAAGTCTGGTCTTCCTTCAGCCTCCCAAATTCGATTTATTTCGTCGAAAACCTCAGGGATCAGTCTGCTATTGGCCATTAATTGTTGGTACATGATCAATAGATTTGCTTGCTTGGCTGTATTGGCTATATCTTCCATCACTGTCGGTCGGTCAGGAAACAAGGCAAGGCAGTCAAAACCAATCTGCTCAACCAATGCCTTTTTCTGAAAACCTGTAATGACACGGATCTGAAAACGAGGATCCTCCAGCAAGGGCTTCACTAGGGTCAAGGTGGGAAATAAATGGCCACTAAAGGGGACGCTAATTACATCGATTTTTATCACTTTTGCTAATCCAGTCATAGATGATTCCTTTCACATCTTCTCTGTATTTATAGCTATAATAATCCGTATCCACCTGAAAATCCGCTGAGTGGCGATCCAGAATACGTGAATAAGGATCTTTCTTTCCTTTGATGACCAGTAGCTCTAGTTCCTTTTGACGTAAGAGAAGCTGGGAAACCAGGCCAAGCGCTATCACGCGCAATCTTGGAAGGGTGACCTGATTCCCTAAACTTCTGAGCCACTGGGTCAGCATATTGACCCCTGAACTCTTACAAACAAGCACTACTTCCTGCGCTTCCAACAAGGGAGACAAGTGCTCCTGTAACAACTTTTGGAAACGAAAGTTCAAAATCGTATGCCAATAGTAGATAACATTGGATGTAGCAGCCAACAAGAGGGATACTTGCGGAGAATTTATATGTTCAAAATCTTGATTGAAGGGAAAATTGCTGGCTACTACTGAGTAACCGGAAGGACAAATAGCATGGAGGAGATCTAACTGCCCAGCTGTCAACCCGGCACAAGTAATATCACTGCTCCCACTAAGAAAGAGAACCAAGCGATCAGAGTCTAGCATGGTCTGATCAGGAGACAAAGCAGACAAACGGTCTAGATAGGACTTCATCTTACTCATAACGAATCTTTCCATCCGTCACTCGAATCTTCCGCCCCCGCCAATGAATCACAGGAGGAGTCATTAGAACACAGATAAACAGCCAAGGAAGCAGAAAATCATTCATCACTTCGTAGATGACTTCATCCAAGTGTAGGCGATTGGATAGAATGCTTTGTCGATAGAGGAGCATCCATACTGCCTTGAATCCCAGTAAGACAAAGACTAGAAGAAGATAAGGCCAACCTAAAAAAAGACTTAGGATTAACCCTGGAAGAGGCAGAAAACTCGGTAAACCTATGAGGAAAAAGACCTTCCAGTCCATGTGTTCTTTGAGATAGATAGAGCTAAAGAGAAGCCAACGCTTCATCTGGAGCAGATATTGCTTGGCATCCTTGATAGTGGTTCGAACATTACAGGTGACCCGTGTTTGGATAATGGATACTCCTTTACTCCTTAAAAAATCGGCCACGGCTAAATCATCACATAGATAATCCTTAATCGCTGTGAAAAGCCCCTGTTCTTTTGCAAGTTCTACCGGTAGGATATAAAACATCCCGTTGATGGAGTGATTTGCCTCAACTTCTGCCATAGTAAAATAGGTAATAAAAGAATTGCCATTAACGAATGCTGCGACCAGCTTGGACCAGAAATTGCTTCTCTCCTGGTTATAAGGAATACCTGTCAGAATGACCTCTTGACCCAAATAGGCAGTTAGCTCACCCATTTTAGAAAAATCAATCACACTATCATCGTCCAAAACAATCAGATAAGGCCGAGTTAGCTCCTCTACAACCTGCTCAATCTTGTAACTCTTGGGATTAATACCTTGAGGGACGTCTTCAATGAGAAAGATTCGAATGCGTTGGGCAAAGGAAGCCTCTTGGTAAATCTGATCTGCTACTCGTTGGGCTTCTATATCAGACTGGTCAATCAACCAGTAGAATTCCACTGCTTCTGTTTGCTGAAGATTAGCCCGCAAATCACTCTCTAAACGAGGATCACCAGAGAGAATTGGTTGGACCACTGTAAAAAGCTCTTCTGGGAAATCAGCAGAATGAGCCTGACCTTTTTTATAATAAGTAAAGGACAGCAACCAACGGACGAGAAATAAGAGAAGATAAGAAACGCCTAAAAATATAAATACAAATTTCATCTATTTAATCCCTTTCGTAAATACCTTGCAAGGAGGCGAATAATCCATCTTTGGGGAAGCAGACGACCTAGCAAAACGAGCAAGCGATAGCGAAGGCCGATAATCGCATAGGAAGTATCCCTTTCTATAAATCGGATCAACTGCTGAGCGACTTTCTTGGGCTTCATCTGTAAGCGACTGCCACCCAATGCTTCTACAAGTTTGGGAGGAAAAATAGCTGTTTGGACTGGTCCAAGAATATAGAGACCTAGCTGGACCGGGGAATCTGATTGCCTCAGTTCCTCCTGGAGAGCAAGAGTGTAGGTCTGCAAGGCAGCCTTACTGGCACTGTAGGCTGCTAGATAGGGATGAGGAAAAAGAGCAGCCAGAGATGACAGCTGCACCAAGTGGATCTTCTGATTCTTTTGCACTAACTGCTTAATTAGTTGGACCGGAGCGTGGTAATTGACTTGCCAGAGGTCTTGCTCATTGGCTGAATCAAGGTCACTTCCACGGGAAAAATAGGCTAATCCCGCACAATTGACAAGAAGATCTGCATCTAGGTTCTCTACAAAAGCTTCTAGTGCCATTTGATCTAGCATATCTAATGTTAGGATTGACAGTTTCGCCTTGCTCCCAGTTAGTTCTTTTTTGACTTGGGAGAGTTTATCAGCATCTCGACCCACTAAGACCAGATAATCCAGACTTCTTGCCAGTTCTTTCGCTAGCTGCCGGCCAATCCCTCCTGTAGCCCCTAAAATGATCGCTTTATTAATTGTATCTTCCATCTTCATAGCTCTAGTGTACCAAATTTCAACCAGTTAGAAAACTCCTACTACCATATTCTAACTTTACGGTTCAACCCCTACTTATAAAAAAAGTCTCTATCGCAAAAATAGAGTCCTTTTACCTTTTGTCTATTTCCAAACCGTACTTCGATAACTACTAGCTGGTAGGCAATCAAATAGGAGAGGTCGGTTTGCGTCTAATAAAAGATGGAGAAGAAATGTTTAGCCCCTCTATCCTAGTCCTTGTTATAGAGACTCAAAGAAGGATGGAGAAGACCATCATCCACTGAAAATTGGAAGGATTGGTGTAAAAAATATGAAGATCCCTCTAAGAATGGTAACAAGTAAAACAAATCCCTCCTTGAAAGATTTATGACGAGTCACTAACGTTAAGGTTTGAACAAAGAGAAAGGCAGCTTTTTTTATGCTGCCTGGTTATCTAAGCTTTAGCCTCAGTAAAAATACTTTTTTTTATTCTTAAATCAATATCCACTATAAAGCATCGACTAAGTCCATCAGTATTTCCATAGGAGTTTTTTTCCTACGACCATTAACAGTTTCGATTATGTGATAAACTTTTAAACGATTGTCATTACTAAAGACAAACTCAAAGCGGAATTCGCGTCCATTCGGTGCCACTGTATCAAATTTTGTTTTATATTTATCATGAACAGGACTAACTGGAAATTTATTGAAGAGCAAGCGTCGTTTCTCTCCTGCTTCTTTCAGACAGTTTTCTAGTTCCTGACAATAGTTGTAAAACAGCTGATAGAGGTCTTCTTCTGAAATTCTTCTTCTCCGAACCAATGATTTAAAATCCGAAAAATTTCTGCGCGGGATTTCAATGCTAAATGAAAATCCCTCCCGATTCATTCTTTCTAAAAATTCATCTCTTGAAATCATAGAACCACTCTTTCTTTTATCAATCTGTAGTGAACCCTTACTGTTTCTATAAATCGTCAATCCATTATGTAATCAAGCAAATCCATCAAGGTTAGTTTCTTCCGACCATTGACTGTCTCAAATAGATTAAAAACTCTTAGTTGTTGATTCTTTTTGAATACAAACTCAAAGCGAAACTCGCGACCATTGCATGCAGCGACATAAAATCCAGTCTGATACTTCCTCTTATCCGCTACCGCTTGCATTCTCCGGTCTTCTATCTCCCTACAAAGTGAAAGAAATAGCTGATAGAGTTGCTCCTCAGAGAGCCTTTTTTTCCAAACCAATAACTTGAAGTCTTTATACCACCACCATGGGATTTGAATGTTGAATGAAAAACCTTCCTGATTTACTTTATCGATAAATGCTTTTCTGGAGATCATACCAATTCTCTTTCTATTGGAACATCGTTTGTCTCTATTATACCATCTTTTATCCTTTCACAAAAAGAGCATCCCAAAGTGGAATGCATTTTTCTGTTTCTTAATAGTATTCCCCTTGGCGGAAGTTCCAAGAGTTGAAATGATCGGATAAGTGCATCATGATCTTATCGATATCCAATCCTTTACGGATCACGACTGGACAAGTATTGACAGAACGGCTACCTGCTCCTTGTTCTGGGATGAGGTTTCCTTCTGCATCCACCATAGAGACCATCACACCTTGTTCATAGCGCGTTTCAATTGTTTTATCTGGTTGGATAGAAGCAACATAATCGTCGGCTTCGATAACCAAGTCCACAGCACCTTCGATGCGCTCACCGATTCCTTCGACTTTCCCGCGGTTTCCTTTACCTGAAGGGTTTGCGGATGAAGCATAAACCATCTTGCCTTCTTTTTCCCACATTTCTTTAGCGATTTGCTCACCAGCTTTACCAAATTTGATGACAAAACAGCTGGTTCCACGAACGTCTGTCATAAGTTCTTCACGTCCATCTCCGAAAGCTTGCAATTTTGCATAAGCATCTTCCCGCCAAGGAAGGATACAACCAAGCAAGATATCTTCATCCCAATGTTTTTGGTAGAAGGCTTCGATTTCAGGATTCAATTGCGCAAGGGCACGAAGTTCATCCATACTTCCACAGAGAACTACACCAGGTTTGTTACGGTTGCGTTCTTTGGCTTCGAACTTCCGTTCCAATCCAGCCTTGTCGCTGGTCATGATGATGTAGCCAACTTTTGTAGGGCAGACGATACAGCCACCCTCTCCTTTCAAAATATCAAATCCTTCTTGTGAAAGTTGTCCGTCCCATTGAATGTGTTTTGTCATAAGTCTCTTTCCTTTTCTATTCTTTTTAGTATTGTATCAAAAACTAGTCTCAATTTCAATATATTTTCAGAAAATTCGTAATTAAGTATACAATTTTATGATTGCCAGTAAGCTGGTCGATTCTTCTCATATGCTGCGATCAAGTCTTCGTACTGAAGCGTAATCCCGATATCATCCAACCCGTTGAGCAATTTATGCTTCCAATCTTGATCGATCTCAAAGCAAAACTCTCCAACAGGTGAGATGATTTTCTGCTCTTCCAAATCCACCGTCACTGGATCTGTCGGCTTCAAGCTTGCCAATTTTTGACGAACTTCTAGCGGTTGCACAATAGGAAGCATGCCATTATTGAGTTCATTATTGTAATGGATATCTCCAAAAGAGCCGGCGATAACGACTTTAAAGCCATAATCAGCTAAAGCCCAGGCAGCGTGCTCCCGAGAGGAGCCAGCCCCAAAATTGTCGCCAGTGATCAAAATAGTTGCCTGCCGGTATTCCGGCTTGTTAAAGATAAAATCTGGATCTTCTGTATATTGATTATCCAAGTAGCGCCAAGCGTACATGAGGTATTTACCAAAGCCTTTTTTATCAATCAGCTTTAAGAATTGTTTGGGGAGGATTTGGTCGGTATCAATATTATCGTTCATCAAGGGAACCGCAGTTCCCGTATAAATGGTAAATTTCTCCATGCTTCCTCCTTTTACTGGACTTCAGGCATTTGGCGCACATCGACAAAGCGACCGGCAATTGCTG
Source organism: Streptococcus sp. F0442 (assembly GCF_000314795.2). GTDB lineage: Bacteria > Bacillota > Bacilli > Lactobacillales > Streptococcaceae > Streptococcus. The sequence continues at coordinate 158,407 of NZ_KB373314.1, read as the reverse complement.
CTGCAGCGGCCATAGCGGGGCTACAGAGATGGGTTTTAGCCCCAAATCCTTGGCGGTCTTCAAAGTTCCGGTTGCTAGTAGAGGCACAGTGGACGCCATCCGGCACCTTGTCTGGGTTCATCCCGAGACACATGGAGCAACCTGGATCACGCCATTCAAAGCCTGCATCCATAAAGATTTGATCCAAACCCAACTTTTCAGCGGCTTGCTTTACTGGACGAGAGCCAGGTACGACAATAGCTGTTAAGTTAGGCGCGATTTTTTTGCCTTTCACAAACTTGGACGCTAGCTCTAAATCACTGAGACGCGCATTGGTACAGGAACCGATAAAGATATAGCCCAATTCAATGTCTGCTGGTTTTTGACCAGGCTCTAAATCCATATAATGATAAGCCCGTTCATCATTCATGTCACGAATCTCTGGGAAGGGTGTCTCAAAGTCTACTCCCATAGAAGGATTTGTCCCCCAAGTCACCATCGGAGCTAATTCGGATACATCCATACGGATGACCTTGTCATAAACGGCATCGTCATCACTGACCAGAGTCTTCCAGTCAGCTACTGCGGCCTCAAAATCACTTGGCACACATTCGCGTCCCCGAAGATAGTCAAAGGTCGTCTCATCTGGATTCATGATCCCCATTTTGGATCCAAACTCGATCGACATATTGCAGATGGTCATGCGTTCTTCCATGGTCAAGCGATCAATCGCTTCTCCTCGATACTCTACGACATAGCCAACTCCACACGCAACACCATAATGCGCTATCAAAGCTAAAATGTAATCTTTTGAATAGATCCCTTTTTGTGGGGTACCGGTGAATTCGACCAACATCTTCTTTGGTTTGACTTGCCAGAGGGTTTGGGTGGCAAAGACATGCTCCACTTCACTAGTTCCAATTCCAAAAGCAATGGCTCCGAAGGCTCCGTGGGTTGCGGTGTGGCTGTCTCCACAGACAATAAATTTTCCTGGCTGGGTCCGACCAGTTTCAGGACCCACCATATGCACGATTCCTTGCTTAGCAGAACCGTGACCTGCATGATCAATCCCAAATTCTACTACATTCTCAGCTAATTTATCAATCTGGGCCTTTGAAATGACATCTCGGATATCAAAAATATTGACCGTTGGAACATTATGATCAAAGGTTCCAAAGGTTAAATCGGGTCGTCGAACCTTGCGTCCTGCATCCCGTAATCCTTGAAAGGCTTGCGGACTCGTCACTTCGTGGATATAGTGTTGGTCCACGTACATGAGTTGGGGTTGCCCTTCCACTCCTGTAATCACGTGGCGGTCCCAAAGTTTATCAAAGATAGATTTTCCACTCATCGTCTTTCTCCATTTATCTTGTTGCTAGGGAATCCATTGAAGGATTAGAAAGAGGATACCTGCTAAGAGAAGGCTACTCATCCACCAGGTGACTTGGAAATACCATTTTCGTACCTTGTGGTGAAAGAGATGCCCACCTATAAGAGATCCAAATCCACCAAGTAGCCAGCTCTCGAGTAAGAGGACCTTTTCAGGAATCCGCCATCTGTTTTGAATGGCTTTTCGCTTATCTAAGCCATAGGTCAGAAAGACCATACCATTCCAAAGAGCAATGACCATTAAACAGCGATCTCTCCAAGTCATCTTAGAGATTCCTTATGATAGCTGCTGTCATCTCTGCAGTCGAAGCCTGACCACCTAGATCTCGGGTTAAAATCCCCTGATTCAAGGTTTGATTGACCGCTTCTTCGATCATTTCTGCACCTGCTGTTTCTCCAAAACTGTCTCGGAGCATCATGGAAACGGAGAGGATCATGGAAATCGGATTGGCAATACCTTGACCAGCAATATCTGGTGCTGAACCATGAATCGGTTCGTACATACTTGGTCCTTGGTCAGAATGACTGGCAGACGGCATCACACCTAGTGTTCCAGGAAGGACACTCGATTCGTCAGATAAGATATCTCCAAATAGATTCTCTGTTACGACAACATCAAAGCGAGCTGGATTGGTAATCATGATCATGGCTGCACTGTCTACAAGCTGGTGCTCTAAAGTCACATCTGGAAATTCTTTGGCAACTTCTTCTGCTACTTGGCGCCACAATTTAGACGTTGCAAGGACATTTTGCTTATCGATACTGGTCACTTTCTTGCCACGTCCTTGCGCAATCTTGAAGGCTTGGCGCATAATCCGACGGATTTCTTCTGTACTGTAATCATTGATATCGCGCGCTGTATCTTCTTTCAAAATATGCTCTCCAAAGTAAATCCCACCTGTCAATTCACGCACAACCACGAAGTCGACACCCTCGATACGCTCTGGTTTCAAAGGAGACAGGTGTTTCAAGGCGTCAAAAATCCGTACAGGTCGAATATTTGCAAAAAGATTTAATTCCTTGCGAATAGCGAGCAACCCTTGTTCTGGACGAACAGGAGCATGGTCATACTCAGGACTCCCGATGGCTGCGAGAAGAATAGCATCCGCTCCTTTAGCTGCTTCTAGAGTATCTTGGGGAAGTGGGTGGCCAGTGGCATCAATCCCAGCACCCCCAAAAGGTTTGTCTTCTAGGATATAATCAAAGCCAATTTTGGGAGCAACGGCTGCGAGAACCTCTAGTCCAGCTGCCATGATCTCAGGGCCAATCCCATCTCCTGCAAGTGTTACAATTTTCTTTGTCATGTTCATTTCCTCTTAGGCTTGTGGAAGATCCCGGTAAGAGACAGCTCGTCCCATTTCACCCGCATTCTCTTTTTGAACCAGCGTATTGGCATTGATATAAGCAATAGCAGATGCCTTCAATACGTCAAAATCCAAACCAGAGGCATTGAAGATCGTATCTGTATCGACATTTTCCACCGATACCAAGACACGGGCTTGAGCGTCGATTCCATCAGTCACCGCATCGATATTGTAAGAGGTCAAGCGAACGGTTTGGTTGAAGAATTTATCAATCGCATTAAAGATGGCTTCAACCGACCCTTGACCATTGGCAAGGAATTCAAGAACTTCCCCTTCTTCATTGCTGAGGCTAACTGCTGCTGTAATGGTTTCGTCTGCATTGGTGCTCAAGCGGAGATCGTTAAATTGGAATCCTTCTGGATTTTCCACTGCAGTACCGGCAACAAGGGCACGGATATCGGCATCTGTGATTTCGTGTTTCTTGTCTGCCAAAGATTTGAACTTCGCAAACAATGGCTGGATGTCTTCTTCTGTGAATTCCAGTCCCAACTCATGCAATTTTTCGACAAAGGCATGGCGACCAGATAATTTTCCAAGAGGGAGACTATTGCTCTTAACACCCACCAACTCAGGGGTGATGATTTCGTAGGTAAGAGGATTTTTAAGAACCCCATCTTGGTGAATCCCTGACTCGTGTGAGAAGGCATTACCACCAACAACCGCTTTGTTTCTAGGAATTGGAATCCCAGAGTAACGAGAAACTAACTCAGAAGTATTGATGGTTTCATTGAGCACAATCGGACTTTCAACCTGGTAATAGTCTTCGCGAATATTAAGAGCGACCGCTACTTCTTCAAGTGCCGCATTTCCAGCCCGCTCCCCGATGCCATTGATGGTTCCTTCGACACGACCAGCTCCATTTTTGACAGCGGCAAGGCTATTAGCGACTGCCATTCCCAGATCATCATGGCAATGAGGGGAATAGATAATCTCACGATCTGTCTTGACATGGTCGATCAAGTATTTGAAAATAGCTCCGTACTCTGCTGGTGTCGTGAAACCGACTGTATCAGGAATATTGATGTAGCTAGCACCAGCATCGACCGCAGTCTGGACAACTTGCAAGAGGAAATCCAACTCCGTCCGGGTCGCATCTTCTGGTGAGAACTCCACAACCTCAAATTTTGAGCGAGCGTAAGAAACGTGTTCCTTGATCGCTTCAAGAATTTCTTCCTTGGTCTTGTTGAGTTTAAACTCCCGGTGAATCGGGCTCGTTGCGATAAAGACGTGAACTTGCGGATACTTGGCATCTTTCAAAGCTTCATAGCAAGCATCGATATCAGATTTGACTGAACGGGCCAAACCTGTCACGGCTGTCTTGGTCAAGACCTTCGCAATCTCTTGAACAGCAGTGAAGGAATCAGGACTGGCTGCTGGAAAACCTGCTTCAATAGCAGAAATGCCCCATTTTTCCAATTGTTTGGCAATGGCAATCTTTTCTTTGATAGAAAAATTAACTCCCGGAGTCTGTTCACCATCCCGAAGACTGGTATCTAAAAATTCAACTTTACGCATAGGGTCTCCTCATTTCTATGTAGTGGATATAAAGAAAAACATCTCACTCGGTCAACCAAGCGAGATGTTTTTGCCCGCTTGGTAAGCCAAACAGGACTAATGCTTCTGCACTAGCCCTTATACCTCAACAACAAAGCAAATTGAATAAACTTAGCTGTTTTCATGTTTGACTTTCTCCTTTGTTCAATGTCTTGTTTAGTATTTTAGCATAGGGAAAAAGCAATGTCAAGAATTTTCTACAATATTCTGAATTTTTTGAATAGAAACAAAATAGAGCTTTCGCTCTACTTCTTCTGATACAAATCAAAAACGATCTTGTCATTATAGAGATCAATGGTATTGGCCTTGGCATAGAGTCCAAAGTCATTGTCAATTTCTGGTAGTACAATGGTAATGGTAGACTCCTTTGGCGAAATCTGGATAAAATCTGGGATATTTTTATTTTTGCTTAAAAGTCGCAAAACCATTTTTTGAGGAATTTGAAAGCTTCCTACCGAAAAATCCTTCACAGTTAAGAGAATATTCCCGTTTTCCAATTTGGAAGGTTGAAAGTACATGTATAAGGGGTAGTCTTTCCCTAAGAGACTCAACTGACCCTCTAAAAGGACTTGCTGATTATCTGCATAGACCTTGTAGTCGGACAGCTTATATTTTTTTAGAAGCGATTGGATGGTGTCATTGAGTTGATCACGGGTAGTCGTCATAGTCCCAACTTTGACATCTTTGCTCCTAACTGTCTGATGAAGCTGGCTAACATCTTCTCTTGGACTTGCTAAGCGTCCTTGCACGACTATAACGACGGCTAAGAGAAGGCTGACCAAGCCTAAAAACAACCATTTCCAAATATTAATTTTTTGAAGGAAGGTGATCTTCTCTTTTATGGGATTATTTTTGACTCCAAGTTTTCTTCGTGGCATTGATTTTCTCCAATATTGCTTGTTTCATCTTTTCATAGCCCGTATTGTTGGGGTGGAAACTATCCTCTTCATACAGGGCATCATTGATAACGGTTGTCTTCCCGTCACTGATTTCTGATACGCCCATTTTTCCATCAATTCCTTTATAGAGCAGATCATTGATCGGAACGAAATAGACCTGATCAAATTGCGCGATAGTTTCTTCCGTCGTCTCATTCCAACGATCTACAGCCGCCTGAATACTGGTTAATTCAGGAAAATTCAGGTAAAGAGGATTGTAGATCCCCACTACATAAATAGGAAGATGAGGATTGTCCTTTCTGGCCTTGGTGATAATTTCTTTAAGGTTAGCTGTATAATTCTTGAGCGGTTTTTGGATATCTGAAAGAGAAAAATCATTCAGATGATCGACAATGATTTTTCGAAGATCATTTCCCCCAACCGTTAAGGTCATGACACGCGCCTTCTTGAGATCCTTCTGAAGGTCAGTTTGCTTCGTGAGCCGCTCTAAAATCTGAGCACTTGTATTTCCAGCGACTCCATAGTTAACAGTCTGGTACTGGCCGTCATTTTCATTGGACAGGCTTTGGGCAAGGATGGGGACAAAGCCCCCTTGCTTGGTGCTATCCCCTACTCCTTCGGTCAGTGAATCTCCTAGAGCTACATAAGTATAGGTGACTTCTTTCGTAGCCATTTTGGGCTTGGTCATGCGAGGGGACGCAGTTGGTAGCAGGGCACGAAATAGAAAGACAAAGACAAGAAGGCTGGTTAAAAAGAAAACCAAGCCTTGCATCATTTTTTTAAGATTCATATGAATACGATCACTTATCCTTGGAAAATCACTTGTCCATCACAGATTGTATAAGCAACTTTCCCTTTTAATGTTTCACCCACAAATGGTGAATTGCCCGCTTTTGAAGCGAAATGATCCGATACCAGACGATCTGCTTCCGGATCAAAGAGGGTCAAATCTGCTGGTCTATCCACAGCAATATAGCCGGCATCAAAATCATAGAGACGTGCTGGATTATAGGACATCTTTTCTAGCAATTGCATGAGGCTCAAATGTCCTGCATGGACCAAGTAGGTCAAACCAAGAGAAAGTGAGGTTTCAAGACCGGTCATTCCAGACGGGGCCTTGGTAATATCAGGAACATTCTTCTCATCCGCATGGTGAGGCGCGTGATCCGTCGCAATCACGGAGATGACGCCTGACTTCAAGCCTTCAATCACTGCTAGACGGTCTGATTCCAAGCGAAGAGGTGGATTCATCTTAGCATTGCTTCCTTTAGTCAAGAGCAGACTCTCGGTTTTCGAAAAGTGTTGAGGTGCCACTTCTGCCGTCACATGAGCTCCTAATCCTTGGGCAAATTCCACCACCTTGACACTTTCTTCCTTAGAAAGGTGTTGGATATGGAGGTGGGCACCTGTCGCATGGGCAATCATGGCATCCCGCGCTGCCATTGAGTATTCAGCTACACCCGTCGCTCCACAGACATGAAAATGTTCCTTGGCAATGTTCTCATTCAACCCAAGAATGCCATTCAACTCAGGGTCTTCTTCATGCAGACTAATAAAGGTTCCTAGACGCTTAGCTTCTTCCAAAGCTTGGCGGACAACCTTGGTGCTTTGAAGGGGAATCCCATCATCTGAAAATCCTACCGCACCAGCCTTAAGCAAGCTTTCAAAATCTGTCAGGTGTTGACCGTCAAAATTCTTGGTCACCGTCGCAACCGTATGAATGTGGAGATTTTCCTTGGCTGCAGAAGCTAAGACTTCCTCTAAGGTAGGAATATCTGAAATGGTCGGATTGGTATTGGCCATCATAACCACTCGGGTAAACCCACCCGCAGCTGCTGCTAAAGCACCTGTATGGATGTCTTCTTTATGGGTTTGACCGGGTTCACGAAAATGCACGTGCACATCGATCAAACCAGGAGCTACCACTAGACCTGAGGCATCAAGGACCTCTTGTCCATCCGTTGGAAGATTTTCAGCGATCTCTACAATTTTCTTTCCTTCGATGCGAAGGTCACAGACTTGATCCAAACCGGTCTTTGGATCCATGACACGACCATTTTTAATGACAACCATTGCATTCTCCTTTATTCATAAAAATCGACATGGGACTCTAGCAAGCGATCCCCATCATAGCGAAACATTGCTGAAAAGAAGGGTTTATCCTCTAACAACCACTCGACAAAGGTGTGGTCCCCCTCCCAGGTAGGTTTTAAGAGGACTTGATCATAAGGTACCCACTCCAAGGTTCCTTCGTTACACTCGATCAGTTCTCCCTCAAAGTCCGTTACCTTAAAGACATAAGTGTACCAGTCCAAGTCCGGAGTAAACTCTGGAAAGGTAATGATCCCTTTCAAGACTGGCTTGGCTCTAAGTCCTGTCTCCTCAAAAATCTCACGCGCCGCACACTCCTGTGGGGTTTCCCCGCGTTCTAATTTTCCACCAACCCCGATCCATTTACCTTCATGGACATCATTGGGCTTTTTATTGCGATGCAACATGAGAAATTCTTTCCCATTGTCGATATAACAAATCGTTGCTAATTGTGGCATTTCTTTCTCCTATCTTAACCAATCAATTGGCTCGCGTCCCGCCTCTGTCAAAAATTGATTGGTTTTTGAAAAGGGTTGGGTACCAAAGAATCCTCGGTAGGCCGATAAGGGACTTGGGTGAGCTGATTCAAGGACCAAATGTCGATCGTGGGTAATCAGAGGCTTTTTCTTACGGGCATAAGATCCCCAGAGGATAAAGACAACTGGCTCCTCCAACTCATTGACCACCTTGATCACAGCATCTGTGAACGGCTCCCAAATTTGTCCCGCATGGCCATTGGCCTGACCAGCAGGAACCGTCAAGCAGGCATTGAGCAATAGTACCCCTTGCTCTGCCCAAGAGGTCAGATCATGCGACCGCTTCTCTCCAATATCTGAGCGCAATTCTTTGAGAATATTTTGCAAAGAAGGGGGGGCTGGGACATGATCCGGCACAGAAAAACTTAAGCCTTGCGCTTGGTCCGGTCCGTGGTAGGGATCTTGGCCTAAAATCAAGACCTTGACCTGATCCATCTCAGTCGTCTGCAAGGCCTTAAAGACCTTGTCACGCGGTGGATAGACCACTCCTTTGCTATAGACCTCATTCATAAAGTCATTGATCTGGTGAAAATACCCTTCTGGAAGATGGGATTTGATGGCTTCATGCCAAGGGGAATGTTGCATGGAAACTCTCCGCTATCCAATAAATTCTTACCTTTCATTATACCACATTTGACACAGATCCACTGGATAAAAAAGAGGCTGGACTATTTTATCCAACCTCTGGTTCTGCCTGTTAAACAAGCGAGAGTTTTTGTGTATTTTCTTTCTTGGTAAATCCTGCTAGACCGATCGAAGCCACTAGCAAAATTTGCGGCAAGAATTGGATGAGGTAACGGGTCTTCCCACCTTCAAAGATGGTTAAGAAGAGCAAGCCGCCAAAGACCGCTAAGGAAAGGAAGTTAAAGGCATCTGTATCTCGACGTTTGAGATAAGCCCCAACCAAGCCAGCTGATAGGACGATCCAGATCAACTGTTTCACAAATTCATAATACTTGTACTGTGGGCGATCCGTGCTAAGGAAATAGGTTCGCACCCATTTGGCCAGACCATTGTTTTTAGTCAGTGGCGCAAAGAGAGGATTAATATAAGGTGTCTTCTCATACTCTACATCTCGGTACAGCCAACCAAGGGTCCCTTCTGCTACCGTCAAAGACTGCTTGTAGTAGATATGCCCCAGCAAACCCCAAGTACCATACTCCTTGAGACGGCGCTTGATTTCTTTGATAACATTTTCTTTCTTAAAGAGACCATTGTTATAGTCTGAGCGCTTGTCCTTATCAATATAAGCTAGCAAGCCTTCTTTCATATCTTCTTGGTTATGCCCCATATCTGTCAAGCCCAGATTGATAAACAAGAGTGGTCCTTTAGCCAAACCTTCTTGTTTCAAGATTGGTACAACTGTTTGATGATTGACCGCTGTATTCAATCCTGCAAAGACAAAGCCCGTCATCATCACGGTCACCGTAGCAATCTTGCCAAAGGCCTTCCAGTTTCCTCTAAAGAAGAGGACAGCCCAAAAGGCAATCATGATAATAATCGTCGTTGGACGGATCAACATGGTCACGCCAGATAAAATTCCTAAAGCAAACATCTTCTTCCAGGAGATCCCTGCTTGGTCTTCCTTCAAGAGATCCAAGGCCCACCACAATTGAAGAGCGATCAAAGGAAGCGGAGGAATATCCGTATACATGGAATAGAAATAAGGTGAGTAACAGATCAAGCTGACATAAAAGAGATAAACTAGATCAGCCGTTTTCTGATTGAAATGCTTCTGGGACAGTTTGTACAAGAGGACGGCACCCAGATTGACATAGAGTATATTGAGAGCCTGCATAACCCACAAGCCGCTAGAACCGAAGAAAACATAGAAAAACTTTTCATAGAGAAAGAGCGGAATGTTATTAGGATTGCGACTGAGGTAGTTGGTGATGGAAGATTGTTTAAGAAGATCAAATGCCCCTTTGAAAACAACTGCAGCATCCCGACGGATCAAAAGCTCCGCACAAATCATAAAGATTAACTGACAGATGATCGCGCCAAGCAAGAAGCCTGTTTTATGACGGGTCAACCAAGCAATGGCTCTTTTTACCCCACCGCGTTTCAACCAGGCTAGCAGAAATAGCAATCCAGCACCTAAAATGGCTAACCATGAAATCTCTCTCAGATAGGTCACACTGATCAAGAACCAGTGGACCATCACTAGCAACATGACAACATGAAGCATCCCAAATAGAATACGTTTACTTTTCGATAACATAGGTCCATTATATCAAAAAAACAGCATTTCTGCTGTTTTGGACTGATACGAAATCTTTTAGGTTGAGGAATTATCTTTGTTATTTACGATCTTCCTTGAAATCAAACTCTATTTCCCGAGACTCTGTGAATTCGAGTCCTCTAAAAAATAAGATCACAATTAAACATAAAATCAAGGCCAAAAACAAGCGCATTTGAACAAAATACGCTAAAAATAGGACGAGAGTACTTAAACAAATAAGGGCAAACAATTGACGTTTTCGCATTTTTCGCATTCACCACACCTCGGTTCCATTTGACGTTTTTTGAAGATACTCTACTGGTTTTATCTGACCAACTAATGCGAGTTCTGCTCCATTTTTTTCAACAAACCGTTTCAACTGTATATCTCTGGCAACAGAGACCAACCATAAAGTGACGATGACAGCAAGAAGAAATAGAAGAACGTTCACCACTCCTTCTCTAACATTCAAATCAAGATTCGGTTTTCCGAATAAAAGGTCCATGGGAAGGATCTTTCTTAATGTTCTTGCTAATAACAAACCTAGCGGGACACCAATGACGGTCGAAAGATTGTTTGGAGCTTTCTTTGTAAAGACTTTATCTTTAAATGAATAGGTAGTCTGATACACTTTTCGGTATCTGTCAAAAGGGATCTTACTATTTCGTTTGATGATGAATTCTTCCCCTTGATCTGTTACCAACAAAAAGAATCCCCATAGAGGCCTTTTCCCATTCAAACTGATAGTAAAACATGTTCCTTTTTTGAGCATTGAAAAACCTACTTATTTTCCGATTTATTTTTTGCGCGTGATCTTTCTCAATAATAAAAATTGTTTCAATAATCGACAGTGAATAATAGCCAAATAGAATCCACCAAAAGTAATCAATCCAATCCCATAGGAAGAATAATTTCCTGTATTCAAATAGTTTGTCAGCACAGTAACAGTAACAGGAACCATTGACAATCCTAAAAGAAGTTTCACACCAATATTTGTTTTTAGATGACCAATAAATAACTCTTTGAAAACTAATGTATTGATATCAAATTCTTTAAAGTCTTCCGTCTTTTTTTGATTTAACAACATTTCAAAAAGAAGAATCATCAAAATTAAGGCTAAAAGAATATAAATGATTCGACTTAAGCTACTACTATTTGGATGTAGATACGAGTTTAAATTTAATAAAAAGAGGCTCGCCATGGGAACAAAACTAGTAAAGTCAACTGCTTTTGAAGGAATAGCAGTTTGAACATATATATCGTTCGACCTCGTATCTAGATAGTAATCCCTTGCATCCAAAGAAACTAAATATACTAATGAATTTAACTTTATCAATTAAAATCTCCTATAAATCTGTCAAGTAAGTAAAGAAGAGGAATCCTTACTCTCCTCTTTTCAACCAATTCTGTTGCTGTGCCTTTTCAGCAAGGTCTTTTGCTTTGTTGATATCTAATGAGTTTGAATCTGATGGGGCATTGGATTCGATCTCTTCCTTCAATTCTTGTAAGGTTTGAACATCCTGTGGTGTTAAATTAGAGACCGTGCTAGACTCTTTATCTGTTGGACTTTCCGGAACAGACTGAATCTCTCGATAGGTTTTGATCATATCAGTTCCTGCATCTACTTTCGGAAGAGGACGATAGAACATGAAAAAACCAATAATGACAATCAGAAGAGCTGTAAAGGATACCAAAAACCCTTTCTGCAGATCTTCCACAGGTATTTTAGAATCTTTAGTGGATAATACCTTCCACTCTGGATGCTGCTCCTCAACTTCTTTTTTTGCATTAAAAGCAGGTACAATCAAGACTCGGTTCATGATTCCCACTGCCCCCAATGTCATAAGTAAAAATGGAATATGACGTGATTTACTAATGATTACTAAAATCCCTCCTGCAATCGCAATCAATCCAATGATGATATTGACAGTAAACCAGATGCGAACCTGCTTCTTCAATTGCAAATAATGTTCTTTTGTCATTTTTTCTCCCTTAAATTAGTTTTTATCTTCCTTTAATAAAAACAATTACTACTATCATACCGGATTTTACTTTGGGTTTCAAGTTAACCACCAACTAGTGAAAAGAGTATAAAAAAGAAGCGTTAGAAACGCTTCAGTTATATTATTTGTCTTGCCAAGTTTCTTGGTTTTCCTTAAAACGACGTAACAGATCCAAGCCTTCAGAGGTGATATAACCTTGTTCTTCAGCCAAATGAATCAATTCTGTGTAGTTTGACAAGGTTTCGAGTTGAACACCAGCTTCCGCAAATTTCTTATCAGCTTTTTCTAATTGGTAAGTAAAGATCGCTACTACACCAAGGACGTCTGCTCCTTCACGTTTCGCAGCTGCGACAGCATCCAAGACAGATCCACCAGTAGAAATCAAATCTTCAACCACCACCATCTTTTGACCTTGCGGTACACGGCCTTCGATTTGGTTTCCAGCACCATGATCTTTTGGTTTGCTACGGATGTAGGCAAAAGGAAGGTTCATCTTGTCCGCAATAATCGCTCCATGAGGAATCCCCGCAGTTGCTGTCCCTGCAATCACTTCTACTTCAGGGAAAGCTTCCTTGATTTTATCCACGAATCCATTCTCAATCAAGGTACGAGTTTCTGGATAAGCAAGGGTCACGCGGTTATCCGTATAAATAGGGGACTTGATCCCAGAAGCCCAAGTAAAAGGTTCTTCTGGTTTCAAATAAACGGCTTCAATTTTTAGAAGATGACTGGCAATATCTTTAGCTAATGACATGACGACTCCTTTTTACGATTTTAATCATATACGAATTAAATCATTTTTTGATTTAAACAACAACATTACAGGTTAGTGAACGCTTTAGGGAAGGTCCCATAGGACTTCTCGTAGAGCGACAAAAGTTCCACTTTTAGTAGCGATTAGGGATTCCTACGATTATCTAAGAGAAACGATTTTTTCTCTAAGATAATCTAGTGAATAGTTTAGGAAAGGTCCCATAGGACTTCTCGTAGAGCGACAAAAATTCCACTTTTAGTAGCGATTGGTATTCCGACGATTTAGAGGATAAAACGATTATTTTTATCCTCTAAATCTAGTGAATGCGTTAGGGAAGGTCCTATAGGACTTCCCGTAGAGCTACAAAAGTTCCACTTTTAGTAGCTCTTACGCATTCCACTGTCTCTTAATTTCATGGTAAGCATCCCATGGGTTTTCTGCTTGGATAATTGGGCGTCCAACGACAATATAGTCAGATCCAATTTTATGAGCCTCTTGTGGGGTCATGACCCGTTTTTGGTCGCCGATTTCAGCTCCAGCAGGACGAATCCCTGGTGTGACACAGACAAAGTCTGATGAAGTGGCATCCTTGATCAAAGCTACTTCATGGGCTGAGCAGACAACCCCGTCCAAGCCTGCTTCTTGGGCCTTGCGAGCATAATTAACTACAGATTCTTGGACTGTTGTTTGGATGTTTTGGCAATCACGCATGTCTTCTTCACTGGTAGAAGTCAACTGGGTCACGGCTACCAATTTAGCTCCTTCACCAAGAGCTGCCTTGGCTTCGCGCATCATCTCTACACCACCGGCTGCGTGAACTGTCACCATATCTACTCCGAAGGTCCCCAGTACGGACATGGCTGATTTGACTGTATTTGGGATATCATGCAATTTTAAATCAAGGAAAATGCTGTGTCCAAGCCCTTTGAGGTAATGTACAATTTCAGGACCAACTGCATAGAAAAATTCCATTCCGATTTTTACAAATAATTTTTCGTCTTCTGGAAAATGCTCTAAAAAGTGTTTGACATCCTCGAAAGCTGGGAAGTCAAGGGCGATAATAGGACGTTCTTCACGCATGGATTACTCCTTTTTTTATTGATCTTTTTGTCTACAAAAAAACCTTGCCCGAGGCAAGGTTACACGAAAATTAGGTAGGAACAACTACCATGATTCACCGTCTAGACCTTAGGAGCCTCTCTGGACTACTTTAAAGGTTTTTATTTATTGTAGTACGATATTTGGGAAAAGTCAAGGATTTACAGTAGATTTTCCCGTACATGTTTTCGGAAGTTCTCAAGTGTGTCAATACCATAGCGATCCATGACCTGTGGCAGATCTTCGATGATGGTTGGACATGCATAAGGATCGGTGAAATTAGCGGTTCCAACTCCAATCGCAGAAGCCCCTGCAATCATCATTTCAATGGCTGCTTCAGCTGAATCGACACCTCCCATTCCGATAATCGGAAGTTTCGTAGATTGGGCCACCTGGCGGATGAGTTTCAAAGCGACTGGGAAAACGGCTGGCCCCGACATGCCTCCGGTTCCATTGGCAATGATGGGCTTACCAGTCCTGAGGTCAAAGCGCATGCCGACCAAGGTATTGATCATGGTCAAACCAGTCGCCCCTGCATCCTCTGCTGCTTTTGCGACCTGCGTGATGTCTGCTACACTAGGCGTTAACTTGACATAAACAGGGACGGAGGACGCTTCTACCGCTGCTTTCACAGCCGCATAGGCCAACTCAGGAACCTGCCCGATTAAGAGGCCGTTGTTCCCATGGTCTACGTTTGGACAAGAGATATTGAGCTCAATGGCCTTGACATTTGGTGCTTGCGAGATCTTCCTAGATACCGTTGCATACTCTTCATTGGAGAAGCCAGCCACATTGGCAATAATCGGTAGGTCTGGATAATGTTGGGCCAACCAAGGAAGTTTTTCCGCCAGGACCACGTCTACCCCTGGATTTTGGAGCCCAATGGCATTGAGCATGCCGGCAGGCGTCTCAGCGACACGTGGCGTTGGATTACCAAAACGAGCCTCAGCAGTTGTTGCCTTGATCATGATGGATCCAAGCAGGTCTAAGTCATAGTATTTGGCATATTCCTGACCGAAACCAAAACAACCAGATGCCGGGATGATGGGGTTTTTCAAGTCTAAACCGGGTAAGGATACGGCTAGTCGATTTGCTGTCATAAGGTCCTCCTACATCATAATCGTACCGGTTTCAAAGACCGGTCCGTCTTCACACACGCGCTTATTAGCTGCTTGGCTTTCATTTTCCAGATGCACTACACAGGCGTAGCAAGCACCCATCCCACAAGCCATACGCGATTCCATAGAAATGTAGGCGCGGGGATGATCATGGAATTTGGTATTGACATATTTGAGCATGCCAGGTGCCCCACAAGAATAGATAGCGTCAAACTCCTGGTCCATCTGATCAATGACCGTAGAGACATAGCCCTTAGTGCCATAAGTCCCATCGTCTGTCGTTACAGTGACATGAGCCACCTGAGAAAGCTCTTCTTCCAAAATGACAGCTTCTTTGGTCGCAAAGCCGACAACCACTTCAACTTCCACCCCTTGCTCATGGAGTTGTTTGGCCACTTGGACCAAAGGAGGAACACCGATACCGCCACCGATGATTAAGGCTTTCTGACCTTGGCCGAGATTGGTGAGATCAAAGCCATTTCCTTGAGGGCCCATGACACTGAGGAAGCTACCGACAGGCAAGTGAGAAAAGATGGCTGTCCCTCCCCCTTCTACCCGATAGATGAGGCGACAGGTCTGGCTGTCTGGATCAATCTCTGAGATGGAAATAGGACGACGGAGGAGCTTGGAGTCATCCGGTACACGAATATGGAGAAACTGCCCCGGTAGCATCTGCGCGACCATTTCCCCCTTTAAGATCATAGAATAGATGCGGGGAGCGATTTCCTCTTGAGCAACCAGCTCCATCTCTTCCATCATGATTTTGCCAAAGCGTTTTTTACAACTGTCACTGACCATTGATTTCCTCTTCTTTCTTCCAGCAAAAAAGACCTCGCAAAAGCAAGGCCCTACAAATGATCAGCTAGACACAGTCTGCTGATCTTTTTTCTGTCTTTCCTTGCAGGCCTCTCTGGACCTCTTAAAGGTTAAATTTGTCTCATTATATCGCGCTCCTTCTCGCTTGTCAAGTAAAATCAGTAACTCAGGAAGCTTTACGGGGGTCAAAATCTTCTGGGATCGGTTTAATGTATTGCATGGCGATTCGATTTTCAGGCTTGCGATCGACTAGATAAAGAACCAGTAAAAAGAGCCATTCCAACGGTTTCATCAGGTAGTAGATCAGGTCCATGGCCCATTTCTCCTTGATATGTTTGGCAAAGGGATAGCCATAGCGGTCATAATTACGACGCAAGAAGCGATGGAATCGTGGCGTCTTTTCTTCTAGCACCTGCTCAAAGGCATTGGCAATACAAAGCTGGCGATTGACAACAACTGGATGTCCGTGGCGGACGCCCATCCGCTGGGGCTTGACCACCTTTTCATGGCCACCAGCTGCAACCGTACAGAGATAATGCTCATCAATGATGAGATTCTGAGGAGGGATCTTTTGCGAGAAGGCCCAGTCTGCTGTATTGGTCCAGGCCTTGATCATGGAATCTGGTTGTTGCCCAAAGAGCATGAGAATGAGGACGACGAGAGCAAGGGTTGGTAAAGCGACAAGGACTGCTAGCCATGGCCAGTTACGTGATTTATTTAAGAGCTTATGGAAGAATTGAAGCAGACGATTCTCATAGCTTATCTCTGTTCGATCTTGCTGCCACTCCTTGATACGAACCCACAAGAGATGGAAGGAATAGATCAATAAGAAAAAGGTGTGAAAACTTGCTACCTGCAGTTGATTATCAAAAACTAAGAGAAGAACCACTCCTCCTAGAATGCCACTGATGCAGAAGATATTTGCTAACGGCGAGAGTGAATTCGCATCTCTGTAGGAATAAATTATCAAGGCTAGTAAAGTAAGAGCTGCCAGTGTGAAGAAGGTCGGATAGGCGCCAGACCAGATCAGGGCATGTTTCTGAGAATTGATCAAGGGCTCATTCCATTCGTAAAAAGTCATCTCCTTTACGATGTAAATGAAAATCGCTTCAAGAAAGCAACCAAAGAGACCAAACCAAAGAACAATGGTAGGCTGTTGCTTTTTCTTTTTGGTAGGCTTAGGACTAGGTGATTCTTTCCTTTCTTTCATAAGGAATGCGTCATCTTCACTTGTCTCTTCTCCTTCCTTTGGCCCTCTCTCTTCAAACAAATCCGGATCTTTGGGAGCTTCTTCCTCTGCTTCTTTGAACTGGATGCTGGACCACCGCCCAATCCCATAGATAATGACAAAAATATTGGGAACAAAGAGGGCTACGGTTAGACCGTAGGGCAAGAGCTTCATCGTAAATGAAATGATCTCCCAAACACTAAATTGGATGAATGGATCCGATAGAGCATAGATCGACTGACTAATGACCAAATAGATGTAAAAGACCAATAGAATCAGTGCATTGGTCACAAAATTGATCTGCAACAGACCTGCTGTGAAATGGGTTTCCAATTCCTTATCCTTTTTCTTATACCAGGAAACTAGTTTTTTCATAAGATCTCCTCAATCAATTTTTTACCATTCTATCAATCAGATATTATCTTAAGCAAGGCAAAACTGTATTTTCCCATCAAAATCAGTCCCCAGATGGAGATTTTGTTCCCAATTTTCTATTTTTTAACTATTTGATCTAGCCTACTTCCTATTACCTCCCTCAGCCTGCATTATACTCTGATACAGTGCTTGAAAGACCACATTTTACGGGAAAAACGCGCTTTTTTATGTTAAAATAAAAGCATGAGAATACAACAATTACAATACATTATCAAAATCGTCGAAACCGGCTCTATGAATGAGGCCGCTAAACAACTCTTCATCACGCAACCTAGCCTTTCCAATGCCGTCAAGGACTTGGAAAATGAGATGGGGATTGAAATCTTTATTCGGAATCCTAAAGGGATCACTTTGACCCGCGATGGGATGGAGTTCCTCTCTTATGCCCGCCAGGTGGTGGAGCAGATTGACCTCTTGTCCGAGCGTTATAAAAATCCTGTGGGTTCTCGTGAGCTTTTCAGCGTCTCTTCACAGCACTACGCCTTCGTGGTTGAGGCCTTCGTTTCACTATTGAAGAAAAGCGACATGGAAAAATACGAGCTCTTCCTACGGGAGACGCGGACTTGGGAGATCATCGATGACGTCAAGAATTTCCGAAGCGAAGTTGGAGTTCTCTTTTTGAATAGCTACAACCGGGATGTCCTCTCTAAGATGCTGGATGATAATCACCTGATTGCCACCCACCTCTTTACAGCGCAACCTCATATCTTTGTCAGCAAGACCAATCCTCTTGCCAAGAAAGAGATCGTCCACTTGTCTGATCTGGAAGATTTCCCATACCTTAGCTATGACCAAGGGACCCACAATTCCTTCTACTTCTCAGAAGAGATCCTCTCTCAAGAGCATCATAAGAAATCCATCGTCGTCAGTGACCGGGCGACCCTCTTTAATCTCTTGATTGGTCTGGATGGCTACACCATTGCGACCGGGATCCTCAACAGCAATCTCAACGGAAATAACATCGTCTCCATCCCCCTTGATATCGAAGACCCGATCGAGCTGGTCTACATTAAACATGAAAAAACAGCCCTCTCAAAAATGGGAGAGAAATTCATCGAATACTTGCTTGAGGAAGTGAAGTTTGATAAATAAAAAATATCTGAGTGATCCATGTTCACTCAGATATTTTTTATTGTCTTAATTGTGAAAATACTTGGCCAATTTTCCCTTCAATAACCAGGTCTGCTTGCTTGTCTTGCGGGATACTGGTTTTATTGATGACAACCAGCTTCTTCCCTTGGAAATACTGGATCAAGCTGGCTGCTGGGTAGACCACGAGAGAGGTACCGCCGATAATCAGCAAATCAGCCTCTTGGATGGCTTGGGCAGCTTGACTAAAGACGTCCATATCAAGGGGTTCTTCGTAGAGGGTCACATCCGGCTTGACCACCTTGCCACAGTCCAGACAGTGTGGAACCGGTCCTTCCAAAACTAGAAAGGCTTCCAAATCATAAAATCGCTGGCAACCCGTACAGTAATTGCGGTCGGCACTGCCATGGAGCTTCAAGACTTTTTTAGAGCCTGCCATCTCATGGAGACTATCGATATTTTGTGTCACCACTGCCATGAGCTTACCGGTCTCTTCCAGCCAAGCCAGATAGCGATGGGCTGCATTGGGCTTGGCATCTGGATAGAGCAAGTATTTCTTATAGAAGTCGAAAAATTCCTCTGGATAACGCGCAAACATGGTATGGGAGACCAATTGCTCGGCTGTCAAATGCCGTCCTACCTGAACGCTATAGACACCGTCTGAGCTTCGAAAATCAGGAATATTTGACTCCGTGGAAACTCCTGCCCCACCGAAAAAAACGATCCGTTGACTCTGATCAATCATCTCCTGTAGTTGAGCAAACTTATCCATCTACTTCTCCTTTAGTAGCTCTTCCATCACAGCATTGGCCTGATCAAAATAAAAGTTAACTTGATCATAATGAATGCCAGTGTAGCTTGCAAGGTCAATCAAATTCTTCATAAAATCTTGAGAAGAGAAACCAGTCGTCCGATGAAGCTCTTCCTCATCAAAGGGCTTGATCAAGTGGGCCAGGGGATTGCGAACTGATTTTTCTAACTCCCGCAATTGTTGGGCCGCAACTTTGACGCTATCTGGCAAGTCCAACTGCACAATCAACTCCGTCAAACTGGAGGAATTGACCACACTTTCGCTGTGGAATTGCTGCAGGATAGGATTGTCGGACGCATGCAGGCTCTCAAACTTCCAACGGTCATAACTGGATTCTTTGGAGTTATGAATATAGTTGGTAATATCAGGAATTTTCAACTGAATCAATCGCATAAAGATCCTATAGATGGCTGGACTAACGGCACGAACAAAGTCAATAATCTGCTCATTTCGCAACTTCGCTTCGAGATCATAGAGGTAATTGGCCAACTGCTCATCTTCTGGTTCTTCATGCCAAAAAAGCTGAAAACCAGTCGCTTCTAGCAACTCGGTTCTCAACTTTTGATTCATGACGGGTTGGATATTGAGCTCTCGACGCTCCGCCATCAACTGCAGTAAGTTCACCAACAAATCCGGTACTTCTTCCTCCTGCTTGATAGAGCGCAGAGCCCGGCTATAGTGATAATTTTGGAGATCGTAAAGCCACTCATCATGAAGGTATTCTGTCATTAGTCTGCAATCAAGGTCTCAAGACCAACTTTCATCATGTCTGTAAAAGTATTTTGGCGTTCTTCAGCGGTTGTATCCTCATCTGGATTAACCAAACTGTCTGAAATCGTCATGATAGCCAGCGCATCGACATGGTGTTGGGCAGCAAGATAGTAAAGAGCCGCCGCTTCCATTTCTACAGCTTTCACACCCCATTTACCAAGCTCGATGTTCTTTTCAAAGTAGTTTGAATAGAAGACATCAGAAGACAAGACATTACCAACGTGAGTGGTCATGCCGAGGTCTTTGGCAATGTGGTAGGCTTTATCTAGCAAATCAAAGCTAGCGATTTGTGGGAAATCGTATTGAGGCCAGTCGTTACGGATGATGTTTGAGTTGGTTGCGGCAGCTTGCGCCAAGACCAATTCACGGACGTGGACATCGCCATTCAAAGAACCAGCTGTACCCACACGGATCAATTTCTTCACACCGTAGTCCACGATCAACTCACGCGCATAGATGGAGATGGATGGCATCCCCATCCCAGTGCCCATGACAGATACACGATGACCCTTGTAAGTACCTGTGTAACCAAACATGTTACGGACTTCGTTAAAACATACAGCATCCTCAAGGAAATTCTCAGCGATAAATTTCGCACGAAGAGGATCTCCAGGAAGGAGAATTTTATCAGCAATTTCACCTTGCTTAGCAGCAATATGGATAGACATAATTAAGATATAAAGGGCGACAGAGAACAAAGTAAAAATAGGAAACTGACGACGCATCGCAGATGCTAGACAGTTTATCTTTTTTACACAGTTCTCCGCCCGTATTCAGTTCAGCGAATACGGTTAACCCATCCTTTCTTTTTTTATTTGTTTAGAATACCTGTTCGCTCGTATCAGAAAAAACACAAACTCCAGTTTTCTTTATTCATAATATAGGCCAGCCATCAAAAGTGGAAGGTATTCCCCCCAAAAAAATGATCCTGTTTCCTTTATTGTTTACTTAAATTATACCATAAGAAGATAGGATTCATCTAGCTTGTAGGGTAAATCCCCTCCATAAAAGCTCCTGAATCTTATCTACCTGGAGACTCCTTTAATTTTCGACCAAATAGACAATCCATTCTTTGGGTCAAACCAACAGTTAAAAAGGCTGTTAGTAAAAGGTAAGGCAAAGCATCTAATCCTTGACCTGTAAATCCAATCACCAGACCTGTTGCAGAAAAGGGAGCCTTTAAGGTCACGGTCAAAAAGCAGACAGCGCCAATAAGTAAGATGGTAGATGGACTTTCAAGTCCAAAAGCTAGAGTGAAAAGTGCCGCTCCTGCCATTCCCAAGGCAAAGGAAGGCGTCAAAGTCCCGCCATAAGCTCCCGCCCAGAGAGTAAGCAAAACGACAAGTGCCTTTAGTACAAACAAGAGGAATGCCGTCTTCCATGAAATTCCATTAATGACCTCCTGAGCTACCATTCGTCCATTTCCAAGAAGGTGGGGGAGTTTCTGAGCTAGGCCAGCTAAGAAAAGAAATGCAAGTGGAAGAGTCAGGAGAATACGCTTGTCTTTAATCCGATGAGCAGTAGCTTGCTTAGTCAATCGCGCAAATCCATAGGCTAGGGGCGTTAAGACCAAGACTAAGATTGGCATCAACCACAACACCTGTAGTGACCAAGTCGTAACCGGCAGCTTGTAGAGTGCATGATCTGAAATCACCCAACCTGCCATATAAGCAGCCACATAAGTGGAAATCCCTGCCAAGAAAAAGCGTTTAAGTGAAAATGCAATGCCTAAGGTTTCAAAAATAAAAAACACACTCGTTAATGGGACTTGGTAAACCGCAGCCAATCCTGCTCCCGCCCCACAAGCGATCAAAAAAATACGATCTGCCAGCGGCAGGCCAAAAACTTTCGCAAGACGACCTGCCAACAAGGCCCCGATCTCTCGGGGCGCTCCTTCCTTGCCGATCGGTGCTCCTCCTCCAACAGCCACAATTTGCCAGCTAGAATGGAGCAATTGTCTCCAAAAATGAAGGGCGAGACGGGAATCTTCCTCCTTCATCTGCCCCTTTATGGAGAGAAGCTTCCCCTTTCGTTGCAAAAAATACCAGACTAAGGCTGAAGTAAGACCTACAATTAGTATACTGATTCCTATCCGATAAGGGGAAACTCCATCCGTCAAAAAACTAGACTCATGCTCGGAGTGACCAAATACCAGCCCTTCAACAAATTCCAGAAGATCATGAAGAATAATACCTGCAAAACCCGAAACAAGCCCTAGCAGACAAGCTGCTAGGACCATTCTCAGTTTATAGGGAATTGCTTGGATGGTTCTCACAATTCTTTCCATCTTTTTTACAATTCAGCAATAATCGCTTTCAGCAATCCTTTGAAGTCTCCTTTGATGCGCTCAGTCACTTCCACTACTTCTTCGTGGTTGAGCTCTTCTTGGAAACCAGCCGCAAAGTTGGTAATACATGAAATACCAAGAACTTTCAAACCAGAGTGAGCCGCAATGATGACTTCAGGAACAGTTGACATACCGACAGCATCTGCACCAAGAGTCTTATACGCACGGATTTCAGCTGGTGTTTCATAAGTTGGACCTGTCACACCGATATAAACCCCATCATCCAGTTTAATGCCCAATTTGTCTGCTACTTCATGAGCAGTCTCACGGTATTCTGGAGTGTAAGCTTTCGACATATCAGGGAAACGTGGACCAAAGTCATCCAAGTTTTCACCGATCAATGGGTTTTGACCAGTCATATTGATGTGGTCAGTAATAGCCATCAAGGTACCTGGTCCATATCCGATACCTCCAGCAGCGTTGGTTACAAGCACTCCCTCACATCCCAAAACTTTCATGACACGAACTGGGAAAGTCACCACTTCCAATGGGTTTCCTTCGTAGAAGTGGAAACGACCTTGAAGAGCTAAGACTTTA
This sequence comes from Streptococcus sp. F0442, assembly GCF_000314795.2. Lineage (GTDB taxonomy): Bacteria > Bacillota > Bacilli > Lactobacillales > Streptococcaceae > Streptococcus. The sequence goes on along the minus strand of NZ_KB373314.1, from coordinate 135,367 downwards.
CGTCCAGCAAGATCACCATAAACCAATTTACCAGCATGGCCGACAACTGTCGAACGACCCCAGTTTGGAATGTCAGAGTAGTCTACTACGACTGCATTTTCGATTTCTTCAGCCAATTCTCCAAGACCTGAACCAAGGATCAAACCGAACTCAGGAGCTTCGATTCCTTTCCCCTTCAAAAATGCTGCTGTTTCATTGATTTTTGCTAATAATGTCATTGTGTTTCTCCTTTTATTTCTTAAGTAATCTACCAATTTTGTCAAAGGTGTTAGCGTTGCGAATAGTGATCTGACGATAGAAAGGCATCTTCATCAGATGTTTGTGGTAGGCGGTTTTAGCGTAGCTTGCTTCTAAGAATTTCCCCCAGAAAACCGCTGTTTTGCCAAAGTGAAGCACTTCATCTCCTAGCTTCAAAGCAAGCAACTTCTCTTCTACGGATTCCCTATCCACGCCCTCGGTGTAAAAGAGCACATCCTTGCGAGCCATCTCTTCTGTCCACCATTGCGGTAGGTTTGCACATTCTGCTTCATAGTCTTCTCGACTCAGGAGAGAAAAGCACTGAATGAAGGGATAGTGATTCTTAAAGAAGGTCGACAGGCACTCTACTAATTGAGATCGAGAAAGACCTGTCGTAAAGAAGATATTGCCACTGTTGATGTAGGTTTCCACTTGTTCCAATCCCAGCTCCGTCAATTCTTGACGAAGTTGAGCCATGACCACTTTGTTTTTGCCGCCAACATTGATTCCTCTTACGAGGAGAGCAAAGCGCATCATCTTAAACCAATTTATCTAAGAAGCTTTCACCGATCATGGCTTTTTCAACACCAAAGTTCTCTGCAATCGTTGAAGAGATATCAGAGAAATGTCCGACTGGAATCACACCATTGCCCTTGAAGGATGGGCTATAAGCCAAGAATGGGATGTATTCACGAGTATGGTCTGTACCAGCATAGGTTGGGTCATTCCCGTGGTCTGCAGTGATCATCAAGAGGTCATCTTCACGCATAGCTGCAATGATTTCTGGCAAGCGTTCATCAAATTCGTGCAAGCAATCGCGGTAGCCGTGAGCATTGCGACGGTGACCGTAAAGAGCATCAAAGTCTACCAAGTTGGTAAATGAGAACCCTTCTTGGAACTCAGGAAGTCCCATGGTCTTAATCAAGGTATCCATACCATGGCTATTTGATTTGTTGTGACCCATATCGTGGTTGATACCAGCTCCGTTGAAGATATCGTTGATCTTACCAACTGCATAGGTATCAATACCTGCTTCGTTCAACTTGTCCAAAACAGTTGGCGCAAATGGTGAAACAGCCAAGTCACGACGGTTGGCTGTCCGTGTAAAGTTGCCTGGTTCCCCAACATAAGGACGGGCAATGATACGGCCTAGAAGAGCTGGACGTTCCAAAGTGATGGAACGAGCGTATTCACAGATACGGTAGAGTTCATCCAAAGGAATGATGTCTTCGTGAGCCGCAATTTGAAGCACAGGGTCTGCTGATGTATAAATGATCAACTCACCAGTTTCCATTTGACGTGGTCCAAAGTCATCGATCACCGCTGTACCAGAATAAGGCTTGTTGGCTTCACGAATGACCTTACGTCCTGAGAATTCTTCAATCTTTGTAATAATTTCTTCAGGGAAACCATTCCAGAAAGTATCAAACGGTTCTGTAATGTTGAGCCCCATGATTTCCCAGTGACCAGTCATGGTGTCTTTCCCAAGAGAGACTTCTTGCAATTTTGTCGCATAACCAGTTGGGTTGCTTTCAGCTGGCACCGTCTTCAATGGTACTTCACGAGGAATATTTCCAAGACCAATTTTTGCCATGTTTGGTACATTCAAACCGACGGTTTTAGAGATGTGGCCCAATGTATCAGATGCGCCATCTGGAACTCCTGCATTGACAAAGTTATTGGCATCTGGTGCAGCACCGATCCCAACTGAATCCAGCACAACTAAGTGCATGCGTTTAAATTTTGACATATACTGCCTCTTTCCTTTATTAAACTAGCTATATTATACCATATCCCTATAAGAAGAGAGCCGTTGTTTGATCCGAGGCTGGGACAAAAGTCCTAGCCTCTCAATTATTTTTGGATTGTCGAGCAAGACGCAGTGGTTGAGTGGGCTCTACTACGCTGATTTCATCAGCTTTTACAGCCCTACTCAACTGTGCGGAGGTGGGACGACGAAATCGAATTCTAACGAATTACCGATTTCTGTCCCACTCTCTATTTTTCTATGATGACAGGGCCATCTGGTGTCCCTACAATCACTTTTGAAATCATGTTCAAGAATAAACCATGCTCTACGACGCCGACGGTGTGATCCAGTTCATTGGCTAGAGCTTCTGCATCCTCGATCACCTTGAGATCCAAGTCAAGGATGAAGTTGCCTTGGTCGGTGACAAACCGTTGATCATCCGCGAGACGAAAAACAGGATGGTAGCCTTTTTGCTCAAAGTGACGGAAAAGATTTTCAGCCCCGTATTGCACTACTTCCACTGGAAGTTTGAAAGCCCCAAGGGTTGCGACTTGTTTGGATTCATCCACAATCCAAATGCAGTCTTTAGAATTGGTTGCGACGATCTTTTCCATGAGGAGAGCTCCGCCGCCACCTTTGATCCCGTTTAATTGAGGATCCACTTCATCTGCGCCATCTACTGTCACATCGACCACTTCGACATCGTCGATGGCCTTGAGCGGGATGCCTAAACTTTCAGCCTGATCATAGGTCACACTCGAGGTCGTAACTGCTGTGATCTTCAAGCCTTCTTCTTTGATGCGACGACCCAATTCAGCCACAAAATAATAAGCAGTTGACCCTGTACCGAGACCGACAATCATGCCGTCTGTGACAAACTCAGCCGCTTTAATTCCTACCTGTTCTTTTAGGTTTACCATCATAGACCTCCTTTTATATTCTCTTACAGTATAGCATATTCTGTAAGAGATTTCACTAATTAATTGAAAACCTTTCCAACTTTTAGTTCTAAAAGCAAAACCTTGCCCGTCTGCGGACTTTACGATAGAAAATATTATGTTGTTATATTTTTTAAAATCTGTTATACTTAATTAAATTAATAACTATTAATAAACAGGTGAGAACTATGAAGAAAATGATTTACATTCTTACAATATTTTCTGCACTATTATTTTTATTTGCTTGTACAAATAATACATCCGAGCCAAAATCATTTGAGGATTATATCTCAACTACAGATTTCACTGACTTTAAATATGATTCAGAAAATGACATTTATATTGTTAGCATTGATTTAAATAGCGCTATCAGTGATGAAAATGCAATTCAAAATTTTAATGATTCAATTTACGATGTTATCCATGCTGATTCAAAACCGGATAAAGATGTTGTTTTTAGAGCTTGGGATGGTTATAACTGCCTCATTGGTTTATTTTAAAAAGGATAAATTTAATTCATTAGCAGATGAAGTTTTCAATTCTACCAGTACATATTTAAAAGCTGATGGATGGCAAACAATATCAAAATTCGGGCAATACCAGGAATCAAATGATTATTCTGATGATTCAACAACTGAAAATTTATTATTTAATCTTGCTATGATTAGTAAATAAAATAAGCAATTCATAATGTTTAGCAGGAATTTCTTTCCAAATAGCAACAAATTCTTCTAATAAAATTTTTCAAGTGATTTATAAAACTTTCCGCCGTGAGTTAAGTGCCTAGATCAATTAAATTCTAGGCACACGGAATTATTGAGACTTTAGGCTCAATAATTAGTCATGGAACTTCAAAGAAGTTCGCTGACGTCCGCACTCACATAAGGAAAGTTTTTTAAATGACTTTTCTTCAATCATCTTATTTTAATATTTTCTTATATATAAAAGTTTACTTTTCAAAAAGTTTTAAAACCTTGCCCGTCTGCTGACTTTACGATAGAATAGAGATGAATCTACAGGAAAAGAGAATTGACATGATTACTAAAGAATTTGATACCATCGCTGCCATCTCGACTCCTCTCGGTGAGGGGGCGATCGGGATCGTCCGCTTAAGCGGGACAGACAGCTTTGCCATTGCGCAAAAGATCTTCAAAGGAAAAGATTTAAGCAAAGTGGCTAGCCATACCCTCAATTACGGTCACATCGTGGATCCGGATAAGAATGAGATTCTCGATGAAGTTATGGTCGGAGCCATGCGCTCTCCTAAGACTTTCACGCGAGAAGACATCATAGAAATCAACACGCACGGTGGGATTGCAGTGACCAATGAAATCCTGCAATTGGTCATCCGTGAGGGAGCTCGTTTGGCCGAACCTGGTGAATTTACCAAGCGGGCCTTTCTCAACGGTCGGGTCGATTTGACCCAGGCTGAGGCGGTCATGGATATTATCCGCGCCAAGACCGATAAGGCTATGAATATCGCCGTCAAACAGTTGGACGGCTCCCTATCTGATCTGATTAACAACACCCGCCAAGAGCTCCTCAATACTCTGGCTCAAGTCGAAGTCAATATCGACTACCCTGAGTACGATGATGTCGAGGAAGCTACCACCGAGATCATTCGTGAAAAGACCACCGAGTTTGAAGCCCTCTTAACCAATCTCCTCAAGACAGCTCGCCGTGGAAAGATCTTGCGTGAAGGGATCTCTACTGCTATCATCGGTCGACCAAACGTCGGCAAGTCTAGTCTTCTGAACAACCTTCTGCGCGAAGAAAAAGCCATCGTGACCGATATCGAAGGAACCACCCGTGACGTCATAGAAGAATACGTCAACATCAACGGGGTTCCCCTCAAACTGGTCGATACGGCTGGGATCCGGGAAACCGAAGACATCGTTGAGCAAATTGGTGTCGAACGTTCGAAAAAAGCCCTCAAGGAAGCTGATCTGGTTCTTCTGGTCCTCAATGCTAGCGAGCCCCTGACTGATCAAGATCGCCAACTCCTTGAAATCTCTCAAGACAGCAACCGCATCATTCTCCTCAATAAGGTCGATCTCCCAGAAAAGATCGAAATCGACCAACTGCCGGAAGATCATATCAAGATTTCCGTTCTGAAAAACCAAAACATCGATCAAATTGAAGACCGGATCAATACCCTCTTCTTCGAAAATGCTGGGCTGGTTGAGCAAGATGCGACTTATCTTTCTAATGCTCGTCACATCTCCCTCATCGAGAAAGCTGTTGAAAGCCTGCAAGCGGTCAACGAAGGCTTGGCCCTCGGTATGCCGGTAGACTTGCTTCAAGTCGACCTCACCCGCACCTGGGAAATTCTCGGAGAAATTACTGGGGATGCTGCTCCAGATGAGCTCATCACCCAACTCTTCAGTCAGTTCTGTCTTGGTAAATAACAAAAATGCGTATGTGTGCAAACATACGCATTTTTGGTTTATTTTCCTTGTTCTAATCGCTCGACAGTTTGATAAGCTTGGTAGATCAGGAAGAGACCAGTAGCATTCAAGACTGGAATCGCAATTGGCAACTCGGTCACGATTTGTGAGAAGGGTGAATTTCCAACAAAATGGAGTCCAAACCCAGCTACTAAATAGCCCCAGCCTGCTAGAGCTAGATCCTTGCGTCCTCTGCTAGCTTGGACAATCAAGTAGAAACCAAGCATGACAAGGCCTGTGTAGACCCAGTGAGACATGGGCGCATTGGCTACACGACCGAGAATCCCTGACACCGTGTAAGAAAAGCCATCTGGCAGATCCTGACGGATATAGGCAAAGTCCTCCACGATCTGGAAGCCAAGCCCAGACGCAATGGCTAAGAGAAAGATCGACTTAATCCGACGAACACTGAACAAATAGAGAACAAAGAAGATGGGAATCAACTTAAAGGGTTCCTCAAAGAGTGGCGCAGCGATGGCACTCTCGTACTGGTTCCAAAATTCGCTATTTGGAGCGATAGCTTGAATCATGTCATGGAAATAGGTATTGGCAAAGCTAGATAACCAACCAGCAACAAAGCCCCCACCTAGTAGAGAAAAGAGCACCGGTACCCAAGATAACTTCCACTTCTTGGCGAAATGAAAGAGGGCCCAGACAGCAGGAATCGCATAGACCAGGAGGATCAGGGTAGAAAGTCCCACAATCCCGTACTGGCTACCAGACATCCAGCCTTCCGTCAGTGACTGGGTCTCATAGGCCAGCCCAATCGCTAGCAAGAGTAAATAGAGAAACAAAATCGATTTGCGTTTCATAAAAGACCTTTCTATGGTGAAATGAAAAAGGCTGGAAGACCAGTCTTTTCCGTGTAGTATCATTGTAACAGGATCAGCTTAAAAAAACAATAAACTCATCCAGCAATTTACTTCAGTACCGCAAGAATTTGACGAATCAAATCAGGATCCCCGTCTGGCAAGGTCACCGTCTCCGCATGATCCAATATGCCTTGGGTAAATTGCGTCATAAACTCCTCACTCTTGAGCTCGTCTGGAGACTGATGCCAGTGACTCGGCACAGGATAGATGGTCACCGTCCCATCTCCGTTAGATGCGTAGGTGATATTTCCTTCTGCTGAGTATGAACCAAAGAGATGATGGACCGTCTTCGGATAGGTCACTCCCATCCCTTCTTGGTAAATATAGGTACCAGCAGCACTTTCGTTGATATTCAATTCCTTAGGAACAGATTGAATCACATAAGCCCAGACATGCGCAGCCTCGACCTGAGCATCGCTATAGCCAGCATAATCATTCTCATCAGCCTTCTTCGAAGACTTAACCTCACCATCCGAGCGAGTATTCCACTTCTTGGCCTTACTAGTCTTAGAGCTACTACTGCTATCGTCTGTATCTGCTTGTTCCCGATCTTTCGGTTGCTCTTTCTTGCGATAGTAGAAATTGTCATCATCGCCATAAGCCGGTGACTGGCCAGCCCAGATCCGATCCTTGGACTTATCCGAAGCATCATCTTTGCCAGCTTTCTGACCTTTTGGAAGGAGCAAGAGACCATAGCCTCCAACACCTGACTTGGCACTGACCGTCATCTCTGCGATCTGGTCCTTCTGCTTAAAGCTCGATGCATCAAGCTCAACATCCTCGCTGACCAAGCCCTTGTCATCAAAGACCAGCTCATTGCCACGACCATCGATCCAAGTTCCTTTGATACTCGAGTAGTCCTTATCCTTAATAGCTTTTAAGTCCATACCAGACTGTTTCTTTTCTGAAGTGCTTGTCTGCTTAGTCTCCGAACTCTTAGGCGTCACCGTCCTCTGAGGACGACCACACGAAGCCAAGACCAAAGCAGAAAGCACAATCACAAAACCTTTTTTCATATCAATCTCCCTTCACACACCTACTATTTTAGAAAAATAAGAAAGGAGAGTCAAAGAAAAAGCGGAGTGGGAAAATAAATTAATGACATAAAAGTCTGTAAAATTATTATTTGAATTTCTAAAGAAAAAGAAGCTCTATGTATCGAGCTCCTAGGCCATCATTTTTTGTTTTTCTTGTTTTGGGACCATTCGAAACAACACGGCTCTAAAACAAGGTAACATTGATACTATCAACTCCACACATCCTACATAGACAGTTTCCCTTATTTTTTTAATATGCTTCAAAACTATATCTTGTACAAATTATTTAATCTTTCTAACTCTAATACACTCATAGATACTTCTACTCCAATAACTACCCCCTTACTATAAATAATTCCACAAGAAAACACAATCCTCTTCTGACTCAAAATATTTGACAATATTACAAATGATTCCAAAACATAATCCTCTATAGTAATAAAACAATTATTTTCATCTTTGAAAAACTCTATAAATCCAATATCCTTACACCTATCACGTAAATGAAACTTAAGTGATTTTAAAAAATAATCAAAAAACACATCATTTTCCATAGAAAACCCTTTCATTTTTTAAAAACATTCTGATATAATCATACAAAAAATAAAGGAGGACTACAATGAAAAAAAATAATTATTTTTATCTTGTTAATCCTCTTAATCTTTTCTGTTGTTTCAATTTTTATATACAACATGTTATAAAAAATAAATGACCAACCTCCTGTAGAGTACAGAAAACTGGTCGCATAAGAGGGTTTTCTCTTGTTCCATTATTGGGGTTCAGTTCCTAAACATGCTAAGTTTTTTGTGTGAAGATATATCAAAACTTTTTAAACCAATTCTTGATATACTCTAAGCATATATCCAGTAAGAATTTGATAAATAATAATACAATTCCAATCTTCACAAACATGTAATATTTAAATGTGCCATCAAATGAATGCACACGGATCGGAAAGGTGAAGATATTAGACGGATTGATAAGAAAATAAAGTGAGATACAAATAGATAAAACCAACGCCACTATAAAAATTTTTTTATGTAATTGCATTTTTTACCTTACCCTTTCTTGTTTTACAACATTAAATACCAATCACCAATTTTATATAGCCTGATTAATTCTTTCATTCCCCTTTCTAATAGGCTATTTTATAGTTCTTACACCTTAATCATATACAAATTTCAAAATAATACAAGTCTGTTTTTCTAATTATTTTTATGATATAATAATAAAGTTTGAATGTTAAATAAAAAACTCAGTAACTATCCCAACAAACTCTCTAAATTAGATACGATAAAAAAATTCTATTCTGGTTTTTTTTAACTATTCGGTAAAATTCTAGAAATTTTGATACCGAATAGTTATTTTTTGCATAAAATGTTAAAAAATCATGCTGAGATACCCATTCTGAGCTGATTTCAGTTTAGAGGGCGGACAATCTATCGCTAAAATTCCATACAGCCCCAACGGTTTATGCTGTTTTTTAGTTCATTCAACATCTTTTCGGGAAAAGATAAATTTTTCAATTGTACATTCATATAAAAACACGGCTATGAATCATAGCCGTGTTATATTTTACTTAAGCTAGTTCTCTTAGTTAATATTTACTTATCTTTTATTTGCTTTAAGTCATTTATCTCTTTTAGAATACTAAAAATATAGACACTAAATAGAACTACACCAAAAAAAGATAAAACAAAGAAACCTAACGTAAGTATTTCGCCTCTAACAGCTAGTACTCCAAGGGAAAAAATACCGATAGCCATTATGGAAATTATGAGAATAAACCACAAGTAAATCATGTAAAACTTATAAAGATAGCAAAAGGACTTATTTTTTTGTTTAGGCTTATCCTTCCAATTTAAATAAAAGAAATAAGGTATAGAAATAATTAAAATAAATAAAAATTTCATCTCTAGCACAACCTCTCATCTTATCACCCTTAATCAAATACATGATTTATAGCATATTAAAACTTTTTATTTAGGCAAATTAATAGCAAAATCTAAATGTCAAATCATTCATTAATCAATTCCTCAATTTCCTTTACCCCTTCAAACTCTCCAACACTTTCGAAAAATTCTATAGCTCGTTTGAAATTTCTATTGGATAATTCCGTATCTTCCAAGGCTAAATAGATTTCACCTAACCCTCTATAGCTACAAGCTTGAGAAATCACATCATCAGTCTCTAAAGATTGTTCCAATGACAGATTCATGAATGTAAGTGCTTCATCAAGATTGTTTAATTTCAATCTCACATAGCCTTGTTCGTAGTTATTCACAGCTTTCTTTAGATTATCGTTTGGAAAATACTCTTCAACTATCTTCTCTTCATCTTCAATGAGTTTTAAAGCCTTATGAAAATCACCCTGATCTCTGTAGATCATCGCTAATTGATGTAAGCCAATATGTTCATGTTCTTTATCTTCATTTTGTTGAGCTAATAAAATGTATTTCTCAAAGATATGGGTACACGAGGCATAGTCTTTTTCTGCTAACAATAAATATCCCATCAGATTTAAAAGACTAAAATCTGTACAGGTATCAATGGAAAAATCTTGTTCAACCAACTTTTTAGCTTCTGATGTTTTTCCCTCCAGAAACAAGTCCCATGCTGTATCAAGTTTAGATACCATCTATTTTCCCCTTTCAACTATAAACAACCTTCATAAAATAAAATCACTCAACAAGAAGATGCTCAACACTACCTTTATAAATTTAATCTACTAGGCTAAAGTATAGCAAAAGCTCAAATAACTACTATTTGGGCAAAATGTTACTTAGTTTCTTTTTAAATGAGCAATGAGTAACTTAATAAGATAAGCTAGAACTACAAGTGATAATAGAAAGAAAATAGAATAAATAAAATAGATTTGCATATCTGACACCTCCTAAATAAAAGAGATTAACCAACTTGTCCTCAATATTATTGTACTCTCGTTTGAAAACGGTGTCAAATGTTATGATAAATAGTATCAACAACTGGAATAAATGTAAAGCCTATAAAAAGCAAAATAAATCAATCTGTTTCATTTTGAAATACTTTAACGATTATAAAATATATCCTATATTAGAAGAGGTACGTATGAAGTTATCAATTTAGATAATGTCAAAGCAAGAGAGAAATATAATTAGTAAACATAAATATAATATTTTTTACATTTTTTATTATACTTTTGTTAGAATAATTGATAAAATCTTAATTAACCAAAATTATGGTTTATCTAATAATCTGATTGCCTTTCAGGTTCATTTAATGGGATTAGATAACCAAATCAATGTTGAAACGAATGGAGGAGGTTAGTATTAAAAATTTAATAAGTGATCAAATGTCTAATAGACAAATCGTCAAAGACTTTATCAGTAGTTTTATTAGTTCCTTAAGTGGAAAAGCTTTTAATTTTGCTTTAGGATTAATGTTACTGGACCAAACAAAATCGGCAATGAGTTTTGGAATCAATATGATCATCTATCCTTTAGTTAGTTTGATTTTCTTGCTTCCAATCGGTAATTTAGTAGACCGATACCGTCATAAAAAGATCTTAATTTATAATTTCATCTTTAGGCTTATAATCTTTATTCTGTTTTATGCTTTTTATTTTTTAACGAATTCATCTACTATCTTATATCTAGTAATCCCGTTTGTCATACTCCACTCTATTACAGTTAACATAAATGATACTTGTTACTCAGCTTCTATCCACGAGTTAGTAAATGATACAAAAATTCAACGTCTAAGCTCTGTTACACAAACCGCCATCGCTATCGCAACCATGCTTTCCCCAGCTATTGGAGTCATTTTTTATAATTGGTTAGGCTTCTCAGGCTTTATTCTCCTAGAAATCATTGCAAATCTCGATGCTTTAGGGGTCCTACTTACCATGAAATTCTTCTATGAACACAAAGGGCAGGAAGCTGAAATCAAACAAAATGAAAACCATCAACACGGGGTTAAAGAAATTATCCGATTTTTAAAAGAAAATCAGATTGTCAAATATATTATTCTTGTTAGTGTTGTACTGAATTTTTTCTATACTTCCATTAGCATTGGAGTGCCATTTGTAGTCAAAGAGCAACTCCTATTAGATAATGCAACAGTAGGTATCTTAGAAACAATGTATGCAGTTGGAATGTTATTAGCCAGTGTGTCTATGTCGCTACTGCCAGACAAAAAAGAAAACAACACACTTCTCACTAATAGAATTCGCATTCCGCTTTTTCTTCTAACTATCGCTATCATTGGTTTGGGTATTACATTTGCAACTAGTAACACCCAAGTGATTATTTCTTCCGTTGGCGGTTTATTTATGGGAATTATCGCATTCACTCTTGTTATTCTAAATATTGTCGTCATGACCTATCTTCAAAGTAGTATTGAAACAAATTATTTAGGAAGAGTAATGAGTACTTTGTTCACACTAAATACGTCTATCATGCCGATAGGTACCATTGTATTTACTTATCTATTTCAAAAGGACATAAACGGAGGTCTGATATTCATATTTGGAGGTGTTTCTCTCCTGATCTATACCATGATAATGTTACCTAGAATATATAGAATACTCCAAAAAGAACACATTTATTGACATTGAAACCTAAATAATACTAAAACAAAAAGACAAGGATAAAAAACCTTGTCTTTTTTTTAATACTATCAACTTAGACTAACAATGGGACTTTTTTCATAATTTAGCACCTTTTTAGTAACCTGTTCAAGATACGGATGTATAGTCCAGATAAAGACAATTCAAATTAGATTACGTCTATCTATTTACTTACCTTTTATTTGCTTTAATTCCTTTATCTCTTTTAGAATACTAAAAATATAGAAACTAAATAGAACTACACCTAAAACAGATAAAACAAAGAAACCAAACGGAAGTTTTCTTCCCATACCAGCTACTACTCCAAGGGATAAAATACCGCTAGCCATTATGGAAATTATGAGGATAAACCACAAGTAAATCATGTAAAACTTATAAAGATAACAAAAGGACTTATTTTTTTGTTTAGGCTTATCCTTCCATTTCAAATAAAAGAAATAAGGTGTATTAATAATTAAAATAAATAAAAATCTCATCTCTAGCACAACTTTTTACTTTCTATTTTGGATTTCCCACAAGATCTCCCAACTTCCAAATACCAAGCCAAAAAGAAATTGTTAGAATAATAAAGAATGTAAGGAACATATTATCGACTAGATTTTTACTCATCAAGCATAGTTCTCTAGCTATATAAGGAGACACAGGAAACAAAATGCACTGTATTATAGTAATTATTTTTTTCATGATTCATTAATAATACTGTCACATATGATACAGTATACTCCTTTCTAGGAAGATTTCTTTTTATCCCTATCTTTATTATAGGCCTAGAGCAATTTAGATTCAATTTTATATATGTGAAAGTAGTTTCAGATTTCGAACTTTAATTTTTTTATTATACATTGATTATCATTGAAAAAAATGTACAAATCAATTTCTTAGATTTGATAATATGATGAACTATAAAATATACAAAATACCACTCTAGAATAATGTACAAAACAAAAATAAAGTACACTTTTTTAAAGAATGTACTTTATGCTTCTAATTCAGTTGTATCAATGGTTTAGCTCTAGTTTAGTCAATTGTACATAAATTTTTAGTTTTAATTCGCTGACGTCCGTCCTCACCTATGGAAAGTCTCAAAAGAGGAATTTCTATTCAATCAGAAAATCCACATGATAAAAAGTTCATGTCCCCTGCCGGAATCGAACCAGCAACTACTCCTTAGGAGGGAGTTGTTATATCCATTGAACTAAGGGGACCGATAAAAAAAGAAGCGAGATCACTCCCGCCTCCTTGTTCGTCTTAACGACGGATTTCTTTAATACGAGCTGCTTTACCTTGCAATGCACGAAGGTAGTACAATTTCGCACGACGTACTTTACCGTAACGTACTACTTCAATCTTTTCTACACGTGGAGTGTGTACTGGGAATGTACGTTCAACACCGACACCGTTAGAGATTTTACGAACAGTGTACATTTCAGTGTGTCCTTGACCTTTACGAGCGATAACAACGCCTTCAAAGATCTGGATACGTTCACGAGATCCTTCGACAACTTTCGCGTGTACACGAACAGTGTCACCAGGACGGAATGCAGGGATATCAGTACGAAGTTGACCTTCAGTCAAGCTTTGGATTAATGGATTCATTTTATTCTCCTATCTTCGTCAATCTTGAGGGACTTCCCTCAGCGGATAAACTGTATTTTTGTGCTTCCATTACGCACAAAAACTATCATATCAGATATTTTCAGGTTTGTAAAGCTCTTTTCTCTACTTTTTTGCAACTTTTTGACCGGAATAAATGCTCCACTCTTTTGGTAGGCAATAGGCGATGGCGCAGGCGATCACAAAGAAAGGAAGATTGCCATAGCCAAAGACTTCTCCTCCGATCAAGATCGGTGCGAGCAAGGTCGTGGTCGCACTGCCAAAGACACTGGCATAACCGATAGCGGCCACGACTAAGACCGGTAAGCCCAGCAGAGGAGCGAGAAAGACGCCAAGTGTAGCTCCGATCGCAAAGAGCGGTGTCACTTCTCCTCCTTGGTATCCAGCAGAGATGGTCACCACGGTAAAGAGGAGCTTGAGGATCCAGTCATAACTCTGCGCACTCCCCTGATGAAAAGCCACATCAATCAGATTGGTTCCGAGTCCGCTATATGAGCCGACCTTGGTCAGCTGGAGGGTCAAGAGTACCAAGCTGAGTCCAGCCCCAATGACCGCGATTCGAATATACGGATTAGGCAGTACTTTCGCGACTGTTTTCTTCAACCAGGAAAGGCTAACTGCAAAGAGCTTCCCAGCGAGGCCAAACGCCAAGCCAAGAAGGGTGACTTTGATCAAGGTCTCTGGTGTCCAGCTCAGCGTTTCCTTGAGTGGCACAGCAAATTTCTCCAAGCCAAGAGCATGAGAGGTAAAGCTCGCCACGATCGAGGCGATGAGCGCTGGATAGAGAGCAATCAACTGCAACTCCCCAACTGTCAAGACCTCAAGGGCAAAGAAGGTTGCTGCCAGTGGCGTCTGAAAGAGCCCCGCAAAACCGGCTGCCATCCCGGTCATCAGAAAGATGCGCGAAGCATCCGGAAACTGGAAATAACGGGCAAAACGATGCGAAAGGGTTGCTCCGATCTGGACCGCTACGCCTTCTCGACCAACCGAACCGCCAAAGAGGTGGCTCATCCAGGTCGTCAGCATGATCAAAGGCACCAAGACCAAGGGGATATTCTCCTCACGCGCATGCCCGACATCAAAGACCAGGCCCATCCCTTTTGAAGCCTTCCCACCAAAACGTTTATAAAGATAAACGATGACAAGCCCCGCTAAAGCAAGAAAAAGAATCAAGGGCCAGTGCTGGCTTCGAAAATCTCCGATCAGAAGAAGCCCCCGGCCAAAAATCGTATCAATAGCACCTACCAAGAGACCGATGAAAAGGGCCACAATAGTCAGCACTAAATATTGTTGTGCTTTTTGCTTGATAGATAGACTAGTCACGCGCCCTCACCTCCTCTTGGTAGTCTCTAGAACGCGCCATTAAATCATGAAACTGGCCTTGAATTGTCGCACGATACCGCTCATCTGTCACAAGAGAGCCGACTTTCTCAAGCACCTCTCTTTCCCTTCCCTGATCGAGCACAGGTAGGCCCTGCTGCTCCTTATATTCTATAATCTGACCGACACAAACCATCCGTTTTTCCAACAAGGCTACAAGCTCTTGATCGATCTGGTCAATGTCCTTACGAATCTGATCTAAATCCATGTGTCCCCTCTTTATTTTGGATATAAATCGAGGCTGTAATCCATCGATCCAGCCTCTTTGTCATTAATTTGCTTTGGCTACGAGCTCTTCTGCAAAGGCCTCTAATTTTTCGATGTCTTCGTCTTCTGCAGACAAATCAACTTTGACACACTCAGAACCTTTTTCAGCACCCGTCGCAGCGAAGCAACGGTCGAAATCATCAACTGCTTTACAGAATTCATCGTAGAAGGTATCACCTGATCCTACAACACCGTAAAGTTTGCCTTTGAGATCAAGGCCAGCCAAATCTTCGTAGAAATCTTGAATCTCATCTGGAAGCTCTCCATCGCCGTATGTATAGGTCGCAACCACTGCGATATCGGCTTCAAGGAAGTCCTCCGCATCCACAGTTGTACACTCATCCACATCTACTTCGACACCAAGATCACGGAATTTATCCGCTACGATATCGGCAATTTCTTCAGTATTTCCAGTCATACTAGCAAAAACAATTTTCGCTACAGTCATAATTTCCTCCCAAAATCTATTTTCCGTATTATACCATTTTTTTAAGCATTTTGCACGAAACCTTTCCCGAGAAGATGAAAGTCATGGCTTGTTCATAGAAAAAGGTCCGATGGAACCTAATCACCCTCGTTTTCTTCTATTGATAGGTTTCTTCTATCCATCCCTTCCTTCCGCTTCGTGTTCCTCTTCAATATCTTTGATCAGCTGGATTTGCTCGTCTAATTTCTTGTCAAATTCGGTTTTGTTTTTGAATGGATATGAATAAGTACGCCATGTGTACCATTTGAGGCCTTCTTTATCCTTATAATACCACTCAATTTTAGTGGGCAAGAATTCTTTGTTGTATGTGATTCGGATTTTGGAG
Source organism: Streptococcus sp. F0442 (assembly GCF_000314795.2). Lineage (GTDB taxonomy): Bacteria > Bacillota > Bacilli > Lactobacillales > Streptococcaceae > Streptococcus. Next base: position 119,407 of record NZ_KB373314.1, on the reverse strand, counting down.
AATTGACTTTCCTTTTGATATTTGTATAAAAGCTCAAATTCTGGTGGATATTCTTCTTTGAGCAATTTTTTATCGATCAAAGATTCTGGTGAGCGCGTGATTTTGTAGTTGGAATCCCGAATTTCCTTTCTTGAGAATTTCCCCTTTAAGAGTGCCGATGAAAGTTGATTTTTAACCACATCTTCATAGATTCTCGAGGCACTATCATCGCTATAGCTTCCATATTTTTCACTTCCCCTAACAGCTGTATTAAAAGGAATATATAGATTCTTTGCTTCTAGATCGATACCTGTACCAAAATCATCTCCCCTTATTTTCGTCCATTCCGGGTTTTGCACAAATATAAATCGTTGTTCCTGCAAAATAGCATAAGCATCCTTTGATAGTTTTTGAACATGGTTGACTATTTGGATACTAAAAACAGCAGCTATTATTATACCTACCACGATTAAGAGAAGATGGTTCTTCGATAGAGATTTTAACTTTAATAAATTTTTTAATACTTTCATATCACTCTATATCCTAATCTCCTTCTTTCTCACTTTCAATTTCTTTAATCAACTGGATTTGCTCGTCTAATTTCTTATCGAAGTCAGATTTGTTTTTAAATGGGTAAGAGTAAGTGCGAATCGTATTCCAACTCATTTCACCATTTTTTTCATAATATCCTTCCAGTTTTATGGGGAGAAACTCTTTGTTATAGGTAACACGAACTTTACTCATCTTATCGTGCACATAATAATTTTCTATATACCCTTTCTTTAAATCAGAAAGATAATTTTGATTGATAAATTTACTTGCTTTAAATTCCAACGTATACTGATGATTCAAAATATCCCTTTTTGCAATTGGAATATTCATAATACCATATGTTACCATGTCCTCCAATTTACTTTTATACAGAACAGTTGGCGTGTATACGCTATTCACATAAATCTTTCCATTTTTTATAGCATTAGTAGAACAATAAAACTCATGAGTTTTCAAGTTAAAACTAACCTCATCTTCGGGATATCTACTATCCTGAACTGTAACAAATTGACGGGCTTGCATTCTTTCATAGCTCGTTTGTTTTCTATCCATATCCACGTTTGAAATCACGAAAAACCCTACGATACACATGAAAAGTATGCTAATCGATAAAATACTTACAACTCTTATTTTTTCCCACATTTACTATTTAACCTTTTTTGATCCTTAACCATCCTCTTCTTCCACCTCGTGTTCCTTTTCAATGTCTTTGATCCTCTGGATTTCTTCATCAAGTTTTTTATTAAATTCAGATTCAGTATTATAGGGATAAGAAAAACGACTCCAGGTATACCACTTAAGCCCCTCATCACCTTTAAAATACCATTCAAGCTTGACTGGCAAGTAATCCTGATTATAAGTAATCCGCACTTTGGAAAATTGGTCAGTTTTATCTAAAACTCTAGCCTCAAATTCAGGTGTCTTTTCCTCTTTCACTCGTGATTTAGTAATTAGAGATTTCGGATCTCGCTCAATGATATAGTTTGATTTCTCGATCTCATCTTTTGAAACCTTTAAATTCAGAATTGCGGAGGTAACTTCCTCATAAAGAATACCGTTATAACTATCAGACGAAGAAACGGACGCATATTCTCCAAATTTTTTCCCATTTTTAACTGCTGCTTGAGTAGAATTATAATAATTCTTATTTTTCAGATCAATTCCAATTTCAAAGTTATGATTATATTGATCTTTGTTTATTGAATCATCAACTACAATAAACTTTTGATATTCTAATATCGATTTTGAATCTTTACCAATTTTACCTCTGCGGACTGCAATGAAAAGACCAGCAACACAAACTAGAATCAAAGTAACTAGAAGGACTTTTAAACTGAATCGTCTCTTTTTAACTTCTTTCATAATTTCCACATCATTCTAACAACATATCTAATCCAAAGTAAATGTCTTCCTAACAATAAAGCTGGGCCCTAAATAAGCTCAGCTTTATTTCAATAACAGGTCAATCACCCTCATTTTCTTCTTGAATTTCTTTAATAGTTTCGATTTCTTCATCAAGCTTCTTATTAAATTCAGCCTTATTCTTAAATGGGTATGAATACGTGCGCCAAGTGTACCATTTTAGCCCTTCTTCACCCTTATAGTACCACTCAATTTTAGTAGGTAGAAACTCTTTGTTGTAGGTGATACGAACTTTGGAAAATTGACTATCCTTGATAGAATATCTACCTTCAAATTCTGGCGGATGTTTTTCATCTAATAATTTTTTATTGATGAATGAATCAGTTGAACGAGTGATTTGATAGTTGGAATCTTTTATATCTTCAATATTAATGTGGTGATTTAAAAGTGCTGAAGTGAGCTCAATATCCAAAGCTCTTTTATAATACTCCGCAGCACTATATTCCTGACTACCACCATACAATTTACTATTTTTTATTGCAGCTCCATGGTAATAAAAAAATTCTTTATCTTTTAAATCAAAACCCGCACTGATTGATAATTTTTTATCATTATCTGAAATACTTTGAGTCTCAATATAACGTTTATTTATTAATATTGAATGAGTATCACTTATGCTCTTTGATGTACTCAGGGCTACGAGTATACTTATTATACCCGCGATCGCTAGGCTTAATGCCACTAGCATAACTTTTATATTTATTATACTCTTCCATTTTTTCTTTTTCTGACATTCCTTTTGTATTACGTTGCCATGCTTCATAATCTTCATGTCCTCCTCCTTTTACAATATCCGCGAATTGACCAACATGACCAGTTTTTTCATCTTTTTTACCCAAATCATCTTCATAGCGAAATAGTTTTTTTGCTTCAGTTCGAGTAGCTGGCTCAGGAGTGCCATCCACATCGAGCATTCCATGTTTACCTTCGTAAAACTTAGTAACATCAGAATTATCACCTTTTGAAGGGCCATAGTTAAAGGACTCCGTATTTGCAATTTCTCTTAATTCATCTTCAGAATAATGATCTGGGTTGGAATCATAGCGACCATTTGGAAGTTTGTGCTTGTCATAGGCATCCCATTGGCTATCAAACTCGCCGGTATCCATATTCACAATAAACTCCACCATCCGAGCATTGTTTAAATCTTTTCCTTTAGATGAATTGCCTTTGGGTACTTGAACCTTCATATTATAGGGATGTTTGAAGCCATCTTTTGGAGTGAAGCGGTTATGGTAGTTAGAGCCAGTTGTATAATCAAATTCAATATTATTTTCTTTACCATATGCTAACAGTTTTTCATAATCATTTGCGCCTTCGTAGTGACTCCGAATATAGTAAATTGCTTGGCGATCCAAATAATAGCGGAAGAAATGAACTTGCTGCCTAAGTAAATCTTTTTTGTAATTAAGATGTTTATCACCGAATGCTTTTACAACATCCCGTCTGAAATACATGTTGAAATCACCATGTGGTGGTAGGTTCTCTGAAATCTTATGCGTTTTGCTTGTCAAATGCATAAACTGATTACCATCTGTTTCTGCACCCAATTGCTTAAGAACTAGTTCTACTTTCGCTTTTGAATCTAGTTTGCTATCCGCATACATAATTGTATAAACATCAGAGCCAATTTCTTTCGTCTGTGCAAACAATTCATCTCTTTTAGCAATTAACCCACTACCTGTATGGATATCAGAAGACCCTTCTTTAACTTGATGGACATAGCTATCCACCGCAGCTTGATCCCATCCATCTACTTCTTTTAGTTGATTGTTTTGGTCGCGTAGGCCAGTGATGTACTCATTATATTCTTTCCAGGTTACATTCTGAGGTCTTTCAATCTCATATTTCTTAGCAAAAGCTCTATTCTCAACGTTCTCTTTTACATCAGTAATCCAAGATAGATCTGTTGGAACAGTATAAGTACTAGTATTTGGATCCCAGGCTAGATTAATTTGACTGATGCCTGTTTGAATAGCATTGCTTAAAACATCTATATCACCAAATATTTCAGGAGAACTTGTATTAAATGCTCTTAGTTTATTTAATTTTTCTTGTAGTTCATTTCTAGCAGATTGAAAAATACTATCTAATATATTTAATCTTTGAATCCTCTGTAATCTCTGTATTCGTTGGAAATCACCAGCACTCGTAGATTGACTATCCCCTATTTCATTAAGCTCTCTTTGAATTGCAGACATCATTTGATCATAACGTTCAATATCAGCAACCAACTTATCTTCCTTTAAGTCCTCATCAGCCACCTCTGTGCGATAGGATGTTGGAAGTTTCTTGACACTCTCTTGTGTAGCTTCTGCTAAAGCTATTCCTGCCTCTTTCAATGGCTGGACAACACTCGTAATAAAAGTACGGAAAGAATCGTATGCTGTCCCAGATAAAAGAGAGGCAGAGTTTTCTATCTGTGATAGTGATTTTCCAAGAGCCTCATAGGCTTTCAATTGCTGCTCAACCATCGTCCCTGTGCTAGTAGCTTGACTATCCAAACTACCTCGATAAACTTCGATTCCCATTGTCACTCTCCTGTTCTAAATATATTTTTTTTCGTTCATGATAAATATCATTTAAATCATCTTCAATTTTTCTTTTTTGACGGTCTAATTCTTCTAATTCTTCCAAATAACTATTTGACATTTTGCGGGATTCATGAAGAACTTCCTCTTGTAGTTGATCAAAGAGATTTCTAGAGGAAGGATAGGATTCAAATGAATTCCATAATAATCGGTGCGCTTCAAAACTATAGCCCTCAAAGCGATTCATCTCATCTTCCAAGCTTCTTTTTTCTTTTAGAATAGCCCTTTCTTTTTGATAAAGAAAGTCTTCTTTTCTTATTAATTCTGATAGTTGTTGATCGTGATTCATTATCCTGCTCTCTCAACTTAGTAAATACGAGCAGAATTTGCTTCATCAACAATTGTAAATCCAGTTGCAACACTTTGAAGATTGGTCCCAATCGCCTCAATCGCTGCTGCAATTTCTCCTGCTTTGGTGCTAGCAATATCAATGGCTTGATGGGCTGCATCATTTCCAGCAAGAATCGTTTTCTCATCTTTTGTAGCTGCTGCAACTCCCGAAAGTGTATCCCCACTTGCTGTTAATGTAGCCGCTAACTCTTGTGCTGTCTCAGCATTACTTTTAATTTCAATCATCCTAGTCCCTCCCATACTAAATCTATTCATCCATTCTACCAAAATAATGAAGTTCTGTAAAACCGCTTCCACTGCCCCTACATAGTGATAAACGCTTGCTGGATGGGCCTTTCTTATGTTAAAATTGACTAAGAAAACGAGGTAATGTATGAACGTAATGAATGACATTCTTGAAAAGATTCAAGCTTATGACACAATTATTATCCACCGTCACCAGAATCCGGATCCGGATGCGATTGGTAGCCAGGTGGGCTTGCGGGATCTCCTGCGTGCGCACTTCCCTCAAAAGCGTGTATTGGCAACTGGCTATGATGAGCCGACCTTGACTTGGCTTGCTGAAATGGATGATGTTAAGGATGAAGATTTTGAGGGAGCTTTGGTGATTATCTGTGACACGGCCAATACTCCCCGCATCGATGACAAGCGCTATTTGAATGGTGATTTCCTGATCAAGATCGACCACCATCCAAATGACGATGCATATGGCGATCTGCTCTGGGTTGATACAGACTCAAGCTCAACCAGTGAGCTGATTGCACTTTTTGCTAAGGAATCGGATCTCGATCTTCCTGTTAGTGCTGCGCGTCTCCTCTATGCTGGGATTGTCGGCGATACGGGTCGCTTCCTTTATCCTGCTACTTCGACTCGGACCTTTGAGATCGCTGCCTATCTTCGGAGCATTCCTTTTGATTTTACAGCCCTTGCTCGTCAAATGGATACGATCAATCTTAAAACCGCTAAACTGCAAGGCTATGTCTATGACCACCTTGAGATCGATGAGCATGGCGCTGCGCGTGTGACCCTGACACAAGAGCTCTTGAAAAAATTCGATCTACGTGATTCCGAGACTGCTGCCATTGTTGGGGCTCCTGGACGCATCGATACCGTGTCTGTTTGGGCTATTTTTGTCGAGCAGGCAGACGGTCACTTCCGTGTCCGGATGCGGAGCAAACGTAAAGTGATTAACGAAATTGCTAAACGCCATAATGGTGGTGGCCATCCACTAGCGAGTGGGGCGAACTCTTACTCTCTTGAAGAGAATGACCAAATCTACCAAGAACTACAAGAAGTGGCTCGTACGAACGAAGGCTGAGAACGATTTCTCAGCCTTTTTATCGCTTTTGTGGGGTTTTCAATTCAAGAACCTTATGGTAAAATAAATCTATTAAAATTTTTAAGGAGAGTTTTTATGGAAAAAAATCGTTTGTTTATCGTTATCTCTTCTGCAGCGGCGATTCTTGGATCATTCTTACCTTGGGGTACCTATTCGATGGGTATAATTGGATCAGGCAGTATTAGTGGTCTTGAAGTACATTCTTGGATTGTTATCCTTCTTGCAATTGGCTCCATCGTTCTTGCATGCTTGAACAACGTAAACACACCAATGTCTAAAGATTTCGCAATGGGTGTTATTGTAGCGGGAGCTTTCTCAACTATCTTTACAGTATATCGCACTATTAATTTTGGTGACGTTACTATAAGGATTGGTGATTATGGCTTTTCAATCGGATTTGGTTTGATCCTCACTTTAGTTGCAAGCATCGCTATGGTTGTGACTGGTCTCTTGGCAATGTCTGGTGGTAAAATCACTAAAGGAACATTTGAAGAGCTTGCTGAATCAGGTAAAGGATTTGCTCAATCAGTAGGACGCGTTACATCTTCTACTGTAAAAACTGCTGTAAATGAAATCAAAAAAGAAACTCACGAACACACTGAGGGACAAGCTGAGCAAGCAGCTCAAGCACCAAAAGATCCTAATCAATCTGAACAATAAGAAGATCGGCATCACCTTGGCTTAGCCAGGGTGATTTTTTAATGATTAATTTAAATAAAATTAGTGAAAATACTTGTCAAGATCCTAGAAATTTGGTACACTAGCTAGGTAACAATCTATGGCTCGGAAAGAGACCATGGCAGAAAGGAAATATTGCAAAATGAAAAAAGATATCCATCCAGAATATCGCCCTGTTGTCTTCATGGACACTACTACTGGTTACAAGTTCCTTAGTGGTTCAACTAAGTACTCTAGCGAGACTGTTGAATTCGAAGGTGAAACTTACCCATTGATCCGTGTTGAAATTTCATCAGACTCACACCCATTCTACACTGGACGTCAAAAGTTCACTCAAGCAGATGGACGTGTGGATCGTTTCAACAAAAAATACGGTCTCAAATAAGAACCAACACAGAACCACTTCCCTTTCGGGAGTGGTTTTTTTGAGTTCTTCCTTTCTTATGCTACAATAGAAAAATGCACTATATCACAGAAACATTGGGGACTTATCTTTCCTTAAAACCCTACCACCATTATTCTTCTATTCCGTTGGTTCGTTTTGAGAAGAAAACAGCGGATACTTTCATTCTCTGTTTTAAAAGAGAGATGCAACTGTTTGTGATTGATCTAGAACAAGATTCTGGGCAGAGTCTTTTATTTGCCCATGCCAGTCTCATTGACCGTCAGGAGCTCTTAGAGGGCATCGCTGCTGTCCCTCTTGAAGTTCTGCATACTCTCTACGTTTTGGCTTTTCCTCGAGAACTGTACGAATTTTCTGAGGAAGCGCGGTTAAAGAACATCGTTGCTCTCTATCAGGCGCACGAGGACGTCCTTTCTTTTCTAAAGTCGACACGTACTATAGGGGACCAGGTCACGGCTTATGAACTCGAGTGGAAAAGAACAGCTAAAAACCTGGCAGACTTTGATCCTTTTCGTTATACGAGCCGTTCTGAGGTGGGAGCTCCTGATGATCTATCGGTTGTCTCCAGAAAAGACTATGACTTCATTCCCGATTTTCATCCCTTCTTATACAGTAAACGTGGGGGCAAGGTCTTCAGCATCCCAGCTGACTATCTGGATCCTAAAATTGGACAAAGGGCCAACCTTGAGATCATGGGCTGGTACTTGCGAGATCAGCAGCTAAAACTTCGATGGAAACCCAAACACACGCGCAAGAGACGCTGGCGTTCTTCGCAACTCTCTATCGACATTGTCAGCAAGCACTACTTCTTTCAAGGTGAAATTTATAAAGGGACCAGTGCTCCTGTCTTTCTGGATCAGTTGGAATTTAAGGTCCCGCAAGGATACCAAGCTGACCTAGAAAAAGCCTACCAAGAGTTTCTAAGCATGGTAGAGGAACGAAAACGCAAAGCCCTTCTTCGAAAGGTGGCGCTTGGAAAGTAAAAAGGCTAAGGGGTCCCCTAGCCTTTTTCTGCTATTCTTCATTTTCTCTGATTTTCTTGATGATGCTTCCCATTTGAACGCCACCATCTTTATAGTTTCTATAATAACGGCCAGCTCCATCTCCAATATAGCTGATCGGTGAGAAAGTATCGCTCTTGAAGGTACCATCTTCGTCAATCAAGTCTTCTTCTACTTCACGACGGGTTACACGAGCGATAATATTGGTCAATGCTCCACATTCTACAAATTCAACAACTTGGCATTCAATGGAAACTGGACAAGCCGTTACCATTGGAGCGTCTACTGTTTCCCCAATTGTATAGTCTAGACCTGTAAGAGCAAACTTGTCCTTGCGGCTATTGAAACCAGCTATTTCAACCTCTGTTAAGAGCTCCTCTGTAGGGATATTCACGGTGAACGATCCGTGTTTTTTAATTTCTGTGACGGCATTTCCTTTGGTTCTCATAGCGACCACCATCATACTACCGAGAGTATAGGCTGAACTAGAGGTCGAAATATTATATCCATGCGCATCATCCTTGTATCCTAAGAAAAATACAGGAAATCCAAAATATAATTTACGTGTTTCAAATGTTTGTTTCACACTTTTCTCCTTTTTATTGCTTCTTGTTCCCTTGGAAGTTCAGGTCGCTTCCGCTAGATCCTGAATTTCACGGGTAAATTGGCCATTTTCTAAGATCAGGATGCGATCACAAATGGCCCGGCACAATTGCTCATCGTGAGCGATGAAGATAAAGGTATTCTGATACTTACCATGAATCTTATAAAGCAATTGTAAAATCTGTACCTGGGTTTTGGGATCCAAACCACTGAGAGATTCATCAAAAATAATGACATCTGGGTTTAGGAGCAAGGTTCTGGCAATGCAAACTCTTTGCAACTGGCCACCACTTAATTCTCTTGCTCTTTTTTCTAGTACTTCTGATGGTAAACCTACCTCTTTTAAAACAGTGTCGACCTGGTCCATCGGAAAATCTTTGGAAAGAGCTTCTAGCAAGATTTCTTTCACAGTAAATCGTGGATTGACTGCGTGAAAGGAATCTTGGAAAACGACTAAGATGCGAACGCCATCCTCTTTGATGGAATAGGTTTTGCCATCTAAGAGAACCTGTCCTTGAGTTGGCTTTTCAATTCCTAAGATGACTCTTGCCAGCGTGGACTTGCCACTCCCACTTTCTCCCATAATTCCGACAATTTCACCTTTTTTGATGGATAGATTGCAATGGTCTAATACAGTTTTACCTTGATAGTTGACCGTAATATCTTTACATTCCAGCATTATTTCTGATCACCTGCTTCAAATCTTGTTCTAAGAATAATTCCTTGGTATAGCTTTCTTTTGGAGCTGTCAAAAGATCCTCGGTTTTTCCAAATTCAACGACTTTTCCCTTCTCCAAGACCAACATATTGCCCCCGAGTTCCCTCGCCAAATAATAGTCATGGGTAACGGTAATAACCGTCTTATGCTGAACCAGTAGGTCTTTGATCAAGCTTAGGATCATCTCACGGTTCACCCGATCGACCGCTGAGGTTGGTTCGTCCAGTATAATCGTTTCTGGATCTAGACATAAGATAATGCCTAACATAATCCGTTGGAGCATGCCTCCACTTAGTTCAAAGGAGTATTGCTGGAGAACCGATTCTGGATTTGCGATTCGAACCTTTTCTAGAACGTCAAGAGCTTTCTTGCGGCATTCACTTTTGGAGAGAGTTGAATGACTTTTTATAGTCTCATAGAAATGCGTCCAAATCGTTTGAAAGGGATTAAACATGGACATGGGATTTTGAACCAAGTAGGCGATCTTCTGCCCTCTAAAGGCGTTCCAGTCTTTGTCTGAAAAAGAATCTAGATGGAGATCCCCATAATGAATCGATCCGGTCTGTTTCATGTTCCGAGGAATAATCCCTATTAAAGCCTTCGTTAAGAGCGTTTTTCCAGATCCACTTTCTCCCACCACTAGCAGGGATTGGCCTAAGGGATGGGTGAAGGAAACCCGATCCAGACGAGACTCCTCCTGATCGACAAGAGAAAGATCTTTAATGATGAATGATTCCATTCTTCTCTCCTTTCTCTTCAATATATTCACCAAATAGGTTAAAGGAAATAACGGTTAAAAAGATAGCTAAGCCTGGTGCAATCATCATCCAAGGCGCCACTCGGAAGTAAGCCCGCGCATCATGCAACATTAAGCCCCACTCCGAAACATTGGGTTGGACTCCAATTCCTAAGAAAGAAAAACCAGAAATCATCAGAATGATATTCCCGATGTTCATGAGAAGAATCACCAGTACTGGTTTGTAGATAAAAGGCAAAATATGGTTTTTGAGGATATGAAAGGACCCCATTCCCATGATCTGGGAACTGATCACATAGGGCTCTTGTTTGGTAGAAATGACCAGATTTGTCACAATTCTTGCATAGTAGATCCATTCGATAATGACTATGGCAATGATCATATTGCTCATCCCTTGTCCCAAGATGCCAACAGTAGCTAGGGAGAGAAGAAAACTTGGAAAAGCCATCAAGACATTGGTAAACCAAAGAAAGGCTCCTTCCATTTTCCCCTGATACCAACCTACAACCAAGCCTACGATAAACCCGGTCACGACTTCCAAAATACTAATCGCGACGGCTAAGAATAAGGAATAGCGTGCCCCGTATAAGAGTCTCGAGAAAACATCCCTTCCCAATTGATCTGTTCCTAAAAGATGTTGGGAACTCGGACTTAGGAGTTTATTGGAAACATCCACATACTGGGGATCATAAGGCGCTATAAAGGATGCAAACAAAGCAAGGAAAACCAAGAGACCTAATATGAAAATGGAAAACATCACACTTTTTTTCATGATTCATTTCCTCTCTTCCTTACTCGTGGATCAATCCAGTGGTTGACAGCTTGTGTCATGCCATTGTTCAATAAAAATAGCAAGCCAAATAACATCATACATCCCTGAATTAAGGGAGTATCGATCGATCGAATCGCCTCTACAAACAAACTGCCTAATCCATTCCAGGAGAAGACTTCTTCAACAATCAAGGAACCCGTCATCAAATAGACAAAGGTTAGGCTTAAACCAGTCGCAATAGATGGCAAAGCATTCCGAAGAACATGATTGGGTAAAAGATAGCGTAGTTTAACCCCTCTCATGCGCGCATTTTCAACATGTGGACTCTCCAACTGGGTCGATACAGCCTTTCTCACCAAGGCAATATATTGGCCAATCAGCGAAAAGCTTAAGGTGATGCTTGGTAAGACGATACTGAGAGTTTCATTTTTACCAGATACAGGCAATAAGCCTAATTTCACAGAAAAAATAAAAATCAACATGTAACCCAACCAGAAGGCAGGCATGGATACCGAGCTAAAGCCAAGGAAGCGCACGCATTTGTCAAAGAAGGAATTGGTCTTCAAGCCACTGATAACCCCAATTGGAATAGAGACAACAATAATGAGGATAAAAGAAGTGACTCCTAAATAAAAAGTAGACAGGAAACGGCTAGCAATTAAACTGACAACTGATTCCTTCAGTAAATAAGACGTTCCAAAGTCCAAGTGAAGAACCTTTATCAACCAAGAAAGATACTGTTCAATCCAGGATTTATCCAAGCCCAAATAGGTTCTAGCATTTTCAAGAGCCGCTGGAGTTATCGGCAAATGCCGGATTCGAAGATAGTTCTCTGCTGGATCCTGCGACGTAAATTTGGTCAGGATAAAGGTGATAATGGAGATAACAAGTAAACCACTTATAAAACTCAGAATTTTTTTAAAAATAGCTTTCATATCATATAATAGTTAGATCCTAAAAACAATGTGAGCCGGTTTAAAAGATCCTCAGAGATCCTTTAAACCGGGAATCCTCTAACAAAATGAAAGGATGTTCACTTTGAGCGAGGCCACATTGTTTCCTTCATCAAGATCTTGTCCTTATTTGTTCACTTTTTCAATGTAGCGAACTGGAAGGGCATTTTCTTCTGGAGCGAAACGAACATTTTTCAACTCACCTGTACGATAAACAGAGATAACTGATTGATAAGTCAATGGGATATAAACCGCTTCATCATGGAGCAAGGTCAAGGCCTTCTTATAGCCTGCATCTACTTTTTCTTCGTCAGCTTCTGTCAAGGTTTGTTTAATGGTTTCATCCAATTCCTTCTTGATTGGAAGAGCTTCAAGGGAAACATTTTCTGGGTGACCATGAGCAGACTCAGCTGTCAAAGCTGTCATCCATGCGTGAGGATCCCATGGTGCTCCCCAAGAGAAGGTGAGCATCATATCAAAGTTTCCTGTTTTTGCATTTTCCCAATAATCGTCTTCTTCCATAGCAGTCAATTTGACTTCGACACCAATTTTTTTCAATTCGCCTTGGAAATATTCAGCTAGGTCTTTATCCGTTGCTTTTGTAGAAATGTAAGGGAAATTCAATTCCATCTTCTTGCCATCTTTGGCACGAATTCCATCAGAACCTTTCTTCCAACCAGCAGCATCCAACATTTGTTCTGCTTCTTTGTTATCAAATTTATATGGTGTTATGCCAGCATCTGAGTGAGGAGTTGATTTAGAGAAGATGGTGTCGGCAGGAGTTTCTGCCCCCATGAACAATTTCTCTGCGATTTCTTTTTTATTAACCGCGTGGTTGATCGCCTTGCGAACATTCTTATCTTGGAAGACTTCTTGTTTGGCATTTAAGAGCAACAAGCGAGAGGACATCGGCTGAGAAACATCCGTTGTATATTTCTTATCCTTTTTGTATTGAGCAAAGGTATCTAAGCCAATCACACCATTTCCATAAAGCAAATCTACTTTACCAGATTCGAATTCTAGGGCACGCGTTTGAGCATCAGGAATAATCTTGATGGTAACTTCTTTTAGTTTTGGTTTTTCACCCCAGTAGTTTTCGTTCCGTGCAAAAGTGATGTATTCGTTGGATTTCTTTTCTTTGACCACCCATTGACCGGTACCGATAGAAGATTTAATTTTATTTTTAGTTGTATCGTCACCATCTGGGAAGCTGGCATCTGCTAAGAAACGAATTGGACGAATCATAGATAGATCATAAAGTGTGGCACTGTATGGTTCTTTAAGGGTAATTTCAAAGGTATGATCATCAACAACTTTGTAACTATCCAAAACATTGGTAAAGTTAAACCATTCATGATTTCCTCTGTTTTCTTTTGAGAAGATCGTATCGAAATTCCGCTTCACATTGGCTGCGTTGAAATCAGAGCCATCTGAGAATTTCGCTTTTCTCAAATTGAAGGTATAGGTTTTCCCATCTTCACTTACTTTCCAGCTCTCAGCTAAGGCTGGCTCAATTTTTCCATTGTCTCCGTAACGAACAAGACCTTCATAAACCAAATCTTGAATAACAAATTGATCTGGATTATATACGTGAGGATTGACATCTCCGAAGTCTTCTCCCCAAGCAAGCGTGATTTTATCTTTTTCACCACTACTGTCTGCAGACTTGCCATTCTGCTGGCAGGCAGCTAAACACAAAACTGCTAAACTAGTAACAGCTAATTTCCAAAATTTCTTCATTATAAAAACCTCATGATTGATTATTTTTATTAACACTAGTATGTAAGGCATCTCCAAATTTTGTAATCAATAAAATGACCCCGATTAAGAAGATGCAAGGAAAAGCGACGATCCAGGGAGCCTCCTGGATATAGGTGCGACCATCATTCATCATGGCTCCCCATTCTGGAGACGGTGCTTGCGCGCCTAGTCCAACAAAACTGAGGCCGGCAATCTCCATGATGATCGTTGAAACATTAAAGATCATGGTGGTGACAATTTGTGGAAATAGACTAGGAACATAGTAATGTTTGATGGTCTTCCAAAAACTATTTCCATACATTTTTGCTGACTGAATATAGAATTCATTTTTTAAACGCAAGGTCAGCGACCGCGTGATATAGGCATACTTGGTCCAAGCCGTTAAGCCAATGGCTATGACCGTTTGTTGCAAGCCCACTCCTAACAGGCTCACAATAGCAATCACTAAGACGATGGATGGCAAGGACTGAAAAGCCGTAATGAACAAGAAAATAGCACGATCCAACTTCCCGCCTATCAAGGCACTGGTCACCCCAATCAAGGAACCAACAAGGGTAACCAAGAGGAGGATCCCGACTGCAGGTACAATGGTTTGTACTCCACCACTCAGAGTTCGAGCAAATACAGAGCGGCCCACGGCATCTGTACCAAACCATTCTTGACTATTGGGTGCTTGGAGGGCATTTTCTAAATGGACCTTAGTGATGCTGTCTCCTAAAAAGAAGGGAGACAGACAAGAAACCACTAGAACCAAGAGAAGGCAGCCAGCCAAGAGATAGAGGTTGCGGTGACTAACTTTTTTCATCACTTAGCCCCTCCATTTCCTTTAGGAATGACCTCTTTTTTAAAAAGAAAGAAGGGGGTTGGTTGCGATAGACGGGCCTTCGGATTTAGCCATGTGATCAAGGCTTGGGTGGTAAAATTGACAAGCAATACCCCAAGTGTAATCACCAGAACAGCACCTTGGACCAGAGGATAATCCCGATTGACCACAACTGCAATCAGCATTTTTCCAATTCCTGGCCAAGAGAATAAATACTCTATGATAGCAACACCTCCTAACAGAGAACCCAGTGACAAACTCACCAATGTCAACAAAAAGGGAAGGGTATTATACAAGACATCCTTATATAGAATGCGACCTTCCGGTATGCCACGTCCTCTGGCACCTTCTACTGCTGGTGACTGCAGCTCATCTATGATAGCCGTTCTTAATTGAGGAATATAGCGCGTAGACATGGTCAGGGCCATGGTAGAAATCGGTAAAATTAAGCCCCATTCATTTGCGGTTGACTGAATAGGAAACCAGCCAAGCTTGACCGAAAAGACAAGCATTAAGAGAATTCCAATGACAAAACTAGGAATGGCATTTAAAAATGCGCAAACCGTCATTATACATCGATCCAGTCGACTACCGATATGATAGGCTGCATATATCGCGAGAGGAAGGGAAATGGCAAGCGTTGCTAACAAGATATAGATCCCTAGATAGATCGTATTTGGAAAGTAAAAGACCAATTGATCCCAAACTGGGGCTCCTGTACGATAGCTGATCCCGAAATTCCCTTGGAGGATGTTTCCTAACCATCTCAGATATTGCAAAATAAAACTATCATTTAAGCCCATCTCAGCCCTTTTTATCTCTAGTAGTTCTTTGGTATAAGGAATTCCTTGCGCATTTAGGATACTTTCTGCAGGATCCCCTTTTGCCAAATAAACGAGTAAAAATGAAAGAAAGCTGACACAGAGCAGAATCAAAACCATTTGAAACAGTAATTTGATGAAATATCTTATCATGGCTCCCTTCCTTCTTCCTGATATGGTTTCATCAACATTTTGGTGTAGTCCGATTGAGGATTTCGCAAAACGTCTGACATCACCCCTTTCTCTTGAATTTTTCCATCTTTTAGTACCATGATTTCATCACAAAATTGGCTGACTAGAGCAATATCGTGTGAAATAAAGAGAAAAGATGTTTGGGAGCTATTCTGAATCTCTTGTAGAAGGTCCATCACTCCCTCTTGGACAGTCACGTCTAAGGCACTGGTGATCTCATCACAAATCAATAAGTCAGGCTGGACCAAGAGAGCTCTGGCTATAGCCATCCGTTGACATTCTCCGCCACTTAATTGGTGGGGAAACTGCTGCGCCAGATCCGGATGCAAGCCAACCCTTTCCAAGAGTTGGTGAATCTGCTCTTCCATCTCCTTCTTAGTCTTACAAATCTTAAAATTCTGACAAACTTCTTCTAAACTTGCTTGTAAGGTCCTTTTGGGATGAAAGGCTTCTTGGGGCTGTTGAGAAATATATTGCACCTTTTTGTAAAACTCAAAGTCTGTATAAGTCGTCAGCGATTGCCCCAAGAACTGAATACTACCCTTTTGCATATTCAGGAGTCGACTCAGAATTTTGGCAATGGTGCTTTTACCCGAACCGGATTCTCCAACCAAACCAAGCCGATGCCCTTTTTCTAGCGTAAAGGAGACATCAAAAACACCAGCCTGATGATGAAGCGGATCATTATAATGATGAGTGAGATCTTTACATTCGAGTAAATAGGTCATTTGGTAACTCCTGCTACAATTTTAATTTTGGAATAGCCCTTAGTAACTTCTGGGTGTAGGGATGTTGCGGATTTTGGAAAATTTGGTCGCGACTTCCTTCTTCCACAATCTTCCCCTCCTTCATAACCAAGATCCTATCTGCCAACCTTTTGGCGACACTCATATCATGAGTAACAAATAAGAGGCTAGATTCTTCGGTCCTTAGCAATTCAATCAAGGTTTGAATAAACGATTCCTTGGAGAGAACATCAAGGGCACTGGTCGGCTCATCTGCCAAGAGCAATTTAGGATGACTGGCTAAGGCCAAAGCAATGGCCACTCGTTGCATCATACCTCCACTGAGTTCAAAAGGGTACTTTGATGGAACCTGTGCTGGATCTAAGCCAACTATCTGGAGGCATTCCTCTAACGATCTCATCTTTTCTACTTGAGAGCCATGACTCTTGACGAGATCCTCGTAATGGTGCTTGATTTTACGGTTGTTGTTAAAACCGAGACTGGACTGTTGGGTAATCCAGGCCAGTTCTGTCCCCACAAATGGATAAGAAACCCGCTTCTTTTGTGGGCTGATGGCCTGATCCCTATAAGAAATCCTGCCTTGGGTAAAGACTAAGTCATTCAAGGGAAGACCCAAAAGCAGTTTTAAAATTGTTGTTTTGCCACTTCCGCTTTCTCCGACGATTCCGACTGCTTCACCTGCCGAAACGGTTAGAGAAAGTTGATCTAAAATAACCTTTGACGGGGAAGAAACCGTGACATTCGTCAGTTGCAACATAGCTTTACTCCTTCGAGAGTTTGTTGGTTACATGATAATAATCTGTTGGATGGGATTCCAAATGAGAGATGGATTTGTCCATGACGATAGCAACTTTATAAAATCCAATGATCGTATATCCATGATCCTTATCCACAATGGATTGAATGTCCTTACTCAATTGGATCCGTTTTTTCTGATCTGTTTCGGTCGCAAGGGCTTCAATTTTCTTATCTGCTTCCGCATTGCTATAATGACCGACATTTCCTACTCCCCCAGTTTTGACAGCTGAGTTAAAGTAAGCATATGGATCGCCAATCGGAGCAGCTACGACGGCATAAGGCGTGAAGGCGTAATCTTTCTCCTTTGCGACAGCACTCACTTCCACCTTACGAATCTTCGCTTCAATTCCAACCTCTTTTAATTGTTGTTGAGAAGCTTCAATGGCTAACGGCATTTCTGGTAAACGAGTAAAGGAGAGCAATTCAATCGTGACTTTCTTTCCATCTTTTTCACGGTAGCCATCTCCATCGGTATCCTTATAGCCGGCCTCATCCAACAATTTCTTAGCTTTTTCTACATTAAACTCATGAACACTTTTATCTAAGGCAAAATCGGAGCTAGAAGGGAGCGGTCCAGTAGCTGGAACAGCCGCACCTTTAAAGAGGGATTCTGTGAAAGTTTTCTTGTCGACCAAGGTATCCAAAGCTTGACGGAACTGATCATCAGCTACATAGGGATTTTCAAAGTTGTAGACATAGCTTAAGTAACGGCCACCTTCTTTTTCAGAAATTTTATACTGGCTGTCCTTCTTATAGCTTGCTAAATTAGCATATGGGAGCCCATAAACAGCATCGACTTCTTTGGATTGAAGGGCAGCAGAAATAGCTGTCGGATCAGAGAAATATTTAATCTGAACCTGTGCCACCTTCGCTTTACCACCCCAATAGTTTTCATAGGCCTCTAAAGTAGCTCCTGTTTCTGGAGTATAGGTCTTGATAAGAAACGGACCTGTCCCTACTGGAGATTTGTCAGAGGCAGCCTTCCCATCTACGTCTACAATAACAGAATAAGGCTCTGCTAATAGATTCTTCATGATCGGCTGTTCTATTTTTGTTTTAATGGTGACGGTTTGACCATCTGAATGAATGCTCTCAATTCCAAGGTCATCCGCTGCACGTTTACTCTTTTCAATGAGTCGTTTTAGAGAGGCCTCTACCTTCGCACCTGTCATTTTTTCCCCATTTTGGAAAGTGACATCATTGCGAAGGGTAATTTTCCACTCCAATTGAGAGGGTTGTTCGATTTTTTCAGCTAGCCAAGGTTGTGGTTCTAACTGATCATCCATTTTAAATAAAGTTTCACCAACTCCGTAACGAACAGTAAACCAGCCATTGTACTCATCTGCCGGATCAATATTGGTAGGAAACTGGGTGTACCCAATGGTGACTGTTTGAGCTTTTTTTGCTTCCTCAGGTGAGGAAGGTTGATTCGTTTTTGCACAACCAAGAAGAGCGACGCTCACTAAAGCTGTTCCTAAAAATAATTTCCATTTTTTCATTTGTATCTTCATCCTGTTAATATAGTTTAATTGGCAAGAAAATAAAACGAAGAGATGACCTATCCCAATAACCACCGTCTTACTTTCTATATCATTTTGTGTTTTGATCACTTGTCCTGTGAATGCTTCAAGTCATCTTCTTGGTTGATGAGCCTTTCTTCCCAAGGATCATTGTCCTCTAATAGCAAGACCGTTCCTTGTGGGATATCGATCGACCAGAAATCAGCTTCCATATTAACTAAAAACTGGTAAATCAGGCGTAAGACTCCTAAATGTCCTACAATCACGATTTCGGGATCTTCTGTTTCGCGAATCTCCTTGACAATCGACCAGACCCGTTCTTTAAATTTTTCAAAGGGTTCAGCCTTAGACGGCGTCACCTCAAAGGGGCTTTCCAGCCATTCTTCCCAAACCAAGGGAAAGGCCGCTTGAATTTCGTTGGCTGTCCTTCCCTCCCATAAGCCGAAATCTCTTTCGTTCAAGGCTTTATAAGCTGTGGGATTCTGATCTGGGAAAATGATGGTAGCTGTTTCTTGCGTTCTTTTGAGCTGACTAGTATAAACTCGAGAAATGCTTCTTCCTTTCATCAATTGATGAAGGAGGGCAGCTTGTTCTTTTCCCGTCTCATTAATTGAGACATCCGCTTTTCCATAGAAAAACCGTTTTTTATTAAAGTCTGTTTCTCCATGGCGAATCAGGTACCACTTTTTTACTGTCATATGATCATTCCTATCAAAAATAATATCTGGGCTACTTCTACTGATGCTCCTAAGGTATCCCCTGTCTCCCCGTCAATCTTTTGATAAACGAACCAGCGAAAGGCTAGAGTTCCAAGAATGACCAAACTATAAGCAAGGAGCCCTTTGAGCCAAAAGCCAGCCATAAGAACAGCCAGTGGGACAATCTGAGCTAAGAGGATGGAACTGGTCTTGGTTCCGGAAAAGAAGTTTCCAGAGCCACCAGATTCTCTAGCATAGCGCATCTTGTAGAGCTGAATGGTCAAACCAACCTTTCCAATCATTGATAAAGAAGCGACAATCAGCCACTTGGGCTGGGGAAGATAAGGTCCCATGGCGATCATGAGGCCGTAATAGAAAATTAAGGCCAAGACACCGTTACTACCGATACGGCTGTCTTTCATGATTTCCAACATCCGTTCCTTGGAACGAGAAGAGAATAAGCCATCAGCTGTATCAGCAAGGCCGTCTAAATGGAAGCCTCCCGTTAAAAGAACATCAAAGAACAAGGTCAAAATCCAGGCAATGGTGTCAGGAAGTACCAAAGATGTCAAAACAAAAAATAAGGAGGAAATGAGCCCTAATAAGAGACCAAAGAGCGTTAAAATGGGAACTCCTTTTCGAACATAGGAGAGATCAACCGCTTTTGGAATCACAATCCGACTAAAAAATTGTGTATAGATAATCAGTGCTGAAATCATTTTAACTGCTGTGCCAGTCCACAAATAACTAAGTAGACTTCACTTGCCTCCTTTGCAATCATTTGATTGACCCGACCTTGAAGATCTCTAAAGTAACGTCCTAGACGCGTGTCTGGAACAATACCCAGACCCACTTCATTGGTGACAATCCAAAAAGTAGCTTGGCGCTCTTTCATGGCAGAAAGTATCTGAGACCACTCGGCTTCCATGGCTTCCAAAATTCGGGCTTGTTCGGCTTTACTTAAAAACTGCTCGTCTGATAAGTAGCCTTTCTCGGGATACCACTCATTGACCAAATCAAAAAGTCGATTGGTGGTTAACATGGTCGCACAATCTACTAAGTAATCACCATGATCATCTTGTTCAATCCAAGTCGCTAAGTCCCGGTATTGCTCGAGCGTATCCCAGCTTTGTGGTCGTCTTTCTTGATGCAGCTTGACCCGCTCCTGCCATTCTGGATCCTCTTTCATCACGAGACCAGTTGCTATGTAACAAACCCCTTCCTTCTGCAAAAGTTTGGATTCAGCGAAGGAGGATTTGCCACTACGAGCACCACCCGTGACTAAAACAATCTTCCCCATAATCTTCCTTTCATGACAAGTGGCTAAAGACTTTGTCAAAAGCAGCTAAAGTACGGTCCAGATCTTCAAAGGAATGAGCACTTGATAAGAAGTTGCTTTCATACTGAGATGGTGCAATATAAACACCTTCTTCTAAAAGCAAGCCATGGACCTTGGCAAAAAGCTGATGATCTGCTTCTTTGGAATCTTCAAAATTCAAAACTGGTTTTTCTGAGAAGAAAAATCCAAACATGGTTCCAACAGAGACTACTTGAAGGGCTACGCCATGCTTTTCTGCCAACTGGCGAAGCCCCTGACAGAGATAGTCTGTCTTTTCAACTGTTTGATCAAAGACTTCCTTGGTTAATAGGCGCAAGTTTTCATAGCCCGCTGCCATGGCAATTGGATTCCCTGATAGAGTTCCTGCTTGATAAATATCTCCTAAAGGAGCAATTTGATTCATGTATTGAGCTTTCCCACCAAAAGCAGCAACTGGGAAACCACCACCGATGACTTTTCCTAGACAGATCAAATCTGGATCGACTTGATACAAGCCCACTGCCCCTTGGTAATGAGCCCGAAAACCAGTCATGACTTCATCCATGATGAAGAGTGAACCTGCTTCTGTCGTGAGGCGGCGAATCTCCTCAATAAATTCTTTGTGGCCTGGAATCAAGCCCATGTTGCCGGCAACAGCTTCTACGATGACACAGGCAATTTCTGCCCCGTGTTCTTCAAAGCAGGTCCGTAAAGCTTCTAGATCGTTATAAGGAAGAGCAATGGTCTCACGCGCTACCTCAGGAATTACACCTGCTGAATCTGCAATCCCAAAGCTTGCTACACCAGAGCCAGCTTGTACCAAGAAAGAATCACTATGTCCATGGTAGCAACCAATAAATTTCACTACTTTTGGTCGTTTGGTAATCCCACGCGCTAAACGAATGGCACTCATAGTTGCCTCTGTTCCTGAATTGACCATACGGATTCTCTCAACGAAAGGCAAGCGTTCTTTAATCAGTTTGCCTAATTTGATCTCACGTGGACTTGGAGCACCGTAACTGGTTCCTTCCCATAGAGCCTCTTGCACTTCCTCAAGCACTTCTTTTCGAGCATGTCCTAAAATCATAGGTCCCCAAGAGAGCACATAATCCACAAATTGATTACCATCCACATCATAGAGGTAAGCTCCTTGAGAATGGTCAATGAAAAGAGGATTGCCACCTACTGCCTTAAAAGCTCGTACAGGGCTATTGACACCTCCTGGGAAAATAGATTCTGCTTCCTTGAAGTAATCATTTGATTGTGTTCGTTTCATCTTTCATCCTAGCCTTTCAAATATCCTGCTACATCCTTGGCAAAATAAGATATGATTAAATCCGCTCCTGCTCGCTTCATTCCGATAAGACTTTCCATAACAACGGCACGCTCATCAATCCAACCTTGGGCAGCAGCAGCCTTGACCATACTGTATTCCCCACTGACATTATAAGCGACTAGAGGAAGATCACTTTGATTTCTTAGATCTCTCAAGACATCCAAGAAGGCAAGAGCTGGTTTCACCATGAGGAAATCTGCTCCTTCTTCTTCATCACTTTGAGCTTCTCGAAGGGCTTCTAAACGGTTTGCTGGATCCATCTGGTAAGTCTTTCTGTCTCCAAAGGCAGGGGCACTTTCACCGGCATCCCGAAATGGTCCATAAAAACTAGAGGCAAACTTAACCGAATAAGACATAATGGGTACCATGTCAAAGCCAGACTTGTCTAAGCCTTCACGAATCGCTGCGACGTATCCATCCATGGCATTCGAAGGAGCAATAATGTCTGCTCCGGCTTCTGCTTGGCTTATGGCTACTTGGACTAAGCGGTCCAAAGAAAGATCATTGACAACCGTTT
This sequence comes from Streptococcus sp. F0442, assembly GCF_000314795.2. Lineage (GTDB taxonomy): Bacteria > Bacillota > Bacilli > Lactobacillales > Streptococcaceae > Streptococcus. The sequence continues at coordinate 96,758 of NZ_KB373314.1, read as the reverse complement.
CACCATCTAGGATGCCACAATGTCCATGATTCGTAAATTCACAGAGACAGGTATCAGCAATTAGTATGAGATCTGGAAAGTGTTGTTTGATCAAGCGAAGGGCTTTTTGAACGATCCCGTCTGGGCTAGAAGCCTGTGAACCAACTTCGTCTTTTTCTGCAGGGATTCCAAACAGAATAAAGGATTTAATCCCAAGTTGCACACAAGATTCCACCTCTTCTAAAAGATCCGTCAAAGCAAATTGAAAGACACCTGGCATGGACGTCACTTCTTCTTTTTGCTCTAGATTTTCTTTTATAAAAAGCGGTTGAATAAAGTCATTGACGCTTACAGTCGTTTCTCTGACCAAATCTCTCATGAGAGAATTTTTCCTAAGTCTACGATGTCTTTTAAAATTCATAATCTTGTATCTCCTTTATAATCACCTCTACCAATTGTAGCATGGATGGACTAGAAGGCATATAGTTTACCGAAACACCACAATCTAAAACAGCTTTTGCTGTGGTCTCTCCAATCACCCCAATTTGGTGATGCTCTGGTAAAGAAAGCCCCTCTTGATAAAAAACATCCCAGGCTGACGGACTGGCAAAAGTCCAAACGCATGTTTCCTCTAAGGACAAGATGTCTCTTATTTTAGCGATTCCCTCTTGATTGGCGACCGTTTGATAAAGAGGCCAAGCGTAAACGTCATGTCCCAATTCCTGTAACATCTTTGGATAGGTCGGATTGGCCAAATCACTATGAGGGAAGAGAATATTTTGCGGATCCCCATATTGACTAGCCCACTCCTTGATAAAATCCACTCCATACTGACTACTGGACTCAAAGGTGACATCTAGTTGATGCTCTCTCAATAACTTACTGGTCTGACTTCCGATCGAGGCAATCTTTAAATCAGGTCTCAAATAGGGAAGAAATAACTGAACTGTATTGGCACTCGTAAAGAAGACCCAATCAGCTTTGGGCAGTTTTTCTTCAAAAATGAGTGGAAGGGGATTGCCTTGGGTGCAAATGAGGGGCGCATGCAACCATTTGACTTGGTTCCGGTCTAGTAAAGTCTGTAATTCGACAGAGGGCTCTTGTTCTCTTGTAAAAATAATTAAGCTTCCCACCATTTGTCCGTTAAGGCTCCTTTTTCCATTAGTTGCTCCAAAGCCAGTTTGGGAAGATCGCTCCCATTCTCAGAAGTGAGAGACACATACAAGCAACGATCCTTACCATCTGCCAACATGGTCTTCAACTGGTATTGCCCCTCGATATATTGAGCATGGGCTCCGACCGGGAAGGTACAATCCGCATTCATCAAGCTTAGGAAGCTTCTTTCCAATTGGATGCAGTTTTCTACTTCCTGATCATGAATCGCTGCCAATAGATGCAGGACTTCCTCATCGTCTTCCCGGCATTCGACGGCTAAGGCCCCTTGTGAAACAGCAGGAATAAATGTATGAGGGTCTAAAAATTCTAAGTTGAGAGAGGGCGACTGATCTATATACCCAATCCGTTTTAGGCCAGCAGCAGCTAGCACGATAGCATCGCATTCGCCTTCTTGTAACTTGCGGATGCGCGAATCAATATTTCCACGTAAAGGTTTGAATTGGAGATCACTTCTTAGACTCTGAAGTTGGACCTGGCGTCGAATACTACTGGTCCCTACAACTGCCCCTTGCGGAAGAGTTTCAAGAGTCATGCCTTCTTCTCTATAGATCAGACAGTCTCTGACATCTTCTCGCTCCGGAATGGCCCCAATGGTACATCCGTCCACAAGGATAGAAGGAACATCTTTTAAGCTATGGATGGCGATATCGATGTCTTGATTTAAGAGCGCCTGCTCAATTTCCTTGACAAAGACCCCTTTTCCACCAATGGTTTGCAGAGAAACATGAACCAACCGATCTCCTTGGGTTTTATAGGGGACCAATTCAAACTCCACATCAGGATGGCATTCTTTTAAGCGCTCTACCACCATTTTGGTCTGGGTCATGGCCAACTGACTTTTCCTGGTTCCGACTTTAATGCTTCTCATGGTTCACTCCCTTTCCACTATGAAGATCGAAAATTTTAGCAATTAGGGCAATATCATATTCCGAATTTTCACCCACAGACATTTCTTTCAATTGCAACAAAGGCTCCTTTAAGATCTGATTGATGATGCTCTTCATATGCTTCGAAATTTGTTTCTTTTCTCGATCAGTAAGATCTGGAAGTTTGCGTAATAAGCTTTCCATAGCTGACTGCTGAGCCTGGATGGCTTTTTCTCGAATCTCTTGAATCAGGGGAATAATGCCTAACTGCTGCTTCCACTCTTCAAAACTCACCAGTTCACTGGAAATCTCTGCTTCGATACTCTTAGCAATCTCATTTCTTTCCTCAAAAAATGCTTGCAATTCGCTGGTGATATTTTCGATATTGTGAATGGTAATGGACGAATTTGGATGACAGGTCCGTGGCAAGCATAAGTCGAAAACAATCGCACCTGCTTTCACCATATGCGGATAGAGAATATAGCCTTCAGACTTGATAGCAGTGAAAATGATATCCGCATCTTTCACGGCTTCTTCTAAATCATCCCAAGAATAAGCCTGAATACGATCTTCTGTTAAATAAGGATTGGCCTTGGAAAGGGTACGATTCACCAAGCGGATAGACTGAAAGGGACGTTGTAGAACGTACTTGGTTACCAATTGCCCGATTTCCCCTAATCCGATGACCACGATTTTGGTATTCTCATAATCAAGGTCTTCCTTATCCAACATTTGTAAAGAGGTCAAACCGATGGACATAGGCCGGGCATTGATCCGGTAGACATCGTGCATTCTTTTAGCAAAGGTCACGGCTTGCCTAAAAGCTTGATTGAGGACGATTCCTGTCGTACCAGTTTCTTGGGCGCTCAAAAAGGCCTGCTTTAATTGACCGAGAACTTGTGTTTCACCTACAATCTTGGAATCTAAGCCAATGGATACTCTAAATAAATGTTCTAAAGCCTCATTGCCTTCTTTAAAGGTAAGATAAGGCTCAAGTTCCTCGATGTCAATCTGAAACCAATCTGCCAAAAAATGCTTGGAATAATAGCGACCGGTATGCAGTTGGTCAACAACCAGATACAACTCTGTCCGGTTACAGGTTGAAAGGATGACATCTTCCAGAATACTCTTTTCCTCTTTTAATTTGAGTAGAGCTTCTTTTTTTTCTTCATCAGAAAAATGAACCCGCTCTAAAATGGATAATGGTGCTACACGATGAGTGACACCAACATATAATAAATACATTCTGTCCGCCCCGTTCTTACAATTGATCTAAAAGTTGTTCGATCTTTTTTCTGACTTCTTTTGAGCGCGATGGCGATAAGCCGTTTGTAGAGATCATGACGGAAAGTTCCTTATTTGAAGCAATAGCCACATTATAAAAATCGGAATTTTTCTTATCCCCAGTATTATTGACGAACTGACTAGGGTGCGCCTCTTCCATCACTTTTTTATTGACTTCCTGGTTATCTGTGCAGGCAAATACCAATTTTGCCCCTTCCAAATCCCCAGTTTGGTAGCTTCTTTGAATCCATTCAACCTGCGATTTAGGAATCACTTCATTGATTTCAGGACTAATGACTGTAACCTTGGCCCCTTCTGACAACAAAGTCTTAATCTTGCGGGCTGCTACTTTTCCCCCACCAATAATAACGACTGGTTTATTTTGGATATTCATCATGACAGGATACATGACTATTCTCCCTCTTTTCTTTCTCTAAAAATCTTAGCACTTCGTTTATAGACTGTATCTTTGACTTCTAGGCGATGGTTGACCAAGCGCGCTATGACAAAGAAGTAATCTGACAAGCGATTGATATAGATCAAGCCGACTTCATTGACCATTTCATCTGCTTCAATGACAGCGACCATTTTTCGCTCCAATCGACGGGTCATAGTACGAGCAACATGACAGAGACTGGCGATCCGATGGCCGCCAGGAATAATGAAGCGATCAATCTTTTCTGGAATGTGCATATAAGCATCCATTTTTTCTTCTAGGAAGGTAATATCTGACTCCTTTTGTTTATAAGGTCTTAATTCTCTAGGAGTAGCAAGATCGCTTCCACAATCAAATAAATGTTGCTGAATTTCTTCACATTCTTCTCTGATATCATCTAATTCTTTGTATTCCTTCATTTCAGATACCAGGTAGCCAACTTGAGAGCACAATTCGTCCATGGTCCCGTATGCTTCCACACGAATATGTGTTTTGGACACACGATCCCCACCATATAGTCGGGTAAACCCTTTATCCCCATACTTAGTGTAAATTCTCATTAAAGCTCTTCTCCGTTCATAATCTGGTAAATCTTTTTCATATCGACTGCTTCACGAATAACTGCTGCCAGTTTATCATATTGCAAATCCTTGAATTCTTTGAGATCAATCGCCTGATCTGTGATAGGTTCCAAGCCCTTCTCTATGCGAATTTGGTTCAAGTAATCACGTGTCCATTGAGAATTATCAAATACTCCGTGAAGATAGGTTCCTTGGATTCGTTTATCCGGGGAAACGGCACCATCATATCTGCTCGTCTCTTCCCCATTCTGAAGAACAATGCGAGAGAAAGGCGACACCTGATCAGAAATTTCAGTTTCTCCCATATGGATTTCGTAACCTTCCAAGAGTTGCCCCTCATGTTCTGCTTGAACCTGTGTGGTGCGTTTGGTTCCTTGCATTTGGGTTTCAACATCAAGAAGTCCCAATCCTTCAATTTCATCCAATTCTGATTCGACATGGTTTGGATCTGAAATTTTCTTGCCTAAGAGTTGGAAGCCTCCACAAATTCCAAAAATGCGGACACCCTGATCAGCGCATTTCCGGATTTCATCAACAATCCCTGAATCTTGGAGAACTTGCATATCTTCGATAGTATTTTTACTTCCAGGTAGAATCAAGAGATCCGGATTTCCAATGGCATCCCCTGGCATGACATAACGAACTGAAACGTCCGGTTGAATTTCCAAACTATGAAAATCTGTGAAGTTGGAGATGCGTTTTAGGGTGATAATGGCCACATCCAGGTCTTTTTCATGATTAAAGCTGCGTCCTTTACTGCCTAAGGCCACACTATCCTCACTATCAATATCAATATCTGCATAAGGAACCACACCTAGGACAGGCACGTGGGTAAGCTCTTCGATCATATCGATTCCAGATTGAAGGAGGGCAACATCTCCCCTAAATTTATTGATCAGAACCCCTTTGATGCGTTTGCGGTCTTCTTCTGGCATTAATTCGATTGTACCATAAATGGAGGCAAATACGCCTCCCTTGTCAATATCCGCAACTAAGATGACCGGAGCATCAACCAGACGAGCCATCCCCATATTGACGATATCGCGTTCATTTAAGTTGATTTCAGCTGGACTACCCGCACCTTCCAAGATAATAGCATCATACTCCTGGTCCAATTCTTGGTAGACTTCTTTGATTTTAGGCAGTAACTCTTGCTTAAATTCATGGTAATCTACTGCATCCATATCTTTTAGGACTTTCCCCATAAAAACCACTTGAGATTTGCGGTCTGAAGTGGGCTTGAGTAAGACCGGATTCATACGGACATCTGGATCGATGCCCGCTGCTTCTGCTTGTACCACCTGTGCTCGCCCCATCTCAAATCCTTTTTTGGTGATAAAGGAGTTCAAGGCCATATTTTGAGATTTAAAGGGAACGACCGTGTAGCCATCTTGCTTTAAAATACGGCACAAGCCCGCAGCAATTAAGCTTTTACCCGCATCGGAGGCTGTTCCCTGAATCATTAACGATTTTGCCATAGATATCCTTCTTTCAACTGCTCAAATAGAATCTCTTCATTTTCAACAAGGGGTGTCTGGATTGCCTGATGAAGTTTGACAATCCATGGCACAGAAAGTCCAGCATCTAACAACAATTTTTCTTCCTGGAATACTTCATATTTTGTTCCTTGGGTCATAATCTGGCCTTTTTTGATGAGGTAGGCATAGTCACAACAGTCATACATGAGATCCATGTCGTGGCTGGTAACAATAATACTGGTTCCATTGGAAACTAGTTTTTTCATAATCATGGCCATTTGGTCCCGCCCTTTAGGATCCAATCCAGCAGTCGGCTCGTCTAACAATAGAAAACGTGGTTTGAGAGCTAACATCCCCGCAATGGCTACTTTTTTCTTTTGGCCGTAACTCAAATATTGCACCGGTCGATCCTGCAACTCTTCGATGTCCATCAGTTCAATGGCTTCTTGAACCCGTTTCTCACACTCCTCTTTGGAGTACCCTAAATTCTCTAACGCCATGCCAATATCATCTTTGGCAATGGTATAAAACAATTGCTGCTCCGGATTTTGAAAGACCATATTGACTTCTTGCCGGTAAGCAAACAAAGCTTTCTTCTTATCTTGAATGACCTGATTATCCAAACTCACACTGCCTTCTTGGGGCTTGAGCAATTTGGTCATGACCTTCATCAGGGTAGATTTCCCGGAACCGTTGGTTCCAATAATTCCAGTAATCTTTCCTTCCATGAATTCCATATTCACATGGTCCACAGCTTTCAAATCATCAAATAAAACTGTAATATTCTCTAATTTTAACATATTTTTATTCCTCTTCATCAATTTCTTTAGCTTGAGCAAATTTTAGGGTTAGGACATCATTTAAGCGCTGATTATCCGCCAATAATTTGACAAATAAGGTATTGGCTAATCTTCCCCAGCCAAGATAAGATTTTTTCTTATTAACAAATGAAAATTTCAAATCTAAGGTATCTCGAATTGTTAAAAATTCGATTAATACTAAAAAGATAAAACGATACATCAGTACGATTAATTCCATTAGGATATCCGGCAAATGAAGTCTTTTACAGAGTTTCATCATTTGGTTAAAAGGAATGGTTAAAGCCATAAAATAGGTTGAAATTAAAGAACAATAAATTCTCATAACAATTGGTCCAACTTGTTTGGCAGAAGAATGAAAAACTCCTAAATAGCCATGACTTCCAACTGGTATCGCCATTAAAAATTGATGACTATTTTCACCGTAACTAATAACAAAAGTAGCCATACTTAATAAAATGAAAATAGAAGGATAACGAAACCAACTCAAGTATTTTAAAACTGGAAGTTTAGCAATATAACAAGTTAAGGGAATCATTATAACAATTAACAGTATTTGTAAGGGAAGAAACCCAGAAAATGAAATTACCATTAATATAATAAATAGAATGAATTTATTTAATTCTGGAACATCAGTCCATCGATTATTATAAGCGTAGCGATCAATTACAAACATAGTTTCCTCCCATACAAATGCTAAATGAAATATTTATTTATCTTGATGCTTCTTCCCTCTTTGGTAGCCGATGACATAGAAGATGATTCCTGCACCGATGCTACCTTGTAGGGTAAAGAGTAAGCTTTCTACTTCTGATCCTGGTGGTTCAAACAATGGTGAAAACCATGGTTTGTAGTCTTTCTGAATGGTTGAAATTGCATTTTCAGCCGCATCATCTGTACCACTATATTCTACTCCTTTAGGGGCAAATAAGAAAGCACCGACAATAATTACAACAACAGCTGCTAATAACAAAAGATTCTTATGTTTTTTCATAGGAATAGACCCTCTCTTTCACTAGCATTTTCTGAAATCAAGTTATAGAAGATTACTGTAAGTAGTCCTTCTACAATCGCAATTGGAATTTGTGTAATGAGAAAGACTCCCAAGAACTTAATGGTAGATCCAAATACTCCTGTAGTTGGATCTGGGAAAACCAATCCAAGTTGAAGGGAAGTTGTTGCATAAGTTGCCAAGTCAGCAATCATCGCACACAAGAAGAGTGAAATTGGTTTAGATAGTTTCAAAGAACGGCTGAATTTGTAAACTGCAAATCCAACAAATGGACCAACTACAGCCATTGAAAAGGCATTAGCACCAAGTGTTGTCAAACCACCGTGGGCTAAAAGAAGAGCTTGGAACAACAAACAAATGGTTCCTAACACACTAATAACTGATGGCCCAAACATAGCAGTTCCCAAACCTACACCAGTTGGGTGAGAGCTAGATCCAGTTACGGAAGGGATTTTCAATGAAGATAAGATAAAGATGAAGGCACCTGACAAGGCCAACATAGTTTTTGAATTTGGATCTTTTGAAACAATCTTCTTAATCTTGATCAAACCGAAGATGAAGAATGGTAAAAATAGTAAGAACCAAACGATACACCATACCAATGGGAGATAGCCTTCCATAATGTGCATAGCTGAAACAGGTTGAGGTCTAAAGATGAATAGCAATACTAATAAAGCAATTGCTAGCATTTTTTTATTTCGTTTCATAATATCACTCCTTTTTCATTACCCCAATGGATGTTTTTTAACCAATAGGGTTGTAAAATAATCTAATTTGTCATCAACAGTTAATTCTGATACTCCGTACAGAATCTTTTGCTTTTCTGTGGAAGCGTGACTGACTAAAAATGTTTTTTCAATCAGGTCGTGTTTTTCCAACAAAGGAAGAACGACATCCAAATGTCTGGCCACCTTCATAATGACGACAGTATCATGAATTGCCAAAGCTTGGTCAATCTTATCAGCCTCTGCTGTAGCAGGTACCACTGCAAAGGACTCCTCATCCATGGTTAAAGGTTGGCCTAAGACAGAAGCCATACTACCAAATGAGGTAATTCCAGGAATTGTTTGGGTATCGATGCTATCTCCAATTAATCTCAACAGGTAACTATAGGTACTGTAGACCATTGGATCTCCAAGCGTGATAAAACCAACATTTTTCCCAGCCTTCACATCTTCCACCACTTCAGCAGCAATTTGTTCCCACTGAGGTTCTTTCTTTTCTAGCGAACGAACCATTGGAAAATGACGTTGTTTAATTTCTAAGTGATCACTGACATAGGGACTCGCAATCGTCAAAGCCACACTTTTAGCACCACGTTTAGCTTCTGGCGTATACAAGATATCTAATTTATTCAGGATATTCTTTGCTTTAACGGTAACGAGCTCACTATCACCTGGACCAATCCCAATTCCGTAAAATGTTGCCATGATGGTCCTCCTATTGAATGATTTGTTCTAAGTGTTGAACATAAAGTTCTTGAACACTTGGGTATTCCCCAAGTCCAATCAAGTGTGTTTCCACTTGATAGCCTTTTTCTGTGAAAAAGTGTTTCCATGAGCCTTCTTCATCCGAACACAAATCATTTGTTGCATGATCTCCTGCAACCAACATAAATGGAGCAAGATGTACTTTTTTAATGCCCTTAGCTTCCAGCCGTTTTTCAAGGTCCTCTACTGGTGGATAAGATTCCACACACCCGATATAAACCGGTGTGTCCATCAGCATGTGGTCTAATGCAGCATAAGCTGTAAAGGCATAGTGCTGACTACCATGTCCCATCAAGATAGTCGCTTCTTGCGCATCATATTGACCGTATTCTTCAACAAGAATATCTCCCACCCGTTCATAATCCTCTTCACTAAAGAGTAACGGTTTTCCAATTTTTAGAATGTCAAATTCATGTTTCAATTGGTTGGCTTGATGAAGGACTTTTTCATACTCACTTCCTAGAATAACATGAAGCGGTTGAATGTATACTTTCCTGACACCATCCTTTTTCAATTGTTCCAATAGTTGATTAACTGTTGGAACTGTGATTCCTTCGTTTTCCTTAATTCTCTTAATGACAACATTCGAAGTGAAGGCACGATACACTTGAAAATCAGGGAATCGTTTTTGGATGGCTTCTTCACAGGCTTGAATGGTTTTCTTACGTGTTTCAGGATAGGTCGTCCCGAAACTAACAACTATAATCGCTTTACTCATTTTCACTTTCCCTTCTAAAAAAAGTTTGGCAAGCTTTACAAACAGATTTTAAGGTCTTTTCTTCCGATTCAATCAAGTGATGATAGCCTGCTTTTTCCAAGACAGATCTGGTATTGTCTCCCATAATGATAATGGGCTTCTCTTTCCAATTCTCTTGGGTTTTCTCTGCCATCAAAACAAAGTGGTAGGCCGCAGCAGAATTTGGTAAACAAACAAGCTGAATATCCTCTGCATGATAAGAGAATGATTCATTTTCAAAGGCCACAGTATGAGTGGTGTAGATCGGGAAGTTCAAAACTTCTGCTACTGCTTTTTCCTTAATATCAGAAGTGAGAATGATCCAGTTTCCTTCTTGCTCACTCATCCGTTTTACAAAATTCTCTTCTGCAACATCATTGATTTGATCATAGAGGCGAATACCTGCTTCTTTAATGGTCTTGATGGTATGATGTCCACTTGCTACAATCTTCAGATGGCTGAGACTCCGAATATCCAGATCTTCTTGTTGCAAATAGGCAACAAAGAATTTCCAAGAGCTAGGATCAGTGATCAATAGCCCATCAATGCTAGAGAGTTCAGGTAGTGACAATTCTTTTGCAAGCAATTTACTTGGAGACTGAAAAGCGTAAACTGTCGCCCCAGCATCCTTCAACAGTTTTGGAAGTTTAGCATTTGGCGTTTCTTGAACCAAAATAGTTCGACCAAATAAAGGAAGTTTTTCATGGTAGTTTAATTCCTTACGGAAAGCAACGACGTCACCAATCACAATTAAACTTGGCGCTTTCATCTGGTGTTTTTCAGCCAGTTCAACAATGGTCTCTAATTTTCCATCGATGGAACGTTGTTGAGGATGAGTAGCCCATTCGATAATCGCAACCGGAGTTTCCTTATCGTAACCACGAACCATCAATTCTTCACAAATGGTCTGCAAGTTTTTCATTCCCATAAGGAAGACTAAAGTTCCTTTTAAGTGGGAAATCGCATCCCAGTTCAATGCTTCACTGGCATCTTGTAGATGGCCAGTAAAGACATGGAAGCTAGTCGCGATATTTCTAAAGGTCATGGGAATACCTGCATAGGCAAGGCCTGCTATAGCTGAGGTAATTCCTGGTACAACTTCAAAGGGAATCCCTTCTTGAATAAGAGTTTGAGCTTCCTCTCCTCCTCGGCCAAAGATATAGGGATCGCCACTTTTTAGGCGAACAACTTTTTTCCCTTCTTTGGCTTTTGCAACCAAGACTTCTTCAATTTTTTCTTGAGAAACACAAGGTTGATTAGGAATCTTACCAACATAGATCTTTTCACAGTTCGCTTTTGTGTAGGACAGAAGCATAGGATTTACTAAGCGGTCATAGATGAGAACATCCGCTTCTTCAAGTCTCCGTGCTCCTTTAAGAGAGATTAATTCTTCATCTCCTGGACCCGCACCTACTAAACTAACAAAGCCGCTCATCCATTCACCTCTTTCTTTAAATGAGTTTCCAATTCCTCAATAGTTGACACTACTTTAGGATAGTTGACAATAGGTCGTGAAATAATCACACAATCCATTCCAAGTTCTTGACAGCCTTCGATTTTTTCTCGAATCCCACCAATACTTCCACTTTCTTTGGAAACAAACACTTCCGCTTTGGAGCGAGCCAGCAATTGCTTGTTGCACTCTTTAGAGAAAGGAGCCTTGATAGCATCAATTTGATCCGGAACAAGTCCCAACTCTTCACAACCTTTTAGAACTTCCGAAGTTGGAAGAACACGAACCACAATACGCGACTCTGGTAAACCATGAACAAAAAGTGGCAAGGTTTTGCTTCCAGTTCCTAAATAGACTGTTTTATACTCTTTCTCTTTGATGTATTCAATAGCTTCTTCTGTCGAATGGACAACGGTAGCACCCGATAAGTCGATGGTAGCTTGTCGTTCAAAGCGCACATATGGAATTCCAGCCTGATTCGCTGCTTTCATCGCTTCTTGAGAGACAATATCCGCAAAGGGATGCGAAGCATCAATAATTTCATCAACGTCATTCTCTTTGATGAAAGCAACCATTTGGTCAGCTGTCATTCTTCCTTGGACCACGTCCTGCCCAAATTTAGAAGCTAAATGGCGGCCATAATCCGACACAACAGAGGTAGTCACTGGGATATTCTTTTGCGAGAGGAATTCAAGAATCTCTGTACTTTCAGCTGTTCCACCGAAAAGTAGTTTTATCATAGTGTATATCCTCGAGGTGTGATCATGCGACCATTTTTCACATAAGTCTCTTTGTTTCCAACAATGACAATTGTAGTCATGTCTACAAGAGTTTCATCTAAGTCTTCAATCGTAGTAAGCACAATTTGTTCTTCCTTACGTCCGATATCCTTACCGATACCGACAATTGTATCTTTGGCTTTGTATTCAGACATAATTTCAAGCGCTCTTGCTAAGTGCTCTGGACGACCTTTACTTCTTGGATTGTATAAACAAACAACAAAGTCACCTTGTGCTGCTGCATGAAGACGTTTTTCAATCATTTCCCATGGAGTCATCAAGTCACTAAGTGAAATATGACAGAAGTCGTTCATGAGAGGTGCTCCCATCACTGCAGCTGCTCCAAGGCTTGCTGTAATTCCAGGTACAACTTTTACTTCAAGAGTATCGTTCTCTTCCAACAATTCAAGGATCAATCCAGCCATTCCATAGACACCGGCATCCCCACTCGAAACGACCCCAACATTTTTTCCAGTTTCGTGAGCTAGATCAATGGCTTTTTGACAGCGTTCAATTTCATGACGCATACCAGTTGCAACCATTTCTTTATCTTTTACAAGATCTTTGATCAGACGCATGTAGGTAGAATACCCTACAATAATTTCACAATCCTTGATTGCTTCCAATGCCTCTTGAGACATCAATTCTTCTTTACCTGGGCCAAGTCCAATAACGTATAACATATTTATTGCTCCTTAAATTTAATATTTAATAATTGTTACCTAATTTACCAAGTGCAAATGTCGCACCATTTTGTGCAAACCGTTTGGTCAGCACATTTCCTTTACTTGCAAGGTCCGCGCTAGCAAGCGCCACACTTCCAACCCCAACAGTCTTCTTAACAAATTCCGATTGCGGATATTTATCCGCCACCACTAGCAGTTCCTCCTTAGAGTAGGTTTGGAAAGGACAGTCAAGGTGTTGGGCTAATTCTAGTATCGCCTGTTCATTTTTTTTGACATCAATACTAGCAATTTTTGCGATTTCCGAACCGGAGATTCCCTCTAGTTCACAAAAGGCACGAAAAGATTCCATAAATGTGGAAGGTGGAAGATCCTTCTTTGCTCCAACTCCTAAAACATAGGGTTTTGGATGAATCAGGGCTACCACTTCTTCGTCAACCTCAACTGCTTGAGAGGTCAACCAAATAAATGGGCTCTTAGAAGCAAGGACTTCCTGAATCTGATTTTCTTCAATCACTGTTAGACCTCTCAGGTCAGACACCCAAGGCTTTTCTTGATAAAAATAGACACAGTCCTTATTTGCTAGATAAGAATTAAATACTTTCACTAAGTGGCGCAATTCTTCCCGCCACCCATTTACTTCTTTCGCAATATTATCCAAGGCTACAACATTTTGTGTATCTGTTGCAGTCGTGATCACTGGATTTGAATCTAATAATTCAGCAATTTTAAGTGTAACCTGATTGGCCCCACCCAAGTGACCACTCAATAAACTAATCACATGATTGGCTTTTTCATCCATCACGATTACAGCAGGATCTGTTGTTTTGTCTTTAATAACGGGAGCAATGCCTCTGACAACCGCACCAATCGCCATGATACAAATCAAGACATCCACTTCTTGGAATACCGTCCGAAGTCCTTCAATGACACGTCCTTCAATCGGTACCGTTCGAGAGTCAGCGATTTTCACAGTGGTATAGACCGGACAATCAATCCCAAGTTTTTCCTTGAGCTCTAATCCGAGATTTTTTGCGTTGTTAGTAACCGCCACAATGGCGTAACGAGGGGAATCATTTAGCATGCGAACTCAATCCTTTACGGAATTCATGGTGGAAATCTTTGTGATAGAGCTTAGAGTAGTAAAATTCTTCACCCAAGAAATCTCCAACTAAAATCAAGGCAGTTTTTCTAATTTTAGCTTCTTTGACCTTCTCAGTAATGGTCTCCAATGTCCCAAAGACCTTGCGTTCATCTGGCCAAGTTGCCTTATAGATTACTGCGACAGGTGTTTCTATTGGATAGCCACCCTCAACCAATTCAGCCACCACTTTTTCAATCCCCTGTACAGATAAGAAAATGGCCATAGAAGTTCTGTGCTGAGCATAGCTTCGAAGGGATTCTCGTTCAGGAACAGGGGTCCGTCCGGCCATGCGAGTGATAATCACACTTTGAGAGACTTCAGGGACCGTATATTCTGTTCCAATACTTGAGGCAGCTCCTAGGAAAGAGCTCACCCCAGGAATACAGTCAAACTCAATTCCTCTCTTCTTCATCTCTTCTGTTTGCTCACGAATAGAACCATAGATAGAGAAATCACCTGTTTGTAAGCGAACGACGTCTTTTCCAGCTTTCACTGCTTCTTCCATGACATCGATAATTTCCATCAAATGCATAGACGCGCTATCATGAATCTCCGCACCTTTTTTACAATATTGAAGAAGATCAGGATTCACGAGAGAGCCCGCATAAATGACCACATCCGCTTTGGATAATTTTCGATAACCTTTTAGGGTAATGAGCTCCACATCACCAGGTCCTGCGCCTACAAAATGTACAATTGACATACCTTTATTTCCTTTCTGGTTTCACAGCTGAAACAATAATGGTAGGGTTTTGCTGTTTGAAATAATGCCCTTTTCCTAGGGCAGACCATCTGCTCGCTTGAATGGATACAACATCTAAGTCTTGCCATTCCATCTCTTCAGCAAGTTGAATCGCTTCCATAGCATTTTCCAAGAGGATAAAGTTTAACACAAAGCGCCCTCCCGGAACTAACAGATGTTCACACCACTCAAAGATTTCTGCCATGTTGCCACCGGTTCCACCGACAAATATCGCATCGAATTGACCTTCTAGCTCAACAGGAGCTTTGCCTTTTATCAGAGTAATATTCTGACAGCCAAAGTAGTCAATATTCTCCTGTGTCAAGGCAACAGCATCTTCATTTTGTTCAATTGCAACGACTTCCAAATTTGGAAAGGAAACAGCTGCTTGAATCGTTACACTGCCCGTACCAGAGCCAACATCCAACATTCTCTTTGCCTTGTGTAAGTCCAATTTATCAATACTGATAGCCCTGACTTCTTCTTTTGTCATTGGGACCTTTGCTCTAATAAATGCCGAATCCTTCATTTAGTATCACCACCACATTCATTTCATATTGACGATCAATCACTTGGTCCTCTGCTAAAATTTCAATTTTTTCATCTTCATAGCTAAGATTTTCACCAATGATTAAGACTTTTTTCAATCCCCGTTTCATCACTTCTTGCGCTATTTCATAGGGACCAATTTTCTTATCCGTCACCATAAATACCTTGGGTAGAGAAAGCAAGAAATCAAAATCAGGAATTTTTGCATGGCTACTTGTTAAGTAGGCATCATTCATAGGGAGAAAGACTTTGCTCGCGAGATACTGGAAGGAAGAAATCCCAGGCTGAACCACCACGCGCCCTTTAAATTTCTCAGACAACCATTTTCCCAAACCATAGATCAGGGGATCGCCCGATGCTAGATAAAGAATGGTTGCATCTTCTGGATAAGACTCGATTAATTGAGCCAACTCCGCAAGTTTCTTTGGAGGTACAACCCCTTTTTCTTGATAGGCAGCTGGAAGGATTTCTAAATGTCGCTCACTTCCAAGAATATAGTCTGCCTTCTGATAGATCTCTTCACTTCCCAAAAGTCCATAGGAAGGGGCTCCTGGCCCTATTCCAATTACATAGATCACGTCCATTCCTCCGCTATTTCTTCTAATGTTTGGGTTGAGGCTAGGTACCCAGCTTCTGTCCCAAAGGTTACTACATCAATGCTGACTTCCGGCTTCCGATTCCGCAGCAACCGCTCCGAACGGAATTTCATCTTGTCCACCAGCACTTGATAAACTTCTTCGTAGTGATACTCCTCAATTAAAGTTCCAGCCGCATCTGTTGTAATACACTGATCGACTTTCTCAAGAAGTTCAACTGGAGCCCCTAGCAAGGCTAGATTAGCCATAATGATTTCCATTCGCGCATCTGAGTCTTTACTGTGAGTTGAGAAAATCCCACCAGCGACCTTGACAAATTTACCCATGTGACCAACCATCAGGACGCGAGTAAAGCCAATCCGCTGGACTTCTTTAAGGACATGCCCAACAAAGTTACTCATGTTCACAATTCGATGAGGTGGAATCCCCAGCACATTGGTCGCAAAGTCCTCACCATAATTTCCGGGAGCTAACACAACAGACCGATAGCCTTGATTGTATAACATGGTTAATTCAATCGTAATAGAGGCTTTCCAACTCTCTTCCGACATAGGATTGACAATTCCTGTCGTCCCCAAAATGGAGATCCCTCCTACAATTCCTAAGCGTGAATTATAGGTCAACTTGGCTGTTTCTTCCCCACCCGGTACCGAAATAATAATTTTCGCTCCGCAGTTTGGACCCAGTAATTGTCGGGCTGTTTTTTCAATCATAGCCCGAGGAGTTGGGTTGATTGCGGCCATTCCAACATCGCATTTCAGCCCTTTTTGTGTGACGCGACCAACACCTTCTCCTCCATCGATCTCAATGTCATTTGAATCTGGTAAGAGAGTCACTGTCGAATAAATCAGGAGTCCGTGCGTCGCATCTGCATCATCACCACCATCTTTTTCGACAGCGGCACTAGCAGTCAGTTCACCAAAAGAAGGATTTTTGATATCCATTGTTACTTCGACTCCATTCGCCGTAGAAACTGTAACTTTTTCTTCGATATCTTGATTGAGAATCATGCTAATCGCTGCGGCTGTAGCAGCTGTCGCACAAGTTCCAGTAGTGAACCCTTTTCTTAGTTTTTTTCCATTGACATATGCGTAATCATCCATATAGTTCCATTTCCTTCACGACTTAATTATTTGGGACTACGAAGCGTTGGTAATCATCCATTTCTTGTTTGTACTGGTACAGAATGGCATTGACCACTGCTGCTGCAATCGTACTTCCACCCTTACTTCCCAATGCAACAATAGAAGGAATTGGACTATCATGAAGCTTCTGTTTTGATTCAGCTGCACCGACAAAGCCAACCGGAACACCAATAACAGCATCAGGGACTAGTGTTCCTTCTTCTACCATATCCAAGACTTTAAAGATAGAAGTTGGAGCGTTTCCGAAGACAAACAATTTAGGACCCAATTCATTGGCCGCATGTTCTACCGCTGCCATAGAACGAGTGATCCCTTTTGCCTTAGCTTCTTCAAAGATTGCTGGTTCATTGACCAAACATCTGTAGGCCACCCCTAGTTCATCCAAGATTCTTTTATTAAATCCACCTAGAACCATGGTCGTATCTGTAAAAATGGTTCCCTTATTTTTGATAACATCTAGAATATGGTCGATAGCATCATTTGAAAATTTGATATTGTAGAGGTAATCGAAATCTGCACTCGCAAAAACAACTCGTTTCCAAACTGCTTCATGAAATGGATTATCAAAAACAATATCTGGATGTTCCTGATCAATGATTTCTTGAATCTTTTTAAAGCTAGCTTCTTCAATCTGATTTGATACTTTTATATAACTCATGAATACCTTATCCTTTTTTATCATTTAAAGCTGTTGAATAACGAACATAGTCTTCTGTTACGATCGTTTGCATTTGATAGATAATCGCATTAATAATAGCCACGACAAGGGTGCTTCCCCCTTTACGTCCTTCATTGACCATGACAGGCAAGTCAGTCGCTAATAAAGCTTCCTTAGACTCTAAGACATTGATAAATCCAACGGGCACACCGATAATCGCGTCTACCTCAACTTTTTTCTCTTTGATCAAATCAAGGAGATGGAACAAAGCAGTCGGAGCACCACCAAAAGCAAATACTTTAGGTCCTTCGATCTCTGTTGCTTTTTCAATAGCAGCCATTGCTCGAGTAATGTTTTTTTCCTTAGCAAGTTGGATGACATCTTCATCATTAATCAAGCAACGGTAGGAAACACCCATTTGGTCCAACACCCGTTTATTGATCCCATTTAAGGAAATGCTAGAATCCACAATGATGGTCCCTTTATTTTGAATCACATCAACGATTCGTTCATTAACATGATTGATAAATTTCATGGTATAGAGATAGTCAAAATCACCCGTGGTATGAATGGCGCGTTTAATAATCGCCTCTTCCATGTCTTCATGGAATTCATAGCCAGGATGATCCTGGTCGATCACCGATTGAATGATCTGAAAACTTTTTTCCTCAATGGAGGACGGGTTTTTAATATAGGACATACATACTCCTCTTTTAATAAATTACAAAAACAAAATAAATTATTGACAAAACGAAAGTTGAAACCGTCGTTGTCATATAAAGCATAGAAATAGAGGTTAAAATATCCTCTGCTTCTACATTTCTCATTGAGTCTCCAATGGTTGGTTTTGAAATCAACTCGCCATGATAAACATGAGCCCCCCCTAATTGAATTCCTAAGGCTCCTGCAACAACCGATTCAGGGAAAGCACTATTCGGACTCGCATGTTGGTAGCGATCTCTCCAGCCGATCTTAATGGCATTTCTGAAATCCAATTGCAAAATCCGAGCACTTGCCAACATAAAGAACCAGGTGAAACGAGCAGGGATGAGATTGACTAAATCATCCATTTTAGCTGAAACAAATCCAATCTTACGATATTTAGCTGTTTTATAGCCTACCATTGAATCTAGCGTATTAATAGCCTTGTAGCCCATTGCTAGAACTGGACCACCAAGAAATAGGCAGAATAAGGGACCGATTACGCCATCACTAGCATTTTCTGCTACCGTTTCAATGGTCGCATTACAAATTTCAGGAATGGAAAGTTGATCTGTTTCTCTCCCAACAATCATGCCAACCTGATATCTAGCCTTTTCAATGGAGCCAAACTGAATAGCTTTGTAGACCTTAAGAGCTTCAAAAGCAAGAGAACGAGTCGCCAAACAAGTGTAAGCTAGATAAATCCAAATCCCCCAATAGAGAATAGGGTGCAACTGACTTGCGCCCCACAAAATGCCATAAGTAAGGGAAACAGTTAAGGCGACAGTGGAGAACCACAGAAAGATTCCAAACAGAAAAGGAAATTTTGTTTTTAGGTTCTCTAGTTTCAAACAAGCATAAATAAAATTTCCAATCAGCTTGACCGGGTGGGGCCAAGAATAAGGATCTCCGATTAACCAATCCAGAAGAAGAGCGATAAAAATTGCAATAACTATCATTTCTTAGACTCCAAGATATAATCAATCCAACTCATAAGGAGTTGTTCCTTTTGATAAAAATGAACATGGAGGTAACTTGCAAAAGTTTTCCCTTTCTGGTAGCCCCCTGTCCAATTGGAAACTACTTCTCCATCTCTTTCTTTTCTGAGTTCTAAAACTGTTTTTTCAGAAGTATTGAAGATGGAATGATGGAACTCATGACCTCGAACTTCCGTACCAGACGGACCAAATAAAGATTCTTCATTGGTAGTTGCAAAACAGTAACCAAACCGTTTTAGGCCATTGGTCATCACACTCGTGCCATCAAATATTCCAACCATTTCATAGGATTGATCTTCCATCTCAAGAGTTTTCCCAAGATACATCAAGCCTCCACATTCAGCATAGATGGGAATTCCTTTTTGATGAGCGTCTAGAACGGACTCTCTAAAGGAGCGATTGTCAGACAATTCTTTTGCAAACAACTCCGGATATCCCCCACCAAAATAATAGGCATCAGCTTCCGGTAACCGTTCATCTTTTAAGGGACTAAATGGAATGAGCTCAACATTAGCACTTCTTAACAAATCCAGATTGTCTTCGTAATAAAAATGAAAGGCGTCATCCAGTGCATAAGCAATGGTTAACGGGGTAGAATTCTCAAGTTTGAATGGAGAAGAAAGTTCAATTGACTCTCTATCAACCTTCTCCAATAGACGCTCAAACTGAATGGTTTTTTTAGCCTGCTCTCCAAGAATAGAAAACTTTTCTTCTAGATCATCCATCTCCACATCCGGAATCAATCCCAAATGCCTAGAAGGCAGTTCAACTTGAACATTCTTTGGAAAATAACCCAGGACTTCTATATCAGTGTAGCGCTCAATCGCCCCCTTAATCAGCTGATAATGGGTTTCCGAAGCCACACGATTGACAATGACACCAACAATATTTACCGCTGGATCAAATGAAGAAAAGCCATGGACAATTGCTGCCGCTGAAGTCGAGGTTGATTTCCCATCAATAATTAAAACAACAGGTAGATTCAGCTGTTTAGCAACAGATGAAGAAGAGGCACAATCTTTATCTGTTCCTAATCCATCATAGAGTCCCATCACGCCTTCTACCACTGCGACATCGGAATTTTGATGCCAACGATAATAAGACCACTTCAAATAATCTGTATCGGGAATTAAAAAATTATCTAGATTACGAGATGAGTTCTTCGTAATACGACTATGGTAAGAAGTATCAATATAATCAGGACCAATTTTATACGGCTGAACATTGTAACCCATATCTGTTAAAGCTCTTAATACAGCTAGTGTTACGGTAGTTTTTCCAACACCACTAGATACACCAGCTAACATAAACTGCTTCATCCTAAAAACCCCTATTTCTTGAAAAAATAGAGCTACAAAAAATACACTATTTTTTGTAGCTCCGTTGCTTTATTAAATTACTTAGCACCTCGTTGTGCTCTACTTCATTCTTAAACACTAAAGATGTCTTTATTTTAATATAAATTATAGTTTTTGTCAATGAAAAAAAAATGAAAACGCAATCAAAAAGAGCACGTATCGTGCTCCTTATAAATTATTCGATATGAAAGTTCTTTATCCTTGCCAATCTGCTGGATAAGTTACATAAATGAAGCGTGCCTTATCCTTAACAGAGAATTGAATATCGCTTCCCTTTGGAATAAAGATGATTTCACCTGGACCGGCACTCATCACTTCATCACCAGAGATAACATCCAAACGACCTTCGATCACGTAATCAACTTCATCATAGTCTAAATGCCAAGGGAATGTTGTCTTATCCATTGTCATCAAACCTAAGCCAAGTCGAGGACTTTCTTCAAGAGTCAAAAGATCACGTGTATAGACTTGATGTTCAGGATTTCCTGTGTCCAAACGATCTTCAGGACGAACATCTAAGCTAGGTAGTGAAATAGAGGCTACACCAGCTTTACTAACACGTTTAGCAGAACCTTTACCTGCCAATTCTTCTAGAAGAATTTTGCGAACTAAAGATTCAATATCTGTACGATTATAATCCATTTACCAATACCTCCGATTAGGCTTCTTTCTTAGTCAAGAAGTAGGCAAGTAATACGGCAGTAACCCCACCAACAAACTTACCAATCATCATTGGAACAATCATCTTAGGAGCTTGTCCAGCTGTAAATCCTAAGTGGTCCCCGATAACGAATGAAGCAGATACAGCAAAGGCAATATTCAAGATCTTACCACGTTTGTCCATATCTTTTAACATTTGGAACATAGCAATGTTGTTTGCCAAAGAAGCAACCAAACCAGCAGCTCCTACTTCGTTCATTCCCAATGATTTACCAATTGCTGAAAGCGGTTTGTTGGCTACTTTGGTAAAGACAGCCACTAAACCAAAAGCACCAGCCAAGGTTACCGCGATTGAACCAACAACAACAAACGCTTCTTGAAGAGTTTCTGCACCTTTTGGATAAAGTTCAAGCAACCATTTATTACCAGTCAAGAGTTGAGCTGCACCGAATGCCAAACCTAAAGTTGCGATCACAACAATGATTTGACCAAAGATTTCAAAACCTTTGATCATGCCATTTGGAATAAGAAGCAATCCTAGGAAAATAAGGGCAGATACAATGACAATAGGGATCAAGTTGATTAACAAAGTACCAAATGACAAACCTGGAACAAGCAATCCGCCAACAAAACATCCGACAGGAACAGTTACCAAACCGTACAAAATACCACGAGCCAAGAAAGGACGATCTGATTTTTCGATAATACCTAAGGCAACAGGGATCGTGAACACGATCGTTGGTCCCATCATAGAACCTAAAACGTAGGCAGCAAAATCACCAACAGCTTTATCTTGTGCTAAGCTCAAGGCTAAAGGTGCTCCTCCCATATCATTCGCGATAAATGTTGTTGCAAAAATCGAAGGATCCGCACCAACCAAACCATAAAGAGGAACAATGATAGGTTTTAATAAATCAGCTAACAATGGAGCTACAACCATAATCCCAGCCATAGAAAGCGCTAGCGCTCCCATAGCCATAATTCCTTCTTCAAACTGCTCACTAAGGCCCAATTTCCCGCCGATACATTTATCAATTGCACCAACAAGCATAAAGAGAACCATAATGTAAATGATAATTTCATTTATACTCATAAATTCTTCCCTACTTTCAATAATCATCCAGTTGATATTCAACTTTATCTATGATCCCAACAATGACCATATCTACTGGAACATCCTGTCTATTCAAACTCACCCGAGCTGAACTTCCTGTAGTAACCATTACTTGATCACCTTCACCAGCACCAATACAGTCCGCAGCAATCACTAAAGCAGGATCTGTTTGATGGTCATTCAGTTGTCGCTCGACCACTAAAAACTTTAATCCATTAAGTTTTTCATCTTTTCTTGTAGCCCACAGACTCCCCTTCACTTTCCCAACAAACATCTCGATGCTCCTTATTCTTCAATATTAATATTGTGACGTTTTAAATAATCTTTTGCAAGCGCTGTCACAATCATTCCTTTTTTAAGACGAATGCTATCATTATCAGATAGATTCATTTCAATTAATTTTTTTTCAGTTAGCAAGCCAACCTTCTCAACAGTTTTAGGTGTTGAGCTGTTTGTTGTCACATCTTGGACAGGCTTATTGTTTTCTCCACCAGTACTTTCTTCAAGGATAGATACCAATTCTTCTTTTTTATAGAATTGAACACCATATCTGATCAGTTTTTCGTACTGTTCTTGAAGATCTTGGAACAATAGTGCTTTAGAGGTCTGTTTATATTGATGGAAATCAAATGATTCATTTAAAACCAAAACTTTCTTTCCTTTTAAGAGACTCTTAATCACTACTGCCTCATCTGCTGTAAGTGGACACAATGAAGCGATCCGAAGCATTGCATCAAAACCAATTGATTCTACTAGAATGATGTCAGCACTACTTGAATTTTTTACAACTTGATAGCCTTCTCTATCCAAGATATCCGGAGTATCAAATCCTCCAATAACAAATACTGAAGACTTGTATGATTCAACCTGTAATTTATCCATTAAACGGTCTGTGATCAAATCTACGATTTTATCTAGATTTTCCATTTTTGACCTACCTCCAACAAGCACTACTAGTCTTTAATAATACGACCACGGATTCCTTTGCTAAAACCACAAGCATTGGCTTCATCGTAATCAATATGCATATAAGTTGCAAATTTTGGGCTAACACGAATCACAACATCATCAAAAATTAAAGGTCTTGCCCCTTCAACTTTAACTTTTACAATATCATGATTTTTCACACCAATTTTTTCTGCATCTTCAGGTGTCATATGAACATGGCGTTTTGCTACAATCAACCCTTTATCCAAAGAAACTGATTTATCTCCATTTACCAATACAATACCTGGAGTACCTTCAATATCACCGCTCTCACGAATAGGAGCTTTTACCCCTAATTGTAAGCAGTCTGTAAGTGATACCTCTACTTGAGACTCTTTTCTAACAGGTCCCAAAATAACGACATTATGAAAAGCTCCTTTTGGACCCACTACAGTCAAACGTTCTTTTGAAGCATACTGACCAGGTTGAGATAAATCTTTCGCCTTGGTCAATTCATAACCAGTTCCGAACAAAGCATCTAATTCTTTGCGACTTAAATGCACATGTCGACCACTAGCTTCTACTTCAAAGGAGCTGTCTAGTTCATTTTGAATCCTATCAATAACTTTATCAATTAAATTTTCAAATGACATTGTTATTCTCCACATTCTATTCTAAAATAAGCCACACTAAAACTTCAATTGATTTCAATAATGTGATTAGTTTATCCGCATAAACATCTTGATTGTTAGACGATACTAAGGTCAATTCCTTTCGGATATTGACAATTTCAAGATATAACTCATAGCAAGAAAGTTTCCAATCCTCACATTTGTAATCAACTCTTACACTTCCTTGATCCAACTGTTTAATGACTCGAATTGACTGTAAATCTTCATTTGTCCCAAAATTTGGGTTATAAAATGAGATATCCTCTTCAATATAACAGCCGACCATCTTTTCTACTATTTGTAGTAGATTTCCCAATTGATCAACTTTTTCATCTAAATAAGCAAGATGGAGTTCTTTTTGGCATCTTAGAAAATATGTATATAGTTTCGTTAGCTTGAAAAGTAGTGGATACACAGCAGACTCTTCTAGAGACGAAACAGTCATATGAAATGGTTTACTAATCTCTGTTTGAGTTTTATTCGGCGAATCAGAATAAGCTACTTGAATATGGCGATCATGCAAGAAACCTCTTGCAGCTGGAGTCAATTTGTCCTCACTAGAAAGTTTTAGAACATTTTGCTCACTGACCTGACCATTTTTGATGAGCTTCCTAATTCGTGATTCAGTATAAACTGTCATGCATTCACATCCTTCTACCACAAATTAAACACAGGGATACAACGAGGTTGAGATGTAACTTCCCAACCTCGCTCAGCTATTAACATGAATGAATATTCTTTACATCAAAATGCTTATTCCTATCAAAACATTAATTGCTGATTACCTGCATGAGAAATTTTGAAAATCTACTCTTTATGAGGTAGGATTACTTCTACTTCTGAATGTGGACGTGGGATGACATGTACAGAAATCAATTCACCTACATTTTCAGCTGCTGCTGCACCTGCATCTGTTGCAGCTTTAACAGCACCTACGTCACCACGAACCATTACAGTTACCAAACCAGCTCCGACTTGTTGTTTACCAATCAATGTAACGTTTGCTGCTTTTACCATAGCATCTGCTGCTTCGATAGCACCTACTAAACCTTTTGTTTCAACCATTCCTAATGCATTTGCGTTTGACATATTCTTTTCCTCCTATTATTGACTTAAACTTAATTATTCAGCTGATGGATGTGGTAAAATTACTTCTACTTCTGAATGTGGACGTGGGATGACATGAACTGAAACCAATTCACCTACGTTTTCAGCTGCTGCTGCACCTGCATCTGTTGCAGCTTTAACAGCACCTACGTCACCACGAACCATTACAGTTACCAAACCAGCTCCGACTTGTTGTTTACCAATCAATGTAACGTTCGCTGCTTTTACCATAGCATCTGCTGCTTCGATAGCACCTACTAAACCTTTTGTTTCAACCATACCTAATGCATTTGCGTTTGCCATTTTAATTTCCTCCAATTATGAAATAAGTAAATTATTTAGTTAATTTTGATAACACACGTTGAACAAGTAGATCGACCAATTGTTCCTCATCAACTTGTTTTTCAACTTCACAGTCAAGACACTCTTGATTTTCAGTCTTTCTCAAATCTTCTAATTCTGCTGTACCATATGCAACACGGCGAATATTAATCAGATTCAATGGGCTGACATTATCAGAAGTAGCACTTCCACCGACAGCTCCACAACCTAAGGTAAAGGCTGGGAACAAGCCTGTTGTAGCACCAACTCCTCCAAGTGCTGCAGGAGTGTTGACCAAAAGTCTTGAAACAGGTTTTCTTAAAGCAAATTCACGAACGATGTTTTCATTTTGTGTATGGATTGCTAAAGTATGACCTGCTCCTTCATGGTGAAGAATACGAATACTCAATTCACAGGCTTCTTCCCATGTTTTAACAGTGTAGAAACCTAGAACTGGAGCGAGTTTTTCCATTGAGTAAGGATATTGTTTACCAACACCTTCTCCATCAGCAATCAAGACACGCGCATCATCAGGAACAGAGATTCCAGCTAGTTTTGCAATGACTTGAGGAGTCTTACCTACCATTTTTGGATTCATTGCTCCACTTGGTAAAATGATGAAGTTTCCTAATTTCTTAGCATCTTCTTTTGGTACGAAGTAAGCACCTTGACGTTTGAACTCTTCGACAACCTTTTCTTTCATTTCTTCTTCGACAATGATTGATTGTTCTGAAGCACAGATCACACCATTATCGAATGTTTTTGAATCAAGAATTTGACGAACAGCTTTAGGAACATCTGCAGTTTTTTCAATAAATGCTGGTCCATTACCAGGTCCAACACCAATTGCAGGAGTTCCTGAAGAATAGGCAGCTTTTACCATCGCATTCCCACCAGTTGCTAAAATCAGATTTGTATCCTTGTGTTTCATCAACTCATTAGTTGCTTCAATAGAAACACGTTGAATCACACTGACAGCACCTTCTGGGCACCCAGCTGAAACTGCTGCCTTTTTAATAATTTCAACCGTTTCATTAATAGATTTTGCAGCATGTGGGTGTGGAGAGAAGACAATACTGTTTCCACCTTTTAATGCGATAAGCGCTTTGTACATAACTGTTGAAGTTGGATTGGTTGAAGGAATTAACCCAGCAACGACACCAACTGGAACACCTACTTCAATAACTTTATTTTCTTTATCTTCACGCAAAATACCAACTGTGCGCATATCCTTGATTTCTTCAAGGATGCCTTTTGAAGCAAGGGCATTCTTAAGAACTTTATCTTGCCACTTACCAAATCCAGTTTCTTCTGCGGCCATTTTGGCTAAACGTTCTCTTTGATCATAACAAGCTTTAGCTACAACTTTTACAATGGTATCGATTTGTTCTTGACTCATCAATGCTAGTTTTTGTTGAGCAACTTTAGCTCGTTGAATCAAATGGCGAACTTCCTGAATAGATAAAAGATCTTTATCTTCAATATACATTCAACTTTCTCCTATGATTTCAATTTCAGTAAAGCTTGAATAAGTAGTTGTTTGTTCGCAAATTTAATATCTTTCTTAGACAGATCGACTTTATCTTCCCGATAAGCAATACTTCTTAATTCAACAACTTTGAATTTTTTTAATTCTTCCTCAGAATATTTCGGCTGTCCTTCTGTTGGAATTTCCTCTTCAACCACAATATCAGAAACAATATCGGAAACAATTTCTTCAACGCTAGTTTCTTCAACTTCTGACACTAAAGGTTCTGGAATTACCTCAGTTATTTCTAATGAATCAAGATCATTTGATTCACTCTCTTCAACAGATGAGGTAGTTTCAACTTTTGACACTTCTTTACTCTCTTCCTTACGAATTGGAATGAGGATTGAATCTGTTTGTGAGTCTAGTCGTGCAATCACATGACTATGAAGATAGTAAGGTTGATCCTGTGCAATCTCAACTGCAGCTTCTACAGCTGATCTTACTGCACTAACGTCGCCTACTAACTGAACTGTGTTCAAACCTGACTTAACAGTTTCTACATTTAATAGTGAGACATTTGCAGCTTTCAAAGCAGCATCTGCTACAACAATTGCTCCAAGAAAACCTCGCACTTCAATTAATCCAAGTGCCTTTTCTACCATGAGCATACCTCATCTTAATAATTCTGTGGATTGTCTGCAATACTAATAACAGTTCGTGCAAATGCATCACACGCAGCACGACAAGCAGATTGAGATCCAGTCAATAAACCACCGGCAAAGTTTGTTTCACTTGGTGGACCATAGAATGCTCCAACCGTCACATCAGCAGCTTTCAAAGCAGCATCCAAACCGACCATAGCTTCAGCAGGAGGGGCAATCAAGTAAGCAATCGCTGTTCCTTCTTGTGCGTTAGCACCTTCTGACAAATAAGTACCCGCTCTTGAAATACAATGAGCAAAATATGGGATACTATCATCATCATTTGCGCTATAGAAGCTAGCTCCGTTTTCAATTTCATAAACCACAACATCCAAGCCACTACGAACTTCTTCTGGGTTTGGTCCTGCAAGGATACCGATAACTTCACCAGCTAGTTTAGTTGAGGCATTTCCAGCTCCAGCATACATACTGCGAGCGTAAACAACTTCAACATCGGCTGCCTTTGTTGCTTCATCCAAAGCAACATAGGTTACATCATCGCAGTCAGAGGTAACAATACCCAAACTTCTGTGATGTGGTTTCAATTCCAATGATGCTGCTAACCCTGCATCTACATTAGAAATCAATAATGCACTTAATACGTTAGCGCCAAGTCTATCATTTCTCAAAATCTAAACCCCATTTCTATTTTAATTCTACACCTGACTTCTTATTATCAAGAATCTTCTTAATAATTTCAGCCACGTAGGCACCAGCTTCAACCGCTGGAGTTCCACCTTTATGGATATTTGATACTACTGTACGACGAGATTCTGGCATACCAACTGTAGGTTTATAAGCCATGTAAGCACTCATAGATTCAGCTGTTACCAAACCAGGACGTTCACCTACAAGCATACAGATAACTTCAGCACCTGTAAGTTCAGCAATTTGGTCCATTGCTGCAACACGAGCATGTTTGATGAAAAGAACTTCATTAAACTCAAGACCAAACATTTTCAAACCTTGTTTCAAAGCTGGCAAGAAATCTTTTACGTTTGCTTCAATGGCCGATGAACTCAATCCATCCCCAACAACGATCTGTACTTTTGGATTTGATTTGCAAGATTCTTTAATAATTTTTTGTTGATCTTCCGGGAATACACGACCATAGTCTGGACGAGTTAAGTATTCATCTTTAGTTGCCGCTTTGGTTTGAACAGGAATGAATCCCATTTCTTTAACAAAATCATCTGATACATAAGAGAATACTGCATCTTGTGCTGCCGCATGGTCAGCACGGAAACGAAGAACTGTTTCAGTCTTGTAACGGTTACCAGCTCTCCACAATCCCAAACGAGCTGGTGTGAATTTTTTAATCTTACGATAAGCTTCTTCGTTAATGGCATTCGGAATTAAAAATTGTTCCTGAATATCCACTTCTGTGATATCTGGAATAATTCCATCCTCAATGTGGCTTTCTTCTTTATCAGGTTGAACACGATTACTCACAGGAGCCTTCAAATCAGAGTTAACTGTTTGCACCTCTTTTTCAGGTTCTGTTATAGCCTTCGTATCTAATTCACTTAACAAAGAACGAATCATTTCTTTTAAATCTTGTTCATTCACTGTCAGTACCTCCTCACTAATTTTGTCTCATAAAGATAGATCCATCTCCACCAATTTCAGTAAGATGTCCATCTTTCATCAATCCCATGTTTTCCATCCATTCTTCAAATTCTTTGATTGGACGTTTGTTCAAGAGATCACGCATTGTTGCAGTTTCGTGGTAACCAGTAGTTTGGTAGTTCAACATGATATCATCTCCATGAGGAATTGCCATGATGTAGTTAACGTTTGCTGCACCAAGTAGAACCAATAGATTTTCAGCATCATTTTGATCGGCTTTCATGTGGTTCGTGTAACAGATATCACAACCCATAGAAATACCAGTCAGTTTACCCATGAAGTGGTCTTCCAAACCTGCACGAATAACTTGTTTTGAATCGTACAAATATTCAGGTCCGATGAATCCAACTACAGTATTTACCAAGAATGGATCAAAGCGTTTTGCAAAACCATAACAACGTGCTTCCATTGTTACCTGGTCAGCACCATGGTGAGCATCTGAAGACAATTCAGAACCTTGACCAGTTTCAAAGTACATCACGTTTGGACCAGCTGAAGTACCAACTTTTTGAGCCGTATCTTTAGCTTCTTGAATCACTTTCGCATCAAAACCAAAGGCTTCATTTCCTTTTTCAGAACCTGCGATAGATTGGAAGACCAATCCTGTTGGAGCGCCTTGGTTCATTGCTTCAATTTGAGTTGTAACGTGAGCTAGTACACAGTGTTGTGTAGGGATCTTGTACTCTTCGATAAAGTCGTTAAATTTATGAAGAATGCGTTTTGTACTTTCTACAGAGTCATCAACTGGGTTCAACCCTAGAAGAGCATCCCCACATCCATAAGCAAAACCTTCCATTGTAGAAGCCATGATGCCATCCGGATCATCTGTAGTGTGGTTTGGTTGCAAACGAGATGAGAAGGTTCCAGGCATACCAATAGTTGTATTAGCGCGTTTAGTGATGATGATCTTATTCGCTGCGACAATCAAGTCAAGGTTGGTCATCAACTTAGCAACCGCTGCGACCATTTCTGAAGTCAAGCCACGAGATAGCCATTGAATGTCTACATTTTGGTGTTTGTTATCCAAAATCCACTCACGGAGTTCAGAAACTGTCCAGTTCTTAATTTTTTCATAAGTTCGAAGGTTTACATCATCGATAATAATGCGTGTTACTTCGTCTTCTTCGTATGGTACAACTGGGTTGTTAAACAAATCGGAAAGTTTTAATTGTGATAAAACCACCTTAGCTGCCACACGTTCTTCAGAAGATTCAGCAGCTACGCCCGCAAGTTGGTCACCCGACTTGTATTCATTGGCTTTAGCTAGAACTTCTTTTACTGATTTGAATTCATAGACTCTTCCAAATAATTTTGTCTTTAAAATCATTTAAAGTCTCCTCCTTTAATAATTTCCTAATTAAAAACTAACGTTTTAACGACGACCGGTAAAACCGATCCCTCTATCACTGGATTACCAATGTCTATATAGTCTCCATTTTGAACATCAACGGAATCTATACATACGAAAGGATAATCCTTCGGCAAGATAGCAAATAAACATTGTCCCAAAACTTTAGCCATATCTTCTCTCACGACCACCAGTAAGGGAATATTTTTTCGAATCGTTTCACCCATTCCTTGGACGATGGCTGTAGCATATTCTTGTACTCTTACAAAACTTGGACTTTTTTCTCCATTAAGTGCTAAAGCAACCTGTTGGACCTCATTTTCCAAAGTGAACCACTCTAATTTATCACGAATGATTTTGGTTAATTTTTCGCAACTTTCTAGTTCATCGTCCTTGGCTAATTTCAAAACAGGAATGTTTCGAATCGGTAATGTTTTGGAAATATAAGTAATGGTACTTCCACTAACTTCTGTTGTATGGCTACCAGCCCCCACAACTGTTGCCCGAATCGTTTCAGCCGATTCAATGACTTTCTTTTGTTCGAAAATTTTTGATTGACGAATGGCGCGTCCAAGTATGATACCAATGTCCCCATATGCGAAATCATTCGCTACAGCTTCTTCAGTAATAGCATCTGCTACTCCACCAGAAAATGAAACACAATTAATTTCATAATCTAGCCTCAAACCATGATTGGTTTGTAAGAATTCATAATATGGAGCATCAACATCTAGGCCAACAGCCTTTTCTAATACACGGACCATGATTTGAATGAGTTTATTTAACTCATCTTTATTGACAATATCATTTAAG
Organism: Streptococcus sp. F0442; assembly: GCF_000314795.2. Classification (GTDB taxonomy): domain Bacteria; phylum Bacillota; class Bacilli; order Lactobacillales; family Streptococcaceae; genus Streptococcus. Next base: position 65,333 of record NZ_KB373314.1, on the reverse strand, counting down.
AACAATCTTAAATTTTCTTGTTTAATAATTTCTTGTAATTTTGGTGCAATGTATTGGATTTTATAGGTCGTTGGATCAATTTTGATCAAGCGTCCACCAATATCTAGACACCCAGTATCTATGACGTCCCCTTCGCGAAATGCTGCGAAGTTTGAAGTTCCACCTCCAATATCAATATTTACTACTGACGTATGGTGTTCCTGAGAATATTGATGAGCACAGGCACCCTTGCCCGCGATAATACTCTCAAGATCTGGTCCAGCAGTAGCAACTACGAAATCACCTGCGTAACCACTCAAGGCTTGTAAAACCTGACTAGCATTTTCCTTTCTAGCCGTTTCACCGGTAATGATCACAGCGCCCATTTGAATATTTTGCTTTTCAATTCCTGCTTTTTTATATTCTTGAATAACAAAGTCTTTTATCTTATCAACTTCTATCAAAGATTGATGTGAGATGGGTGTAAAAATAATTTCACTCTTATAAAGGACTTTTTTATCCGTTATATAAACTCGCGGTATTGTAAATACTGAAGCAATATTTTCAATGGTAAGTTCAGATAGGACTAGTTGAGTCGTTGCAGTTCCTAGGTCTAACCCAACACTCAAAATTTTATCCGACATAGGAAACCTCCAAAAAAGACGCCTAAAGAATGCACTGAAACATCGTTTCTGCATTCTTTAAGCGTCATTGCTTTTCGACTGACTTCATTGTTAGTCTTTTATTATTTACACTTTAAAAATTATCTTAACTTGTGTTCCCTCATGATTTGAAGTTGTCACAAGTCTTCCGGATAATTTGCTATCTACAAATCGTTGAACAAGGATTAAACCAAGATGCTCTTGGCCCACGGTTTCGACATTGTAACCGCTACCATTATCAATTACTTGTATACGTATTATATCATCATTTTTCGTCATTTGCAAACGAATACATTGATTTTTTTTATTTTTTTGATATTTTTTATTGGAAAAAGCATGCTCATAAGCATTTTGTAATAATTCATTAATAACCAGCGCTAATGATGATGCTCTATTATGATCTAGATAGATTTGATCACATAATTCCAATTTTAATTGAATATCAGGTCTTTCTGCAAAACAGCGTTGAAGATTCGATGAAACAATTTCAATTAGGGACTTCAGATCGATTTGCTCATGTTCTTGACTAGAAAGAAGCTCATAGGTAGCAGCAATCGAGAAAATCCGGTTAATACAATCTTCGAAAGCAACCTTTGTACCCGATTCTTTAACCTGTGCTCCTTGCAATCGCAATAAAGAAATAATGGTTTGCAGATGATTTTTAACACGGTGATTAATTTCTCGAGACGCTATCACACTCTCTTGAATCTCTTTGTCTTTTTCTTTAAGGTCACTGATATCCCTTATGGTAAGAACAGTTTGTTGATTGCGAGCATTGGGGTAACACTTGACTTGAAAATAGTGCTTCCCATACTTAACGGTTTTATTACTATCTGAAAAATGATCTTCTACTAATTCAGAAAAGATGGTTCCATCCAAGGAAAGATTATCATAATGCATTCCTTGAACACTATCCAAGTAGCCCAACTTCGTTCGATATAAAAGAACAGCAGACTGATTGCAATGGAGTAGAAATCCTCCCTGATCAAACACTAATACTGCATCTTCTACATAATCCAGTAAGGAAACTTCGTCTTCTCGACTTGATTCTGAAGGAGCTTGAAAAATGTAAGAATTGTCACCTTTAGAAGGCTTGAGAGAGAAGCTAGACGAAAAGCTATTTGAAAAATCACTTTCAACAATTAAAGTAGCAATGACTTTTTCTCCTCTAGTAATCGGAAAAACAGTCTGTTCAATTGCAACTCCTTCTTGCGATTGTCCACGGAGTCCAACAGAAGGAACCCCTGTCTGGAGAGTTCGTAGCACCCCTGGTTCGTTTTCCAAAAATGCTGATTGCCCTACCACTGTCTTTTCATATAAGCTTTCCTTTGTATGAGGCTTTCTATGGAAAACGACAATTGCATGGTCAGAATAAATATTTTTGACATCAATGAAGACGTCCTTATCCATAAACTCTTTGCTAGATAAAACCGCCTCTGATTGCCGAATCAAGTAATCAATATCCGCCTCATTTAAATCCGTTTTATCTTCACAAAATTTCTTTATTTGATTATTGTGCTTCATTATTTAATAACAGCAATTTTGCAATTTCAATCATTGGAACGCGTTTTTGCATACTAATGGTCCGAATCTGTTTAAAAGCTTCAGGTTCTGAAAGATTATCTCTTGTCATCAAGAGCCCTTTTGCCTTTTCTAAGAGAATTCGATCGTCGAGCTTTTTACTAATTTTGATTAATTCCTTTGAAAGTAATTGCTGTTGCCGCCCTTTCTCTATACAAACTGCTATTGTAGGAATTAACGATTTTGCATCCAACGGTTTTACTAAATAGGCACTAGCACCCGTTAAACTCGCTTTTTGAACATAATGGTCATCGCTAAATGCAGAGAGAATAATCACCCCGTACGCCAATCCATCATCTAGTATTTTTTTCCCCGCGGATAATCCGTCCAGTAATGGTAATTTAATATCCATAATGACTAGATCGAAAAAGTGTTTTTGGCAAAGTTCGATAGCTTCAAAACCATCACTTGCTTCTGCAGCCACTTCATAATCTGACTGTTCTAAAATTTGTTTGATATCTAAGCGAATAATTGGATCATCATCACAAATTAGTATTCTGCCCTTCATGAAATCCTTCCCTCGTTTGAAATTATGTTCTTGTTACAATGGTACTTGAAAAGCCTAGTATTTCCTCTAAGCCATTTAGAACTGCATGGAGTGAAGCATCTACTGATGCAACATCTCCAGTCATGACAACCGATCCACTAAAGCGATCGACAAAACCAATCTGTACTCCCGCTGCTTTCGTAGCAATATCCACAGCAATAATAGCTGCCTCACTTGGAGTGATGGTTAATATTCCAATAGCATCTTGAAAATCAGTCTGTAACCCCAATTTTTCAAAAATTACTGGATCAGGACTCGCAATCAAATGAGCTAATGTGACTTGTTTCCCAGGAACATATTCCTGAATCATTCTTTGTTTTTCTGACATATATTACCACCTCTGGATTGGTTTTACAATAAATATAGTTCCAAATAATATGATTATACTATAATTGGTATCCGCTTTCAACTCTAAATTTTCACAATCTTTGTTTCAAACGTCTATCTGTCTTTTAGCTATACGCTTAAACGATAAGTTTCTCTAGCAATCATCAATTCTTCATTCGTTTGAACGACAAGGATCTTACAATTGGAATTGGAATCTTGGATATACAAACTGCCATTTTCATTTAGCTCTTTGTTCACAGACATTCCGAACACCTGTAATTTATCAACGATCAAGGAACGGATTAGGGCTGCATTCTCTCCAATTCCTCCAGTAAATACTAAGGCATCAAGTCCATCAAGATCTACTATATAGGATGCGATCGTATGGGCCACACGATTCACAAACATCTCAATAGCTAATGCTGCTTTTTGATTCCCTTCCGTCGCAGCTTGAATCAAATCACGCATATCATTGCTCATTTCAGAAATTCCAAGGAGACCTGAAGCTTCATTCAGTAGTTTCTTGACTTCATGGATTGGCATCTGCTGTCTTTCAACCAAGTAAGGGATGATCATTGGGTCAATACTTCCACATCGCGACCCCATCATTAATCCATCAATAGGGGTGAAGCCCATACTCGTATTTACTGACTGCTGCTCTTTGATCGCACAAATACTGGCACCATTTCCTAAATGACAACTAATGATTTTAACATTTTCCTTAGCATGCTCTTCTTGCTGAAAGATCTTTTCTACCGTTTCTGCAATATAGGCGTGGCTGATACCATGAAAACCATATTTTCGAACATGAAACTTTTCGTACAAACTATAAGGCAAGGGATAAAGGTAGTGAACCGGGTCCATGGTCTGATGGAAAGAAGTGTCAAAAACAGCGACATTTTTGATGCTAGGAAAATGAGTTTTAAATGACTTGATAACAGAAAGACTGACCGGATTATGACTCGGTGCCAAATCTCCTAAATCTGAAATGATCTCCTCATTTTTTTCATCTATCAATACAGATCCTTTAAAACTCTCTCCACCATGGGCAACCCGATGACCAACTCCAACAATCTCTTCTATTGAATGAATTTCTCCACTCTCTACAAGAGTCCCTAGCAAAACTTGAACTGCAAATTCATGGCTAGGTATACAAACACTTTTTTGAACTTGGTTTCTTTTGGTTTGATACTTTACTTTACCATCTTTAAAACCGATACGATCAAAGATCCCTTTAGCTATAACTGCTTCACTTGGCATTTCTAGTAACTGAAATTTCAAAGATGAGCTTCCTGCATTGATTGCTAATATTTTATCCGACATTTTTTCACCTTCTAAATAAAGAAGTAGGACAGACCTCATTTCAATAGCTTCTGTCCTACAATCTATTATGTACAACTTTTTAAACAATCATGCTTGTTCTCATCAAGTTGTATATTTTTCTGCTTTTTTGCGTATTCCACGATTACATGATATTGACAAGTAGGACTGCTAAAATCGCTCCAATAGTAGGACCTACGATTGGAATCCAGGCATAAGACCAATTTGCATCCCCTTTATTTGGAATCGGTAAAATAGCATACGCTAAGCGAGGACCGAAATCACGGGCTGGATTGAGGGCAAATCCTGTAGTTGAACCCAAAGATAGACCCACTGCCATGATTAATAAACCAACTAGAACAGGTGTTAATCCAGGTGTTATTTCACCGTGAGTAATCATCAGCAAAGCAAAGATAAAGAAGAAAGTCGCAATAATTTCACTGAGTAAATTATAGAAAGGATTTGGAATCGCTGGACCCGTTGCAAAAATGCCCACTGAATTTCCTTCTTCTTGACTTGTTTCCTTAAAGTGTGTATGGTACATCACTGTTATAATCGCAGCACCAACGAAAGCTCCTGCTACTTGCGCAATGATGTAACCAAACACTTGATCCCAAGGGAATGATCCGCCAATCGCAAATGCAATGGTAACTGATGGATTTAAATGACCACCTGAATTATAAAATCCTGCCGTATAAACGCCTAGAGTAACTGCTAAGCCCCAAGCAAAGACTGCTGTGAACCAGCTAGGAGCAAAATTTTTAGCGATTGCCTTGTTCAAATTGAGAGATGCTCCAAGACCATTACCAAAGACTATCAGGACCATTGTCCCTAAGAATTCACCTAAATATTTTTCCATTATGATACCTCTACTTATTATCTATCGATGGCATATAACGCAATTTCTTGGTCTTGTATAGAATTTCCACCACTGACTCCAATGGACCCCAGTAGATGTTCTCCCTCAAAAATTGGAACCCCACCAGAAAGACTGACAATTTTATTGTCCAACATCATTTCCAATTGATATAACCATTGTCCCGGTTGAGTTAATGGTTTTAAATCTTTTGATTCCATTTTCATTCCTACAGCAGTATATGCTTTTTTATAAGCCATCTCATCGCTAACTAATAACGCATGTTCCATTCTATAAGTCATGATGACGCGAGCACTTGAATCAAGAACTGTAATGACCACATCAACTTGTAAGTCTTTTGCTTTTTTCACTGCTCTTTGTACAATATCCCACGCCTTTTGATAGAGTGGATTGGAATAATTCGAATGATTTGATTCAACAGGATAACGATTCAAAATTTCTTTAAGGATCTTTAAAGTCATTTTTTCAATTTTATCCTCATTCATCGTCACTTTAACCACCTCCTGCTAATCTTGAACTAAAATGTAACATCAAAAATCGAACTTGTGTTAAAGGGTACCCCTTTAACTAACCGAGCGGCATTTGTGCCCAATAAACGTAACTCCCGATTTCCAACACCGTCATATTGTTTAATTCTATAAACATATTTTTCTTTGGGTAAATTCCTATAATGAAGGACGATATCATGTTTATTGGCCGCTATGCCAACTAGTAAGGACGATTCATGAGAAGCACGATGGGCTGTTAAAACAACATCTTCAACTGATTCTGCCTGAATATATTCAAACGGTATCCCTTCTTCTTCAATACCAAAACCAACTTGATCAAAAACAGTTGTTTCACTATCCTTTGGGATATAGAAAATGATCTTTGGTTTATTAGATAATTGAATAGTCATAACGGCCACCCTCTGCCTCTCTAGCATACGTCAAGATTAACCCAGTGGCTACAGCATTCCTTGGCCCTTCATTTCCTCGTACATTTCCGCGACCAGCTACGATGGCATGTTGTGACAAAGCTTCTGTCACTAGCTGCGGAATTTCAAAGTCTAATGCAGAACCACCAACGATGACGACGAAAGGAATATCACGAATATTTTCCGTAGGACTCACCCGTTTCAGAGCACGAATCGCATTGGTAACAAATACACGCTCTTTAGCAGATTGCCGAACCAAGCGAATCTTCTCAATGGAAAAGTCCTGGTTGTTCAACGGAACAAACTCTTGTTCACCTTTTACTATAACCACACGTGCAAATAAATCACTTGATAAGGGTTGATCAAAGAATTGAACAGTTCCGTCTTCATGACGGATATGGAAAAGACTCTCAACTTTAGCTAAGGGATATTTTTTGATATCTTCCGCCAAATGACGGTTCTCAAGGCCAAGCTCTGAGTTAATCAGCATGGTCACCATATCCCCTGCTCCTGCCAAGTGAATGGCATGAATCTCACCTTGCTTATTAATGATGGAAGCATCTGTGGATCCAGCACCCAAATCCAAAATAGCAAGTGGGGTGTCTGATCCTGGAGTCGTCAAAGCCCCTAAAATAGCGGATTCTGCTTCAGAGCCTCCTATTTCAACTGGGATGCCCAACTCATGCTCAATTTCTTTCGCTATGATAGACATTTGAAGTTTATCAGAATTAACCATAGAAGCAATTCCAACTGCTTGTTCCATAGAAAATTCACCAGCCAAGCCCCCTTGAACAGAGATCGGAACAAAGGTATTCACTGCCAATAAATCTTGAATAGCTATCTGATCTTGACTTTTATCTGTCAGTTTGGCCATGGTTTGCCGTACTTTTTCAAGCATGCCACCGACGTTTGTTCCAGCTTCTCCAATTACATTTTGGATATTATTAGCAAGGACCACCTGCTCCATGATCGCTTCAGATCCCTTAGAAACATCCACACGTAAGATTTGATTTTCACCAATAATTTGAATTGTCCCAGCTGGAATTTTACGGGCTTTGACATCACCTTTTGGCGTTTTAATCACAACCGCTGAACGATTTCCAATCAGGGCACGCGCGATTGGCACAATGCTCTTTGTTTCATCCGGATTCAGTTCAAAAACAGTCGCAATCCCATAAGGATTAGATAACTGTGTAATGACTTTACCCTGCTCTACAACTTCTACCGCCGCTAACATGCCCAAGGGCACCTTATCAATGTATAGAATCTCATCTACGATCGGGATTTTAGATCTTAAACGATTATTGACCAAGACACCATCATCTGCTTGGAGCACAGCTCCTTGAATATTGTAACCGTTTTCAAAATAAGCATTGATCAACTTCGCTACTAAATCAAAATCAATATTCTTTGGAACAACTACAATATAAGGCTCCGTTTTCACTTGATTAATTAAGTCAAGAATATAAACCGTTTTCCCGACACCTAAACCAAGTCCGCCTGGGGTCCGAGGATTATGACCAATCATTGTGGATTCTGTAATCACAGTTTCCGTAATGGTTTCCATAGCTACGTCCCCGATAACTGGCGTTGCTTCGTTAATGCGAATCAAACTAATATCTTTTAAATCAAGTGACGTCTTAGCCATTAATTTGCGAAGAGAATCATAGATTCCATGAACATTTTCTTTCGTTCCCTTAATACCAGTCGTATCAGAAATAGCAGATGAAAGGAAGTGAAGTTTATTTTGTGCAGTATCGAATGCTGCTAACGCAGTTTCTGTTGAGGAATTCCCAATATCAACACCAATGATATATTTCACTATTTTCCTCCAATTCTATCTCGCTGCTAGTTATCGCCTTTCAATTTCTTACGACGTTCATAATGTTCAGCGGCTTCTCTAATAAATCCTGCACAAATCTTTGCTTGATATTGTGTTTCCAATTCTTCTGCAATGGATAAGAGTTCCTCTTTAGAAGAACGATAAGGACGTAAAGCATTGTAAATTTCTAGAACACGTTTGTCTGGAACACGAGTCAATTCAGCAGCACGAGAAAAGTTATATTGAATAGCCTCACGACCAGAATTTTTGGCGATTTCACCTTGTTTAATTAGAATCTCTGGTTTAATCCGTAAGTCCTGAGATGAAATTCGACCTGAAAGAATATTTTCCAATGTAACATCTTCAAATTTCTTGTTATCTCCAATTTTAATCCAGTCTGGATGCTTTTTAGCAATTGGATAATCATTAGCTGTTGCTTCGTCTTGATTGCTACTTGAAAAGCTTGGAGCACTTGTCTCAGAACGATTCATTTGTTCTAAGATTTGTTTTACTAATAATTCAACTGATTCTGCCATTGTGGACCTCCTACTTTAAATTAACACACACTCATCTGCAGGCTTACCTTTTACGACCAATTTTGTTTCTTTAATGTGAAGCAAAGCTGAGTAAGCCTGATATTTTGGACGTGCCATTTGATCATTCAAGGTAGGAACAGGATTTGGTGTTTCACCTTTTGCATATTTGGCAGCATTTTTGCCGATTAAACGATAGGTTTCAGGAGTCAAGAGTGGTGCTTGAGGGAAGAGTTCTAGATTACTCAATGGTGGTAAATCACGTTGGTGAATCACAGTTGTTCCTTTGGACTGTACACCAATAGAAATTCCAGAACCAGAAAGGTGGTCCCCTTCAACAGCCACGAAAGCCACGTCAGATGAACGATATACTTTCACAATCCGAGCTTTCAAGCCTTCTTCTTCAATTCCTGCAACTAATTGTCTCAGTACTTCAGTGTGCGGTATGTCAACCATTGTTTTAACTTGTTGTTCCCCAAAAGCTGGACCAACCGCAATAACAACTTCATCAACAGATTGACTTGGCTGAGCAACCCCAACTTTTCGAATAACTGTTCCCTCATTGACGGATGCCGTAGTTGTAGCATCTACATGATGAGTTGGTTCTACATGATCGTTAGATTCTGCTTTCACTTCTTTTAACACACTCTCGATGATCGAGCGCAACAACGTTTCATTTATTTCTGTCATCGTTAGGTCCTCCTATATATCACGAGGGTCGATCGCACGTGGAATATCTTTAACCTTTTCCCATTCTTCTCCCACTAGGCGATGTCCAGTTCCGACACCAACATAATCGTTCGGAGAGTTAATAGCTGATATAACATTCCAATCTTTATCGAAAATAGCAGACGTTTGTAAAAAGTCACCTGCAGCACGTTGTTTAAACAAATTCAAGAGTTCATTGGCAATTTCTGGGAAGCCATTGTTTGCCAAAGCCTTAATAAGATCCACACCTTGAACACCACGTTCAAGGATACCTTGAGCCGCTTTGATATCTTCAACCTTATCACGGTCAGGCATATCTTTTGAACCGTGTGCATAAGTCGCCGCTTCCACTTCTTCATCTGTGATAGCAGGTAAACCTAAACCTTTAAATAGAGCTTGCATCACACGCGCCGCTTTATTCCGAACCTTGATAACTTCTTCTTCACGAACAGGGCGCAAACCACCATCTACACGTAAGTCACGTTGCAGAACATTGTAGTCGTCAAAATCTTCAGCATCCCAGTTAGATCCAGCAAACATATTGTCATAGTTTGGAGTTGCAGAATATCCAGAGTTAATAAAATCGGTACCAGGTGCAAACTGCATTAAGGTACGTACAGAACGCCGCAAATCTGAGTGAGTAAATGTTTGGTCATTTGAAGAGGCACATTCAAGGTCCAGCATCGTCGCAATTAAGTTTTCAGCAACGACTGCACGAATACCACTTGGAACAGCTGCTGGAATACCAATACAACTAACAGAACCATTTTGTGTTCCTTGAACACCCGCAGCTTTTGTAATATATAGACAGCGAGCTTCCAAGTAAAGCATAGACTTACCTTCTGCTTGTCCCATTTGAACTTCTGAACCAGTCCCTGAAGTAAAACGCATCTTCAATCCACGAGAAGCATAGGCAGACGCCAAAAAGGCTTTTGACCAAGGAGTATCATCACCATCTGTAAATACATCTTCTGTACCATAAACGGAGATAGTTTCAGCATAAGCCGTGAAGCCACGCATACCAAATTCAAGTTCTGTTGCTTCTTCCAATGAACACTGAGTGAGAACTCCAGGACGACCAACTTGCGAACCAATCATAAGAGACAAGGCATTGAAAGGTGCATAACGAACAACGGCTACTGTGGTTTCTTGTTCAGCAAATCCACGCAGAGCCCCTTCTGCAGCATCCGCAGCAATCTGTACCGGATTATCATTCACGTTTGTAACGTGCGCTTGTGTTGCTGTTTGTTTCCGTGTCCGCATTTTTTGCAAACACATCATGATTTCAACAACATTCATGTGATTCACAACTTCACAAATTTTTGCAGGAGTCATTGCTTTGGTCAATCGAACAATTTCAGAACGTGGTACATTCGGAGTTAAAATTTTGTTAGCGATCTCTTTAGAATCCATTCGAACAACTTCTTCTGCATGTTTCAAATCAATTCCATAAGTAGCGATAAACTGATCGATTAAATCAAATTCTTCTCTTGATTTTCCATCTAATTCAACTACGACGCCATTTTCAATACGAATACTAGGCTTTGGATCATTAGGGCTATCCATAGCCACTAAACCTTCTTCAACCCACTCTGTTACGAATCCATCCTGATTAATTGGTCGTTTACTGAGAACTTCAAAACGTTTTGATTTTGTCATCTTTCATTCCCCCATTCTCTAAATGTAGGATGGCTGACCATTCACTGGTGTGTCACCGAGACTTCCAAGCAATTGAAGCCCGATTTCTCTTGCAGAAACGACAGCTTGTCTCACTGCTCCAGAATCACCACTGATAAACAAAATGACCTCATTTGAATGGCTTGTTCCACCATTACCTGGTGAAGCATAACCAACAACATCAACTGTAGCTGATTTAACTGCAGTATCCGCCATAACAACTCCGATGGCTGCAGGCGCACCTACAATGAGACCAAAGGCACGACCAACTTCAGCACCAAAAGCTGTTTCGATGGCATGGCTTGCTCTCGCAGTGTATTGCAATTCGATATGGCCTGCTTCATTGGCATAGACATCTCCAAATGTACGATTGACTTCACCTAAAGTTACTTCTACTGCACGGCGTACATCTGATACATCTTCTCCACCAAAGATAATTAAGTTACCATGTCCTGCTCCACCTTTTGTATCACGAGGTAATTCGATGCTAACGATCTCTGTATTTGTAGCTTTTACAGCTTCATCTGCAGCCATAATATGAGGTCCAGCTCCTGTACGAGCACCTATAATACCAATGGACCGATAGTATTTTTTCAACTTCATAGCATCCAACAACTGTTGATCGACATTGGCAATCACGAGACCAATGGTATCTCCTGTTGGATTTGAACCAACAAATTCAGTAACATTACAATTATTAGCCATTTTATTACTCCTTTATGTATGATAAAAACGACTGTAATATTTTTAAAAAGCCTGTTCTACAACTTTCAACAATTCTTCAACTGTAGGAACTCTTGGATTCGTAATCGTACACTTATCCACTAAGGCCGCTTCTGCAATCTCACGCTTATTTTCATTAAAATCTTCAAGTCCTACTCCATAAGCGCTCAATGAAGTTGGGTGATCTAATTTCTTCTGAAGTTTCCGAACAGCATCGACTAGTTGTCGTACACCAAGAACAGGTGTAGAAGCACTCAAGCCTAATAAACGAGCAATCTGTTGATAGCGTTCAGCAGTTTCTTTATTCAAATTACCTGTGCGGGCACCATTAGTTGTCACATTAGCATTATACTGGATAATATGCGGCATTAAGATGCTGTTGAGACGTCCATGTGGGATATGGAATTTTGCTCCTGCAGCATGGGCGATACTATGATTGATCCCCAATGAAGCTGAGTTGAAGGCCATTCCTGCCAAGGTAGAGGCCACATGCATTTTTTCACGCGCTTCCAAATCATGCCCGTCTTTGTATGCACGAGGTAAGTATTCAAAAACTAATTTGATAGCTTTTTCAGCCAAAGCGTCGGAAAAATCAGTCGCTTTATTAGAAACATAAGCCTCGATTGCATGCGTCAACACATCCATACCAGTGTCAGCTGTGATATTAGCTGGTAAAGTTTCCACCAAATTCGAATCCAAAATTGCGACCTCTGGTAAAATATCCCAATCGACAATCGGATACTTTTGTTCTTTCTCAGCATCGGTAATCACTGCAAAACTCGTCACTTCAGAGCCTGTACCACTAGTCGTCGGGATAGAGATGAGTTTCACATCTTTAAAGACACCTTGTTTCTTAGCAAAGTAATACATGGCTTTAGAAGCATCGATTGCAGATCCTCCACCAACTGATAAGACAATATCGATTGATTTTCCTTCCGTAGCTTTAATCCCTGCCACGATGACATCAATTGGCGGATCTGGAACGATATCCGTAAAGATCACAAGATCGTTACTTGTATCTAAGAATTCAAGAATGCGATCCAACTGTCCAGATTCTTTTAAAAATGGATCCGCAACAACCAATATCGATTGGTTGTGATAGTCGCCCAAGTGAGCCAAGGCACCCTTGCCGACATAAATTTGTGTTTTGTAGTATATGTTATACATCCGTTCTCCTTTCTTTCTTGAGTTTCATTATTTTACCTCCTTTACTAGATGAAACTCTTCAGAATACATAAAAAGAAGCCACATGAAATACAGCCAAACCACACAAAGTTTTGGCATATTTCATATAGCTTCGTCGCTTAAATTTGTACTCCTTTGTACTTTACAAAGAGTATACCATAAAAACGTTTTCAACGCAAAAGAAAAAGCATATATTTTTATATTTTTTAAGCATAATACTTGCGGTTTCTTCCAGATCGTGATATTATGTAGTTACTAGAAATGATTTTGGTACTTTTAAGGGTATGGAAGTTTGGTGAAAATCCAACACGGTCCCGCCACTGTGATAAGCTTTGCTTTAAGTCAGGTCTTTATTCTTAAATTTTAGTAGATTTCACGCCTCGATGTAAGGTGGTGATGTCAGTTAGGAAATACACCAAAATAGTGCTTTCCCCTATTGACTCTACGTTTAAGTACGTATCATTTTCTAAGGATGGTTTTTCCATCATCTGCGATGAAGCAGAGTCAATATTTGGAGAGCTACTGTTAACCAACGATGCTTAACATGAAGTTTGTACACTGATGTACATATGGCTTTCGAATGTGAACCTTGCCTTTCCCTCTGGGGAGGTAAGGTTTTTTTATTTTCTCCTAAAGGATGCTCTATTCCAAAACTTTAGTCTCGATATCAATAGAAAAGCACTACCCCAATTTTAGTTTGGGTAGTGCTTTTTCTATTAGCTATTATTCTTCTGTGCCCAACGCTCCACATCTGCTTTTGTAATATTGTGGAACACCTTTGCTCCTCTTTCATAAGGAATATCTTGGCAGTGTTTACGATAGTTAATGACACGTGCAAGCGCAAAGAAATAATCAGATAAACGGTTGATAAAAATCAAGACTTGGTTATTGATTTCATTCGTCCACATGGTTGCTACCACAAGGCGCTCCGCACGCCGAGCAATGGTTCTTGCCACATGAATCATTGAAGCAATTTCATCACCACCAGGTAAAATAAATCTTTCCAGAGCTGGTGGGATATCCGCATAAGTATCAATTCGTTCTTCAATCCATTTAACGAGGCTTTCATCTACTTTATATGGGTATACACCATGAGGAGTAGACAAATCAGAACCACAATCAAACAGATAATTCTGTAACTGATACAATTCGTCTCTCAATTCATCATCTGGATCCATTTTACTAATTGTATAACCGACCCAAGTGTTTAATTCATCTACGGTACCATAAGCATTGACACGATCTGAATCTTTTGCAACGCTTTGGCCACCTACTAATTTTGTAAGACCTTTATCTCCAGTCTTTGTATATAGTTGCATAGTTTTCCTCCTTTATTAGCCTTTATCTAATGTCGACGTAGTCATCCCGGTCCAGTTTTCCCTCCTCAAAAGTCGGCATACGCTCTATCGTGTACACGGAACTTTCTATTAAAAAGAAAGCTAAAGGACAACCAGATCCTTCCCCTAAGCGCATATCCATTTGAAGCATCGGGGATAAGCCTAAATAATCCGAAACAATTTGATAGCCCGGTTCTGTAGAACAATGGGATGGGAAGCAATAGTCAACCACTTCTTTCTTTAACTGTGAAGCAATTAAGAGTCCTGTCAAAGAAATCAACCCATCAATGACACAAGGAAGTTGGTACTGGGCACAAGCTAAATAGGTGCCAACCATCCCCAACATGTCTAGGCCACCAACTTTAGAGACGAGATCGATAATATCACTATAGGGAGCGTGTTTGGTTACCGCTTCTTGAATGACAGCTGTTTTATGAGCCTTCATATCTTCCGTCACTCCCGCTCCGTATCCTGTTACCTTTTGGGCAGGAATTCCCAAAGTGGCAGCAATGACTGCTGCGGAAGTTGTGGTATTTCCAACCCCCATCTCTCCTGTTCCAAATAAGGTATAGCCCTGATTGATCTTTTCAACTGTTCTTCTATACCCAACTAAAATGGCTTCAATGGCTTGCTCTCGCGTCATGGCAGCTTCTTTAAGCATATTGCGAGTTCCATGTAACACATGGTCCGGGTTATCGGAATAAATTTGACTCTTACAACCAATATCAATGACACAAATATCAGACCCAGCATGTTCTGCAATATTACAAACCCCTGCTTTACCATTTCTGATATTATTGGCTACAATAAAGGTTGTTTCGATAGGATTTGAGGAGATTCCTTCTTCACAAATTCCATTATCCGCTACATAGATCATAACGATTTTTTTTGATAGCTGGATTTTGTTAGGAAACATCGCATATAGCTTGGCATAATTTTTTTCCATTTTACCTAATGCACCAAGAGGTTTTGCTAAGCGATCACACACCTTTACCCCCTCTTCTAATGCTGTAGCATTAATGGGTACAATTTTATCTAGGATTTGATTTAATTCTTCTTGCCTATTCAAGGATCTCCTCCACATTCTTTACCTGGAGCCCGTCGTATATAATCTTGCTTAGATTTCTGAGAGAATAATAGCTTGCTAAAGGATGATGAGACAGTCGTTCTTCTAACTCAGTCATGTGCATCAGTTGCTCTTCTGTCAGCAGAATACCAACAATACTACCACTATGGGCAATATTAACTCCTAGTAAACCTAAATTATTTACTAGGTCGATAATATCGTTTAAATAGGGTTTGGGTAGTCGTTTGTTATTCAATAAAGCACTTCTAGTCGCAACGGCGCCTAATAACTCTACATTTTGCTTGTCACAGGCTATTTTAAAATCAGTCAACAATGTTTTAGATTGCTCTGCAGGATATAAGGGACTTTCCATCATTCTTATAAAACTCGTCGTATCAACCATTTGATCTGGCTCTAGAATGTACACATAAAGCTTTGGTTTCCACCTGGTCTGCCATTGAATCTCACCATTAAGAGGATTCATTACAGTCCAGTCTGAAAATCCTACGGAGTCACTTGGTTCAATCTTTGAACAAAGACTCGTTAATAAGGGAACCGATACTGTTCCATATTTATAGGCAGAATAAGCTCCTAATATCGAGAGCATGTCCGCTGTACTGCTAGAATAGCCCTTCCCAACAGAAATATCTGTTTGAAAAGTATAATCGAAATCTATTTGATCTGTTAGTTCATTGATGACTTGCAGCATTTTAGGCCGCAGCCCTTCTTCCATGACACCTGTTTGAGGGCCAATCACTACTTGACTTTTCTTTTCAATGCCATAAGACATCAAAAACTCTTCACCATCTACCACACATTGAAACAATTCTCCGCAAGAGCCTGGACAAGATGCTTTTATCGCCCCCATCACTCTTCTTTTCCTCCAAGAATCGCTTCCAAGGCAGCTAATAAACAGCTATTCTCCTCTCTACTACGAACCGCAATGCGGTAGTAATCACTCGTCAAATTGCGATAGTTCGCACAGGAGCGGATAAAAATGTTATGCCGCCATAATTCTTCACGTAAATCCTTAGATCCCGTATACTGAAAGAAAATATAATTGACACTTGGTTTTAGAACACTTAATGCAGAAAAAGTTTTCAAGGATTGATAGAGGAAGTCTTTTTCCTTCTGTAGCCATTTTAAAGTTTGAGTTTGATAATCTCGATCCTTTAAAATCACCGGCAAGGCTTGAAGAGCCAATGCATTGATCGTCCATGGAGCCCGTCGTTCATTAATTTTTGCTAAACAAGGATGAATCCCCAGAGCGTAGCCTAAGCGTAAGCCTGGTATAGCGTAAAATTTCGTTAGAGAGCGAACGACAATCGCATTTGCAAAATCACTCAAGTACGGAACAAAACTATATGCTTCCTCGTCTTCTAAAAAGTCAATAAAAGCTTCATCTAGAATAAAATGAATATTCTGTTCCAGCAATTTTTTTCCGATTTCTAGCAAGTGACCAACTGGAGCAAGGGAGCCAGTTGGATTGTTAGGATTACACAATAGGACAACATCTCCAGCTTCCAATTGGTCTATATCGGATAATAGACCTTCCACAGTCCAAGTAAAATGAGGAGCTGTTAAATGATGGTAAAGAATTTCTGTCCCTTCTTGATGAAAAGCTTTTTCATATTCCATGAAGGTAGGACTTAAAATCAGTAATCTCTTCGGCTTTAAGGTTTGAGCTAGTTCGTAAAATAACCCAACTGCACCATTTGACAAAAGGATTTCTAGATCTTGATTTCCATGATGCTCCCTCAGTAAATCCTTTTCATATTGGTTGGTGATATCCGGATATTCCGTAATTCTATCAATACTGTCCACTAAGACTTGGCGGAGGCTTGTAGAAACTCCAAGCGGATTGATATTGGCACTAAAATCAATCCACTTTTCAGAAGAGTTCCCATTTTTTTCAGCTAATAGACGTCCATTCCCTCCGTGTTCAACAATCATACACATCTCCTTCTTGAAAGATAAAGTAGTCCTTTTAGATTATATCATGTTTACTCACTCTCAAGAAAGTCCTTTAAAGCATCGATTCCAGTATTCTCTGTTGAAGAAATTTCAAAAATCCGTTTGACACCTGCATCTATCAATTGCTTGCGCGCGAATTCTAATTGCTCCTCAGAGTCTACCAAATCAATTTTGCTAATGATTCCGATCACATCTTGGTTGAATAATGAAGAAAAACCTTGAGGAAAAGTTTGCATGGTCGAATTTCCTGCGATTAAGAGTCCAATGATTTCAGCTTCTGCTGCAGTCACTGTTAACGCATTGTAATACCGTCTATGCTGTAAAAATTCCCCTGGCGTATCAATAATACTATCATGGAATTGAACAGCCTGCGTTTTAAAATACTCAATATCTAATCCTTTTAACCGTTGGGTTAGCGTTGTTTTACCCACTCCAACAGAACCAACAAACATGATTTTCTTCATATATGTCCCCTATTTTTTAATTAACTGTGCCTCATCCGTTCCTAACTTAATTGTTTCACGGCTCTTGACCAAAACACCCTTGTTTTCATCACGACCTTGTAGGAAGTATTTAGCATCCTTACTATCATATGTATCTACTGCAGTCTGTGATAACAAGCCGATTCCTTTAGAAGGATCACGCAAAAGATTGAAGATAATTCCAATTTGTAAACCATCAAAGTCTTTCAACATTGCGTAGTCCCCGTTACTATCTCCAGCGATTAAGATAGGATCTTGGTTGCCATGTTTATCTGCAATAAATTTCTTGATTGTTTTTGTTTTTCCTTCACCTTGTGTTTGGAAGTAGTCGTTATTGTATTCTGATTGAATCACACCAGAATCATTTTTAACAAGTTCCATTCCATACACATGGTCTTCAGTAATATTATAACCGAATTTATCCAGAGTAGCAAAAGGAACAATGACATCACGGAAGGAAGCAGAGACAACATAAACATCAATGCCGTTATCTTGAAGAGTCTTATAAAGATTTTGCATCTCTTTTACAGCACGGACACCACGTTTAAATTTGATTTCCACTTGACCAGCTTCGCCTTTCAAGCTTTCTGGACTTTCCCATGTTTCAAAAACCAAATCTTCTTTCAAAGCACGTTCAATTGATTTTTCAGATACCGCTTGAACTTCTTCAGATGTCATACCAGTAAACAAGTAAGTTACCCATGGATAAGAAATGTCTGAGCTGAAGGTTCCACCGATGGCTTCGTAAAGATAACGTAATTTAGCACTGAAATCTTTATATTCGTCTAATTTTTTTACTTCTTCGAGGCTCTTAGAACCCTTGAATCCTTTGTACTCATTATAAATCACAGTGTAATCAGAAACAATATCTTTGGCGATCTTATCAATATTAACAGGGTTTCCTTCCTTGTTGTTGTGATCTTCTGTGAAGTTGTCTTCTGGAATATTTGTACGAATCGCCTTATCCAACTCTTCTGGCGTCATCTTAAATTCCAAGTTTTCGATCTGATAAGTGAAGGTTGCTTCACCGATATCATTGATGACGGTTGTGTTATCCCAGTCAAATACAGCATATGGTTTTGCTGATTCATCATATTTTGAACTAGATTTGCCATTTTCTTTAATGACATTACTTAATTTCTTATATAGTTTGTCCTCCCACTGACCACGTTCAAGGACTTGATCTTCTTTCTTCACGCTTGTTTCCTGACTAGCTTTACTAGACTCCGTTGTTTTAGACGACTGAGAAGCCTGACAACCAACCATAAATAAGGCTAGACCACAAACTAAAAAGAGACGATGTTTCTTCATGAGAAAACCTCCAAAAAAAATTTTTAATTAGAAAAAAGGCAACAAAGAACCTATGATTTGAAACGGTTGCGCCATTGCAATCATAGGCCTCATTGCCTTTTATATTATTCCACACCCATTATACTAATTAGCTGATTGAATGTCAACCGAAAACGGTTACATTTTTCATTTGTTTGTAAAATTCTTTCATTTTATTGAAAGAAATATAAGAAACTATTTAACGACGATTACTAATATAATATAACTCCTTTTCGAATCCTACTATCCTAGCTTTCAGAAAAGACATTTTCATTGTCTTCTCCTCTAAGCTCTGTTATACTTGGAGGAACAAAGAAAGGAGACATGCCAATGACATTGTCCAAAAAACTCACACTTTCTCTTGCCTCAATGGCAGTTCTTGGTCTTTTAGCAGCCTGCTCTAACCAGACAGCTCAAACACCTGCAAGCTCTGCTAGTCCCCAAAAGGTTTCTTCGAGTACTTCAAGCTCTAAAGGTTCACAAACGGCTAGCCAAGCTGAAAATCTAGACGGTACATACAAAGGGGCTGATGAAAATGATCAGATCACTCTGACCCTGTCTGGTACGACGGGCACATGGGAAGAGGTTGAAAGGGATGGCGAGAGAGAAAGCAAGCCTGTAACCGTTCACGCTGACAATCATACTCTCACTGTGGGAGATGATCTCAAATATTACACACTTGAAGGCAATCAACTGACCATCGAAGATGATGATCGAGATCCTTCTGATACCATTGTATTAACGAAATAGCATAAAAAATCAGAGGTTAGGATGTTGATCCCAACCTCTATTTATTATCTTAATGGAACTGCATCCCACCATCCACGATGATAGTTTGTCCTGTAATGTAGTTTGAATCAGGACCTGCAAGGAAGCTAACCGCTGCTGCTACATCTTCAGGTTCTGACAAACGTTTGAGGGTTATATCTTTAGCAAAAGTTTGCATACCCCATTCGTCATCTTTACCAGCGTTCTTACCAACTTCATGAGCGATGTCAAACATCATTGGAGTCTTAACGATACCAGGTGCATACGCATTGACAGTGATGCCTGAATCTGCCAAGTCACGTGCCAAAGTTTGAGTGATACCACGAACTGCAAACTTAGTACCACCATAGACAGTCAAGTTAGGGTTACCTACAACACCTGCTTGTGAAGTTGCATTGATGATTTTTCCGCCATGGCCAAGCGCCTTGAATTGAGCTTGTGCAGCTTGAGCACCCCAGATGACACCACCAACGTTGATGGCAAAAGTGCGTTCAAATTGTTCTTCTGTAATCGTATCAAGTGGTGTAGTTGGAGCAACACCAGCGTTGTTAACGACAACATTTAAATCTCCGAAATGATCCACAACTTTTTGGAAAGCTGCAGCCACTTCAGCTTGTTTGGAGACATCAGCAACGACCGCAAAAGCATTCTCTGCTGATAACTCAGCTACTGCTTTTTCTGCTGTCTCAGCATTGTAGTCTAAGACTCCGACCTTGAAGCCATCTTGTACCAATCGTTTTGCAATCGCAAAACCGATCCCTTGACCTGCACCTGTGACAATAGCTACTTTAGACATATGATTCCTCCTTGGTATCCCCGATACCAGCAAACGTTCATAGAAGAACAGCAAAGGTTGACAGTCAGTTTTGGGTGAATCTATCATAAGTTCCTTCCAAAACTATGCTAACAGTATACTCCTTTGTGAAAAAAGTGTCAAACTCTAGCCTGTTATTTTCTAAAGTATTTTACAATCTATCTTATCTTTATTTAGTAATAGATTAACTGATTATAATAATTTTGAAAAGGGTTTTATATCTTGACAAAAACACTCCTATTGCCTATTGTTTTGGGCCTTATTTCATGCTACACTAATTATAAGACAATCAAATAATAAGGAGATCTAACAATGAAAGAATTCATGGATAAATTGAATAACCTACCTAAACCAGTTCAATACATTATTGCGATCATTATTTTCTTTATTGCGTTTTACATTTCTTATAGCTTGTTTTAAGTTAGAACGTACAAAGCTCTCTTTATCTGATACAGTATTTTAAAAGAGAGTGGGACAGAAATCGGTAATTCGTTAGAATTCGATTTCGTCGTCCCACCTCCTCACAGTTGAGTAGGGCTGTAAAAGCTGATGAAATCAGCGTGGTAGAGCCCACTCAACCACTGCGTCTTGCTCGATAATCCAAAGACAATTGAGAGGCTAGGACTTTTGTCCCAGCCTCTTTCATTTTTTAAAACATTTTAAAGACTGCTACTGCAAGTACTGCACCGATGATTGGACCAACTACTGGAATCCAAGCGTAACCCCAGTCACCATCTCCTTTGTTAGGAATAGGAAGGAGGCTGTGCATGATACGAGGACCTAAGTCACGAGCTGGGTTGAGAGCGGAGCCTGTAGTTCCACCGAGAGACAAACCAATCCCTACAATCAAGGTACCAACGGCAAAAGTACCAAGTCCTGCTTGAAGGTCATAAAGACCAAGTGCAAAGATAGTCAGTAGCAAGACAAAGGTTCCAAGGATTTCACTGATGAGGTTTGAAGTAGTGTCCTTAATTGCTGGACCTGTACTAAAGGTTCCAAGGATATTTCCAGGATTTTCTTCTGCTAAGTAATGCGGTTTGAACTGTAACCAGACAAGGATTTGCCCTACCATGGCTCCTGCGAATTGAGCAAGGATATAAGGAATCACAGATGCCCAAGCTAGCCCACCATTAAGGGCAACCCCAATTGTTACTGCAGGGTTCAAATGAGCCGGACTTAACTTGCCAGAGATAAAGGCTGCCACTGCAACTGCAATCCCCCAACCAAGGGTAATGACGATCCAACCTGAGTTATGGCTCTTCGTTTTCGGAAGAACCACTCCTGCTACAACCCCATTTCCCAAAAGAATCAGGATTAAGGTCCCTAAAAATTCACCAAATAATTCTTTCATATGATTTAATTCTCCATTATAAAGAGGGGCCGGTCAGATATTCTCCTTTCCAACCCCTTTTTGTTTTTCTTAATTTTTTAATGCTGCCAAGTCATTGTTTTCCAAAGCGACTTGCAAGTCTTTGCGGTAGCCAACTTTTTCTTCTTCTGACCATTCATAGAAGCGTCCCATTTCATCCAAAACAGGTTCGACAATTGCATCTAAGCTATCGCGCATGAAGAGCATGTGGTTTGTCCGACGAAGAAGGAAATCAACTGGGCTGAGTGCCAATTCATTGCGCATTGCATAGTGAAGTGACAAGGTATCAGCTAAAGTCAATCCAGGTGCTTGTTCCACGCTATGAGCAAGGGCGAAGACCTTAGGTGCATTGGATCCGTATAGGTTAGCTAGGTAGTGAGCTTCCTTGCTATCCAAACCACGAGATACACCAAGTTGAGCAAAGGCTTCGATTTCAGAATCCACGTTCGTTGGGTTAATTTCTCCACCTGATACTGGATAGGTCTTAGAGTTAATCAATTTGAACTGACGGTCGAACTCTTCCTTGAGAATGGTCAAGACACGCTCCATCGCTCCTTCAGCCATCTTGCGGTAGTCTGTAATCTTCCCACCAGCAAGGGTCAAAAGACCATTGTCATCGCGATCCAAGCTTGATCCACGAGAAACAGCAGATGGATCCAAATGTTTTTCAGAAGTGCTGCCTTCCAAGTGGCTGATTGCTGATTCAACATCTTCACGCGATTTTTCTTTAGAAAGATAGCCTTCAACTGTTGCAATCAGGGCATTGAAGCTTTCATCACTGATAGTTCCGTTGTTTCCCCCATTGTAGTCAGAAGCACTATTTCCTGAGATCAAAGGACGGAGACCAGCCCAGCTACTTTCGATATCATCGATAGTGATGTGAGCTTCTGGGAAGCGATTATTTACGATGCCTAACAAGTAGTCGACATCTTCTTGGGTTACTGTTGGATGCTCTAAGTCACCAGTGTAGTCTGTATCCGTTGTTCCAAAGTAAGTTTTGTTTTCCCGTGGTAAGACGAAGACCATCCGACCGTCTCCAAGACCAGTGTCAAAGTAAACTGGTTGAGAAACTTTGATCTTGCTTGAGTCTACTACCAAGTGAACACCCTTGGTTGGACGCATTTGTGAATGCTGCTCTCCATTATTTGAGAGATTACGCACTTTATCGCTCCAAGGTCCAGTTGTATTAATCACCAAACGAGCCTTGATTTCAAAAACTTGATCAGTCAAGAGATCACGCGCCACTACACCTGTAATCTTGCCAGATTCATCAAAGAGGAATCCTTCTGCTTTTACGTGGTTGGCGATGAGGGCCCCATCTTGGTTGGCACGTTTGATATTTTCAATCACCAAACGAGCATCGTTGTTACGGAAGTCTAGGTAGACCCCACCTCCGACTAGACCTTCTTGTTTCAACTCAGGCTCACGAGCCAACACTTCTTCTTTGGTCAAGACCTTGTTGGCAGCTGGAGTATTGCTGACACCTGCCAAGAGGTCATAGAGGTCCATGGCTACCTTAAGACGGAAGAGGCTAAAAGTTGCCCCATCTTCATCATAGACTGGTAAGAGCATTGGGTCTGGTTTTGGAATATGAGGAGCAATTTGTTGCACTACTGCACGTTCTGATACCGTATCTGATACCACTTCTACGTCAAATTGTTTGAGGTAACGAAGTCCACCGTGGACCAATTTTGTTGAACGGCTTGATGTCCCTTCCGCAAAGTCCTGCATTTCAATCAAACCTGTTTCAAGACCACTTGCTGCTGCCTGCAAGGCTACCCCAGCACCTGTGATCCCTCCCCCGATAATCAAAAGATCCAGGGTGCGTTCTTGCATTTTCTTAATCGATAATTCACGAGTTTTCTTTGAAAATTCCATAATTCTTCACTTTCTATCCTACTGAAGTCTTGACTAGTCTTCAATTTCTGCAAAGAGTTGGGTAGCTTTAACAGCTTTCTTCCATCCCTTGTAGAGTTGTTCTTTACGAGATTCGTTCATAGAAGGCTCGAAGAGTTCACCAGTTGCATTGAGTTCTTTCAATTCATCTAGGTCTTTCCAGTAGCCGACTGACAGGCCAGCAAGGAAGGCTGCCCCCAAAGCTGTTGTTTCCAAGTTTTTAGCACGAGCGATATCAATACCAAGAATATCCGCTTGGAACTGCATCAAGAAGTTATTCATAGCTGCTCCACCGTCCACTTTAAGGACTTGAATAGCCGTCTTAGCATCAACCTGCATAGTATCGATGATATCCCGTACTTGGTAAGCAATGGATTGAAGAGTCGCCTTAATAAAGTCTTCTTTGGTTGTTCCACGAGTCAAGCCAAAGACAGAACCACGAGCATTTTGATTCCAGTATGGTGCTCCTAGACCTGTGAAGGCCGGTACCACATAAACTTCATCGTTGTTGTGAGAATCACGTGCATATTGTTCAGATTCAGGTGAGCTTTCCACCATGCGTAGACCATCACGAAGCCATTGAATGGCACTACCTGCGATAAAGATGGAACCTTCCAAAGCGTAGTAAACTTTACCATTGATTCCATATCCAATGGTAGTCAACAAGTTATTTTCAGATAACTGCATCTCTTCACCAGTATTCATGATGATGAAAGATCCAGTACCGTAAGTATTTTTAACCATACCAGGTTCAAAGGCCAACTGTCCAAAAAGAGCCGCTTGTTGGTCACCCGCCATACCAGAGATAGGCACTTCTCCACCGTAGAAATGGAAAGGAGCTGTTTTTCCATAGATTTCAGAGTTAGAACGAACTTCTGGAAGCATAGCCTTAGGAATATTGAGGATTTCCAAAATCTCATCATCCCATTTTAGGTCTTTGATATTGTAGAGCATGGTACGAGCAGCATTTGAATAGTCTGTTACGTGAGAAGCTCCGTCTGTCAACTTCCAAACCAACCAAGTATCGATGGTTCCAAAGAGCAATTCTCCTTTTTCAGCCCGTTCTTGTGCTCCTTCTACATGATCCAAGATCCAGCGAATCTTAGTTGCTGAGAAGTAGGCATCAATGACCAAACCTGTTTTTTGGTGGAATTTTTCGACATAGCCTTGGCTCTTAAGTTGTTCAGCTAAAGAAGCTGTTTGGCGAGACTGCCAAACAATGGCATTGTAGATTGGAAGGCCAGTATTCTTATCCCAAACAACAGTTGTTTCCCGTTGATTGGTAATTCCGATAGCTTCGATTTGTCCTGGTTTGATGCCACTTTCGATAAAGGCACCAGCGATAACAGACTGAACAGAGTTCCAGATTTCATTTGGATTGTGTTCAACCCAACCAGCTTGAGGGAAAATTTGAGTAAACTCTTTTTGGCTAGAGCTAACTTTTTCTCCTTTTTTATTAAAAATGATGGCTCTTGAACTTGTTGTTCCTTGGTCAATGGCCATAATGTATTTTTCTTGTGACATGAACTGTCCTCCTGGGAAAAAGAAATATTCTTTAGGAGACGTACTCCTTACATTGTCTAGTATACAAAATAAACCGCTTTCATGTCCATCAATTTTTTTAAGAATTTTAAAAAATTTGAGTAGATGGATTCAGAACCCTTGTTTCATAAGGATTTCTAAGACTTAGAAAAAATGAAATTTTTAGAAAAATCTAATAAAAAAGCTAGGCAGAACAATTCGTTTAGAATCTGTTCTTCCTAACCTCAATTTTTTAATTACTACTAATTCAGCTCAATAATATCATAAAAGTCTCATCAAGCATTGAATAGCTTTATTAACCTTCTTCTTGGTAGATCATCTGGCGAATATTGGCTAGATCGATCATATCTAAATCATATTTTAAATAATAGACAGGAATCCGCTGGGTAAGACTAATCGGATTGTTGGTCACGATCAAATCGTAATCTGAAGCTGGATCAACGGCTTCAATGGTAATAAAACGATTGTACTCTAAGTAGCGCTTGAGGACTTCTGTCATCCGTGTATAACCTAAATAGCCCACTGTTAAGTCTAAGCCGATCTTAATTTGTCTCCCACTATTTTCCGCGATATAATCCATTAACTGGAGCCACTCCCACTTGATTTTTTTATCCAGAGCTGTCCCTTGGCAAAAGATCGGAAGTTTGCTAAAGATAGTGTCTGCTACTTCTCTATAATCATGACTACTAAAGACATAAGGATTGTGGCTTTCAAGTTGGTACTTATACTTGTCTTGAAGAAGGTAGCCTGTAAAAAGATATACCTGTCCACAAATTTGGCTTAATTCATAGGTCACAGGGCCTTCGATATAATCCCCTAATAACTTCTGCGTTTTCATCTCTTGAATGAGTTGCGTTGTCAAATTACCAATCTCTCCCCCAAAGCCTAAGATGTACTCCATAGTATGAAGCGGGAGGATCCGATGGGTGACAAGGAAAGCAAAGAGGACTAACATCTCTCCATCTTCATGGCTAAGAGCGATGTGTTTCCCAGAAAAGAGCTGGTTTACCCGACGAAATAAGCGTTGGTAAAAAATGTTGTCCGTATAGCCCTTCATCTTCTGTTCAATTTCTTGAAACTGACAGGCATTGATCTTAAGTCGTTGCTGGCTAATGTGGGACCATAGAACAAAATCCAAGCGTTGTCCTTGAGACAACTGGGCACCACAGAGCTCTTCTAGGGTTTCAATTTCGGTTTGCCTTTCTTTCTTGGCAAGTTCTTGTTTCCAGTCTGCACTAGCCCAAACCTTTCGTAGCAAGCCAAAATAAAAATAACGAATTTTATGTTCAGGTCCCTTGAGGCGCCCATTTTGAATTGAAATAGAGAACTCAGTTAATAATTTATTCAAGCCAGAAATATGACGCCCTAGTGTGGCTTCACTAATCAAGAGTTCCTGAGCTAGTTGCTGGGCTTGAAACTGGCCCTGATAAAGCAAATAAATCAATAGTTGGTACTTGATCGAATTGTCCAAAAAAGCCCGTCGAATGTCACGCCCCTTGGTATCCGAACCCACAAGAAGGCGAAGATTTTCATCTTCTAGTTCAATGGAAAGGGCCAGCTGATTCTCTTTGGCCTTGTCATTGATCAGTGCGAGATATTTGTTCAAGGTTGCTTTGGAAAAATCCGTCTCCGCCATCACTTCTGACAGACTGCTTGGGGAATGTTGCTGCAGATGGGACAGGATTAAAAACTGCCCACCCTCACTTTTTTCCATTAAATCAGCTAAATGCATTTTCAGAAAACCCTTCCATTATTCTATCTTTAGAGTACCATAATTTGCCCAAAAGAAAAAACAATCTGTTTCTATCCTCATTAGAATAAACAAAAAGAGCCCTAAGGCTCTTTTAACTAGTAGTTCAAATGCTTATCAAGATCTGCTCTGATCTAAGCGATTTAAGAATTCCATAGTCGGGCTGTCCTGGTAAAGTTCTTTGAGAGGAATCTTATAATAGGCAGAGATTTCGTCCGAAGTCACACCGTAACGAATCAGGAGATTATAAATACGATTTAAATCATGACGTAATTCCTCCGTGATGAGGACATTATCTCTTGTTTCTTTTGTTTTCCAAGAATAAGATGGCAGAACTTCTTTGGTTTCTATTAAGATAGTTTGTAATAAGGTTCCCCCATGACTATTCTTCTGAGAGATATCTGCCCCAAGTTCCAACATTTTCTCGAAAACCTTGAAAGAGTGGTCCGCCTTTTCCTTAGACGAATACATTTCATATTGGCCATTCCAACGTTTGATCATGCGCCTGCAGTCAAATACAGCTCGTCCACCGGCTGTTTGGATGACCGGTTGACAAAATGGATTCAGCTCTGTCGGCTCTTCAATAAAGTTAAGATTTGCCCCTCTATCAATGAGTAAGTCTGCAATATCTAGATGTCCCGATTTGATAGCGACTTGAAGAAGGGATTGCCCTTGATCTCTTTTGGGTTTGTCACCCGAAACAGCATTGACTTCTTCTGGCTTTTTATCCAATATCTGACGGACGGCCTCTAGATCTCCTCTTCGCAACAACTGAAAAGTTTTTTGCATGGTCTTTCCCCCTTGAATCATAGATAATCGTAACTCTGATTTCTTCGTTAAACTAATTATATCATTTTACAGACTTCTCTATGAAGTCCTAAATGATGGAACGTGTAAATAGCCAAACAGTTTTTTGTCACCTGATAAAAAGAAAACCTCCCACCGAAATTAGATGAGAGGTGCAACTCTATTTCTATGATTTTCGTATAGCCACTAGCCAAGAGGATACTAGGATTTCTAAAATAACTTGCTCATTTTTCCTCCGTAACAGGATGATAAATCAGATAGATCACACCCTAATCCGCATCAACCCACAGATGGTATTGTTCACAATGGAGACATCGAAAGAGATAGCCACACATGGAACCATCCTTGACTAAGTATTCAGCCACATCCTGAAATTCATTACGTGACTCGTATTCTGCTAAGACTTGCTCAGCAATGCCCATCTCTTCCAGTTCATGAGTGCCAACTGTCCCCAGATAGGCACAGTAGTCTTGACAACAGGAGAGCCAATATTCTCCTTGCCAACTACTATAGCCAGGAGTTTGGCAGAAGAGAATCTGGGCTTTTTCCTTATCCATGACCCCTTGACAATCAGCATCTTGGATAAACTCTGCTTCAAACTTTTGGGCTGCACGACCAGTAGAGATACAAGTCGGACAGAGATGGCTTAGCTCCTCCACACAATAGGGTCTCAAAGCATAATAGATAGTGTTTTCTTCCCCACACGAAGGACAGGTCTTGGGCTCCCCTTCCTTAAAGGCACCAGTCGCTAGTGGATCCGAATGATAGCGGAAGGTTGGCAAGTCTCTGACCTTCTCCTTATGAGCCTCTTTTTCTTTTTCAGTCAAGGGACGCGGGAGCTCAAAGCGATCGCCATGACTGAGACTCATCTTTTCTAAGATAAAGAATTTCTTAACTTGCTTGCGATCAGACTTGTCTACTAGCTCTGAGAAGATAGCAAAGGCACTGGCATACAAGCCCAACTCCTGATACACATCCACCAAGACCTGCTTAGCTTCTGGAGTTTCCAGTAAGGCCAGCCGATCCGCAAATTCATAGAAAGCCAGCACGCTGGATGAATCCTTATCTTGTTCTTGGAACTGCTTTTTAAGATGGATATATTCTTTCATCGAATCGTTCATAGGACTACTCGCTTTCGTTTTTAAAGGAATCAGATCGTAAATTCTATTTTTACAGATGATTGTATTCTAACGTGGATCATGTACTTTAAACCCATACCTGCCAGCATTTCGCTTGAGTTTCGCAACTAGCTCTTCATTCCGCTTGCTTTTCCCAAAAAAGAAGGGAACGGTCTTTCCATTTCTGAGTTCAATATAGAAAGCATAGCGACTCCCACCACCAGCGCAACCACGGAGTAGCAAGTAGGTCATTTGCTTGATCTCTTTCAGTGGAAGCATTCGCCGACTGAAACACAAAGGCACATGAATGTAGAAAATGCCACGGTTAATATGGAAGGGTGCAAAGAAGGGACCACCACTACGTCGGCTAGCCAACCAGCGACGAACGAACAACGTAATGCTGAAGAAACCAATAAAACCAACACTTAACAATACTGGTCCTGATCCCAAACTTGCCATTCCATTTCTCCCTCCATAAATTCTAAATACAAAGTACAATTGTTGACTCGACCTTAATCAGTATGCTTTTTAGTCTTTGTTAATAAGATGATGACACCCACTAAGAGAAGAATTCCAAATCCGAAAGCAACTAGTTCTAAATCTTTTAATACTTCAATAAAGGGTAGGACATACATACTTGATTCTACTAATAGAAAACCGATAAGAATAAGGGCTAGAGCAAAGTAGCTCCGTTTTTTATTCATCTTTAGCTCCTTTCCTTAGCTGGAATTCCATCAAACTTAACTAGCTGGAAATTCTATTTGGTTTCAACCCATTTTTCATTGTCCATGATAAAGGGCTTAGCCAGACCTTCACCCGTGTAATCTTGGTATTTGGTCTCCAAGTATTTGTAGACATCTTCCTTGGTCGCAAACTTAATGGCTTGGTATGGCTCTTCAAAGGTTAGCTTTTCGACAAAGAGATAGCCATCCTTAGCAGGTACCAAAACGCCCACGTGACCGACAAAAAGGGTATTACCGTCTAGGTTATCATGAACAATAACGGAAAGCATGCGCGCATTTTCATTGAATTTGAAATTGGCAAAAAACTCTTCCATCTTCTTAGCATGGACCTTAACATCCGTTGTAGCCTCTGTCGGAACCCGTGAATACAGAATGTTAAAGGCTTCCTTGTCTGCCTCATCGAAGACTTTCCCTTTCTCAATCGCATCATTGTCCACGAATAAGAGCTCACTATCCGCCTTTTGCTTAGGAATCTCGATGCGGTTCTTCAACAAGGTATAACTATTGATCCGGCAGTTGGTTCCGACAAAATCTCCCTTTTTCTTGGTCCACAAGTCACTAATCTTCTCCACATCGTATTCCGTCTTTTTGAAGGTGCTAAAGTCGCCCGTCAAACCAACAGATCCAACGATGTTATCATAGTCCGTTACTAGACCCAGAAACTTGTCTACACTTTCCTGATCCAAATAAGCAGACAAGAGAGCGCGCACTTCTTCGACACTTTCCTTGCTATTGAGGTTGCTGTAAGTTCCCTTGTAGTGCTCCTTGTCTGAACTGGCCTTTTGGACAGTGGAGCTTTCCTGTTTTTCCTTGGATTGCTTTTGGTTGGTCCCACAAGCCGCTAAAGCAAAGATCGCCAAGGCACAGCTAGTAAGGAGCGTGATTTTTTTAGATGGTTTCATAAACTGGTTCCTTTTCTATATACTAAGATGTTTTGTAACATTGAATAGCGTTTTATAACATGATTCTTTTCTTTTTCTTATCGAATCTCCTTATCCTATATTATAGTTTAAAACGGACTTAGCTCCAACTATTTTTCACGAAATGAGGAAACTTTATAGGTAGCAAAAAAAGAGCTGGCAGACTATCCAGCTCTTCAATATGTTACATTGGACTTGTTTTGTATTCATCCCTGTTCAACTAGCAATTAAAGATAGAAAATGTGTTTGATAAACACTATGCCTCTTTTCATCATTTTCTATCGTAGCTTTTGTTGGGTTCAGTTGCCTCTTTTAAGGTCTTCAGATCAACACTAGAACGATTGTTTAATCCGGCCTATCTATTTTGGCATGTTCTATTGCGTACTCAGCTTCCTCTTGAGTAAATTTTCTTATATCAACAAGTTTTTCTAATAATCTTTCTTTCGAATAGTTGCCACCGCTTCCAAAAGATTCCACTTCTTTCACAGCGTTCTCCTTCCAATCGAAATGACCTTGTTCTATGGCATAGTCAGCCTCTTCTTGAGTAAATAGATCAACATTTATTAGTCTCCCGAGTAAATATTCTTTTGAAAAATGAAACGTTTGATATGATTTTGCTTTTAAAAGTGCTTGCTCTTTCCAGTCTATATTAAGCTTATTGATAGCATACAGGGAAGCATCTTCTGAATACCTGTCATTCTTAGTAAGATCATTTTTAATTTGCTGCTGCGATAAATGCTTTTTTGACCAAGATTTAGCTTTTTCATATGCCCTTGTATATTCTGGATCTAGTAAAGTTGGAGGAAATAGTCTTTTCATAAACATATTCATTAATGATTCTAAATCATCCTTATTTTTCTTATCACTTGAAGAAGCGTATTTTTCTACAGGATAAGTTACTTTTGATCCTGAACGTGAATTTTTCCATTCATTATAACTTCTTTCATAACTATATACCATAAAAGCTATCCATACTACCATCATTCCAACCATCGCAAAAATAAATGTAAAAAATTTTCTCATAATGACTACCTTTACTTGTTTTTCTCCAATGGAATATTTGATTCCTCTTGAACTGCTTTCATTAGTATTATACCATGAAATATTCTTCATTTTTATTTACTAATGTAATACTTCATTCCTCTTGAACTACTTTCATTAGTATTATATCATGAAATATTCTTCTTTTTTATTAACTAATGTAAAAGTCTTTATACTGGTAAATAAAAAAGCGACTGCAATATTTCAACTGCAATCACTCGTTCCATTGAGAGATAAAAAATATCAAAGTATTATAAAGGATTATTTAATCTTGTGTTTGTTCATCTTTTCTTCAAAGACTTCCGTCATAATGACACGCAATTCTTCCCGTTCTTTTTCAGGAAGGTCTCCTTGACGTTTTGCCACAGCATAGAGTTCAGGGTATTTCTTGGCTACACGCTCAACTGTCTTGGTCGTCGCATGCCCTCTGACAAAGAATGGAATACGCTTGATCCATTCTTGCGGGACTAAAGCGAGCAACTTCTTCGCCGCTTCTTTATCAGAAATCTCAGCTGTACTCAAACCTTGGTTGATCTGTTCTTGTTCTTTTTCTGTAAAATCTTTTAATTCCATAGTAAACTCCTCATTTGTTTATCTAAGGACACATTATACACCTATGGAGAGGAATGTACAACTAAAGAAACTGAAAACAGAGCAAGGGCAAGTCAATACCTATTTGTACTTTTCTATCTCCGTTTTTAATAGACTGAGCATGCTAGCATGGTGCTCTTTGGCACAATCATTATCCCATTTTCGATCATATTTCTTGACTAAGTCACTCATCACTTTTAATTTGGTACTTTGCTCTATTACACTTGGATCAGGTTATTTTTTTCAGAATCAGCGTTCAATTTTACTTTAAATCGTACTTCCAGTCTTCTCCATCTTGGTAGTAGAAAAATTCAGACAGGTCTTCTTCAAGAAAAATACGAAGCATATCTTCCATATCTACGGAGAGGTCTAGATTTGGCAATTCTTTCAGGTTCTCCCACCAGACTTCTCCCTCTTCAGTGGATATTAAGTCTCCTTCAAACTTTTCTGTCTTATAAAAGAGAACTACATAACGAATGTCGTCTTCCACCCAATCTTTCATTCCACACATCTGGGGAGAAGCGATCCTTAAGCCAGTCTCTTCCTTCACTTCACGGATCACTGCTTCCGTAAATGACTCTCCCACTTCGACATGACCACCAGGAAAGGTTATACCTGGCCAGTCCTCTTTTTTACGATCCATAACAAGAACTCTATCGCCGTCTCTTACCATACAAAGATTTGTAAACTCAACAGTCTCATTCATAAAGATACTTCCTAACTATGTTTGTCTTTTTCTTTAAGGATAGGATAAACAATCTCTACCCTATTCTTCTTTTAGTTGCACTTGCGTATGGGCTAGCAGGTCACCTAGGTGCCTCTTATCTTTCCTAAACATCGTCATTACCAGTAGCAAAACTGCGAGGAGAGTCGCCGAAATAGAGAGGCTAATGGATAATCCGTCAAAATTACTATAGAAACCATGAATCGTGCCCATATGACCGAGTTGCCAAGGTAAAAATTTAATGGTATTTCTGATCAAGCTAGCCTGAACTGTTTTTTTCTGGTAGACCAGCTCAAGTCCCGCTTTTGTCTTCCCCAAACTCCCATTTTTTGCATAATCCAAGAATGTGAACAGGAGCGTGATTGGCAAAATAGATGTTAAAAATACAAGCCACTGTGACTGAATTTCTGTAAACTCTGGGACACCATTAAAAAAAATGATGTAAATAAGCATCGAAACTATAAACAGAAGAACTAAATAAGCTAGAATGAAAAGATAATCGAATAGAAATTCTATCATTCTTTTTTTAACCGAAATAGGATTGATTGCTAACATCTTCATCACCGTCTCTCCCTTTCTCATCTCCTATTATAATATAAGGGTACGAATAAAGAAACCATTTATAAAAAAAGACTGAAATACCTCAATTTCAGTCTTCTTTCTTACTAATTTTCCCCATAAATAACGAAGCCATTTGGTTGAATGATCAATCGACCATCGGATATATTCCCAAGACTGATCAGACCTACTTGTTCTCTTTCTAGGACAACGTCTTTCTTGGAGTGGTTAAAGTAGGCTTTGAGAATCTGACCCTCATATTGCCATTCTACTACCACTACATCCGGCTCTAATTCTTCCAAGCTAACCTTGCCATGCTGAATCATGCCTGCTACTTCTTTTCGGAGCTGGATCAAGTCCTTCATAAAGTTTAGCATGTCATTATCAGCTGACACGCGCTCCCATGGCATGACACGGCGGCAATCTGGGTCTGGGCCACCGATAAGGGCTAGCTCCGTTCCATAATAGATACAGGGCGTTCCTCGTTGCAGATAAAGGAAGGCGAGAGCAGACTTGACAGACTGAAGATCGCCTTTTGCCGTCGTCAGGATGCGCTCTGTATCATGCGAGTCCAAGAGGTTAAACATAACCTCAGAGATTTGTTGCCTATAGTACATGGACTGGCTATTGATTTCCCAAATGAAGCGTTGCGTCTCCTTATGCCCCCGCAGGAAATAATCCTTGATACTTTCAGAGAGGGGATAGTTCATCACCGCATGGAACTCATCGCCCTTGAGCCAAGGTTGGGACGAATGCCAGATTTCCCCGAGGATATAGAGATCCGGCTTCTTGGCCAAGACCGCCTTACGGAAATCCCGCCAGAATTGATGGTCGATCTCATTGGCCACATCCAGTCGCCAAGCATCAATATCAAACTCTTCAATCCAGTAAGTCGCCACCTTCAAGAGATAGGCCTTCACCTCAGGATTAGCCGTATTGAGCTTAGGCATAAAGCCCGCAAAGGCAAAAGCATGGTAAGACAAGTCGCGACTATTCCACAGATTTCCTGAGGAGACAGGGAACTCTTTGATATGGAACCAGTCCTTGTAAATCGAATCCTCCCCGTATTTGACCACATCCTGCCATTGGGGTGAATCATAACCAATATGGTTAAAGACGGCATCCAGCATAATCTTCATCCCACGCGAATGGGCCTCTTTCACTAACTGGTGGAAGGTCTCCTTATCACCAAAATGTCGATCAATTTCAAAATAGTCAATGGTATCGTACTTGTGGTTGCTCGGAGATTCAAAAATCGGGCAAAGATAGAGCCCTGTAATTCCTAACTCCTGCAAGTAGTCCAGATGATCGATGATCCCTTGCAAATCACCACCAAAGAAATCCAATACTTGAGGAGCAATAGAGGCATCCCAAGGACGAACACCTTCTGGCGAAATGGCTGGATTCCCATTGGCAAAGCGCTCAGGAAAAATCTGATACCAAACCGTCTGCGCCACCCAATCCGGAACAGCACAACCATCAATCTCATGGATAAAAGGTAGCTTAAAGCCGTTCATGACGAAGTCAAGGTTCTCCTTGTTATAGGAAGCCACACCTCGATCTCCGTACAAGACCTTCTTCCCTTTTGTATCTTCTAATTCAAAGAGGTACTGGATCCGAGCATGGCCAACAGATACTGACACCTGCCAGTAATCAAATAGGTCGTCTGTTGTCACCTTGTCCATTTCCTTGGTCGCCTCATAAAGATCCTCTATAAAAATAAAAGGATCCCCATAATGCAAGACAATCCGTTTGATATCTTCTTTCTTAGTCCGAATGCGAATGTGGAGCTGGCCGTCCTTATAAAGATAGGCATACTCCGATTCAGGCCGGTGATAAATCGCTGTTAATTCCATCTGTCTCGTCTCCTACTATACTCTCTTTTCATCATTTACCGTTTTATGCAAACGATTCCATAAACTATTTCTAGTATACTACTTTATAAAAACGTTTGCAAGATTCTGAGAGATCATTTTAGATTACTAGCTTTTTAAGATTGTAATGCAACATAAAAAGCCCAGCAATTGGGCTTAAAGATCTTGGTGGAATTATTCTTAAATAGTTATTTCAATATTTTTAAAAAATGTCCGCCTTGTCACATCAAAGAGAGGTGGGCGGTCCTATTAATTATATTGTACAGTTTTTACTAGATAATTCAAGTGTTATTCGTATTGTTTAAAATTTACTTATACAATTATTCATACAAACAGAAAATTAAACCTACAAGTATAGTTCAAAAACAGATCATTCTAGTTTGCACTTTCCAGAATGGCCTCTTCTCTCAGTCGCTCCACGTCTTCTACCGTGGGATGCCATCCTTCAATCATATTGGTGCTCAGAGCAAACCAGACGCTCTTAAAAACCTTTTTGTTGTCAAAAATCACACCCATAATCATCATTTTTTCTTTATCTATATCTAAGGTCATATTCCACCTCCGTCCTATTATTATAGCATATTTTCAATCATTTTAGTTCTCCTATTTAGTACTTACCCTACACAAAAAGCCCAACAATTGGGCTTTCTCATTATCATAATAACTGTTCCTCATTCCTTACTTGTATGCCTCTTTCCAAGACTTAGCGCTTGCTCTTCTGACATTTCAACTACTTTCGCAAAGTTGGTATTTCGTGGCATGCTATCTTTAGAATACCAGTAAACATCCGCACTCCCATTTCTGGCCACATAAACAACTGGAGCTAGTTGAGGAGTTGGCTCTGCAGGCTCGACAGGTTGGACTGGCTGAGCTGGCTCTACTGCTTGACTCGGTTGAGGGGCTTGACTTGGTTGCGTCTCTACAGAAGGAATAGCAGGCTGAGGTTGACTACTTGGTTCTGTCGGCACTAAAGATGGCTTGGCAGTTCCCTTCAGATAATCAATAGTCGCATTCTTAGAGTAGTTGTCCAAGGTAACGGTGGTGATTCCATAAGCATCTACTGACTCTTTGGGACTACTTAGATGGATAGGTAAAAGGTTGCCATCTCGATCAATTCCTACATATTGCAAGGTCACCTGCCGAGGAATCAATTCATCTCCAGTATAGACCGGAGTCACCTTATAGTCTAACCAGTAATTTGGGTGGGTAGCCAGCCAGCTATCGAGTCGTTTCTCGTAGTAGAGCATGCCTTCCACATTGCTATCCGCTGTCCCTTTATAATTTCCCGTATTGGTCCATGCAGTTAGAGGAACCAGATTTTTCCCTTCATTGGTCAGACCGCTAAACTGATAGCCAATCAAATGCCCTCTGTGGAACAACCAGGCCTTCTTTCCCTTGTTTCCATAAGCGATCTTATAATTGTGCCATCCAACCGGATTATAGCTGAGCCGTGGTTCTCTTTTTTTCTTTGGCTCATCCTTGTCCTGCAGCTGAATATGAGCGGAGGTCGCACGACCTAAATGGTCAAACTCCCCTAGAACGAGTTGTTTGTTACCAGTAAAAGGTAGCAGGTTAAGACTTTGATAGTCGAGTCCAGTTTGCTGGGCTTGACCCCCTTGAACAACGGCCATGGACATAAAAACCGAGACCATCGCAACAATAACATTTTTCAAAAATCGTTTTGTAACCATGATTGAAACTCCCACATTTCTATATAGTGATATTATAGCAGAAAAAACGGTTACAGAACAAATAATTTTTTAGAACCTATTTTATGCTATTTTTATTACTAGTAGACTATCAGGGATTTCAAAATATTATTTTTAATTCTATTATTTGAATGTATGATAAAATAACTAAAATAATGCTAAAAATCAACGTTAAAACGATAAATGCCACGCAAAGTAGCAAAAAAAATGAGAATGCAACCTCTACTTGCTTGTGCTGTAATCATCGTTTATTCTATACTAAAATCAGTCATATTGCTACTTTATGACAAATTACATCATAAAATATAGAGGAGGTCATACAACATGACATTTGCTGAAAAATTAAAATCCATACGTAAACAAGTAGGGATGTCACAAGAACTTTTAGCTGAAAAAATCGGTGTATCCAGACAAGCTGTAACAAAGTGGGAAACTGGTGCTGGAATTCCAGATATCGAAAATATGATATCCATCTCAAACCTATTTAACATCTCTATCGATGAGCTAATCTGTAATGAAAGAACTACTCTTAAGACGAGCGAATATCTTTTTGAGAGTATCACAGAGTATGATATCGATAAGATCAAGAGCTATGATATGAAATTTGGAGGCGCAGAAAAGTTTGTATTGTCTGGATACAAGGGAGAAAAAATTCGAGTTCGTCTGGTATCTAACCTTCTTCCTACACTTCAAAATGATTTTAAAGTAAAAATTGATGATAGTAGAAAAAGAATTGACGTAGATGTAAAACGTTATAATGGTGTAACAGAGGCAACGGCTAAAGAAACTGTCAGTATCTTTGTGCAAATCCCAACTCCTTATATTAGTCACATTGAATGTGCGGTTCGTGCAAAGTCTGTAGAAATTCACTCCCTAGAATGTGACAATATCGAACTTGACGTTAAGACATCTCGTTTAACCCTAGAAGATATTTCAGGTAAAGTAAAAATAAACTGTAATCTTGATATGGAAGTATTATGTCATTCATTAAACGGTGAAGTTGACATTAACCAGATTTCAGCAACATCTAGAATGCGTATTCCTGAAAACAGCCTATTTACTGCTGTCACCAAAGGGATTGGAACAAACATTTATTATGAAAAAAATGGACAAAAAACTAAACCATTCGATTCACCCGATTCAGATAATATAATTGAATTAAATGGTATTAAGAGTGAACTGGTTATCTATACAGCCTAAGAAAGAGGAGAACTAAATGAACGTAAATTATTTAAAAAGATACATCATCAGTTCTTATGTCCTTGTTTGGGCACTCATTATTTTTGTAGCAGCTCCTGCAAGTTTATTATTTAAGGTTCCACCCGTTATCATGTGGATTGTACGAAATATCGTCGCGTGGTCTCCATCATACCTACTTTTATTTGGATGGAAATATTTCAGGACTGATGAGAAAAGAACAACTTTCCTTAAGCGGTGTTTTTCCGCTAAAGTGTCTTTACTCCCACTCCTATCTTCATTTGGTCTGACATTTGGGCTCAGTGTATTATCACTCTTCATCTACTCACTTATGACCCAAAAAACAATGTTCTCCTACATCAATCTAGGAACCGTATCATTGCCACTAAGTATATTCTTATCATTTACATCAGGTCCGACTGGTGAAGAATTAGGTTGGCGTGGTTATATGAGAGAAGAATTTAATAAAAAGTATCATTTTTTAAAATCATCTATTTACCAAGGTCTAGTCTGGTGTTTCTGGCATACACTTCTGTGGGTTGTAGATTCAAAATTTACGGACTGGCGTGCCATTCCTTATATTATTGCTAACATAGTTGTGATTACATCTATTACTATTTGTATGAATATTATTTTGGAAAAATATAATAATCTGATTTATTCTATTTTCATGCATTTTGGCTTTAATATCGTTTATGTATTTTTGGATGCCGATATCGGATTTTTTATCATTTTGACCTTGCTATACCTGCTCATCACACCGATAGCAATGCATATACGAAATAGAACTGCGGACAGATTATAATGGGTAAAAGCTTTCATTAACTGTACAAAATTTTGAGTTTAAATGTTCTCCTACAAATTGTCTGTCTAACTGGTTGAAAACATAAAAAAACGAGATAGATCGTAAAATCAAATGAAGAGAACACCAACAAAAAATCATCTGTTGGTGTTCTCTTCATTTTTAGATTTCTGAAAAAACCTCTTGTCCATGTATCAGTAGGTACCCTTTAAGTCTATTTTTCATGAACATTGTTTTATAAACAGTAGATTATAGTCTTAACATATATGGAGATATACAACTTTTCTAAATCAACTTATATTCATACCACTTTTCATCTACTTTCTGAAATCCCAAAGCCAAAAACATTCTTTGACTTTGAGTATTAAAAGGATAAATTTGAGCAGTTACCTTAAGCATTTCTTTCTCTTTTGCCAGCTGTATCATTTCAGAAATACATCGTCTTCCGATATGTAAATTCTGATACTCTTTGCTGATCACTATAGAAAGTTCCGAGTTATCTTGAAGTGTCACATCCCCAACTAACACTCCCTCATATTGGATATAATAGCAAGATCCGTGTGAAGTTAGGTAATCATACATTTTATGAAGTTTTGTTAGATCGTAAACCTGATCAGTATTATCAACTTGTTTGCAAACCTCACTATCTTGATACCAAAGAAGGGAAATGTCATCATTCCTATAATAAGGAATAAGCACTATCTGATCATCTACTATTCTATTCATCATGACTTGTTCTTATTTCTATTTAGAGGTTTCTTCCGATACTTCAATATTCCCCATCAACCAATTGGACATCTTTTTGACCTTGTCTTTATATGGGTTGGGAGGAAACAAGGTGAAAGGGGGAATGCTGGCATCTGGGAAGAATAGTTCTACTCTTATCGTTCGCTCGCGATTATGATTAACGTAGGCTGTAAAATAGATATGGTAATGTCCACTCACATCACCACCATTATCATACTCTCCTCTAGCAGTATTTGGTAAGAGCGTTACAGATTCTATGTCCTGCTTTTCCCGGGCTAAGTTTGCGATGATCTCACTCTTAATAGCAGTCTCATGATTTCTGACGAAATTCCCATCATCACTGTATCCAGGATGCTCACTAAGAGAATAGAAAACAAGGACCATCAGAAAGGGTAGGGAAATTAAAAAAATAATCAGCTTATTGGATTTTAACATGGGGGTCCTCATCCTACTTATAAAAAATTTTCACCAAATCCTGCTTTGCACTGAGGATACGAGCAACATACACCCTATGCTTCTCCATATAATAAAATGCGAGATAGTTCTCTATTGGCATATAACGATAGGGTTTTCCATCATTCGTCATCTCACCATAGCCCCGGCTTGATACCAGAGGACAAGCTTCTGGAAACAGTTCTAGGGTCTCAAGAGCACTTAATAGCAAATCAACTTTGCCGTCTGCAGCTTGCTGGCTATAAAAATTCACAAGAATATAGTCGTGAATGTCACGCAAGTCCTGCTTAGCCTGATCTGCAAGAAAGACCTGATAACGTTTCAACTTAGTCAAGACCAAATTCCTTTCTCACATCGTCTACAGAAGTAACTTTTCCTTGAGCAATTTCCTGGTGACCCACTAAAATCTCCTTTTTTAAGTCCTCAAAGGCTACTTGATACTGTTTGTCCTGCAAATCACTCGAAACAAATTCTTCTGGATCCACAGTCCCGTTGGCAATTTTTCGAAGTGCTGCATTTAGGACATCTGACACCGAAATTTTTTGATCTGCAAGCACCTCTTTTGTTTTCTGGTAAAATATCGCATCTGCCCGAAAATTCACTGCTTTCGTGTTTGCCATTTCTACCTCTCCTTTGTACATACGATTTGTATATACATACTACCATAAGATGGAGAAGGGAATCAAGTAAAAAATGGATTCTTCTTTCACTAAATAAAAGTTGTAAGAGATAAGAAATCTGAGTGCGTAACTGGTGACAAATAGTTTTAAACTGAAAAAGGTGATA
Organism: Streptococcus sp. F0442; assembly: GCF_000314795.2. Taxonomy (GTDB): domain Bacteria; phylum Bacillota; class Bacilli; order Lactobacillales; family Streptococcaceae; genus Streptococcus. Next base: position 24,079 of record NZ_KB373314.1, on the reverse strand, counting down.
GATTGTTCTGTCTATCACCTTGTGTTTTATATTTACGAAGTTCCTTATTTCCCCTATTATACGAACTTCCAAAAAGAAAAGCCTACGATAGGCTTTTTCATCTGACAATATCTTTATACATATCTGGTCTTCTGTCTCTAAAGAGACCCCAATTCAGGCGCTCATTCGCTCCCTTGTCAAGGTCATAAGTAGTTAACAAGATAGATTCGCCTTGTCGTTCTGCTTGACTTAAAATAGCTCCTGTTTCATCAGTCATAAAGGATGAACCGTAGAAATTAAGACTAGAACTTTGCCCCCTATTTTCCTCACAAGGAGTGACTTCTTCTAAACCATAACGATTGGCTGCAATAACTGGTACAATATTTGCTGCTGCGTGTCCTTGCATGGTACGTTGCCAATGACCACAACTATCTGTATCCAAAATAGGCTCTGAACCAATGGCTGTTGGATAAAAGAGCAATTCTGCGCCATTTAGTGCCAGGCAACGGGCTGTTTCTGGGAACCACTGATCCCAACAAATGCCAATACCAATCTTGGCATAGCGAGTATCCCAGACCTTGAAACCTGTGTTTCCAGGAGTAAAGAAGAATTTTTCTTGATAATAATGGTCATCTGGTATGTGTGTCTTCCGATAAACGCCTAGTACTTCTCCATCTGCATCAATGACAGCAATGGAATTGTATAATACATTACCATCTTTTTCATAGAAACTGATCGGTAAAACGACCTTTAGTTCCTTGGCAATCACTTTAAAATGCTGAATAGCCGTATTTTCTGTCACCGACTGGGCATACTGGTAGTAGTCATACTGACGTTCCTGACAGAAATAGGGACGTTCAAATAATTCAGGCAAGAGAATAATTTGGGCTCCTTTGTCTGCAGCTTGTCGAACTAAGCGTTCAGCTGTTTGGATATTGGTTTCCACATCCTTAGCGCATTGCATCTGAATAGCTGCAACCGTTACATTTCTCATCTTTTTCTCCTATTCTGGAATTTGTTGGGTAATACAGTGGATATTTCCACCACCTAAAAGAATATCTCTTGCAGGAATTCCGACAACTTCACGGTCTGGAAAACACTGGCTCAGAATATCCAAGGCCACTTGGTCGTTTTCATCCCGAAATTGTGGAACCAAGACAGACTTATTAGCAATGTAAAAATTCACATAGGAAGCTGCTAAACGTTCACCTGCATAGCGTTCTTCTTCACCTTCTTCATAAGTATAGCCCGGCAAATCATCTTCCGTCACTACTTGATGAATAGCTGGGATTGGAAGTTTATGAATAGTGAAACTTCGACCTTTTGCATCGGTTTCCTTCTCTAAAAGAGCTAGATCTTCTGTAGACATGGCATACTGAGGATCGTCTTGGTCGTCCGTCCAAGCTAAAACAACCTCAGCAGGACCAACAAAGGCTGCAACATTGTCGACGTGTTCATTTGTTTCGTCTTGATAAATACCATAAGGAAACCAAATGACTTTTTCGGCACCAAGGCTCTCTAGTAAGGTCTTTTCAATCTCTTCTTTAGTCAGCTGGGGATTGCGACCAGGACTAAGCAAACAACTTTCAGTCACAAGTATAGTTCCTTGACCGTCACTATGTATAGCTCCACCTTCCAGTACAAAAGGTTTGGCATCGTAAACAGGTATTTCCAACTCCTCAGCAAAACGACTAGCTACTTGGTCATCTGCTTCATAGTCTTGGTAGAGACCATCAACAGCACCACCCCAGGCATTGAAAGACCAATCTACCGCTAACTTTTCCCTTTGATCATTGAGGAGAATAGTTGGACCAGTATCACGAGCCCAGGCATCATTTGTCGGAATATCTAAATAAACAACCTGGTCTCCTAGATAGGATTGCGCTTCAGATAGATAGTCCTCCTCAACCAAAAGGTAGACTGTTTCCCCCTGAGCAATCGTTTTGATAATCTTGCTGAAAGCTGCTTTAGCAGCCTTTCCTTGAAAAGGCCAAGAACCTGGTCGAGTAGGCCATATCATGAGAGTCCCATGATGGGGTTCATACTCTGCAGGCATCCGGTAACCTAATTTCTTTGGGCTATCCATCATGATAATCTCTCCTTAAAGTCTTGGTAGCCAAATGCTTTGACTAGACTGCACTCACCCTCTTTATCCATGAGATACAAACTTGGAAGCCCAATGCCGTTAAAGGTATTATTTTTGACAAAGGAGTAAATAGCCATGTCTTCAAAATAGAGGCGATCACCGATTTCAATCGGTTTTTCAAAGCTGTAATCCCCAATGATATCCCCTGTCAGGCAAGTATTTGAAGAGAGTCTATAAGTATAAGGTTTTTCTTGCGCTTCAAAACCATCTCTCAATGGAGGGCGATAAGGCATCTCAAGAACATCTGGCATATGGCAGCTTGCTGAAGCATCTAACACCAAGGTCTCAATCCCGTTTTCAACAATATCTAAGACTTCTGTCGCTAGATAGCCCGCATTAAGGGCAATAGCTTCTCCTGGCTCGATATAGATGTCAAGGTTATAAGTTTCTCGAATGCGTTTAATCTCAGAAATCAGTAAGTCCACATCATAGTCATCTCTCGTAATATGATGACCACCACCCATATTGAGCCATTTAACTTGATGCAAATAGGCTCCAAACTGCTCTTCTACTGCTTTCAAGGTTGTCTCTAAATCATCTGCCCCCTGCTCACAAAGAGTATGAAAATGAAGCCCGTCAACCAAGTCCAGCAAATCACTAGGTATCTTGTCTGAAGTCACTCCAAAACGAGAGCCAGGAGCACAAGGATCATAAAGCGCGTGGTCACCCTGCGTTGAACATTTAGGATTGAGGCGTAGACCGACACTGATACCAGCTTCACGACAACGTTGACCATATTTTCGTAATTGTCTCTCTGAGTTAAAGACAATATGATCAGATATTTTAAGCAACTCTTCCATATCTGATTCCTTGAAAGCTGGCGCAAAAACATGGACTTCCCCAGGGAACTCTTCTCTAGCTAACTTAGCCTCATAGAGTCCACTAGCCGTCGTACCTGACAGATACTGACTAATCAAAGGATAGGTTTTATAGAGGGAATAAGCCTTTTGAGCCAGTAGAACCTTACAGCCAGTTTTTTCTTGAACCTCTTGTAAAATGCGGCAATTCTCTTCTAATTTTCCTAAGTCAATGATATAAGAAGGTGTTGGTACTTGTTCTAACTTCATTAGTCCACCATTTGTGGATTTTCTACCACAACCCATGGCAAACCGTATTTATTCAAATCTTCCATGAATGGGTCTGGATCCAACTCTTCAAGGTTATAAACTCCTGGTTGTTTCCAAGTGCCATCCATCACTAATTTTGTCCCAATCATAGCTGGAACACCTGTTGTGTAAGAAATGGCTTGTGAACCAACTTCTGCGTAACATTCTTGATGGTCGCAAACATTGTAGATGTAGATGGTCTTTTCAACGCCATCTTTGACACCTGTAAAGATACATCCAATATTAGTTTTACCAACAGTACGTGGGCCAAGGCTGGCAGGATCTGGGAGCAAGGCTTTCAAGAATTGGATTGGTACGATTTCTTGTCCGTTAAAATTAATTGCATCTGTACGAAGAAGCCCAACGTTTTCCAAGCATTTCATGTGCGTTAGATAAGATTGACCAAAAGTCATGAAGAAACGAATCCGTTTAACTCCTGGAATGTTCTTTGCTAATGATTCGATTTCTTCATGGTGGAGGAGATACATGTCTTTTTGACCAACTTGAGGGAAATCATACTCACATTTGATAGACATGGCTTCGACTTCTACCCATTTTCCATCTTCCCAGTAAGAACCTGGTGCAGAAACCTCACGTAGATTGATTTCTGGGTTAAAGTTTGTCGCAAATGGATAACCGTGGTCACCACCATTACAGTCTAAAATATCGATATAGTGGATTTCGTCAAAGTAATGTTTGAGTGCATAAGCTGAAAAGACGCTGGTTACCCCTGGATCAAAACCAGATCCAAGCAAGGCAGTCAGACCTGCTTCCTTGAATTTCTCTTGGTAAGCCCATTGCCATGAGTAGTCAAAGTAAGCTGTAAAACCAAGTTCCTTACAACGTTTCTCATAAATAGCACGCCATTCAGGGTCTTCTGTGTCCTCAGCCTCATAGTTGGCAGTATCGATATAGTGGACACCTGTTGCCAAACAAGCATCCATAATAGTCAAATCTTGGTATGGTAGAGCTACGTTCAAAACAGCTTCTGGTTTGTAGCTTTCAATCAAGGCAATCACTTCTTCTACCTTGTCAGCATCAAGAGCAGCTGTCTCAATCTTAGTATTTGTTTTGCCTTCTAATTTAGCCTTCAAGTCATCACATTTTGACTTGGTACGGCTTGCAATCATAATCTCTTTAAAAGTTTCGCTGTCTTGACAAATCTTTGAAATAGCAACCTGGGCAACGCCCCCACATCCGATAACTAATAAACGACTCATTTTCTTCCTTCCTCTTCTTCTAAAATGTCTTCTACATACTTAGGCAACATAAAGGCACCAATATGTAGGTTTGCAGTGTAGTATTCTGTGAAAAGCTGGCGTTTTTTCCAGCCTTCCTTGTCAAAATCTTTGACAGGGTGGTATTTTTTAGATGCAAACCCAAATAACCAATAGCCTGCAGGACTGGTAGGGATATGGGCCTGATAAACTCGACTGATTGGAAAGGCTTGATTAACCTTACGGTGCATGCTTCGACAAGCTGACTCATCTTCGTCAAAGAAGGGACTACCATGCTGATAAATCATGATTCCGTCCTCTTTCAAGGCTCTGTAACTATTGCCGTAAAATTCCTTGGTAAAGAGCCCTTCCGTATGGCCAAATGGATCGGTCGCATCGTTAATGATAATGTCGTAATCATTTTCACAGTTTCTCAAAAACCTTAGTCCATTTTGGTAGTAAATAGTAACACGAGGATCATCTAGCCCAGCAGCAAAATCTGGAAAATATTCTCGACAAACCTCAACCAGCATCTCATCTGGTTCCACGATATCGATTTGTTCCAATTCTGGATAGAGTGTTAATACTTGGGCAACACCACCGTCACCACCCCCAATAACCAAGACTTTCTTTGGATTGGGATGGACAGCCATAGGAACGTGAACTGTCATTTCGTTGTAGACAAAGTCATCTGCATCTGAAAACAAGACATGCCCATTTAAAATCAGTATTTTCCCAAAAGCTGGTGTATCTAATACTTCTATATCCTGCCATTCACTTTTTCCAGCATAGAGTTGTTTGGCAGTTCTCAATGATAATTTCACATCTGGAGTATGAACTTCAGAAAACCATAAATCCATCTAGTTCTCCTTTCTCTTAATAACGTTGATATGATTAACCTCTGGATCTTCCGTTCCTTGGAGGGAACAACCACGTTCTTTTGCGAATTGGATATAATCGACAAGACCTTGTGTAATTCGTTCACCAGGTGCTAGGATAGGAATCCCAGGAGGGTAACACATGACAAATTCCCCACAGACTTGTCCAACGGACTCGTCCAAGGTTAAGCTTCTTCTCTCTGAGTAGAAGGCTTCCTGTGGAGATAGCACCAACTCTGGTTGGATATATTCGCCAGCGATCAAGTCCTTCCCATCTCGTGAGTATAGTCTCTTGATATCAGCTAGAGCACCAACCAAGCGTTCAATGTCTTGGATACGGTCACCAATCGAAATGTAGGCCAAGATATTGCCAATATCACCAAACTCAATTTGAATGTCATATTCATCCCGTAAGAGATCATAAACTTCAATCCCTGTTAGACCAATACCCTGAGTGTAAACTGACAGCTTGGTTACATCAAAATCACAAACCGATACACCATCTACTAGCTCTTTTGAGTAGGCATAGTAGCCACCGATGGCATTGATTTCACGACGAGCGTACTCAGATAGCTCAATGACCTTCTCAAATGACTCTTTACCACGAAGGGCCAAATTGCGGCGTGAAATATCCAAACTAGACATTAACAAATAGGATGCTGATGTTGATTGGGTCAGGTTAATGATTTGACGCACGTACTCAGGATTCATCTGATCGCCAACTAAAAGAAGCGAACTTTGAGTCAAGCTGCCACCAGACTTATGCATAGATACGGCTGACATATCTGCTCCAGCGTCCATAGCAGATAGAGGAAGTTTATCTGTAAAGTGGAGATGAGCACCGTGTGCCTCGTCTACTAAGACTTTCATTCCTGCAGCGTGAGCCATCTCTGTTAGCCCCTTTAAGTCTGAACAAATCCCATAGTAGGTAGGATTGTTGATTAAGATAGCCTTGGCATCCGGATGGTCCTTAATAGCTTGTGCCACACGATCATTTTCAAGCCCCAAAGCAATACCGATTTTGGGATCCACACTCATCTCGATATAGATGGGAATAGCTCCACATAAAACGAGTGCATTGATGGCTGATTTATGGACATTTCGTGGTAGGATGATTTTATCACCTGCTTTACAGGTGGAAAGAATCATGGTTTGCACGGATGAGGTTGTCCCGCCAATCATTAAAAAGGCATGGGCAGCTCCAAAAGCCTCTGCTGCTAGCTCTTCTGCATCTCTGATAATCGAAATAGGATGCCCAAGATTGTCCAAGGGCTTCATAGAATTGACATCAATACCAACGCATTTTTCCCCTAAAAGTTCAACTAACTCTGGATTCCCACGGCCACGCTTATGACCTGGTACATCGAAAGGAACAATCCTTTTCTTTCGTAACTTAACTAACCCCTCATAAATGGGAGCTTGGTTCTGATTTAACATTATGAAGACATACTCCTTTACTTTATTTTCTACACCTGAGCTAAAATCAGGTGTTATAGGAAACTTATGAAAAAAGAGCAGGTTGGCACCTGCTCTACAATCTACTGACGTGTTTATGCTTGTTTCTTTTGAGTATGTCTGTTCCTGATGTTTCCTAACTCTCTAGTAGCAAATATTACGTACTTTATTGATCGTTTCACAAGATGACGTGTGCTTTCACCACACTAACAAATGTATACGAATTAGAACTAATGTCCTAACATCAACTTATAAAAGTAGGCTTTTAACCCTATCAATAATGTGGCTTTTCAACCACGCTTCGGCATTCAACCCTGCCTGTCCGTAGGCATTTTTTACTCGGGTTTATATTTGCTAGAAAACATCATCTCATTTTCTAAGCTTCATCAATATATCATGTTTTCAGAGACTTGTAAAGTATTTTTCGAACTTTTTTTAAAACCATTTAATATTTAGTTCGTGTAATTTATTCAACCCAGAAATAGAAATCGTTTTAAATTTAAATCAAAAACAAAAAAACGAACTAAATAAATTAATTCCTTTAGATGGGCATAAGCAAATTCAACTATTCAAAATCGTATTTACTCATCACGCGCTACTTTGGCAGCTAGTTTAAAATCAGTCATCAAATAATTTTCATCTAGACGGATAAGACTATAATACTCATTCCAAAATAGAGAGTCACTGTTACTTGACCACTGTAATCCATACCATAATTGAGTGACATCACTTGTATTTGATGGTGGGATTGACCATAGATGCTTTTTGAAAGTTTCTTGAACACGTGGAACATCAAGTCGACTAGTCAAGTCGAGTTCATCCAATTTCAAAGTGATAGCCGGTAGATTTTTTGGATTAAAATACTCCACATCAAAACTATCTTCTTTTTCTAAAGTATATCCCGGGATTTGCGCTACAAAGACTCTTCCCTCTTCTAAAGAATCAAACACGACTAAATCTTTTTTATAATCACCTTGATACAATTCCAATATAACCATCGATAACCCTCCGTCATTCAGTATCGGTCTGCATAACGCCTATCTATTATTTTATTTCAACCGTTTCTTCCCATCGTCTGAGCACATCTTTCAAAGGCTCATCGAGATAGCTATAGGCCTTGTCTTTGATCCAATCAGGGATTCCATAAGCTGCTTCGGCGATACTTCCTGTGATAGCAGCAAGAGTATCACTATCCCCACCAAGAGAAATCGCATTTCGAATAGCATCTTCAAAATCTGTACTTTCAAGAAAGGCAATGATGGCCTGAGGTACCGTATTCTGGCAAGTTTCATTAAAACGATAAGTAGGACGAATTTCATCTAGTGTTTGAGAAAGATTATATCCATACTCTTGTTCTATGTGTTCCTTGATGAGTCTCTTACACTCTGTAGGATTATCGTTGATCGGTTTTCCATAGTCGCCACTGTAACCTCCAAAGTAATAACGACACATAAAGATAGCATCAGACGTCGCCATAGCTCCTTTGACCCCCTCTGGATGGTTATGAGTCACCTCTGCAGAAAGTCGTGCAACTGCTCTTCTGGACGGCCAGGCTCCCGTTCGTGCACAGAAACTACAATCCATGGTCCAGGCACATGGAGAAACACGCATTGCTGAGCCATTTCCAAAGCTATTATAGGGTTCTCGATCGTCGCCATCAACCCAATTCCCAAATCTTGCACCGTAACCTGCATCGGGATACATCCTACCATATTTTTTCATGGCATCAATAAAGTCATCCTTCTGACCACCGTTCATGATGGCTTCAGCAACAGCACAGGTCATAACCGTATCATCAGTGAAAAAACAATCCTCACGAAATAATAGAAAGTCTTTCGTTTTAATATTGCCCCATTCGTAAACAGAACCTACAATGTCTCCAACTATTGCCCCTAGCATAAGATTTCTCCTTACAGCATATCAGATTTCCAATGGGTCGCTCTTTAAAAATGGTACCACCAACTCAATCCACTCTTGAGGTAGATAAGCTGATAAATAGCCGTGGTTATAGCCCTTAGCTTCATACAAGATCGTATTGGGATGGAGCTGTTGAAATAATTTTGCCGATGCTTTCACACAGTTCAATTCTTTTTCACCGTAGATATACAGAACCTGCGTCTTGCTTGCAGAAATCGTGTCCTTGAGCTTGTAACGCCCCATATAGGTTTTGTAAATGGTCACCAATGTTTTGATAGGCGTCCTTGGCAAATCCTCCAAATAATAAGCTTTTATCTCCTCTGGATAAGCCAGTTTAGGATAGAGTTTGTTCATCATGCTTAATTGAAGTTTGCAAGAGAATTTACTGAACATCAATTTACCAAATAGAGCTACTAGAAAGATGCTGATTTTAGCCAACCTTGGTTGAGAAATACAGAGGCTTCCATCTATGATGGCCTTCTCAGCTATCTCGCTGTCTAAGGACAAAAGTTCCATGGCAATTTGACCACCCAGTGAAACGCCACCGATCGCAAACACCTTCCCACCACAGTTTGCTTTGACATAGTCTAGGATCTCCAAAGCAGAATCTTCAGTAGAAACATAATCGAGTTGATATTCTTCACCGTGGCCATTCAAAGTGGGTAGAATAACACGGTATTCTTTTGATAAGATCCGTGCTTGACGAAGATAATTCCACCAAGAACTGCCACCACCATGTATCAGCAAGATAGAAGGCAAATTCTTATCACCAAATTCATGGAATTTCATATTTAAACTCCTTACTATACCAGTTTAACTTGTATTGATTAAAATCACCCATATTAAAGATAGTCAGATGTGTTTAAATTTGGGCAAATAATCGTGTCATATTTTCCAAAAATGATATTCCAACGTTTACATTATTCAGTCTTCTTCTTGTTCAAGTACCAACTAGGAATGATTTGATTCATATCATCATACCATTCTAAAATTTCCTTAGCTTGATGTTGCATTACTACTATTTCTTCAACTCCGTATGGTACAGCCCATGACAGAGCACCAACTATGTTATTTAGAATATAGATAGCGAGAAGCTTCCAAAATAAATCCGGAACCTTATGATCAAAATATCCATCTATCATACCAGACGCAAAAGAGGGAGAGACTTGAGCAGACCATACAATACGATTGAATTCCTCCCAAGGATCCCCGACGTCAAAGCGATCAAAATCAATGACATAAATTTTACGATCTTCACCAATCATGAAATTTCCTATATGATAATCTCCATGTTGGAAAACCTGAGGTCTATCTTTTAACAATTCTCGATTTGCATTTAAAAACTCAATAAAGATCTGACCATTTTCATATTGAACTGGACATTCTTTGTATTTGGAGATTTTGTCATCAATTTTTCGATTATAAAAGACCTCCCAATCATCACGAACTTCTGTAACTAGGAGTGAATGAATTTTTCGAAGGATTCTTCCTGCTTCTAGTCCGTAAATGTATTGTTGTTCTTTTGAAACAGTTAAAATTGTTTCTCGAGCATCTTTCCCATCTATCCATTCATGTAAAGAATGTACTTCGTCATCGCAGAGTTCTATGCTAATTGGCTTACACATCGGAATTCCAAGAGAAGCCACTTTCTCCATCATATCAAATTCAAATTTTTTAGAATCTAACTTCTCCTTATCAGAAACACGCAAGAAATATTTTTGCTGATTTTGATCTGTCACACAATATTTTTTATCATCTGACCAGCCTTTATTTATGGCTATCTTACTACTAAAATTCATCACGCACTCTCCGATTCACTTTCCAACACTTCTTGCAGTTTTCACTAGTAACCCATCCAGTTTGTCTACACTTTAGTTACCTAGATCAAGATTTAGATAATGAAAACTAGTCAATTTTCTCAATAATGTTTCCAAGTTTATCCAATACAAGACATGAATGATCATTTAGTGGAATTATGGGAACATGAACGAGTTCTTCAGCTCTATCCTTATTAGCTTTATCATTCCAGGAATCATAATGGACACTAATTAAAAACTGACTAAAGAGTCCTAATCCATTTTTTATCTTTATCTGATGATCTGCATTATCATTAGGTGAAACATAGACTTTTTCTCCTAATAATAGGGCTCCTGCAGAAAATCCCATAACTTTCGCCCCTTTATTCAGCATATGAACGATATAATTTTTGAACTCCTGATTGACATAAGTAGCTAGATACTTTTCCGTATTTCCACCACCGATGATGATGACATCAGCATCTAGATAGCTATCAAAATCAATCTGCTCAGTGTCCAAGAGTAAGTAATCAGTATTTAGGTTAGAAAAATGGCTTCGGAAAACTTCCGTGTACTTTTTCATATACGGTTCCCAATTTTCTCGATAAACTGTAAAAATGACAATTCTTTCGATCTTCCTTGATGACACAATTCTATTAACAATCGTATGGTTCTTTATCGGTGGATTTCCACCCATCAAAAAAATTTGTGCTTCCATTTTTTCTTTGTCCTTTCTCAAAAACGAGGCAAAGATGGTACTCCAACTTTTAATCTGTCCATACAAGTTTTGCCGATAGCTCTCAGAAACTCTTCGCATCTACCGAATTTCAGAACAAAGGCAGCTCATTCTAATTTCTTATCAGCCTCTCGTAATAGCCTATCTTCTATTTGCTTTTACCTATCTTTTTCCTCTGCTAGACACTCTAGTTCCTCGATAGAATGACGATGCCTGTGCTTCTCTTCTGTTAGATAATGCTTGTGGACATGCGAATGCCTTACCGTATGCGTGTGGGTACTTCCGCCATGGCTATGCGTGAATGCATGCTGGTGTTCATGGTCATGTTGGCGAATAAACGTATCGACTACCACTAAAGCAGAACCAATGACCATAACGATCAAGGCGATCACATACATCCAGGATAAGGATTCACTTAAAAATACAAAAGCAAGGAGAGCTCCGATCAAGGGATTGACAGCATAATAGGCACTGGTTTTAGCTGCTCCAAGAACATTCTGGGCTCTCACATACATGAAAATGCTGAGTCCGTAGGCTACAAAACCTAAAGCCAAGGCAATGGCGATATAACCGATTCCTGGAAAGGACTCTCTTTTTATCAGAGCAATGACCAGAGCGCCAAGACCTGAGCATAGGCCTTTTAGCATGACAATTTGATAGGTGCTCTTTGATGATAGTTCTCTAGTGCAGTTATTTTCAAGTCCCCAGCAAACGGTAGCCATGATCACCAGCAAAGAACCATAAGAGAAATGAAAGCTGTCTGTTCCTTCAAACGACAGCAAGATGCTTGACAGGGTGATTAGCCCAATAGCTACCCATAATCTTTTGGTTACAGCTTCTTTAAAGAGAATCAGTGCAATGACCGTCGTCGCCACAATTTCAAAATTGCCGAGAAGCGAAGCATTGGCAGAGGAACCATAGCTGATTCCAAGCATCAGAAAAATCGGTGCAGCAATATCGAGAACAATCATTCCGACAATATAGGGAAGTTCCGCTTTTGTCAGGCTCTCAGCTTTCTCCCTGTCCTTCTTATTAAAGAGTGACATCATCCCAATACCAATCCCAGCACCAAGATACAACAATGCTGCCATTGTAGTCGGGCCCACATGCTGCAAAAGAACCTTTGATATCGGTACATTTATGGCATAAAAAACAGCTGCCAGAAAGGCAAACATAATTGCTTTGAGCTTATTTTGCTCCATCAATTTTACTCCTCTATTTCATTAATTCTGGTCATGGCATCTATATCACAGCCCAGATCCAAACCAAAGTATCACTCCATCCAAACAGGAATTCGCTTAGAACTCAAAAGGTTTGGGGAGTTCAAAGCTCCAGTGGAGCTTTGAAGCCTCTCGCCTTGAAATGTCAAAGCGAGTGGTTTAACTGCGTTTTATTAACAAACTTACACACTCAACATGCGCAGTCATCGAGAACATATTCACATACTTTTTAACGATCGCATAAGGTTATCGTTAAATGGTATTTACCTAGATAAACTGAGATTTTATTATTTCTTTTTCTTTGGTTTTGGTGTAGGTAACTCATCATACATTGAATTAAATAAGCCGGTTAAATATTCTTTGTTGTCAACATCATCTACCAATAGCATTTCCTTTGCACCTTCATACGGCAATTCGTATTCTACATTCGGCATATACGCTATTGCAGATTTGACAGGCTTCACTAAAAATCTATCATCATAAATTCCACCTATGATTTTCCCTCGATAATAAATTATATATTCACCCATCATTGCTCTATATGATATTTCTTCCAACTCGGACAATTGTTCTAAAATGAAATCTAAATATTCTTTACTTGAAGCCATTTTTGCTATCTCCCTTAATTACTAAAATTTCAATAGTCCATTTTCATAAAATTGAAAATTGGGTCCCATGCAGTACGTCTACGCTTTAGTTACCTAGATCAAGATTTAGACAATGAAAACTAGTCAATTTTCTCTATAATGTTCCCAGATTTATCCAAGACAAGACAGGAATGATCATTTAGTGGAATTATGGGAACATCAACAAGTTCTTCAGCACTGGACTTATTAGCTTTATCATTCCATGGATCATAATGAACACTCAATAAAAACTGACTAAAGAGTCCTAATCCATTTTTTATCTTTATCTGATGATCTGAATTATCATTAGGTGAAACATAGACTTTTTCTCCTAATAATAGGGCTCCTGCAGAAAACCCTATAACTTTTGCCCCTTTATTCAGCATACGATCGATATAATTTTTGAACTGCTGATTGACGTAAGTAGCTAAATACTTTTCCGTATTTCCACCACCAATGATAATTAGATCAGCATCTAGATAGCTATCAAAATCAATCTGCTCAGTGTCCAAGAGTAAGTAATCAGTGTTTAGGTTAGGAAAATGACTTTGAAAAACTTCCGTGTACTTTTTCATGTACGGTTCCCAATTTTCTCGATAAACTGTAAAAATGACAATTCTATCGATCTTCCTTGATGAAACAATTTTATTAACAATCGTATGGTTCTTTATCGGCGGATTTCCACCCATCAAAAAAATTTGTTCGTCCAATCTTTCACACTTTCTAAAGATACATAAATTTTGACCACGTTCTGAAATTATAATTTCTTCTTAAAATGAATAATTCTATTTGCCTCCTGAAATCCAATATTGAGATGAAATCTTATAGAATCCGTATTCGTTAAAGTACAGTCACTTGCAAATTCCTTACATCCTTTATTTTTCGCCCATTCCTCACATTTTGTACAGAGATTTTTAGCAATATCCTTTAAACGATATTCCTCGTCGACAATAATCCCTTCTAAGAATCCAACAGGACTATATTTACAACCTTCAACATAATCAAATCTGAGTGAACATAGTGCTAGACCAACAATTGTGTCACCTTCAACTTCAGTAAAGATTTCAGTATTTTTGCCATTCGTATATCTTTTTACTTCATCAATAGCTTCTTTATCGGTCAATTGGGGCCATAATTGTTTCATTAGTTTAGCCGTTTTTATAGAATCTTTTGTTACTCCATCCATATTGATGTTCCTCCGCAAATTACAAGCAAATGTTTCGAATCATGCTGTTACCTTGTTACTCATTGATTGATACCAATACCATCACCTTCTACTCTTCGACTATCTCAGATCGGAAGAGTGTTGCAACGCACATAGGGGTTCAGACTTGCCGTATCAGTTCATTCAAGTAATAGTATCACTAGTAATAGCCAGTTCATAGAAATCGGTTTAAGTGTTTAATACCCTATTCATCTCCTTGCGAGGTATCTTCCAGCATTTCTTTTACGTATTCTTCTACATCCTCAATCTCAACAAACATTGGATCTAAGTGACATAAGAAGCGCCAATCTTTGGCGTCTTTATTTCTGTAGACAATTGCTTCGCCATCTTCACTTCCGAAATAGATTCTGTCGGCTTCATAACCTTTGCTTTCTAAGAAAGCTTTTACCTTGCGGAAGTTTACTTCTCTTGCTTCGATATAGGCTTTGACTTCATCGTTTTTAACGGATAAATTCGAAATTTCTTTCCAAATAATGTCCACATTTTCTTCGGGTTCAAACGAAAATCTAGATAAAGGGACAATATTTCCATTGAAAACAATTTCCATATAATCCGGTAAGTGTTTAGGATTTACATACTCCACTTCAAACCCATCTTCTGTTTCTAAAGTATATCCCGGGATTTGCGCTACAAATTCTCGTCCTTCTTCTAAAGTCTCGAATGCGACTAAATCCTTTGAGGAATCATTTTGACATAATCCTAATAGATACATTTTTTCTTCCTTCTGGTTTTCAAACGTTAATTACTTTTTTATATTAAACTAAGACACTCCGCAGTTCGCTATTCCCATATCATATTGGACAGGTGTTGACACCACCTCAAAACGACTAAGTTCTCCAATAAACAACCTGTTCAACACTTACTATAAAAGAATATCTTTTAATGCCTTGCTCATCAGCTCTTGGCGTTTTTCCATAAACTCTTCAAAATTAGAAAGTTCATAAGAAATACCAGCTGGAAGATACTTTACATTTTCTCTATTTTCAGCTACCTTTAACCATTCAACAAGTGGTGTTGCATTCTTGACTTCGTTCTCCCTGCCTTCCAGCAGCTGAAGGTTTGCTAATGTATTCCTTCTTCTACGCCAATCTTCCTTAGTATCTTCACCAATCACAGTTCCGTCCGATAATATCAAACTTTTTATTTTCTTCTCTTCAAATCCCGTATGAGGGTGCATATGATCTTGATGGAATCCCTTTTGGCTAAACTTTAAATTTGGGTACAAAAGAGAAAGCAACATAAATGTATAGGCACCAATCTCGTATGTATCAAACAAAGCATCAATCTCTTCAGCTGTATATCGAAGAGATCTATCACCAGTAAATCTTACACCAGTAAAATTTTTCATACTAAACGAATTAGTCGAAGCAGTCTTCAATGCTTCTCGAATGCTTGTTAGTGCAGCATTTGATGCAGTACCAAAAATCTGTTTAACCTGTGCGATTACTATATACTTTCTCAATTCTGCTTTACTATTCGAATCGTAATTACCACCTTTGTATCGGTAGTAGACCATAGGAGAAACAGCAACATAAGAAATCATATTTTCTGAATTAAATCCGAATTCATTTAGCAAATCAACTGTATCCTTTATTGCTTCTTGGATCGCATCCCAGTTTTCTTTAATTTTTAATACGCTATCTTTCTTGAATGTTTCAACTTTTAATGCTACAGACATATCTAAAAGATACAAACAAGTGCGCATAATAAAATCATTAGAAAACTTAAAACCTTCACCTTTCTTATTTATCTCTGAAAGTAGCTTGTCAATTTCATCTCTTGCCTTATCCCAATGAGAAACAATAGTCGAAAATAATAAGTCACTCTTTGAAAGAACAGTTCCACCAGAATTAACTCTGACGAAAATATCCAAAACACTATCAATTGAATCTTTTTCTACTTCAAAATAGTTAATGATTTCATCAGTAACAAGTCTTGTATGTAATAGAGAAATGTTCTTTATTGCAACAATATCGGTTGCCCAACCGTTTGGAATGATAACTTCTGTTAATAATTCCTCAGCTGAATACTTAAGGATATCTTTTACTAAATACCAAACCTTATCATTCTTATTATTTGAGGCTTCATTTGATGTCAAAAATCTGAATTCATAAGATATATCCTCGTCATCAGTTTTTTTACTGTGCAAATCAAAGTACAACTCCTTCTTTGGGAAAGCATCATCGTTCTTCCATCTTTTGTTTGGGAGTTTTCTACTCATACTTCCTTGCAATGCTATGTACAAAGATGTCAATCTCTGCTGACCATCTAAAATTGCCCAGATTGTTTCATCAACACTGCCAATTGGAAAGGGCTGTGGGGCAGTAGGATTCTTATACATATCTCTGTCATGATATTCCTTTATAAATTCATACATTGAATATTCTTTTTGGTTCACTATACTCTTCTTGACTTTCCATAATAGAAAAGTTCCTATAGGGTATCCTAACATGATAGAATCCATTAATTTTGTGATCTGCGAATCTCCCCAAACATATTTTCTTTGAATAGCAGGAAGATATACTCTTCTACTATTCACATCATCTATTATTGCTCTAATACTTTTCTTTTCATATGCCATAATATACCTCAGTCATTACTTATTATTTCTACTTTTCATATGATAATTTACAAATGTCTTTCCATCCACTCAATCTTTTTAAAATCCTTATTGTTATTGTGTTCATTTCGATAGGAGTCTTGAGAAGAAGCTTTGTAAATACTTAGATACTGCTCCAGACTTGGAAGACGAAAAGTGATGCCATCAATGTGAATAAGCTCTATATTCGATTCCGAAACTCCTGCAAAATCAGGTAAGGAATCGATACTTCCAAATTCAACACTCACTCGATCCTTTTTGAATTCATGCTCATGAATATCTATTAAGACGTAGCCTAAGTCTTTCATCACTTTCATTATCTTGTCCCAGTCATAAATTCTGAGATGATCAGGTGCTTCCCAACCTCTAGGGTCACCAGGCACATGAACGTCAATGTCAGACGGCCCCCAATTTTCTTTCGTTCTAAACTCCAATCCCAAAGACCCCATCAGTGTCGGTGTAATTCCGACTCGATTTAAATGGAAACAAATAGTTTTAAATTCTTCAAATAAGAGACTCATGTTTACTCTAAACCTTTCATCTAAATGTTCGTTATTTCTACTTTATTCCCTTGAACAAAATCATCTTCATTTTCTAGAGTATATCCAGTTATTTTGGATACAAACTCTTTTCCTTACTAATTCTATTACTCGCCAATATTGTATAAATTAAATAAGCAATAAAAATGATAATAAAAATAACATTAATTTTTAACACAAAATAGAGATTTAACAAATTTGCGAACGCATGAAATATTATACAGTATCCCACAGATTTCGTTTGACGGTAAAGAAGCCCTAAAACAAAACTTAAAAATAATGTATATATAAAAAATAAAATAAAAGGAAATCCTTGATGACTTTCTCCAACTATAAACCATAAAGGCAGATGCCAAATTCCCCAGATTGATCCTACAATCAAATTAGATTGCCAATAAGTATATTTTTTATCAAGTAACGGCTGTAATATTCCTCTCCATCCTAATTCTTCATGTCCACCACCAAAAAAAATTAGTTGTATAAAGAATAATGGCATCAGATAAATGGATACTCCGTTTAATTCTAAGGAAGATACAGAAAATAGTATCAAAATTGCTAACAGATGAATAATGAAATAAATACTACTATTTTCTTTCTTACTAAATAAAAATTGTTTAAATTTTATATTATTCCTTTTCAAATAAAAGCCACTTGCAATAGCTGGACCAAGTGCACCTACTATATGTAACATTCTCCCTATAAATGTTTCTAATCCCAAAATATGAGATTGCGTAAAGATGGCAAGAATCCCCCAAGCTATATAAGTAATTCCAAATGTACAATAAAGATAATTTTTTAAATTCTTTTTGTCAATTTCTGTCATTTTATCTTCCTAATCCTGATTATTCTATGAATAATATTTTTTTACTGCTTCTTAGTTGCTGTCGATTATAACTACCTATATTCTATCACAAAAACACAAAAAAAGCCTTACAATCAAGGCTTTTCATTATTAATTCATACCAAGCTTTCTAGGCTTTTACGAGCAGAGCAACACACTCGGCGGTTCGCTGTTGCCGTATCGTTTCGTCGTAAACTCCTTACTCTACGACATCTATCGCATGGGCGGAACATCTCCTTCTACTACGCTGATGCCTCAGCTCTTACAAGCAGTGATACTGCCTCAACGTGTGCTGAGAGCTTTCTTCTATACTAATAGACGAAAGGGTGTGAAAATGATTTTTAAATGATACTGTGGAACGGAACAGTAGCCCTAGTATTGACTACTGTCGTTTCTATTCATATTGGCTATTCTAGGACTGAGATGAAAAAATCTATAAATGCTCAGAATAAAATTGAACCCGCAAATCTCCCCAAAACAATGGTGAGTCATGTACTTGTATTATTCCGAAAAAATACACCTCTGGTGCAGTGAGACAAATTGGTGTATCTTATAGTGGCTTCGTAGATGAAAGCTATACTCTACTATCACTCTTTGATGATGTAGAACAAATTGAAAAAGATAATAGACTTCAGACAGCTATTGATGTTGTCAGAGAACAGTTTGGTTTTTTAGCCATACAAAAAGGAACCGTCCTAACTGAAGGTTCCAGAAATATTGAACGCAGTAAACTTATCGGTGGTCATTCCGCGGGTGGATTGGAGGGATTAAAATGAAACAAGAAAAAAATACAGTACAATTTTCAGAAATCCGTAGCAAAGGATGTAATGATATTGAAATGCTTGAAAGATTTTTACATGGAATCGTTGAAACAGCAACTTCAAAACTTCGTCAGAGAAAACTCAAAACAACTGAAATATCGATACGACTAGTACATGCTAAATCTGAAAACCGATTACCATTGGAATTTACATTTAGCATTAAGCCAACAAGCTCATCTGTGATAATCTATACTGAGGTAATCAATCGCTTTAAAGAATGTTACACAGGTGGGGGAATTCAAGGTTTTACGATTCAATTTGATAAAAATACCCTTGCCTCTGCATAGAAAGGATTTGATATGATTGACCGTTCATATTTACCATTTCAATCAGCAAGAGAGTACCAGGATACAAAGATGCAAAAATGGATGGGCTTTTTCCTATCTGAACATGCATCAGCACTCTCTGATGATACAAACAAAGTAACGTACATGTCTGACTTATCACTAGAGAAGAAATTATTACTCCTCAGTCAAGTATACGCCGGGCAGCTACGCACACGCATTCAAGTGATTGAAAAAAACAAGCGTGTTTCCTACACTGGAACAATACCAAGTCTGACCAAAGATTTCATTTTGATAAAAACTACAACAGGTCACATCAATTTGAAATTAAAAGACATTATTAGTATTGAACTTGTCGAGGAGGTGCTCTATGAATCAGCTTGAGTTTCAGCGTAATCACCTACAAATGGACTATTATAGCGAGAGCTACCAAGATTTTGAACGTGACTTCTACCGCTACTCTAACATGAATATTCCATTGACCTTCCTAACTGATGATATCCTAAAAACAATGGCGACTTCACGTAAGAATTACTTTGTCCTCAATAAGGAAAAGTCCAGAGATAACCGCGATCACTTCTTCATATTTGAAGTAAGTACCGTAGATGAGAATCCGCTAATCTATCATTATACATATAAGAAAACTACAATATATTTAGCAGAAAAATAGGAGCAGTTCAATTGACTGTTCCTATTTTTAATATTCATAAAATCTAAAGTCTTTATACTCTTTAACAATGGAGTCGCCAACCAGAACAGACTATACTGACCAGCGACTACCTTAAATTTAATGTTTCAGATTTATTTTCTTATCTCTAATTTCATAAACTACATCTGCTACATTTTCGAGTAATCGTTTATCGTGGGTGATAAACACGATAGTTCCGGTGTACTCCTTCATTAGTATTTCCAAAGCCTCTAAACTTGGTATGTCAAGGAAGTTACTGGGTTCATCCATTATTAGGATGTTATATCTACCCATGAGCATTTTAGCAAGCAACAATTTTATAATTTCTCCACCGCTTAAAACAGATAAACTTTTTCCAATATCGTTCTGTTTGAACCCCATAGATGCTAGCACTGAACGAATTTCTGATATATTGTAGTCACAATCCTTCTGCATAAACTCCATAACATTCTGATTACTGTTGTACTTGTAACCATTCTGTGCAAAGTAACCTATTTTTGCCTTAGGCGAAATAGAAATTCCTTCTTCATGGTTTAAGATCATTTGGATTAAAGTTGTTTTTCCGATTCCATTACCACCAGTTAACGCCACTTTTGCTCCTAACGGAATTTGAAAAGATGCATTTTCAAACAGAGCCTTATCCCCAAATACTTTATTAATTTCTGCACCGACTATAGGGTATGGATTATGGAGCTCCAATGCTTTACTTTGCCTGAAACGAATTCTGCGAATGCCTTCCGGAGCTTCTACTTTTCCTAAGGCCGCAATCCTGTGCTCTAGGGTTTTAGCAGCATTATACATCTTTTTTTCCTTACTTCCTATTGATTTTTGATGAGCTAAACGCCCTCCGTCTTCAGTACTTTTTTTCTTTGAAGAACCTTTTGCCTTCTGTTCTATTTTACGAGCCTGTTTTCGCTTTTCCTCCGCAGCCCTTTCCAATCGGGCACGTTCCGCAATAAATTGTTCGTATTCTGCAGCTTGGCTCTTACGTTCTTCCTCTTTCTGACGAAGATAATCAGAATAGTTTCCCCAATACTCAGTGATTTTGCCATCTTTCAGTTCCCATATTTTATCTACTATTTCATCAAGAAAATAGCGGTCATGGCTAATAACTAACAGTGCACCTGTAAAATATTTTAGCTGTCCTATTAGAAAATCAATTCCTTCACGGTCTAAATGGCTCGTAGGTTCATCCGCTAAAATACCATGAACCTGTGCCGATAAGGCCTGTGCTATTTTAAGCCTTGTTTCTTCACCACCGCTCATAGTCTGTATATTTAATTGCTCAACACCTAGCTTGCCTACAAGTGCAAAATCTTTTTCCTCCTGCAGAGTTACTTCGTCCAACTGGGGAATATAGGCAAGTTCACCCAGACGATTCATTTTACATCCTGGGGGAGTTAATTCTCCTAAAAGTACCCTGAGTAAAGTGCTTTTTCCAGCACCATTTGCTCCTACTAAACCAATACGGTCATAATCATATACTTCTAATTCATTTATATCTAAAACATCGCGTCCTTTGAATTCCACACGAATGTCTTTTGCTTTTATTATTAATTCCATAACATTTCCTCCTGTCTATAATCGCATGCTTTCATTTGCTTGTATGCAGGGAAAACCCTGCGATTTTAGCAGGAAGAGTTACATGAAAATAAGATACATAAATATTCCTCCAATATTGTTTATTTTAAATCTAATTTTCTAACCTCAGTTATCATTTGGCAAACTATAGCAATGCCAATAATTAAAATACCTGATAGTAAAAACCAATGATTTACACCGATTTTATCAGCAAAGAATCCAGAAAGAATTAACCCAATTGGCATAGCAAGTGACATGATACTTCCGATCAAAGAAAATACACGTCCTAAATATTCAGGCTTAATTTTCTCCTGAAAAAGAGCTGTTTGCACACCGCTATAAAATGGCACCGAAAGCCCCATTATTGCACAGCAAACTACGAATATTACAAATCCATTTGGAGGAAGTATTCCCGAAACGGCTAAACTGGTCCCCATTATAAAAAATGAACTTGTTATTAGTAATACATGCTTTTCGAAGCCCCCTAATCTTCCTAATAATAAGCCTCCTGCTAGCATCCCAAATGCAAAGGAAATTTCCGTAATAGAAATATGCACAGGCGTTCCATTAAAGTGTTCCATGCTTATTAAAGGAAATAGTGCATTGATTGGCATATAAACAAAAGTATATAGTGTTCCTAAGAGTAATAAGGCAAACAATCCTTTGTTTTGTCTCAGAACCACAACTCCTTCTTTCATCTCCCTTATGAAATTTGGTTCTAAACTTTGCACTTGATTACCCAGCTTAGGTATACGTACAATTGCTACCGTAATAGATGCAATCACAGCACCCAATACGTCGATGGCAATAATAGCATTTAAATCCCAAACGGAGTATAAGAGTGCTGCAACTGCCGGACTAACAATATAGCTTATAGACTGCAAAGACTGACTATAGCCTGCGCATTTCGTTAGCTGTTCTTCTGGTACTAAAAGTGGTGTAACCGCATTGAGTGCTGGGGTATGAAAAGCTGTTCCAATGCTACGGATAAACAATACTATCATAATCATCCAGACAGGTAGCTCCATACAGAATGCAACAATAGCAAGCACTGCACCAGCTGCTGCGATAATTAAATCGGCACCAATCATTATCTTCTTCCTATCATGACGATCCACTAGCACACCAATGGCAGGTCCCAAAATCGCATAGGGTAAAAAACCTACTAATGAAGCCATAGACAAGACCATCGCAGATCCTGTTTTTTCTGTAAGGTAAAAAATAATCGCCATTTGCAGGATGGCACTAGTGATTAATGATACTGCTTGCCCTGCCCATATTGCATAAAATTTTCGTTTCCAATTGTTGTATTTTTCCATTTATATTATCTCCTGCATATTATTTTGCTTGAATTTCTATTTTGAATAGCATTCTAGGCAATAAAAAATGCAGGCCAAACCCCACAATGTGGCTTTTGGTCTGCATACATACAATTTGGAAACATTCATATTAAAGACATAGTTAAATAAAGGTATAGTTAAATAACCAATATCCTCACCGTAACTAATGAATGCTCAATATCGTATAAATAAGCACAACAAAAAAGCCTATCATCGGGTATAGATTCTGCTTTTTTTATTGCCAGCTTATCTTAAACGCATTGAGGCTGTCATAGTTTCGGTTCCTCCTACATCTTTGTTTATATCAATTTACAGTATAACACAACAAGATGATATGTTCAATATAAAAGTTATGGAATGAGACTCATACTTCCAATTCGATGCCAGATTTAAAGGATATGACGAAGTTTTCTTCATAGACTGTAACGCTCTGGATTATCTTCCTTAGTAGCAAGCGATTAGCTTTCACAAAATCTTCTGTTTGTAGTTTTAAAAATTCATCAGGATTTTCTAACTCAACCTCAAAATATTTCATTTTACATTCCCTCATTTCATTTATTGATAAATTGAGTTTGCAAAAAAGAGTGGACAATTTTTGTCTACTCTTAACCTTTAAAATAGTTTTTTTTAATCGATTTGAAGTTGCCTAAATTATTACTTATTCGGTAAAATGAAGTATTGCTTTCAACAGATTTCCTTCAACTACACTTCACTTGATTCAAACAAGGTGGGTACATTTCTATTCCCACAAACTCCTTGTCAATGGAAACAAACACGTACCCACAGGGTAAATGGAAATAGAAACTGATAATTTCTAGCTATCACTTCTACTCATTCCAAAAATTTTCTCACTCTGATACTTACCCACCATAAAGCAAAAAGCCTTGCAATCAAGGCTTTCATTATCCCTTTCGTTCAAAGGTTTCTAAGCTTTTACGAGCAGAGCGACACACTCAGCGGTTCGCTATCTCCGTTCTGTCTGCGTGCTAGCACTTGTCAATCACGGACAGCTATCGCATGGGCGGAAGTAAATGCTAATCTTCGTCGTTTTACTCCTTGACTAGCAAACTTACCGCCTCAACATG